>NZ_JDUI01000009.1 GCF_000771405.1 Bifidobacterium pullorum DSM 20433 | reverse complement strand
TTTCGCGCTCACTTATTTATGACAAACCTCGTGTAATCGCCTCTCGCCAAGCCTCACCAGTGGCGCGGCCAGTGTGTGCCGTGGCGCATCGGATTCCACGGCCCGCGCCGCAGGAAGGCCACAAGCAGCAGCAACGGCAGCATCGTGCACGTCACGGTGATGATGGTGATGGCGCGCGGGTCGTGCGGCGCCTCCTCGATCGGTGGCGCCTCGCCGGGGATGGTGGCGCGCACTCCGGAAACCAGGAGTCGGTGCGTGTTGACGCCGTAGGGCGTGCAGGTCATCAGCGTGATCCGGTCCTCGCCGGGCACGATCTTGAGCTGCGAGGTGTCGTCCGGCTCGATCACGGTGATTCGGTCCACCTTGTATCCCAGCGTCTCGCCCATCACGTCGATGTAGAAGAAGTCGCCGACCTTCATCTCGTCCAGTCGGGTGAACATCATCGCCTCCACGAGCCCGCGATGCCCGGTGATGGCCGCGTGCGTCGAGGCGCCGCCCACCGGCAGGCTCGACCCGTACAGGTGTCCCGCGCCCGAGGCGAGCGCCGATTCGGAGGTGCCGTGGTAGATCGGCAGGTCCACGGAGATCTCGGGGATGCGGATCGCGCCCATCACGCCGCCGCCCGCGTCCAGCAGCGACTGGTATTCCTCGTCCTGCGAGCTGGCGGAATCCTCTCCGGAGGCGTGCGAGCCGCCGCTGGCCGCGGAGAACGGGTCCCTGGCCTCGCCCAGAATCGGCTGGCCGGACTGGGCGAGGCGTTCGTTGTAGGCACGTGCGGCGGCCAGCGCCTCGTCGGCCTGCGGGTAGGGCCATCCCGCCACGCGTTTGGCCGCGGCGGACGTGGTGTGCGCCAGGCGCACATCCGACTGGTATTGCAGGACGAGCGGGTATCCGATCACGCACAGCGCGAGGATGAGCAGCAGCACGGAGACGATGCGCAGCATCCACATGGACCGGCGGAGCCGTTTACGCTGCGCGACCAGATCCGAGATGTCGATGGCCTCGGGGAACGGTGGCCATAGGGTCTGGGCGGTTTGGTCGGTTTGGCTGGTATGGCCGCGCCCGGAGGCGGTGGCGGAGTCGCCGCCGAGGATTTGGTCGAAGGTCGGGATGAGGCTCGGAGCGTCGTTGTGGCTGTTGCCGTAACCGGCGCGATCGCCGCTGTCGGAGTCGTAACGCGGTCGGTCATCAGTCGTGTAGTCCGGGGTTACGTCGGGGTCCGCCACGGATTCCAGTCCGGTGAAGTCGGAGTCGTCCGTGCGCTGTTTCGCGCGTCGGCCGCGCCATAATCCGGTGCCGCGTTTGGCATGAGTACCGCGCATGATGGGCCTCCCCGTTGGTCGTCTGACTGCACTGGTTCTCATCATAGGAGGATGGGGGAGCAAACGGGTGCCGTATTCGGAATCGGCGAACGGCGGTGTGGGGTGCGTGGCGGCGGAATCGTGCGACTCTGCGGGGTGGTTGACGGCGACGCGGCGGCGGTCACGCCGCGCAAAGGGGGGTGGGTGGGGTCGGCAGTGAGGGGAAAGACCGCCGGCGCGGCCGGTTGCTGTGACCGTGATGCATCGTATGGATGGCATGCCGGTGGCGGCATCCCCGAAAGGGGGAGGAGAAGGGCGTATGAACGCAGGGGAGTGGCATCACCTTTGCGTCCATTGGAATACAAGGTACGCATCACGGTGTCTTGGGGGTTTCGAAGGATGCGGAAGGGGGTGATGCCGGGGCTATGCGCGGTACAGTGGGCCTCACGACATCAGATATCAGGGGATCGCGGGACTGGCGAAGGGAGCGCGGCATGGCAAGACGGAATTCCCGGGGGGAGCATGTGCGGGCAAGGCTGACGGCCTTCGTTTCCGCCGCTGCCATGCTCGCGGCCGGTTTGGGAGCGGGCGTCGCGCTCGCCGAGGAACCGGCGAATATCGCGGGACATACCGTGGCGGGCGTATCGCCGCGTGGCACCACCATCGATCTGTTCGACTACTGGCTCAACGGGCGTGACGAACCGGACAACAGCAATCCACCGAACTATCGGAATCTGGGCATCAATGCCGGTCACGTGCTCAAGTTCGGCAAAGGCATGGGGCAGAACGCCGATACCAGCCCGACAAACCTGAACTCCACCACCGTCAACGAGTGGACGATGAGTGCGGCGCCGCGCAGCGGCATCGTGGCTTCGCGGCTGGGCGGGGATGGGTATCCGGTGTTGAGTGGCACCGGTGGGATCGGTACGGAATCGCTCTCCTACCTGTTCGACGGGAGCTCGGGGGAGGGCAAGCAGGCCTTTACGGATGTGGGTGATCTGCTGCAGGTGGATGCTGATGGCTATTACCACTACGACAGCATGGCGAATTTCGCCCAGTTCGACGAGGGGTCGAACGACTTCACCCTGTATGACACCTGGGGCGTCAGGAAGGGCGGCAATTCGCCGGACGGTCAGTTCTTCCCGTTCAACACCGGCAGCCAGGTGTTCGACGAAGGGGCCGACGGTCTCCGGCAGAAAACAGGTGTCACGTCGACGAGTCCGGTGATCAACCATTATTTCGGCGTGCGCATGGGCACGCGGTTCATCCAGCAGGATGGCGGGTTCACGGGTTCGGGCGGGAACCGGCAGGAGGTGACCTACAACTTCTCCGGTGACGACGACGTGTGGGTGTTCGTCGATGACGTGCTGGTCGGCGACTTGGGTGGCATCCATGACAGGACGTCGCTCGAGATCAATTTCCATGACGGTCACGTGTACGTGTATGACGATACGAACACCAACAACCGGTGGGATCCGGGCGAGCGGCGCTACCGGGACACCACCATCGCGGCGCTGATGCGCCAGGCGGGTGCCGCCGACGGGCTGAACGGCGATACGTTCGAGGATGGTACGTACCATACGCTCGATTTCTTCTATTTGGAGCGGGGTAATACGGATTCGAACATGTCGTTGAAGTACAACCTGGTCGTTCCCCCGGAGACCGATATCGTCAAGATCGACCAGGATGGCGAACCGGTATCCGACGCCCGGTTCGCGGTGTATATCGCGGACGCGAACTACGGCATCCGGGGCGATGCGGTCTGCTCCGCGACGACCGACGCGGACGGCAGCGTCGTGCTGTTGGATGACAATGACAATCCGATCACGTTCGACCGGTTGTGGGATCTGTACGGCGATCGCGGCGACGGTCTGACGCAGAGCGTGCCCGCGTCGGATGGCGGCGGCCGTCGTGTCAACCTGGTGTTGCGCGAGACCGCGATCCCGGAGGGATATCGTTCGCCCGGCGACATGCGTATGTACCTGTGGCACAAGGACAGCGGCGAGGCGCAGGGACCCGACAGCGTGAACCTGCTGCTCTCCGACATGAGCACGGAACAGACGGAGGGCGGCACGTGGCGGACCGGCATCTACTCGCAGACGACGGTGCTCGTCACGGCCCCGAACCGGTTGACCTTTACCGATGGCACCGGACCCGTCGAAACACAGACGATGGCCGGACGCCTGTTCGTCATCGTGGAGAAGCGCACGGACAACGGTTGGGTGCCGGTGTATGGCTCCCATACCGGCGGGTGGACGGTCGCCCCGGATGACGGGTGGGAGTCGATCCAGGCGGCGGACGAGGCCACGGGCGCGACCTTCCTGCTTGCCTCGTCCGGCTCCCACCAGACGCTGATCGACGGGCTGCCCGGCCGCATCCAGGACTATGCGTTCTTCAACAGCGAAGGCAACGGCGAATTCCGTGGCGCGTACTACTACACCACCGCCGGTGCCGGAACCATAGACGCGGCCAACACGCACCGCGTCTCCAATTCCGACGGGTTCACGCGTCAGTTCGCGGCGCACCTGTACGTGCCCAACATCATCAACCGTGTGATCGTGCAGAAAACCGACGAGAGCGGTGTTCCGCTGAACGGGGCCGAGTTCACGATGTACCGGTCCAACCAGGAGGGCACGGCGCCCGATCGTACCCAGCAGGTGGGCGAACCCGTGACGACGCGGGACCTGAATCGTGAAACCGACAGGATCACGTTGAGCGGCGCCGCGATATTCGCCGGTCTGACCGAGGGGACGTATTGGATCGTCGAGACTGGGGCGCCCGCCGGGTACGCGGCCAACGCGACGCCGGCCAAGGTGATTGTGACGGGCGATGGCGTGTACGCCGACGCCGGCGTGAAGGATGATGGTGTCAGGGTGACGCGTGGCGTCGGTCGTCTGGTCCGTTCGATGCTGCCGTTCGCGGTGGATGACGACATCGACGCGACGCTCAACCAGATCGTCGCCACCCCGCAGGTCGGCGATACGGTGGGCGACTGGAAGGACGCGGCGACCGGGTCCGGTGCCCTGAGGCTGCATCTGCGGTATGCGGGCGACGATGCGGCGCTCGACTATGACGTGCAGTCGCCGACGACGGAGGCCGACCGCCGGTTCACCGTGGACGAGGGCATCCCGTACCTGAAGGTCCAGCAGTGCAACGACGACACCGTGGCGAATCCGGACAACGCCCACGTGATCGACCCGCGCGTCTACGAGCTCGGCGACACCGACATCACCGGCCTGTTCACAGGCGTGACCATCGTACAAGTCACCGACCGCCAGGCCACGCTGCGGATCGCCAAAACAGTGGAGGGCGAGCACCTGCCGCCGAGCGTCGGGGAACAGGAGTTCACATTCACGATCACGCTGAAGCAGTCGGAGGGTGGTGCGGCGATCGCCGGCTCCTATCCGGCCGTCACCCGGTCGTATGCGGACGGGCAGCCGGGCGAGCCGCTGAAGCCCGATCCGAACGCCGGCGAGGGAACCATCACATTCGATGACGCAGGCCAGACGACGGTCACGCTGCGGAAGGACCAGTGCATCGTCATCGGGAACCTGCCTGCCGGGGCCTGGTATGCGGTCGCGGAGACGAACATCCCCGAAGGGTACGCGCCCGATCCCACCTATCGGGGCGACCCGTCGGGAACGTTCACGGACGCCGGCGACGGGACCGCCGACGTGAGCCTCACCGTGACGAACACGTACGCGGTGATCCCGGTGGCGACCCTCCCGTTGACCGGCAGCGGGTCGACGACGGCGCGCGGGCTGCTGCTCGCCGGCGGCGGCATGCTGCTCGCGGCTGGTGCCGCATGGCTGCTGGCTTGTCGCCGGCGAGTGTGAGCTGCCGGTTATGGCCGGAACGACGGCCTGATGCATCGACTGCCGTTCCGGCCCCGGATAATGCAAATCCCAGAAATCTCAAGAACTTCTCGCCTGTCCACCGCTCTCCCGGATGGGTTGGGGAACCAACAAGGGGAGCAACCCATAATTCCGAACACAACCCCATAGGGGAGAATAGGAGAACACAATGAAGGGCATGTTCAAGCGGGCCCTCGCCGGCGTTGCGGCCGCCGCACTCGCGGCGACCGGCCTGGCGTTGAGCGCGGGCGCAGCGAACGCCGCGGTGGCGACTGATGACGGAACAAACACCACGGTGACCCTGAACGCCGAATACGCTGCTCAGTTCACCGGGCACACGTACAAGGCGATCAAAATCGCGGACTACGACGTGTACGGCACGTCCCCCAATCAGGTCTTCAGCCTGAAGACGGTTGATGGCATCAAGACTCAGGTCACGGCGGCTGTAAACGCTGCGATTGCTCCTGAAATCGTTCCTACTGATCCTGCCGGTATCGATCCGTTGGCTTGGGCGCAGCAGCAGGATGATGCGAAACTCGATGATTCGCGTGAATCCCCGTATCTGGGCGACGGCACCACCCGCAAATTCGCCGACGCGTTGCGTGATTCGATCGGTGACCAGGCCAAGGAGGTGACTCCGTCTGTCGCAGGCACCCAGGCCACGTTCACGTTCGATACCCCCGGTCTGTGGCTGATTCTGGATCAGGACACGGTGGATGCAATAGAAACTGCGACCGGTTCCTCCAAGGCTGTCTCCATGCTGGTGGGCACTCCGCTGACCATCAACAAGACTGATACCAGCGAAGGAACCGTAATCAGCAATGGTACGGCCAATGTGAAGAACCAGGTTGTGAACATCGCCAAGACCGTCGACGACAACACCGTGCAGCGGGGAGAGAACGCGAAGTACACGCTGAGCACCAAGATCCCGAACTACGTGGGCTACAAGGTCCAGGGCTACTCGTTTACCATCACCGACGAGTTCGATGACGGCGCCCCGATGGAGTATGTCTCGGGTACGCTGCATGTGTCTGTCGATGGGACCGAGCTCACCGTTGACGACGAGTATACGGTGACCGGCTTCGACCAGAGCAGCAAGACCTTCACCGTCGACCTGTCCAAGTACATCGTGCAGCAGGGCTTCGGCGCCGACGAGCCCGGCGAGAACGACACGTTCACTGACGCCGCCCTGGTCGGCAAGTCCGTGACCGTGACCTATGAGGCCAAGGTCACCGGTCCCACCGGTACCACCGGTGTGCTCAATACGCCGTCTCTCACCTACCCGAACGACCCGACCAGCAACGAGTCGAAGGACACGGTCCCCGGTCCCGGCGTCAAGGTGTTCAACTTCGACTACACCATCGTCAAGAAGGACAAGACCACCGGCGCGGCGCTCGAGGGCGCGACGTTCGTCATCTACCGCGCCGATGGCGGCAGCGCGGACAATGCCCTGCAGACCGTGACGACCGACCGGGACGGCAGGGCGACATTCGCCGGCCTCGAGGACGACGTGGAGTATGTCATCGAGGAGACCGGCGCTCCCGCCGGCTATCTGGATGTGGATCTGAAGTTCAACCTTGAGATCGATGCGACCATCGAGGGCGAGCATGAGAATGCCGAGGTTAAGGACGTGACCTACGAGGTCACGGGCGACGTGCTCGACCTGGCCGTGGATGGCAGCACTTCCACCGTTACCGTGAACAACGTGAAGTCCATCACCGAGCTGCCGCTGACCGGTGCCGCGGGCACCGCCCTGTTCACCGTGCTCGGCCTGCTGATCGCGGGCGCCGGCGCCCTGGTCTACATGAAGTCCCGCAGCGTCAAGCACGCCCTGCGCGGCTGATTCACCATCCGTGTTCCGCCCCGCGCATTCGCGGCCATCTGCGCTAAGCTGGCGGCATGAGTGATACCGCCGAGGAACCCCGTCCATCCTTTCCGCCCGTCATCGAGCGCGACGCCGACCGCACCGATCTGCCGTTGGTGGTGGTGCCCGTGAGTATCCCCTCGATGACCGCGCTGCTGGCGGACCGGTTGGATGAGTTCGCCGGCCTGGCCCGCGTGCGCATCCACACCGATTGGACCGATGACGAGGATGCGCTCGCCGCCCGCATGTCGGACGCCACCGTGGTCATGTCCACGGGGTTCCGCGCTCCCGCGCGACTGTTGGAACGAATCGCCGGCAGCGTGCGATGCATCACCTTCTGCGGCACCGGCGCGGTGAGCTTCATCGACCTGGAGGCCGCCCGCCGTCTCGGCATCACGGTCTGCAACGCCGTCCATTACGGAGACAACGCGGTGGCTGAACACGCCATCGCCCTGATGTTCGAGCTCACCCACCATGTCGGCTCGCTGAACGCCCGCACCCACGCCGGCGGCTGGCCGGGTGCCGACATCGACGAGCTGGGCGGGCGCACGCTCGGCATCATCGGATTCGGCGGCATCGGCCGTCGCGTGGCGCGGCTCGCCCACGGACTCGGCATGCGGCTGCTGGTCTGGGACCGCCACCCCGACCCCGACGCGTTGACCGCGGTGCAGGGGCGCGCCGCGGCATCCATCGACGAAGTCTTCGCCCAGTCCGACGTCGTCAGCCTGCACCTGGCCCTGAACGACGACACCCAAGGCATCATCGGGGCTGCCCAACTGGACCGGATGCATCCGGGGTCGATGCTGGTCAACACGGCCCGCGCCGAACTGATCGCCCCCGGCGCGCTGGCCGGGCGGCTGTCGCGAGGCGACATCACCGCCGGCATCGATGTGACCGCACCCGAACCCCTTCCTGACGACGATCCCCTGCGCACCCTGCCGAACCTCGTCATCACGCCGCATGTGGCGTGGCGTTCCGGGAACGCGCTGCGCGCGCTGGTAGGGCAGAACGTCCGCTCGGCGACGGCGTTCCTGCGTGGCGAACGGCTGAACGCCATCGTCTGAACGCCGTCCCCGGACGAACCGAACAGGTAAGCGGAGCCGGAGGTACGCCTTTGTCCATCCGTCTCCGGTGCACAGTCTAGTCGTCCTGGCGCGGGCACGCCATCGGCGGCCGCTCTTCATCCGCAATTCGGGCATTGCCGTCGTGCTCGCGCGTCGCCGGTGGACCGGCCTTGCCCCGAACGGGTAAGCTGAAGGGAACAACTCGGCGAGAGACGAGGAGAGAGTATGGCTCAGGGACGGTATGGACGGCATGTGCGCAGGGACCCGCACGTCGCGGCGCGAGGAGCGGCCCTGATTGGTCTGTTGGTGGTCTGCGTGGCCTGCATCGCCGCATGGTTCGCCTGCAATCGGCCGTGGGCGGGCACCGGGTCCGACAACGGCCCCGAACGCGTGGCATTGCAGCGCGACTCGACCGTGCCGGAACCCGTGGTCAGGCATCCGGGCAATTCCCCGGACTGCCCCGATGACGACTGCATCGCGATGCTGGTCAACGGCGACCTGCTGTTCCACCCCGAACTGTGGGTGAACTTCGAAGGACCGGACACCACCGCCACCGACGGCACCGCCTTCGACTTCGACCCTCTGTTCGAGCCGATGCGCCGGTATATCGATGCGTCCGACATCGCCGTATGCGAGTTCGAGACCCCGATCGCCGAACGCGGCGGCCCCTACGCGGGATACCCGGTGTTCAACATCCCTCCCGAGGTCGCCGATTCCGCGGCCCGCGTCGGATATCAGGCGTGCACGCACGCCACCAACCATTCCTGGGATCAGGGGGCCGAAGGCATCCAACGGCTCACCTCCACACTGGACAGCCTCGGCATCGCCCACACCGGCTCCTACAACACCGAGGAAGAGTCCTACGAGCCGTTGCTCGTCGAATCGCCCACCGGCGGCGGCACGCTCGGCATCGTGACCGGCACGGTCTCGCTCAACGCGCTCACCCCCGACTACGACTGGCGTGTGGACCGTCTGCGCGACTTCGGCGACCCGAACCACGATTCGGACATCCAGAAGGCGGTGGACAAGGCGAACAAGGCGCGCGAGCAGGGCGCCGACGTGGTGGCCATCGCCATGCACTCGGTGCAGGAGTACCTGACCGACGCCGACACCTGGCAGGTGGCCGAGGCGCACGAACTCGCCGACACCGGCGCGTTCGACCTGATCTACGGTGCGGGCTGCCACTGCGCCCAGCCGATCGAGCAGTACAACGACACCTGGATCATCTACGGGCTGGGCAACGCGCTCACGGTGGATGCGCCGCCGGAGAACATCGTGAATAACCAGGGCATCACCGCGCGCGTGCAGTTCGCCGGCAAGAAGGGACAGCCGGGCACCTGGCGGGTCAGCCGCATCGACTGGCTGCCCACCGCCAACAAGCGGCAGGGCGTCTACCAGTGGTGTCCGCTGTCGGAGGACCATCCGGACGGGGTCTGCTGGTCGGAGGACTATGACGCGCAGGTGCGACAACGCATCTGGGACGTGGTGTACTCGATGGGCGCCGACCAGGACGTGGTGCGCGAGTGGAAGATCACCGACGAGTTGTAGTCGTGACTCTGATCTATCGTGACCGTGATCTATTCTCGAAATCCCCGGAATTTCAACGTTTTGGAATATGGGTGTTTGGTGAAATAGATCACAGTCACAGTCGGCGCGATATTTTGGACTGTGATCTATCACGACGAGTTGTAATCGAGGCGAATCAATGACCGAGATGTTCACGCTGCTCGACCCGCCGGACTCTCCCGCACACGACTCGATGGTGGAGAAGAAGTCCGAGTTCATCGGCGATGCCTGCCATGTAGATTCACTCGAGGACGCGCTCGCATTCGTGGAGTCGATTCGCGAGCAGCACCCCAAGTCGCGGCATGTGGCGTACGCGGCGATTTGCGGCGGGGCCGACGGGCGGCTGTCGGAACGGATGAGCGACGACGGCGAACCGTCCGGCACGGCAGGCAAGCCGATTCTCGACGTGCTGCGCGCGAACGGACTCACCGATTGCGTGGTGGCGGTGACGCGGTACTTCGGCGGCATCCTGCTGGGCTCCGGCGGTCTGATCCGTGCGTATTCGACCGGCGCGTCGCTGGCGGTCAAGGCCGCGACGCGGGCGCGGATTGTGCCGTGCCGGGTGTACCGTGTGCGGCTGGAGTACGCGCAGATCGGCTCGTTCCAGCGGATTGCGGCGGCGGTTGACAGTGAGCAGGTGAGCCAGGAGTTCGCCGAGCGTGTCGTCATCGAGGTATCGGTGCCGATGGAACGCGCGGAGGCGTTTGAAATCCGCGTGCGCGAAGCCTTCAACGCAGCCGTGGTCCCCGATCCGGTCGCCACCCTCAACCGCCCCGTCCCGCTGTAACCCGCCCCACCCCGCCCTCCCCGGACGCTGCCCTCCCGGACTTTGTCTTCCCGGATGGTGTCTTCCCGGAAGGTGTCTTCCCGGACTCTGACACAAGTTGGAACTCAGGCTCTTCTAAAAACGTTGGAATTCCAGGGTTTCCGTTGGGGCCGGATTGTTGGAATGTGTCAGAGTCCAGAGAATGCCGTCGGTATCATGGTTTTCTTCCGGAGTGGTCCCTTTATGGACTCTGATGCAAGTTGGGTTGTGGGTATATTCGGAAACGTTGGAATTCCGGGGTTTTGGCTGGAGCTGGATTGCTGGAATGTGTCAGAGTCCGGGAAGGGGAAACCGGTAGATATGTACCGTCTTACTTGACTGTGGTTAAGCTGGGTGGCATGACAGAAGCAGCATCAGCAACACCGACGCAGCAGTTCGAAGCGTTGACGACCGTCTACGAGCGGTTGCGGCATTCCACCGACGCGGCGGAACTCAGCGAGTTCGCACGCCGCCCCCTGCCGGACAAATCCGACCAGTCCGGCTATTCGCGCGCGACGGCACTGCTGGAGGCGGTGGCGGGCAACCCGCACACGCCGCTGGAGGATCGCATCTTTCTAGCGCAGACCATGCCGTTCCCGAATATCCTGGTCAAGCTGGCGCAGGATGAGTCGGTGGAGGTGCGCAAGGCCGTGGCCGCCAACGAGCAGGACAAGAACTGGCTGGTCGGGCGGCTGACCAAGGATGAGTCGCCGGAAGTGCGCGAAATCGCGCTGCGCAACGCGCGTACCTCGTGGAAGATGCGGCTCGAGGGCGCCCAGGATCCGCGCACCAGCCCCGAAACGTTGGAATTCCTGGCCGGATTCGGCGGGGAACGGGCGCCGGGCGGGCCCGATGTGCTCACCTCCATGATCCGCCGAGCGGTGGCGTTGAACCCGAATACGTCGCCTAACGTGGTCTCCCGACTGGCTTCGGATCCCTCGCCGGAGGTGCGTAACGCCGCCCAGCGGCGTCTGGCAACGCGGTGAAAACGTTGGCATGCTCGGCATGTCCGCCGCGTGGCGTGTCTGATGAGGTTTTACACTGAAACTATGACTGACCAGAGAGAAACCGAGGAGCGTCTGGCTCGACCGCTGATCCGTCTGGCGAAGATGCTGGGCATCGGTACAAGCTACGTCGGCCAGAGCAACGACTATCACGAGATCGAAGATGATGTCCTGATCGCGGTGCTGGCGGCGTTGGGTGTGGACGCCTCCAGCGAAGGGGCCATCAGCCGTTCCATCAACACCGTCATCAAGGAGCGCTACGGGCGCGTGGTCGCACCGACGGTGCTGCACATCGCCGGCACCACGGACCGCATCCGCGTCAACACTGGCATCATGTCGGTGCCGACGGCCAGCCTGACGCTGGAGAACGGCGAACCCTACGCCGGCACGCTGACCGTCGTGGGAGACGGCACCGCCCGCGCCCACATCATCGACGGCACGTTCATCGCCCCGGCCCTGGTGGAGATTCCGGACGACGTGCCGGTCGGCTACCACACGCTGCACGTCACGGTGGACGGCCTGACCACGGACGCCACGCTGATTAGCGCGCCCAAGCGCGTGGAACTGCCGGACGTGCTCAAGAGCGGCCAGCTGTGGGGCTGGATGGCCCAGCTGTATTCGATCCGTTCCAACGGTTCGTGGGGTGTGGGTGATTTCGAGGACCTCAAGACGATGCTGGTGCAGGCCAAGGAACGCACCGGCGCCGACTTCGTGATGATCAATCCGATGCACGCCGCCGAGCCGGTGTCGCCGTTGACGCCGTCGCCGTACCTGCCGGTGTCGCGTCGTTTCGTGAACTTCACCTACATCCGTCCCGAATCGATCGAGGAATACCAGCAGCTGGACGAGTCGACCCGCCGGCAGATCGACGATCTGCACAACAGCGTGGCGGATCTGAACGCCGATGCGCGCAAGATCGACCGTGACGCGATGTGGCGGGCCAAGATGCACGCGTTGTGGATCATCTTCAAGGCCGGCCGCGGCGAGGAACGCCAGGCCGCGTTCGACGCGTTCAAGCGTTCCTGCGGCGAGGATCTCGAGGCCTATGCCACCTGGTGCCTGTGCTATGACAAGTGGGGCGCGCCCAGTGAGGCGGAGGACAACTGGGAGCGGTCGCTGAGCAAGGACTCGCCGCAGATCGCGGATCTGCGCAACCAGTTCCCCGACACGCTCGACTTCTACCGCTGGATGGAGTGGATCGCCGCCGAGCAGTTCCAGTCCGCGCAGGATGCCGCCAAGGAGGCGGGCATGCAGATCGGCGTCATGGCCGACATGGCCGTGGGCGTGCACCCGCTGGGCGCCGATGTGTGGTGGAACCCCGAGCGGTTCGCCAAGGGCGCCACGGTCGGCGCCCCGCCGGACTTCTTCAACCAGCAGGGGCAGAACTGGAGCCAGCCGCCGCTGAGCCCGATCGATCTGGCCAACAACGGCTACCGCACGTACCGCGATATCGTGCACGGCATGTTCGCGCAGGCCGGAGCGGTGCGCATCGACCATATCCTCGGCCTGTTCCGTCTGTGGTGGATCCCCGAGGGACGCTCCGCCACCGAAGGTGCGTACGTGCACTACGATTCGGACATCATGCTGGGCATCCTGGCGATCGAGGCCTCCCGCGTCGGAGGCGTGGTCGTGGGCGAGGACCTGGGCGTGGTTCCCGAGTATGTGGCCGATTCGCTGGCCGAGCATGGACTGCTGGGCTGCGCGGTGGAATGGTTCGAGCAGACCGACGGCGTGTTCCACGAACCGAAGACCTGGCGCCCGTATGCGCTGGCCTCGGTGAACACGCATGATCTGCCGCCGTGCGCCGGCTATCTGGACTATGAGCATGTGCGCATCCGTGAGAAGCTCAACCTGCTGACCTGCTCCGTGCAGGAGTTCCAGGCCAGTGCGGTCAAGGAACACAACGCCATGCTGATGATGCTGGTTGACAACGGCTATCTCGACCCGAAGCTGCTGGAGGACGAGCACGCCAACGAGCAGCAGATCGTCGAATCGCTGTATCGCGCGTTGAAGGCCGCTCCGTCCAAGCTGCTGGCCGCATCGCTGACCGATGCGGTGGGCGAGCATCGCGCGCAGAACCAGCCCGGCACCAACAACGAGTATCCGAACTGGCGTATTCCGCTGGCGGACGCCGCCGGGCACGTCGTGCCGTTGGAGACGCTGTTCGACAATCCGCGGCTGCAGTCCCTGACCGCCATCATGCAGGGATAGTCGGATAGTCCTCCGCCGCGCCGCTGCCGCGCACCATGTTGATGACCATGCCGACGGTTCTTCGGAATCGTCGGCATGGTCGTATCCGGCGATCCCGGCATGTCCGGGCGACCGTGGGGCGTTCCACTCGCCGTGCCCGCGGCATCCTCCGCGTGGGCTGCAACACGACGGTCGCGGAAAGTCAAAGGGGACGATATACTAGAGGATTGTTGTGTTTCCCTACGGGGTCCTTCAAAGCGCTTTCCCACTCGCCATCGAGGACTTTCAGGGAGCCCACGGATAATGAGGCCGAAGGAAGCCACGACCGCTTCAACGTGACCGACTGAGGCCCGGAACACAATATATAGAAAAGGTACATCGTGAAAACTTTCACACCGAAGCCAGCTGATCTGACTCATGACTGGTACATCGTGGACGCCACCGACGTGGTGCTCGGTCGTCTCGCCACCCAGGTGGCGGTCCTGCTGCGCGGCAAGAACAAGCCGACGTTCGCTCCGCATGCCGATTCCGGCAACCATGTGATCGTCATCAACGCTTCCAAGATCGCGCTGACCGGCAACAAGATGGGCAAGGAGCTCTACTCTCACTCCGGTCGTCCCGGCGGTCTGCGCCGTGACAGCTACGCCCAGCTGATGCAGAGCAAGCCCGAGCGCATCATCATGGCCGCGGTGAAGGGCATGATGCCGAAGAACCGTCTTTCCAAGGTGCAGCTGGATCGTTTGCACATCTTCGCTGGCGCCGAGCATCCGCACACGCCGCAGAAGCCGCAGACCTTCGAGATCGCCCAGGTCTCGCAGCAGGCCAAGTGAACCGAAGGGAGATAGAACATCATGGCTGAGAACAACAACTCCGCGGTTCTTGAGACCGAAGAGCTCACCTCCTACACCACCGAGACCAACTCCGGCGCTGGCACCGGCACCTCCACCATCGCCCCGGGCTACGGCACGGGTCGTCGCAAGGAGGCCGTCGCCCGCGTGCGTCTGGTTCCCGGCACCGGCAAGTGGACCATCAACGGCCGCACCCTGGAGGAGTACTTCCCCTCCAAGCTGCTGCAGCGTGAGGTCAACTCCCCGATCGTGCTGCTGAAGCTCGAAGGCAAGTTCGACTGCATCGTCCTCGTCGACGGTGGCGGCACCACCGGCCAGGCCGGCGCCATCCGCCTCGGCGTGGCCCGTGCGCTCAACGCCATCGATCGTGACGCGAACCGCGCCGCCCTGAAGAAGGCCGGCTTCCTGACCCGCGACGCCCGCGTCGTGGAGCGCAAGAAGGCCGGTCTGCACAAGGCTCGTCGCGCTCCGCAGTTCTCGAAGCGCTAAGCCTTATTCGGCCTACGCAAAAGGGGTCCAATCCTTCGGGATTGGACCCCTTTTCATGTTGTCCCCGTTCCTGCTTCGTCGCTTCGCCCCTCGCTTTTCCGGATTGTTCTTGGACTCTGATGCAAGTTCGTGCCGGAACTTCCGTAGCATCGTTGATATTCCAAGGTTTTTCGGAAGGACGTTCTCCCGGCTTGTGTCAGAGTCCGTATGGGGCGGACCGTGACGCAAGTCGGGAGGCGGAAGGGGCGGGCGCTACCAGGTGATTTGCTGGATCAGGCTGATGCTGAGGGGCGGAACCCGCCACACGTTGTCCTCGGGTGGCAGTGCGGCGCTGGCGGCCTGCTTGCGCGGCCGGGTCGTCTTGCGCTTCGGCTCGTCGCCGCTGGACACCGCCGAACTCCACAGGCACTTCCACATGCTGTCCGGCGGCAGGTGGAAATCCATGGCCTTGTCCACGCCGTTGATCACGATCAGCACATCCACCTCGTCGTTCGACATCAGCCGCATCGTGAAGCTGCGGATGGACGTGTCGAACCAGTCGCTCTCCATCGGCGTCGTGCCGTCGGGCAGGAACCATTGCACGCGGCTGGACGGCTTGAGCAGGCCGAGCTGCGTCAGGCGGGTGAAGAAGTCCTCATGGTGGAACAGTTCCAGCGACTTGCGGATGGCGATCAGGTCCGACACCGCCTCGATGCGACGCCTTTCGGGCGAATCGCCCTGCTTGCGCATCCAATCCCAGTTGAGCCAGGTGATGGCGTTGTCCTGGCAATAGGCGTTGTTGTTGCCTTCCTGGGAGTTGCGGAACTCGTCTCCCGCCAGCAGCATCGGGGTGCCGAGCGACAGCAGCAGCATGCCGAACATGTTCAGGGCCGCCCGCTCGCGTTTGGCCTCCACGCGGGCGTCCACGCTCGGTCCCTCCACGCCGAAGTTCGCCGAATGGTTGGTGTTCGAGCCGTCCATGTTGTTCTCGCCGTTGGCCTCGTTGTGCTTGACGGCGTACCGCGTCAGATCGGTGAGCGTGAACCCGTCATGGCAGGATACGAAGTTGATCGACGCGGTGGCGCCGCGTCCGGGATCGGTGGCGAACAGGTCCGCCGACCCGCACAGGCGTGTGGCGATTTCCTGCATGCCCACGCTGCCGGACCTCGCTCCGGCCGCCACGTCCGAAAGCCAGAACGTCCTGGTGGTATCGCGGAAGCGGTCGTTCCATTCGCCGAACGGTAGTCCGAACTGTCCGGTGCGCCATCCCTGGTTGCCCAGATCCCACGGTTCCATGATGATCTTGAGATTGCCCAGCAGCAGATCGCTGCGCAACGCGTACAGGAACGGGTGGTGTTTGGTGAACTCGCCGTCGAGTCGCGCCAGCGAGGCCGCCAGATCGAAGCGGAACCCGTCGATGCCGATGCGCTTGGCCCAGTACCGCAGCGAGTCGATGGCGAACGCCACAACCGGGGTGTTGGTGAAGTCCAGTGTGTTGCCGCAGCCGGTCGTGTCCTCGAGCCTGCCGGGATTGCCTTTCTGCTGCCGGTAGTAGGTGAGCGTGTCCAGCCCACGCCAGCAGACGGTCGGCCCCTCGACCCCGCCCTCGCAGGTGTGGTTGTACACCACATCCATGATCACCTCGAAGCCGGCCTCATGCAGGGCCCGGACCATGTCGATGACCTCCTTGCGCACGGCGGCGGCGCCCTTGCGTTGGGCGTTGCGCGTGGCGTAGGAGGGTTCGGGGGCGAAATAGCTCAGCGTCGAGTATCCCCAGTAGTTGGTTCCGCCGCGTTCCTGCAGGAACAGTTCGTCCTGTTTGGCCTGGATCGGCAGCAGTTCGATCGAGGTCACGCCTAGCCGCTGCAGATACGACAGCGTGGAGGGGTGCGCCAGGCCGGCGTAGGTGCCGCGCAGTTCCGCCGGCAGCCAGGGGGCGTCGGCGGTGAAGCCCTTGACGTGCAGCTCGTAGATCACCGTCTTGCTCCAGGGTATGTGCGGGTGGCTCGGCTCGCCCTCGTGCTTGGATTCGTCGCGGTCGTCGATGGCCACCGACATCGGCACCTTGCCCAGCGAGTCGACGGTGCTCATCGCGCCCCAGGCCGAGCCCTTCACCTTGCCGTCGACGATGTCGCACTGGTAGGAGAACGCGGCCGGGTCGAGCTCCATGCGCCCGTCGATGCCCTTGCCGTGCGGATCGATCAGGAACTTGTACGGGTTGAACCGCACGCCGTGCTTGGGGTCCCAGGTGCCGTCCACGCGGAAGCCGTAGCGCATGCCGTCCCAGGCCTTGGGCAGGTGCACATACCACAGGCCGTAGTTCGGGCCGCTCATGCGGAACAGCGTCTCGCGCAGGTTCAACGATTCGATGACGCGCGACGAGACCGCGTAGTTGCGGATCTGCGCCACGAACGGCGTCTCCGGGTCGTCGACCAGCCGAATCGCCTCGTTGAAGAAGGCGGTGGGCCGTCCCAGCGGCTCGACGACGCACATCCATACCTGATCGGCGTTCTCTGAACGGACCACCACGTCGGCTCCACCATCGTCGGTGAAGTAGAATCCCGGACGCGTGGCGTAACGGTGCAGTGTCGGGTTCTTCATAGGTACATTGTACGAAGGGGCGTCTGGTTTTCCATAGCCCGGCAATAATCTGGCGGTTCGCGTGCACCGATTGCCGCGTGCCGGCGGGTCAGGCGGCCACGCCGGCCGCAATAGCAGGGGCGTCCCTCCGGCACGAGCGTCATGTGCTCGATGGTGCCGTTGCACTGGTTCGGATGCGGCGTGCTCGCCGTCGGATCGGTCGCCTTCTACTACATGCCGCAATGGTTCGGCGCGAACGCGCTGATGATGATCGTCGCGTCGATCATCGTCGGATACGGCGGCGTGTGCTGGTCCTACGCCATCCTCTACGCCATCGCGTTCATATTGACGCTGTTCATCCGTCCCCGCCAGCCCGGCTTCGACGAGCGCGGGCACCGTATCGAAAGGAAACCAAGATGACCACCCCCATGACCGCATTCACCACCGACTTCCAGCACTCCGGCATGCCGGCGCCGATGACGACCGGCGCCATCAACCACTGGGCGTTGGACACCCCGGACATCGAGGCGGCCTTCGAGAACGCCAAGGCGTTGGGGCTGCGTCTGAAGGATGCCGAGATCCAATCGATCCCCTCGTTCTGGGAAAGGGGCATCAGGTACTTCAACGTCTACGGGCCCAACGGCGAGACCATCGAATTCTGTCAGATCGTCTGAACGCCGTTCGGTGCGCTGGCATCGATAACATGACGAGAAAGACAACAACAAAGAACATAGTGTGAGCATTTCATGGTTGAAACGGACAAAAAGATAACGCAACCAAACGTTTACTGCCCGTCTTCAACCATGACACGCTCAATTCGAACCACCCTACGAAAAGTAGGGATTATCGGCTAAATTGTGATGCAGGTCACAGATTTCCGTGACGGTTCCGCCTTGACGTTCGGGGCGGGAGAGAGACACCTTTGCATCTAACAAGATCGAGGAGGACCGAAGTGGCAGAAGCAAAGAAGAACGCGGCACCGGCCAAGCCGACCCCCGAGGAGAAGCTCGCGGCGGCCGAGGCCGAGGTCGACGCCCTGGTCAAGAAGGGTCTCAAGGCCCTTGACGAGTTCGAGAAGCTCGACCAGAAGCAGATCGACCACATCGTCGCCAAGGCGTCCATCGCGGCGCTGAACAAGCACCTTGTGCTGGCCAAGATGGCCGTCGAGGAGACCGGCCGTGGTCTGGTCGAGGACAAGGCCACCAAGAACATCTTCGCCTGCGAGCACGTGACCAACTATCTGGCTGGCCAGCGTACCGTCGGCATCATCCGTGAGGACGACGTCATGGGCATCGACGAGGTCGCCGAACCGGTCGGCGTCGTCGCCGGCGTGACCCCGGTCACCAACCCGACCTCGACCGCGATCTTCAAGTCGCTCATCGCGCTGAAGACCCGCTGCCCGATCGTCTTCGGCTTCCATCCGTTCGCCCAGAAGTGCTCCGCCGAGGCCGCCCGCATCGTGCGTGACGCCGCCATCGAGGCCGGCGCTCCGGAGAACTGCATCCAGTGGATCGAGCATCCGTCCATCGAGGCCACCGGCGCGCTGATGAAGCACCCCGGCATCGCCACCATCCTGGCCACCGGCGGCCCGGGCATGGTCACCGCCGCGTACTCCTCCGGCAAGCCCGCCCTCGGCGTGGGCGCCGGCAACGCCCCGGCCTATGTGGACAAGGACGTGGACATCGTCCGCGCCGCCAACGATCTGGTGCTCTCCAAGCACTTCGATTACGGCATGATCTGCGCCACCGAGCAGGCCATCATCGCCGACAAGGACGTGTACGACCCGCTGATCCAGGAGCTCAAGCGCCGCAAGGCCTACTTCGTCACCGACGAGGAGAAGGCCAAGCTCGAGCAGTACATGTTCGGTTGCACCTCCTACTCGGGCCAGACCCCGAAGCTCAACAACGTGGTCCCGGGCAAGTCCCCGCACTTCATCGCGAACGCCGCCGGCTTCTCGATTCCCGAGGACACCACGATCATCTGCGCCGAGTGCAAGGAAGTCGGCGAGAACGAGCCGCTGACCATGGAGAAGCTGTGCCCGGTCCAGGCCGTGCTCAAGTCCCCGGACAAGGAGACCGGCTTCAAGATGTGCGAGCAGATGCTCGTGCACGGCGCCGGCCACACCGCCGTCATCCACACCAACAACCAGGAACTGGTGCGTGAGTATGGCGTGCGCATGCATGCCTGCCGCGTGATCTGGAACTCCCCGAGCTCGCTCGGCGGCGTCGGCGACATCTACAACGCCATCGCCCCGTCGCTGACCCTGGGCTGCGGCTCCTACGGCGGCAACTCCGTCTCCGGCAACGTCCAGGCCGTGAACCTCATCAACATCAAGCGCATCGCTCGGAGGAACAACAACATGCAGTGGTTCAAGATCCCGGCCAAGACCTACTTCGAGCCGAACGCGATCAAGTACCTGCGCGACATGTACGGCATCGAGAAGGCCGTCATCGTCTGCGACAAGGTCATGGAGCAGCTCGGCATCGTCGACAAGGTCATCGACCAGCTGCGTGCCCGCTCCAACAACGTCACCTTCCGCATCATCGACTACGTCGAGCCGGAGCCTTCGGTCGAGACCGTCGAGAAGGGCGCGGAGATGATGCGCGAGGAGTTCGAGCCCGACACAATCATTGCGGTCGGCGGCGGCTCCCCGATGGACGCGGCCAAGATCATGTGGCTGCTGTACGAGCATCCGGAAATCTCCTTCTCCGACGTCCGTGAGAAGTTCTTCGATATCCGCAAGCGCGCCTTCAAGATCCCGCCGCTGGGCAAGAAGGCCAAGCTCGTGTGCATCCCGACCTCGTCCGGCACCGGCTCGGAAGTCACGCCGTTCGCCGTGATCACCGACCACAAGACCGGCTACAAGTACCCGATCACCGATTACGCGCTGACCCCGTCGGTCGCCATCGTCGATCCGGTCCTGGCCCGCACCCAGCCGCGCAAGCTGGCCTGCGACGCCGGCTTCGACGCCCTGACCCACTCCTTCGAGGCCTACGCCTCCGTGTACGCCAACGACTTCACTGACGGTATGGCGCTGCACGCGGCCAAGCTGATCTGGGACAACCTGGCCCCCTCGGTCAACCTGGAAGCGGGCGAGGAGAAGATCAAGGCCCAGGAGAAGATGCACAACGCCGCCACCATGGCCGGCATGGCCTTCGGCTCCGCGTTCCTCGGCATGTGCCACGCCATGGCCCACACCATCGGCGCGCTGTGCCACGTGGCCCACGGCCGCACCAACTCCATCCTGCTGCCGTACGTGATCCGCTACAACGGCCAGATCCCGCTGGAGCCCACCAGCTGGCCGAAGTACAACAAGTACATCGCGCCGGAGCGCTACCAGGAGATCGCCCGCAACCTCGGCATCAACCCGGGCACCACCCCGGCCGAGGGCGTCGAGAACCTGGCCCGCGCCGTGGAGGACTACCGCGACAACAAGCTGCAGATGAACAAGTCCTTCCAGGACTGCGGCGTTGATGAGGACTACTACTGGTCCGTCATCGACGAGATCGGCATGCGCGCCTACGAGGACCAGTGCGCCCCCGCGAACCCGCGCATCCCGATGATCGAGGACATGAAGGACATCGCCATCGCCGCCTACTATGGCGTCTCCCAGGCCGAGGGTCATCGCCTGCGCGTCGAGCGTCAGGGCGAGGCCGCGACCGAGGAGGCTTCGGAGCGCGCCTGAGCGTAACCGCCGATTGTTAAACGGCTAGGTGCCCGGCAGCTGATCTTGATGGGTCAGCTGCCGGGCACTGGTCGTTAATCGGCTGGATCGCTGGCTTTTGCCTCTGGTTTCTGGTTTCCGGTTTCTGGTCTCTGGGTTCCGGTCTCTGGTCTCTGGTCTCTAGTCTCTGGCAGATGGCCGGCCGTACAACGTAAGGGCCTCGGACGGATACCAGCTATCCGCCCGAGGCTTTTGCGTCTGTGCCATATGTGCGCAGTGTCCCACCCGTCTCACTCGTTGCTTGCACCCCCAGCCCGTCTGGTCCTTCTGCGGCAGCCTCATGGTGTTGCTGCACCGTTTGGACTAGAACGTTAGGGCCACCGAAATCCACGGTGCGCAGAACGGCGCGTAGATGCACACCGTTACGCTGAACACCATCTCCAGCAGCCCCACCACAATGGGCTTGATGCGAATCCTGCGTCCCAACAGCGGCATCGCAACCGCCCTGAGCAAGAGGGCCGTCGCGATGATCGGCAATGGCAGCGTGCCACCTGAAATCGTGCAGGCCAGAGCCAGCAACGCCGCATGCCAGATCCACGACGCCGCCAGATAGCGATTGTTGCGGCGCTCCCGGATCATCGTCTTGACGTACAGCACCGATCCGAACTGTGTCAGTGCGAACATGCCGGCGAGCACGAGTCCCATGCTGGTCCGCCCCAACAGATTGGGGTCGTCGAAGGCATACACCACGTATGCCATCATCGACGTGGCGATCACCGCCGCCGCGTTGGCCCACAGCGACCGCTCCCTGCGCAGCCACGCACCCAGGAACGAAACACCGGCGCACGCCACGTACAGCGGCGCCCATACCAGAATCAGTGGATGCATCGCCAGCAGCGGCACGCCCGCAACCGCCAACAGCGCGGTGTAGGTCAGCACCGGCGGCAGGTATCGGCGCTGGAATCGCGACCGCAGCCATCGTGCCGCCGTGAACTGCACGCAATAGCACAGCAGCCATGCGCCCGTCAGCCACAGTCGGCCGGCATCGAACCCTCCGACCACCATGCCGGCCAAGGCGGGCAGCAGCGCCATGGCCCATGCTCCGGGCTGATCCGGAACCCAGTTCTTCGCGGACAACGGACGGGACGGTTCGCTTCGCTTCACGTTCATGCTCTCCAGTTAATCAGTGCGTGCCGCCCCTGTCCAGACCTTTTTCCGCGCACATTTCCCGGACTCTGATCTATCGTGACTCTGATCCTTCGTGCTTAACCCCGGAATCTCAGTGTTTCCGAGATCAGCGGACACGCCGAATGGATCAGAGTCACGGCGTCCGCGATGATGCCGTCGATGGCGTGACTGTGATCTATCGTGACTGTGATCTATCGGTCGGTCCCTTGGAATTCCAACGTTTTGTGTTGAAGGGCTTGATGGGAATGGATCAGAGTCACGGTAGCTGCGGTAGAGTGTGCGAAGAACCATCCGACGACGGAGGAGCGCAATGCCGACGCATGAGGGACGTTACGATCTGATCGACACAATCCGCGGGATCGCCATCGTCAGCATGGTGATCTTCCACTGCTGCTACGACATATTCATGGTCTATGGGCGCGACCCGTCCTGGTACTCGCAGCCCGCTGTGCACGTCTGGCAGCAGTCGATCTGCTGGACGTTCATCCTGGTCTCCGGATTCGTGTGGCCGTGGGGGAGAAGCGGTAACGTCAAACGTGGCATCATGCTGAACGTCTGGGGATTGGTAATCAGCGGCGTGACGGTGCTGCTCATGCCGGCGCAGGCGGTGTGGTTCGGCATCCTCAACTGCATCGGCTGCGCGGTGCTGCTGATGATTGCGTTGGAACCGGTACTGAAAAGGATTCCCGCGGCCATCGGGGTGCTGGCGGCGTTCGCGTTGTTCATGGTGTTCAGGAACGCGCAGCTGGGATATCTGGAATGGCCCGGCGTGTTTCGGCTGGGCCTGCCCGCCTGGCTCTACGACTGTCATGTGCTGACCCCGTTCGGCTTCCCGTTCCCGGGCTTCCGATCCAGCGACTACTTCCCGATTCTGCCGTGGTTGTTCCTCTATATATGCGGGTATTTCCTGAACCGGATCGTGATGGCGATCCGTCCGCTGCAGTCCGTGGCACGGTATGGTGTGGCGCCGCTGTCCGCGGTCGGCCGCTACAGCATCTGGATCTATCTCATCCACCAGCCCGTCTGCATGCTTGCTTGCGAGCTTCTGTTCGGCTCCGCCTGATCGCGTGGCGGTCGGCAACATCGTGGTACGGTACGGAACCGCTGTGTCGTGTGAAGGCGTGTACCGTACCACGATATTGAGGTACGAAACAGCTAAAGTGCGACTTTTGCTGTTCCGTACCGTACCACTCGAGCTGTGGTACGGAAGAATGGCGGAATATCAATGGGGGATGATGGCCTTTGCCATTGTGGTACGGTACGGAACCGCTGTATCGCGTGAAAGCAAGTACCGTACCACGCTGTTGTGGTACGGTGTTGTTTTTTGTCGGTGATTGGTGTTTTGTACCGTACCGCAGCGACATCGAGGTGACGCCGAGGCGACGCTGTGGGCCGAGGGAATGTGGCGGGGCGAGGGCGACACGCCCGAACTCCTATAGGCCACCCCCAATGCTTTAATTATCAAGTTGCCTGTTTTGGGCTCGCAAATTGAATCAAAAAAAGCGAGCGCGGGACGAGCACCTTTCACCAGTGGGATGCTCGAGTGCCTGCGCACTGATGTGGACCGCCATGGGAGCGTATGCCTTCCGCGGTGTGGCTGCCGGTGCCCTGAGACAGGATGGTAAACAGTAAACGAATCGCTAGAAAGGGCGGACGGCAATGGCGGGACAGAAAATCCGCATCAGGCTTAAGTCCTATGACCATGAGGTCATCGACCAATCGGCGAAGAAGATCGTCGAAACGGTGACGAACGCGGGTGCCACGGTGGTGGGCCCGGTTCCGCTCCCGACCGAGAAGAACGTGTTCTGTGTCATTCGTTCTCCTCACAAGTACAAGGATTCGCGCGAGCACTTCGAAATGCGCACTCATAAGCGTCTTATCGACATCGTGGACCCCACCCCGAAGGCTGTGGATTCCCTGATGCACATCGATCTGCCCGCCGATGTGAACATCGAGATCAAGCTGTAAGGGAGGAGGGAACCGTAATGTCGCAGCAAGCAAATCGCACCGCGCTGCTGGGCAAGAAGCTCGGCATGTCGCAGGTTTGGGACGAGAACGGCTTCTTCGTGCCCGTGACGCTCGTTGACGTGTCCACCAACGTGGTCACCGCCGTGAAGACCGAGGAGACCGACGGCTACAAGGCCGTGCAGCTCGGCTACGGCCAGATCGACCCGACGAAGGTCACCAAGCCGCTGGCTGGTCACTTCGCCAAGGCCGGTGTGACCCCGCGCCGTCACCTCGTCGAGGTGCGCACCGAGAACGTTGACGAGTTCACTCCCGGCCAGGAGCTGACCGCCGAACTGTTCGCCGAGGGCGCTCAGGTCGACGTGACCGGCACCACCAAGGGCAAGGGCTTCGCCGGCACCATCAAGCGCTGGGGCTTCGCCTCGTACCGTCGTTCCCACGGCTCGCACAAGAACGAGCGTCGTCCGGGTTCGGTCGGTGCCTGCGCCACCCCGAGCCGCATTCTCAAGGGCAAGCGCATGGCCGGTCGTATGGGCCATGTGACCTCCACCGTGCAGAATCTCACCGTCGTCTCGTCGGATGTCGAGAACGGCATTCTCGCCATCAAGGGCGCCATCCCCGGCCCCAAGGGCAGCATCGTTCTCGTCCGTTCGGCAGTGAAGGGAGCCTGATAAATCATGGCAAACGTTACTCTGAACGTCACTGACGCCAAGGGCCAGGCCACCGGCACCGTCGAAGCGCCGGCCGAGCTGTTCGGCATCTCCAACGAGGAGATCCAGGCTCACGTGCCGCTGGTGCACCAGGTCGTCGTTGCCCAGCTCGCGGCTGCCCGTCAGGGCACCCACGCCGTGAAGAACCGCGGTGCGGTCTCCGGCGGCGGCAAGAAGCCGTGGAAGCAGAAGGGCACCGGCCGCGCTCGTCAGGGCTCGACCCGCGCTCCGCAGTGGTACCACGGTGGCGTCGTCCACGGTCCGGTCCCGCGCAAGTATGACCAGCGCACCCCCAAGAAGATGAAGGCTGCCGCCCTGCGTTACGTGCTCTCCGATCGCGCCAACGCCGGCCGTGTCGCCGTCGTCGACTTCGGCATCGGCGAGACCCCGTCCACCAAGGCCGCGGTCGCCGCCCTGTCGCTGACCGAGAACAAGTTCACCACCGTCGTGCTGTCGCGCGACAACGTGAACGAGTGGCTGTCCGTCCGCAACATCCCCACCGTTCATCCGATCTTCGCCGATCAGCTGAACACGTATGATGTGGTCACCGCCCAGTACGTCGTCTTCTCGAAGGAGGGCTTCGAGGCCTTCCTCGAGGCGAAGGGCGAGTCCAAGGCTAAGGAGGCCTGATCATTATGGTCGCTATTCACAAGCCCGCCCACGACGTCATCCTCAAGCCCGTCGTCTCCGAGAAGAGCTATGCCCTGTCCGACCGCGGCCAGTACACCTTCGTGGTGGCCCCGGGCGCGAACAAGGTGCAGATCAAGCAGGCTATCGAAGAGATCTTCAAGGTCAAGGTGACGAACGTCAACACCCTCAACCGCGCCGGCAAGCGTCAGCGCACCCGCACCGGTTACGGCCAGCGTGTCAACGAGAAGCGCGCGATCGTGACCGTCGCCGAGGGCCAGACGATCGACATCTTTGGTAACTGAAGGCTAGCCGACAAAGTCAAAGGAAGAACTACATTATGGCTATCCGCGTTTATAAGCCGACGACTGCGGGCCGCCGCAACGCTTCGGTCTCGGATTTCTCCGAGATCACGCGCTCGACGCCTGAGAAGTCGCTGGTTCGCAAGCTCAGCAAGACTGGCGGCCGCAACTCCTACGGCCGTATGACCTCCCGCCATCGCGGCGGCGGCCACAAGCGCCAGTACCGTCTCATCGACTTCCGTCGTTGGGATAAGGACGGCGTGCCGGCCAAGGTCGCTCACATCGAGTACGACCCGAACCGCTCCGCCCGCATCGCGTTGCTGCACTATGCCGACGGCGAGAAGCGCTACATCATCGCTCCGGAAGGCATCAAGCAGGGCGACGTCATCGAGACCGGCGCCCAGGCCGATATCAAGCCGGGCAACAACCTGCCGCTGCGCAACATCCCGACCGGTACCGTCGTGCACGCGATCGAGCTCCGCCCGCTGGGTGGCGCCAAGATCGCCCGCTCCGCCGGTGCCGCCGTTCAGCTCGTCGCCAAGGATGGCGCCTACGCCCAGCTGCGTATGCCGTCCGGCGAAATCCGCAACGTGGACGCCCGCTGCCGCGCCACCGTCGGTGAGGTCGGCAACTCCGACCACGCCAACGTGCAGCTCGGCAAGGCCGGCCGCGCCCGCTGGATGGGCAAGCGCCCGATCACCCGTGGTGAGTCCATGAACCCGGTCGACCACCCGCACGGCGGTCGTACCCGCGGTGGCAAGCCGCCGGTCTCCCCGTGGGGCAAGGGTGAAGTTCGTACCCGTCGTCCGAAGAAGGCTTCGAACAAGATGATTGTTCGTCGTCGTCCGAATGGTAAGAACCGCAAGTAAGGGAGTGTCGAGAAGATGACTCGTAGCATCAAGAAGGGGCCCTTCGTCGACGCCCACCTGCAGAAGAAAGTCGACGAGCAGAACGAGAAGGGCACGCACAACGTCATCAAGACGTGGTCGCGCCGCTCGATGATCACCCCGGACTTCATCGGTCACACCTTCGCCGTTCACGACGGCCGCAAGCATGTGCCGGTGTTCGTCACTGAGGCGATGGTCGGTCACAAGCTCGGTGAGTTCGCCCCCACGAAGACCTTCAAGGGTCACGTGAAGGACGACAAGAAGGCCCGCCGCTAAAGGAGAGTAAAGACTTATGGAAGCTAAAGCAATCGCTCGTCACGTCCGCGTGACGCCGCGCAAGGCTCGCCGCATGGTCAACCTCATCCGAGGCAAGCAGGCGACCGAAGCCGTCACCATCCTGAAGTTCGCCCCCCAGTCCGCCGCTCTGCCGGTGCTCAAGACGCTGGAGAGCGCCATCGCCAACGCTCGCGTGAAGGCCGACAAGGCCGGCGAGCCGTTCCGCGAGAACGATCTGGTCATCAAGGAGACCTATGTGGACGAAGGCGTGACGCTCAAGCGTTTCCGCGCCCGCGCCCAGGGCCGTGCCGCTCGTATCAACAAGCGCACGAGCCACATCACGGTCGTCGTCGCTAGCAAGGAAGGAGCCCGCTAAAGATGGGTCAGAAGATTAATCCCTTTGGCTATCGCCTGGGCATCACCGAGAACCATCGTTCGCGCTGGTTCTCCGACTCCAACAAGGCTGGCGAGCGCTACCGCGACTTCGTGCTTGAGGACGATCAGATCCGCAAGGCCATGAGCAAGGACCTCGAGCGTGCGGGCGTGTCCCGCATCGTCATCGAGCGCACCCGTGACCGCGTGCGTGTGGACATCCACACCGCCCGTCCGGGCATCGTCATCGGTCGCCGCGGCGCCGAGGCCGAGCGCGTTCGCGCCAAGCTCGAGAAGCTCACCGGCAAGCAGGTCCAGCTCAACATCTTCGAGGTGAAGAACGCTGCGCTGGACGCCCAGCTGGTGGCCCAGGGCATCGCCGAGCAGCTGAGCAACCGCGTGACCTTCCGTCGCGCGATGCGCAAGGCCCAGCAGGACGCGATGCGTGCCGGCGCCAAGGGCATCCGTATCAAGCTCTCCGGCCGTCTTGGCGGTGCGGAAATGAGCCGTTCCGAGTTCTACCGTGAGGGCCGCGTTCCGCTGCAGACCCTCCGCGCCCTGATCGATTACGGCTTCTTCGAGGCCAAGACCACCTACGGCCGCATCGGCGTGAAGGTGTGGATCTACAAGGGCGATATGACCGAGCGTGAGTTCGAAGAGCAGCAGGCGCAGCAGGGCAACAACCGCTCCGGCCGTCGCGGCGATCGCCGCCCGCGCCGTGGCAACCGTCCGGCCCAGCGTCAGAACGCCGCCGTCGAGGCCGCCCCCGCGGCCGAGGCTCCGGCCGCCGCCGAGGCACCTGCCGCAACGGAAACGAAGGAGTGAGCTGATGCTTATCCCGAAGAGGACCAAGTACCGCAAGCAGCACCGTCCTACCCGTAGTGGTATGTCCAAGGGCGGCAACGAGATCGCGTTCGGCGATTTCGGTATCCAGGCGCTCGCGCCGGCCTATGTGACCAACCGTCAGATCGAGGCCGCCCGTATCGCCATGACCCGCTACATCAAGCGTGGCGGTCGTGTGTGGATCACCGTGTTCCCGGATCGTCCGCTCACGAAGAAGCCGTTGGGCACCCGAATGGGTTCCGGTAAGGGTACGCCTGAGTTCTGGATCGCCAACATCCACCCCGGTCGCGTGATGTTCGAGATCGGCGGTGTCTCGGAGGAAGTCGCCCGCGAGGCCCTGCGCCGCGCCATCGACAAGCTCCCCATGAAGTGCCGTGTTATTGCTCGCGAAGGCGGTGACATCTGATGTCAGTCGGAACTGCAGACTACACCATCCAGAATCTCAACGAGAAGACCAACGCCGAGATCGAGGGCTTCCTGAAGAAGTCCAAGGAAGAGCTGTTCAACCTGCGCTTCCAGTCGGCCACCGGCCAGCTCGAGAACACCGCCCGCCTCAAGGCGGTCAAGCACGACATCGCCAGGATGTACACCGTCCTGCGCGAGCGTGAGCTCGGCATCAGCCAGGCGCCCGAGGCGACCGAAACGAAGACTGAGGAGAAGTAAGCATGGCTGAAGAGCGCAACTTCCGCAAGGTTCGTCGCGGTTACGTCGTGTCCGACGCGATGGACAAGACGATCACCGTCGAGCTCGAGCAGCGTTCGACCCACCCGCTGTACGGCAAGGTCGTTCGCTCCACCCGCAAGGTCAAGGCCCATGATGAACACGGCGAAGCCCACGTTGGCGACCTCGTGAGTATTATGGAGACTCGGCCCCTGAGCAAGACCAAGCGTTGGCGTCTCGTCTCGATCATCGAGCGCGCCAAGTAAATAAGTTCGGCAAGGCTCCGCGAGTCACCCCGCCCGCTTTTCGCGAGCGGGCGGGGTGCTCGGGGAGAACCAGCTCGGCTAAGGAGAATCAATGATTCAGCAGGAAACGCGGCTTCATGTCGCCGACAACACGGGTGCCAAGGAACTCTTGGCCATCCGAGTGCTCGGCGGATCGAAGCGACGCTATGCCGGCATCGGCGACGTGATCGTCGCCTCCGTCAAGGACGCGATCCCTGGCGGGTCGGTCAAGAAGGGCGACGTGGTCAAGGCCGTCGTCGTCCGTACCGTCAAGGAGCATCGCCGTGTCGATGGCTCCTACATCAAGTTCGACGAGAACGCCGCCGTCATTCTCGGCTCCGGCCGTGAACCGAAGGGCACTCGTATCTTCGGACCGGTCGGTCGTGAGCTGCGCGACAAGCGCTTCATGAAGATCGTGTCCCTCGCCCCGGAGGTGATCTGAGCATGGTAGCCAAGATCAAGACCGGCGACCTGGTCAAGGTCATCCGCGGCAAGGACCGCGGCAAGGAAGGCACCGTCACCCGCGTGCTGCCCAACGACCGCCTGATCGTCGAAGGCGTGCAGATCGTCAAGAAGCACGTTCGCGCCACCCAGCAGGGTCAGCAGTCCGGCATCGTCTCCGTCGAGGCCCCGATCCATCGCTCCAACGTGATGCTGATCGACCCGGAGACCAAGCAGCCGACCCGCGTGGGCGTGATTGTGAAGGAAGAGGCTCGCGACGGCAAGGTCAAGACCGTGCGCGTGCGTGTTGCCAAGAAGTCCGGAAAGGAGCTGGCATGACCGATACCACTATCGAAGCGCCGGCCACCCCGCGCCTGAAGCAGCAGTACAAGGACCAGATCGTGCCGGAGCTCGAGAAGGAGTTCAAGTACTCCAACCCGATGCAGGTGGCGCGTGTCGAGAAGGTCGTCGTCTCCATGGGCGTTGGTGCCGCCGCTCGCGACTCCAAGCTCATCGAAGGCGCCGTCAAGGACCTCACCCTGATCACCGGCCAGAAGCCGAAGATCACCAAGGCCAAGAAGTCCGTCGCGCAGTTCCATCTGCGTGAGGGCCAGGCCATCGGTGCCTATGTGACGCTGCGTGGCGATCGCATGTGGGAGTTCCTGGACCGTCTGCTGACCCTGGCCCTGCCGCGCATCCGCGATTTCCGCGGCATCAACGGCAACCAGTTCGACGGCAACGGCAACTACAACTTCGGCCTCACGGAGCAGTCCATGTTCCACGAGATCGATCCGGATTCGATCGATCACCAGCGTGGTATGGACATCACCGTGGTGACCAGCACCAAGGACGACACCGAGGCCCGCGCGCTGCTCAAGCACCTGGGCTTCCCCTTCAAGGAGAACTGATATGGCAAAAACCGCTCTGAAGAACAAGGCGGCCGCCAAGCCGAAGTTCAAGGTGCGCGCGTACACGCGCTGCCAGGTGTGCGGTCGTCCCCACTCCGTCTACCGCAAGTTCGGCCTGTGCCGCGTCTGCCTTCGTGAGAAGGCCCACCGTGGCGAGCTGCCCGGAGTTACGAAGTCCAGTTGGTAAACCATCGACGCTGAAGGTCCGCGGCCTGAATCCCCGAAAGGGGTAAGGGCGGCGGAAACCACGGCGAGAAAGGGCGTTAGCCCACATGACAATGACAGATCCGATCGCAGACATGCTTACGCGTCTGCGTAATGCGAGCGCGGCGAAGCACGAGACCGTGGATATGCCGTACTCGAAGTTCAAGGCGAACATCGCCGAGATCCTCAAGCGTGAAGGTTTCATCCAGGACTTCACCGCCAAGGAGGCCCGCGTCGGCCAGACCCTTGAGATCACTCTCAAGTACGGCCCGAACGGTGAGCGCTCGATCCAGGGCATCAAGCGCATCTCGAAGCCCGGCCTGCGTCGCTACGCGAAGTCCGACGCGCTGCCCATGCCGTTGGGTGGCCTCGGCATCGCGATCATCTCGACGAGCTCGGGACTGCTGACCCAGAAGGAATGCCTCGACCGGGGCATCGGCGGCGAGATCGTCGCCTATGTGTGGTGAGAAAGGAGAGCTGACACATGGCATCGCATATTGGTAAGCTCCCCGTCGCCATCCCGGCCGGCGTGGAAGTCACGATCGACGGTCAGAACTTCTCGGCCAAGGGCCCGAAGGGTTCCGACTCCTACGTTATCCCCGAGGGCATCACGGGTGCCGTTGAAGGCAACGAGATCATCCTCACCCCGGCTGACGACACTCGTCCGACCCGCGCCAAGCATGGCCTGAGCCGTTCGATCATCGCCGGCATGGTCAAGGGCGTGCACGAAGGCTATGCCAAGACCCTCGAGATCATCGGCACCGGTTACCGTGCCGCGATGAAGGGCAAGGGCATCGAGTTCTCGCTCGGCTATTCGCACACCATCACCGTCGAACCGCCGGAAGGCATCGAGTTCGAACTGCCGAACCCCAACCAGGTGATCGTCAAGGGCACCGACAAGCAGGCTGTGGGTCAGGTGGCCGCGAACATCCGCAAGCTGCGCGCCCCGGAACCCTACAAGGGCAAGGGCATCAAGTACGCCGACGAGCGTATCCTGCGCAAGGCTGGAAAGGCTGGTAAGTGATATGACCGTGCAGATTATCGGTAAGGGCAAGAAGGTCGCTCGTCTGCGCCGTCACGCCCGTCTTCGCAAGCGCATCACCGGCACCCCGGAGCGTCCGCGTCTGGTGATCACCCGCTCGAACCGCCATATGGTCGCGCAGGTCGTCGACGACACCAAGGGCATCACCCTGGTCAGCGCCTCGACGATCTCCGATCTGGCCGATTTCCAGGGCACCAAGGTCGAGGCCGCCAAGCAGGTCGGCTCGCTCATCGCCAAGAAGGCCCAGGACGCCGGCATCACCAAGGTGGTGTTCGACCGTGGTGGCAACAAGTATCATGGCCGCGTCGCAGCTGTTGCTGAAGGCGCCCGCGAGGGAGGTCTGGAGCTGTGAGCGACAACGAGAAGGAAACCCAAGTGGCTGAAGAAACTCAGAACACTCAGGCGCCCGCCGAGGAGCGCAACGACGACCGTCGTTCGCGCCGTGGCCAGCGTGGTGAGGGTCGCCGTGGCGAGCGCCGCAACCGTCGCGAGGAGAACCGCGGCGACGAGCTGCTCGACCGCGTGGTGACCATCAACCGCGTCTCCAAGACCCACAAGGGTGGCCGTACGTTCAGCTTCGCCGCCCTCGTGGTGGTCGGCGACGGCAACGGCACCGTCGGTGTCGGCTACGGCAAGTCCCGTGAGGTTCCGGCCGCTATCGCCAAGGGCCAGCTGGACGCCAAGAAGCACATGTTCACCGTGCCGCGCGTGCGTGGCACCGTCGTCCACCCCGTCATCGGCCATGACGCCGCCGGCACCGTCCTGCTGCGCCCGGCCGCCCCGGGTACCGGCGTTATCGCCGGCGGCGCCGTCCGCGCCGTCATGGAGTGCGCCGGCATCACCGACGTGTTGACCAAGTCGATGGGTTCCGCCACCGCGGTCAACGTCGTGCGTGCCACCGTGGACGCCCTGAAGCAGCTCGAGGAGCCGGAGGAGATCGCGGCCCGCCGTGGTCTGGCCCTCAACGAGGTCGCTCCGGACGCTCTGCTGCGCTCCCGCGCCCAGGGCATCGCCGAGGCCCGCAAGGCCCGCGAGGAGGCCCAGGCCGCTAACGCTAAGGATGGTGAGTGATGGCCAAGAACATGAAGATCACTCTGGTGCGCAGCACCATCGGCTCCAAGCCGGCCCATCGCGCCACCGTGCAGACCCTCGGCCTGCGTAAGATCGGCCAGAGCGTGGTCCGTGAGGACACGCCGGCCAATCGTGGCCTGGTCAACGCGGTGCGCCATCTGGTGACCGTCGAGGAGGTTGACTGATTATGGCTACTGAGAACAACGAGATCCTGCAGATGCATGACCTCAAGCCGGCTCCGGGTGCCAAGAAGGACCGCATCCGCGTCGGCCGTGGTGAAGGCTCCAAGGGTAAGACCTCGGGCCGTGGCGACAAGGGCACCAAGAAGCGCTACCAGGTTCGTCCTGGCTTCGAAGGTGGCCAGCTGCCGCTGTACATGCGCCTGCCGAAGCTTCGCGGCTTCAAGAGCCCCTTCAAGAAGGAGTTCCAGGTCGTGAACGTCGCGGCTCTCAACGAGCTGTACCCGAACGGTGGCGAGATCACCGTCGAGGACCTGATCGCCAAGGGTGCCGTCCGCAAGGGCTACCCGGTCAAGGTCCTGGGCGACGGCGACGCCGCGGCCGCCTTCACGCTCAAGGGCATGAAGGCCTCCGCCTCGGCCAAGGCCAAGATCGAGGCCGCCGGCGGTTCCGTCTCCGAGGACTGAGTCGCCTCGGGGATGAAGCCCATGGCTTGATATGAACGTGACCCTCCCCATCTCAGACGGGGAGGGTCACGTTTGTTTTGGACCGGCATCGCGTGGATCCGACGGAACCCCACGCATCCCGGTAGGCACTGTGCGCTAGACTCGTCGGTTAGAGTCTGTTCGCATGCCGTGCATGACGCACGATATCAGGAAGGAATCCAAGGTGAGGACGTTAATCCAGGCCTTTCGGACGAAGGAGCTGAGGAACAAGATCTTCTTCGTCCTCGGTATGATCATCATCTACCGAATCGGTTCGTTCATCCCGATTCCGGGTGTGGACTACACCGTGGTGCAGCAGTGCGCCAACGAGATGACGAACAATCAGGAGAACTTCATCGGTCTGGTGAATCTGTTCTCGGGCGGCGCGATGCTGCAGCTGTCGATCTTCGCGTTGGGTGTCATGCCGTACATCACCGCGTCGATCGTCATCCAGCTGCTGCGCGTGGTGATTCCGCGCTTCGAGGCGCTGCACAAGGAGGGGCAGTCCGGCGAAGCGAAGCTCACGCAGTACACCCGTTACCTGACCATCGGTCTGGCCGTGCTGCAGTCCACCACCATCGTGGTGACCGCCAACTCGGGCGCGCTGTTCAACTATCAGTGCTCCGATGTGATTCCGAATGACACCCCGTGGTCGCTGGTGGTCATGGTGCTCGTGCTTACCGGCGGCACCGGCCTGATCATGTGGATGGCCGAGCTCATCACCGACAAGGGCATCGGCCAGGGCATGTCCGTGCTCATCTTCATGTCCATCTGCTCCGGCTTCCTGCCGCAGCTGTGGGAGATCGGCTGGGGCACCGACGGCACCGACGGCGACTGGCTGAAGTTCGGCATCGTCGTGGGCGTGCTGATGGTCATCCTGGTGTTCGTGGTGTTCGTCGAGCTGTCGCAGCGCCGCATCCCGGTGCAGTACACGCGCCGCATGATCGGCCGCAAGATGTACGGCGGATCGTCCACCTACCTGCCGCTGAAGATCAACATGTCCGGCGTCATCCCGCCGATCTTCGCCTCGTCGATCCTGGCCATCCCGACGCTGATCGCCCAGTTCGGCGACAGCAGCGCCGGCTGGGTGGAGTGGATCAACTCCAACCTGGCCGATACCACCTCGGTGTGGTACATCGCGCTGTATGCGCTGATGATCGTCTTCTTCTGCTTCTTCTACACCTCGATCACGTTCAACCCGGACGAGACCGCTGACAACATGAAGCAGTACGGCGGCTTCATCCCGGGCATCCGCGCCGGCAACGCCACCAGCCGCTACCTCAACTACGTCATGAACCGACTGAACACCGTGGGTGCCATCTACCTGCTGTTCGTGGCGCTCATCCCGACCGTGCTCATCATGGCGCTGAACCTCAACACGCAGCTGCCGTTCGGCGGCACCACGATTCTGATCATCGCGGGTGTCGGACTGGACTCGCTGCGTCAAGCCAAGGCCCAGACCGAACAGTTCCAGTACGCCGGATTCCTGTTCGAAGGCACCGACCACGTCGAAGGCAAGTAATCGAGTCACTGCAACCAAGGAGACAATACCAATGCGACTGCTGATCATGGGACCGCAGGGCGTCGGCAAGGGCACCCAGGCCGCGCTGCTGAGCGAACACTATGGCATCCCCGCCATCTCGACGGGTGATATCTTCCGCTACAACCTCAAGAACCAGACGGAGCTCGGCAAGCAGGCCCAGGCCTATATGGACCGCGGCGAGCTGGTGCCGGACGAGCTGACCAACCAGATCGTCAAGGACCGTCTGGCCATGGAGGACGCCCAGAACGGCTGGATCCTCGACGGGTATCCGCGCAACGCCGCCCAGGTGCAGGCCCTCGACGAGATGCTCGCCGATCTGGGCACGCCGCTGGACCACGCCGTGGTCCTGGAGGCCGCCCGTGAGGTGCTGCTCGAGCGCATGGCCAAGCGCGCCGCCGAGCAGGGCCGTTCCGACGACACCCCGGAGGCCATCGCCAAGCGTCTGGAGACCTACGAGCGTGAGACCGCGCCGCTGCTGGACATCTACGAGAACCGCGGCATGCTGGTCGTGGTGGACGGCGTCGGCGAGATCGACGCGATCAACGCCAAGATTATCGATCAGCTTGGTGAGTGACCTGCCATAGCAGACGTCATCCGGACGGGGACCATACGACACGCCGTGTGTGGTATGGTCCCCGTTTCCTGTATTATTGCAATTTGGTGTGTCTTATGATGCACCGCAGGTAATCAGCCAAGGAACGGAACGAGGCTCATGGCAAAAGACGGTGTGATCGAAGTCGAAGGTCGGGTGGTGGAAGCCCTCCCGAACGCGATGTTCCGCGTCGAGCTTGAGAACAAGCACGTCGTGCTGGCCACCATTCCCGGCAAGATGCGCAAGAACTACATCCGCATCCTGCCGCAGGACCGCGTGGTTCTGGAGATGAGCCCGTACGATCTGAACCGAGGCCGTATTACGTACCGTTACAAGTAAGGTACACAAGCAAAGGAAAACCATGAAGGTCAGCCCTAGTGTGAAGAGGATCTGCGAGAACTGCCGCGTGATCCGTCGTCACGGCCGCGTCATGGTGATCTGCATCAACCCGCGCCACAAGCAGCGTCAGGGCTGAGTCGCAGATTCCAGCGGCACAACAGTAGAGGCGCTGAGTCACAGCCGAACGGCTGAACCCCGGGTACGCAGGCCCGGGCCGGGAGACCGGACGACTCGGCGCAAGACCTGCGGAACATGAGAAGGAATCGCAATGGCACGTCTTGCCGGAGTCGACATCCCCAATGAGAAGCGCATCGAGATCGCCCTCACCTATATCTTCGGTGTGGGTCGCACTCGTGCGAAGGAAACGCTTGCCGCGACCGGTATCAATCCGGACACCCGCGTCAAGGATCTGACGGATGAGCAGCTGATCACGCTGCGTGACTATCTTGAAGGCAACTACAAGATCGAAGGCGATCTGCGTCGTGAGATCGACGCGGACATCCGTCGCAAGATCCAGATCAACTGCTACCAAGGCCAGCGTCACCGTAAGGGACTTCCCGTGCGTGGTCAGCGCACCAAGACCAACGCCCGTACCCGCAAGGGCCCGAAGCGTACGGTTGCCGGAAAGAAGAAGGCCACCAAGTAATCGGTGGCAGGTTCCGGGCCACGGGGCGCAGGCTCCATCGTCCGGAACAGACATAGAAATTCGTTATTAGGAAACGAGGGTCAATGGCAGCGAACAAGCAAGCTGCGCGCAAGCCGCGTCGCCGGGACCGCAAGTCGGTGCCGGTCGGGCAGGCGCACATCAAGTCCACTTTCAACAACACCATCATCTCGATCACCGACCCGTCCGGAGCCGTGCTCTCCTGGGCGTCCGGTGGCGATGTCGGCTTCAAGGGCTCCCGTAAGTCCACGCCGTACGCCGCCGGCATGGCCGCCGAATCCGCCGCCCGCAAGGCGATGGAGCACGGTCTGAAGAAGGTCGACGTGTTCGTCAAGGGCCCGGGCTCCGGTCGTGAGACCGCGATCCGCTCCCTGCAGTCCGCCGGACTCGAGGTCGGTTCCATCACCGACGTCACCCCGCAAGCACACAACGGCGTTCGTCCCCCGAAGCGCCGTCGCGTCTGAGCACACCAACCATCCATCCAACCCGCTTCGGCCGGTGAGTGCACCACCGGTTGGGAGCTGAAAGGATACCACAGTGCTTATCGCACAGCGTCCGACACTTACCGAGGAAACCCTCAACCCCCAGCGCTCCCGCTTCACGATCGAGCCGCTCGAGCCCGGATTCGGCTATACGCTTGGCAACTCGCTGCGCCGTACGCTCCTGAGCTCCATCCCGGGTGCCGCTGTGACGTCGGTGCGTATCTCCGGTGCCCTGCACGAGTTCACCACTCTGCCCGGCGTCGAGGAGGACGTGACCGAGATCCTGCTCAACATCAAGGGAATCGTGCTCACCAGCGAATATGACGAACCGGTCGTCATGTACCTGCGCAAGAACGGTGAGGGCGAAGTGACCGCCGGCGACATCACCCCGCCTGCCGGTGTGACCATCGCCAACCCGGACAAGCACATCGCCACCCTGGCCGAGGACGGCGAACTCGAGATCGAGTTCACTGTCGAGCGTGGCCGTGGCTACGTGCCCGCGCAGATGAACAAGCAGGATAACGACGAGATCGGCCGCATCCCGGTCGACTCGATCTACTCCCCGGTGCTCAAGGTGAGCTACAAGGTCGAGGCCACCCGTGTGGAGCAGCGCACGGACTTCGACAAGCTCATTCTGGACGTGGAGACCAAGCCCGCCATCTCGCCGCGTGACGCGGTGGCCTCCGCCGGCTCTACGCTGGTCGAGCTGTTCGGCCTGTGCCGCGAGCTCAACACCCAGGCGGAAGGCGTCGAGGTCGGCCCGGCCCCCGTGGTCGAGGAGACGAACCCCGAGATGGCCGTGCCGATCGAGGATCTCAACCTCACTCAGCGCAGCTACAACTGCCTGAAGCGCGAGGGCATCCACACCATCGGCGAGCTCGTCTCCCACACCGAGCAGGACCTGCTCGACATCCGCAATTTCGGCATGAAGTCGATCGATGAGGTCAAGGAGAAGCTGCAGTCGCTCGGACTGTCGCTGAAGGCCTCGCCGCTGGGCTTCGACGCCAACAACCTTGAAGGTGGCACGTTCTTCTCGCCCGAGGACGAGTGAACCGCCAACTTCGACCAACCGTTCCGGAGTTCGGATGCTCGGGCAGTTGCCCACCTGGACTCCGGGGCAATAAGGAGTAACTAACTATGCCTACCCCGAAGAAGGGCCCGCGTCTGGCGTCCAGCCCCGCGCATGAGCGCCTGATGCTCGCGAACATGGCCACCAGCCTGTTCCAGTACGGCCGCATCACCACCACCCTGCAGCGCGCCAAGCGTCTGCGTCCGCTGGCCGAGCGCCTGATCACCTTCGCGAAGCGCGGTGATCTGCACTCCCGCCGTCGCGTGATGCGCGTCATCCGCAACAAGTCCGTGGTGCATGTGCTGTTCACCCAGATCGCCGAGCAGATGGAGCAGCGTGAGGGCGGCTACACCCGCATCATCAAGATCGCCCCGCGTAAGGGCGATGCCGCTCCCGCCGCCATCATCGAGCTGGTCACCGAGCCGGTGAGCCCGAAGAAGGCCGTGGTGAAGGAAGCCGAAGCCGCCGCCAAGGTCGCCGCCGAGGACGAGACCCCGGCCGTGGTCGAGGAGACCGCCGCTGAGGCTCCGGCCGAGCAGGCCGTTGAAGCCGAGGCTCCGGCTGAGGAGACCGCGGACGAGGCCGAGAAGGCCGAGTGAGCATAGCCTGATAGGCTGATTGGGTCGGGAACCACCAGTTCCCGGCCCTTTTTCGTAGCCACACCTCCCGGACCTCCACGCACCCTTCCGGACTCTGACACATCGTGACCTTGATCCATTCCTTAAAATGTTGGTATTCCAACGTTTCGGGAGATGGATCATCGTCACGATAGATCAGAGTCACGGGGTCTTCTCCAGACTCTGACACATCGTGCCCCTGATCCATTCCACAAAAGGTTGGTATTTCAACGTTTGGGAGATGGATCACAGTCACGATGGATCAGAGTCCGGGGAGGGAGCGGAACATGGTCCGGGAGCGACCCGGAGGAAGGGGCCGGGGAGAATCGGGAAGAAGGTGAGGAGTCGGACATGGTGAGACTGAGACTGGACCTGGGATACGACGGCGGCGCGTTCTACGGCTGGGCCAAGCAGCCGACGCTGCGTACCGTGCAAGGCGAGTTGGAGCAAGCCCTGCACACAATCCTGCACGTCCCGCAGGATGACGCCGACGAGCCGCTGCGTCTGACCGTGGCCGGCCGGACCGACACCGGCGTGCACGCGCTGCATCAGGTCTGTCACCTGGACGTGTCCCAGGCCACGTTGGACCGCTGCGTGGGCCATATGGGCGTGCCCGCCCCGGAGGCGCTGTTCCGTCGCTTGTCCCGCATGGTTCCCGCCGACATCGCCATCCATGCGGTGAGTGTGGCCCCCGACGGGTTCGACGCCCGGTTCTCGGCGCTGGAACGCACCTATGTGTACCGTATCTGCGATGAGGGGCGTCCGGTGGATCCCCGGATGCGCGGCTTCGTGCTGGCCATCGACGACCGTCTCGACATCGACGCGATGAATGCGGCGGCGACCATGACGCTCGGCCTGCACGATTTCGGTTCGTTCGCGACCCCCAATCCGGGCGGCACCACGATTCGCGAGGTCAAGCGGGCCTATTGGTCGCGCATCCCGGTCTCGCCCCTGGTCCCGGACCGACCCGATCACGCCCGGGACGCCGGACAGGGGACCGCCGATGGATATACCGTGCCCGCGGCCGAATCCGGACTGCTGTGCTTCACGATCGTGGCTGACGCCTTCGCCCGCAATATGGTCCGTTCGCTGGTCAATGCCTGCGTGAAGGTGGGACAGGGTAAGAAGGACCTGGACTGGTTCGCCGGGAAGATGGCCGTGCCGCTGCGGGAGGGCTCGACCGGTCCGATCGCGCCGCAGGGATTGACGCTGGAGCATGTGGCGTATCCGCCCGACGACCGGCTGGCGACGCGCGCCGAGGCGATTCGGGCCAAACGCACGTTGTAGACGGTGCTCGCTCGCCGCGACACGCCGACGATGTGGCAAACCACCCCCGAAAGTTTGCCGACTTCCGCTATATTCCGCCAAACACGGCAAACTTTTGGGGGTGGTTTGCCACGGGTACGGCGTGTCGTACCATGTGTCGCCCTCGTTGGTCGGGAAACAGGGGGGGGCACGACTGTGACCTGAATGTCACCCTCGTCCAGACACCTGACGCTACCTAACACCCCCTGCCTCCGGACACACAATCTGGCCTATAACCCAAATCTGGCCTATACCCCAGCCTACGCCCCAAGTCTTGCCACATACGCAAAAAGGTCTTGACCAGTGGGCCAAGACCTTTGGTGGCGGATGAGGCGAGATTCGAACTCGCGGAGGGGGTTGCCCTCACACGCTTTCGAGGCGTGCTCCTTAGACCGCTCGGACACTCATCCTTATGGTTGCCATAAGCAACTTGTCTATTATGGCACAGAACGCTGACACGTCAAATCGGCGTGGCGTCTGTTCAGTCCTTGGCCGTGTCTTCAGCCTCGAACAACGCCTCGTCAATCATCGGGTAGCCCAGGCGGAACGCCTGCGCGGTATGGTTCGCCGCCTGCACGGCGTACGCACGCCAGGCGCGTTCGACGGTTCGATCGGCGTCCGTGCCGCCGGCCGGCGTGCCATCCGAACCGTTGCGCTGCGTGCCGCTCGCGCCATCGGTCCGCGTCATTCCCACGTCGCCGGATTGCGCGGACTCGGCGTCCGCACCCGTGGGCAGTTCGGTTCCCTCCGCCACGGCGCCGACCAACGACCTTGCGCAGTCCATCAGTACGACCGAGGCGGTGGGGGCCTTCAGCCCGGTGGCGCCGTCCAATGCCGTGTCGGGATTGTCGATCAGATTTCCGACGGCATAGACGGCCTGCCGGGAATCGTCGCCGGACATCGCCGCCAGCTTCTGCGCGGCGGACTTGGACCTGTCGCTGAGTTCCAGCGTGGCACCGGGCGCGCCGCGTGCGGCCAGCACCTCGAAGGCGAATCCCGCCTTATCTTCGGTAAGCGCCGCGGCGGACAGGTCCACCAGTCCGTCGAGCGCGTCCGCATCCGCATCGGGATCCAGCGTGGCCACGCCGTTCACGGACCAACCGGCGTCGACGGCGTCCGCCCCGTACACGGCTTCGGCGCGCACCTGCGCGCGTGCCGCGTGCGTGACCCCCTCGCCGAACCGGCTGGGGCAATACACCGCCACGTCCAGCCAAGCGTCCCGTGAGATGGTCAGTTCCGTATGCGCCAGCATCACCGGCTTCGCCGTCGCGATCGTGCGGTCGGCGTCCAACGCCGTGTACAACGCCTGCTCGCAGGGGTTGAGCCGGCGTTCGGCCTCGGCGCGCCCCTCGATGCGTGGGGGATCGCAGGCACACAGCGCCGCGGCGGATACGATCGCCGCCACGGCCGCCGCCCAACGGCGGACACGCGGAAACAGGCGATTCTTCGCGGCGTACAGTGTCTGCATAAACCACTAGACTAGCCTTTGACTGTGACCAGTGGGCCAAGCGCTCGGATATAACTTCATAGGAGGTCTTGAAGATGGAACTGGACCTGAATGGCATGCATCGGCTGGCCGCCGAGCAGGGAATCGATGCGGAGACGTTGGATACCGCACTCGCCGAGGCGCTGCGGCTCGCATATATGAAAACCCCGCACGCCGCCAAGCATGCGCGCATTGAACTTGACGACCGCGCCGGCACGTTCACCGTGTGGGCGCAGGATGAGATTCCGGTCGAGCCGACCGAGGACGATCCGCACCCCGCTCCGAAGCTCGGCGAGGAATACGACGACACTCCGCGTGATTTCGGCCGTCTGGCCGCCTCCACGGCGCGCCAGGTCATCACCCAGCTGTTCCGCAAGGCGGAGGACGACAAGGTCTTCGGTGCCTTCTCCGGACAGAAGGGCAAGCTGATCACCGGCATCGTGCAGCAGGACGCCAAGGACACCGCGAACGTGCATATCGCGGTCGGCGATGTGGAGGCGATTCTGCCCCGCCGCGAGCAGGTGCCCGGCGAACGGTACCGCCACGGCGAGCGTCTGCGCGTATACGTGGTGAATGTGGCCCGGGGGCTGCGTGGACCGGAGATCATCGTGTCGCGCTCGCATCCGGAACTGGTTCGTCACCTGTTCGAGCGTGAGGTGCCCGAGCTGAATTCCGGCGCCGTGTCGATCATGGCGATCGCCCGCGAGGCCGGCGCCCGCACGAAGATCGCCGTGCGCGCCAACACCGAGGGCGTCAACCCGAAGGGCGCCCTGATCGGCCCCGGCGGCGCGCGTGTGCGTGCCGTGATGGAGAACCTCGGCCCGGAGAAGATCGATATCGTCGACTGGTCGGCCGATCCCGCCAAGTTCGTGGCGGCCGCGCTGTCGCCCGCGGTGGCGACCGGCGTCAAGGTCATCAGCGAGAAGAACAAGACCGCCATCGCCTTCATCCATGACGATCAGCTGTCGCTGGCCATCGGCAAGGAGGGGCAGAACGCCCGTCTGGCGGCCAAGCTGACCGGATGGAAGATCGGCATTGAATCCGCCGAGGCCCACCAGGCCAAGCAGGAGGAACACGAATCCTGACCCCGGGATTCCCACGCTCGCCACGCCCGGATTCTCCACAGCCACGAGTATGCTTGGCTGCGGTATTCCGGGCGTTGGACTGCGGTTCTGCGCCGCGGTATGAAACACGAGGTATAACGACCATGGTTGCACGATGAGACAGGGTAAGCTCGCCGTCATCGAAGCGTGACCGCCGGCATACGCGCGGTCGCAGAATAGGAGAATTGAGTGCCGAAAGCACGCGTGTATGATCTGGCCAAGGAACTTGGCGTCGATAGCAAGACGATCCTTGAGAAGCTCAAGGAAATGGGAGAATTCGTCAAATCCGCATCCTCGACCGTGGAACCCCCGGTCGCCCGTCGCCTGAAGGCGGCGTTCCCCAAGCCCGGCGCCGCGCAGGAATCCAAGCCCGCCGCGGCGAAGCCGGCCCCCGCCAAGCCCGCGCCCGCCAAGCCGGCGACCGCCGGCACGCCCGCGGCACCGACGAATTCCGGCAAGCCCCATGCGGCGGCCCCGAAGCCCGGTCCCGCCGCGCCGAAGCCCGCTGCCGAATCCGGCCATCACAACGCGGCCCCGAAGCCCGGCCAGCGCCAGGGCGGCCATGGTCAGTCCCGTCCCCAGGGCGGCAAGCCCGCACCGCAGGGCAACCGCAGCCAGTCGCAGGATACGCAGCGTCCGAGCGGGCCCCGTCCGGGCAACAACCCGTTCAGCCGCAAGCAGGGCATGCATACGCCGACCCCGAGCGATATCCCGCGTCCGCATCCGATGTCCCGACCCACTGTGGACAACGGTCGTGGCGGTCGCGGCAACGGCCGTCCCGGTCAGGGCGGCGGCCGCGGCGGCTTCCGCGGTCGTCCCGGTCAGGGCGCGCAGGGCGCCAAGCCGGGGCAGTGGGGACAGCATCGTCCCGGCCAGGGCGGCAACAGCCGTCCGGGTGGCAATCGTTTCGGCGGTGGCAACACCTCCGGCGGGTTCCAGGGCGGCGCCTCTCCGAATAACGGTCCCGCACGCGGCGGCGGTCGCGGCCGCGGCGGCGCGGCCGGCGCATTCGGCCGTCAGGGCGGCAAGTCGTCGAAGGCCCGCAAGAACAGGCTGGCGAAACGCCAGGAATTCCAGGAGATGAAGGCCCCGATCATCGGTGGCGTGCGCATTCCCGCAGGCAACGGGCAGACCATCCGTCTGCGTCAGGGTGCCTCGCTGGCCGATCTGGCGGAGAAGATCAACGTCAATCCGGCCGCGCTGGTCACCGTGCTGTTCCATCTCGGCGAGATGGCCACGGCCACGCAGTCGCTGGACGAGTCCACGTTCCAGATCCTCGGCGAGGAGATCGGCTGGAACATCAAGATCGTGTCCGCCGAAGAGGAGGACAAGGAGCTGCTGCAGCAGTTCGACATCGACCTGGATGAGGAGGAGCTCCAGGAGGATGCGGACCTCAAGCCGCGTCCGCCGGTGGTCACCGTCATGGGTCATGTCGATCACGGTAAGACCCGACTGCTCGACACCATCCGCCGCACCAACGTCATCGCCGGTGAGGCCGGCGGCATTACGCAGCGCATCGGCGCCTACCAGGTCACCGTTTCGCTGGAGGGTGAGCAGCGCAAGATCACGTTCCTCGACACCCCGGGCCATGAGGCGTTCACCGCCATGCGTGCCCGTGGCGCCGAGCTGACCGACGTGGCGATCCTGGTGGTCGCCGCCGACGACGGCGTCATGCCGCAGACCGTCGAGGCCATCAACCACGCCCAGGCGGCGCATGTGCCGATCGTCGTGGCCGTCAACAAGATCGATGTGGCCGGCGCCAACCCGGACAAGGTCCGCGGCCAGCTCACCGAGTTCGGCCTGGTGCCGGAGGAGTACGGCGGCGACACGATGTTCGTCGACATCTCCGCCAAGCAGGGTACGAACGTCGACAAGCTGCTCGAGGCCGTGCTGCTGACGGCCGACGCCGAGCTCGACCTGCGCGCGAACCCCGACATGGACGCCCGTGGCGCGACCGTCGAGGCGCGTCTGGACAAGGGCCGCGGCGCCGTGGCCACCGTGCTGGTGCAGCAGGGCACCCTGCATGTCGGCGACGCCATCGTGGCTGGCACCTCGTACGGCCGCGTCCGCGCGATGCTCGACGAGAACGGCAAGCAGATGAAGGAGGCCGTGCCGTCCACGCCGGTGCAGGTGCTGGGTCTGACCTCGGTGCCGACCGCGGGCGACCTGTTCCTCGTCGCCCCGGACGACCGCACCGCGCGCCAGATCGCCGAGAAGCGCCAGGCCACCGAGCGCGCCGCCCAGCTGGCCAAGCGCCGCAAGATCGTCTCGCTCGAGAGCCTCAAGGAGCAGTTCGCCAAGTCCGAGGTGGATATGCTCAACATCGTCATCAAGGGCGATTCGTCCGGCTCGGTCGAGGCGCTCGAGGATTCGCTCATGAAGATCGAGGTGTCCGACGAGGTCGGCATCCAGGTCATCCACCGCGGCGTCGGCGCGATCACGCAGAACGACGTCAACCTGGCCACGGTCGACAAGGCCGTCATCATCGGCTTCAACGTGCGTCCGAACCGTCAGGTGGCGGAGCTGGCCGAGCGCGAGGGCGTGGAGATCAAGTACTACTCGATCATCTACAAGGCCATCGAGGACATCGAGGCGTCGCTCAAGGGCATGCTCAAGCCCGAGTACGAGGAGGTCGTCACCTCCCACTCGGAGATCCGCGAGATCTTCCGCTCCTCCAAGTTCGGCAACATCGCCGGCGTCATGGTGCAGGACGGCGAGGTCAAGCGCGGTACCAAGTGCCGCATCCTGCGCAACGGCGTGGCCACGGTCAACGACCTGGAGATCTCCTCGCTGCGTCGTTTCAAGGACGACGTCACCTCCGTCAAGGAAGGCTACGAGGCCGGTATCAACCTCGGCTCCTTCAATGACATCGAGATCGGCGACGTCATTGAGACCTTCGAGATGCAGGAGATCGAGCGCAAGTAGCCGCTCGGGACAACCCCGCGTGCATAGGGCGTCCGCAAGCCGGTTCTCCGGCCGCGGGCGCCCGCTGCGTTCCGGGTCGTGCACGCCGTTCGCGGACGGCGGTCAATGACCGTGGGATGTGCGACGATGGAACATCGGAACATACGGCCGGACGCGTCGAGGAACCGCATCGGCCCGACTGATTGACGACGAACGAGCGAGGAACCCCATGCCTTCAGGAACCAACCCCCGCGCCGCGCGCATCGCGGCGCTCATCCAGCGTGTCATCGCCTCCTCGATGGAGGCCCAGCTGCACGACAAGCGTCTGGCCAACGTCACCATCACCGAGGTGCGTGTGACCAACGACCTGCAGCTCGCCAAGGTCTACTGGACCCAGCTCGGCCATGCCGGCAAGGAGCAGGGCGAGCGCAAGCGCGCCCAGGAGGCGCTGAACCAAGCCAAGGGCCGTCTGCGTTCGCTGGTCGGCACGAAGGCCGGCCTGCGTCTGACCCCGCAGCTGCAGTTCATCTTCGACGAGGTGCCCGGCGAAGCCCATGAGATCGAGGACATCCTGGCCGTGGCCCGCAAGCGCGACGAGGAGCTGGCCAAGGCCCGCGAGACCGCCCAGTACGCCGGCGACGCCGACCCGTACAAGCATCCCGAGGCCCGCGACGAGGACGCCGATCCGGATGAGGATTCGGATTGGGACGACGAGGATGAGGACGACTGGGACGAACTCGATGACATCGACCTGGATGACGTCGCCTCCGCCGGCACGGACTCTGACACATTCACCGCGGACTCCGACACATCCACCGAGGCGTGACGTTGGCGAATTCCGGTCTGCTCATCGTCGACAAGCCGCAGGGCGTGACCAGCCATGACATCGTGGCGGCGGTGCGCGGCGCCTTGCATATGAAGCGGGTTGGCCATGCCGGCACCCTCGATCCGATGGCCACGGGCGCGCTCATCGTCGGCTTCGGCAACGCCACGCGCCTGCTCAACGTCATCGTCGAACACGATAAGACCTACGAGGCCACGATCCGGCTCGGCCAGCGCACCGCCACCGACGACGCCGACGGCGAGACCATCGCCGTGCATCCGGTCCCGGCCATGTCATGCGACGAGCTGCGGGCCGTGATCGATGCGCGGTTCACCGGAACGATCGAGCAGGTGCCGAACACGTACTCGGCCATCAAGGTCAACGGTCGGCGCGCCTACGATCTGGCCCGTGACGGCCAGGACGTGCAGCTCGAGGCGCGGCCCGTCACGATTCATGAGTTCGCGGTGCTTGACGTGCGCCCGGTACGGGTTGCGGCCATGGCCGATGGACGGCCCGGCGACGCGCCGGAGGATGTCGGCTCCGGCGACGGTTCGTTGCCTATGCTGGACGTGGACGTGCGCGTCACCTGCTCGGCCGGCACCTACATCCGTGCCCTCGCCCGCGATCTGGGCGAATCGTTGGGTGTGGGCGGGCATCTGACCCGTCTGCGCCGCATCCGCGTCGGACGGTATCGTGTCGATGATCCACGCGCGGTGACGGCCCACGTCGAACAACGCACGTTCACCAACCGTGACGGCGAAACCGTGACCCGCAACCGCGCCGTGCTTGACGTGGCCGGGGCGGATCTCGCCGCGCACGCCCTATCGATGATCGAGGCCGCCGCTGCCGCGATGACGGTGATCGAGGTATCCGACGTCGAGGCCGCCGACCTGCGGTTCGGACGTCGTATCCGCGTCGCGGAGGGAACGCCGCGCGGCGGATGGTTGGCCGCGGTGGTGCCGGAGCGCAACGACCTCATCGCCATCGTGGAACCGTGCGGCCATGGCATGGCCAAACCCGTCACCGTGTTCCCGGTGGCGTAGGGTGCCGAGCCGGTGCCGCGCTTGAAGAGTAAAGGACGATTATGGACATCATGACGTTGACCCCCGATGAGAACGGTCAGGTCGATTGGCCGGCCCTCAGCCCGGACCGCAGGGCCGTGGTGACGGTCGGCGTGTTCGACGGCATGCATCAAGGGCATGCCGCGGTGATCGGCAAGGTGGTCGAGCTGGCGAAACAGACCGATTCGTTCGCCGTGGTGGTGCTGTTCGACCCCCGACCCGGGCTTGTGCACCGGTATGCGGCCGAACACGACGGCGCGGCGCTGCCGGAGGATGCCGTGGACGTGGAGGCGCTGACCGGCGTGGACCAGCGGCTGCGCGTCATACGGGACCTCGGCGTGGATGTGGTGCTGCAGGTCCGTTACTCGCTGCCGTTCGCGGCGAAATCCTACCGGTTCTTCCTGGGACAGATGGTCGGCCGGGTGGGCATGCGCACGCTGGTGCTCGGGACGGACGCCGCGATGGGCAACAATCGCGAGGGCGATATCAAGGCGATCGACACGTTGGCGCAGGCCACCGGCGTGTTCGAGCTGGTTGTGGTGGACGATCGCGGCCCCGGCGAGGTGCGCATCCCCGCCGACGCGCATCCCGAAGCGCCTACGGAGCCGGGGGAGCCGCAGGATCCGACCGCCGGCATGACCAAGGCACAGCTGCGCGCATGGAGCAAGCGGCATCAGGGACGTAGGACCCGCGCCTGGAGCTCCACGAACGTGCGATATCTGCTCGGACATGGCCGCGTCAAGGACGCGAACGCGATTCTGGGGCGTCCTCACGCGGTCGAAGGCGTGGTGGTGCATGGTGAGGAGCGCGGCCGTGCGCTTGGATTCCCGACCGCGAACCTGGGGGAGCGCCTGGACGGCTACCTGCCGGTGGACGGCGTGTATGCCGGATGGCTGGTCGATTTGGGTCCGGCTGAATCCCACGGACCGACGGATAACGCCACCTGCCCGGCACTGGAGCGGGTCGACGCGGATTCCGCGGACGCCGGGCGGACCGCACCCAGACTGCACCCGTACGATGACCATGGTGCCGTGGCAAGGTGCGCCGCCGATTCCCCGTACCGTTGGCCGGCTGCGATCTCCATCGGCACCAAGCCGACGTTCAGCGAGCAGACCGGACTGCACGAGCGTGTGGCGGAGGCCTATGCGATCACCGAGGACGGTTCCTGGCTGGACCTGTATGGGCATCGCGTGCGTTTCGAATTCGCCGGATTCCTGCATCCGATGGTCCGATACGACGGCGTGGACGAGCTGATCGCCGCGCTGAACTCCTACGTGGACCAGACCAGGCGCCTGACCGCCTGATCAAGAATGCCAGCCGAATCGCAAAATCCCGTCGCAGCTATGATGTGACTCTGACACATTGTGACTCTGACACCATTGTCAAAACCGCTATATTCCAAGGTTTTCAACTTGTATCACGGTCACAAATGTGTCAGAGTCCGGAAAAAGGGGAGGGGCGGGAAGCCGCTAGCTGCGGAAGTGGCTGAAGAACTCCTTGGTTTCCGGATCCTGCGATTCGTCCATGACCTCGCGCGGCGTGCCGTTCTCGGCGATGACGCCGCGGCGCAGCAGCACGATGCGGTCCGCCGCGTCATGGGCGAAACTCATCTCATGCGTGGCCATCAGGATGGTGGTGCCCTGGTCCTTCAGCTCCGAGACCATGTCCAGCACCTCGCCGACCAGCATCGGGTCCAATGCGGAGGTGATCTCATCGAGCAACAGTAGCTCCGGATTGGTCATCAGCGCGCGGGCGATGGCCACACGCTGCTGCTGGCCGCCGGACAGCTGGTCGGGGTAGGCGCCGGCCTTGGCCCGCATGCCGATGCGGTCGAGCAGCTCCAGGGCCCTCGCCTCGGCGCGGTCCTTGTTCCAATGGTGCACCTTGCGCGCGGCCAGCGTCACGTTCCTGATCACCGACATGTGCGGGAACAGGTTGAACTGCTGGAACACCACGCCGATGCGGGAGCGGATCGCGTCCTGATCGGCACGCGGATCGGTGATGTCGGTGCCCCCCAGCCAGATCTGCCCGTCGTCCACCTGTTCGAGCAGATTCACGCATTTCATCAGCGTGGACTTGCCGGAGCCGGAGGGACCGAGCAGCGCCACCACCTCGTGCTGGCGGATGTCGAATGAGATGCCGTTCAATACATGGGCATCGCCGAAGGACTTGCGGATGTTCTCCAGCCGCAGCACCACGGGCGCATCGCCGGCGGCCGGCACGGTTCCGGGAACGGTTGCCGTCATGCTCACACCACACCTCCGCTCTGTTCGCGCCTGCGCAGACGCTCGGAATACCAGTCGCTCAACAGAATGAACGGCACGCTCATCAGAATGAACAGCAGGCTGGCCACAACGTACGGGGTGAAGTTGTACGAGCTGGCCACCTCGATCTGCGCGGCGCGCACCGCGTCCACCGCGCCCAGCACGGAGATCAGGCCCACATCCTTCTGCATGGAGATGAAATCGTTCATCAACGCCGGCGTCACCTTGCGCAACGCCTGCGGAATCACCACGAGCCAGGTGGTCTGTCCGGCGGTCAGGCCCAGCGAGCGGGCGGAGGCGCGCTGCGACGGGTGCACGTCGTTGAAACCGGCGCGCAGCACTTCCGCCACATACGCCGCGTAGCCGAGCACAATCGCGATCGTGCCCAGGATCGCCGGGTCGATGCGGCCGAACAGGCCCAGTCCGGGGATGCCGAAGCCGATCAGATACAGCAGCACGATCATCGGGATGCCGCGCATCACGGTGGTGTAGACGGCGGCGATGACGCGCAGCGGGAACATCACCGGATTGCGGCTGGTACGGATCAATGCGATCAGGGTGGCCAGGACCGCCACCCCGATCACGGCCACGATCAGAATCCGCAGGTTCAGCCACAGGCCGTCCAACACTTCTGGGAAACACTTAGCAAAGTATTCGGCGGAGAAGAACGTCTCCTTGACATGCGGCCAGCCGGGGGACATCTGCAATCCCACGACGACGACCAGGGCCAGCACCACCGTGCTGACCATGCTGACAGCCACGGACTGCAGCTGCCGTTTGCGCCGATACGCGCGGCGTTCCAGTTCGACGCCGCTGACCGACATCGCCCCGTCATCAGCGGCGGGGTTGGGGGAGGTGGACGGAAAACTCATGGTTCCTACTCTAATTCGGTATCGGAATGAGGCTTGTACGGACCGGAAACACGGCGGCCGGGCACGGAAAGAGGCGCCCGGCCGCGATGGCGTCGTGTCAGACCCGCGTCAGACCCGCGTCAGGCAAGCTCCGGCAGATCGGAGGTGTACTCGGCGAGCCACTGGTCCTGCAGCTCCTGCAGCGTGCCATCGGCGTCCAGCTCGTCGACGGCCTTGGTCGTGGCCTCGGTCAGCACGGAATCCTTCGGCAGCACGATGCCCATGCCGTCCTTGTCCTCGGAGTCGGCGATGCGGCCGACCACCACGGCATCCGCCACCTGGCCGGACTGCACCATGTACACGCACACGGTGGTATCGGCCACCAGCGCGTCGATCTGGTCGGCGTCCAGCGCCTGCGCGAGCGAGGCGTCGTCGTTGAACGTCTGCACGTCGTCGTTGATCTTCTCCTTGGCATAGGTGTAGCCCTGCGTGCCCACGGTGGCGCCGATCACGGCGTCCTTCAGATCGGCGAGCGACTTCGCGTTCGCGTACTTGCCGTCCTTCTTCACGATCACGGCACGAGTGTCCTTGTAGTAGCCGGAGGAGAAGTCGACCGCCTGCTTGCGTTCGTCGGTGATGCCGAACTGCTGGATGTTCATGTCCCAGTCCTTCGGGCCGGGGGCGATGGCCGCGTCGAAGGTGGTGCGCGTCCACACCACGTCCTCGGCGTCGAAGCCGAGTTTCTCGGCCACCGAGTACGCCACGGCGGCCTCATAGCCCTCGCCGGACTCCGGGTCGTCGTTGAGCACCCACGGCTCGTACGCCGGGTCGCCGGTGGCGATGGTCAGCTTGCCGGGGGCCACGGTCTGCTGGGTGAGGTCTCCGCTGTTGGACTGGGTGTCGTCGGTGGTGGAATCCGCGGCGTTGGAACCGCATGCGGCGGTCAGCGCGAGCGCGGCGACGCTGAGGGTCGCGGCGGCCGCGCGGATGAACTGCTTGCCTGAAAAAGCCATGTCACTCTCCTGAATCTGTGGTTGGACGTGGAAACGGTATCGACGTCCTTACGTATAGTAGGACGCCGTTTGGTCAGAGGGAACCGTGTGGCTATCGGACTTGCCGATAGCCGGTTATCGCCGTGGCTCCGCTCGCTATTGCAGGGTGAATCCGGCGAATTCGAAGCCGGGGCTGACCACGCAGGAGACGAGCGCGTCACCGGTGCCGGGCAGGGTGCGCTGCCAGACCCCCGCGGGGATGACCAGATGTCCGACGGGTGCGGCGGCTGCATCGTCCCCGTCCGTTGCGGCGATGCCGGCCCCGAGCGTGACCGATTCCGCTCCCGCCTCATCCGGGGCCTCTCCCTCGCCGCCCAGTTCGATGGTGACCGGTGCCGGTCCGTGCCACAGCCAGATTTCGTCGGCGTCGACCTTATGCCAGGCGCTGGCGTCGCCTTCGGCCAGCAGGAAGTAGATCAGCGACGACAGCGGCCTGTGACCGGACCGGTCGTTGATCGGCGACTGCCAGTCGCGCACGTACCAGCCGCCTTCCGGATGCGGTTCGAGGCCGAGTCGGGCGACGATGGATTGCGCGTAGGGGCTCATGTCTTGCAGTGCCACGCTCATGGTGTGTCCTTTCGTTGATGGGTTTGTCAGCGTGCCGGGGTTGTCGTTGGGATTGGGTTGACGGGGGCCGTCGGGTCGCCGTCGGCGACGTCGCCGGAGGCGTCGGCGATATCGAAGGCGCCGGCGTTGTACAGCAGACGGCCGGAGATGACGGTGGCCCGGTTGGTGCCAGCGCCGTGCCGTATCAGATTGTCGATGGTGGTTTCGATGCCGGCCGGGGTGGTGATGTCGACGGGGATGTCGAAGAACGCCAGATCGGCGGTGGCGCCGGCGTTGATCTGCCCGATGCGGCCTGCGCCCACGTACATGCCTATCTCCTGGGCGCCGCCGATGGTGAGCATGCGGATGATGCGATGGGACAGGTCGTTGGCCCGGTATCCCTGTGCCCGCGCCAGGTCGTAGAGCGCGGCCGCGTCGTCGAGCACGTCCAGACTGGGGGAGCTGGACAGGGAGTCGGTGCCGATGGCCAGCAGATTGCCCTCCTCCAGATAGGCGCGCACGGGCGCGTCCTTGCCCGTGACCGTGATCCGGTTCGACCTGGGGCACAACGCCACGCCGACCCCGCGCTGACGCAGGATGCGGCGGTCCTCCGCGCTCGCCCACACGCCGTGGGCGATGTGCACGTCGGGGCCCAACGAACCGAGCTGGTCGAGGAATTGGATGGCGGAGGCGTTGAGCCCCTCCCGTTTGAGCTCCGTGTAGCTGGTCCAATGCCGGTCGCGCCAGGCGGCGGCCGAGTAGATGGTCAGGTCATCGGTGTCCGCGCCGGCCTCCATCGGAGTCTCGGCCAGATGGATGTGCAGACGCATGTCCAGTTGGCGGGCGATGTCGGGCAGGTCCACGAACGGCGCGGTCTCCAGCGTGTACGGGGCGTGCGGGCTGATGCCGATGCTGGGCAGCCCCTCCTGACGCATCGAGCCCAGATGATTGACCAGTTCGCTGATGCCTGCGGTCTTCCAGTCACTGTTGTGCCAGTTCATCACCTCCCAGTAGGCCACGCCGTGCATGCCCTGCGAGGCGAGCGCGTCGGCCGCCTGCGGGTCGGTGACGATGTCGGCGGCCGCCGTGGTGCCGGCCTCGAGCATCATGCGTGCGCCGGCGCGTGCGGAATCCCGCCACATGTCGCCGTCGCAGCCGTCGTAGACGGCGTCGAACGCATCCTCCCACTCGTGGAAGTCGCCGTACGTGCCGCGGCCCACGTCGGCCATCGCCGTGTACTGCAGATGGGTGTGGGCGTTGACCAGGCCGGGGGTGATGACGCCGCGCCAGTACCGTTCGTCGACGCGCGCGTCCGGCGCCAACTCGGATTCGAGGGTGTCCAGCACCCAGCGGCGGGTGCCGACGTGCACGACGCGGCTGCCGGATACGGCGATGGACCCGTCGAGAATCACCGGGCCGGTGACCGGGATGATCAGCGGCGCCGAATACAGCGTGACCTCGGTGAGCGGCTGGGGGTGGGCTGCCGCATACAGTGGATCGTGGATGTTCATCGGCCCTCCTGCGTTCGCGAACGGCGTTCGGTTTCGGCGAACCGCGTCAGCGTCCAGTCGTACCCGTTGTCCGCCACGGCATGACTGGCGCGGAACCCGCGTACGGACAGGGCCATGGCGGCGATGCGCCGATCCGCGTCCGCATCCAGGCGATGCAGGCCGGGGGCGAGCGTGCCGCGCGTGCGCCACAGATAATCGACCGCCGACACCTGCACGGCGAAGCTCAGATCCATGATCTCGATCGGATTGCCGCCGCCCGCCGTGTAGTTGACGCCGTCGCCTTCGGCCAACAGCCGGATCACGGGACCCTCGGGCACGGCCAGGTCGCGGATGCGGGTGCCGGGCTCGCCGTGGAAGTCCGGGATGTCGTCCAAGGCGATCTCGTTGGCGATGCCGCCGATGACGGCCAACGCCGTGCCTTGCCGCATGCGCCGCAGATGCTCCAGCGCGATGGTATGACGTACGCCGGTGGCGGAAACCACAATATCGGACTGCGGCAGCGCCTCGTCGATATCCGTTGCGGCGAACCCGTCGAACACGGCACGCAGCGCCGCCACGGGGTTGGTGTCGCAGATTGTGACCTGGGCGCCGAGCGTGCGGATGCGCATCGCGAAGCCACGGCCGACCGGACCGTAGCCGACCACCGTGACCCGGGCGCCGTCGAACGCGCGGGCGCCGAGGATGTCCTGCATCGTGGTCACGCAGGTCTCACCGGTGCCGTGCGCGTTGTCGAACCCGGTTTTCAGGATGCTGTCGTTGACCGCGATGACCGGGAACGTCAACGCCCCGGCGTCCCGCATCGCCTCGAACGCGCGCACGCCGCTCGTGGTCTCTTCGGATACGCCGACCAGATCGTCCAGCAGTTGCGGACGTTCGAGCGCGGCGAGTCGGGCGAAGCTCGCGCCGTCGTCGATGATGATCTGCGGGCGGATCTCATCCAGCAGCCGCAGCGCGCCCTGATGCGCCTGTTCGGCGGTCCACCCCGCATCCGCCTGGACCATGATGCCCTCCCGACGCAGCTGGTCGGCCACGCGCTGGTCGGTGGACTCGGGTTCGCAGTACACGCCCACGGTCGCGCCGGCGGCCTGCAACAGGCGCAGCAGCACGGCCGTCTTCGGTTCCAGAATCAGACAGACCGCGATACGCACGCCGTCGAGATCGGTTTCGCCGGTCAGCGTCTTCAACAGTGCGACGGTCACCGGCATATGCTCCTGCGCGTAATCCATGGCCGCAACGCCGGCCGCATGGCGGGAATCGAACAGTTGCGTGACGGGGCATCGGGGATCCAACGGCGCGTCGCCGCCCGCCGGGGTGCAGGCGTCGGGGGAGTGCGCGGCGTGCACGTCGGCGTCGGAGGCGATCATGCCCCACTGCGCCGCCTCGCTGCGGAATTGACGCCATGCACGGCCCGAATCGGCGGCATCGGCGTCGTGCCGAGTCGCGGGCGGCAGGGTGATCCGACGCCCGGCCAGTGACCGGTTGGTGCGCTGCGAGACCACGGCCGCCCACTCGCCGAACCGCGGCGGTGTATTCATCGTGTTGGTCATGCGCAGTATCTTAATGGCCGGGCCGCCGCGTCAGGAGTGCCTGCGCGGGTACCGGCGCGCCGCCTCGTACAGGCGATGTGGTGAACGAGTAATGACGCAATCACTGTGGTCGCGTGGTGATGTGGCAAAGTGTCGAAGTAATACAAGAAATGTTGTACAATAAATCTTGTAAAGATAATGTCGGACGAATTCCAGTCAGGGGGCATGATGTGTGGCGTAAACGATGATGATCGGATTGGTTCTGCCGCAGGGTGCCCGACGGGTGCGGCGCAGGCGGGCGGTTCTGGAGCGGCGGCTGTGAGTCGGCTCGATTCGGTTGAGCGGATGCGTGTCCTGGCGCATCCGACCCGTGCGTTGATTCTGGGGGCCCTGCGTGTCAGGGGCGATATGACGGTCGGGCAACTATCCGAAGTCGTGGGGGAGGCGGCCGGCAGTGTCAGCTACCATCTTGGCAAGCTTGAGAAGGGTGGTCTGGTCCGTAGGGTGCCGAGTCCCGACGGCGATGGGCGCAAAAGCTGCTGGCAGGCCGTCGCGCCGGTCACCGAATTCGGCGATGTCTCAGACGGGGACGACCTCGAATCCGAGAACATGATGCTCCACACCTTCGGTGTGATGGCCTCCCGTATGCTCGACCGTTTCCTGGAGGCCCGTCATGCGATGTCGGACGAGTGGGCGGACGCGCTTGACCTGAGTGACACGGTGATTCGCATGACCCCCGCCGATCTCGATGCGTTGGGCGCGGAGATCGGCGAAGTCGTAGCCCGGTGGAAGTCCCGGTGTGACGCCGAACATCATGAAAGCGATGGTTCCGAGAACGTGTCTGTATCCTGGATGCTCTACAGGCTGGTGCTGTGATGGCCGCGTTCTGGAAAACCTCGCACTATCGTGCATGGTTCGCGGCCGACACTGCATCGGCGCTCGGTTTCGTATTGCGAGACCTCGCATTGTCGATGGTTGCCTACGATATCTCGGGGTCGGTCGCACTCGCCGGCTGGCTGGTCACGCTCGTCACCCTCGCCGGTAAGGTCTCACAGATATTCGGTGGCACCTTCGTCGACCGTCACGACCGGCGTACGTTGATCCTTGTCAATGCGGCGGTCGGCGTGGTGATTTGGGGCACGGCGGGCGCGTTGGTGATGGGCGGCGTGCTGACGTTCCCCATCCTGACGGCGCTGGCGGTGCTCGCGGCGGCGGTCGGCGGCTTCCTCGGTGAGGCAACTGACGCGATGCTCCGGTCGATCATCGACATCGCCGATTATCCGCAGGCGCGAAGCATCAATGAGGGGCGCGATGCCACCGTCAGCATCATCGGCGGACCGTTGGGCGGCGTGTTGTACGCGATTACCGCGTGGTTGCCGTTTCTCGCATCGGTACTGCTGTACGCGGTCAGCGGCGTGACCGCGTTGCATCTACCTCATGATTGGCATCGCGCAAAATCGGAGACCGGTGCGACCGATGGCGGCGATTCCTCGTCCGTTTCCGGTGCTTCATTCCTCGAGGACTTCCTCGAGGGGTGGGCGTGGTCGTTCCGTCGACGGCGCATGCCCGCGTTGCTTGTCATGGCCGCGCTGGTCAACTTCGCCATGAATTGTGTGTCGCAGGGGGCTTTGCTGTATCTGATCGCCGATGGGACGCCGCGTTTCCTTGTTGGTCTGCTCGACACCGGATTATGCGTGATGACGCTGGTCGGTGCGGTGATTGCCGGTCGATGGTCTGCCCGTGTTCCCGTCGGCGCCGCGATGGTTGCGGCCATGGTGTTCTACGCGATGTGCATGGTTCCGATGGTGGTTTCGCAATCATACCCGGTTGTGTTGGTCTGTCTGTCGTTGTTCGGCCTGCCCTTGCCGCTGGTCAACGCCGGTGTGATGGGATTCGTATTCGCCAAGACGCCGCCAGAGCTGCAAGGTCGGATTTCGTCCACGGTGGCGGTCCCCGCGATGGTGTTGGCGGTGTTCAGTGGTGCGATTGCCGGCGAGTCGGTCGCACGCATCGGACTGGGTGGCCTGGCGGCGCTTGCGCTGGTCGTCGTTGTGGCGCTCGTGCTGCCGTTGGCCCTATCCAAGCCGGTGCGAACAATTCCCGCCGCTGACCGCTGGGACGAGACGGACCTGTGAACGCTGCTACCGACCGGTCAGGCCCAGCGTATCGAGCGCCTCGCGCAGCGCATCCACCTCGACCAATCGCAGTCCGGGAATCGAAAGACGCTTGCGCAGCCGCGGCACCACGGCCGTCGTGAAGCCGAGTCGCGCCGCCTCGCGCAAACGATGCTCCAACCGCGGGACCGGACGCACCTGCCCGGTCAGGCTGATCTCCCCGATCGCGCAGGTCGTGCGCGGAATCGGCTGGGAACGGGCCGCGCTCGCCAGCGCCGCCACAATCGCCAGATCACAGGCCGGCTCTTTGGCCAGGCCGCCGGCGATGGTGGACACATACAGGTCGTTGCCCAGCAGATTGATCCGGCCATGCCGGTACAGCACCGCCACCAGCATGGCGATGCGGTTCGTGTCCACGCCATTGACCGCGCGCCGGGGCGTCGGCAGCACCGAATTCGTCACCAGTGCCTGCACCTCGATCGGCAGACTCCGGTGCCCGTCCAGCGTGAACGTCACGCATGTACCCTCCACCGGCGTTTCGGCGTCGGACAGGAACAATCCGGAAGGATCGGACACCTCCTCGATGCCTTCGCCGCTCATATCGAAGCAGCCCACCTCGTCGGTCGGTCCGAACCGGTTCTTCACGGCGCGCAGCATGCGCAGCGCGGTCTGCGCATCGCCCTCGAACTGGCAGACCACGTCCACCAGATGCTCCAGCGTGCGCGGGCCGGCGATGGAACCGTCCTTGGTCACATGCCCGACCAGCAGCACCGGCACATCCAGGCTTTTGGCCGTGTCGATCAGGGCGCTGGCCACTTCGCGCACCTGCGTGGAGCCGCCGGAGATGCCATCGACCTCCTGGGAGACGATGGTCTGCGCCGAATCGACGACGGCCAACGCGGGACGTTCCCGTTCGATGAGCCCCAGCACGGTTGCCAGGTCGGTGGTGGAGGCCAGCAGCAGATTAGGGCTGAGCGCGTCGATGCGCGCGGCCCGCATGCGCACCTGCGCCTGCGACTCCTCGCCGGAGATATACAGCACGGTGCGTTCCGGCTGATGTTTGGCGATGATGCCGGCGGTCTCCAGCAACAGTGTGGACTTGCCGATGCCCGGTTCACCGGCCACCAGCGTGACCGAGCCCGGTACGATGCCGCCTCCGAGCACCCGGTCGAACTCGGAGAATCCGGTCGGCAGGCGGCGTACGGATTCGGTGCCGACCTCGGTGACCGGCGTGGCGGTGCCGTCCCCGACATGCAGCGCCGTGGTCCGTGAGGTGCGGCCGGGCGCGGCGGTGCGTGTACCCGCGACGGCCTTGGCCTCGCGGAACTCCTCCACGGTGCCCCATTGCCCGCATTCCGGGCAGCGGCCATACCACTTGGGTCCGTTCCACCCGCATTCGGAACATACGTATTGCGTCGACGTCTTGGCCATGCTTCGACGCTATCCGTGTTCGCCGACAAGGCGCCGCCCCGGTGTCCGCGGGCGGGATTGTGGCGTTCCGGGGCAAAACGCCGTGATCGGCAGTGGCTGCGTCATGCGGCTGTGAGAGAATCGGGAACATGTCGAATACTCAAGGTTCCTCTTCTCATGGCAAGTTGGTCGCCGTGGTCGTGGCCGCGGCGGTTGTGATCATTCTCGCGGTGCTGTCGGCTTTCGTGTGGCCGGGGTGGGCCATCCGCCACGATGCGGGTCAGCAGGACCAGCAGAATGAGCAGGTCGCCGAGCGTCCGTCCACGCCGAGCATCGACGCGGTCGCGTTGCCGGAGGACGCCACCGAACTGTTGAAGGCGATGCCGGACTCGGTGCTGAACTTCGCCCGTACGGCGGCGGACGCCAGCACGGACTGGAGCGACGCCTCGCCCTTGGAGGAATACACGATGACGTATTCCACCGGAGAGGCCGCCGAGGATGTGACGCTGACGGTGGCGCAGTGGTCCACCGCGGATTCCGCCAAGGCGCAGTATGATGCGCTGGCCGGCGCGTTGTCCGGGGAAGAGCTGGGTGCCGGGGACGTCAAGGTGTCCGGCGAGACGAAGGGCAGCTATGTGGCCCGCGTGGATGCGGCGGACGACACCAAGGCCGTGGCGGTATGGCAGAACGACACGGCCGTGTTCCGTGCGTCCGGCGCCGAGGAAGCGGTGATGGACTTCTACATGGCGTTCCCGTTGTAGTCATATTGCGGAGCCGTCATTAGGCAAAGTCCCCGAAGCAGTGTACTATTGGGCAAGTTGCAATCTTTACGTCTTTAGGAACGGAGGCTCGAGATGGGTTCGGTCATCAAGAAGCGCCGCAAGCGGATGAGCAAGAAGAAGCACCGCAAACTGCTGCGTAAGACTCGTCACCAGCGCAAGTAGTCTTGAGCTCGATGAGCATGGAAAACCCCGCGGATCGCAGATCCGCGGGGTTTTGTATATCCGCTCCCGGCGCCCTGTGCCCTGGCGGTTCGCCTCTCGGACACGGGGGATGCGCGGAAACCTCCACGCTGAGTCCGTTCCGGTCCGTTCCGGTCCGTTCCGGACACCCGTTTCAGGCCATCCGGAACGGACTGTGACACATCGTGACTCTGACACAAGTCGTCAACCGTTGGAATCGCAGCAAACGCGAGGATGGTTCACGGCCGGAACGGACCGGAGTCCAGGATGCGAGGGGTTACTTGTTCGCGTTGGTCAGCACGCGCGGGCCGTTCGGATCGCCCACGATCACGGTGTCGACCATATTGAGGAACAGGCCATGCTCCACCACGCCGACGGTGGTGATCAGGTCCTCGGCGAGCTCCTTCGGATGATCGATGCGCTCCAGATGCAGGTCCACCACGTAGTTGTTCTCGTCGGTGCGCACCGGCTGGCCCTCGGCGTCCAGACGCAGCACCGGCTTGTATCCGCGGGCCTCGAACTTCTTGATCACCTGGCCGGCGCCGAACGGGATCACCTCGACCGGCAGCGGGAACTTGCCGATCGTGTCGACGATCTTCGACTCGTCCACGATCCAGACGATCTTGTTGGAGTTGACGGCCACGATCTTCTCCCACAGCAGGGCCGCGCCACCGCCCTTGATGCCGTTGAAGTTGTTGTCCACCTCGTCGGCGCCGTCAATGGTCACGTCGATGTGGTCCACATCGTCGATGTCCACGATCTTGATGCCGTAGCTCTCGGCCTGCTCCTGGGTGCGGCGGGAAGTCGTGACGCCGGTGAACTGCAGGCCCTCCTCCTGTACGCGGCGGCCGAGCTCGTCGACCAGGAACCGGACGGTGGAACCCGTGCCCAGGCCGGCGATCATGCCGTTCTCGATCAGCTTGGCGGCTTCGATGCCGGCCGCCTTCTTCAGCGCATCCTGCTGTGCCTTATCCATAATCTGCTCCTTCGGCGGATACTCTCCCCCGGACCCCGACACGGTCCGAAGCTCAGTACCCCATAGTATCGGATGTTGCGCCGCGATGCATACGTTTGCGATGATTCGTCCAATCGGCTGCACGAATGGCATACCCGATGACGGCGGAGACGGGAACGGACAAGGCATGCGGCCGGTGACATGGTATGAGCCGCGCCCGAAGGCGGTCAGCCGCGCCGCACCTGGAACACGGCTCCATCCAACGTGAGCATGCCATCGCCCTGCACGTATCCCTCGACCTCGATGACGCCGCGGACGAACCGGGGCGACCCATTGTAGGTGGGGGAGGAGGCGGGCGGCGGCGAGAACCGCAGCGTACCGGACACCGTGAGCCCGGGCCGGGAACGTTGCACGGTGGTTCCGCCTGAGACCGGTGCGGGGGAGGGGTCGGGTGTCTCGCCAGGTCCCGCGGCGCGGGGGGACCCGATGGCGGTCCGGCTTGTGTCGCCGACAGTGGTCCGGGTCGCGTCGTCGTCGGCGGTTTCGTCTGCCTCCGGTGACGCGTCGGTTGTGGCGGTGCCGGGTGTGTCATCCGTATTGTCGGCGAACGGGTAATCCGGTACCCCCTCCGGACCGGTCAGCAACTCGGCCAGCGACGGTCGCCGGTCCTGGCTCGGCGTGTGTCGGGACTCGCCGCCATCGTCCTGCGGGCCGCGCCCCAGATGGTAATCGATATCGCTGATGGCCCCATCGAGCAGCATCCGCGCGTCGCTGGGGACGTCGAGCCCATCCGCGTACTCGGAGGACATCAGCGACTGCCACCCCTCCCTCGGCAGATAGCCGTCCCTGGCTTTGCTGCGGCAGTCCGCGGCGTATGTGCGGGCCAGCTCGTCGACCTTCTCGTTGCCGGCGTTGCCGGCGTGCCCCTTGACCCATACGAACTTGACCGAACCGGTGCGTTCGGACAGTTCGGCGTCGATGGCTTTGATGAGCGCGGCGTTCTTGACCGGTTTCTTCTGGCTGTTCTTCCATCCGTTGCGCTTCCATCCGTGCACCCACTTGGTCGCGCAATTGATCGCGTATTGCGAATCGGTTTCGATGACCAGCGGCTCGCTGCCCGGGTGCGCGCGCAACGCCTCCAGCACCGCGCACAGCTCGCCGATCTGGTTGGTGCCGTTTGTGGCGCCGCCCGCGTCGCAGTCGCCGGGGTGGTCATGTCCGGGCTGGCCGCCGGCGTGCGGCGTATGGTCTGCCCATGCCCATCCCATCGGGCCATTGGGGTTGCCGAGCGCCGAGCCGTCCGTGGAAACCGTGATCGTCATGCGTCCCACCCTAAGGCAAGGTGCGGTCGAACATGGTGCCCATGTGTGGCCCGGCCACGGCGCTGGCACGGCCGGGAACACGCAAGGCATGGTTTGGGTGGTTGGACCCTCATGATTGTGGTACGCAAGCGCTGAATGCGGATTTTTGGTGTTCCGTACCGTACCACAAGCTTGATGCGTTTCAGAGAGTGTTGGAATTCCAAGGATTCTCTCTCCGGAAATCTTGTGTGGTACGGTACAGAAGCTTCCGGATGGGGTTTTGGTGGTTTTGTACCACAGTGGTACGGTACGGAAGTCCTGAAATGGGATGTTGTGGATTCCGTACCACGGAGGTGTGGTACGGAAGCTTCCGGAAGGGGCCTCAGGGGTTGCGTACCACAACGGTACGGTGTGGAATGTCCTGTGATTCGTTTTCGGGATTCCGCGGCTCTTCCGGTTTGGGCATGTGGTCGCGGACGGTAGCCCCGGCAGGGAGTTGGTCGGCGCCTCATTCTCGGTTGAGTTCCTATAGGCCCGGTTGGCGTACAGCCGGAAGGTAGGGCATGCGGCGGGCATACCCGTCATATTGTGTGAAAGACCGTCAACTAAAGCAAGGGGGCGCTCCTGTCGGGAGCGCCCCCTTATCGCTGCCTTGACGGTGGCGGGGATTACTCGCCGAGGGCCTTGTCGACCACCTCGGTGGCTTCCTCGAGCACCTTGTCCAGCGCCTCCGGGGAGACGAAGGACTCGGCGTACACCTTGTAGATGTTCTCGGTGCCGGACGGGCGGGCCGCGAACCAGTTGTCCTTGGTCACCACCTTCAGACCGCCGATCTTCGCGCCGTTGCCCGGCGCCTCGGTCAGCTTGGCCTCGATGTCCTCGCCTGCCAGCTGGGTGGCGGTCACGTCCTCGCCGGACAGGGCCGCGAACTTGGCCTTCTGCTCAAGCGTGGTCGGGGTGTCGACGCGCTTGTACCAGCTCTCGCCGAAACGTTCGACCTGCTCCTGATGCAGCTGGGCCGGGTTCTTGCCGGTCTTGGCGGTGATCTCGGCGGCCAGCAGGTCGGGGATCAGGCCGTCCTTGTCGGTGGTCCACACGCGGCCGTCCATGCGCAGGAAGCTCATGCCGGAGCTCTCCTCGCCACCGAAGGCCACCTCGCCCTTGAACAGCGGGTCCACGAACCACTTGAAGCCGACCGGCACCTCGACCAGCTTGGCGCCGATGGAAGCGGCCACGCGGTCGATCAGCGAGGAGGAGACCAGGGTCTTGCCGATGCCGGCGCCCTCCGGCCAGCCCGGACGGTTGCCGCCGAACAGGTACTCCACGCACACGGCGATGTAGTGGTTCGGGTTCATCACGCCCCAGTTCGGGCAGACGATGCCGTGGCGGTCGGCATCCGGATCGGTGCCGCCGACCAGGTCGTACTTCTCCCACGCGCCGGCGTTGAGCTCGTCGACCAGGCCCTTCATGGCGTAGGTCGAGCTCGGGTCCATGCGGATCTTGCCGTCGTGGTCGATGGTCATGAAGCTCCAGGTCGGATCGACCTCGGGGCGCACCACGTCGATCGTCAGGCCGTACTTCTCGTTCATCAGCGGCCAGTAGTTCACCGACGCGCCGCCGAGCGGGTCGATGCCCAGACGCACGCCCGAGGAGCGGATCACGTCGAAATCGATGACGTTGCCCAGGTCGGAGACGTAGTGGTCGCGGTAGTCGAAACGTTCGACCAGATCGGACTTGACGGCCTGCTCGAACGGGACGCGCTTGACGTTCTTGTAATCGCCGAGCAGTTCGTTGGCGCGCGCGGCGATGGCGTTGGTCGCCTCGGCCGGGGCGGGGCCGCCGGTCGGCGGGTCGTACTTGAAGCCGCCGTCGGTGGGCGGGTTGTGCGAGGGGGTGACCACGATGCCGTCGGCCAGGTCCTCGCCGGAGAACCGCTGCGTGCCGTCCGCGGCGCGGTTGTGGGTCAGGATGGCCTGGGAGACGACCGGGGTGGGGGTGAAGTCGTCGCGCGAATCGATGCGCACGCGCACGCCGTTGGCGACGAGCACCTCGATGGCGGTCTTCCATGCCGGCTCGGACAGGGCGTGGGTGTCGCGGCCGATGTACAGCGGACCGGTGACGCCCTGGGTCTTGCGGTATTCGGCGATGGCCTGGGTGATGGCCACGATGTGGGCCTCGTTGAACGAGGTCTTCAGGGACGATCCGCGGTGGCCGGAGGTGCCGAAGGAGACGCGCTGCTCGGCGACGGACGGATCGGGGACAAGGTCATAGTACTTGCCAATGACTTCGTCGACATTGATCAGATCTGCTGGGGTGGCGGGCATACCCGCATTATTTGCTACCATGACCCCATTGTGCCACGAATGTTCGGGTCAATGGGGCAGGGGTGTCACATATTGTGCGTTTCGGACGGCCGGCCTTCCGGCACGCGCACGGTGAGGGCCTGCCGTTCCACGGTGAAGCGGATATGGCTCGTCTCGCGCAGGATATCGCCGTCGACCTCCGCCAGCGCGGGCTTCTCCAACTGCACTTCGGCGCTGACGCCCTGGATCTGGTCGACGGTGGAATTGGTGGATAGCGGGCTCTGCTGCGCCTTGCCGGTCACGGTCTGGTGGAGCACGTCGCCGAACAGGTTCGCCCATCCAATCAGCCCGCCCGAGGTGTCGATGATCTCGAAATCGAGGATGCCGTCATCCCATTTGGCCTCGGGCATCAGCGAGAAGCCGGGAATCTGCCCGCAGTTGCCGGCCATCAGCGTGCGGAAGGTGAGCTTGGTGCGGGTGTGGGTGGAGCCGTCCGCGCTGGTGATGGATACGCTGCCGCGGTATTTCGGGGCGAACAGATGCTTGAACGCGCCCACGAAGTACGCCAGCCAGCTGATGTTCTTCTTGAGCTCGGGGTCGGTGTCGTCGATCATCTGGGCGTCGAAGCCGATGCCGGCGATGATCAGGAACGCATGGCCGTGATCCTCCTGCTCGTCGTCGAGGATCGTCAGTCGCCCCATGTCCACGAGTCTCGATCCGTGCGATGTGGCCACGGTCAGCGCCGCATCCACATCATCCACGGGAATGCCCATGTTGCGGGCGAACAGGTTCCCGGTGCCGATCGGTATGATGCCCAGGGCATGGCCGGTGCCGGACAGCGCGCTCGCCACCGTGCGCACCGTGCCGTCACCGCCCACGGCAACCACCACGTCGGCGCCTCCCTCCAGCGCCTCCTGCGCGCAGACGCGGCCGCTCTTGTCCAACTGCGTGTCGATGAACTGCACCTCATGCAGACCGTGCGTCGCGCAGAACGCCTTGATACGCTCGCGGTACTGTTCGGCCTGCGGTTTGGAGGGATTGATGATGAACGCGTAATGGACCTCATCCTCCTGCCGGTCCACCAAGGCCGCGGCCAGCCTGCGCCTGCGCTGGTTGCGGGCAGTGACGGCCGCGGTGACGGCGATGAACGCGAGCGCCGCGATGACGACGAGCACGATGATGACGTTGAGGACGGACTGAGGCATGGTTTCCATTGTTCATATCGGCGCGACCGGGACGGACCGTTTTCGGCGTTCGTCAACGATACCTGCACGCATGGCGGACGGACGGCGGCCACTGTCGGCTTGCGGCACTAGTCTTAAAGCCATGCTTGATATCCAATTCATCCGTGAACATGCCGATGTGGTGCGCGAATCCCAGCGCAAGCGCGGCGAATCCGTCGAACTGGTGGACGAGGTGCTGCGTTCCGACGAGACGCGCCGTGCCTCGCTCAAGGAGTTCGAGGCCGCCCGCGCCCAGCAGAAGGAGATCGGCAAGAAGGTCGCCGCCGCCCCGGCCGACGAGAAGGCCGCGCTGATCGCCCAGACCAAGGAGCTCAGCCAGAAGGTCGCCGAATACAAGGCCGCCGCCGACGCGGCGTCCGAGGAATACACCACCGCCATGTGGAAGCTGTCGAACATCGTCGAGTCCGAGGCCCCGGAGGGCGGCGAGGACGACTACGTGGTCGTCAAGAAAGTCGGCACCCCGCGCGACTTCGCCGCCGAAGGCTTCGAGCCGAAGGACCATATGGCGCTCGGCACGCTGGTGGCCGGCATCGACACCCGCCGTGGCGCGAAGGTCTCCGGCTCGCGCTTCTACTTCCTGCGCGGCGCCGTGGCGCGCATGCAGATCGCCATGCTGACCATGGCCGTCGACCAGGCCGAGGCCAACGGCTTCACGCTGGCCATCACCCCCACGCTGGTGCGCCCCGAGGTCATGCGCGGCACCGGCTTCCTCAACTCCCATGCGGACGAGATCTACCGCCTGCGCGAGCCCGACGACCAGTACCTGGTCGGCACCTCCGAGGTGGCGCTCGCCGGCATGCACGAGGACGAGATCCTGGACCTGTCGCACGGCCCGCTGCGCTACTGCGGCTGGAGCTCCTGCTACCGCCGCGAGGCCGGCGCCGCCGGCAAGGACACGACCGGCATCATCCGCGTCCACCAGTTCGACAAGGTGGAGATGTTCGTCTACGCCCGTCAGGAGGACTCCTACAAGGAGCACGAGCGCCTGCTGGCCATGGAGGAGGAGATGCTCGCCAAGGTGGAGGTGCCGTACCGCGTGATCGACACCGCCGCCGGCGATCTGGGCTCCTCCGCCGCCCGCAAGTTCGACTGCGAGGCCTGGGTGCCGACCCAGGGCAAGTATCGCGAGCTGACCTCCACCTCGAACTGCACCGAATACCAGGCCCGCCGTCTGAACATCCGCGAGCGCGTGGCCGACGGCGGCACCCGTCCGGTCGCCACGCTCAACGGCACGTTGGCCACCACCCGTTGGCTTGTGGCCATCCTCGAGAACCACCAGAACCCGGATGGTTCGATCGTGATCCCGCAGGCCATGCGCCCGTACATGGGCGGCCGCGAGGTCATCGAGCCGACGACCTGGGAGGCCTGAACATAACGGTCCTAACGCCCCGCCGCGAAGCGGGGCGTTCCCGATTCCACGGGTCGTTGTACACTAGCGATTCGTCGCGTCGTTTCGACGCATAGGGCAGATGTCCGAGCGGTCTAAGGAGACGGTCTTGAAAACCGTTGAGGTGCAAGCCTCCGCGAGTTCGAATCTCGCTCTGCCCGCTTCATCACGGCTCCTGTATGGGGGCCGTTTTCGTATCGACGGGCCGGTCCATGCCGGAGCCGACGGACCCCGTCCGCCGGCGGGCCGCGGGGCCGCGAATCGCTGGAGGACCCCATGACCGGAGCGATCACCGACATCATCTTCGACTACTGCGACGTGCTGCTGGACTGGCGTCCCCACATCCCGTTGGAGGGGCAGTACCCGCCCGGTGTCATCGACATGTTCTTCAGCGACGACGACCCCCACGGATTCCGGTACTACGACCGTCTGTCGGATTCGGGATGGAGCGAGGAGCGCATCCTGGCTGACTATGAGGTGGAACACGGTCCGGCCGTGGCCTGGGTGTTCCGCATCTACTTCGAGCGTCAGCGCATGGCGCTGGCGGGAATGCAGCCCGGCATGGGGGACCTGTTGCGGGAGCTGGACGCCGCCGGCATCCGGCTGTGGGGCCTGACGAACTTCACCACCAAGTATGTTTGGGCCGCCCACGAGCTGTTCCCCGAGCTGAACCTGCTGCGAGACACGGTTGTCTCCTCCGAGGAGGGCGTCCTCAAGCCCGACCCCGAGATCTACCGCAGGGCCATCGCCCGGTTCGGCGTCGATCCCGCGACCACGCTGTTCGTGGACGACAAGGCCGCCAACGTGGCCGTCGCTCGCGAGCTGGGGATGGGCGGCGAGGTGTTCGCCGGTGCCGATCATCTGCGGAGGGCGTTACCGCTGTCGGCGCGCTGAACGGCGGCGCCGTCCCGGACCGGGCGTGTACGGGGCGGCACCACGGAAAGGAGGAATACGGGCATGATTGCGGATGGGGATGTGCCGCGCGTCGCGGCCGAGTTCGCCATACCCACCGGCGCTTGGGTCGTGAAGCGTCTGAGGTCGGGACATATCAACGCCACGTATCTGGTGTCCGCGGGCGACCGGCGCTACGTGCTGCAGCGCATCAATACCGACGTGTTCCCCGATGTCGAGGGACTGATGCGCAACATCGAGCTGGTCACCGGATTCCTGCTCGATCGCGGCCATGAGACGATGCGGGTCATCCGCACCCGGGACGGCGCATCATATGTCAAGGCCGATTCCGGTACCTGGCGGATGTTCTCGTACATCGCCCACACCATCTCCTATGACGCCGTGCCCGACGCCGACACGTTCCGCAGCGCCGGCGCCGCCTTCGGCGAATTCCAGAACCAGCTCGCCGATTTCGACGCCTCCCAGCTCACCGAGACGATCGCGCACTTCCACGACACCCCGCACCGATTCGAGGCGTTCAAAGCCGCGGTCGCAACGGACGTCAAGGGCCGCGCCGCCGGCTGCCGCGACGAGATCGCCTTCTACATGGACCACGCCGACCGGTACGGAACCATCGTGGACGGGCTGTGCGACGGCACGGTCCCGCTGCGCGTGACGCACAACGACGCCAAACTCAACAACATCCTGATGGACGCCGAGACCCATGCGGCGCGGGCGATCATCGACCTGGACACGGTCATGCCGGGGTCGATGCTCTACGACTTCGGCGACTCCATCCGCTTCGGCGCCTCCACGGCGCTCGAGGACGAACGCGACCTGGGCAAGGTGCACTTCAGCCCTGAGCTGTTCCGCGCCTACACCGAGGGATTCCTGGGCAAGGTGCTGCCGAGCATCACGCCCAGCGAACTCGAACTACTGCCCTGCGCCGGCACCATGATGACGTTGGAATGCGGCATGCGGTTCCTGGCCGACTACCTCGCCGGCGACACCTACTTCGCCATCAGGTACCCCGAACACAACCTGGTGCGCGCCCGCACGCAGATCAAGCTCGTGCAGGAGATGGAGGAGCAGGCCGACGACATCGCGGCCATCGTCGCGGACGTCGCGGAAAGGCTGTCGTGATGAGCGCGTTGGACGAGACCTACGCCGCCATCGACGCGCTGATCGGCTATGCCGTACGCCGGCTCGACCTCGATTCGCGCAATGTGGATTGGACCCGCAACCGGATCCTGGAACTCTACAATCTGGACTCCTACGGCGTCTCCGTCGGGCCGGGCGGTGACGGTGCCGCGTCCGGGGAAACGGATGACATCAATGTTCTGCTGGACCGCTTCCGCACGGCCGCCGCGGCGGCGGGCCTGTTCGAGACGGCGGACGGCGCCATCCAGGCCGACATCGTGATGGGGCTGCTCTCCCGGTGTCCCGCCGACCTGCAGGACCGGTTCGCCGCGATCGAGCGCGAACGGGGCGGCATGGGGAGCATGCGGTGGTTCTACGACTATTGCGTGGCCAACACCTACGTCAAACGCGCCCAGCTCGACGCCAACCCACGGTTCGATTCGCACGGTCTGGTCGTCACGATCAACCTGGCCAAACCGGAGTTCAGGACCATGGCCAAGGCCGCGGCCGGCAACGCCGTGGCCGGAGGATATCCGAAATGCACGATCTGCCATGAGAACGAAGGCTTCGCCGGCCGCAACAAGCGCACGTTGCGCACCATGCCGGTCACGCTCGGCGGGCAGCCGTGGTTCTGGCAGTTCTCCCCATACGGGTACTTCAACGAACACGGCATCTGCGTGAACACCGCACACACACCGATGCACGTCGACCGCGACACGTTCGTGCAGCTGCTCGACTTCGTCGACCGGTTCCCCGGTTACTTCCTGGGATGCAACGCCGCACTGCCGCGCATCGGCGGGTCGGTGCTCGCCCACGACCACTTCCAGGGTGGCGGCGAACTGCTGCCGATGCACAAGGCCTCGGCGTGGGATACGCTGCGGTTCGCGGGGCATCCCGAGGCGGTTGTGGAGATCCTCGACTGGCCGGGCAGCGCGGTGCGCGTTGTCTCCCGGGACCGGGGCGAGATCGTTGAGGTCGCCGACCTCATCCGCCGCGCGTGGATCGACTATGACGATCCCGCATCCGGCATAGCCGGCCGTGATGCGGACGGCAACCGTCAGTCGGCTGTGTCGCCGAGCGTGATCCGCACCGGACGAGGCTATGAGATGAGTCTGATCTTCCGTAATAACGCGGTCAGCGATGAGTATCCCGACGGCGTCTTCCATGCGCATCCGGAGTATTATCCGGTCAAGCAGGAGCCCATCGGCCTGATCGAGGCGCAGGGGCTGTTCATCCTGCCCGGCCGTCTGGTGGGCCAGTTGCGGATGATCGAGGACGCCCTGGCGGAAGGGCGGGGACTGCCGGACGCCGTGAGCGAATTCACCTTGGTCTGGGACGAGATGACCGCGGCGTTGCGTGGGTGCCGCGACCGTGAAACAATCCGTGAAACGCTTCGTGGGGAACTGGGGAGCGTGTGCGAGCGGATCCTGGGCAATACGGCCGTGTTCGCGACCAAGGAACGACTGAGGGAGTTCCTCAAGGCTCTGGGATAGAGGTTCGCACTACTTCGGGGTTTTCGATGCCGAGGCCCGGAATTCCGCCAATCGGTTTGCCGAACCCCGAAGTAGTGCGAACCCGGGTTTCAGACGATCCTCCGGTCGGCCGCCCAACGGGTCAACTCGGTGCGGTTGGACAGCTGCAGCTTGCGCAGCACGGAGCTCATGTGCGTTTCGACCGTCTTGATCGAGATGAACAGCTCCGAAGCCACCTCCTTGTAGGTGTAGCCGCGGGCGATCAGCCGCATGACCTCCTGCTCGCGGGCCGACAGCCGGTCCAACTCGTCGTCGTGCACGGGCGCATCGCCCAGAGGCGTCCCCTGGAACGCCGAAAGCACGAACCCGGCCAGTTTCGGGGAGAACACCGCATACCCCTCATGCACCTGGCGGATCGACGACACCAGATCATGTCCGGTGATGGTTTTGGTCACATAGCCGCGCGCGCCGGCCCGGATTACCGCGCCCACATCCTGCGGCGAATCGGAGACCGACAACGCCAGGAACGCCGAACGCGGAGACAGCGGCAGCGATTTGGTCAGAATCTCGGCACCGCCGCCGCCCTCGCCGCCCGGCACATGCACATCGAGCAGCACCACATCCGGCAGGGTGTCGGCGATCATCGCTATCGAGCCCTCCACATCGGGGGCCTGCCCGACGATGGTGAAATACGGCTGCAGCGTGGCGATGACCCCCGCACGGAACATCTCATGGTCGTCGACCACGGCCACCCTGATCGAGCGCTCGGCGGTCGGCACCGCGTCGTCGACGGTGGCATCGGCAGTGGTGTCGGTGCCACTGGCACAGAGCACGCCATCCGTGATGTGGCCGTTCCCGCCTCGCTGCTGGCCCATATCAGTCATGATCGCCTTCCATTCCCTTGGTATTCCGTTCCTCGGCCATGCCGACCACCGGCATGTGCATACGCACCTCGGTGCCCCAGCCGGGGCGCGACACGATCTCCACCGTGCCGCCGCGGCGTTTGATCCGGCCCACAATCGATTCGCGGATGCCGAGCCGGTCCTCGGGCACGGCGTGAACGTCGAATCCCTCGCCATGGTCGCGCACGAACACCTCCACGGTACCGCCCGACGCTTCGCAATACACGGAAATCGGCTCACCGCCGTGCGTGGCCGCGTTGACCAGCGCCTGTCGCGCGGCATCAAGCAGCGCATCGGTCTGGGCGCTGGGCTGCGCGTCGCCCACGGTCACCACCTCGATCGGCTTGCCGTGCTCATCCTCCACCTCGGCCGCGATCTGCTTCAATCCGGCGCTCACCGAGCGCTCCGACGGCGTACGGTCCTGATACAGCCAGTCGCGCAGTTCCCTTTCCTGTTGCCGGGCGAGCGAGAACACGGTCTGAGATTCGGCGGCGTGCAGCTGGATCAGCGCCAGTGTCTGCAGCACGCCGTCGTGCAGATGCGCGGTCATGTCGGCGCGTTCCTCCTCGCGTTCCTTGAGGGCGCGTTCGGTGGCGAGGCTGCGAACCAGGGAGTTGATCCACGGCACAATCGCCAGCACCACGCCGACCATGGCGGCCAGTCCGCCGACGATCAGCACGCGTGGCGACGTCCAGCCGTAGCCGGTCGTACTGCCCACAAACACCATATACGCCAGCACGATCAGCGCAATGCCGCCGAGCATGGCCCTGAACTGGCCCTCCTCCTGGTTGAACCACAGCCAGGAGACGGCCAGTCCGCCCAACTCGAGCATGATCGGCAGGATATACAGGGAGTCGATGCCGGTGGCCGCCATCAGCGCGCTGATGATAAGCAGCAGCAGACCCGCCATGGCCACCAGCGCCGGCTTCGGCGCGCGGGCGATGGCCGCGGCCAGGCTTTCCGAGGATTCGTCGTGTTCCGCGGCCCGCAGCGGGTCGGTCTCGGCGGCGGCCGTGTTCGACCCACCCCGCGCCCCGACATTGCCGCGTGACAACGGCGTTTCGGCCGTCTTGCGACGCTGCGCTTCGGCTTCCGCCACCGGATCGCCCACCGGCATCATCAGCCACAGAAAGACGTACATCACCACGCCGGCGCCGAACGCGAGCGTCGCGGCGGCGAACAGCAACCGGACCAGCGCCACGGACACACCCAGATGCAGGCTGATGCCCCGGCATACACCGCACAGCCAACGCCCCTGTTTCGGGCGCATCAGCGGCAACGCGGCCGGGCGCAGCGGCTGCGGGTTCGCCGGCCACGGCATCTGGTACTGGACAAACGGTTCGCTCATGTCTTCCATTGTGCCCGGCGAAACGGCGGAACAAGGGTGATTCGGCCGACGTTCAGGGAAGGTTCAGGGTGTTCCCCGATACGGTTCGCCGCCTCGGGTTGGTGTAATGGAAACATGAACAAGACAGATGACGACCGGTATTCGGACCGGTTCTTCCAATGGATTCGTGAAAGCGGTCTGGTCCGCAGCGACGACGAGCGATGGATTGGCGGCGTGTGCGGCGGATTGGGCCGCTATCTCGGCTGGAGTCCGCTGCTGGTGCGCGCGCTGATGATCGGCGCCGCGTTCGTGGCCGGCATCGGCGCGGTGTTCTATGCGCTCGCCTGGTTCCTGCTGCCGGACGAACGCGACGGGCGGATCCTGTGCGAGGATCTGCTGGCAGGGCGCTGGGATTGGTCCTGCCTCGGTGTGGCGCTGGGACTGTTCTGCCTGATCTTCTGGCCGCCCGTATGGCTGTTCGGCGTGTGCGTCGGGGTGTTCTGCCTGTGGCTGGTCGTCGAGCAGGCCGGACGGCGCAACCTGAAACGTGCCGTCGCGCAATGGGCTGACCCGTCATACCATCCACAGCCTGCGCCGTCGACGCGGCAGTCCGCTTCATTCGCGCAGTCGCAGCCTGCGCCGTCCGTACGGTCGGAGACGACCGGATGGGCGCAGCCGTCGGCGCGGCAGAATCATCCGGAGTGGTCGGAGAAGCCCGTGTCGGTCGGGGCGGAACCCTCCGCCACGTCTTCGCATATGGGGATGGCCGACGGTATGGGGATGGCCGACGGTATGGGGATGGCCGACGGTATGGGGGCGTCCGGCGTGCCGAACGGTATGGCTGCGTCCGGCGTACCGACCGGTATGGCTGCAGGCGGCGTGCCGACCGGTGCGGGACCGGCCGGCGGTATGCCCACGGGCGAGGTCCCGGCGGGTGCTCCGACCGGGGCCGTCCCGGTCGCATCGACGGCGGTGCCGCCGATGATGACCTCGCCCTATCGCGCCCCGCAGCAGCCTCCCAAGCCGCGCGTCGCTCGCCGCAAGCCGGCCGGTCCGCTGCTGGTGCTGATCGTCACCGGACTGATCTTCCTGTCGTTCGCCTGCATGATGTTCTCGTGGTCCGGTTCGCAAGCGGACCTGGAGACATTGCTGGGCGGGGGATTGGTCTGGATCGGCGGCGTCTGTGCCGTAATCGGCCTGATCATCGTGATTCTCGGCTGCATCGGACGGCGAGCCGGTGGCCTGCACCCGTTCGCGTGGCTGGCGGCGTTCCTGGCGATCGTCCTGGCATTCGGCGGGCTGGCGTATTCGATGCTGTTCCAGAGGATGATGCAGATGCGCGCGGAATACGCGTATGCCGACGGTTCCGGCTTGGATCCGGACATTCAGGTGCACGGGTTCGACGTCATCGGCTCCGACAAAGCCACCATGCAGCGTCTTGAGGATGGGCTGTGGATGGAGGGCGACAGCATCGACGACGTCCTGCACATCGACCTGAGCGACTATGCCGAGGACAACGGCAGCCATGAGGTCACGCTCAACAACGGCGCCACCGCCACCTCAAGCTGCCCCACGGGCACCATCCGGGTGATGCCGTACCGTACCAGCGTGGTGGTCACGATCCCGGACGGCTGCTCCTGGCAGCTGACCGGCGAGTCGTTCTGGTATGAGGGCGTCGATGCCTTCGGCAGCCTGTGGGCGGCCGCAACGTCGCCGTGGAATATGGTCGGGATATACCTGCCGAATACCGTGAACGGACAGTGGCTGGGCGCCTCCAGCATGAGCCCGCCCTGGCTGGACGCGGACTATGACGGCGAACCTCTGTACTGGCCGTTCGATCAGGGCAATCCCAAGGCGGTGGCATCCCCGGAACTGTGTATCGACGTCGACGCGGCCGTGATGGGACAGGTCGTCGTGCAGTACGAGTACCAGAACACGTTGCCCACCTACCAGGAGTGGGCGGAATCGCACACGGAGGACAGCCATGAGTGACGAGATCCGCAACGAGTCGGAAACCCCGGTCATCCCGCAAACGGATGACGCGGATACCCAGGCCATGCCGGTGGCGGAGACCCGCGAACTGCCGGAAACCGCCGCCCCCACGCAGACGATTCCGGTGGATGTTGCCTCCACTGAGGCGATGCCGGTGGATTCCGCCCCTACTGAAGCGATGCCGGTGAATGACGCGCCCGCCGAGACGATATGGGTGGACCCCGCATCCACGCAGGCGATGCCGCAAGTCGAGCCGACACGGAACGCAACAGCCGATGCGCCGCAATCTGGACAGGTTCCGGAACCGGAGTCCGCCACGATGCCGCAGCAGGTGCCGCTGTACAGCACCGCGCCGCCATCGCAGACCGCCGCCGGTGGCGCCCCGACCGCGCCCGCCTACGTGCAGGTGCCGGTGGAGACGCCCAACGAACGTCCGGTGATCCGCAAAACCGGTCCCAGTGCGGCCACCATCGTCTTCGGCGTGCTGTTGATCCTGATCGGCGCTGCGGCCTTGGGCCTCGGCATCGGTTTCCCAACGACGGTCCTGTCCGGTTTCGGGGCGGATCCGCGTGCCATCGTGGCAATCGTCTGCGGCATCATCGGCGGACTGCTGATCCTCGTCTCCGTCATATGGGCGGTGGCGCGAATCGTCGGCTCCATGCGGCATAAGGACGACGCACCCCGGGCATGACCTCGTACATGCCTTGACGGGGCTTTCCGACGAACGCGGGTGTGTGCCGTACGGCTCGCCCGTTATGCGGCCTGAGCGGCCTCAGCCTCATCGAGGTCGGCGAACCCGCCCAGGCGCACGGTGTTGAGCACCGTCTCCTCGGTCAGATTGCGGCCGGCGTCGCGCAGATCCTCCACCATCGCCGCATACCGTGCCAACGTGCGGTCCGAATACGTGCCCAGTTCGCCACGCAGATAGGTTTCGAACGACGTATCCGCCGGCGTGTCCTCGGCCGTGGTCAGCACCCGCATCGCCGCGCCCAGCTTTGGGTAGCGCTCGCGGAAGTCGCGCGCCCACGCCACCTGCACGGCGATGACGCGCTCCTGATCCGCGACGCGTGTGCCGGACAGACGCGGGATGAACGGCTCGATGCGCTCGCGGTACTCGTCCGGCGCGGTGGAGGCCATCATGCGGGCGTACTTCTCGGTCACCAGGTTGCGGCCCGCCATATCCGCCTCGGTCAGATCGTCCAGGTAGCTGCGCAGCAGGTCCTCGGGCCAGGTCATGAACTGGCTGGCCCGCATCTGATGGAACATCGGCCAATTGCCCTGGCAGGCGGCGCGGCCGCCCTCGTTCTCGGTGCGCTGGAATTGGTCCCACTCATGGCGGATGACCTCTTCGACAAGATCCATGACCGCTCCTTTCCTACGATTTCAGTGTGGTTGCATCAGGCCGCCGAAGCCGGCTACAGGCTCACCAGACAGGCGGCCTTGTGCTCGATATGCTCCTCTATATAGGGCCGCTGCCACTCCAGGAACGTCTCCTCGGAGTCGGTCAGGCCCTCGCGGTTGAGTTCGGCCACGATGGCCGCGCAGATCGCTGCAACGGTCGAATCCACCTGCGCCGCGGCCGGTGCGGACCCCTTGCCGCCCTCGCCGAACCCGACGCCGCCGAAGCATGCCGCCGATGCCAACCGCAGCACATCCTCCAACTGCGCGCACACCTGCGGCAGGCGGGCGGCCATGCGGCGCGACAGGCGGCGCAACGCGGCGAACCGCCACTTGTAGTACGGCATATAGCCGGCGGAAACCGGCGTATTGATCAGGAACACCAGAGACGCCGCGGCCTCGGCGAACTCGTTGATCGCGCACCAGGCGGCCGCACCGTCGCCGCGTTGCAGCATCCGCGGCAGGTTGTACTGACCGGCCTGCGCGATCATCCCCAAACGCCGGGAGATCAACGACAGGCGCACGTCCTCGGGCATGAGCTTGAACCCTTGGCGGGTTTTCGAGAACGCGCCCAACGGGTCGGCGAACACCTCGCCGTTCGTGGCCGCGGCCAACGTCGGCTCATCAAGCATCAGCCACTCATGCGGACTGTCGGCGGGCGGCGCCTGACGGTAGCCGGTGATCGCCTCGAAGAAATCGCCGATGCGGAACACACCGACACGGCGGCCGGCACCCTGCGCGCGGGCGGTTTGCACCTTCGGGCCGAAGCCCATGAACGTGTCCGGCAGCGCGTCGTAATCGGCCTGCAAACGTTCCCCGATCGCCGCGTAATCCTCATCGGTGAGCCACAGGCAGAAGCCGGGACCGAAGTCGTGGTCGTGGGAGAGGCCGTCGTCGAAACCGTAGCATTCCGAACCATGCCCGACCAGGCCGGCCGCGATGCGGCCCTGATATTCGGGGTAGCGTTCGGCGATCAGCGGCTTGCCGTACTCCTGCCAGCAGGTGCGGGCCAGCTTGAGACCGGAGAGCGTGCGCGCCGGTGCGGTGGCTGACGGCGCCAAGGCCGGGGCCGAGGCATTGGGCGACGCCGCGTTGTCGGACATGGTGGTGCCGGGCGCGGAGCAGGTTGTGGAACCCGCCGCCGTCGCTGTTGTATGCGCACCGGTTTCGGGAACGGCGTCATCCGAGGTGGTTTCGGCGGGAACCTGACGCTGCGCGTCGGCCCGCTCCTGTGCCTGAACGAGGTTGGCGGCGGTGATGCGGTAATAGTCGTTGTCCCTGCCGTAGTTCTCCTCGATGACCGACAGCGCCTGGCGGTAGCGCTGCACGGCTTCGGCGGCGCGGCCGGCGGCCAGGCAAACCTGCGCGTATCCGGCCAGGGCCGAAGCGTAATGTCCGGTATGCTCCTGACCGGCGTCGCGATAGATCTCCAGGGAAAGCCGGGCGTGGCGCATCGCTTCGTGGAGTTCGGCACCTTCGGAGGTCGCCGGCGACGGCGCGCCGTCCGTTCCGTGTGATGCGCCGGCTGTGGAGGATGGGCGCGCAACCGGTGGCGTCGCATCCCTGGCGGTGGCGTCGGTGTCGGCGCCTCCACTCGTTGACGGCATCAGCTCCAGCAGGATCAGCGCGATATTCGTATGCGTGGCGGCGATGTCGATATCCTTCATTGGATCCACACTGGAGGACTGCAGCACCTGCAACGCCGCTTCCAGCTCGTGTTCGGCCTGCTCGGGGCGGCCGGTCTCGCTGTAGAGCATGGACAGGTTGTTATGCAGGGCGGCCATGCGCCGGTCGGTGGGGGAGAGCGTGGTTTTGGCCGAGTCGATGGCCTGGTGGTACAGGTCCTCGGCCTGGTCGTATTTGCCGGCGGCCCGCATGCTGGTGGCCGCGTTAATCAGCGTGGTGGTCCAGGCCTCCGTGCCCTCCAGCCGCATGCGCAGCGCCAGCTCGATGGCACGCTGCACGATCCACTGGTTGTCCTCGTGCCGGCCCTGGGAACGGTAGAAGCCCATCGTCTCGTTGAGCACCGTCAGCAATCCGGCGTTGTCGCCCGCGTTCTCGGCGTCGCTCATGGCCCGCAGCAGATACGGTTCGGCCTTGGTCGCGCCTTCATGGGCGTCGAAGATTGTGTCCAGCCCCACAAGAAACGCATTCACATCAAACGACGCCGTCGGTTCCGCCTCAGCCTCCATCTCCTCGGCATCATCCGGCTCCCCGGAGTCGTCACGCACGCCCAAGCCACCGAACACATTCGAGTGGCCAACTATGCCTGAGTCATTACGGGCGCTCGAGTTGGCCCGCTCGCCGGCCCCCGTCCCATTACCGGACTCTGATCTATCGTGTCCATCCTCGCCATTGGCCCACGCGGCCAGTGCTGCCTTCAGCGCATCCTCATTCATGCCCGCTCCTTGCCTTGATACGACCAGTGTACGGTTGCCGGCGGCGTTTAGTGAGCAGATTTCGCGTTAAGTAGGCAGGTCGTCGGCGACAGTGGCTGTTGGCGACGGCGGAATATCAAGGCGGCCCGTGGAAGGTACCTCTCCACGGGCCGCCTACATCAGCGCTGAACTGCCTACATAACCGTCATTGCCGCTGTCTTGAGGATTTCTGGCCTTCGTAAAGGCGGGAGAAAATCGCCAGCAGCGCCACGGCGATCACCGCCAGCGGCAGACCGCCGAGTGCGGGGTAGTGGTAGTTCATGCCGGAGACGGTCAGCATGGCGCCGCCGATGATCGATCCGACCGCATTGCCGAAGTTGAACGCCACCTGTACGGTGGCGCCGCCAAGCAGCTCGCCGCCGCCCTTGCCGGCCTCCGCCATCAGCAACTGCTGCGGCGAGGAGACGAAGAACAACCCGAACGCGATCCAGAAGGTCAGGATGGCGCAGATCACCGGGGAACCCGGAACCAGGAACACGAACAGCAGACCGATGCCGGAGACCGCCTGACCGAGCGCGGCGGTGCCCGCATGACGCCAACGGTCGCAGATACGGCCGCCGACCAGACCGCCGACCACCATGCCGAAGCCCGCGAGCATCATCAGCAGCGGCACCACGCCCGACGCATAGCCGCCCACCTCGGTCAGCCACGGGGACACGTAGCTCCACCAGCAGAAGATGCCGGCGTTGCCGGTGAACACGGCGATCAGCACCATCCACGGGCCGGGCTTTTTGAGGAACCGGAACTGGCCGGCCAGGCCCGCATCCCGAATCGGCTCGACGCGCGGCACCCACGTCAGCACCAGCACAACCGTCATGGCGGCCCACGCCGCCAGAATGCCGAAGGCCAGACGCCAGGACATGAACTCGGCCATCATCGTGCCCGCCGGCACGCCGAGCATATTCGCCACGGTCTGGCCGGTCACCATCATCGAGACGGCCTGCGCCTCCTTGCCCTTGTCGGCCAAGGTCTTGGCGATGAGCGTGGCGGTGCCGAAGAAGGCGCCGTGGGGCAGGCCGGCGATGAAGCGCGCCGCGATGAGCATCGGCGAATTCAACGACACGGCGCTGAGCAGATTGCCGGCGAGCGCGATCGCCATGAACAGGACGATGAGCCTCTTCGGCGGCACGCGGCGGCCGAAGACCAGCATCAGCGTGCCGATGCACACGCCGATCGCATAGGAGGAGATGTAGTTGCCGGCGGTGGGGATGTCCACGCCCATCGCCGCGGCGGCCTGGGGCAGGATGCCCATCATCACGAATTCCGCGGCGCCGAGCACGAACGCGCCCGAGGCCAGGGCCAGGATGCTTCTTTTCATACCGTTGTTCCTTGGATATTGCCTAACCATGGAAAAAGGGAATCACTGTAACCAGTGATTCCCTTTGAGTTGTCGGGCTGGCGGGATTTGAACCCGCGGCCTCTTCGTCCCGAACGAAGCGCGCTACCAAGCTGCGCTACAGCCCGTTTTGGCAACGCAGAAGATAATACAACGAAACCGTCGACAAATGCAACCGGCGTGTCTTACGGCGTGTATTGGCGTCTCGGTACACTGGTGGCTTATGTGTGAGATGACTGAAAACGTTGAGAATCAGAACGAGGAAGAGGCCGCCGTTCCCACGATGACCACCATCGAGCGCGCCGAGATGCTGATGGCGCAGGACGCGGCCATCGCCGCGCGCGTGGATGAGGGGGCGACCCTGGACGAGGCCGTGGACCCGGGCAACAAGGAGTTCGGTCCGCTGGCGCATCCCGAACAGGTGCAGATGCGCGTGGCCAAGCGCGCGATGATGCTGAAGGAAGGCGTCAACCCGTACCCGGTCGAGGTGGGGGTGACCCACACCATCGAACAGGTGCGCGCCGCCTACGACGGCAAGCTCGAGGCAGGGCAGGAGACCGAGGACGTGGTCGGCATCGCCGGCCGTGTGCTGTTCCTGCGCAACGCGGGCGGCCTGTGCTTCGTGCAGCTGTCCGCCGGCGACGGCACCACCATCCAGGGCATGATCTCCAAGAAGGAGATCGGTGCGGATTCGTTGAAGCAGTTCAAGCAGCTGGTGGATCTGGGCGACCACCTGTTCATCAAGGGCCGCGTGATCGCCTCCAAGACGGGGGAGCTGTCCGTGTTCGCCTCCGAGTGGGCCATCGCCGCCAAGGCGCTGCAGCCGCTGCCCGCCCTGCACAAGGAGCTCAATGACGACACGCGTACGCGCAAGCCGTACCTCGGCATGATCGCCGACGAGCGCATCCGCAACATGGTGCGCAACCGTTCCAAGGCCGTCGCCTCGCTGCGTCGCACCTTCGACAACCATGACTTCATCGAGGTCGAGACCCCGATGCTGCAGACCGTGCACGGCGGCGCCGCGGCCCGTCCGTTCACCACGCACATGAACGCCTTCGACATCGACCTGTTCATGCGCATCGCCCCGGAGCTGTTCCTGAAGCGCTGCCTGGTCGGCGGCATCGACCGCGTCTTCGAGATCAACCGCGACTTCCGCAACGAGGGCGTCGACGCCACGCACGCCCCCGAGTTCACGATGGTGGAGGCCTACCAGGCCTACGGCAACTACGACACCATCGGCCAGCTGACCAAGGAGCTTGTGCAGCAGACCGCGATGGACGTGTTCGGCTCGCTGAAGGTCACGCTGCTGGACGGCACCGAATACGACTTCGGCGGCGAATGGAAGACCATCAGCATGTACGAGTCGCTCTCCGAGGCCCTGGGCGAGGAGATCATCCCGAACGGCGGTCCGGACGCCCCCGGCACCAGCGTGGAGCATCTGGGCGCGATCGCCGACAAGCTCGGCGTGGAGCGCGATGACGTGGAGAACCACGGCAAGCTCGTCGAGCACCTGTGGGAGCACTTCTACGAGGACAAGCTCTACGAGCCGGTGTTCGTGCGCGACTTCCCGGTCGAGACCTCGCCGCTGGTCAAATCGCACCGCACCAAGCCCGGCGTGGTGGAGAAGTGGGATCTGTACGTGCGTGGCTTCGAGCTGGCCACCGGCTACTCCGAGCTCAACGACCCGGTCGTGCAGCGCGAACGCTTCGTGGCCCAGGCCAAGGACGCGCTCGCCGGCGACGCCGAGGCGATGGATATCGACGAGGACTTCCTTGAGGCCTTGGGCGTGGGCATGCCGCCGGCCGGCGGCATGGGCATGGGCATCGACCGTCTGCTCATCGCCCTGACCGGCGCCACGATCCGCGAGACCATCACCTTCCCGCTGGTCAAGCCGCTCAATCTGCAGTAGGAACGGCGGGAATCGCGGCCGCGCCGCGTGTCATCCTTCAGGCCTCCCTGTCTCATGCGGATGGGGAGGTCTTGTTGTTGCCGCGGGCTCATGCCGCGGACAGACTCTTACGTTCCATGCCGGCATCCGTCGCCGCGGGTGCGTATGGCTGCAGTGGCCTCGACGCCGACGATATCCATCCTCTGCGAGACCATAGCGGTATGGGAATCGCGATCTGGTTGAAGGGGATGCGGCCGCAGACGCTGCCGGCCAGCGTGGCGCCGGTGGTCATCGGCGCGGCCGCGGCATGGACTTCCGTCCGACAGCTCGGCGTATGCTCACTAATCTACCCCGCGCCGGAATCCTGCGCAATCAATCGTGCCACGCAAACCATGTTGGAATCGCGGTTCTGGCCGTTGGCGATCCTGTGCGCGCTGGTCGCCCTGTTTCTGCAGATTGCCGTCAACTTTGCCAACGACTACTCCGACGGCGTCCGCGGCACGGACGAAGGGCGCGGGGCGGCGTTGTCCGCATCGCCGACATCGTCCGAGTCGCACGGCATCCCGCCCACAGCGGTCGTCCCCTCGGGCCGGTGCGACGGCGTTGCGGCAACCCCCATCCATGCACCCGCGCGTCTGGTCGCCTCCGGCGTGCCGCCGAAGCGGGTACTGGCGGCGGCCGGCATCGCGGCGGGCCTCGCCTGCCTGTGCGGACTGGCGGTCATCCTCATCACCGGCCACTGGTGGCTGCTCGCGGTCGGCGTGTGCTGTCTGCTGGCCGGCTGGTGCTATACCGGAGGCCGGCACCCGTACGGCTACGCGGGACTGGGCGAGCTGTTCGTGTTCGTGTTCTTCGGTCTGGTGGCGGTGCTGGGGACCCAGTTCGTGCTGTGCGGAACCGTCACCACGATGGGGGTGGTGGGCGCGGTGCAGGCCGGTCTGCTGTCCTGCGCGTTGCTGATGGTCAACAATCTGCGCGATGTCGATGCGGACCGCGTGCACGGCAAACGTACGTTGGCGGTGCGGCTGGGGGCGCGTCGCGCACGTATTCTGACGGTGGTGACGTATTGGGTCGGCGTTTGCCCGTCGATGATGCTGGAGCTGGCGTTATTGGCGATGTTTGCCATACAGGTGGGGCATTATCCGGCGGCAGTGTCGTACGGCAGCGGATGGGTGATCGGGCTGACGGGGGCGGTGAGTCTGATACTGGCGATGGTGAATGGTTGCGCGATCCTGGGCCGCGACCATGCCCGCGCGTTGCCGTTGACCAGCCTGTCGCTGCTGGTGTGCGCGATGGGGTACGTCGGCATGGCCGTATTGTGACGATGCCCCCCGTGGCGCGGAATACCGCGGCGGAACCGTCCTATAATCGGGGTGTCGAGGAAGGGGAGGGAGACCTCATGCGGTATTCACATTCGGTGTGGCCCTGGCTGTCCGCATCAGCCGCCATCGCGGTGCTGATCGGTGCCGGCACGTCGTTCGCGCCGTTGTATCTGGATAATTGGGGCGGGACCGCGAACCATTATATGTGTCCCGTGATCGGCGGGCACAGCGTCGACGATCCTCAAGGGGACGCCGGTTTGTGCGTCTCCCCGCTGCCGTGGTTCGCGACCGTCTCTCTGCTGTGCCTGATGCTGGCCGTGGTGTTCGCCGTGTATTGCGAGATGGCGGTACGGCTGGATGTCGCCGGTGGGGTGCGTGCCGGCGGTGTGATGTCCCGTTCGGCGCGTCGGGCGCGGAACGCGATGCTCTGGACGCTGCCGGCGTTCCTGGCGGTGGGGATCGCTTTAGCGGTGCTGACAGGCGCGGTGTGGCTGCCTTTGGTGTGGGCCGTGGCGTTCGCTGTGGTGTGGCTGCAGGCCACCTGGCATGTGTGCGACCGGATCGGGCTGTCGTTGGCGACTCGCACGGCGAATGACATGTTGGCGGCGGTCTGGGGATTTGGCGTCGCGCTGATTACCCACGCGCTGGTCTGCTTTCACGTGACGTTCGGCGGCGGCGTGGTCGGGGCGGTACTGGCCGCGTGCTGTTCATGGGCGATCGCCACCGTGACCGATGGCGACGTCGACGCCTCCGGCGAACTGGCCGCCACGGACCGGCGCATCTCCACGGCGCGCGGTGTCGTGGCCTTCATCATCCAATGGATGATGGCGTACAACGCCATCAGGTCGTTGCAGGAATCCTCGACCGTGGCGACGCGCACGGGCACGCGGCTGTGTCCGCAGTTTTCGGTGGACGGGTCGGGGCAGCGAATCGCGTCCTGCTCGCCCGACGGGTTGCTTCCGGCGTTGTCGACGGCGGGGCTGATTGTGGCGGTGGTCGCGCTGCCTCTTGGCGTGTGCGCGGCGATGGCCTGCCATGTCGGCAAACGGGCGCTGGCGCGGACCCTGTACGCCCTGACCGGACTGTGCACGGCGTCGGCATTCGTCATCGGCGTCACCCTGGCGTGAGGGGTGTTTCCGGCATACGGCCCGGGATGCGCCGTATCGTCGGGTTTGTCGCGTAGACTGGGTGCATGACTTACAAACTAGTACTGCTCCGTCATGGACAGAGCGCATGGAATAAAACCAATCAGTTCACCGGCTGGGTCGACGTCCCGCTGACCGAGCAGGGTGTCGAGGAAGCCAAGCGCGGCGGTCAGCTGCTCAAGGAGAAGAACGTCCTGCCGGACATCGTCTTCACCTCGCTGCTGCGTCGTGCCATCAACACCGCCAACATCGCCCTTGACGAGGCCGATCGCCTGTGGATCCCCGTCAAGCGCAACTGGCGTCTCAACGAGCGTCACTACGGCGCTCTGCAGGGCAAGAACAAGACCGAGATCCGCGAGGAGTACGGCGACGAGAAGTTCATGATCTGGCGCCGCTCCTATGCCACCCCGCCGCCGGAGATCGATCCGAACGACCAGTACGCCCAGAACAACGATCCGCGTTACGCCGGCGACCCGGTCCCGGAGACCGAGGCCCTGGCCAACGTGGTCGAGCGCGTGACCCCGTACTGGGAGTCGGAGATCATCCCGGAGCTCAAGGCCGGCAAGACCGTCCTGATCGCCGCCCACGGCAACTCGCTGCGTGCCATCGTCAAGATGCTCGACGGCCTGTCGGAGGAGGAGATCGCCAAGGTCAACATCCCGACCGCCATCCCGCTGCTGTACGAGCTGGATGAGAACTTCAAGCCGATCAAGCCGCGTGGCGAGTACCTGGACCCGGAGGCCGCCGCCGCCGGTGCCGCCGCCGTCGCCGCCCAGGGCCAGAAGTGATGCATTAGGCTTCACCGCTTCTCATATAGGGGTTGCACGATATCTCGTGCAACCCCTATGTCGTATCGCAGCACCGTCGCTGTATCTTGCTCCTCTCCACCCCTCGCGTTCCACAACCATGGCCGTTTCGCTCTACAGTCTTGGCCGTTTCGCCCCGTAACCGTGGCCGTTTCGCTCCACAGTCTTGGTCGCTTCGCTCCGCAACTGTGGCCATTTCGTTCCACGGCCGTGGCCCCGACCTAACAACACGCCCGGCCTCTGCGGACTCTGACACTTTTGTGACTGTGATGCAAGTTCAAAACCTTGATATTTCAACGTTTTGTGGAATGTGTCAGAGTCACGATGCATCACAGTCCGCAGAGGCCGGGCGTGTTGCGCAGAGGGCGGGCGTGTTGCGCAGAGGGTGGGCGTGTTGCGGGGATGCGGTGCGGGCTACGTAGCTGGGGTGGGGTGTCGGGTATGGAAAACCGCCGGGTGGATGGGCACCCGGCGGTTTTGCTGTGACTCGTGTTCGGCGGAGCGCCGACGATCAGTAGACGCTGCCGTCCTCGTCGCGGGACGGTTCCTTGGACGGATCGAAACCGGAGACGATGAACACCACGCGGCGGGCCGCCGAAACGGCGTGGTCGCCGAGACGTTCCATGTAGCGGCCCAACAGCACCAGATCGATGAGCTGCTGCTTGGTGCCCTGCCACTCGTCGGAGAGCATCAGGTCGAAGGTCTTCTGATGCAGGGCGTCGAGCTTGTCATCGTCCACGATCACCTGCTCGGCGATGGCGGTGTTGCGGTCCTGCAGCATGGCGACCATGCGGTCGGCGGTCATCGTCAGGAACTCCTGCATCTCGGTGAACAGCGCCTTGGCGTCATCGGTCAGCGGGGACTGCGGATAGGTGCGGCGGGCCGTCTCCGCGATGTGGCGGGCCAGATCGCCCATGCGTTCGAAGGTGGCGGCCAGACGCAGCGTGGAGACGACCACGCGCAGATCGGTGGCCACGGGGTTCTGCTTGGCCAGCAGCTTGACGCACTGGTCGATGACGCTCGACTCGAGCGCATCGATCTCGATGTCGCCGTCGATGACGGCCTGGGCGGCTTCAAGGTCAGAGTTCAGCAGCGCGTTGCCCGCGCCGTTGATCGCCTTGCGCACATCCTGCACCATGCGATCGAGGTCATCGGCAACGGCTTTGAGCTCCTCGTCGAAAATAACGCGCATTGTTCATGCCTTTCATGGGTAGTGCTGTACAACCTCATCCAGTGTAATATTCGGCACGGCCGATTTACCGGCAACGTAGTCAATGGCCACCCGCCGTTGGCTGAAAATTCATCGGATGGTTTACCTGTCATTCATTTTGGCCCGATTGTGCGAGAATGACCCTATGCCTCAATTCAACGACCCCAGTGTGCTCATCTTCGTGGCGTTCGGCATCGTGGCCATCGCGGTGGCCGTACTGGTCGGATTCTTCCTGATGGACCGCATCAGCCCGGTGGTGGCCAAGCTGTTCGGCGGGGCTTCGCCGGTGAGCAGGCTGGAGGCCGAGGTGCAGCGCGTCCTGCCCCGCCGCCGACAGCCGGAGGAACAGACGCAGGACGATCTGGAGGATTCCACGGCGCTGCTGCTGTCGCTGATCCCGGGGTCGTCGATCGTGGTGGATGAGGATGACGAGGTCGTCCGCGCCAGCCCCGCGGCCTATACCTTGGGCGTGGTCGTCGACGACGCGATCGCCAACGAACGCGTACTGGATGAGATCCATCATGTCCGTTCGAGTGGCGGCCGCGTGCAGTTCAACGTGGAGACCCATACCCCCTGGCAGTACGAGCACGCGTTCGACAATCTGGGCGACGAGGCCAAGGAGAGCCGTCGCCGCCGATCGGTGAGCCGTCCGAATTGGCTGAAGGTCACAGTGGGCCGCATCAGCGAGCGGTTCGTGGTGGTGATGGTCGAGGACCTGAGCGATGTCATCCGGTTCGCCCAGACACGCGATTCGTTCATCACGAACGTCTCCGAGCAGCTGCTGAAACCCACGGAGGCGCTGATGGCGCTCGCCGATTCCCTGGAACAGGGCGACTCCAGCCGGGAACGCATCGAGCGTGACGCCCGACAGGTTCGTGCGGCCTGCGGCCATCTGAACCGCATGGTGTCGGATCTGCTGCTGTTGATCAAGGCGCAGGAGCCCATCACGCCGTCCGCTGCGAACGCCATCGCGCTGCGTGACCCGTTGGCGGCGGTCGTCGCCGCGGCGGGCCCGACCGCCGCGGACCGGTCTATTCAGCTGACGCTTACGGGTGATGTCGATCTGAAGGTGCATGGGGACGCGGATCAGATCCGCACCGCCGTCGCCAAATTGGTGGATAACGCCGTGGCGTATTCGGATGATGGCGGTGCCGTGAGCGTGACCGTACGAGCCAGCGAGGACGGCGACAAGGTCGAGATCCGGGTGATCGACCGCGGCTGCGGCATCCCGCAGCGGGAGCAGGCGCATGTATTCGAGCGGTTCTACCGCGGCAGCAACCAGAACGAGCGCACTGCGGACGGCATCGGACTGGGGCTGGCCATCGTCAAGCACGTGGCGCTGACGCACCACGGCGCCGCGTCGGTGTGGAGCCGCGTGGGTCAGGGCAGCACGTTCACGCTGTCGTTGCCGGTCGCGCGCTAGCCGGCGTCATTCGCCCAGTCGGCGGTAGTCCCAGCGGTCGAAGTGCTCCCAGACGAGCATCATCAATCCGATGACGACGCCGATGCCGCACACCAGCGTCACCTTGACCGAAACCAGCCCCGCTGCCTGTAGCACCAGGCAGACGATGGTGGCCAGCAGCCACAGCGTCGTGCCGATGACGAACGCCTTGCGCAAATCGACGCGCACGGGTTTGGGCGCCGGTTTGCGTGCGCCGGGGTCGATGATCGGAGCGATTTTCATGCCATTACTCTAACGCGGTATACCGGATAAGGGTAGTTGATCGTCACAGCCGTTCCGCAACGTAGTCGATGCAGGCGGTCAGCGCGGCGACGTCGGCGGGCTCCACGGAGGGGAACACGCCGAACCGCAGCTGGTTGCGTCCCAGCTTGCGGTATCCGGAGGTGTCGAGGATGCCGTTTTCGCGCAGGGTGGTGACGATCTGCTTGGCGTTGATCCGCTCGTCGATGTCGACGGTGACGACGGCGTTCGACCGCAGCGCCGGATCGGCGACGAACGGCCGCGCATAGTCGGAGTGTTCCGCCCACTGGTAGAGCAGGGACGCGGACTTGGCGCAGCGGGCGGTCGCCCAGGCCATGCCGCCGTTGTTGTTCAGCCAATGCACTTGCTCGTGGAGCATGATCAGCGTGGCGATGGCGGGCGTATTGAGCGTCTGGTCCTTGCGGGAGTTCTCGATGGCGGACTTCAGCGACAGGAACGGCGGAATCCACCGCAGCACCCCCTCCAGCGAGGTGCTGTGCTCGATGCCGTAGGCGCGGTCGATGGCGGCGGGGGAGAGCGCGGCGATCCACATGCCGCCATCGGCCCCGAACGCCTTCTGCGGGGAGAAGTAATAGGCGTCGGTCTGCGCGATGTCCACGGGCAGCGCGCCCGCCGCGCTGGTGGCGTCGATGATCGTCAGCGCCCCCTGCTCCCGGCTGCCGTCGATGCGGCGCACTGGTGCGGCCACGCCGGTGGAGGTCTCGTTATGGGCCCAGCAGTATGCGTCGACGTACTCCGTATACTCGGGCAGGCGGCAGGTGCCCGGTTCCGACCGGTAGATGACCGGTTCCTCGAGGAACGGTGCGGATGTGGCGGATGCGGCGAACTTCGCGCTGAACGATCCGTAGACGCCGAAGGCGGCGCGGCGGGTGATCAGCGAGGCGCAGGCGATGTCCCAGAACGCCGTGGCGCCGCCGTTGCCCAGCACGATCTCATAGTCGTCGGGCAACTGCAGAAACTCGGCCAGTCCCTCGCGGATCCCCCCGACGATCTGCTTGACGGTCGATTGGCGGTGCGACGTGCCCAGGACGTCGGTCGCGCCGGCGTCCAACGCCTGGACCTGTTCGGTGCGGATCTTGCTGGGGCCGGCGCCGAAGCGTCCGTCCTCGGGCAGCATGGATGGAGGGATAACGATGTTGGCCATGCACCCCAGCCTAGCGTCGGTTGCGGATTGCAGCGGGAGCTGACCGTTAAATGGACGTGTTCGGGGAAGGTATCCGTTTCCTCGGCCGGGGTGACACGCCCGGAATGATGGTCGATGCTGAACTGCCGGCGGCGGGAATGTGAAGAATCGGTGCATCGGCGGTATTGCAACGGTTCCGGGGTGTTCTCGGGCGCGTTCCGGCGGTGTTTGGCGGGACGGATGTCCCATTTTGGGCGGGGTGCGTTGTACGGTTGTCAATCGTGGCGTAAGACGCTGCACCGAAAAGAGACGTCGGCAATTCGCCTAAGGAGTAGTTGAGATATGAGGCATGCAGCCCATAAGGCAGCCAACAGCTCACGTCAGTCCATTTGTACCTCCCGTTCGCTGTTTTCCGCGACCAGCGGCGCCCACAGCGCCAAGGCCGTGCGCGCGGTGCAGATGGCGCAGTCCAATGGCGCCATGGTCGGCCTCGACCAGGCCGTCATCGATCGACTGAACGAGGTCGCCCCCCAGACCCGTCGTGCGTTGCGTGAGGCGACGCGCGCCGCCGAACGTCGCTCCCATATCCTTACGTCCGCATCGCTGGCGGCGCTCGTGGGCACCGCCGCCACCGCCGTGGCCCTGGCCGGCCCCGAGGACATCGAAGGCAGCATCCTGGCCGATGCCGACCCCACAACCACCACCCAGCTCAAGCGCATCACCACGGACGTGGTCTCCCGTTCGCAGGACCGTACGCCGCTGAGCGAGGTGAACCAGGCTGTGGCGGAGGCCCAGTCGGGCGATCAGCAGGACCAGGAGTCCCAGGCCGCTCCGCAGCCGGATCAGGCCGCGCAGGACGAGCAGCCTCTCGCCGATACCGTGCAGGTTTCCAGCGAAGGCGAATGGCACGCCACCGGCGACGCCTCCCAGCTCGATGTGGAGCAGATGTCGCGTTCGCTGGCGAACAATCCGCAGGTCGCCACGCTGATGGATCGGGATCAGGGCGCGCTGCCCGAGGGTTTCAACCCCAACCACGCCACCGGCGACAGCGGCAACGCCTATTCGTTCAGCCAGTGCACCTGGTGGGTGTACGTGCGCCGTCACGAGCTCGGCCTGCCGGTCGGCTCCTACATGGGCAACGGCAACATGTGGGCCAACTCGGCCCGCGCCTTGGGCTACTGGGTGGACAACACCCCCCGCCATGTGGGCGACATCATGGTGTTCGCCGCCGGCCAGGCCGGTTCCGACGCCTACTACGGCCATGTGGCCATCGTCGAGCAGATCAATCCCGACGGTTCGATCGTCACCTCCGAGTGCGGCGCCGTGATGAACGGCAAGACCTACTCCCGCACGTATACGAACCCGGGCGATTTCCAGTTCATCCACTACTGATTTCCACCCTTACGGCGTGTCGTGCGGTATCGCGGCCCAGCCGCGCAGGTGGGCGTCCGTTCATGGGCGGACGTGATGGTATCGTGAAGTTCCGATGAAGAGCTTTACCAAGACGTGTGTTTCGGCCGCCGTCGCCTGCATGGTCGGCGTTGTGGGTTTTGCCGTGTTGCCTGCCGCCGCGTACGGTGAGCAGTCCAATGCCGTGACCTCCGTCCGGTCGTTCCCCGGCGTGATCGAAGGCGGCGAACACCTGTTCGCCGAGGCATCGTCCGTGTCCGTCGAGGACGACATCGACTGGGGCGGGGTCGAGTCGCTTGACGTGCCCCAGACCAAGTCCCAGGCCGAGAAGGACGCCGAAGCCGCGCAGAAGCGCGCCGAGGAGGAGGCCAAGCGCCAGGCCGAGCAGCAGGCCGCTGCCGCCGCCACCGCCTCCAGGTCGTCGTCCACGGCAGCCGCCAGCCGTTCCGAGGTGCGCACCAGCTCCGATAGCGGTCTGGCCGGGGGCGCCTCCCTCGACTACAGCATCGCTCCCGCGGGCTTCAACCCGAACCATGAGATCGGGGATGTCGGCAACCGTTACGCCGGCGGCAACTGCACCTGGTGGGCGTATGAGCGCCGCCACCAGCTGGGTCTGCCCGTGGGTTCGTTCTTCGGCAACGGCGCGCAGTGGGCCGCCTCCGCCAGTGCCATGGGCTACTGGGTCGACAGCACGCCGCGCATGGTGGGCGACATCATGGTCTTCCAGGGCGGCCAGGCGGGGTCCTCCTGGGGGTACGGCCATGTGGCGATCGTCGAGGAGATCTATGCGGACGGCAGCGTGCGCGTCTCCGAGATGGGCTCCGGATTCGCCGGCGGGTTCTGCTCCAGCCGTGTGTTCTCCGATACCGGCAACTACCAGTACATTCACTTCTGATTCGGCGTCGTTGATCGATGCCGGTCATGGGATGCGGGCGTGTTCCCCAATAGGGACGCGCCCGCTGCCGTATTCGCTGATCGGGCTGTTGCGGAAGGGTTTTTGTACACGTGATTCAGTACAATCGGGCAACGATGAGTATCGTAAAGAAGACTGTTTCGATTGCCACCGCTTTCGTTGCGGCCGGATTGCTGTCCGTCGCCGTTGTGCCCCTCGCCTCGGCGGACGCCGATCAGAGCGAGGCGACCACCTCCACCCGTTCCTTCCCCAAGGTGACCACCGTTCGCAAGGATCTGCTCTCCGAATCCACCTCCACCGAGGTGGACGGCGGTGCCGACTGGGGCGGCATCGAGAGCCTTGATGTCCCGCAGACCAAGTCCCCGGCCGAGATCGAGGCCGAGGCCGCCGAGCAGGCCCGTCAGCAGGCCGCTGCCGCCGCCGCGCAGCAGCAGGCCGCCGCCGCGAGCCGTTCCTCGTATCGTGAGTCCGTCACCTCCTCCTCCAGTGAGACCGACACCTCCGCCGCCCAGACGTCGACGGTGTCCGCGCCGGCCGGCAGCGCGACCGGTTCGGCGATCGCGCAGTACTCGCTGCAGTTCAAGGGCTATCCGTACGTGTACGGCGGCACCTCGCCGTCCGGCTGGGATTGCTCCGGCTTCGTGCAGTATGTGTTCGCCCAGTTCGGCGTTTCGCTGCCGCGTACCTCCGGTGCGATGATGAGCGTCGGTTCCCCCGTGGGCAGCCTGGCCGAGGCGCAGCCCGGCGATATCATCGCCAACGCCGGCCACGCCGCCATCTACATCGGCAACGGCATGGTGATGAACGCCATGACCACCAGCTCCGGTACCGACACCGCGCCCGTCTCCTGGGTGTTCACCGGCGGGTACGCCATCCGTCGCGTGGTCTGAGAGGGCCGGCAGAATCGTCAGGGACGCGCCATAAGGCGCGTCCTTTTTTCTTTGGTGTTTCCCCAGGGCAGATATGCCTGCAACGCGGCATGACGCGGTAAGGTAGTGCTAAAGGCGGCGCATGGCGGCGTCGCCGACAACCAAGGAGGTCGTCATGATCAACGACAAAGCCATTCTTGTGGGCGTGGATGGATCCCACGCCAGCTATAAGGCCACGTGGTGGGCCGCGAACTATGCCAAGCACGCCGGGCTGACCCTGCAGATCGTCTGCGCGTATTCGCTGCCGAGCTATGCGGCGGTTTCGTTCGATGCCACCTACACCGCGATGGGGGATGACAACGCGGCACACAGCGATGCGCAGGAGATCCTGTCCAAGGCCAAGGCCATCGCCGACGAACAGGGCGTCGAGGCCGTCACGCTGATCGTCACCGGCGACCCCGCCTCCGTATTCGTGGAGCTGTCGCGCAACTACAACCTGATCGTCATCGGCAACCGCGGCAAGGGCGGTCTGGCCGAGCGGCTGCTGGGCACCACGAGCTCCAGCCTGCCGGCATACGCCTACTGCCCGATCGTGGTGGTGCCCTACACCGACGACGACGGCAACCCGATGCATCTGAACAACACCATCACCAAGGTGGCCGTGGGGTCGGACGAATCCAAGTGGGGCATCAAGGCGTTGGAGATCGCGGCCGATTTCGCCGCCACCTGGGACGCCGAGCTCGATGTCATCTCCGCCGTGCCGAAGATGCAGGGCGTCGAGGGGGACGAGGGCGTGATGGACTCGTTCAAGGAAGACCTGGACGTGCGGATCTCGCCGATTCTGGAACGACATCCCAACCTGCGGATCACCAAGTCGGTGGTGCCCGGGTCCGCCGTCGACGCACTGACGGCGGCCAGCCGCGACCATGACGTGGTCGTGGTCGGCTCCCGCGGGCGCGGCGGGTTCACCGGTCTGCTGTTCGGCTCGACCAGCCAGGGACTGATCCAGCACGCCATCAACCCGGTGTATGTGGTACCCCGCAAGTACGTGGAGGCGGCCGAAAGCCGTCTGGATACCGTGCCCAGCTCCCCGGCCGACGTTCCGGCCAAGCCGATCGACGACATCAGCGGCGTCGAGGAGGTGTCGGTGCCGACCGCCGGCGCGGAGCAGGCCCACGACATCGAATCCGCCATCGATCCGTTGCACAAGGATTGATCCGGCACCGGCGCCCTCTGAGGGGCGCCGGGAACCCGTACGAAACGGGAACACATCCCGTCGATGCGCGATGGGGGCTGGTCCGTCAGGAACCAGCCCCCATCGCCGTGTCCACGGTGCTGTCGATCGGCACCGCGCGGCGCCGATCAGCGGCGTACGGTCACGTCCAGGCGCACCGGGGTGTCATGCACATAGGTGCGTGACACGGTGCACCCCTTGTCGATATGCCGCTTGATGCGTTCCTTGAGCTTCTCGGCGTCCTCCTCGCTCAGCGAGGCGTCCGTGGCATCCACCACAAGCTGCTCGTTGAAATTGATATAGGAGTTGTCGTCGCCGTCGTAGGTGCCGTCCACCACGATGCGCGCCCCCTTGCCCTCGCCGAGCGTATGCTCGATGGCGAACTGGCTGGACAGCGCCGCGCAGCCGGCCAGGGCGATCTTCATCAGATCTCCCGGCGTGAACTGCCCCCTGTCCTTGCCGAACTTGATGTGCGCGCCGTCCTCGCTGAACGCGTCCCAGGAACCATCCTTGTTGCGTTCCACCCACAGTCGCTTGCCCATGCCTAAACCTCCTTGGTCGTTGTACGCAGGTACATATCCAATGTATCCGAATCGGCGCGCATCCATGGTGAGCCGTCCGCGAACAGCAGCGCCGTCGGTTGCGCCGTGGACGGACGGGCCCGTGTTCAGGCATGCGTCCCGCTAGACTGAGGTGCATGGCTTTGACACCCGAACAGCTCGCAGACATCCGCACCCGCATCCCCGCCCGTCCGCAGACGGACATCCCGATGCCGTACGAGGACCTGGTCCGCAAGATCCTGACCGAAGGCACGCTGAAATCCGACCGCACCGGTACCGGCACCATCTCGCTGTTCGGGCAGCAGATGCGCTTCGACCTGTCCGAGTCGTTCCCCCTGCTGACCACCAAAACCGTGTTCTTCAAGGGCATCGCCTACGAGTTGCTGTGGTTCCTCAAGGGGTCGAGCAACGTGCGTTGGCTGCAGGAGCACAACGTGCACATCTGGGACGAATGGGCCGACGAGAACGGCGACCTGGGCCCGGTGTACGGCGTGCAGTGGCGCAGCTGGCCCGCCCCGACACCCGAGGATCCGAATCGCACCATCGATCAGATCGGCAACGTGCTCGACCTGATCCGCACCAATCCGGATTCGCGCCGCATGGTGGTCAGCGCCTGGAACCCGGCCGAGGTGGAGCGGATGGCGCTGCCGCCGTGCCACGCCCTGTTCCAGTTCTATGTCGCCGACGGCAGGCTGTCCTGCCAGCTGTATCAGCGCAGCTGCGACATGTTCCTGGGAGTGCCGTTCAACATCGCCTCCTATTCGCTGCTGACGCTGATGATGGCGCAGCAGGCCGGTCTGGAACCGGGGGAGTTCGTGTGGACCGGTGGCGATTGCCATGTGTACGACAACCACATCGACCAGGTGCTCGAACAGCTGGGGCGTGATCCGTACCCCTATCCGCAGATCCGCATCCGCAAGGCCGATTCGCTCTTCGAGTACGACTACGACGATTTCGAGATCGTGAACTACCAGCATCACCCCGCTATCAAGGCACCGGTCGCGGTCTGAGCCGCCCTATACACTAAGTGCCAGTTCCACGTTACCCAAGGAGTGAATGAAATGGAGCACGATAGTAGCCTCAGCGGCTATCACGAACCCGAGCCCGGGACAGCCGGGCTTGAGGAAGCTGAGGATTGGGGCGATGATTTCCCCAAGACGTTCTCGGTGAACCTGATTTGGGCGGAGGCGCATGACAAGGAAGGTCACGCCGGCGCAATCGGCGTCAACGGCGGCATGCCGTGGCACCTGCCCGAGGACCTCAAACATTTCACGGAGCTGACGATCTCCCACCCGGTCATCATGGGCCGGCGCACCTGGGAATCGCTTAGCGCCAAGTACCGGCCGTTGCCGAACCGCGACAACATCGTGGTTTCCCGAAACACGAACTATGCGGCCCCCGGCGCGATCGTGGTCGGCGACCTCGAAGCCGCGCTCGACCTGGCCCGTCAGGAGGCGATTCCGGACGACGGCATGGACCGCAGCGAAATCTGGATCATCGGCGGCGCCCAGTTGTTCACCGAGGCGCTGCCGCAGGCCGATAAGGCGTTCGTGACGCAGATTCGCGCCGATGTGGAGGCGGATACGTACGCGCCCGACATGGAGGCGCTGGTCGAATCCGGCCTGTGGCAGGAGGCCGAGAAATCGCCGTGGCTGATGCCCGCGAAAACCGGTGACGGAATCCGCGGATTCCGGTATGTCACCTATCGCAAAACCCGCTGACGCTTGACGGAGGATTTTCACCATGACCACCCACCCGTATACCGTGATGACCGTTTGCACCGGCAATATCTGCCGTTCCCCGATGGCCGAGATCATCCTGCGCGCCGAGTTCGAGCGTCGCGGGCTGGCCGACCGCGTGCGCGTGATGTCCAGCGGCGTCAGCGACGAGGAATACGGCAATCCGATCGACCGTCGCGCGGTGCGCGTGCTCAAGGCGCGGGGCTACGAGCTTCCCACGCGGCATTTCGCCCACCGTATCGAGCCTGACGAGATTGCCGAAACCGACCTGTTCCTGCCGATGACCGCGTCGCACATGCGTGCGCTGAAGCGACAGCTGCCGGCGGACAAGCAGGCTGAAGTCCACATGTACCGCAGCTTCGATCCGGACCTGCGGCAGCCGGCCGCCGGTCGCGAGGATGAGATCGACCTGGTCGACCCCTGGTACGGCGGCACCCACGAGTTCGAGGTCGCCATTGACCAGATCGAGCATGTGGCCCCGTATATCGCCGACTGGGTCGAACGCCAGCTCGCTTGACAGTGTGAGTCTGCCGATTCATCCGTGATGGCATCAGTGATGGCCGGTCGCAGGAATGCGACCGGCCATCATGGGTTATAAGGGCGGGGCCAGCTCGCAAAGGAAAAGGAAAAGGAAAAGCCCCGCGCGATGGCGGGGCGACGGTGGTGGCTCCGAGCGGCATCGATCCGCTGACCTAACGATTTTCAGTCGTTCGCTCTACCAACTGAGCTACAGAGCCATGAGCGACCCCGACCGGACTTGAACCGGCGACCTCCGCCGTGACAGGGCGGCGCTCTAACCAACTGAGCTACGGGGCCGTGGCGTTCTTTCGGAAAAGAAGCCAAGAAGAGATATTACATGGTTCTGCGCATTATGCAAATCGTGTCGCCGGCGTGTCTTCCGCCTGCTTCCGAATGAAGGTGTTTCGGCCGTCATCCGTTTCTCGGGGGAGGGGGTGAAAGCAAAAACCCCGCACAAGGCGGGGTGGTGGTGGCTCCGAGCGGCATCGATCCGCTGACCTAACGATTTTCAGTCGTTCGCTCTACCAACTGAGCTACAGAGCCATGAACAGTTGAAAAAACCCGGTAAAAACCGGGTCTTAACCATTCGCGACCCCGACCGGACTTGAACCGGCGACCTCCGCCGTGACAGGGCGGCGCTCTAACCAACTGAGCTACGGGGCCGTGGTGTTCTCTGAACGAGAAGCCGAATAGAAATATTACTCAGATTGGCGCAGAGCGCAAGTTACCGCGTGTCGCGTTGGAATTTCGCGGTTTTGGGGGGTTCGGGAAACCTGCGGTCGCGTCAGTCGACAAGCGCCATTTCGATCGGGATGCTGCCGAGGGCGGTCTGCCAATGGTCCGTCCATTCGGTGCCGTCGTGCGAGCCGAAATCGTCAAGCAGGTCGGACCAGTCGTATCCGTCGGGAAGGTCCCGTGTGTCGACGCAGGTGCCGTCCGGCAGGCAGAGCTGCCCGTCAAGCTGGGAATAGTCGCCGGATTCGTACCAGACCTCGGGGTGCTCCTCGACGTAATCGACCGTGAAACCGACCGCCCATACGGCCAGGGCGATGACGGCCACGAAGAACAGCGTGCCCAGGGCGCTGATGACGATACCGGCGATGGTCAACCCCTTGCTCTTCTCATGGGATTTGTTGATCTGGACCAGTGCGATGACCGAGAGGATCAGGCCGACCGGCGGAATGATGAACGCCAGCACGAATCCGGCGATGCACAGGCCGTTCCAACGGTCGACTTGCGTGGGCTGTCCGTAATAATAGCCGTAGGGTTGCGCCCCGTACGGCGCCCCGTAGGCGCCGGGCTGCTGGTAGCCGTTCTGATACGTCGTGCCCTGCTGCTGGTAGCCGTTCTGATACGTCGTGCCCTGCTGCTGGTAGCCGTTCTGGTAGGGGGCTCCCTGCTGGTATGCGGCGCCGTATTGCTGGGTGTACGGCTGCTGGGAGGGCTGGGTGTACGGCTGTTCGGGCTGCGGGGTGAAGGACTGCTGGTCGGAGGGCGCGGCCCCATACTGCGGGGTGCCGTCCGGGCCGTTCTGCTGCGGTGCGAAGGGATTCGAATCTGTCATGATTCCAGAGTACCCGCAACGCCGGTGCATCGCGATTGCGGGGTTGCGGGATGGAATGCGATCGGGGCGCGGCCCCATGCGGAACCGCGCCCCGACCACGTTGCCGGCATCGGCCGGAAGGGATGCGTCAGTCGGCCTGCTTCCAGGTCTCGACGTCGATGTGATGCTCCGGGTTGGCCTGCCAGGCCTCCCAGGCGGACTTGACGATGTCCTCGACGTTGTACTTGGCGTGCCAGCCCATCTCCTCGTTGATGCGCTTCGGGGAGCCGATCAGGTGCGGCGGGTCGCCGGCGCGGCGCGGCATGACGGTTTCGGTGAACGGCAGGCCGGTCACCTTCTTGACCTCGTCGACGATCTGGCGGACCGAGGTGCCTTCGCCGGTGCCGACGTTGAACACGTCGTACTTGCGCTCGTCGCGGTCGAGGTAGTCGAGGGCGGCCACATGCGCGTCGGCAAGGTCGGAGACGTGGATGTAGTCACGCACGCAGGTACCGTCGTCGGTGGGGTAGTCGTCGCCGAAGATCGCGGGCGCCTTGCCCTTCTTCAGGCGGTCGAACAGCATCGGGATCAGGTTGAGGATGGCCGGGTCCTCAAGCTCCACGGGGCCGCAGCCGGCCACGTTGAAGTAGCGCAGGCCGCAGAAGCGGATGTCGTAGGCGGTCTCGCAGGCGCGGGCCATCCACTCGCCGAACAGCTTGGTCTGGCCGTACGGGTTGATCGGCAGCATCGGCACCACGTCCTCGGGCACCACGTCGACCGGCGGGACGCCGTAGGTGGCCGCGGAGGAGGAGAAGACGAGCTTCTTGACACCGGCGTCGCGCATGCCGACGAGCACGTTGAGCATGCCGTTGATGTTCTGCTGGTAGTACCACAGCGGCTTCTCGACGGATTCTCCGACCTGCTTGCGGGCGGCGAAGTGGATGACGGCTTCCACGCCTTCGGCCTTCATGATCTCGGCCAGGCGCTCGCCGGCGCCGGGGGCCGAGACATCCATGCCGTACAGGCGGGAGCCTTCGATGCGGGTGGGCTTGCCATAGCTCAGGTCGTCGACGACGACGACCTGCTGACCGGTCTGATGGAGGGCGTGAACGACGTGGGCGCCGATGTAGCCGCACCCGCCGGTGACGAGAACAGTCATGTTCCGACCTTTCATTCATCGGAGTTTGGTGTGCGGATGCCGTGTGAACATCCGCTGTTCACTTTTGCTCCAGTTTTGTTATTTTTTGAACAGTTTCAGTATAGCATGAGAACACGAACGCACAAACGTGTGTTCGTTCGCGCGTTTCCTCTATAACTAAGGGTATGCAGGAAGACATTCGTGAACAAGAGGAATCCCAGCTGTCCGCGGACGTGACGCCGCAGGAGGCGTCGCGGTCCGACGGCGATGCGGGGCAGGAGGCGCGGCGCGGCCGTCCGGTGCTTTCGTTCGTCCGGCGCTCGGGGCGTCTGGACGCGCGCCTGCAGCGGGCGTGGGACAGGTATGCGGGGGAGTATCTGCTGGACGTGAACGCCGGCGAGGGGTCGCTGACTGTACGTCCCGGCGTGACGTTCGACGGTGCGTACGTGCGCGAGATGTGGGGCAATGACAACCCGCTGATCGTGGAGATCGGCACCGGGCAGGGCGAGAACGTCGTCGCGGCCGCGGCCGCGCACCCCGAACTCAACTTCCTGGCGCTGGAGGTGTACGATCCGGGCGTCGCCCACACCCTGCTGCTGGCCGGCAAGCAGGGGCTCGGCAACCTGCGCGTCGCCCAGGTCAACGCGCCGGAACTGTTCAAGGTCATGGCGGACGGCGTGGCACAGGAGGTATGGACGTACTTCCCCGACCCCTGGCCCAAGATGAGGCACCACAAGCGCCGCATCGTGCAGCCGGAGCTCGCCGGGCTGGTCCATCGTGCGCTGGTGCCCGGCGGCGTATGGCGCATCGCCACCGACATCGAGGACTACGCGCTGCACGTCCATGAGGTGATGGACGCGATGCCGGGCTTCGAGAACGTGGGCGGCGTGACCGTGAGCCTGCCGACCGAGCATGTCGGCAAGGGCAACGCCGACCTGGCCGTGGACCTGCCGCACGCCGACTTCGTGGAATCGCCCCGGTTCGAGGGGCGCGTGCTGACCAACTTCGAGCGCAAGGGACTCGAGGCCGGCCGTGTGATCCATGACTTCGCCTACCGCACCGTATAGGCGACACGCCGTGTTGCGAGTGCGATGGCGCTCGCCTATACTTTCTATTTCGTTGCCCCCATCGTCTAACGGTTAGGACACCAGACTTTCAATCTGACAACGAGAGTTCGACTCTCTCTGGGGGTACAAACCTGAAAAGCCCGCTTCGGCGGGCTTTTCTCGTATTCCGGCCCATGTTCCCCGAATGGGGAGGGCGATGAGAGAGGAACGGATATGACGGACGACAAGAGCGTCAACGAGCCGCAGTCGACGGGTGCGGCGGTCAAGGCCGCGCTCGCGGTCGTGATCGTCTCCGCCTGCCTGGAGGGATGGGGGCTGCACACCTCCATCCGCGAGGCGCATGAGCGCTGCGGCGCGTGAAGGTCGAGGAGGGGTCGCTGATCGGCTTCTGGCGGCGCACCAAGTCGACGGAACTGGCCTCGGTGATGATGGGGGACACGCTCGCCCTGATCGGTCTGGCGTTCGCCGGACTGGGCATCGGCCTGTCGATGATCACCGGGGACGAACTGTATGACGCGATCGGCGGCCTGCTGGTCGGTCTGGTGCTGATCGCCGGCTCGGCGGCGCTGATGTTCAAATCCGGGTCGCTGCTGCTGGGCGAGAGCATCAGCGACCGCACGCGTGGCCGTGTCGTCGCCGCCGTCGAGTCGACCGAGGGCGTGGAGCGCCTGATCAACATGCAGGCCCTGCACATGGACGAGGACGCGGTGCTGCTGTGCCTGAAGGTGCAGACCTCGAAGCTGGATCGCGACTTCGACGTCGACACGGTCAACAAGATCGAGGCCAACATCCGCAAGGCGCTGCCCTGGTACGAGTGGGAGATCTACGTGGAGCCCGACCTGTGGCGCAAGACCGGCGAGTGGCGGGGCGCATCCGACGACTGATACGGAAGGCCGCGGAATCCGAAAGGAGTCCGCGGCCTTGCTCGTATTGCGCCACCAGCGGCATGATTGTCTACACTGGACAACACCGGAATCCGGCTCGAGGATGCCGGGCGGAGCGGAGCGATCGGAGAACGGAGACGGATATGGGCACATCATCGGCGGACAGCGGCATGTCGTTCACGTCTTCGGACTTGGCGTTGCTGGATGACGACCGAAGCGGCGGCCGCTCGAACATCGACCTGCGCGTCCTGCGGTATTTCCTGGCGGTCGCCGATGAAGGCAACATCACCTGGGCCGCCGAGCTGCTGCGGATTTCACAGCCCACCCTCTCCCGGCAGCTCAAGGGATTGGAGGATGCGCTGGGTGTGACGCTGTTCCATCGCGGCCCGCATCAGATTTCGTTGACGCCGGAAGGCCGGCTGCTGCGCGAACGCGCCCAGGAACTGGTGCAGTTGGCGGACAAGATGGAGCGTGAGGTGCGGGAGCTGCATGGTTCGTTGTCCGGAATCATCGCCATCGGTTGCGCGGAGACGCACAGCATGGATTGGCTGGCCCGGTGCATCGCGGCGTTCCGGCGGCGGTACCCGGAGGTGGAATTCGAAGTGCGCACCTGCACGGCCGACGTGACGGGTGACCGGTTGGAACAGGGGCTGGCCGATCTGGGATTGGTCACCGAACCATTGGATGTGAGCAAATACGACTACCTGCGCACGCACATCGATGACAGGTGGGGCGTGCTGATGCGCGCCGACGATCCGTTGGCGGAACTGGATGAGATCCGCCCCGATGATTTGGACGGAAGGGCGTTGATTCTGCCATTCCGCGAGGAGGTGCGCAGCGAGCTCATCAGCTGGATGGGCGGGTCGTTGCGTTCGGTGGCGGTCGCCGGCCTATGCGACCTGAGCATCAACGTGATGACGATGGTGCGCGGCGGGGTCGGGCTGGCCATGTCGTTCGGTCTCGGCGTCGCCGAGGACCTGCGCTTCAAACCGTTGAATCCCGTACTGGAATCCGGTGGCGCCGTCATCTGGAAACGGGGGAGGACGTTGAGCCCGGCCGCAGCCGCCTTCGTGGAGTTCCTGCGCACCGAAGGACGGCATATCGCCTGCTGACTGTGAACGATCAGGCCATACCCGGCGCGCATGGACATCCCGATGGGTTGCGATTCGACGCTCCCGGGCAGGTTGTAGTCAATATTCCAAGGCGATGCCGATGGCTCACAGTTCGCAATCGCCGGATTGAGTCATGCCCGGCACGTATGGGCGACACGGCCCGACGGACATTGGCCCGGCCCGGGCTGTGCGGATACAGTCGATGGATTGACGAATCACGGTGAAGGAGGAACCATGGATAGAATCGAACGCACGGAAGCCACGATGCAGGAGCTGTTCCACCAGCCCGCCGTCACCACGGAGGGCGCGGACCCGGAGTTCATGCGCATCCTGCAGCGCTTCATCTTCGGCGATGTCTGCCACACCGGCAGTTTGGACAACCGGATGCGCGAGCTGGTGACCGTCACCGTACTGGCCACGCTCAACACGTTGCCGCAGCTCCAGGCGCACACGCAGGCCGCATTGAACGTCGGTTGCACGCCGGTGGAGATTCGTGAAGCCGTCTACCAGTGCGCGCCGTTCATCGGATTCCCGAAGACGCTCAACGCCATCGGTGCCATGAACGAGGCGTTCCAGGCCGCAGACATCACGTTGCCGTTGCCCGAGCAGGCCACGGTGACCGAGGACACGCGCCAGGAGAAGGGGCTGGAGCTGCAGGCGCCGCTATACGGCACGGAGATCAAGGACCGATACACGTGGCTGCCCGGCGACTTCGCCGCATTCGTGCCGCGTATGCTCACCGAGCTGTGCTTCGGCGACTACATGAGCCGTGGCGGTCTGGACGGCAAGACGCGTGAACTGCTGACCGTGGTGCTGCTGGCCGCGTTGGGCGGCGCCGAGGTGCAGGTCAGGAGCCATGTGGAGGGCGCGTTGAAGGCGGGCAACTCCAAGGAACAGATCGTCTGCGCACTCGTGCACGCCGGCTGCTACATGGGTATTCCGCGTCTGTTCAACGCGTTGAACGCCTGCAAGGATCTGCTGTCAGAGCGCGATGCCGTGTGATTGTTCGAGCGTGGCGTAGGCCATGCGGTATTTCTCGACGCGGCGGCGATCCTCGTCGGTCACGGTGCGCAGACGGCTGAGGTTCATGTTGTCCCGCAGGTCGCTCATCTTGACCTCGCGGGCGATGCGTCCGGCATGGGCGACGGCTGGATCGCCGGAGGCGCAGGCGTCCGCGATGCGGCGCACATAGTCCATGTAGGAGTCGCCGGGCCTTCGCGTGTCCAGCTGGACGGCCGCCACGATCTCGGCGGGGAATCCGAGGGCCAGCAGTTCGTCGGCGGTCGTGTCGGTATCCTCCAGCAGATCGTGCAGCCATCCCGCGATGCGGCCTTCCGGGGACGTGCACCCCTGCGAGACGCGCTGCGGATGCGTCCAATAGTCGGCGCCGGCCTTGTCCACCTGGCCGGCGTGACGTTCCCGGGCCAGACGTTCGGCGAGTTTCAGCAGGTTCGTGGTATGGAGCATCATGACTCCTAATATATAAGGTGTGGCATGTGGTCGTGCGGCGCGCAACATGCCTGCGATACCTAGCGATTTCCCAGTTTCATCGTTAGAATGAAACCGTTGGCCGCCCTCGATGGCGAGCGGCCCGCAGTCATATGACACAGACTCAAAGGAGGTCTTGTATGGTCTATCGCATGATTCTCAACCAGGAGGCGTACTTCGGCCGTGGTGCGATCAAGCAGATCCCGGATGTGGCCAAGGCGCACGGCTTCACCAAGGCATTCATCGTCACCGATCCGGTGCTGATCGAGACCGGCACCGTCAAGAAGGTCACCGATGTGCTCGACGAGGCCGGCATGCCGTATGAGATCTTCAGCAATGTGCAGCCGAACCCGCCGGTCGAATGCATCAAGGACGGCGTGGCCAAGTTCGCCGATTCCGGCGCCGACTTCCTGATCGGCCTGGGCGGTGGATCCCCGCAGGACACCTGCAAGGGCATCGGCATCGTCACCGCCAACCCGGAGTTCTCCGACGTGCTGTCGCTGGAGGGCGTGGCCGCCACCAAGAACCCGTCCGTGCCGATCTTCGGCGTGCCGACCACCGCGGGCACCGCTTCGGAGACCACGATCAACTACGTGATCACCGATACCGAGAACAAGCGCAAGTTCGTGGCCGTCGACCCGCATGACATCCCGATCGTCGCATTCGTGGATCCGGATCTGACCGACACCCAGCCGCGCGGCCTGAAGGTCGCCACCGGCCTGGACGCGCTGACCCACGCCATTGAGGGCTACATCACCCCGGGCGCGTGGAGCCTGTCCGACTGCCTGTCGATGCAGACCATCCGCATGATTGCCAAGAACCTGGCCAAGTCCGCGGACGGCGACATCCCCGCCGGCGAGCAGATGGCCTACGCCTCCTACATCACCGGCATGGCCTACTCGAACGTCGGCCTGGGTCTGGTGCATGGCATGGCGCACCCGCTGGGCGGCCGTCTCGGCGTGGCGCACGGCGTGGCCAACGGCATCCTGCTGGCGCCGGTCATGGAGTACAACAAGGACTACACCGGCGAGAAGTACCGCGACATCGCCGACGCGTTCGGCGTGGAGGATGCCTACACCGGCGACCTCGAGCATGTGCGCGACGAGGCCGTGGAGGCCGTCCGCAAGCTCACCAAGGATCTCGGCAACCCGACCACGATCTCCGAGGTCGGCGCCACCGAGGCCGATTTGGAGGGCCTGGCCCACGACGCGTTCAACGACGTGTGCACGCCGGGCAACCCGCGTCAGGCCACCGAGGAGGACATCTACGCGATCTATAAGTCGCTGATGTGATCCGATCGACGCCATAGCGTCCGGGCCCGTTCCGTTTCTCCGGAACGGGCCCTTTTGATGCATGATTCCGGTGTTTATGCGTCAGATGGTTCATTTCGGGTGGTGGTTCTGGTCTTTTTGTTGCACTGGTGCGGTGTTCGTGCGTCAAATGGTTCATTTTGCATGGCGTTTCTGGCCCTTTTGCTGCAGGGTCATGCTGTTTATGCATCAAACGGACTCCGGGCCTCTTCGCCATTGGCACATCGGAGGTTCCCGCCCGTACCCCGCCGTACAATAGGGCCTCATGAGCAATGACCAGGATGACCTGAAAATCGATTTCGCCTCGGTGTTCCCCGCGAAGGGCGACGCCCGCCGCCCCCCGGAATGGTACGGCCGCGCCCTGCTGTACACCGCCATCGCCGTGTTCCTGGCCTATTTCGCGTGGCAGTCGTGGGGCAAGGTCTCAGGCGTCGTGCTCGATGTGGTCATCTCCCTGTTCCTGGCGCTCGCCATCGAACCGGTGGTGCTGCTCCTGGTGCGTCACGGGTGGAAGCGCGGCGTGGCCTCGGCGGTCAGCCTGGTCGGGCTGGGCGCGGTGATCGCGGCGCTGCTGGGGCTGTTCGGCAACATGTTCGTCCAGCAGGCCATTTCGATGGTCAAGGGGCTGCCCACCATCTACGATGAGATCTCCCGCACGGTGGCGCAGTATACGTCGTTCAAGTTGCCGGAGATGCAGCGCCTCGGCAGCGAAATCCTCAACAACATCCAGACCTCGTGGGTCACGAATTTCGCCGGCCAGGCGCTGAGCACCACGGTCGGCCTGTTCAGCTTCTTGCTCGACCTGCTGACCGTGGTCATGGTCACCTACTATCTGTCCGCCGCCGGCCCCAAGCTGCGCCGCAGCCTGTGCCAGTGGCTCGGACCGGCCACGCAGCGCCGTTTCCTGCTCGGCTGGACCATCGTGCAGGATCAGATTTCGAACTTCCTGTTCTCCCGCACGATCCTGGCCGCCATCAACGCGGCGTGCACCGCGGTCTTCCTGGAACTGATCCATGTGCCGTACTGGCTGCCGTTGGCCCTGTTCTGCGGCATCGTCTCCCAGTTCATCCCCACCGTCGGCACCTACATCGGCGGCGCGCTGCCGGTGCTGTTCGCCTGGGGGGCGAACGGCATCATGTATGCGGTGGGCGTGCTCGTCTACATCGTGGTCTATCAGCAGATCGAGAACCTGATCCTCTCCCCGAAGATCTCCCAGCGCACGATGGACCTCAACCCGGCGATCGCGTTCCTCGCCGTGCTGGTGTTCGGCGGCGTGTTCGGCGCGTTGGGCGCGTTCCTGGCCCTGCCGATCACGGCCAGCCTGCAGGCGATCTTCAAGGTGTACACCATCCGTTACGATCTGGTCGACTCCCCGCTGATGAACGATCCGAAGCCGGTGAAGAAATCGAGAATCGTCGCCGGTGCAGAGGCGTTCAGCGACCATGTCATCAAACCGGTGAGCGACCATATGCCGCGCGCGGCGAAGGGGTCGAGCGCCCGCGTGCCCTCCGACGACAATTTCGAACGGCTGCGCGAGCTGTATCAGATGCCCACCTCCGAAGACCTCGACGGTTCTCAGACCGTGGCCATCCCCAAGCGCACGCCGTCCGCGTCCAACGGCAAACCCGTGCTGTCGGGCGCCGAGACGGATGCCGGGGATGCCACCGACGCGGATGGTGCCGATACCGCCGCGGCTTCGGTCGACTCGGATGCCGCCGCGCCCAAGCCGAACGTCGACAATCCCAGAAGCGGGTGGCGCTGATGGTGCTGCTGAGTGTACTGGATGTTCTGCTGGCCATTGTCGGCGCCGCGGGATTGCTGTATCAGGGCGTGTGCATCCTGATCTCCCTGTTCAGCAAACCGGTGCGCTTCCCGGAGGCACCGATGGATAAGCGCTTCGCGGTGCTGATCTCCGCGCGCAACGAGTCGAACGTCATCGGCAATCTCATCGATTCGATTCACGCGCAGACCTACCCGACCGATCTGATCGACATCTGGCTGGTGGCGGACAACTGCACCGACGACACCGCCGACGTGGCCCGCGGCCGCGGCTGCCACGTCATCGAACGGTTCAACCAGGAGCAGATCGGCAAAGGCTACGCGCTGACCTATCTGCTCAACCGCATGCAGTCCACCGGCGACGCCCAGCGGTACGACGCGTTCTTCGTCTTCGACGCCGACAACCGGCTTGACCCGCACTATGTTGCCGAGATGAACAAGGCGTTCCAATCCGGGTTCCGCATCCTGACCAGCTACCGCAACTCCGTGAACCTGTCCGACAACTGGGTCTCCTCCGGCTCGGCGTTGTGGTTCATCAGGGAATCCCGGTTCCTGAATTCCTCGCGCATGCGCCTGGGCACCAGCTGCCATGTGGGCGGCACCGGGTTCATGTTCTCCCGGGAGATCATGAACCGCAACAAGGGCTGGAAGTTCCACCTGCTGACCGAGGACCTGGAATTCACGATGGACTCGGTGCTGCATGGCGACCGCGTGGGGTACTGCGGCACGGCGATCCTGTATGACGAGCAGCCGGTCACGTTCCGTCAGAGCTGGCGGCAGCGTCTGCGTTGGAGCAAGGGGTTCCTGCAGGTGTTCCGCTATTACGGGCCCGCGTTGATCAAACGCGCGGTGAGGGAGCGCGACTTCTCCGCCGTGGATCTGACGTTGCTGATCTGCCCGTTCACGGTGCTCGGCGTCGTCCGTGTGGTGTTGGGACTGCTGTTCGCGGCGTTCGGTTTCGTGACCTGGCCCAGTCAGCTGGTATCCATGACCAGCTGGTTCTCCGTGATCCTCAGCAGCATGCTCTCGCTGATGGCGCTCGCGGCGTTGACGATCATCGTGGAACGCGACCAGATCGGCGCCACGAACAAGGAGCTGTTCGCCTACGTGCTGAGTTTCCCGATCTACATGCTGAGCTACGTGCCGATCTCCTTCCAGGCGATCTTCTCCAAGGCCGAATGGAAACCGATCGTGCACAAAGGGTCCTGATTGTTTCCACATCGCGAACATTCGGATAACACGCCGGGGAAGCCGCGGGGGGGGGGTATACGCTTATGAGCATGACATTAGACAATGCAATGCCATCTGCCGCATTTGGTCCGGCGCCGGTGCCCGTGGTGCCGGCGGACCCGTCGGCGGCCGTATCGATCCGTGGCCTGTTCAAAAGGTTCGAGAAGAAGGTGGCCGTCAACGGCCTGTCCCTGGACATCCCGACGGGCTCGTTCTACGGTCTGGTCGGGCCGAACGGCGCCGGCAAGACGACCACGCTGAACATGCTGACCGGGTTGCTGGTCCCGGACGCCGGCACCGCCATGATCCTGGGGCATGACGTGTGGAGCGACGTCAACCGCGCCAAGCGCATCATCGGCGTGATGCCGCAGCCGGAGCAGATCTTCGACCGGCTGACCGGCATGCAGCTGTTGGTGTATTCGGGCATGCTGCGCGGCATGAAGCGCGCCGAAACCGTCAAGCGGGCCAAGGACCTGCTGGCCGCGTTCGATCTGGAACAGGCCGCAGGCAAGATGGTCGCCGACTATTCGGCCGGCATGACCAAGAAGGTGTGCCTGGCCGCGGCGATGATCCACAGCCCGCGCATCCTGGTGCTGGACGAACCGTTCGAATCGGTCGATCCGGTTTCCAGCGCCAACCTGAAGGACATCCTCATCGAGTACGCGCATACCGGCGGCACGGTGATCATCTCCTCCCACGTCATGTCGCTGGTCGAGAAGATGTGCACGCATGTGGCCGTCATCAACCAGGGCCAGGTGTGCGCCGCCGGCACCGTGGACGAGGTCGCCGCGGGCGAGGAGCTGGAGGACCGGTTCCTGCAACTGGTCGGCGGGCGTCATGCCGCCGCGCACCTGTCGTGGCTGGACGGCGGCGCCGACGAGCCCGCCGCGCAGGCGTCGGATTCGGAGGCATGATGAATACAGTGCTGACCATCGTCCGGCTGCGGTGGGCGCTGACCTGGGCCGCGTTGCGCAAATCGGTGTGGCAGACGATCGGATACGTGATCTCGATGCTGATGGGACTGTCCGTGGTCGTCGGTGCCGGCGTGCTCGCCTGGTTCCTGGGCGACTCGGAGGTCGTGGGCCAGGTGCAGGGGTTCGCCGTTGGCCTGGAGGTGGCGGTGGTGCTGATCGGCTCGTTCGCCATGGTGATGACCGCATTCGCGCAACTCATGCTCATCGGCGAGAGTTCCACGATGAGCCCGCGCCGGCTCGAGCTGTACGGCATCCCCGACCGGATCCTGCAGGCCGGTCTGCTGGTGTCCGGATTGTCGGGCATCCCCGCCGTCTGCGCCACCGTGGCGCTGATGCTGTGGGCGATGGCCTACCGGTGGATGGGCGCGGGCGTGGTGATTACGGCCGTCATCGCCGCGCCGTTGGCCGTCATCACGTTGATGAGCGTTTCGAAGATGATCATCAACGCGGCCACCACGCTCGTCAAGTCGAACCAGGGCAAGAACCTGTTCTATCTGATTGTCACCATCGTGTTCGTGTCGGTGTGCTATGTGCCCAGCATCACGCTGAACTCGTCCGCGGATCTCGACGGTTTCGATGTCGAGACCCTCGCCGCGCCGGCCGCCGTGTTCGCATGGACGCCGTTCGGGGCGGCCTTCCAACTGCCGTTCGACGTCCTGCATGGCGCATGGGGGCCGTTGGCCGCGCGTCTGGCGATCCTGGCCGCCACCTGGGTGCTTTGCTTCATGGCATCGACCTGGTGTCTGCGCCATGAGCGGCTGGTCGCCGGCGCCTCCACGACTGCGGTGTCCCTCAAGGGCATCGGGGCGTTCTCCTGGATGCCGGACAGCGTCTCCGGAGCGGTGTCGGCCCGACTGCTCACCTACCTCAAGCGCGATCCGCGCCAGAGCCCGATGTTCGTGTTCCCGCTGATCTTCGTGGTCCTGTTCGCATTGCAGGCGCACGGCGTCACGCCGATGGTGTGGAGCGCCATGATCATGTCCTCCATGTTCCTGGCCCTGACCGAATCCAACGGTCTGGCCTATGACGGCCGCGGCCTGACCATGCAGGCGATCAGCGGCGTGCGCGGCGTGGATGACCGGCACGGCCGCGTGCGCGTCTACGCGGGCATCATCGTGCCGTACATGCTGATACTCACCGTCGTCTGCTTTATCGTGACTGGGGATTGGCGCACGCCGGACGGCATACTGATGGGCCTGACCTTCGCCGCCTGTTCGACGGGCCTGGCCCTGTGCAGCCTGGGCCTTGCCGAGGTGCTCTCCTGCGTGCTGATGTATCCGGTGCCGTCGATGGACAAGCCGTTCTCCACCCCGCAGGGACGCGCCGTGGCGCAGGGGTTCTTCCCGTTCGTGCAGATCCTCGGCATGTTCGTGCTGATGGTACCGACCGCGCTGGTCGGCGGCGCGCTGCTGCTGAGCGGCAACGGGGACCTGTACTGGGCGCTGATCCCGGTCGGCCTGGCCAACGGCGTCGGGTTCCTGATCCTTGGTTCGTGGCTTGGCGGTAAGCTGATGGATGCTCGGATGTTGTCGATCATCGCCACGGTCGATTCGTTCGCATCCCTGCAGAAGTAATCGTTCATCCATCAGGAAGGGGAGAGCGTGGCACGGAGGGCGGCAAGACGGCGTCGGCGTGTGCCGGCGGTATCCCGTCGTGCCGTCACCGTCGCGGTGTCCGCGGCGGCTACGGTCGTGCTCGCGTTCGGGTATCTGGTTGCCGACCTGACCGACGTGCTGCCCGGTCCGCTGACGTTGCGTCCGGCGCGGATCCCCGTGGTCCCGGACGCCCGCGCGGCGATCGCATCCGGCGACGTCGTCGGCGACGTCGATCGTGCGGCCGTCATCGACCAGGCGGCCGCGAACGCGCTCATTGACACACTGACGGGTGCCGACGGCGTCGGCGATGACCTGTCCGTCGCCATAGCGGACGCGGAGGGCACCATCGTCGCGGAACGCAACATCGGCACGGCACGGGAGCCCGCCTCGACATTGAAGACGCTGACGGCGCTGGCCGCGTCCGCCACGCTGGACCTGTCGGACACCCTGGACACCGAAACCTACCTGGACCAGCGCGAAGGGCAGACGCCGACGCTGATCCTCAACGGCAACGGCGACATGCTGCTCGGCGCCGGCGCCAGCGATCCCCGCCACGTCAACGGTCGTGCGGGCCTGGGCACGCTGGCCGAACGCACCGCGGAAGCGTTGCTCCAGCGCGGCATCGACCGTGTGCGCCTCGTCTACGACGACACGTTGTTCGGCGACCGGCGCAGTCCGGCGAACATCGAACGCAACAACCCCGGCAACCTGTACTACGCGCCGGTCTCGGCGATGGCGGTGGACGGTGGCCGTCACTGGGAGGACGGGCAGCCGGAGGATCCCGACCAATACACCGGGTATCCGGAACTGTCGACGCAACCCGCCGCGGAGGCCGCCGCGACCTTCGTCACACGGCTGGGGGAGTACGGCATCACGGTGGAGGGAGAGCCTTCCGCCGGGGACGTGCCGGAGGGGCTGTCGCCGCTGACGAGCGTCAGCGGCGCCCAGCTGAGCGAGGTCATGGCGTTCATGATGCGTCATTCCGACAACACGCTGGCCGAGGAATTCGGGCGGCTGACCGCGATCGCCGCCGGATACGACAATTCGCCGTCGGGTGCCACGCAGGCGGTGGCCGACATCGTCAGCGGGCTGGGCGTGGATACCGGCCAGCTGACGATGGCCGACTGTTCGGGGCTTGCCCCCGGCTCCAGACTGAACGTGCGGACGCTGATCGGCGTGCAGGCCGCCGCGCTGGCCGGCGGATCAGCTTCGTCCCTGATTGAGGGCATGTCCGTGCCCGGGCTCACCGGCACCGCGGTGGACCGGCTCGACGATGACGCCGCGGCGGGGCTGCTGCGCGTGAAAACCGGCACACTGGACGCCGTGACCGCCATGGTCGGCAACGTCTCCCGCACCAATGGCGGCGTGCTGTGCTTCGCCGTCGTGGTCAACAATCCCGAGAACGCGTGGGAGGCGGCCCGCGCCGTGGACGCGTTCATCGCCGACTTGCCGGGGCTTTGAGTCGGATGGCGTACAGCAGGCAGATGCGGGCCGCGGTGGGCATGGTGCGCACGGCGTTGGCCGGCGTGGGACTGGGCGTGCAGGATCGGCGGTTCACCCGCCACGGCGAACATGACCCGTTGCCGGACGCGCCGCTGGTGCTGGTCGCATGCTCGGGCGGGCGGGATTCGATGGCGTTGGCTGCCGTGGCGCGAATCGTGTGCGCCTCGCTGGGGGTGCGGTGCGGTGCGGTGATCGTGGACCACGGCCTGCAGGAGGGGTCCGCGGATGTCGCGGGATGTACGGCACGGCTCTGCGGAAGCCTGGGGCTTGCCCCGGTGCTGGTGCGCACGGTTCAGGTGCGACGGGACGGCGCGGGTATGGAGTCCGCCGCCCGGGACGCCCGATACCACGCATTGGCTGCGGCGGCCCTGGAGTGCGGCGCGGCGGCGGTGCTGCTGGCCCACACGCGTGACGATCAGGCGGAGACGGTGCTGTTGGGGCTGCTGCGGTCCGGCGGTGTTGATGCGATTGCGGGGATGCCTCCTGCGTTCCGTCGTGACGGGATGGTGTTCGTCCGACCGTTCCTGGACCTGAGCCGCGAGGATACGACGGCGATCTGCCGGCAGTCGGACCTGACGTGGTGGGACGATCCGACCAACGGCGAGGATGCGGAAGGGGAACTCGACGGGCGATATCCGCTGCGTTCCCGCATCCGGCATGATCTGATGCCCGCGTTGACGCGGTTCGCGCGGGCCGATGTGGCCGCGATGCTGGCGCGTGGCGCGCGGACCGCGCAATATGACAAGGCGTATCTGGACGCCGAGGCGGAGCGTGCCCTGGCCGATGTGGCGAGGTTCGCGGAAGGCGAGAGCACGCCGGCGTTGTCGTTCGACGCGGCCGGGTTGGACGCGCTGCATCCGGCGATTCGCCGGCGCGTCATAGCGCATGGGCTGGCCGCCGTCGGCATCGCCGGCAACCAGCGCCAGATCGAGTCGATCGAACGTCTGGCCACGGATTGGCACGGGCAGGGGGCTGTGAACCTTCCCGGCGGATATTCAGCGAAACGTCAGAAACACGTCATTCGCCTGTGCCAAGATGGAATGCATGAAAATCGCGGATGTTCAGGACCAGATCGACCACGAGCTGGTCAGCAGGGATCAGATCGACAGTAAAATCGCGGAATTGGCCGCGCAGGTCAGTGAGGATTATCGGGGGCGTGACCTCCTGCTGGTGGCGGTGCTCAAGGGGGCGGTCAACACGTTGGTCGCCTTCTCCCAGGCGCTCAGCATTCCCGTGCAGATGGACTTCATGAGCCTGTCCAGCTACGGCGACGGCACGACCAGCAGCGGCACCGTGACCGTGCGTCAGGACCTGTCCGTCGATGTTCGCGGCAGGCACATTCTGATCGTGGAGGATATCGTTGATTCGGGACGTACGTTGGCCTGGCTGGTCGACGAGCTGAAGCGCCGCGGCGCCGCCTCGGTGGAGGTGATGGCCCTGTTGCAGAAGCCGTCCCGGCGCGAGGTGGACGTGGACGTGAAATACAGCGGGTATGAGATCCCCGACGAGTTCGTGGTGGGGTTCGGCCTTGATTACGCCGAACGGTACCGCAATCTCGACTCGATCGCCGTGCTGAAACCGGCAGTGTATCAAGGAGCGTGACTATGGGTTTCCCTCAGGGGCCTCAGCAGCCGTCCGGCGACAACGGCGGCAACAACAACGGCAACTGGCCGATGAATCCCTTCAACCGTAACAATGACGACAACCGCGGGGGCAGCAACGGCCCCAAGCCGGTGTGGCGTTCGCCCTGGCTGTGGGGTGTGGCCATCGTGGTGCTCGCCATCCTGATGTTCCAGATGTTCGCGGGCACCGGCCGTCAGACCATCGACACCAAGGATGGTCTGGAACTGCTGGACAACGGCGTGGTGACCTATGCGGACATCATCGACAACCGCCAGCTCGTCCAGCTCGACCTGAGCCAGAACTTCACCAAGCAGGATCCGGACACCGGGCGTCAGCGCAACTACGGCAAGGAGGTGCAGTTCTACTACACCTTCGCGCAGGGCGGCGACGTGGTCACCAGCGTGGAGAAGGCCAACCCCAGCAAGGGCTGGACCTCCAGCATGCAGCAGACCAGCATCTGGAGCTACCTGATCAGCTCGATCCTGCCGTTCATCATCATCTTCGGCATCTTCTGGTTCGCCATGAGCCGCATGGGCGGCGCCGGCGGCATGTTCGGCATGGGCGGCAAGAAGAACAACGGCAAGCTGCTCGAAGGCCAGACCCCGAAGACCAAGTTCGCCGACGTGGCCGGCGAGGACGCCGCCGTGCAGGAGGTCGAGGAGATCAAGGACTTCCTCAAGGACCCCTCCAAGTACAAGGCCCTGGGCGCGCGCATCCCGCGCGGCGTGCTGCTGTACGGCCCTCCGGGCACCGGCAAGACCCTGCTCGCACGAGCCATCGCAGGCGAGGCGGGCGTGCCGTTCTACTCGATGGCCGGCTCCGACTTCGTCGAGATGTTCGTGGGCCTCGGCGCCTCCCGCGTGCGTGACCTGTTCGACGAGGCGAAGAAGAACGCCCCCGCCATCATCTTCATCGACGAGATCGACGCCGTCGGACGCCGCCGTGGCTCCGGCATGGGCGGCGGCCATGACGAGCGCGAGCAGACCCTGAACCAGCTGCTCGTGGAGATGGACGGCTTCGACAACGACACGAACCTGATCATCATCGCCGCCACCAACCGTCCTGACGTGCTCGACCCGGCGCTGCTGCGCCCGGGCCGCTTCGACCGCCAGGTGGCCGTCGAGGCCCCGGATCTGGAAGGCCGCGAGGCCATCCTCAAGGTGCACGCCAAGGGCAAGCCGTTCGTGCCGGACGTGGACCTGCACGCCATCGCCGTGCGTACGCCGGGCTTCACCGGCGCCGACCTGGCCAACGTGCTCAACGAGGCCGCGCTGCTGTGCGCCCGTGCCGGCGCCCAGCTCATCGACAACCGCGCCATCGACGAGGCCATCGACCGCGTGATGAGCGGCCCGAAGCGCAAGTCCAAGGGCATGGCCCTCGACGAGCTGCGCAACACCGCCTACCATGAGGGCGGTCACGCGCTGGTCGCCGCGGCGCTGCACCATACCGACCCGGTCACCAAGATCACGATCCTGCCGCGAGGCCGCGCGCTCGGCTACACGGCCGTCATGCCGACCGAGGACCGCTACTCGCAGTCCCGCAACCAGCTGCTCGACCAGATGGCGTACGCGATGGGTGGCCGCACCGCCGAGGAGATCGTCTTCCACGACCCGACCACCGGCGCCTCGAACGATATCGAGAAGGCCACCGCGATCGCACGCAAGATGGTCGTCGAATACGGCTTCTCCTCGCAGCTCGGCGCCATCAAGTGGGCGGACGACGACGACCAGACCACGGTCATGGACGGTCTGCAGCCTCGCAAGTACTCGGACCGCACGGCCGAGATCATCGACCAGGAGGTGCTTAAGCTCGTCGAGACCGCGCACACCGAAGCCTGGACCATCCTCAACGAGAACCGTGACGTGCTCGACGAACTGGTCCGCCAGCTGCTGGTCAAGCAGACGCTGAACGAGAAGGAGGTCGCCGCCATCTTCGCGAACATCCGGAAGGCTCCGGAACGCGAGGTGTGGCTGTCGAACGACCAGCGTCCGGACTCCGACCTGCCGCCGGTGCCGATTCCCGAAGCGCTCAAGCGTTCGGTCGGCATGACCGCCGGCGAATGATCCACGGCCGGTGATCGATGCTTTCGGTTCGGCATCCGTTCCGAATCCGGTCATCCGATGGACTGTGAACAACAATGACGAGGGGCATGCCATCCGACGATGGCACGCCCCTCGCCGTAGGAAGCAAGGGGAAACAACGATGGTCGACAATCACGGGCCGGTCTCCATCACCGTGACGGTGCGGTTGACCGAGGAACAGACGCAGGCGCTTGCCGCGGGGCAGGCCGTGGATGTCGTGGTGCGGCTTATGCCCGACGCCTCCGCCACGGACGGTTTGACACGGGCCGGCACGGACGGTTTCGCACAGGCCGGCACGGACGGTTTCATGCAGGCCGGCACAGGCGTTCCGGCGACGGCCGTTCCCGCGGACGATGGCACGCCGTCCGTCGATGGGGGCGTCGTGCGGGCCGGTGAGGGCGCAGGCGACGTTGGCGAATCCGTCCCGCGCCGCGCCGTCGTGTCCCTGGACAGCACCCTCCCGGAGGCGGAGGCGCTGTTCCGCTCCGCCATCGTGTCGCTGGACGCCATCCCCGGCAATGAGATCGAAGGCATTTCACCGTTGTATCACGTCTCCAACTTCGACGGCCCCGATGCGATGGCCGCGGTCGTACAGCTGACCACCAGGCTTGACGCGCGCGCCCTGATCGGGGCGCTGGGCGCGATCGAGGCGGCGCACGCCGATCAGCTGGACTGCGACCTGATCGATATGGAGGGCGTCGTCAGCGACGAGCCGGACTGCCGCGTGCCATGGCCGTCCGCCGCGCAACGGGCCCAGGTGCTGGCACCGTGGTTCGACATGGATCCGGACGCCCGGCTGGGCGGGGACCCGGTGTCCTTCCTCCTGGCGATGGCGCCCGACGCCGGCCGTGTCGGTGTGCTATCCGATGACTGGATCATCGGGGAGGTGCTATGAGCGTCAAACGAACCCCATGGTGGTATTACCCGGTGGCGTTGGTCATCGGCGCGTTGGGCGGTCTCGGCCTGGCGGTGGTGGACGAGCGCATGGCGACCTCGCTGCTCGGCGCGCCATGGTTCGTGGACCTGCTGCTGTTGGTGCTGGGCATCGTGGTGCTGGTGCTGGCCTTGCAGGTGCACGCCTACGCCAACACCGACCCGGCCAAACGGCCCCACGCGTTCATCAACCCCCAGCGGGCCATGATGACGCTGGTGTGCGCCAAGGCGCTGGGGTTGGCCGGCGCGGCGCTCGCCGGATGGTACGGCGGACAGGCCGTGATGTGCCTGATGCATGTGGAGGCCTCCTATTACCATGACGCCGCCGTGGAATGCGTCATCGCGCTGGTGATCTGCGTCATCGACATGATCATCGGCATCGTGAGCGAAAGCCTGTGCCAGCTGCCGCCGGACGAGGGCGCGGAGAACCCCAAACTCAAGCGCGCCGAACGCCGTCGCCGGATGCAGCAGGCCACCGCCAAGACCTCCGAATAAAAAGGCGTGCCCTTCCAAAGGAAGGTGCACGCCATATGTGAAGCGGAGCAAACCGTCTCAGTGTTCCTCGGGGACTCGGATCATCGCCTCCTGGGCCATCACGGCCACCAGCGAACCGTCCTGCGTGTAGACCTTCGCGGCGCCCAGACCGCGGCCGTGACCGGCGGTGGGGGTGTCCTGCACATACAGGTGCCATTGGTTGATGTCGATGTCGCGGTACCACCACATCGAATGGTCGATCGAGGCGTAGGAGATGCCCGGCGTCATCAGGCTCAGCCCCGCACGGCGCAGAATCGGCTCCAGCATGATCTGGTCGCAGCCCAACGCCAGCATCGCCCGATGCATGATCTGCGGCGCGTCCACATGCCCGGCCGCGCGCATCCACACCATCTGCTTGCCGGAATCGTTCGCGGCACTCTTCCTGTCCGCGCCCAGCATCACGGTGCGGGTCACATGGCGGATGTCGAACGGGGACTTCTCGGCGTAATATCGGGCAAACGGCGACTGGTCGGCGAACGGCTGCATCAACTCGCGCGCGCTGGTCAGCGTCTCCGGGTCGGGCACGTCCTCCGGCATCGGGTCGGAGAACTCCACGCCATGCTGGCCGTGCTCCTGGAAGCTGGCGATGGCGGTGAGGATCGCACCGTCGGACTGCGTCACATTGACCCGACGGGCCGAGAACGAACGGCCGTCGCGCAGCGATTCGACGTCGAACAGCAGATCCTGGTGGATGTCGCCGGCCTTGATGAAATACCCGTGGATGGAATGCGGCAGACGGGTGGGGGAGACGGTCTTCGAGGCCGCGACCACGGACTGCGCGATGACCTGGCCGCCGTAGACGCGGCCGGTGGGGAAATACAACGCCTCACCCTGGATGTAGGTGTGGCCGCGATCTTCGGACGGCTCTCCCAGCCCCAGCACCTTGAGGAGACGCTCCATGGCGGTGGTTTCGTTGGTCATCGATTGCTCCCTCCGATTGCTTACACTGTGAATCAAGTACTGTGATGCAGTCTAGTCGCTGATGGTAACGGCGCATGACCGTGCATGTCGGAGGCTTGTATGGGCTGGAGCCGCATACGGCTCCGTTTCCCGTGTGGTTGTTGTACTCCCGCGTGCGTGTTGTCGTTTTCATGCGACAACACGCACGTGAGGTGGTGTCTCAGCGTCCGTGTCGTCGCCTTTATGCGACAACACGGCGTGCGGCGGTCGTTCCAGCGTCCGTGTTGTCGCTGGTATATGACGAAACGCCGCCGGACGGGTCCGGAGTGGACACCGTTCGGCGGCGTTTCGTTCGTATGGATGTCTGGCGTCAGCGGGTCAGCTTGCGGTGCAGACGGTGCGGACGGGCCGCATCCTCACCCAGACGGGCCACCTTGTTCTCCTGGTAGGCCTGGAAGTTGCCCTCGAACCAGTACCAACGGGCCGGGTTCTCGTCATCGCCCTCCCATGCCAGGATGTGCGTGGCAATGCGGTCCAGGAACCAACGGTCGTGGCTGATGACCACGGCGCAGCCGGGGAACTCGATCAGCGCGTTCTCCAACGATTCGAGCGTCTCGACGTCAAGGTCGTTGGTGGGCTCGTCGAGCAGCAGCAGGTTGCCGCCCTGCTTCAGGGTCAGCGCCAGGTTCAGGCGGTTGCGTTCACCGCCGGAAAGCACACCGGTCAGCTTCTGCTGGTCGGAACCCTTGAAACCGAAGCTGGCCACATAGGCGCGGGTCGGCACCTCCACGCCGCCGACCTCGATGAAGTCCAGCCCGTCGGAGACAGCTTCCCACAGGTTCTTCTTCGGGTCGAGGCCCGCGCGGTTCTGATCCACATAGCTGATCTTGACGGTGTCGCCCACGGTCAGCTCGCCCGAGGTGAGCGGCTCCAGACCGACGATGGTCTTGAACAGCGTGGACTTGCCGACGCCGTTCGGGCCGATCACGCCGACGATGCCGTTGCGCGGCAGCGTGAAGCTCAGGTCGTCGATGAGCACACGGTCGCCGAAGGCCTTGTGGATATGCTTGGCCTCCAGCACCTGCGAGCCCAGACGCGGCCCCGGCGGAATCTGGATTTCGGAGAAGTCGAGCTTCTTGGAGTTGCGCGCCTCCTGCTCCATCTGGTCGTAGCGTTCCAGACGGGCCTTGTTCTTGGCCTGGCGGGCCTTCGGCGAGGAGCGCACCCACTCGAGCTCGGACTTCAGGCGCTTGGCCAGCTTGGCGTCCTTGGCGCCCTGGATCTCCATACGCTTGGCCTTGGTCTCCAGGTAGGTGGTGTAGTTGCCCTTGTACGGGTACAGGTGGCCGCGGTCCACCTCGCAGATCCACTCCGCCACGTTGTCCATGAAGTAGCGGTCGTGGGTCACGGCGATGACGGCGCCCTGATACTGGTGCAGGAACTGCTCCAGCCACAGGATCGACTCGGCGTCCAGGTGGTTGGTGGGCTCGTCGAGCAGCAGCAGATCCGGCGCCTCGAGCAGCAGCTTGCACAGCGCCACGCGGCGGCGCTCGCCGCCGGAGCACACGGAGACCGGGGTGTCCGGATCCGGGCACTGCAGCGCGTCCATCGCCTGCTCGAGCTGCGAATCCAGATCCCAGCCGTTCGCGGCGTCGATCTCGGTCTGCAGCGCGCCCATCTCCTCCATCAGCGCGTCGAAGTCCGCGTCCGGGTTCGCCATCTCCTCGCCGATCTGGTTGAATCGGGCGACCTTTTCGGCGATCTCGCCGAACGCCATCTTGATGTTCTCGCCGACGGTCTTGGTGTCGTCCAGCGGCGGCTCCTGCTGCAGGATGCCGACCGAGAAGCCCGGGGTCAGATACGCCTCGCCGTTCGAGACGGTCTCGATGCCGGCCATGATCTTGAGCAGCGTGGACTTGCCCATGCCGTTCGGGCCGACCACGCCGATCTTGGCGCCGGGCAGGAAGCTCAGCGTCACATCGTCAAGGATCGCACGGTCGCCGTACGACTTGCGCGCCTTGATCATCTGGTAAATGAATTCAGCCAAAGTGATCCCATCCTCTAGGAATTCGATTGGTCACATACGTTCACCATTATTCCCCAAGCGGTCTACTTTGCAGTGTCTTGGCAATCGGCTGCAGGGTGTCGAGAACGACCGAGTACACGTTGTTGCCGTAGGCCTCGAGAAACGTGCGGGTGTCTGCGGTCCGGCGGACCTCTGTGCTTACTATGTTTTCTGAATTGATATCTTGGAAGAATGTGAGTCGGTTTTCGTGATGACTTCGTCGGACCGGATCACGATGCGAGTTTGCGACGCAATACCTTGAGGTAATTCTGCTTGAACGTACGCCAGTCTCCAAACATCTTATGATCGGTATTGGTGCTTTCTCCGGCTTTGAATTTCAAGGCGGTTAGTTCAATGGTGCACATGAGATCGGCGGCTTGTTCAAGGCGATAGTCTTTGGGATCGGCCTTACGGTAGACGACCGCGTCCTTGGAGAGCGCGTAGCCGATGGAGGCCTGCAACGCATTGGTGACGACCTGCTGACCGTTGTCGTAATAGATTTTGATGGCGTCATATGACTGGAACCGGTCGAGGTGTGTGAGCAGGTAGTTGGCTAGATCGCGTTTTAGTTGGGCTTCGAAACGATTCTTGTCTCCGTCGAATTTACTTTTGCGATGTTCGAACGTCACATATGTGAACGGTAGGTTCCTTGCCAATGTGAAGAATGCGACGAAGAGGCGTTTGCGGTCGGCCATGGATAGGGCTTCATAGTCGTCATGCCCGTTGAGCAACAGTCCGGCGTGGAAAGGAATATTGGGTAACGAAGCGTCCGCGAGATGTTGTTCATAGCGTTCGACGTGGGGACTGATTAGCTCGGACTGGTCATGGAATACCAAGGTGATGAGATAGTATTCGGACAGTTTGCCCCATTCGCCGGATTCGTCGACCATGATACTCAACTCGTTCACCGTCGACCCCCAAAGAAAAAGAAGTGCCGGGGGAATACCCCCGGCGGCTTGGAGCCTTCCTTATCGCTAAGAGAAAGCACTCTGTAGTGTATCTACAGAAGCTCGTTAGCACAAGTTTGCTCAAGATGACACGGTCTTGGGACAAGCGATGATCTCAATCACAGTGACCCCATCCTCTAAGAATTCGATTGGTCACATACGTTCACCATTATTCCCTAAAACGGATTGCGGGCCGGGCGAACGTCGTCAGGCCATCTGCTACGGGCGGGAAACGTTGGTCCTAACTTCAGCTATAGGGGGATGGCGGGCGTCGGCTCAGATGATGATGCCGTTGCAGTGATCGACCTCATGCTGGATGATCTGCGCGGTCCAGCCGGTGAACGTGGCGTGACGGTCGCGCATACAGCGGTCCTGGTAGTCGACCTCGATGCGTCGGTACCGCAGCGTCCGGCGCTCGCCCTTGAGCGACAGGCAGCCTTCGGAGGTGTCGAACGCGCCGTCGGCGGCGGTGATGCGCGGGTTGAAGATGACGGTGATGCGGCCGCCCATCTCCTCGTCCACGAACGCGATGATCGCCTTGGCCTCGCCGATCATGTTCGCCGCCATGCCGACGCAGCGGCTGCGGTTGGCCTCCAGCGTGTCGCGCAGGTCGTCGGCGATGGGCAGGTCGTCGGCGGTCGCCGGCTCGGCCGGCCGTCGCAGGAACGAAAGCGACGTCATGATGGGACGCTGCATAGGAACTCCTTTACAGGGACAATGATGCCGGTCGGTCGGGGCCGGCGATGACGGCGTCGCGGCGGTTTGCGGCCCACCGGCGATGTGTCACCAGCTTATGTCGGGGTCGCCGACATGGCCGGGTCGGTTGCGTCGCGGGCGGAATCCGTGCCGGGGCGCCGCCGTCGGATGGTTCGCGGCGGTTGTCGAGAGGCGGTCCTAAAAATGGTTTGCAATCAAACCAATTGGCATGCGGCGGACGTCGCGTGCGGTCGGAAGCCGCATGCGGGCGCAATCATGTGCGGAAACATATCGCCCGCGGTCGGAGCCGTATGCGGAGATACGTCGCGAGCGGTCGCAACCGCGCGCGGGAAAACGGGGCGTGCGCGGCCGGAGCCGTGCACGGGAAAGGACCGCCATGCTGGATGACGAGGTGCACTTCCTGCTGATGCGGGCGTTCAACAGCAGCAACCGCGCGGTCGTCGAACGCACCGGCGCGATGGGGCTGCTGCCCGGCCAGCCGAAGGTGCTCGAATACCTTTCCGAGCACGACGGCAGCCGCGCCACCGACATCTGCGCCGGCTGCGTGCTCGACAAATCCACGATGACAAGCCTGCTGTCCCGCATGGAGACGGCCGGGCTCATCGAGCGTCGCCGCAGCGAGACCGACGGCAGGGCATCGATGGTATGGCTGACCGCGCACGGCGCCGAAATCGCGCGCCTCATGCGCGAGTCCATCGCCGGGGTCGACGACGCGGCGATGGAGGCGTTGGGGAAGGAGGACTACCGGCGGCTCGCCGCGCTGCTGCGCAGGGCGACCGTCGCCTTCGACCGGTGCAAGACGAGCCGCGGACCGGAACGGCCGGCCTCCTGACGGCACGCGCCGTCGATCTCCGCGCCGGCGGATGCCGATGGCGATGACGCGGAGACGGACGCCGGGCGGTGGGCCGCATCGCCGGATGATATGCCGGCGGCGTCCGACGATCGACATGACAACCATGACGGAGAAGGGAGCAACAAGCAATGAACCATATCGTGGCGCGATTCGCGTTCTTCGTGCTGGGCGTGGCCATCAACTCGTTCGGCATCGTGCTGATCACGGTCGGCAACCTCGGCACCTCGCCGATCTCCAGCGTGCCGTACGTGTTCAGCCTCGCGTTCCCGCAGCTGAGCTTCGGCATGACCACGTTCATCTGGAACATCCTGTTCATCATGATCCAGGTCGTTCTGCTGCGCCGCCGTTTCAAACCCTCGCAGTTCCTGCAGATTATCGCGAACATCCTATTCAGCTCGGCCATCGACGTCAGCTCGGCCATCCTGTGGTTCCTTGACCCGCAGGCGCTGTGGGAGCGGCTGCTGTGCGTCGTGCTCGGATGCCTGATCCTGGCCTTCGGCATCGTCATCGAAGTCGCGCCGAACGTCATCGTCGTGCCGGGCGAGGGGCTGGTGCGCGCACTGTCGATCGTCACCAAGGTGCGCTACGGCACCGTCAAGGTGGCGTTCGACGTGACGCTGATGGTCATCGCGACAATCTGCTCGTTCATCTTCTTCGGCCGGCTGAACGGCATCGGCATCGGCACGATCATCTCGGCCATCATCGTCGGCCTGTTCATCAACGCGATCAACAAGCTGTTCAGGTTCCCGGACCACATCCGCGCGCTCGCGCTCAGCCACGATGACCACCGCGAGACGGTCACCGTCCGCAAGTAGGGGCACGGACCGTTACCGGTCCCCGTCGGCACATGTTCCCGTCGGTGTATGTTCCGGTCGATGCGTGCTCTCGTCAGCGCACGTTTGGTGCATGCGGATGACGGCCGGCGGCCGATCCGTCCGGGTGTCGGCCGGCCCCCCCTCCATCCGCAAACCGTGGCGTGCGTGACGGAAGTTCCGTGATTCACAGAGGCAACGATGGCGGCCGTCGTGATCCGCGGCTCAGCCGGCGCACAGCGGCAGCATCAGCCGTTCGTGTACCGCGGGGCGGATCACGTTGTCGAAGTCGCCGGTCTCATGGCACTGCATCGCCACGACCAGTCCCTGCTCCGGCAGCACGGTCGTGATCTGCCCGTAGGCGCCGTCCGCGCGGAACGCGCCCGGATACGGCGACATCCAGAACTGGAGACCGTACCCGCATGTCCACACGTTCGTGACCGGCGTGTCGATTCGCTTCGACGAGGCGAGCCGCACCCAGTCCCCGCCCACGATGCGTCGGCCGTGCCAGAGGCCGCCGTTGAGGTATACCTGCCCGATCTTCAGCATGTCGCGCAGCGTCATGTGTATGCCGCCGCCGGCGATGTGGTGCCCCTGCGGGTCCGCCTCCCACAGCGGGAAGCCTTGGTCGAGCTGGTCGAACACCGTGCGGAACACGTACTCGCCCAGACGCTCGCCGGTCGCCCGCTCGAGCATCCGCCCGGCCAGATCGGAGTCAGCCGACGAATAGCAGAAGCGTTCGCCGGGCTCGGCCTCGACCGGCTGCGAGAACATGTAGGCGAGATAGTCCGGCGCCCCGACACCGGCGCGGCGGTCCTCGTTCATCAGATAGGGGTGGTCGAAACCGCTCGACATCGTCAGCAGATGCCGCAGCGTGATGCGCCCGAGGCGTTCCGGCGCGTCCTGCGGCACATAGTCGGGGAAGGCGTCGGCCAGCCGGTCGTCCAGCCCCAGCAGCCCCTCCTCGACCGCCACGCCGATCGCGGTGACGACGTAGCTTTTGGTGTGCGAATAGATGTTGCGCGCCAGATCGGGCGCGAAGCGATGCTCCCTGACGACGCGCTCGCCGTCGGCGATGGCGACGCCCTCGATCCCCAGCCCGCCGCGGTCCTCCGCGTACCGGACGAATTCGTCGAACGTCTCGATGCAGCCCATCACGGCCCCCTTCTAATCCTCCGCCGGCGAAGGCCCGTCGTCCCCCGTGCCGCCGTCCGTGGTTCCCTTGTCCGTCATCCCGTTACCCGCAATCCTGTCGTTCGCGGTCCCGCAATCAGCCGGGCCGCCATCCACGATCCGGTCATTTGCCGTTCCGACATCCATGATCCCGTCGGCTCCTGCGTCCCCACTCCCGGCGATCGCGTCGAGAACCGGTCGCAGCGTGGCGAAGTCGACCATGTCGACCGCGCCGCCGTACGTCTCGTTGAACATGCGGGTGTCGTCGGTCCACTCGTCCTCGGGCACCCGTTTCTCGTGCTGCCACATCATCCACATCATCGCCCGATGCTTCGGGCTCAGCGCCGCGTAGTCGATGCCGCCGCGCAGATGGAAGCATTCGACGTGCGCCGCGACGGCGGGCGGCAGCTGGCCGTCGACGACGGCGCGCAGGTGCTCGGCGTTGCCCGGGATCGCCGGGTCGCCCAGCCCGACGGTGACCACGATCACGCGCGGACGCCGGCTCGCCTCGGCGACGGGGTCGTCGTCGCGCGGGGAGCGGCGGATGCGCTCGGTGGCGCGCACGAGCCGCGCCATGGTCCGCTTCAGACCCGGCATGCCGCCGGCGAACACCGCGCCGAGATACACGATGACGTCCGCGGTGACCAGCGAGACATCGTCGACCGTGACATAGGGAACCGCGGCGGTGCCCAGCAGCCGCGCGAGTTCGTCGGCGTACCGTTCAGTGGTGCCATATCTGCCGCCGTACACAATCAGGGTGTCCATCGCATCCTCCTTGATGTCGGCCATCCTCGTCGATGGCAGGTGGCTCCCATTGTACGGGCGGCCGTGGTCCGCGGACGGCCCGGATGCCGGTCCGGTCGCGGCGGGCCGGCCCGTGGCTCGAATGACGGCGCGGGAACCCGCTAGCCCAGACGGATCAACGCGATGCCGGCGACGGCGACGACGATGCCGGCGATCTGCACGACGCCGACGCGGCGCCTGGCCACCGCGAACCATCCGAACGTATCGATGAGCAGGCCGCCGATCACCTGGCCGAGCAGCGCGACCAGCACGGTCAGCCCCGTGCCCAGCAGCGGCGACAGCACCGAATTGGTCAGGACCACCAACGAGCCGAGGAATCCGCCGAACCACATCCACCACGGGTTGCCGCCGCCGAATGCCCGGTGCAGTCCGAAGCCGCGGTCATGGACCAGCACGATCACCAGCAGCGTCAGTAGTCCCACGAGGAACGAGACGAACGATGCCTTGATCGGCGAACCCAGCTCGGTGCCCAGCCGTCCGAGTATTGAGGTCTGCACCGCCGAGCACATGCCGCACAGCATACCGATCCCGCGCCACAGCCATATCGCCGGGGACATCCGCTCGTCGCGACGGACCTGAACGCCGGTTCCCGTGCCGTCGTCCCCGCCGCCATCGGCCCGGGGCCCCTCCGTCCGTCGGACGCCGCGTTGCGGCCGTAGCCGGCCGCCGTACACCAGGTCGGCGACGACGATCGCCAGTGCGAATCCGACCGCCGCCAGCACCGCGCCGATCGCGCGCGCCACGGTCATCGGCTGTTGCGGACTGCCGAACCAGCCGAATTCGTCGATGAGCAGGCCCATGAGAATCTGACCCAGCACCGGCATCATCACGGTCTGCAGGCTGCCCAGTTTCGGCAGCAGCAGTATGTTCCCAGTCATGAAGATCACGCCGAACAAACCGGCCAGCCACATCCACCACGGGCCGGCCAGCGCCGATGCCGGCAGCAGCGGGTGCGGTCCCAGCGTTAGCGAGGCGACGAGCGTCACCAGCGTCCCGACGGTGAACGAGACCAGCGATGCGCGGAACGGCGTCCCCACGGCCATGCGCAGACGACTGTTGACGGCGGTCTGGATCGGCGTGACGGCGCCGACCATGACTCCCAGAAGCAGCAACGGCATACGCAACACCTCCCACGACCGATGATAGCCACGGGCGCGGGAAATGATTGATGTTTGACGGTCTACCGGAATCGCGCTACAATCAGAACCGCAAAATTCAAGTGGACTTTTCCGGATTCGGTCATCTTTTTGCCACGTGGCTATCTTGTGATAGCCACGTGGCTTTTTTGTTGTCCGCATTCGGAATGCCGATGGAATGGAGGATGGTGTTATGGACAATGACTTCCTGTCTCTTATCAAGACGCGTCGCGCCGTAAGGGCTTATACAGATGAACCGGTACCATCCGATGTGCTGGACGCCATACTGGAAGCGGGAACTTACGCGCCTACCGGCGGCGGACGCCAATCTCCCGTCATTGTCGCGATCACGAATCCCGAATACCGGCAGGAGATAGCGAGACTGAACGCGGAAGTGATAGGGAACGAAACGGACCCTTACCATGGCGCACCCGTTGTGGTTTTGGTTTTGGCGAATGGCTCCGCGAATACCTTTGTGGAGGATGGGAGCTGCGTTCTTGAAAATATGATGCTGGCCGCCCATGCGCTCGGATTGGGCACCGTGTGGGTGCATCGGGAGCGTGAGATTTTTGACGGAGAAAAAGGCAAGGCTCTTCTGCGGGAATGGGGGCTTCCGGAAACCTTGCGCGGCGTCGGGGCGATTGCATTGGGTTATCCGGCCAGGGAGCCCGGTCGGCCCGCGGCTCGGAAGCAAGACTACATCGTACGGGTCTGACATCCGTTATCCGGCGCGATTCCCTACATCGGATAAGCGGAGAGGAGGAAAATATGCGAACCGAAAACAAAATGGCCGTTGAGCCCGTTGGAAAACTCATTTGGCAAATGTCACTGCCGCCTCTAATTTCCATGTTCCTGCAATATTCCTATAACCTGATAGACAGTGCGTTCGTGGCGCAGCTGAGCGAGAATGCGCTGACGGCGGTCTCCCTGTCGTTCCCGATCACGACTCTGATGAACGCGGCCTCCATCTGGATCGGCGTCGGCGTGAACGTGCTGATCGCCGGGTATCTCGGAAGGAAAGAGCAGGACAAGGCGAACGCCGCCGTCACGCACGGGTTGCTGCTGTCTTTCGGCATCGGCGCGTTGCTCACCCTGGTGTCGCTGTGCATGATGAGGCCTTATTTTCGGGCGTTCACCGGCAATGAGGAGATCTATCGGCTGAGCATCGCCTATATGGGCGTATGTTCGTTCATGCAGATTCCCAACATGGTGCATATCGCGATCCAGAAGATGATACAGGCCACAGGGAATATGGTGACCCCCATGTGGTTCCAGATCGCGGGGGTGGTCGTCAATTTCGTTCTCAACCCCGTCCTGATATTCGGCATCGGCGTCTTCCCGGCCATGGGCATAGTCGGTTCCGCGTCGGCCACCGTGTCGGGCTATTTGGTATCCATGATCCTGGCGTTCGCCCTGTTGCTGGGGACGAAGCAGAAAGTGCAGGTGAAAGTCAGAGGATTCCGTCTGCAAAGGCGGATGATCGGCCGGATCTTCGTCTTTGGGCTGCCGTCGTTCATCATGAATGCCCTCAGCTCGTTTATGGTGACCATCGTCAACCTGTTTCTGGTCGCGTATTCCGATACGGCAATCGCGTTCTTCGGCGCGTATTTCAAGGTGCAGCAGTTGATCGTCATGACGGTGAACGGTTTGATTCAAGGCTGCCTGCCTGTCATGCGGTTCAACTACGCCGCGGGGAACAAGGAAAGGCTGCATTTGGCCTTCCGATACGGAACCGTTTTGGTCACCGGCATGATGGTGCTGGGGACACTGGTCGTCGTCCTCCTCCCGGCGCAGATCCTGGGATTGTTCATGGCATCGGAAGCCATGCGTTCGTTCGGAATATCCGCCATGCGGATCATGGCGGCAAGCTACCTGTTCTGTGGCCTCTCCACGATGATCTCCACCTATTTCCAGGCCACGGAGAAGGTATATTCGAGCATAGCGATCCAGCTGTGCAGACAGTTGCTGTTTCTCGTCCCCGCGTTATGGTGTCTGGATAGACTGTTCCGGTTGAACGGGATCTGGCTTGCATTCCCCGTCGCCGAAATCGCCGCCCTGCTCGTTGCCCTCGTGATGATGGCATGGTATCGCCGCAAGGAAGGTTCCACGCCGCGTGTCGCGGACGGAAACGATGGACAAACGTCGCGACGTTGATCGTTAACGGGCGATCATGCCTGGCAAGTCGTCGTTACCGGCGTGCACGGGCGTCGCGGGTGCACAGCCGGTAATATTTGTGCGGCGTGGGTATGGCATCGCCCGATTCGACCAGCCCTTTGTTCATCAGGCTGCGCAATCCCGCCGCCACGGCGATCGGCGAGAGGCCGAGATCGCGGATGATGTCGCGCACGCTGGCCGACGGCTCGCGTTCCAGCAGCTGCAGGATGCGCTGCGCGAACTTGCGTTCGGTCATGGCGGCGTCGGTCACGCGTCCGGGGATGATGACGCGGAACCGGTCGAGCTCGTTCTCGATGCGTACCGGTTCGCGCGCCTCGCTGCGCAACGCGGCGCTGATCTGCAGGTATCCGGTGCCGTCGTCCCGCAGTACGGTGCCGCCGTCCGGGTACGGGGTGGACTGCAGCAGGGAGAACAGGAACGCGTTGCGCGCGGACGTGGACGCCTCGTGCGTGAGCCGCCGTTTGGAGACCGCGCCGAACAGGCCGCCCGGATTGGAGACCTCGATGCGGTCGGTGAACACATCGACGTGCACCGGCGTGCCGAGCGCGTCGGGGGAGTAGTCGCGATGCGTCAGGGCGTTGGCGATGGCCTCGCGCAGCACCAGTCGCGGATACATCGGCGGCTGCGTCGGATGCGTGCCGGATTCGGCGTCCGTGGGGCTGGCGGTCCAATCCATCAACGAAGTGACTGCATCGTCGATCATGACCGGGATAGGGCCGGTGATGGTTTCGGATGCGACGAGCTGCGCGTCGCCCCTGAATACGTCATCGCGTGAGGTTCCGGGATATACGGCGACGGTGACGGCGAGTCGGGGGAAGAACTTCTGCGGATATCGACCAACGGCAAGTATTCCGGCGAGCGTGGGGCTAGCGTGGACTTGCGCTCCGTTGTGAGACTTTTGGTCTTCATCATCCTCTTCTACGGGTGGTTGGCGCAGGATGCGCAGATCCAGCATCATGTCTTCGTCGGATCGGTTCGCGAATACGTGTGGGTGTCGTTCACGTTCGCGTTCGAGCAGCGCGTGGACGAGCGTCGGGTTCAGATCGTCGAGTGTGGCTTCCGGCACGAGTGCGATGTCATGCTCCGGCTGACGTTGTTCCTCAAGCAGACGATCGACTTCATACGTGGTCATCTTGCGGTCGCCGTCGCCGGTGCGGATATAGGAGCCGCCGTGTGGGCCGATTGAAGAGATGAAGCAGGGTTTCTCCCGCGGCAGCATCTCATCGATGACGGCGAACACCAGGTTCGCTCCCTCGAACGGGCAGGTCACGATCACCGGGCGGACCACCGGCGTGAGCTTCTCGCAGGCCTGGCTCAGCGCCTCCTGCATCGCTCGGGCGTCGAAGTCCTCGACCGGCGTGAACCCGGCTTTCTCACTCAGTCCCAGGATGATGTACCCACCGTTGCCGTTGGAGAACGCGGACAGCGTTTCGGTGATGGTGGAGCTGATCTTGCGCTTGCATTCCTTGACCTCGCACTGTTGGGTGTCGTTGCCGATGATGCGCATCAGTTCGATGAGCTCGGTCATTTTGGCCGTGTAGTCGTCGTTGTCCATCGTGTCTCCAGGGAGTGTGTCATTGCTGCCCGGCGACGTTGTATTCCGGTCGACTCCGGTTGTACTCCGGTCGCACTCCGGTTGACTCCGTCTGTACTCCGTCTGGCTCCGGTTGTATTCCGGTTGACTCCGTCTGCCGTGGGCTCCTGCCACTATCCTATGCCGGCGGCGACGCATGCGTGACGATGGCGACCGCGGGAGTCGCGACGTCCGCGAGTCGGATACGGTGAAGCCGCGGCGGAACGTTCCTGCCGCGGCTTCACCGTCGTATATGATCGCGCGGAATGCGACTACAGCACCGCGTCCATCGCCTGCCTGAGGTCGGCGATGATGTCGTCGGCGTTCTCGATACCGCAGCTCAGGCGCACCAGATCGATGCCCACGCCGGCCTCATCGAGCTGCTCCTCGGTGAGCTGACGGTGCGTGGTGCCGGCCGGGTACAGCGCGCAGCTGCGAGCGTCGGCCACATGCGTGGCGATCGAAATCATCTTGAAGTGGTCGAGCAGCGCGGAGACCTTGTCGCGGCCGCCGGGCACGCCGAAGGAGATCACTCCGCAGGTGCCGTTCGGCATGTACTTCTTGGCGGTCTCGTAATACTTGTCGCCGGGCAGGCCTGGGAACTGCACCCAGCTGACGCGCGGATCGGCGGCCAGGAATTCGGCCACCTTCTGCGCGTTCTCGCAGTGGCGCTGCATGCGCACGGCCAGCGACTCCAGATGCATGCCCATGATCCACGAATTCATCGGCGCCGGGGTGGAGCCGAAGTCGCGCATCAGCTGCGCGGTCGCCTTGGTGATGAACGCGCCCTTGCCGAAATCCTTCGCGTAGGTCACGCCATGGTAGGAGTCATCCGGCGTGGTCAGGCCCGGGAACTTGTCCGCATGAGCCATCCAGTCGAAGTTGCCGGAGTCCACGATCGCACCGCCCACGCAGGAGCCGTGGCCGTCCATGTACTTGGTGGTCGCATGGGTCACGATGTCCACGCCGTACTCGAACGGACGGCAGTTGATCGGGGTGGGGAACGTGTTGTCCACGATGATCGGCACGCCGTGGTCATGCGCGGCGGAGACGAACTTGTCGAAGTCGAGCACGATCAGCGCCGGATTCGAGATCGATTCGGCGAACACGGCCTTGGTGTTCGGTTGGAACGCGGCGTCCAGCTCCTCCGGCGTGCAGTCGGGGCTCACGAACGTGCACTCGATGCCCATCTTGCGCATCGTCACGTTGATCAGATTGAACGTGCCGCCGTAGATCGCTGACGAGGCGACGATGTGGTCGCCCGCATTGCAGATGTTGAACAGCGCGAAGAAGTTCGCCGCCTGGCCGGACGAGGTCAGCATCGCGGCCGCGCCGCCCTCCATCTCGCAGATCTTCGCCGCCACCATGTCATTCGTCGGGTTCTGCAGGCGGGTGTAGAAGTATCCGGACTCCGACAGGTCGAACAGTCGGCTCATCTGCTCGCTGGACGTGTACTTGAACGTCGTGGCCTGGATGATCGGCGGGGTACGGGACTCGCCGTTGCCCGGCTGATAGCCGCCCTGTACGCATGTGGTATCGATCGCGCTCATTGATGCTCCTTCTATTGTTGCCGCGATGCCGCTCCGCCGCGTCGTCTCGACGGCGCACGGCCGCATCGCCGGCCATGGTCCTGGCTACGCATACTCTAGCACCGGGCGGCGGCACGGCCCCGCGGAAAACCGGCGGTCCGGTATTCATATCTTCTATGACGCGTTATCATCGTCCGGTGAACAAGACGAACAAGGGTATGCGTGGCGGAATCGGAACAGGTGCCGTGCGGGGTGCCGCAGGCAAGGGGGGCCGACCGGTGTCGGGCGGGCGCCAGGTGACGCAGACCCCGCAGGGCGTGACGGCGATGGTGGTCGCCGAAGTGGTGTACGGGTTCTTCCCGCTGTACTGGGCGGCGCTCGCGAATATCTCGTCGATGAACGTGATGCTGTACCGCATCGTGACCGCCGCCGTGGTGATGGTGCTGTTCATGCTGGCCACGCGGCGCTGGCCGCGGTTCGTCGCCGCGGTGAAGGCGCTGTGGGCGCGCCCGAAGGTGTTCGCCGCCGCGGTGGCCGCCGCCGTGCTGGTGACGATCGACTGGGTGGTGTACATCTACCTGGTGTCGATCGGGCACACCTCCGAGGCCAGTGCGGCGAACTTCCTGATGCCGCTGATCAACATGCTGCTGGCGTTGGTGTTCCTGCGGGAGCGGACGACGGGGCCGGGCGTCGTCTCCATGCTGGTGGCGCTGGCCGGCGGCGTGCTGTACGTGATGGACACGGGCGCGTTCCCGGGGTTGGCGATGCTGATGACGTTCAGCTACAGCGGCTACTGCCTGATCAAACGTTTCGTGCCGTTGGACCCGTTCGAATCGCTGACGTTCGAGACTGGCGTGCTGACGCCGTTCGCGTTCGTGGCGCTCGCCGTGCAACCGCGGTTCGGCGTGCCGGCGGGGGAGTCGTGGTGGGGGTGGCTGCTGCTGGCCGGCTGCGGTATCCTGACGGTGATCCCGCTGGTGCTGACCTCGTATGCGGTCAAGCACGCCACGTTCATCACGGTGAGTTTCAGCCAGTACATCACGCCGACGATCCAGCTGGTGCTGGGCATTGCGGTGCTGGGCGAACAGGTGCCGGCCAGTCGGTTCATCTCATTCACGGTGATCTGGCTGGCGCTGGTGATCTACTCCGTCGACGTGCTGCGCCAGCACCACCGCCGTCTGACGCTGGGCTGAGGAATGGCGTGCCTTAGTCGTCGAGCAGCCAATCCACGATGTTTTTCCCCATCACGCCGTTGCGGGAGTACGGGAATGGATCCAGGGAGAGAACGGTTTTGGGATAATTGTCGTTGATCGCTTCCAGGGAGCTGAACTCTCGCTCCTGTGTCGCGTTGTCGGAACAGAGATGCGTGACCTGGTAATATTCCGTCATCGTATCTTTGGTCGCGATGAAATCGACTTCTTTTTGCCCGACTTTGCCGACTGCCACACGATATCCACGTCGGCGCAGCTCCATGTACACGATTCCTTCCAGCACCTGGTCGATGCCGGCCGTGTTGTTCATGCCGATGGCCTGTCTGAGGCCCTGATCCACCACGTAATACTTTTCATTGAATTGCAGAATGCGTTTGCCGATAAGATCCTGCCGCGGTGCACGGTAGATCAGATAGGCTTGCTCGGCGGCGTTGAGATAGCTGGCCACGGTTTCCTGAGAGGTGGAACGGCGCTCGCTTTTCAGATAATCGGCGATGGATTTCGGGGTGATCAGGTGTCCCTCCTCCGAAATGGCGTACCGGACGATTCGTTCGAGCAGGTCGACGTCACGGATGTTGTTGCGTTTGACGACGTCCTTGAGCAGGATGGTGGAGAACAGGTCTTCCAGATACTTCAACGATGAGGATTGATCGAATTCGAGTTCCGTCTGGAACGGGAAGCCGCCTTGTTCGACGTAACGGCGAAACGCGGCATGGGAGTCCACTTCCGGTTCGTTGTTGCGCAAGGCGGCAAGGAATTCCTTGAACGAGAGGGGGAAGACGTTAATGGTGACGTATCGTCCGGTAATGAATGTCGCCAGGTCACTGGAAAGCACATACGCGTTGGATCCGGTGATGTACATATCGGCGTTGTAATCAACCATGAATGATCGTAGCGCTTTTTCCCAATGTTCGACTTCCTGGATTTCGTCGAATAACAGTGTGACCGGGCGGGTTGCGTCGGTGTGCGATGCAACGTAGTCAACGAGGTCGTTGTCGGTGCGGATATCGGCGTAACGCTCCGATTCGAAACGTAGATGCAGGATGTTGCTTTCATCGGCCCCGTGGCTGATGAGAACGGGTTTGATGAGGTCCAGGAGCGTGGATTTTCCGGATCTGCGAACGCCTGTGAGGACTTTGATGACGTTCTTTCCGATAAAAGGGGTGATTTGTTGGATATATGTCGGGCGTTCGACGATCATGATGCTCTCCACGAAGTTGCGGTTATGATTGAAACTATTATGTATTATACAAAAAGTTTCGGCTATGACCGAATCTTTGTGGTTGCTGTCCGCGCGATGCGGTTATGGCTTAATGCGTAACGGTTATTGGATGTGGCATGGGGGTGTTTCTCCAGAGTTCGGAGACTCTGGAGAAACACGCAATCCGTGTCAGGCGGCGGTGGCGGCCAGGTAGCCCTCCTCCACGGCGCGGTTGATGTCCGCGGCCTTGCCGTTGCAGTCGCCGACCAGCGTGACCTTGATGCCGTGTGCCTCAAGCGCGCCGGTGTCGAAGGCCACCGGCGCCGTGCCGGAGGCGATGACCACGCAGTCGCAGGGGATGCTGATCGCCTGGGTCTGCGGTTCCGGGGCGTCGGCCGCGGGCACCGGCGCGGGGGCGCCCGGGCGTCCGGCCGGAGCTGGCGGGTTCAGCGTTTCGGTGGCCTCCACGGCGTCGGCGGTGATGCGGTCGACCTTGGTGTTGGTCTTGACCACCACGTTGTGCGCCGCGAAATCCTCCATGATAAACGGCTTGACCGTGCTCGACTCCTCGGCGGCGATCTGCCCCATCATCTCGACGATGGTGACCTCGCAGCCGTCCTGGGCGATGTACTCGGCGGTCTCCGCCCCGACCAGGCCGCCGCCGATGACCACGACGCGGCCATGCGGGTGCTGTTCGCCGGCCAGCACCTTCCAGGAGTCCATCACATGCGGCATGTCCACGCCCTCGATCGGCGGCGTGGCGCAGCGTCCGCCAACCGCCACGATGACCTCGTCGGCTCCGTCCGCGATGAGCCGTTCCGGCGTGGCCTCGGTGCCGAGCAGGACGTTGACCCCCGCCGCGGCCACGGCGCGCTCGTACCAGCGGGTCGCACGGTTCATCTCGTCCTTGCGCGGCGGCACGGCGGCGATGCCGAGCTGGCCGCCGAGATGGTCCGTCTTCTCGTACAGCGTCACGTCATGCCCGCGCAACGCGGCGACACGCGCCGCCTCCATGCCCGCGGGGCCGCCGCCGACCACCGCGATCCTCCGCGGCGTCTCGGCCGGTGTGATGACGCGCTTGTACTCGTAGCCGTTCTCGGCGTTGAGTACGCAGGAGATGAACCGGCGGCTGGCGATGGCGTCGGTGCAGCCATGGTTGCACATGATGCACGGGCGGATCAGATCGGCCTGGCCTGCGGCCACCTTGTTCGCGTAATCGGGATCGCACAGCATCGGGCGGCCGAGACCGATGAAGTCGCACACACCCTCCTCGATGAGCCGGGCGCCGTCCTCCGGGGTCATGATGCGGCCCGCCGTGGAGACCGGCACGGACACGGCCTCCTTGATACGGCGGGCGTAGGGTGCCATGAAGCATTCGGGGCGCGTGCCCATCGCGGGGATGGTGTCGTTGAGATTGCCGGTGTGGTTGGCCTGACCGACATGGAAGGTGTCGACGCCGTCGGCCTCGAGCAGTTTGGCGAGTTCCACCGCCTCGTCGATGAACAGGCCGCCACGGCCGAGCTGTGGGTCCTCGGTGATAATCGGCAGCTTGTAGTCGATGCAGATGTCCGGCGATCCCTCGCGGATGGCGCGTACGACGGCGCGGGCGAAGCGGGTGCGGTTCTTGAAGCTGCCGCCGTATTCGTCGGTGCGCTGGTTGATCAGCGGCGAGCACAGCGAGCCGACCAGACGGTCGCCGTGCACCTCGATGGCGTCCGCGCCGGCCTGCGTGGCGCGGCGGGCCAGTGCGGTGATATGGCCGAGGATCTCCTGAAGCCGTTCGCCGGTGACCTCGTTGATGTAGTGCTGCATGTCATGGTGCAGCTTGGCGCGTGCGCCGGCCATGTCGCCCTTGGCGAACAGTTCGGCCACGGCCACCGTGTCATACTCCGGGTGGAACACCTGCAGGCCGAGCTTGCAATCGAACTCGTGCAGCGCATCGGCCAGCGCCTTGAACGAGGGGATCTGCTCGTCGGTCACGAGCTTGGGCGTGGGGGAGATGGTGTGCACGGGGGTCACGTCGCCGAGCACGATGTAGGAGGCGCCGCCTTCGGCCACGCGCTTGTAGAAGTTGATGCTCTGCTCGGTGATGGAGCCGTCGCGCGCCTCATAGCCGGTGGTCATCGGCGGGAACATGATGCGGTTCTTCAGGGTCATATGGTTGATCTCGAGCGGTTCGAGCAGGGTGTGCAGTGCCATGTGGTGCTCCTTTGCGTGTCGATGGACGATGGATGCGCCGTGGTGACGGCCGGCCTCAACGCTGTGGGTGCCGTGAGGCGAGGATCTCAACTTCGAGATGTCAATACTTCACTGTTGATGCGCACATTATCACCACAAATATGCGCAACATGTAATTGATGCATGGCGTGTGGCGCATCAACGGGACGGCGGGGCAAGTGTACAAAACGCGAACGCGCGAAGAACGCTTGACGACTATGAACCGTGGGTGTGGTACGGTACGGAACCCCGTTGATGGGTTTGGGCGGTTGCATACCACGTGATTGTGGTACGGAATGTTGGAAGACGCGTTTTGGGGATGCCGTACCACGCAGTTGTGGTACGGAATGCTGGAGGCGGGGTTTTGGCCGTTCCGTACCACGTGGTTGTGGTACGGAATGTCGGAAGCGGGGTTTGGGTGTTCCGTACCGTACCACGGGCCGTTGGGTTTTGGGTGGGTGTTGGGATTTCGGGGTTTCTGCATCATGGGGGTGAGTGTGGTACGGTACGGAACCTCTCTGGGGGAGTTTGGATGGTTCCGTACCACGCGGTTGCGGTACGGAACATGTTGGGGGGGCGTCCGTGGGATTTTGTACCACGCGGTTGTGGCGGTGGTAAGTAGGATGGGCGGCTGGCCGGGAAGCTGCGGGTGATTGATTGGGATGTGGTCGGCTGAAAAGGTGCCATACGGCGCGAAACGCCGATAAAGTTAAACGAATTGACATACTTGGGTAAATGGTCTTACTATGTATGCAACGGCGGACCACAAGGACGCCGACACAATAACAGCTCGAATCAACAGCAAAGGAGCAACCCATGGGTCTGTGGGATGTTGACAAGATCGAATACGTCGGTCGCCAGAAGGGACCGCAGGAGGGCCTGGCCTTCCATTACTACGACGCCGATCGCGTCGTCGCCGGCAAGAAGATGAAGGATTGGCTGCGCTTCGGCGTCGCTTGGTGGCACACCTTCGATCAGGAGCTCGTCGATCCGTTCGGCACCGGCACCGCTCACCGTCCGTGGTACGGCAAGTACTCCAACCCGCTCGACGAGGCTCTGGCCAAGGTCGACTACGCCTTCGAGTTCTTCACCAAGCTCGGTGCCGAGTACTTCTGCTTCCACGACCGCGACATCGCTCCGGAAGGCGACACCCTGCGTGAGACCAACGCCAACCTGGACAAGGTCGTCGACAAGATCGAGGAGAACATGAAGGCCACCGGCGTCAAGCTGCTGTGGAACACCTCCTCGCTGTTCACCAACCCGCGCTTCGTCTCCGGCGCCTCCACCTCGCCGTTCGCCGACATCTACGCCTATGCCGGCGGCCAGCTGAAGCACAGCCTCGAGATCGCCAAGCGCCTGGGCGCCGAGAACTATGTGTTCTGGGGCGGCCGCGAAGGCTACGAGAACCTGTGGAACACGCAGATGCAGCGTGAGCAGGAGCACATGGCCAAGTTCTTCCACATGTGCCATGAGTATGCCAAGGAGATCGGCCTGGACGCCCAGTTCCTGATCGAGCCGAAGGCCAAGGAACCGACGATGCATCAGTACGACTTCGATGCCGCCACCGCCATCGCCTTCCTGAAGACCTACGACATCGACTTCATGAAGCTGAACCTCGAGGGCAACCACGCCAACCTGGCCGGCCACACCTACCAGCATGAGATTCGCACGGCCCGTGAGGCCGGCGTGCTCGGCTCGCTCGACGCGAACCAGGGCGACAAGCTCATCGGCTGGGACATGGACGAGTTCCCGACCGACCTGATGGAGACCACCACCGTGATGTGGGAGGTCATCGACGAGGGCCAGATCGGCCCCCACGGCGGCCTGAACTTCGACGCCAAGCCGCGTCGTACCTCCTTCGACGCTGAGGACCTGTTCCGTTCGCACATCGCGGGCATGGACACCTTCGCCGCCGGCCTGCTGGTCGCCGCGAAGATGCACGAGGACAAGTTCATCCAGAACCTGCAGGCCGAGCGCTATGCCTCCTACGACTCCGGCATCGGCGCCACCATCGAGGACGGCACCGCCACGCTGGCCTCCCTGGAGGAGTACGCTCTCGACATCCCGCAGGCCAAGCTCATCGAGGCCACCAAGTCGGATCACCTCGAGTCCGTCAAGGCCACGATCAACAACTACATCATCGACGCCCTCGCCGAGGCGTGATGATGCCGGGCCCAGGGCCCGTGCCAAACGGTGAACGCCACCGGCCGGACATGCGGTAAGGTCCGGCCGGCGGCCATCGCCGGTCATTTATTCTTACTCCTTTCTCCTTTTCCTTCCGATTGATCGAGAGAACGCCTGCGGGGCAACCCGTGGGCGTTCTCCCGTTTCAGCGGGCCGAAAGTTTCAACTGTTCGGTACAACGCTGTATGAAAGTTTCGAAGCCAGAACGTCCATCACCGGCCGCAGGCCGCCACTCCCAAGGATCAATGACGATGACCACTACCCCTTCCACCATCACCACCATCACCAACCCGGTCCTGACCGGCATGTACCCCGACCCGACCTGGATGTGGGATGCCGACAACAACCGGATCGCCATGGTGAACTCCTCGTTCGAGCTGGTCCCCGGTCTGCCGATCCACGTCTCCGACGACCTGGGCCGCTGGACGCACCTCGCCGACGCCATCGACGAGGCGATGGCGCGCCGCCTGCTCATCCCGTTCGTCGAGGATTCCGGCGGCGTGTACGCGCCGACGCTGCGCAAGGTCGGCGGCAAGTACGTGATCGTCTGCACCATCGCCCGCATCGACGCCGATGCGGCGCGCCGCGGTGGGGTGTCGGACGACGAGCTCGAGGCCGCGGCCCGTGCCGAAGGCAACTTCGCCATCACCGCGGAACGGCTTGAGGGCCCGTGGTCCGGCCCGTACTGGATCGACGGCGCCGAAGGCATCGACCCGGACGTCTTCGAGGACGCCGACGGCTCGGTGTACTGGACGCAGACCCGCCCCGCCGTCGACCCGCAGTGGGAGGGACAGACCGAGGTCTGGACGCAGCGCATCGATCCCGAGACTTGGACGCTGGTCGACGATGGTGAGGCGGCCGGCTGCGGCAAGACCGTGATCTGGCGCGGATACGGCGTCGAGGCGGTGTGGGCCGAGGGGCCGCACCTGTACCGGATCGACGACTACGTGTATCTGATGACCGCCGAGGGCGGCACCAGCTTCGAGCACAGCGAGATGGTCATGCGCGTGTTCGCCCCGAACGGGCTGAAGGCGGCCATGGGGGAGTTCGAGCGTGACGTCCAGGCCGGCGGAACGCCGATCCCCACGCCGCGCGACAACGAGCGCTGCGTGCTGGACACCCACCGCCGCCTGTTCCATGCGAACAAGAAGAACCCGATCCTGACCCACCGCCAGCTGGGCCTGGCCGAGCAGGTGCAGTGCGTCGGCCACACCGACCTGATCCATCACCCGCGGCTCGGCTGGTGGATCGTGAGCCTCGGCGTGCGCGAGACCAAGGGCGCCGACCCCGGCGAGCTGCTGAGCTATCTGGGGCGCGAACCGTTCATCGCCCCGCTGACCTGGGAGCACAACCCCGCTGATTGGAAGCTGGATGGCGGCGGCGCCCCCTCCACCCCGCAGGGCGATCCGGGGTGGCCGGTGGTGGCCCCCGGTCTGGGCCGCCTGCCCAAGCGCATTGCGATCGCGCAGGATGTTCCGGCCGGGCAGTTCCCGCCCGCCGACATGGTGCTGGTCGAGGACGATCGCGCCGCGCGCGTCGCCATCGGCGCGTCCGTGTCCGATCCGGTGTCGGCGGATGAAGCCCGCCCGGTGATGGATGTGGATGGCACGGCCGTGGAGATTATCCGCGCCGAGCGCGGCGTGCGTTACGCCCGCGTCACGTCCGACGACTGCGTGATCCCCGTGCCCGCTTGCGGCACGCTGATCATCCGTCAGAATTCCACGCATCATGTCACGGTGCGTGTGGAGTCGGCGGCCGATGCCGAATCCAGCCGTCGGGTGACCTGCACGATCGTGCGGGCCGGCCAGGCTGAGGAGCATGAGTATGGCCCGCTGCAGCCCGGGATGGCGGGTGTGGCTCTGCTGCTGCACCGCAATGTGCTGACGCTGTTCGCCTATGACGGCGACGTGCGCGAGGTGGCCGCGTGCCTCGCCGCCGGCGAGGACGGTTGCGCCGCGGGCGTGGCGCTCGACCGGTATGACGCGCGGTTCCTGAGCACGGAGTGGGCAGGCGGCTTCGTCGGCTGCATGGCCGGTGTGCCGGTGGAAGAGGGGAACGGTGACATCGAACGTCGATGTGGCGAATGCTGATGAGCGCCTGCCGTGGAGGCTCGTCGTCTCGCTGGTGATCGGGCCGGCCAGCTGGCTGCTGCCGCATCAGGGGGGGATCGCCACGCTGCTGCCGCAGAAGATAGCCGAGATCGACCCGGTGAACAAGGTTTCGCTGGTCATGATGTTCTCGACCATCGCGATGCTGGTCGCGCTCGTATCGAACATCGTGCTCGGTGCCTGCTCGGACCGTACCCGCACGCGGTTCGGCAAGCGCAAGCCGTGGATCATCGGCTGTTCGATCCTGTCCTGTCTGGTGTTGTTCGCGTTCGGCCGGGCCGACGGCATCGGCGCGATGCTCGGCTGGTGGTGTTTGTACGAGTTGGTGGTCAACGGCGTCGCCGCCGCGATGATCGCGCAGCTGTCCGACCGGGTGTCGGCGCGATGGCGGGGCACCGTGTCCTCTGCATACGGCCTCGGGCAGATGATCGGCGGACAGGCCGGGATTCTCGTGGCCGCACAGTTCCTTGAGAATGTGACGCTGGGCGTGGAGACCTTCGCCGCGGTCGCGCTGATCGGCGGCATCATCTCCGCGCTGTTGGCGGGGGAACGTTCGAACCTGGACGAACCGATGCCGCCGTTCAACCCGCACGAGCTGCTGAGGATGTTCATGTTCCCCACGCACGGCGCGCGCGATTTCTATAAGACGCTGGCGGCGCGGTTCCTGTTGACGGTGGGCAGCAGCATGATCTCGAACTACATGCTGTACATCCTGCAGGACTACCTGCACCTCGACCAGGACGGTGCACAGAGGATGCTGTCCATCAACTCGTCGATCACACTGGCGATCGGGCTGGTCTGCTGCCTGGCGGCCGGACCGCTCGCCGATCGGATCGGGCGGCCGAAGATACTGACGGTCATCACCGCCTGCATGATCGCCGTCGGTGCGCTTGTCCCCTTCCTGTTCCCGACCCCGGCGGGATTGATCGCATTCTCGGTGATCGTCGGCATCGGTAACGGCGCGAACTCGTCGCTGATCCAGACGATCAGCGTCGAGGTGCTGCCGAATCCGAACGCGGTCGCCAAGGATCTGGGCTTCCTCAATCTGGCGAACACGTTGGGCGGCGTCGGCGGATCGTTCGCGGCGGCGATGGTCATCAATACGGTCGGGTACGGCGGCGTGTTCGTCGGCGAGGCCGTGGTGGTGCTGGTCGCGGCCGCGTTGTTCCGGTCAATCCGCTGCGTGCGCTAGTCGGAAGGCTGAGGATCGGCATCGATGGATGGTCTTGGTGCCGATGGGCGGACGCCGCCCGGACGATGGTATGGCATGCGTCATGGCCGGTTCGATGACGACTGGCCATGGCACCGTCGTGTTGGCGTGGAACGGGGGTTCGGGTGCCGGAATAAGCGGTTTCGCTGTCCTAAACCCATCAAAACGTGACGGTTGACGATATTTGAACCCATCAAAACGTGTCGATCCGGCATCTCCTAACCCATCAAAACGTGACAAATCGACGATTCCTAACCCATCAAAACGTGCAAAGAGAGAAGTGTCTCCACTCCGTGAAATGAAAACCGGCCAACTCTGGGAACAAAAACAGTCCAACTCTAGGAACGAAAACGGTCCAACTCGGGGAGCGGCTGGTAGTAATCATTGCAATATCAAGGTTTTGGAGAG
>NZ_JDUI01000008.1 GCF_000771405.1 Bifidobacterium pullorum DSM 20433 | reverse complement strand
CTGCTTCCGCTGCATGCCGGACAGGCACAGCTCCACCGCGCGACGCCGCGCCCCCAACGGTATGGGAGGCTTGGGAACGACGTCGGCATACCGTGGATCGGCATGCAGCCACCGCTCCAGGCACTGCCTGGTCGGATACCCCAGATGCTCCACAACCTGCTTCGTGGACATCGACGTCGTGAAATACAGCTCCACCGCCCGCTCGCGCTCCTCGCGACCGGACACGGCAACAATCCTTCCGCTCAGTCTCCAAGAAAACGTCCGCAGCCCCCATGTCGTATTTGGGATGCACTATACTATGGAAGTATAGAGCGAAGCATCCAGCAATGTATGCTTTTGCTGTGTATTTTGATATTTGGAAAGGTAAGGGCGTAGCTTATGACAATGATGGGCGTATTGCCGCCACGTAAATTGTTAGGGACGCAGAGTTCCGAAAAGGAAGAAGATCTTTCTTTCCAAGATCGCGCTGAACGTTCTATGCGCCGTTCCGAGCAAGCCATGCAAGATTTGCAGTATGGATTTAGCCCATATCATTCGGCGCATGCTGGGATGCGTAATTTGAATTTCATTATGAAGCCTTGAGAGAGTGATTCGATGGCTGGAATGGCTTCAGCAACAAGCAATGTTTTCAATAGATTATATTCCGCAGACTATGTGGGAACTAATTTTATTAGATTGCTACGAAGTCCCGCTACTCGCTTTCTCTTGCATCTTGTTAGCAACGTTTCAGCAAAAGGCAACTCGATTTGTGTCGATGATGATACTCCATGGGTTACCCAGAAGCATCGGTTTATTGACTTGTCAGATGTTGGCAGGCAGAGCGAGCAATGGTTGATTGAAATTGACTGGGATGTTCTTTCTGAAATTGCATTGCAATACGGAATTTCTCTGCGCAAAGATATGCTTATTCCGTTGCCAATGTTTATGTTTCGCAGATTTGTGGCCACTGAATACGATTGTATTAGCGACAATCAAATAGTTATGACTCATCGCAAGATGAATAACGAATTTGCCGCACTTATGGAGATCGCAGCACTTGGACTGTCTGAGAATATACCCGATTCCGTAATTAATGAGATTCATGAAAAATTAGATGAATTTCAACAGTTCGGCGGTAATCATGATCGAAACACTGTAAAACAGCTAATTACTCAGCAATATAATATACGTACTCATAATATAAATTATATTGTGCAGCTGCTGAGCAATCAAGATATCACCATTAATGCTGCTAACCAAGATACATTTCTGCGACTTTGCGATTATTATACCGAACAGTATCCGGTTTGCGCTGTTGTTCCTGCGAAGAACAAAGGACGCCAGACATATAGATTTGCGATTACTCGTTTTGGTGATTTGAAGCTTAAAACATACCTTAATATTATTGAAGATCGGCAGAAACGACAGCTGAATCGAATTAAACAGCAAAAGCAATTGAGCACCAAACAATTATCAGGGTTACAAAGAAAACAATCTATAAACAAGTGTTCATTTGCCAGAAAGCAAATTAAAAAGGTATATAAAAATAAGAAACATCTTGCGAAAATGGGGTTTGTGGAATTTGAGTTCGAACAACAATGGCTGCGTCACTCGGCTTTTCTTTCTTTAACAATTGCGCCGGAATGTCGAACGGCATTAGTGCAGGATATAGGATTTGAAAGTAATGCTATCGGTTTGAGCAACATACAGCAGAATCAACATACTTTACGTAGTGAAGATAGGTTGTTCTCGGCTTTACGTAAAGATGTTCCAACGTATACCGAGATGTTACGGGGATGGATTATTCCCAGACGACGTATGGTTCTTCCGCTAATTGTGTATTTCTTTGTTGAATTACTGGTATTTATTTTATTTGATGCGTGTATGTTTTTTGGAAATGCGTCATTTCAGGATGCTGAATCAGTTTTTGACGTACTCGCTATTGCTCAATTAGGTCTTTCTGCTTTCTTCGCCAATCGTGATGAGTCAAGATTGATTACGCGCATTATGCAACGACCGCGTCGTCTTGTACAATTTTCGGCAATTCCGACGGCTCTGATGCTTCTTGTTGCGACTCTACTTCCTGCTTGCGAATGGGGAAATCCGCTTACACTAGTAGGTATAGTTACATGGGCTTTAACATCGCTTTGTATTGCAGGCTGTTTATTTTCCTTGTTCGCCATGGGGCGCTGGTGGATCTTCTACTTAATAATCCGCAATCATGAGTGAATCGAATTACGGTTAAGGCTTTCATAACCATATTGTTTTGATTACTTTTGTGGCTTTCGATTGGAGATTGAGTTGGGGCTGATCCTGGATGCTGTCTGCCACGCCGGTCAGCGCGGCAGACAGCATCCTCATCTACCGGGATCATGGAGATATACAGCTCAGTCGGGTCAACACCCGTCGCCAGCCAATGCGAACGCAAGCAATGGTGAGTACGGTCCGGCAGCAAACTCATCGCCGACAACACCCTCAGCCGGATCACCAGCTCCGCGCGATATCTCGTGTTTGCGATCGAATAAAGGTGTTCGGTGGACATTCCGTACCAGATATTGTGCGCCGCGTCGTGGCACGGAATTGATTTAGAGCCCAAGATCTTGCATACAACTGACCAACGTGTGACATTATAAAACCTCGCACATTGTCTGTGAGCAATGGTGAGTGTGCACATCTTGTCCAGGATGACGCCCTTCTGCTTTTCGACGCCCTCGCGTACTCATCCCTGAACCTGAGGGTGACCAGTCGTTTCGCCTGCATGCCGATCCCGTCTTCCATGAGACCAGCCAAACAGACCAACCCGGTTTCGCGCTTACTTTTGATGAGTCACCACCACACTGAATATTTGCTTGTTTTAGGGCCGTTGTTATTGTCGTGGGAGGCCGATCGGGCTTTTGGGGGTTATTGCGGTTCAAGGCCGGCGTTATTGCCGTTCAGGGCCACCGGTTGTTAGGCTCCTTTCACCATGCGGGGCACGTGTGGTGAAAGGAGCTGCCACCATGGTAAGGAAAATCAAGGTCAAGGCGGTCCTCCGTCTGGACGGGCGGGGCCTGTCCGGACGCGCGATGGCCGGATCGCTGGGAATCGCGGGGCAGAGCGTCTCCGAGACGCCCGGCGCCGCGAAGACGGCCGGCGTCGGCTGGGATGATGTCGCCGACAGGCCGGACGACGAGGTGTACGCGCTCTTGTTCCCGGGCCGGGGCGAGCGTGAGAGCGTGTACGGGCGGCCCGATTGGGCCGGGGCGCACCGGGAGTTGGCGCGTGTGGGCGTGACGTTGAGGATCCCGCACGGCGAGTACGTGGACGGATGCCGGCGGGCCGGGAAGCCTTATATGGGTTACGACCGGTTCTGCAAGCTGTACGCGGCCCATGTGCCGGAACTCGGCGTGACGAGCAGGGTGGAGCACAAGGCCGGCCGCGCGATCGAGGTCGACTGGGCGGGCAAGACCATGCGGATCGTCGACCCGGTCACCGGGGACTCGTCAACCGTGTGCCTGTTTGTCGGCGTGCTGCCGTCCGGCCGGTACGCGTTCGCGGAGCCCGCTTTGGACATGACGCAGAACACGTGGCTGCGGGCCCATGTGGCGATGTGCGAGTGGTTCGGCGGCTCCACGCCCCGTCTGGTGTGCGACAATCTCAAGACCGGCGTGATCAAGCACCCGCGTGAGGGCGAGATCGTGTTGAACGACGCGTACCGGGGCATGGCCGGGCACTATTCGGCGGCCGTGTTGCCCGGACGGGTGAAAAGGCCGAAGGACAAGCCCTCGGCGGAGAACACCGTGTGGCACGCGACCATGGCGCTGGTCGGAGCGATGCGCGACCGCGAGTTCGGTTCGCTGGACGAGCTGCGTACGGCGATACGCGAATGGCTCGCGGAATACAACGCGCGCCCTTTCCGGAAGCGCGACGGCTCCCGGCTTTCCGTGTTCGAATCGGAGGAGAGGACGCTGCTGATCGCGTTGCCGCCAATGCCGTACGAGGTGGCGGACCGGGCGTACGGCAGGAGGGTGCAGGCCAACGGCCATGTAGCGTGGGCGCGCAACTGGTATTCCGTCCCGTACGCGTACGTCGGCTCCACCGTGGACCTGAGAATCGGTGCGAGCACGCTCGAGGTCTGGCACGGGAACACCAGGCTCCGCACGCATCGGCTCCTGCCCGCCACCGCCGCCAACCGGTGGTCGACGAACGAGACGGACCTGCCCGGCAAAGGCGTGTGGCGGCAATGGGACAGGAAGCGATGCGAACAGTGGGCGAAGCGGATCGGCCCCGACTGCGCCATGGTGGTCGGCAGGCTGTTCGCCATGGAACGGCTCGACGACCAGGCGGTGGAGCCCGCATTGGCGGTGCTGCGCCCGTCGAAACGGTATTCTGCACAACGGTTGGAGAACGCGTGCTCGCTGGCGTTGCGGACCATCGCCTCGCCCGGATATTCGCACATCAGGCCGATTCTCGAATCCGGGCAGGACATCACGGGCGAAATCCCCGACGACGCCGGCGGCGTCGAGGGCCGCGGTGACGGTGCCGGCTGGGTGCGCGGCGGCGACTACTACGCGAACATGGGCAGGTGATCGATGATCATCGACACCGAGACCAAACGCAAGCCGCGCGAGATGAACGCCCAGGACCTGCTCGACGCGTTCGAACGCCTCGACGAGCAAGCCGCCGTGCCATTGAGCCACACAGAGGTGATCAGACTCGCGGTCGACAGCGCCCACTCCGGACACATGGACGCCAAGATCCAGCGTCTGGTCAAACGCGCGGGACTGCGCTACCCGCAGGCCGACCTGCGGACCATCGACCTCGTGGGGGAACGCAGGCTCGACAGGAGCACGATCGCGAGCCTCGACGCCGGCAACTATCCGGGGCAACGGCTCAACGTCGTGTTCCAGGGAGCCACCGGATCGGGCAAGTCCCACCTGTTATGCGCGTTGGCGAAATCCGCGTGCCGGGCACGCTACCGCGCGGTCTGCATCCGCATGCCCGACCTCGCCGAACAAGTCAGCATGGCGGCGGACAGGCCGGGCGGCGTGCCCAAGCTCGTGCGCGAATACTCCACCTACAACCTGCTCGCCATCGACGAATGGCTCGTCGACAAGCCCGACGAGCCATTCAAACGATTCCCACCCGGGCTCATGGAGCTCCGCTACGACACGGCCAGCACCGCGTTCGCCACCCGACCGGCGATCAAGGAATGGCACAACCGGCTCGGCGGCGACACCATCGCCGACGCAATCCTCGACCGCATCGTGCACAACACGATATGGATCGACACCGGCGAATACAACATGAGACAACACCACGGGCAAACCATGCTCGAACCCTGACCCCGAGGGAAGCCAGTGGTCTTGAGCCAATCCGCCACTGGCCTCCCTCGGCAATAACGATGGCTCTGAAAGACAATAATCAGTGGCCTTGAAAACTACAAATATTCAAATAGCGGACAATCTCTGCGGACGGGTCTAGCCCAGTTGGGGGATTGTCCCAGTTCAGTCGTCTTCGCCGAATCCGTACTGGATATTGCTGTATCCGCAATGCGGGCATCGCACGAATGCGTTGGGATTTCCCCCGTTCTCCCATGGGAGGGTCAGCTGTCCGCCACGGAGCGGTTTCCCGCAGTTGTCGCATGTCCGTCCACTGCCGGCGGATTTCATCATCCTTTCATCCGGCGTGAGGTATTCTCCATCCTCTGCGAACAGGACTCCACATTCCGGGCATTCGTACCTGTACCCGTCTCCTTGCATTGTCGATCCGCATCGTGTACAGGTCCTCTTGTCGAAGAAGATGTCAGCCTCGGCGTCATCATCGTCGTTCCGCCCGTGTCCTCCGAATAGTGCGTTGAGAATGCCCATGTTTGCCTCTTATTCTTTTCCGTTCCAGTAGTCCTCGTGAGAGTCGTATATATTGGTCGACGAGATGCTGTTTTTGTGGCCGCATTCTATGCATCTCCAGATGTATTTGTGATCATCGAATCCCGGTTGCGTATCCAGACTCGCACCGCAACGGTCGCAGAACCAGTCGATTCCGGGGAATCTCTCGCTCATGCCGATTTCCTTTCTTTCGTTCCCTCCCGACTTTGCAAGGGACGTACCTCACCATTTTATCCGCCGTGAAAACGTCCTTGACTCAGTCGCCGGCTGAATGTCGCGTGTCCTCCGTGGCGCGCCGCGGGGGGGCGAAGTGACTAATCCTGGCAAGCTTGTCGGCGAGCAGGCCACCACGTTCACCATCGACTGCGGAGGTGTGACCGTGAACGTGGATGTGACCGGAGTCACCCCGGTCCCGGTCGAATACCAGAACGCGCTTGTCAAGGCCAACCAGTATTCCGACATGATGCACATGAGCAAGCAGGGCATCTACGATCAGCTCGTCAGCGAATACGGCGAACAGTTCACCCCGGATGCCGCGCAATGGGCGATCGACCACATGACGGCCGACTGGAACGCGAACGCCTTGCAGAAGGCGAAGGACTGTCAGGACATGATGGCAATGAGCCCCGCGGCGATCTACGATCAGCTTATCAGCGAATACGGGGAGAAATTCACTCCCGAAGAGGCGCAGTATGCCATCGCCCATCTGAACGATTGACCATAACGCCAACCAAAACAAACGCCACGGCGCTCCTGCAAGTGCTGTGGCGTTTGCTGTTCCGGTAGGCGATACTGGGCATCTGTTTCGCGCAGTATCGAAGTGTTCGGCGGTATTAGCCCCTGTCGGACCATTTGTTGTGCCCGAAGTGGTTCTTGCCGGATACTCCGCCGTAACAGGCCCGTGATCCGAGAGAACGGTGCATGCCGGACGGGCCGTGCGCGTAGCCACGAAGAACGCGGACATAGCCGGGCTGGGGTGTGAAGTCGTCCGGGGGCGCACCATGACGCCATCGACGTGCGTTCGACGGCTTATCGTCACTGAAACGTCACACGTTCAAGTACCAACGTGCTACGATAGTCATAGTTTGTATTACAGGAGTAGTGGAGGTGTGTGATGGCCATGGCGTCGGTGACGGTCCGTGTGGACGAGGATACGAAACGCAGGGCGTCCATGATCGCCGAGGACTTAGGCTTCGACCTGTCGAGCGTGACTAGGGCCTTTTATCGGCAGATTGTGCGCGAACGGCGCATCCCGCTCGACCTGTCGTGTTCGCCTTTGCCGGCGGAGACCTCGGAAGCTCTGGACGAGGCCCGTCGCATCGCGGCATCGGGCGCAGCCCGGTTCGACACGGCCGACGATATGTTCGCAGCCTTGGAGATCTGACGTGCTCAGGGCAGAGTACACGAAGGCATTCGAGCGGGACGTGAAGCGTCTGAAGCGCCGCCATGCGGACCTCGCAGACCTCAAGGAAGTCATACGCTTAGTGCTCGAGGACACCGGCGAGGCCCGCGAGACGCTACGACGCCGACACCGGGCCCACACATTGACCGGCGATTTAGCGGGGGTGATGGAATGCCATGTCGGCAACGCCGGCGACTGGCTTGCAATCTGGGTGCGTGGGGACGGCGTCGCCGTGTTCATGCGTACGGGCGGCCATGACGAACTGTTCGGAAAGAGATAACGACCGCCCGGTCCCGCTCGAAATGACCTGCCCTGTACGCCTTTCTCTCCCCGGTTCGCTCGTATCTAGCTGTGTCCGTGATCTCGTTCGTCTCCGCGTCCAACATCGCGTCCGGTAGCTCCTCGACCTTCTCCGACGCCAATCGGTCGAGCCTGGTCTCGAGCATGTTCTCGTCGACCTGCCGAATCTGATTCGGCATGGCTCCGTCGCCTCTTTCCAACTGCGATTGATTGTTTGGCGACTGAAATCGTACCCCGGCGACGGGCCATGCCCTTCCTGCTCAGGCCTCAACCAAAGTGCGCAAACCAGCGGACGTTATCCGGTATCGGATAGAGGTTGCATGAGATTGATCCAAAGAAATATCCACAGCTCCTTACTATGTGAAAGTCAGTGTTAGCAACAATTTAGCTTGAGAGAATTTGTTCGATCTGCGTATACAAGGATGACTCCCATTCTTTATGGATGCTGCTGACATTGATCTGAGGAATAAGTGTTTGCAGGATTTTCATTTTCCCTTTGGAAAAATAGTCAAGATGTATGTCACTCCAAGTGAGCGTACAGGCTGGACAAATCATTGTATCTTGCTCATAAGAAAACAAAATTGAAGGACTGCGATCGGGGAGATCTTCGGGGGCTGTATATGCTGGTGTACTGCGGCAAACCAGAAAAGCAGGCATGGAGCATCTGGGGCATTTGACGACTGAAACCTGAATGTGTCGTTTCAGTCCGCCATAGCGGTTCTTTTTAAACATGTTGTTATCTTCTCTCCGTATTTTGCGAATAGAAGCGTTGTATCGTTGCTGATACTCTGAAATGGATACGCTGTTACTCAAAGCACTTGAACGAATAGTGTGTGATATAAGCCATTCATCAAGAAACTCAGATAATGCTGGATAATCATCACGATATACCACATACGAACGTAGACACTGAAATTCAGATGATAATTCGCCGATACATCGCCTAATATAATCTCTCAGAAGACATAAGTGTCCCTCGGCGGCTTTATCTTTTAAGATTGCTATGGCGTGATGTGCAGCAATGTTTCTTGCTGTGATAAGTAATTCTACACGCGGTTTGATTATTTCAAAGTCAAGTGAGTGCTCTTTGAAGAAAGGTTTAAGGCTCGTTATGATTCTCTCCATTTTTACGGTCGGATGATTTGCAAGTGTTGCAATATCTATATCTCCACTTTTGAGTTGCTGATAGTCGTCGATATTTTGTGTTTGTCCGTTAGTCTGTTGAGAAGAACGACTTGACTTGCTTGAGTAGGGCCAGAGTGCTTGTGTGTTATATTTTGCCAGTATTCCTTTGAAAACCATCTCGATGGCAGCTCCCGCGTGGTAGCACTGTTTTCGGGCAATGTTCTCGCTACCTCCGGAAGAACTTGGTCGCGCCTGAAGTTCTTTAATCTGTCTCGCGTGCCAGTTGGCTGCTTCAAAGAAGTAATCTGCGTATAGAAGAACAAAACGATTACTGGTGATATCCATATGGCACAGTTTAGTATTGGATGGTGATTTTGTTGGCTATAAAAAATTTCCACTTTTGCAAGTGGAGAATAATCGTGTTTGATAACGGCGTCTTCGGTAAGTGGTACACGTCGGTAACGTGTGGTGGTATCGGCGGTGCGTTCTTCCGAGTGGATGCTTATTCGTCGGTGTTCGTGGGATAACGGAAATTCATCTTGTTGTAGGCTGTGGCGATGGCTGCAGAAACAGGTGCACTGTGAGACTTATCGAAATGAAACGAGGAAGTATGGGACATCACAGAACGGCACGTTATTCCGCTTTGCTGAAGCATGCGGCTGTGCTTGTACAGAATGACGAGCGTCTTATCGACGAATTGGTCTCAATAATGCACGAGCGTCAACTCAGCGAAGAAGATGTGGCGCGACGCATGGGCGTCGCTCTTGCCGAGTTGCAGGCCATAGAAGGCGGCACGGCCGATCCGACCATGGGCACGGTACGGCGTCTGGCGCATGCCGTTGGCGTAACAGTGTCCCATCATGTGGAAAGGATTCGGCTCCGGCAAAAATAGTAATGCTGCGGGCGTGGTCGAGCAAGCAGTTGTCCTTGGATATACCGAAGGCGGAAGTTAGCAACAGGGGCATATCAATGCGAATCTCGGTCCCTCCGTACGGGGAGTCCTATATGCGGAAGGAGTCGGCGGTATGAAACGCTTGACCAACCTTGAACAGCTTTCGGAACGTGCGGAGTTTTTCCCCGAAACATATTCCGTTCCGGGGGAAGAAGAGACCATCCAGTTCCAAGCGAACGCTAATCTTGAAGTCAGTGACACCGGCGCGTCGGATTGGCCAATCGCCGTCAATGTCAATTTCGACGTCACAGCGCGCCTTGGTCAACAGCAGAAGGACAATGTTGAATCCGACGACGATTATGAGCGCCTCTTCCATATAGAGCTTATGCTGCGCTGTAAGTTTGATGATAATGCCATCGATTCCGATACGCAGCGCGATGAGGCGCGGGCTGCAATATGGCCGTATTGCCGCGAGCGGCTCATGCGTGTGATTCATGATTTCCCCGTGAATGTGCCGGAACTACCGTATCGGTTCTAAGCGGTTCGTGATAAAGGGGATAACGACCGATAGCTTGCGCATTTTGGTTGAGGTCTGGTTCAGAGTATGGCTCGATGTCTCCGGTGCGGAGTTGTTCGTTGATCTTTGAGAGGTCAACGGATGTTGTTCGCGCGACAAAACCGGTCTATGGTTTCAATGACGTGCGGGAAATCTTCCGTAACGGTGTCATAGAGCACGTCCCACTCCACGTTGCCGTATTCGTGGACAATGACGTTGCGCAAGCCCCGCAGTTCCTTCCATGGAATGTCACTGAGTGCTGCCAATGCCTCGTCGGAGAGTTTCTTCGCGCATTCCTGTGCCTGTTCTATTTCTTTGGCGGCGGAGTTCCTGTCTCGACGGGACAGGGCAAGCTCTTCGGCGCTGTTGAACTGTGCTACGTCCTCATAGGCGTATTCGAGATGTTCGACCAGTTCCAGCAGTAGTAACGCATCACGTGATTGTCCAGTCATTTACAACACCTGCTTCAGGTCGGCACGAATGGCATTGTAGAACAGGCGGCCGGATGGCGTATGCTCAGCATTGAACAACAACGCGCGCTTCGACATCAACGACACATCCTTGCCTAGGTGACGTTCCAAATCGTCTTTCAACCCCATGATGGCACCAGCGGTGGCTTTGCGCCCCGGACCCATGCTGTAGATCAGATCCACATCGGAATCGGCATTATTGTCGCCGCGAGCGACAGATCCATACGCGTACATCTCATTCACGCCATGCTGCGGCGCGACAACGGCCGCTGCCTCACGTACATCATCAAATGTCACCACACCATCCACAACACCTATGGTACACACTGCCGGTTTCACGCCTAAAAAGGGGTGGTGACGAAAAGTTGGACTTCCTGGGTGGTGAGGAGTCGTTGTCGTGGTGAGGTATTCGAGGGAGCGGCGTAGGCGTGCGGCGGAGTTGTGCGAAAGATATGAGCATCATGGGCCACAGGCGCGAGCTCGGCCTCGTGGCATAATCAAAGAACAAGGACAAACGAAGTCCAACAAAACGTCACCACCCCGTTCGGACACTACCTTTCGTCCTATAGGCCCGCAATAGGCAACACTCAAAGTCGGCGGGCACATCTTGTTCAGCTGGAATTAGCTGTCGTTCCTGCCGTTGGTAACGCCGAAGGGGATGTGCACGGCGGGGATGTGCAGACTGCGGGCGGACAGGTTGCTTAGCTGGTCGTCGAAGAAGATGTGCGGGCTGAGCTTGTTCAGTATCTCGGTCTTGTCCAGTCCGCCGAGGAAGAACGCTTCGTCCACGGTGAGTCCCCATTGTTCGAGTGTTTGGACGGCCCGCTTGTGCGCCGGGGCATTGCGTGCGGTGACTAGATACACTCGCAGCGACGGCTTGCCTTCCATTGTGCTGCGGGCGGCGGCTTCCTGCAGGGTGTTGATACCGGCGAGCAGTCGTTTGAGCGGCCCGCCCTCGATGGGTTGGTCGGCGTGCTCTCGCTCGTATTCGGCGTACTGCTCCAGCGCGTTGTCCGGATCTTCCTGCTGCATGCGTCGGAAGTTGCGCTCTGCGGAGTCGCCGGCCAGAACGCCGTCGAAGTCGAAGGCGACGCGCAGCTCGTTGCCGTCGTCGTCCGCGTCGGTGGCGCTGTAGGGGAGCACACATCCGGCGGGCTGCCCCGCAGCGACGGCGGCATCAACGTCCTGCGCGTTTGCGGAGAGGAACAGCGACATGTTGAATACGTCCATGAACGGGAACGTGGAGCGACCGCCGCGGAACACGGCGCGGGTGATGCCCAGGTGGTAGTGCTCGATGCTGTTCATGACCCGCAGGCCGGTCTTGGGGCTGTTGCGGGACAGCACGATGACCTCGACGCCCTTGTGCCGGTCATCGAACAGGTCGTTGAACCGTAGTAGGCGGGAGATGAAGGGGAATGCGACGCCGGGCTGGAACGGCTCGTCGATGTGGTCGTTCTGATACCGCTCATACGCCTTCACGCCCTGTTCGCGGAAGATTTCGTCGCTCTGCGCTAGATCGAATAGCGCGCTGGAGGCGATGCCGATAACTAGCGCCTTATCCTTGAGCAGGTCGGACATGGCTGTTCCCCTCCTGTGCGCTTGGCGCAGATGCGCGGTCGTGCTGTCCTGTAACGCGACGCTACGGCGTCGCATCCATATCGATGAGTCCACTCTACCGCCGAAGGAGCGCTCGATATGGTGCCGCGGGCTTAATGCGCAAGTGCAACGTCTGTTGTTGGTTGGTTTTCTTGTTTTCTGAGTAACGTGGTCATACCACTTTGCGATATCCCCTGATTCGGTTGCGAATCACACCGGCGCAACCTCGGCATGTGCCCACTCGGGAAATGTCATGCAGGCAACCGACTGAAACCGACCTGACAACGGCTCAACCACATTTGCATAAGACGCCGAGCCCGACCTTTCCTAACATCTTTTGTTTGAATAATCAAACATTTTAAAATGTTTCAAAAATCGAACATTATCCCAAGTTGGGAAAAGTTCAAAAGAGGAGACGAAGAAAGCCCGTCGATTCGTCGCTACTTCTCACGCCGCCGTGCAGTCGCCGATGCTAATGTGGTTGGTATACCGGCCGCTGCCGCCATAGTCCAAAGGAGCCCGTCATGCAACTTCCCAATGATGCGGTGGTGATCCTGCGCGACGAATGGGATGTCAACGAGTTGTGCACCTACTTGCGGCGCTCGCAGCGCAGCCGCATCGTGGTGGTGATGTCGACGGCGCAGCGGGAGCGGAAGCCGGCGGCCGACCCGGAGAAATTGAAGCGTCGCCTGGGTTCCAAGGCCGATGTGGTGGTGATCTCCTACGCGCTGGCGTTCAAACTTTCCGACAGGATGGGCAAGCAGCTGTCCGTGTATGGCGGCGCGGCCCGCGTCTATCCCTGCGACGACGCCTGGCTGTCCGACTTCCGTCAGGCCGCGCTGGTCTACCCGGAGTCGACGCCGAACGCCACCATGGGCGCCATCGAGCGGGCGGTGGACCGCGAACAGGATCGTATGCGGGAACTCGCGCGTCAACGCGAACGCGAAGCCGAGGAGCGGCGCGCCCGCGAGGAACAGGAACGCCGCAAGCGTGAGGCCGAACGGGCCGAAGCCCGGCGTCGCCAGGAGGAACAGGCCGCCCGCCAGCCGAAACCCGCGCAGAAATCCAACATCGCGGCTGTTGGCACCGCCCCCGCTGCGCCGGCGCGACTCGATTTGCCGCAGAACGCCGACGGGGTGCTCATCGCCGACACCGCGGAACGCGCGGCGCATCTGGCCGCCTATCTGTGCGCGGAATCCTCCACGATGCCGGTGATCATCGCCACACGCAACACGGGCATGGCCTCGTCCCTAGCCGATACCGGCGAATTGTCCAGAATGCTGCGCGACGCCGCCCTGGTGGTGGACGTCGTCGGCGAGGCCGCCACCGCGGAATTGAACGCGCGTATGCCCAAAGGCGTGCAGACCTTCGGCAACGCGTGCCGGGTGATCCCCGCCGGTTCCGCGTGGATCAAACGCGGCGGCGTGAAACTGTTCTGGGGCTGGGGCATGGCCGACCGCGAACGCGTCACCGACGCGGTGCTGCAGGAGGCGGCGCGTCTGAGCTTCAGCCACACGTATTCCAGCGAGCAGGCAACCGCCGGCAAACGCAAGGTGTCCGGCACCGTGCTGGGCAGTCCGGCGGAAGGCCGCGTGCTGGTGGATCTCGGGGGAGGGCGGTACGCCACTATCCTCACCCGGCTCGTGTCCAAAACCGTCGCCGGCGATCGCCTGTTCGCCAAGGGCATGCGGGTTTCCGGTCTGTTCGACGATGATTCCAGGCGGTTGGACGTCACCGAACCGCAGCCGTGTGCGCCGCGCGACGCATTGTCCGGGTACGCCGACGGCATGGTCGTATTGGCGCGTGTGAGGCATGTGCTGAGGGAATCCTGCACGTTGGAGCTGTTCCCCGACGTTCTGGTCGAGGTGTCGGCCGAGGATGCCGGCGTCGGCGGCGACCTGCGGTATGAGCTCACCGAGGGTGCCGTGATGCCGGTGCGGATCATCGAACGCGACGACGACGCGGCGGCATGGTCGGCCGTCGGCGATGACGGCGCGGTGCGACTCGACTGGCTGGTGTCGCTGCTGGATGTGGACGGGCGGCCCGCCGCCGCGCCCGGATACCTTCCCGGCGGTCCGGCCTGGATCCAGCCGGAGGATATGGCCGGCAAGGTGGCGCGGCAGTCCGACCACGCCGAACTGTCCGCCATGGACGAGCGTCAGTTGTCGGACATCACCCCGGATACCGCGGACACGGCAAGCGCGCAGGCCATTCGCGCCCTGTTCGTCCAGCTCGGGCAGGCCAGGCAGGAACTGGCCACGGCGGTACGCCAGCGCGAGGCCGTGGCGGCCCAGCTTGAGCAGGTCAAACGGCACGCCCTGGAGCAGAGCCGCGCGTTGAAGCGGCAGTCCCGGCATCTGGGCGGCGGCGAGGTGCCCGACCTGCGGGACCGGTTCGCCGACCCGAGGCAGCGGCTCGACTGCGACATCTACCTGGCGTGGGTGATGCGCATCCCCGCCGCCGACAAGCCGAACAAACCGCTCGCATGGAACTGGTCGTACGGCCCCGGGTTCTTCGACAGCCTCGACGAGGTGCAGGGCGTGGAGCGGGAGAAGGTCGCGCAGGTGATGCTGGAGGTCGTGCTCGGGCTGGACAAGGATCTGGCCGGACGCGGGCTGCACCAGCTGCGCGCCGGCGACGGCGGCGCCGACCCCAAGCGTCGCACGGCCGAGGGGGATACGTACTGGCGCGTGTACCTTCAGGTCAACACCCCCAGCGCACGCCGGCTGCATTACATCCGTCGGGCCGATGGCTCCGTGGTCTTCAGCCGCATAGCCCTGCATGACGATTTCAGAAGCTGACCGCCGGCCCCGCAAGCCCCGAACGGGCTCCATCCCGTGCCTCTGCTAGCATGTATCCGTTATCCGTCTATCTAACAAATAAGGAATGGGGTCCTTTAATGGATCAGAATCAGATGGAGCAAGAAGACGAGGGGATCACCCTGGGGGAACTGCTGCAGATGATCCGGAAGCATATCGTTTCCGCGGCCATCGTTACTGTGGTGGTGTTCGCGGCGGTGGCCGCCTACACGTTCCTGACGCCCAGGAAGTATTCGGCCACATCCGAACTGCTGGCCATGTCCGGCCAGGGCGTGATCAGCGACACGTCGAACGCCTCCCAGTACAGTTCGATCGGTTCGTACATCAACCAGCAGATCGCCACCTACCCGCAGCTGGTGAAGACGGAGGCGGTGCTGGAACCGGTCATCACCAGCCTGGGCCTGGACACCACGGTGGAAGAGACCGCCGAACTGATCACCGCCAGCAACCCCGACGGCACCTTCATGGTCGACATCACCGCCGAAACCGAGGATCCGTCGCTGTCCGAGCAGCTGGCGAACGCGGTGGCCGATAGCCTGAGCGCGCAGGTCTCCACCTCCATGAACACGATGGACGAGGCGCAGGCCCCGGTCTCGCTGTCCGTGGTGCAGCAGGCGCAGACGCCGGAGGGCCCGAGCTCGCCTAACGTGCCGCTGTATCTGGCGGCCGGTCTGGTGGCCGGCGTGATTCTGGGCATCGGCTGGGCCATCGTGCGCGAGATGCTCAACACCAAGGTGGACAGCACCTCCGATGTGCGCGGCATGGTGGGTGCCTCCTCCATCGGCAGCGTGCCGGATGACGAGATTCTGCAGGGGAACAAGCCGGTCATCATCGCGCAGCCGGGCGGCGCGCTGGCGGAGGAGTACCGCCGCATCCGTTCCAACATCTCGTTCCTGAAGACCGACCGTGTGTCCGGCCACGGCCAGCTGCTCGTCATCACGTCGGTCTCCCCGTCCGAAGGCAAGACCACCACGTCCATCAACGTGGCCACCGCCTTGGCCGAGGACGGCGCGAAGGTGCTGCTGATCGACGCCGATCTGCGGCATCCGTCCGTGGCCAACCATCTGGGCATCGAGGGGCACGCCGGCCTGGCGCATGTGCTCTCCGGCCAGATGACCCCCAAGGACGTGGTCCAGACCTACTGGAAGCCGAACTTCCACATCCTGCCCGCCGGCAAGCGTCCGGCCAACGCCAGCATCCTGCTCAGCTCGGATACCATGACGCTGCTGGTGGAGCAGGCGCTCACCCAGTATGACTATGTGATCATCGACACCGCGCCGATGAGCGTGGCGAACGACGGCGCCATGTTCGGCCGTCTGGCCAAGGGCGTGGTGCTGGTCACCGCCAAGGGCATCACCGAGAAGAAGGATCTGCAGGAGAGCGTCGAGACCTTCAAGTCGGCGGACGTGCCGGTGCTCGGCTTCATCTTCACCTTCGCGGATCCGAAGAAGAACCACGCGGGCAATTACTACTACTATTACGAGGACAGCGCCAAGCGGGGCGCGTCCGGCAAGCGTAAGGGTGGCCGGAAGAAGTGAGTCCGGTGACGGGCATCGCGTGAAGATCAGGGCGGATTCGGTCCGCCCTGACTCGTATGGGGCAGCGACGGGGCCTTCAGGTTGACAGGCGTCACTACACTGGAGTGAGAGAGTGGAACGGAACAGGGAAGGGACAGTTCGGCAATGAACGATGAGCATCGCATGGCGGACGCCATGGATTTGAGCTTCCCCATGCCGGTCAACGGCGGCACCGCGAAGGCGGCATCGACCGACGCCGGCAGGACGCCGGGCGGCGTCGCGCCGACGGACGACGTCGTGCCGACGAGTGTCGTCGTGCCGACGGGGGACGCCACGCCCAACGCGTCGGATGGTTCCGGCATGACGGCGGACACGGCGACGCCGGCGTACACCGCGGATGCAGACCGGCAGGCCGACATGCCGTCCCTGCTGGACGCCCCGCATCTGACAAGCACCACGTTGCCGCCCATCGTCCGGGCCAACCGTGGCGATATCGTCGACACCGCCTGGGACATCCCCTCCATCGAATTCCCCGAACCCGAACCCGAGCCGGCCCCCAAGGATGGTCCTCGCCATGCGCCGGCCAAGGGCGCCTACTCCACGGCGCAGCTGCGCCGGATGCAACAGAACTCGGCGGAGGCATCCACCCGTGCCATGCCGCTGTCCGAAGTGGCGGGGGAGCGTACCGAGGTGATGGGCGACGACGCTCCAACTGCGGTGCTGTCCGGCGACACTTCCGCCTCTGCCACCGCAGTGATTCCCGGTAGCGGTTCGACCGCCGCCACTGCAGTGTTCCCCGGCGGCGACGTATTGTCCTCCACCCGGTTGTTCCCCGGCTCCATGGACCCGACGTCGCCCCGCACGGCCCAGTCGCGCGATGAGCGGCTCGGCGGCCTGGAATTCAGCACAATGCCGCCGGCGATCGCGCACCGTCTGCCCGACGAGGTGCCGCAGCCGCCGGAGGAACCCCGCAAACGGTCCAAGACTCCCGTCATCATCGGCGTCATCGTTGCCATCGCGGTGGTGGCCGCGGCCATCGCCGGCGTGCTGGTTTGGCGCAACGGCCAGTCGGAGGCCGACCATGCCGCGGCGCTCGCCGCCTGCACCAAGTCCAGCTCCGAGGCCAACGATGCGCGCGCCGCGCTTGACGCGGCCCTGAAGGACGCCCAGGCCGCGTCGGCGTTGACCGCCGACCAGGTGGCCGACTCCGCCACGCTGGATACACTCAAGCAGGCCATCGACGACGCGAACGCGTTGGACGAGGTCGCCGCCTGCGGCGCGGATCTCAGCGCCGCGGACCTCGACGCCCATGCCCGGAGCAACGGCACGCTGGCCGAACAGTTCACCTCCGCCGCGGACAACGTCACCAAGGCCGCCAAGGCCGTGACCGACAGCCGTGACGCCAAGACCGCCTCGGACACCAAGGCCGCGCAGGACGATCTGCAGACCGCGGTGACTGAGGCGCAGACGCTGCTCGACAACAGCCTGTGGGCCGTGGCCGACAACACCACGCGCGTGGCGCTGGAACAGGCCATCGACATCGCGAACACGGCGTTGCAGAGCGGGGACTCGGACCTGAAAACGCTCGAGGACGCCCAGGAGGAGCTGCAGCGTGCCGTCGACGGCGTGAACGAGTCGATGGAGGAGCTGGCCGCGATCAACGCCGGGCAGCAGGCCCCGTCGCAGTACCAGCAGTACACGTACGGCAACAACGGGTACGGGACGTATGATCCGTATGGCACCGGAGCGGGGACGGGCGGCCCGTCCGCCCAGCAGCCGGATCGTGAGACGGACGATACGGACACGGATCCGGAACCAACGGATCCAGAACAAACGGATCCGGAATCGTCGCCATCGGTGAATCAGGATCCGACCTCGGATTCGACCCAACAAGCGGAGACGAACTGACATGGCGAACACCTGCGATGGCAGCCGGATCCCGCCCGCGCCGTCGTCCACGGCCTTGCCGGGGAACGAATGGCGGTGTGCCCCGGCCATGTTCCGGAATCCGCGGAATCAGGCATCCCGCCAACGTACTATAGTCAATCGATAGAGAGCATACGGAGCTAACCTTTGGGGGGGGGGGGGTATTGGTTTTGGAACCCAAGGCCGATGAGATGAAAACCGTGCCGATCGCAGTGACCGAGCCGACCGCGCGGGAACGCCGAGTACGTGAGCACCGCAATCAACGGGGACATTGGGCGGGGGCATCAGCCGCGCACGAGCCGATGACGTTCGCGAACACGCCGTTCCCGGATACCGACCAGTCGGTGTTCCGCGCGATCACCCGCAAACCGTTGTGGCGGTACCTGTATGTCGCCTCGCTGGTGGCGGTGGACGTGGTGGTGATGCTGCTGGCGCTGGTCATCTGCTTCGCCGTGAACCCCGACGCATATGACGCGGTGCCCGAGGTGATGTCGATTCCGCTGTTCCTCGTGCTGGTGTGCGGCATGTGGCTGCTGTGCCTGGCGTTCGCGGGCTGCTACCACCGCCATGTGATGGCCGAGGGATACGACCTGTACGCCAAGGTCATCAACGCCGGCGTATTCACGCTCGTGCTGTCCAGCTGCGTGGCGTTCATGCTGGGGCTGGAGCTGCCGCGCACCGCGCTGATCATCGCTCCGCTGGTGGCGATGCTGCTGGAGCTCATCGCCCGGTGGCTGATGCGGCGGGCGCTGCATTCCAGCCGTCGCCGCGGCGGCAGCAAATACAGCACGGTGGTGGTCGGCTCGTCGGACGGCATCAACCGCACGCTGCGGATGATGCAGAGCCACCTGTCGCTCGGATACAACCCGGTGGCCGTATGCCCGATCGCCGCTGATCCGCATAATCCCGACGCCTATGTGGTCACCGAGTTCACGCCCGATCCGGACATCGTGGGGGCGGACCGGCTCAAGGTGCTGTCGTTCGGTTCGCGTTTCCCGCGCACCGTGGAACGGCTGGGCGTGCAGGAGGTGTACATCGCCGACGTGCTCTCCCGCGACTCCAAGCTGCTGCACGCCATGTCGCTGGCCATCGAATCGCTCGGCATCGAGCTCGCCATCTCCGTGTCGCTGGCCGATACCGGCGGCCACCGCCTCTACCTGCGCAACTCGGTCGAGCAACCGGTGCTGATCGCCAGCCTGCCGCAGTACCGGACCGGCACCTACGTGATCAAGCGCGTGCTGGACATCATCCTGTCCACGTTGGCGATTGTGGTGAGCTCACCGATCATGCTGGCCACGGCCATCGCCATCAAGCTGGACGACGGCGGCCCGGTGCTGTTCAGCCAGACGCGCATCGGCCTGCACGGCAAGCCGTTCAAGATGTACAAGTTCCGCTCCATGGTCACCAACGCGGAGGAAATCAAAGCCAAGCTGGCCGAACAGACCGGGCAGACCGACCGGTTCATCTTCAAGCTCAAGGACGATCCGCGCATCACCAAGGTCGGCAAGTTCATCCGCAAGACCTCGCTGGATGAGTTCCCACAGTTCTTCAACGTGTTCAAGGGCGACATGTCGCTCGTCGGCCCGCGTCCCGCCCTGCCGGAGGAGGTGGAACGGTACGGCTCGCTGTACTCCACCAGACTGCTTGTCAAGCCCGGCATCACCGGTCCGTGGCAGGTGTCCGGCCGCTCCGATCTGACGCAGGAGCAGTCCGAGTTCCTGGATGTGTCCTACATCGAGAACTGGTCGATCACGGGCGATCTGGCGCTGCTGGCCAAAACCGTCATGGTCGTGTTCCGCGGCACCGGTTCGTACTGATTGCACAAGGTCCGGCCCAGACCGATAACCGGTCTGGGCCGGACCATATGTATTCGCCGTCTACCGATTATCGTTCGGTGGCGTTTTCATCGTCGCAGGCTGGCATCGCCTGGCATACGTGTCGGCTGCTTGCATAGCCGGCCGCGGGCGTTGCCCGGTTAGTGCTCGATGGCCTGGTGCATGCGGTGTAGCGCACGCTGGGTCAGGTCGCGGGTGGAACCCGCACCGTTGCCGCGCACGCCGAAGAACACCATCAACACCATGCCGAAGCAGATCACGGCGCTCACGCGCAGCGCCCACTGCACGCCGAACACGCTGGCGGCGATCGCCACGTCGTCGCCACCACCCAACGCGGCCTGGCGCAGCGCGGCGAACGTCTCCATCAGGATCACCAGCACCGGGGCGCCGATCGCGCCGGCAATCTGACGCACCGTGTTCGTCACCGCCGAACCGGCGGACACCTCCTTGGGGTCCAGACAGTTCAGCGACCAGGTGGTGATCGGCATCAGCACGAATCCCATGCCGATCTGGCGCACGAACTGCCAGATCGACACCCACCAGATCCACGAATCCATCGAGATCAGGCTCATCATCACCGTGCCGAAGCACAACGTGATCGTGCCGATCAACGCCACCGGGCGCGCGCCGAACCGGTCGAGCGCCTTGCCGCCGAAGAACTGCGCAATCGCCTGGCCGAGCGCACCCGGCAGCATGATCAGGCCGCTCATCGTGGCCGAATACCCGCGGTCGTCCTGAATGTACAGCGGCAGGATCACGGTGATCGAGCTGAAGGCGAAGAAGCTCAGCGCCGCTGTGATCGTGCCCACGGTGAAGCTGCGGTTCTTCAGCACCTCCAGGTCCAGCAGCGGCTCGCGGCCGGTGGTGCGGTGCCACTTGTGGAAACGCAGGTGACCGTGCAGGAAGCCGTCGTGACTGTTCGTGGAGTCCCCGGCGTCGGCGGCCCCAGCGTCGGCCGTCCGACCGGCGTCAATCCCGGACTCTGACACATTGGCGCGCCCCTGCGCCTCAACCCATGCGCGCTTGTTGCCCAGCTGGCGCAGCACGAACCACACGATGCCGGCCAGGCCCACCACCATCGGCAGCCAGACCATCGGATGCGCGAACGGGTAGCTCTCGATGTTCGTGAAGCCGAACATCAGCCCGCCGAAGCCGAAGATCGACAGGCATACGGAGAAGAAGTCGGCCTTGACGGTCTTGTCCGTGGCGCCGAAGTTGCGCAGCCAGAACGTGGCGAGCACCAGCGCGAACGCGCCGATCAGGGTGAGCGTCAGGAAGATGGAGCGCCAGCCGTTCGCATCGGTCTGCCAGCCGCCGAAGGTCGGACCGATGGCCGGAGCCACGCTCATGGCCATGCCCACCATGCCCATGGCCATGCCTCGGCGGGAGAGCGGATAGATCGAGAACACGGTGATCTGCAGCACCGGCCACATCACGCCCGTGCCGATCGCCTCCAGCATGCGGCCCATCAGCACCAGGATGAACGTGGGGGAGAGCCAGGCCATCAGCGAACCCGCGGTGAACACCGCCATCGACGTGATCACGATCTGGCGGGTGGAGAAGCGGCGGGTCAGGTAGGCGGTCAGCGGCACCATCACGCCCATGACCAGCTGGAAGATGGAGGTCAGCCATTGGCCGGTGGTCACCGAGATGCCGAATTCGGAGACGATCGTCGGCAGGGCGGCGCTCAGCTGCAGCTGGGTGAAGTTGCCGCAGAATGTGATGAACGTCAGGATGGCGATGGACACCATGGCCGCATGGGACAGGTGCCCGTTGACGAACGACTCCTCAGGTGTCAGCGGCGTGCTCAGATTGCGTTTCGTGGCAGCGGTCATGCCGAGCCCTTCTCTCTTGCTCTTCGGACGGAGGCGGGTGGGCGGTCCCATCCGCCGAAGTGACCCCAACAGCCTACTCCTATGCATAGGCAACGTGACCGAACCTACGTGGAGGATAGGCGGAATCGAGGTAAAAAGACGAAGCCCGGGATTTCCCGGGCTTCGTCCGTAACGTGTCGATCAGTACCAGTGGTTGGCGACCCAGAAGTTGTAGGCGCCCTGCACCGAGCCGTAGCGGCTGTTGCAGTAGCTCCAGAACCATTTGAGCTGCGTCTGGTAGTTGGTGGCCCAGTCGGCGCCGGCGGAGGCCATCTTGTTGCCGGGCAGCGCCTGCGGCAGGCCGTACGCGCCGGAGCTGGCGTTGGTGGCGTTCACGCGCCATCCGGACTCGTGGTTGATGATGTACACGGTGGCGGAGAAGTCGGCCTCGGTGTAGCCGTTGGCCAGCAGGTAGTCGTGCGCCCACTGCTGCATCTCGCCGGCCGGCACGGTGGTGCCGATCGAGGCGCCGGCGGACGAGGAGCTGCCGGAACCGCTCGAGCTGGAGGAGTCGGAGGCCGTCGACGAGGCGGTGGCGCCGGTGCCCACCAGGATCACCTTGTCCACGGGCTCCTTCTTGACGTACGAGGCGAACACGTTGGAGGAGATGACCTTGTCCCCGGCGCGGGTGACCAGGCTCGTGGTCTCCATCACGCCTTCCTCGCCCTCGGTCTGCACCTGCTCGGTGCCTTCGGGCAGTGCGGAGGTCTCCTTCTTGACCGTGCTGAACGCGATCGGCTCCTCGGAGGTTTCCAGCGCGGATCCGGCGGTCTCGATGGTGATGACGGTGGATTCGTCGACTTCGGTGTCGAGCGCCGGGTCGACGGTGTCGTCCGGTCCCAGCGTGATGTTGCCGGCCTCCAGCACGGATTTGACGGTGGTGAAGTCCGTGCCGAGCACGGTGCGCGATTCGCCGTCGAGTTTGACGGTGACATAGGAGGTCTCGCCGCCGTTGGTGCGCTCGTTGCCACGGGAGACGGCCAGCGGGTCGGTGGCGGAGAACGATGTGATCTGCTGCGCCTCGTCGCCGGCGTGCGCGGAAACCCAGAAATGACGGGCCGTGATGCCGCCGGTCGCCGCCAGTGCCAGTGCGGCCGCCGCCGCGGCGATACGAATCCAGTGACGCTTGGTTAACGAAGGTAGGCTGAGCGTGCGCTTCCTGCGATGATTGGCCATTGCACTCCTCTTGCATTCCGACGCTTGTGGCGTCGGGCCGCTGTTCACACTGCCTTCAAGTTTACGACAAAGCACCGATATCCGCCGGGAGTGTGACGTTGCCCGCAAGGGCGACGGAACGCCCGTATATCACGGTCTGTGCGGACCGTTGGGATGTTCCGGCCATCGCCTCTGACGGGTGCCGATGGCCGGAAAGGGGAACGTCGTTGTCGTGTCGTTGCCGGGCTACCGCCGGATCACTGCTGGTCGCCCGCGGCGTCGGCCTCCGCGGCCTCGAGGTCCAACGCCTTGGCCTGGCCGATCAGATCCTCCAGATCGGAGGCGCGCAACGCGCCCGCCTGCTGGAACACGATCCTGCCCTGCTTGGCGATCATCAGCGTCGGCACGGCCTGCACGCCGGCGGCCGCCGCCAGATCCTGGTTCTGGTCGATGTCCACCTTGGCGAAGTACACATCCGGATGCTGTTCGCTGGCCTGCTCGAACACCGGTCCGAAGGCGCGGCACGGCCCGCACCAGGTGGCCCAGAAATCCACGAACACCAGTTCGTTGCCGTTGATGACCTGCTCGAATTCGGCCGAGCTCACCGCATGGGTCGCCATAATCGCTCCTTACCTGTCTGCCTGTCCATGACCCGTCCATTCCGCCGACGGTCAGGGATCGTCCCTCCGGCCGCCGCGCATGCGGCTCGCCGGATTGCCGTGCTACCAGCATCCCAGCAGCACCCAACAACGCGCAACACCTTGCGCCCACGGAGGAACGCGTCGCCCGGAACTCGCGTCCGGACGCACGGCAACGGCGACGACGGCGACGCCTGCGATCCGCCTGATTCCGCGTCCGCTGAGGAAGACTCATCGGCGGATTTCCCGCCAATGCTCATGCAACGGTTACGGAACGGTCATGCGCCGGTCATCTGTTCGGCGGATAATGGGGAACATGCCAGTGCTGAACGATGAGGTGCCCGACGAGGGCGATTTCGACGCCGGCCGCCGCCGCGGCGAGTTCGACGACATCACGCCCGAGGATTTCGTGAGCGGAACCCCCGGCGGCAATCCGCCAGGTTGGCTGGATGCGGACCGCGTGAACGACATCCGCCGTCAGGTGCCGATGGTCTATGTGGAGGTCGTGCCGGTGCACACCGATGATTTCGGCTGTGTGCTGCAGGTCGGCACGCTGCTGCGCGTCTCGGACGACGGTTCGGTGGAACGCACGCTGGTGGCGGGCCGCGTGCTGTATCACGAGACGCTGCGCGAGGCCATCGCCCGCAATATCGCCAAGGATCTGGGACCGTTGGCCCTGCCGGCGCTGCCGTCCAATCTCCAGCCGTTCACGGTGGCCGAGTTCTTCCCCACGCCCGGCCTGAGCGAGTTCTACGACCCTCGCCAGCATGCGATCGCCCTGTGCTATGTGGTGCCGATCGGCGGCGACTGCCAGCCGCAGGACGAGACGCTGGACGTGGAATGGGTGGACGTCAACGGCCCGACGCTCGGCACCATGCTGGACCAGATGCCCGGCGGGCACGGCCGCATCGTGCGGCGCGCCCTGTCCTGGACCGAATAGGGGCGGTCCACGGCTCCGCGGCCGTGCCGGACGCGGACGTAACGCCAATACATACGAGAGGAACCGCAATGGAACTGAACACCACCATCTATCGTGAGGGCGAAGGCCTGCCGGTCGTGCTCGTGCACGCCTTCCCGATCGACCATCATCTGTGGGACGACTGCGCCGCCGAACTCATCGCCCGCGCGGACGCCGCCGGACTGCCGAACCAGAACTTCCCGCTGTGGGCCCCGGACATGCCGGGCGCCGGCGAAGGACCGATCCCCACGGCCGAAGACACCGGCGCCGTGGCCGAGGACGGCGCGTACACGCAGGCCCTCGACCGCATGGCCGACGCCTACGTGCGGCTGATCCGCGACGCCGGCTACAGCAAGGCCGTCTGGGTGGGACTGTCGATGGGCGGCTATCTGGTGCTGGACATCCAGCGCCTGCACCCCGAGGCGGTGGCCGGCCTGGCCCTGTGCGACACGAAGGCCGACGCCGATTCGCCCGCATCCCGCGCCAACCGCCTGCGCATCGCGGACATCTGCGAAACCGAACACACCGTGGACCCCGTCATGCACTTCGCCGAACCGCAGCCCGGCGACTCCACCATCAAGCAATCGCAGCGGTTCATCGACCAGTTCACCGCGTGGATCCACGCCCAGCGGCCCGAAGGCGTCGCCTGGCGCGAACGCATGGCCGCCGGCCGCCCCGACCTGAACGACCAACTGCCGCTCATCACCGCGCCCGCCGCCGTCATCTGCGGCGAAAACGATCCATCCAGTTCGCCCGCCGTCATGGGGCCGATCGCGCAGGCCATGACCGGCACCGACGCGGCGTTCACCACCATCCCCGACTGCGGTCACTTCAGCGCCTACGAACACCCCGACCAGGTGGCCGCGGCCCTGCTCGACCTGATCCGCCGCGCACAGGCGGAGGCCTGAGATGCCCGCATTCTCACCATTGGCCCTCACCCAGGTGCTGCCCTTCCTGCCGCTGGCCCAGGGCGACATCGACTACCAGTCCGAGCGCCGCGGCGAACCCGGATTGATCGACGGTCTTCTGCTCGAGCCGACGACCACCGTGATCCTGGTGCGCAACGGCCTGCTCGCCGTGCCGCGCGGCCAGGGCCGCCTGACCGAACGCGAATCCGCTTCCATGCGCCTCGCCACCCTGCCCGGAACGTACGCGGCGCAGGCCCTGGCCGCCTCGCCGGATGCGGTCGCCATGTTCCTCGGCGGCTACGAGGGGTACCGCGGCACGCACGTCATCGCCGTCGACATCTCCCGCGTGCCGGTGCAGGACGTCGTCCCCGTGCCCGATGCGGGCGGCACGGGCGCGGACGACGCATTCGGACGCACCCTGCCGCACGACGACACCGCGGGCCGGCGCTCGCTGTTCGCCCGCACCGTCGAGCGCTTCGACTGGGTCGACCTGCGCGGCTTCGTCCCCCACGCCTCGGCGCGTGAGGCCGGACAGGCCGTCACGGCCGTATCGCTGGGCCTTTGGCACGCCACGCAGCGGCACTGCCCGACCTGCGGGGCGCCCACGGAACCGGCCATGGCGGGCTGGGCGCAGCGCTGCACCAACCGCGACGACGGCAACCGTCTGCTGTTCCCCCGCGTCGAACCGGCCGTCATCACCGCGATCGTCGACGCGCAGGACCGTCTGCTGCTGCAGCACAACCGCGCCTGGAACGATCCGACGCTGTACTCGGTGTCCGCGGGGTTCGTGGAGGCCGGCGAGAACCTGGAGCACGCCTGCCGGCGCGAAGCCAGGGAGGAGGTCGGCATCACGCTGGGCGAGGTGCGTTACCTGGGATCGCAGCCCTGGCCGTTCCCCGCCTCGCTCATGGTGGCGTTCAAGGCCTACGCGCTGGATACACGCATCCGCACGGACGGCGACGAAACGGTGGACGCCCGTTGGGTGAGCCGCGACGAGCTGACCGACGAGCTGGTGCGCGGCCGGATCACGATGCCGAACCGCGCCGCCATCGCACGGTACATGATTGAGGAATGGTACGGGCGTTCGCTGTAGCGGCGGACTCGTCGGTTTGGTCGCGTATAGTGTTCGACGGAAACAGTTGATTTCGCAAGGAACGGCAATGTCTGACGAGTACCAGTTGGAAGCGCCCATCTCCGGTGACGGCGAGCGGACCATGGTGATGGGGCAGCTCCCCATCCCCGAGGGGATCGACGGGGGAGAATCCGCGTTCATCCTGCCCGCCGACGAGGAGAAGGGACCGAACCGCAATCTGCCGTGGATCATCGCGCTCAGCGTGATCGGCGCGCTGCTGGTGCTGGCCGCCGCCGGGCTGTTCGCCGCGCGCTGGTACTACTCCGACAAGGCCGCCCCGGGCGTGACGTTCGGGCAGGTCAGCGTGGCCGGGCAGAACCGCGACCAGCTGACCGACACCGTCAACCGGGCCGTCGCCGATTCCGCCGTGACCGTGGACGGGGGCGACGGCGCGCCGGTCAAGGCCTCGCTGGAGGAACTGGGCGTGAACGTGGATGTGGACGCCACGGTGGACTCCCTGCTGCAGGCCAAGGCCGACGGCTCCGCGACCGGCGTGCTGGACGGGCTGCTGGCCGACTTCGCTAGGATCAATCCGTTCTCCAAGAAGGACATGGGACTGACCGCCGAATACGATGAGTCGACGGCCAACACGTTCCTGACCGACCGGTTCATCGCGGACGACCAGAAGGCCGTGGCCTCATCGATCGGCTATGACGAGGCGAGCCAGCGGTTCACCGTGTCCGAGGGACGCACCGGGCGTGCGGCGAAGATCGAGGCGGTGAACCAGGCGGTCAACAACGCCATCGCCACGCCGGGGCATGGCGCCTCGGTGACGCTCGAATACGAGGACGTGAAGATGCCCGTCGGCGTGGACGCCGCCAACCAGGCCGCCACTGAAGCCAACAAGCGGCTGGACAACCGCATCGTGCTCACCAACGACCGCGACCGCAACTTCGAACTGCCGGTGAATGTGGTGGCCTCCTGGATCAAGCCGACCAGCGACTTGGAACAGGGCACGATCACCCTGAACTACGACGAGGCGGCCATCAAGGAGTATCTGGCCGCCGAGCTGCCGAACCAGCTCAACCAGGAGCAGGTCGATCAGGAGGATATCGTCGACGACAACGGCAACGTGATCCTCACCCGCGTGTACGGCGTGAGCGTCAAGGACACCGACGCCGCCGCCGGCGACGTGATCAAGGCGCTGCAGGAGGGCGAGGGCGGCCTGATCTCGGTCAAGGCCGACGTCACCGAGCACAAGACCACGCAGAAGAAGGCGGAGATGCGCATCGTGGTGGACAAGAGCTCGCAGACCGCCACCGTGTACAACGGCAGTCAGGTGGTGCGCACCTTCCCCGTGTGCACCGGTACGCCCGGCGCATTCGGCGAAACCGACAACGGCACGTTCTCCATCTACCTCAAGTATTCGGTGCAGGACATGCGCGGCCTGAACGAGGACGGTTCCAAGTACCTGTCCAAGGGCGTCAAGTGGGTCAGCTACTTCAACGGCGGCGAGGGCTTCCACACGGCGAACTGGAACTATTACGGCATCGAGCATGGCGACCCGGCCAACTACGGTTCGCACGGCTGCGTGAACATGTATGAGGCGGACGCGCAGTGGATCTACAACAACTGCCCCGAGGGCACGCTGGTCCAGGTGGTGGGCGCCACCCCGTCCGGCCCGGTGCGCTGATCCACGGCGCGTGGCGCGGGCCACGCGTTGTACGCTTGACGCATGAACGAAACGCATGACCCCCAACCGATGAATCTTGACGTGCCCGAGCACCTCGAATATTCCGAGGAGCATGTGTGGGTCGACGCCTCCGTCGATCCCGCGATGGTCGGCCTGACCGAATATGCGGTGAGCCAACTGGGCGAGCTGGTGTTCGTGGACCTGCCTGAACCGGGCACCCGTGTGGAGGCCGGCGACGAGATCGTGGAGCTGGAATCCCAGAAGGCGGTGCAGCCGCTGGTCTGCCCGGTCGCCGGTACGGTGCGGTATGTCAACCGTGAGGCCAGCGAGGATCCGTCGGTCATCACCAACGACCCGTACGGCGAGGGCTGGATCCTCAAGATCGAGCTCGATGACGACGAGCCCGGTCTGCTGACCTCCGAGGAATACGCCAAGATAATCCGCTGACCGTCCGGGCTCCGGAACCGCGGCGCCCGCCGGGCGTTCCGCGTCGGCGCGTCCGGCTTGCGGGCGTTCCCCTGCCGGGTGGTATCGCGTTGCGCACGCGACGACGTGCGCACGGCCATGCCGACGTCGTCTCCCGGGTGAGGCACCGCGTTGCCGTATTGTGCGGGTATAGTGAATATATGAGTGATCGACGGCGAACGGCAGCACAAGCGCAACCGGTGGGGGACGACATGCCTACCGTGCCCATTCCGGCACGGCGCGCCGTCACGACGTTCGACGCGGCGTCACGGCACGAACGGTTCGAGGCCAAACCCCCGCTGACCCGGCTGTTCCGTCGCACGGTCTCCGCCGCGGTGAACCTGTGGATGACCATCTCGACCCCGGTGGTGAAACAACTGGGCTGGTACGAGCAGGTCGAACCGTACGTGGGCTACGGCACCGAATCGTATTCGCGCCTGATCTGCAGAACCGTGTACGCGCCGGAACACCGCAGTCCGGGCGCGCGCGTCCGGGGCATCTGGGGGATGCTGGCCATCCCCGCGCCGCGATGCCGGGTCCGGGTCCGCATCGACGGCACGCCGCTGGAAACCGTGCAGGTCGGGTCGTCGGAAACCTACGACCGTCCGGATCGCAAGCGCCGGCGGGATGCCGATTACGCGATATCGGATTCGGCGGGGTATCTGGACCTGGTGGCCGAACACCGCCTGAGCCCGGGCATCCATCAGGTCACCTGCGAGGTGGACCGTCGCAAACCGGTGGCGTCCCGGCTGTTCACCATTCCCGGCGGTTCGAAGGTCGGCATCATCTCGGATGTGGACGACACCATCATGATCACCCAGGTGCCCACGTTGTGGAAAGCCGCATACAACGTGTTGTTCGCCAACCCGAAGAAGCGCGCGCCCGTGCCCGGCATGAGCGTGCTGTTCACCAAGCTCGCCGCGCTCTTCCCGGACGCGCCGTTCTTCTACCTGTCCACCTCGCCGTGGAACGTGGAAAGCTCGATCCGCCATTTCATCAACGATCACGGCTACCCCGCCGGACCGCTGCTGCTGCGCGACCTGGACCCGCGTCCCAAGACCTTCGTGCCCACCGGCGTCCAGCACAAGCTGGAATTCGCCGAACAGCTCATGGGCGACTTCCCTGATATGAAGTTCATCCTCATCGGCGACGACGGACAGAAGGACCCGACCACCTACGCCACCATCGCACGCCGGTATCCCGGCCGCGTCATCGCCATCGGCATCCGCCAGCTTTCTCCGCGCGAGGCCTCGCCGCTCGGATCGGTCGCCGGCATCTCCGCCACCCAGCCGATGCCCGTCACCGACGTGCCCGTGTTCACCGGCACCACCGGCGCGAACCTGATGAAAACCATGCTCCCGTACCTCGAGCGGTTCGCCTGACGGACGCGGGAACGCATATAATCGCCTGCATGACCGAAGAGAAGATGGGCGCGATTCCGGCCGAGGACGGCGCGGAACGCATGACGCCGCCCGCGGCCAAGCGGGTGCCGTACGAACGCACGTTCCACGGTGACACGTTCACCGACCCCTATGAATGGCTGCGCGACAAGGACGATCCCGAAGTCCGCGACTACGTGGCCGCGCAGAATGCCTACTGCGAGCGCCGCACCGCCGCGCTCGCGCCGCTGCGCGACACGCTCCTGAACGAACTCAAGTCCCGCATCCAGCAGACCGACATGTCCGTGCCCACCCGCATGGACGGCTACTGGTACTTCACCCGCACGCGCGAGGGCGCGCAGTACGCGGTGCAGTGCCGTCTGCCGATCCGCGGGGAGGACGACTGGACCCCGCCCGACGTCGACCCGATGGGCGAGCCCGGATCGATGCCGGGGGAGCAGGTGGTGTTCGACACCAACCGCGAGGCCGAAGGGCATGATTTCTTCCAAGTCGGCGGCATGGACCTGAGCCGCGACGGGCGGTGGATGCTCTACGGCGTCGACACCCACGGCGATGAACGCTATGACTTCCGCATCCGTGATCTGGAAACCGGCGAGGAGCTGCCCGACGTGTTGGAGGGCATCGCGGGCGCTTGCATCACGCCGGACGCGCGTTGGGTGTTCTACGCGGTGCTGGACGAGGCGTGGCGACCCTGCGCGGTGCGCCGGCATCGGGTCGGTACGCCGGTGGCCGATGACGTGGAGGTGTTCCGCGAGGACGATGAACGGTTCTGGCTGGGCGTCGGCCTGAGCTTCGACGAGCGTAATGTCGTCATCGGCACCGGGTCGAAGACCACCACCGAGGTGCTCATGCTGCCGATCGATACCCCGGAGGGCGAGTTCCGTGCGATCATTCCGCGCGAACCCGATATCGAATACGACGTCAGCTTCGCGCGATTCGAGGGGGCGGCGCCGGACGGCGGCGATATTCCGCTGGCCGTCGTCTACCACAATGCGTTCAATCCGAATTTCGAGATCGACGTCATCGATATGCGAACCCACGAGCCGCCGTACCGGCTGGGCGAGGGCGTGCGCGTCGCGCAGGGCTCGCCCTACGGGTGCGAGCGGGGCGACCGCGTCGAAGCCGGCGCGTCGACCCTGCCGATCGGCACGGCGTATCGCAATCCCTGCAACCCGGCGATCCTGCAGGGCTCGTGCGGGCTAGGCATCGAGGGCATCGCCCTGCACCGGCACTATGTGGCACTCAGCTACCGGGCTGACGGGTTGCCCCACCTGGCTGTGATGACCAAGCGGGATGCCGCCGAGGATTTCCTAGCAGGGCGTCCGTGGCGGTTCCGTGAACTGCTGCCGCCCGCCCTCGAAGGCGATTGGGACGCGGCGGCCGGTTCCACGGCCTCCGTTCCCGCGGTCGATTCCTCGGTCCCTGTTCCCGCGGTCGATTCCACGGACTCTGATCTATGTTCCACAGGGTGTTTCACGAAGTCCGGTGACGCGCTTCCGGGCGTCACGCGTCGGCTGTACACCATCGTGGCCGGCGGCAACCCCACCTATGACGCGCCGCGCATGCGGTACACCTTCTCCAGCTACACGAGGCCGGGCGAACTGCACGAGATCGACCCGGCCACCGGCGAGGACCTGCTGCTCAAGCGGGCGCGCGTGCTGGGCGACTTCGATCCGCGTGATTATATGGAACGTCGCGTCTGGGTGACCGCACGCGACGGCGAACGCATCCCCGTCTCCCTGGTCTGGCGGCGCGGCGTGGCGCTCGATCGCCTCCCGATGTTCGTCACCGGCTACGGCGCGTACGAGATCAGCTCCGATCCGGGATTCTCGGTCTCCCGTCTCAGCATGCTCGACCGCGGCGTGCTGTACGCGGTGCCGCACATCCGCGGCGGCGGCGAGATGGGACGCGCCTGGTACGAGCAGGGACGCCGTCTGGCCAAACGGCATACCTTCGAGGATTTCGTCGACGCGGCGGCGGCGTTGCAGGACGCCGGTCTCGCCGATGCGCGGCGCACCGTGGCCGTCGGCGGGTCGGCGGGCGGTCTGCTCATGGGCGCCGTGGCGAATCTGGCGCCCGAACGGTTCGCCGGCATCGAGGCGGACGTGCCGTTCGTGGACGCACTGACCTCGATCCTGGACCCCTCGCTGCCGCTGACCGTGACCGAATGGGACGAGTGGGGCGACCCGTTGCACGACCCCGAGGTCTACCGGGCGATGAAGGCGTACACGCCGTACGAGAACGCGCCGGAATCGCCGGACGATCCGCGGGTGGCGCATTTCCCGAAGATCCTGATCACCACGTCGATGAACGATACGCGCGTGCTCGTCGTCGAACCACTCAAATGGATGGCGCGGCTGCAGGCGGCGGGCGTGGACGTCATCGCCAAGATCGAGGTCGAGGCGGGGCATGGCGGCACCACCGGCCGGTACCGGCAATGGGAGGAGCTCTCCTTCGAGAACGCGTGGTGCCTGCGCACCATGGGCGTGGCCTAGCGCGCGGACGCATATCCCGCCGTGTCGCGATGTCCGTTTCCGCGCAATGCGCCCCTGTCCACTTGCTGAACCATACGGAACTGTGTCCCCTCGACCGGGGTAGTGTCGCACACTATGAGCGAAACAACGAAGAAGTATCGGATCGCCGTCATCCCCGGCGACGGCATCGGCAAGGAAGTCACCCCGTGGGCCCAGAAGGCGCTGGAACAGGCAGTGCGAGGCGCGGCGGATTTCGAATACGAGGACTTCGACCTCGGCGCCGAACGCTACCTGCGTGACGGGGCGATCCTGCCGGACGAGGAGCTCGAGCGCATCAAGACTACCGACGCGATCCTGCTCGGCGCGGTCGGCGACCCGCGCATCAAGGCGGGCATCCTGGAGCGCGGCCTGCTGCTGCGCCTGCGCTTCGAACTCGACCAGTACGTGAACCTGCGCCCCTCCAAGCTGTACAAGGGCGTCACCTCGCCGCTCGCCAACCCGGGCGAGATCGACTTCGTGGTCGTGCGCGAGGGCACCGAAGGCCTGTACTGCGGCGCGGGCGGCGCGGTCCGCCGCGACACCCCGGCCGAAGTGGCCACCGAGGTCTCGATCAACACGGCCTACGGCGTGGAGCGCGTGGTGCGTTACGCCTTCGACCTGGCCATGAAGCGCCGCAAGCATGTGACCCTCGTGCACAAGAAGAACGTGCTCGTCAACGCGGGCGACATGTGGCAGCGCATCGTGGACCGCGTGGGACAGGAATACCCCGAGGTCACGCACGACTACTGCCACATCGACGCGGCCACCATCTACATGGTCTCCGACCCCTCGCGCTTCGACGTGATCCTGACCGACAACCTCTTCGGCGACATCCTGACCGACGAGGCCGGTGCGGTGGTCGGCGGCGTCGGCTATTCGGCGTCCGGCTGCATCAACGCCTGCAACGAGTTCCCGTCCATGTTCGAGCCGATCCACGGTTCCGCGCCGGACATCGCCGGCAAGGGGCTCGCCAACCCGACGGCCGCGATCCTGTCCGCCGCCATGCTGCTGCGTCATCTCGGATTCGACGAGGATGCGGCCCGCATTGACGCGGCGGTCGAAGCCGACATCGCCGAGCTCGGCTCCACGCCGCGCAACACCGACGAAATCGGCCGTGACATCCTCGCGCGTCTGTAACGCCGCGGAGTCGCCAACCCGTAGCAGACAAACGTGTGGAGACGCGCTATCGGCAAGTCATGCATGATGGCAGCCTCCGTCGCACATGAGGGCCATGCGCCGTGTACCACCATGGACACGGCGCATTGTCGTATGGATCGCAAGGTCAGCCAGGTTCGCGGGCGGCGTGGAGTATGGTCGACCTGGCTCGCGGACGGTATGGAGTGTGTCCAACCTGGTCTACGGACCGGAGTGTGGCCGACCTAGCTACGGGTGTTCTGAAGTGCGGCAGTTTGGTTTACGGAGCAGAATCGGAACGGCGTCTACAGGTATACGGACGGCGTGGAGTATGGCCGACCTGGCTCGCGGACGGTGCGGAACACTGAATCGAAGCTTCTCCCAACCGCGGGTACCCACCTCTGTGTGGTACTCAATCAAGTGAAACGTTTTATACTGATTTCGTACCGTACCACGCCCGTGTGGTACGGAACAGAACGTTGAAAACAAGCCATTTGCTGGCTGAAGACTGCCGTGTGGTACGGTACGGAATCCACAAAAGGGCCTTTGGTCGGTTTCGTACCACATCGCGGCAGCGGGATTACCAGGGGGTGCCATGGGCGTTCGGCGTGGAGTGGTCAAGACACCCGGCGGGAAACTCGTCGCCGTCACCGTGGCAACCGACCCGATGGGGGCGGTGAGCGAATGCCGGTTGGACGGCGACTTCTTCATCGACGGCGATGAGGTACGGTCGCGCTCGCTGCTGGATGATCTTGAGCGTACGTTGCTGGCGTGCGCCCGCGGAGCGGCTGCCCGCGTGACCGGCACACAGGACGGGGATGCGCCGGCGTCTGCCGGGAAATCGCGCCTGCCGCGGGGAAGGACCGCACAGTCCGAAACATATGGCGATGAGAAATGCGCGGATATCGATGGCTGGAGCGACGCGCTGCGACGGACTTGCATGCGGCACGGCGGGGCACGACTGGTCGGCACCGATGCCGGGGCCATGGCGTGGGCATTGGCTCGGGCGATGGGATTGGAACCTGCGGGGCCGGGGCTGAACGACGCATCGGGCGATGCCTCTACTGAAACCGGTAAGGCGGTGGAATCGGCAGATGGCCGCGAATCCGATCCGTCATGCGCCGCGCCGCGCCCGAATACCGATTGGCTGGAGGATTGGCGTGACCGCTGGCGTGCACTCGCACCGGTCGTCATCCACGATCGCCCCCGCAGTCCCATCGAACAGATGACGGTCGACCGGCAGTGGGCGCGCGAGGTGGCGGCGGGGGCGCGACCGGCCAGCGTGCGCTTCTGGGAATGGACATCGCCGGCAGTGGTGGTCGGACGGTTCCAGTCGATACCCGACGAGGTGCATACGGACGAGGCGGAACGCCTGGGATTCACGGTGGTCCGCCGATGCACGGGAGGCGGCACGATGGTGGTCCAACCACACGGTGCGATCACGTATTCCCTGTACGCGCCGCAGTGGTTCGTGGACGGGTTGGACGCGGCGGAGGCCTATCGGCTATGCGACAGCTGGCTGGTCGACGCTCTGCAAAGAATCGGGGTCGACGCGCGATTCCAAGGATTGAACGATATCGCCGTGCCGGTTGGCGGGATGGTTCAAGGGTCGGCCGACGGTGATTCCATAGCGTCCGTTGTGCCGTGGGGCAAGGCGGGCGGGGCCGCGCAGCGACGGTTCCCCGCGCCGGCGGGCAGCGGCGGGCCGGGCGCGGTGCTCCATCATACGACGTTGGCCTTCGACCTGGATGGCGCCCTGATGGCGCGGTTGCTGAACACGTCACCGGAGAAGATGCATGACAAGGCCGTGCGTTCGGCGGCCAAGCGGGTGTCGCCGCTGTGCTTGCAGCCTGCGTTGCGGAACGTTGGACGGGACGTGCTGCTTCGTACCCTGGCCGATTCCCTGCGGCAACTGTTGTCCGCCGACAGCTGACCCATCCTGCCGTCCACTTTTCAACTGTTGGGTTGTGTGCGCGGGTGGCTTTGTTTGCGCAGGTTTTTCGACAGTCGGGGGTGGGGGTTGTGTGTGCGGGTTTGTTTGTTGTTTTTCAACTGTTGGGTTGTGTGCGCGGGCGGCCCCGTTTCCGCAGGTTTTTCAACAGTCGGCCAACATGTATGGGTGGGAGGGTTGGCGGATGGGGATACAATATTGGGCAATGCGAATGAGGACAACCGTCGCCGGCATGCCGTGGGCTGATCGGGAGCCGGCACAGTAACGGGCGGGAGGAGCGACTGGCAATGGCGACACCGAATGCGGTTCCCCATGACGAGAACACGCTGCTGCACACGGCATTGTTCAAGCAGGTCTCCCCGGAGCAGGCGGAGGAACTGCTGCCCACGCTCCGTGAATCGGTGTATGACAAGGGCGAGCACATCTTCACGCAGGGGGACACCGACCATCGCATGGGATTGCTGGAGAAGGGCCGGGTCAAGCTGATTCGCGAGTCGATCGACGGGCGCGTGCAGCTGCTGAGCATTCATGCGCGTGGTGAAGTGCTGGGGGAGATTCCGGTGTTCGATCCCGCGGGCGGCCCGCGGACCGCCTCCGCGGTGGCGATGACGGCCGGCACCCGCGTGGTGTGGCTGGAGCATGACGCGCTGTTCGCCTGGTTGAACAAGTACCCGCGCGTGGCCGTGGACATGCTGCAGGTTCTGGCGAACCGCATGCGCAGCAACAACGAGCGGATCACCGACCTGGTGTTCATGGATGTGCCGGCGCGGCTGGCCAAGACCCTGCTGGACCTGGCCTCGCGATTCGGCGAGCCCGTGGAGGCCGGACTCAAGGTGCCGCATGATCTGACGCAGGAGGAGTTGGCGCAGCTGGTCGGGTCCTCGCGTGAGACCGTGAACAAGGCGCTGATGGATTTCTCGAACCGTGGCTGGATCGCACGTGATGGACGCTCGATCGTCATCTATCAGCCGGGTATGCTGATCCGCCGCTCCCGCCGGTAGCCGCCGTGACGCGGCATGGCGCATTCGGGGTACACGGAGGCCTCTGTTTTCGGTGAAGGTTCGGGGCGTGCGCAGACGGTTTACAGCGGTTTTCCAGACATCGGCGCAGGATGTGATGAAATGACGATGGGTGCGGATAAACCGGGGCGAGGTAGAGGCTCCTCTTTAGAATGGGCACCATGCCCAAGAAGAACTCGATGACCATTCGCCGCGCCTTGTCGCTGGCTTTGTCCTACGTCGTGCTGTGCGTCGCCGGCGGCGTGGTGGCAAGCCTGCTGTTCCTGCCTGCGGTGTTCGGCGCGAACACCGTGGCCAAGGCGGTGATGCCCTCGCTGCAGGTGGAGGGTATCGATTTCGACGTGACGAGCCTGCCGCAGCAGTCGCGCATGTACGCGTCCGACGGCTCGGTGATTGCGACGTTCTATTCGCAGAACCGCATCGTGGTGCCGATCAAGGACGTGTCCGAGTATATGCAGAAGGCCATCGTGGCCCGTGAGGACCGTCGTTTCTTCGAACATTCGGGCGTGGACGTGCAGGGCGTGATGCGTGCGTTCGTGCAGACCTACATCGCCGAGGGCGATACGCAGGGCGGCTCCTCGCTGACCCAGCAGTACGTCAAGAACGTGCTGATGGTGCAGGCGCGCGAGGACGATGACCCGATCGCCGAATACCATGCGCAGGAGCAGACCATCGCCCGCAAGCTGCGTGAGATGCTGATCGCCGTGCAGATGGAGAAGATGTATTCCAAGCCGGAGATCCTTCAGGGGTATCTGAACATCGCGCAGTTCGGCTCCAACAACCTGTACGGCGTGGAGACGGCCGCGCACCGCTATTTCAACGTGAACGCCAAGGACCTGAACCTGGTGCAGTCGGCCACGATCGCCGCCATCACCAAGAACCCGTCGGAGATCGACCCCTCGATCCCCGAGAACCAGGAACGTGCGCAGGACGAGCGTGACATCGTGCTGCAGCTCATGCTGGATCAGGGGCTGATCGAGCAGGCCGAATATGACGAGGCCGTGAACACCCCGCTTGTGGATACGCTTGATATCCAGTCGGTGAATCAGGGCTGCCAGTCGGCCGGCAACGCGGGCTTCTTCTGTGCGTACGTGACCACCAAGATCCTCAATTCGGAGGAGTTCGGCGAAACCGAGGAGGACCGCCAGAAGCTGCTCAACGAGGGCGGTCTCGACATCTACACCACGATGGACGTGGAGGCCAACAACGCGGCCATGCAGGCGGCGAACGACACGATTCCGGCCGACGACCCCTCCGGGCTGGAGGTCATGATCGCGGCGATTAAGCCCGGCACCGGCGAAGTGCTCGGTTTCGGCATCAACCGTACGTACGACGCCACCGACGCGGCGGCCAGCGACCAGACCAAGACCTCGATGAACTACATGGTCGATCAGGTCGACGGCGGCGGCTGGGGCGTGCAGGTCGGCTCCACCTGGAAGCCGATCAACATGGTGGCCTGGATGCAGCAGGGCCGTTCGATCAACGAAGGCCTGCGCACCAGCACCCGATATCAGCAGACCTCGTTCAGCTGCGGCGAGTACAGCTTCGGCGGCCCCGACTGGGAGGTTGAGAATTCAGGCGGTGGCACCGTGAATCCGGAGACCCCGTTGCAGGGCCTGATCCGTTCGCATAACACCACGCAGGCGTCGATGGCCTCGCAGATCGGCCTGTGCGCGATCGCCGACGCGGCCACGGCCCTCGGCTACCACAACTCGCCGTCCTCGGCCATGGACGTATACTCGTCCAACTCGTTCAACCCGCCGATGACCATCGGCGCCGTACAGGCGTCCCCGCTGACCATGGCCAACGTCTACGCCACGTTGGGCGCGAACGGTGTGGCCTGCACCCCGATCGCCATGACCCGCGTGACCGATAAGAACGGCGACGAGATCGACGTTCCGCAGGCCGACTGCCATCAGGCCATCGACCCGGAGATCGCGCAGACCACCGCGTACGCGCTCAACCAGGGCGTCGTGACCGCCGGAGGCGAGGCCGCGACGACCCAGCTGGACAACGGCCGCAAGACCTTCGCCAAAACCGGTACGAACGAGAACACATACATGTTGACCGCAGGTTTCGTGCCGAATGTGGTGTCTGCGTTCGTGGCCGTCGGCGACGCGCAGGATCCGCTCAACAACACCTTCGACAACAAGACCATCAATGGCGTGTACCGCTCCGAATGGTTCGGCATGTACATCGCCACCCCGGCGTGGAAGCAGTTCATGAACACGTATCTGAACGCCATCGATGCGCCGATAGATAACGACTACGGCCAACCGGCGCAGAAGTACCTGACGGCCGGCGGCGTGCAAGCCAACACCAATGCCAACGCCAACGCCAACCGGAATCAGGAACAGAGCCAGAATCAGAACGTTCAATAGTTCCGATTCAGGATTACGTAGTTGACGAACGCCCGCCGGTTCCGGTGGGCGTTCCGCATACAATGGATACATTGCTGCGAAGGGAGGCAGAGCGATGCAGGACGATATCACCCACGACAATTTCGACTTCCGGGGATTCTCCGTGGAGAACCGGCACGAGACCGAGCTGCGGCGCGACGAGGAGGAGCGTTCGGCGAAGAAGAAGGCCAGGGCCAAGGCCGGCAAATCCGGCAAGGCCGATAAGCCCGGCAAGCCCGGCAAGGTCAAGTCCGCGAAAGCCAAGGGAGGCAAGGACAAGGCCGGCAAGGGCGGTGACGTCTCCGTCGCCCTGCCCGACAAGTCCGCGGATCGGGCCGCATCGGACAAGCGTCCGCTGCTGTTCACGCCGATGCAGCTGCGCGGCCTGACCATACGCAACCGCATCTGGCTGCCTCCGATGGACATGTATTCGGCGTACGCCCGGGACGGCAAACCGACCCCGTTCCACTATCAGCACTACGTGTCGCGTGCGTTGGGTGGATTCGGCCTGATCATCGTCGAGGCGACCGCGGTCTGCCCGGAGGGGCGTATCAGCCCCAAGGATGTGGGCCTGTGGAGTGACGATCAGATCGAAGCCTGGCGTTGGATCGTGCAGGGTGTCAAGGACGCCGGTGCCGCCGTTGCGGTTCAGCTCAACCATGCCGGGCGCAAGGGGTCTACGGGCTGCTTCGGCGTCGGCCATGACGGCGAAAGCGTGCCGTTCGACGAGGGCGGCTGGCAGACGGTGGCCCCCAGCCCCAACGCGTATGGTTCCTATGCCGCGCCCCGCGAACTGGGTGTGGACGAGATCCATGCCATCGTTGGGCAATTCGCCGCCGCCGCCGGTCGTGCCGTGGCCGCCGGGTTCCAGGCCGTGGAGATCCACGCCGCCCACGGATACCTGATCTCCCAGTTCCTCGACCCGCTGGTCAACGAGCGTACGGATGAATATGGCGGCGACCTTGAAGGCCGTATGCGTTTCCTGATCGAGATCGTCGACGCGGTGCGTTCCGTGATTCCCGAGGATATGCCCCTGCTGGTGCGCATCTCGGCGACCGATTGGGCGGCCGGAGGTTGGGACCTGGGCCAGACGGTCATGGTTTCGCGGGCGCTCAAGGAGCATGGCGTGGACCTGGTGGATGTGTCGACCGGCGGCATCGTGCCGGATGTGACGATTCCGGTCGGTCCCAACTATCAGGTGCCGTTCGCCTCGCAAGTGCGAGCCCATGCCGCTGTGCCCACCACGGCCGTCGGATTGATCACCAAGCCGAAGCAGGCGGAGCGGATTCTGCGCGATGGTGCCGCCGACGCGGTCGAGATCGGTCGAGCCGCATTGCGTGACCCCGCATGGCCTATGCGCGCCGCCCATAAGCTGGGTGTGGCGCCGTCCGACGTGCCGTATCCGGACCAGTACATCCGCGGCGCCTACTGACGACTGCTTCTGTCAGGCGTCGATGCCGACGGCGTCGTGGACGTGGTCGAAGCCGTCGCGCCTGAGCAGTTCGGCCAGACCGCGCTTGAGCACGGTGATCTGCTGCGGTCCGCGGTACATCAGTGAACTGATGAACATGACCAGGCTGGCGCCGCTGCGGATCTTGGCGTAGGCCTGCTCCGGGGTGAACACGCCGCCGATGCCCGCGATGGCGAGCTTGTCGCCGAATTCGCGGTAGGTGCGGCGGATCAGGTCGTTGCTGGCGCGGTAGGTGGGGCCTCCGGACAGGCCGCCCTCCCAATCGCGCGGAATCTCGAGGCCGGTGCGGTCCTTCTGCAGGTTGGCGATGCTCACACCCTGCACGTTGTGTTCGGCGAGCACCGCCACCAGGTCGCGGAATTCCTCCCAGCTCCTGTTCAGCGGCATCTTGACGAGCATGGGCTGCGGGCGGTCGACCGTGTCGAGCGCGGTGAACAGCCGGTCGAGGTTCTCGGGGCTTTCGGTGAACGGTTCGCCGGCACGGGTGTTGGGGCAGGACACGTTGACCTCCACCATCGCGCTGCGGCCCGCGGCGCGTTCCAGGGAGATGCGGTAGTCTTCGATGCCCTCGTCGATGTCCCCTGCCAGATCGTCGTTGGTGCGGGCGATCGAGATCGAGACCTGCATCGAACGGGCCTTGGTCCACGCCTGTTCGGCGCGGGCGATGACCTTCTCGCTGCCGTCGTTGGCCAGACCCACGTGCACCATCATCGAATCGTATTCGGGCAGACGGTGGAACCACGGCTTCGGATTGCCGGCGCAGGGACGGGAGGTAGTCGAGCCGACCGTCTCGAATCCGAAGCCGGCGTTGTCGAGCAGCACGGGCATGTCGCAGTTCTTGTCCAATCCTGCGGACAGTCCGAACGGATTGGCGAATTCCACGCCCATCACCGAGGTCTCCAGCACCGGGTCGGTGTAGTCCAGCATCTCGTGCAGCAGCCACATCAGCGGCGGGATCTTGCCGGTGACGCGGCAGAACTGGATCATCTGGTCGTGCGCCACGTCCGGCGTGTGGTTGAACACGAAGTGCGGTTTGATGACGTGCTTGTATCCGAACGTGAACAGGTCGGTGGTGGCTTTGTTGACGGCGTCGTGCCAAAAGCTCTCGGAAACGTATGTCATGCATCCATTGTGTCACTTCCGGTGGGCGTACGCCAGCGGGCGACTGCCGGATGCCGCTTCCTCGCAGTCACCTTTTGCTTGACAATCGTAAAGTACTTGACAATCGTCAAGCAAAAGGTGATGACTGGGAGTGCGGTGGTAGGGACTGCGGTGGTAGGGACTGCGGTGGTAGGGAGTGTGGTGGTTGGGAGTGCGGTGGTTGGGAGTGCGGTGGTTGGGAGTGTGGGGGTGAAATGGCGACGGTTTGATGTCTGTCGGGATTCGGTGGGCATGTGGCGTCGGACGACGTGAGACCCGGACCGTCGCGGCCGGTGCCGGCCAATGGGTGCCGGCCGGCAGCCGGGGTGAATGTTCGGTTTTGATTGATTTTTCGATGGTTGTGGTAGTTTCGGCGTGTCGTGGTGTGAATTTCGCCGTCGAAAGTTGTTGTTTTGGGTGAAGATGTGCGATAATGTTCGCATGATTTCATCGCAACGACAGCATCTCATCCTGAGTCGGCTGCGCACCCGGGGCGCCGTGCGCATCACCGCATTGTCCAAGGAGCTGGGCGTCTCCGCGATGACCATCCGCCGTGACATCGCCGAACTCGCCGATAAGGGTCTGCTCAAACGTGTGCATGGAGGCGCCGTGACGACCAGCACCCTGCTGAGCGAGCCGCTGTTCTCCGTCAAATCGCAGATGGATGTCGGCCTGAAGGACGCCATCGCGCAGGAGGCCGTCGCCTACGTCGCCCCCGGCGACGTCATCGCCATCGGCGGCGGCACAACCGCGTACGTCTTCGCCCAGCACCTGCTGGAATCCCAGCAGGCCAGCGGCATCACCATCCTGACCAACTCGATCCCCGTCGCCGAGCTCGTGCAGGCGCTGGAATCCAAGGATGTCGAGGTCATCGTCACCGGCGGCGTCATCACCCGCTCGAACTCGCTGGTCGGCCCCATCGCGGACAAGGTCATCGCATCCCTGCGCGTGAACACCGTGTTCCTGGGCACCCATTCGGTGTCCGTGCCGCGCGGCTTCCTGATGCCGAACTCGCTGGAGGCCGCCACCGACATGGCGATGATGGACATCGCCGACCGCACCATCATCCTGACCGACCACACCAAGTGGAGCAGCACGTCGCTGTCGCTGTTCGCCCGTTTCGACCAGGTGGACACGGTCATCACCGACGATGGACTCGACCCCGACTCCGTCGCCAAGACCCGAGATTTGGTAAAAGAACTCGTTCTGGCCCACCAGAGCGAACCTACCGAGGAAAGTGAGTGATCACCATGAGTGAATTCGCGAATTACACTCCCGGCGCCTACGCTCAGGAGCATATTCGCATCACGCCAACCACGTTGGCGGACGGCCGTGATTTCTTCTATCTGGACGACGATCCGGAATACGTGAGCGGCGCGAAGACGCGTGAGCTCAACGATCCGCGCCAGCTGGCGTACCGGTTCGCCAACCAGCTGAACGCCGCCGGCGAGGAGGTGCCGTACGCGGCCCCGGAGATGCGCCGCGACCCGCTGACCGGCGACTGGATCCCGATGGCCACGGCCCGCATGAACCGTCCGATCACCGCCGGCCCCGGCGCCACCGCCAAGGGCAACCCGCTGGCCGCGCGCAAGCCCGGCGACCCGTACCAGGACGGTGAGGTGCCGGACACCGACTACAATGTGGTGGTCTTCGAGAACCGCTTCCCCTCGATGGTGCGCGTGCCCGGCCGTTCCGACGCCGTGGAATACGTGGACGGCAACCCGCTGTGGGAGAAGAAGATGGCCGCCGGCCGCTGCGAGGTCATCTGCTTCGACCCGGATGAGGACGGGCTGCCCGCCAACCTGCCGGTCAAGCGTCTGCGCACCGTGGTCGAGGCCTGGGCCTTCCGCACCGCCGAGATCTCCACGATGGAGGGCATCGAGCAGATTTTCCCGTTCGAGAACCATGGCCAGGAGATCGGCGTCTCGCTGGCCCACCCGCACGGCCAGGTGTACTGCTATCCGTTCATCGCCCCGAAGATGGAGGCCGAGCTGCAGCACACCGAAGCCTACTTCGAGAAGACCGGCGGCAACCTCCTGAAGGACATTATGAACGCCGAGATCGAGGCCGAGGAGCGCATCGTGCTGCGCAACCACAGCTGGGTGGCCTACGTGCCGGCCGCCGCCCGCTGGCCCCTGGAGGTGCATGTGGCCCCGGTGCGCGACGTGCTCACCCTGGACCAGCTGGACGACCAGGAGCGCTGGGATCTGGCCGAGATGTACTCCACCCTCTTGAAGCGCGGCAACGCGTTCTTCGACAAGGGTGACGGCCTGGGCATGGACCTGCCGTACATCGCCGCCTGGCACCAGGCCCCGATCCACGACGCCCGCCGCGAGCACTACCGCCTGAACCTGCAGTTCTTCTCGTTCCGCCGCGCCGCCAACAAGATCAAGTATCTGGCCGGCTCCGAATCCGGCATGGCCGCCTGGATCTCCGACACCACCCCCGAGCTCATCGCCCAGCGTTTCCACGAGCTCGGTCCGATCGACATCGCCGACTGAGACAGAAAAGGAAAAAGGACGATTCCATGTCTTCCGTTGAATTCATCGAACCGATCAGCCGTGAGGACGGCGTCGCCCGCGCCACCGAGCTGTTCCGCGCCACCTATGGCGAGGAGCCGGCCGGCGTGTGGGCCGCGCCGGGCCGCGTGAACCTGATCGGCGAGCACACCGACTACAACGCGGGCCTGTGCCTGCCGATCGCGCTGCCGCACCGCACCTTCCTGGCCCTGAAGCCGCGCGAGGACACCGCGGTCCGCCTCGTCTCCGACGTGAACCCGACCGCCGTGGCCGAAGCCGAACTCGACGGCCTCAAGGCCCGCGGCGTGGACGGCTGGGCCGCCTATCCGACCGGTGTGGCCTGGGCCATGCGCGAGGCCGGCTACGACCAGGTGCGCGGCTTCGATGCGGCGTTCGTCTCCTGCGTGCCGCTTGGCTCCGGGCTGAGCTCCTCCGCCGCCATGACCTGCTCCACCGCGCTCGCGCTGGACGACGTGTATGGCCTGGGCTACGGTGCCACCGACGAGGGGCGCGTCACGCTGATCACCATGGCCATCAAGTCGGAGAACGACATGGCCGGCGCCTCCACCGGCGGTCTGGACCAGAACGCCTCGATGCGTTGCACCCCGGGCCACGCGATCCGCCTGGACTGCATGCCTGGGCTGAGCGCGGTGGACAGCGTCTCCCAGCAGGAGTTCGACCTGGATAAGTACGGTCTGGAGCTGCTGGTGGTCGACACCCAGGCGCATCACCAGCTCAACGACGGCCAGTACGAGCAGCGCCGCCGCACCTGCGAGCAGGCCGCGGAACTGCTCGGCTACGAACATCTGCGCGCCGCGGCCGAGGCGGTCGCCTACTCCACCGATTCGGAAGGTTCGCTCGCTGCGCTGCTCAACTGCCTGAACGATGAGACGATGAAGAAGCGTGTGCGCCACGTCATCACCGAGATCGGCCGCGTGGATGAGTTCGTCAAGGCATTCGCCGCCGGCGACATCGCCGAGTCCGGTCGCCTGTTCAACGCCTCGCACGATTCGCTGCGCGACGACTACGAGGTCACCGTGCCCGAGCTCGACGTGGCCGTGGACATGGCCCGCGCCAACGGCGCGTATGGCGCCCGTATGACGGGCGGCGGCTTCGGCGGTTCGATCATCGCCTTGGTCGACAAGGGTCGCGGCCGCGAAGTGGCCCAGCTGATCGCCGACGAGTTCGAGGTCCGCGGCTTCCATGCGCCGCGCGCGCTCGCCGCCGTCGCCTCCGCCTCCGCCAGCCGCGAAGACTGAGTTCCACCTGGTATCCCGAGGAGTCCACGGGATTCTACGGGAATACGGGGTCTCCGTCTCGGTGTTTGCGGATTGATGGAATCCCGTGATGTTTCTCGGGTTTCCACGGCTTTTGCGCTGAAGTATGCGACTGGGGAAGGGCCTGATAAGGTCCTTCCCCAGTCGTTTTCGTATGTGTTGTGCCTTGGGCGCGTGGATGTGTTTCGTCTGAGTCTGCGCTTGCGTCCGAGTCTGCGACTGCGGCGATACGGCCTGTGCCTCCGACGTGTTGTGAATCGTCAGGTGATATTCTGGTGTATTACACGTATTACAATACTGTGTGGGGTGATTGCTATGACGATGGCGATGGTGACGGCCCGCGTGGATGCGGAGCGCAAACGTGAAGCGGAGGCAGTGCTCAAGCGGCACGGTCTGACATACTCCGACGTGATTCGTGATCTGACGAATTATCTGGCGGATACCGGGGAACTGCCGGAATTCGAACGGATTACGTTGGACCTGGTGCGTCGGCGGGAGATGGAGCGCAAATTGGCGATCATCGAAATGTTCGCCAACGCCGAGCTGCCCGCAGTGGAGGGTGGCCTGTCTGATGAGGAGATCATCGAACAGGAACGTCTGCGCAAGGCGGGTGAACCATGGTGAAGCTGTTGTTCGATACCAATATCCTGTTGGACCTGTGTAATGCGAACAGGGCGCCGTTCCATCAGGATTCTTTGGATTTGCTGGGCCGTTGTGTGCGCAGAGGGGACGTGGAGATGATGGTGTGCGTCGCCTCGCTCAACGACGTGTATTACGTGCTGCGTCGCCATTATGGTAGTGAGAGGCAGGCTCGGCAGTATGTGGGCAAACTGATGGAGCTGTTCGACGTACGGCCGCTGTTGCCGCGTCATGCGCGTCGTTCGCTGGCATCGGACGAGCCGGATTTCGAGGACGGTCTGATTCGTGCCGTGGCCGAAGATGCCGGGGTTGATGTGATCGTCTCCCGTGACGGCGCGGCGTTTGAGGGTTCGTCCATTCCCCGCAAAACCGCGAGGGAGTGTCTGGAGGCGATGCTGTAGCGTTGCCGTGCCTAGCGGAAGACTCTTGGAAGCGGTCTTCTTGACGGTGTGGCGCGATGGCGCCGTCGAGCGTGGAGGCGGGTGCGATTGCGGACGGCATGCTTCTTTTGCGCCGATGATGGCTGACGGGCTCGGTCTGATGGGCGGGCTCTACGTTAGAGTGCGGAGTGTGGAGAAGATCATCGCCTGGCTGAAGACGCTGCCCAAGACGTTGCACGACATGCCGATGGAGGAGTGGGAGCGGGGCAACCGCTGGTGGCTGCTTGGGGCTTCGGCGCTGTTCCTGATCCTATACTCGGTGAACGTGCTGCTTGAACCGCCGAGCGGCGTCTCGCTGGCCATCGAGGTGGCGCTCGACATCATCTGGGCGTTCTACGCCATCGACTATGCGCTGACCATGTACGTGGCCGAACACAGTTGGCGATGGCTGAGCGGACATATCCTCGGATTCATCATCCTGCTGCTGCCGCTGGTGCCCGGCATGCGGTTCGCGCGCGTCGTCTCCGCCGCCTACGCCATCCACACCGGTGTGCGCGGGTGGGTGCGCGGACACCTCAACCTGTACATCATCGGCGCATGCGCGCTGGTCATATCCATGGGCGCCATGGTCGCGCTCGAAGCGGAGCGCTACGTGCCCGGCGCCCTCATCACCTCCTATCCGGACGCCCTGTGGTGGGCGTTCGTCTCCATGACCACCATCGGCTACGGCGTCTACTATCCGGTCACCGTCACCGGCCGTCTGATTACCGTCGTGCTCGTGCTGGCGGGCATCGCCATCGTCGGTGTCATCACCGGTTCCTGCGTGGCCTGGGTCATCCGCGAGGTCGGCATCAACGACGAGAAGGACGCGCCCGTCACCAAGGGCCAGGCCGACAAACTGGAACGCAAGCTCGAAATGATCTCCGACAAGGTCAGCGACCTCAACCGCCGCATGCGGTCGCACTGACCCGGCTTGACGGCGGCAGTCCCTATACTGGGGGCATCCAACCAATCGGCATCTCGCGAGAACAGGGAGTCCATCGCATGAACAAGGCCATCATCACCGTCGTCGGTCAGGATACGGTCGGCATCATCGCCCGCGTCTGCACGTATCTGGCCGAGCACCACGTCAACGTGCTCGACATTTCCCAGACCATCATCGACGGCTTCTTCAACATGATGATGATCGTCGACTACGCGAACGTCGACACCGAATTCGGTACCATGGTCACCGATCTGGACGCCCTCGGCGACGAAATCGGCGTCAAGATCCGCTGCCAGCGTGAGGAGATCTTCACCAAGATGCACCGCGTCTGACGGCTGTCCGGTCCGGCAGCTCGTCACGCACCCATCCAATCCGAAGATCGCACCGAAGGGAACACGCACATGCTGAACATCATGGAGGTCCACGAGACCAATCAGATGATCGAGCAGGAGAAGCTCGACGTCCGCACCATCACGATGGGCATCTCGCTGCTCGACTGCGCCGACGCCAACGTGGACGTGGTCGCAGACAACATCTATCGCAAGATCACCACATACGCCAAGGACCTGGTCGCCACCGGCGAGGCCATCGAACGCGACTACGGCATCCCGATCGTCAACAAGCGCATCACCGTCACCCCGATCTCGCTGGTCGGCGCCAGCGCCTGCAAGTCCTCCGAGGACTTCGTCAAGCTCGCGCACGCACTCGATCGCGCAGCCAAGGAAGTCGGCGTCGACCTGATCGGCGGCTACTCGGCGCTGGTCTCCAAGTCCATGACCCCGGCCGAGGAGATGCTCATCCGCTCGTTGCCGCAGGCGCTGAGCGAAACCGACATCGTCTGCTCGTCGGTCAACGTAGGCTCCACCAAAACCGGTATCGACATGAACGCGGTCGAACTGCTCGGCCACATCATCAAGGACATCGCCTACAACACGCGCGACAACGACAGCTACGGCTGTGTCAAGTTCGTGGCGTTCTGCAACGCCCCGGACGACAACCCGTTCATGGCCGGCGGCTTCCACGGCGTCACCGAGGGCGACGCGGTCATCAACGTCGGCGTCTCCGGCCCCGGCGTGGTTTCCCGTGCGCTCGACGAGGCGAAGGGCCGCGACTTCGAATTCCTGTGTGAGACGATCAAGCGCACCGCGTTCAAGATCACCCGCGTCGGCCAGCTCGTGGCGCAGGAGGCCTCCCGCCGGCTCGGCATCCCGTTCGGCATCATCGACCTGTCGCTGGCACCCACCCCGGCCGTCGGCGATTCGGTCGGCGAGGTGCTGGAGAAGATCGGTCTGGAGCGGGTCGGCGCCCCCGGCACCACCGCGGCGCTCGCCATGCTCAACGACCAGGTCAAGAAGGGCGGCATCATGGCGTCCTCGTACGTGGGCGGCCTGTCGGGCGCGTTCATCCCGGTCTCCGAGGACAAGAACATGATCGACGCGGCCGGCGCCGGGTGCCTGACCATCGAGAAGCTGGAGGCCATGACCTGCGTGTGCTCGGTCGGCCTGGACATGATCGCCATCCCCGGCGACACCACCGCGGCCACGATCTCCGGCATCATCGCCGATGAGGCGGCCATCGGCATGGTCAACCAGAAGACCACGGCCGTGCGCATCATCCCGGTGTATGGCAAGGGCGTGGGCGATTCGGCGGAATTCGGCGGCCTGATGGGCTACGCGCCGATCATGCCGGTCAACCAGACCAGCTGCGAGGCCTTCGTGACCCGCGGCGGCCGCATCCCCGCCCCGATCCACAGCTTCAAGAACTAGTTAACTTGCTGTGCAGCGCGGCGGCTCTCGTACGGGTACCTGTCTGCGCCCTTCGAGGGGTTCTAAATTGCGGTGCGGTTGCAGCTGTAGCCTGACGCCTTACTCGTAGTTGCGCTCACCTTTTGCTTGACGTCGGTCAAGTACTTGACCGACGTCAAGCAAAAGGTGAGCGTTTGTGCGTTATAGATGACTGGCGCAAGGAACTGTGGTCCGCAGCCGTCGGCGCTTTACCTGCCGCCTTCGAAGTTCAGCTGACGCCAGGCCTCGTAGATCGCGATCGAGGCGCAGTTCGTCAGGTTCAGGCTGCGCAGGCTCGGGCGCATCGGCAGACGGACCTGCTCGGCCACATGCGGGCCGAACATGATGTCCACCGGGTCCGGGATGTCGCCCGGCTCCGGGCCGAACAGCAGGATGTCGGTCGGCTTGTACTCGATCTCGGTATACAGCTTGGTGGCGTGCGCCGTGAACGCGATGATGCGCGAGTTCGGCATCGACTCCACCAGATTCTCGAAGTTCGGGTGCATGACCACATGCGCCATGTCGTGATAGTCCAATCCGGCGCGGCGCAGTTTGGTGTCGTGCAGGTTGAACCCCAGCGGCTCCACCAGATGCAGGATCGTGCCGGTCACCGCGCACAGGCGGATCGCCGAACCGGTGTTGCCCGGGATGCGCGGCGAGTAGTAGCACAGGTGCGGGGTCACGGTTTCGGCCTGGGCGGCGGCCTCGGCCGAAAGCATGGCGTCCACCACGCTGATCGGGTTGCCGTGCGCGTCGGTCACCAGTTCGTCCGGCCCGTAGTTCGACTTGCGGTAGCCGTACTCGTACATCCGCTCGACCCGCGCTTCGGGAGTGTTCTCGTTCGGTTGCGCTGCTTCGTTCGTCATGATTGCCAACATTAGGGACGCAAGCCGACAGGTGCGCGATGCTCTCTCGGCCGTCGTTTCCGGCGGACGTGTGGCCCCGGGCATTCCGGAACGGGCCGTGCGTTCCCTCCGTCGTCGGCGCCGACTGTCCTTTGACGGGGAGGGCGGGCCGTTATCCTCCCTCTGCCGCGGGCATCGGCGCGGGCCTCGACGGGAGCCCCCTGAGACGGTGGGGAGGTGTCGTGCACAATGGTGGGGTGTCTGAACGTGGAACCGAGGAACAACTGCGCAACCGAGCCGCCGCGGTGTACCGTCGTCTGGCCGCGTGGTGGGAGCTGAATGCGCGCGATCTGCCGTGGCGGTTCGGGCGCGCCACGCCGTGGGGCGTGCTGGTCTCCGAGGTGATGAGCCAGCAGACGCAGATGAGCCGCGTGGTACCGTACTGGATGGACTGGATGCGGGTATGGCCGGATGCGGCGGCGCTCGCCGAGGCCCCGACCGCCGAGGTGATCACGGCCTGGGGGCGGCTCGGTTATCCGCGGCGCGCGTTGCGATTGCAGGAGTGCGCCCGCGTGGTGGCCGAACAATACGGTAACGAGCTGCCTCGTACGTATGAGGAGCTGGTGGCGTTGCCCGGCGTGGGCGATTACACGGCGTCCGCCGTGCTGAGCTTCGCCTTCGGCGAGCGCATCGCGGTCATCGACACGAATATCCGCCGCGTGCTGAGCAGGGTCTTCCTCGGGGTGGAGTCGCGTGGGGGTGCGGCCTCCCGCGCCGAGCGTGAATTGGCCGCGCGCGTGCTGCCGGGGGAGGGGCGGGAGCGTGAGGCGCCGGGCTCGTCGTCGGGCGTGTGCGCGAATGCGGACGCGGGTGTCGCGTGCAATGTCCGGCATGTGCCGCATGAACCGTCGGCGATATGGAACCAGGCGGTTATGGAGTTGGGGGCCACGGTCTGCACGGCCCAGGCACCGCAGTGCGGGGACTGCCCGTTGCGGGATATGTGCGCGTTCCTGGCGGCGGGGCTGCCCGGTCTGGGGGAGAGCCGCACCCGGCCGCGTCAACGGTTCCAGGGTACGGATCGTCAGGTGCGGGGCATTGTCCTGAACGCCTTGCGCCGGTCCGCCGTGCAGGCGGCGCGCGGTGTCGCGGGCGGCCAGTCGTCCGGGGCGGGGGCGTCGGGTGCCGTGCCGAGGTCGCGCATCGAACGGTTGTGGCCGGATCAGGTGCAGTTGGACGCCTGCATCGCCTCGTTGGATGAGGACGGTCTGCTGGAGATGATGCCGGACGGCTCGCTGCGGTTGCCTGTGGGGTGACCGGTGACTAACGTTGCATATGGCGCAAAAATGGAGGTATGTGCTGTCACGGGGGTATGATGTACCGGGCGGACGCTTAGACTGGGGAGTTATGGTCACGCAGAGAACATCAGGGGGCATGAAGCGGCGCAAGCGTAAGCTGAGCGAGAAGCAGCGCCGGATTTATCGTCGCCGCCGTGTGGTGGTGGGTGTCGCGGCGCTACTGGTGCTTGCCCTGGTGGTGTTCTGCGTCTACAGTCTGGGCCGTGGAATCTGGTCCGTCGGGGCGATGGTGACCGACGACCGGCCTTCGATCTCGCGCTCCGCCATCCCGGATCCGATTTCGGGGACGGGGGTACGTGATTGTTCCGGCGAGGATTTGGCGTTGGAGCTGTCCGTATCGTCCGGAACGGTTGAAGTCGGCGGATCGATCACCTTCTCGGCCGGCATCGTGTACACCGGCGAGAAGAGCTGCCTGGTGGACGGCTCGGACTCGAGCCGCGTGCTGACCATCACGTCGGGTTCCGACCAGATCTGGCGTTCGGACGCGTGTCCGGCCGATGCCCGGATGCTGCTGATGGCCAGCGGCGACAAGGACGTTCAGGGCATGAAGTGGAACACGAACCGTTCCGGCGGCGAATGCGTGAAGGATTCCGAACTGCCGAAGGTGGCCGCGGGCACGTATGTGGCGCAGCTGAGCTTGCGGGACCACCCCGAGGTGGTCAGCCAGCAGGTGCCGTTCATCGTGCAGTAGGCGCGTCGTCCGCTTGCGCGGCGTGTTGCGTGGTGGTATCATTTTATCTTTGCGTATACGCATGTCATATGGCGGGCATGCTGACAAGGAGGAAGCGCCCGCGTACAGGCATATGGCGGCCGTTCCAGCGCTTCCGGGGTAACGAACACCGAAGAACCTAGCGAGCGATAAGGAAACGTCCATTGGCTGCCGAACAAGCTACGACGAGTACCACCACCATCATCGCACGCGCCGACCAGCATGACATCGATCTGCACAAGGCGTCGGACCGTGTGAACTTCGGCTCCATCCGCGAGCCCATCGATGTGCCCTACCTGCTGGGCGTGCAGACCGACAGCTTCGATTGGCTGATCGGCAACGAGCGCTGGAAGCAGCGCGTGCAGGAGGACCTGGAGAACGGCACGAACACCGTGCCGCACGTCTCGGGCCTGGATGAGGTCTTCCAGGAGATCTCCCCGATCGAGAACTTCGCCCAGACCATGTCCCTGACCTTCTCGGACCCGTACTTCGAGGAGCCGCGCCACACCGTGCAGGAGTGCAAGGAGAAGGACTACACCTACTCCGCGCCGCTGTACGTGAACGCCGAATTCGAGAACGGCGACACCGGCGAGATCAAGTCCCAGACCGTGTTCATGGGCGACTTCCCGCTGCAGACCCCGCACGGCACCTTCATCATCGGCGGCACCGAGCGCGTCATCGTCTCGCAGCTCGTGCGCTCCCCGGGCGTCTACTTCGACCGCACCCCGGACCGCACCTCCGACAAGGAGATCTTCGGCGCGAAGATCATCCCGAGCCGCGGCGCCTGGCTGGAGTTCGAGATCGACAAGCGCGACGTGCTCGGCGTGCGCGTGGACCGCAAGCGCAAGCAGTCCGCCATCGTGTTCCTGATGGCCATCGGCATGACCAAGCCGGAGATCCGCGAGGCGTTCCAGGGCTACCCGCTCGTGCTCGACGCCCTCGACAAGGAGCCGATCGAGACCCAGGATGAGGCCCTGACCGATCTGTACCGCAAGATCCGTCCGGCCGACACCGCCACCCCGGAGGCCGGTAAGAACCTGCTCGAGTCCTTCTACTTCAACACCAAGCGCTACGATCTGGCCCGCGTCGGCCGCTACAAGATCAACCGCAAGCTCGGCCTCGAGGCCGACTACAACGACCGCAGCCTGAGCCGCGAGGACATCATCGCCACGATCAAGTACCTCGTGACCCTGCACGCCGGCGACAAGACCTTCCCGGGCCGTCGCGACGGCGAGGACATCGAGCTGCGCGTGGACGTGGACGACATCGACCACTTCGGCAACCGCCGCATCCGCCAGGTCGGCGAGCTGATCCAGAACCAGCTGCGCACCGGCCTGAGCCGTATGGAGCGCGTGGTGCGCGAGCGCATGACCACGCAGGACGCCGAGGCCATCACCCCGCAGTCCCTGATCAACATCCGCCCGGTGAACGCCACCATCAAGGAGTTCTTCGGCACCTCGCAGCTCAGCCAGTTCATGGACCAGAACAACCCGCTGGCCGGCGTGACCAACAAGCGCCGCCTGTCGGCCCTGGGCCCCGGCGGTCTGTCCCGCGACCGCGCCTCCATGGAGGTGCGAGACGTGCACCCGTCCCACTTCGGCCGTATGTGCCCGATCGAGTCCCCGGAAGGCCCGAACATCGGTCTGATCGGCTCGCTGGCCACCTTCGGCCGCATCAACCCGTTCGGCTTCATCGAGACCCCATACCGCAAGGTCGAGAACGGCCACGTGACCGACGACGTGGTCTACATGACCGCCGACCGTGAGGTCGAGCACGTCATCGCCCAGGCCAACCAGGAGCTGGACGAGAACGGCAACTTCATCTCCAAGGACGCCCTGGTGCGAGACGCCGCCGGCGAGGCGGAGGACGTGCCGGTCGACATGGTCGACTACATGGACGTCTCCCCGCGCCAGATGGTGTCGGTCGGCGCCTCGCTGATCCCGTTCCTGGAGCATGACGAGGGCCACCGAGCGCTGATGGGTACCAACATGCAGCGTCAGGCCGTGCCGCTGATCGAATCGGAGCGTCCGCTGGTGGGCACCGGCTCCGAGTGGCGTTCCGCCATCGACTCCGGCGACGTGATCCTGGCCGAGAAGCCGGGCGTGGTGACCTACGTGTCCGCCGACATCATCCGCGTGATGAACGACGACGGCACCACCTCCAGCTACAAGCTGACCAAGTTCCAGCGTTCCAACCAGAGCACGTGCTACAACCAGGTGCCGCGCATCAAGAACGGCGAGCGCGTGGAGACCGGCACCGTGCTGGCCGACGGCCCGGCGACCGACAAGGGCGAGATGGCCCTGGGCAAGAACCTGCTCGTCGCGTTCATGCCGTGGAACGGCTACAACTACGAGGACGCGATCATCGTCTCCCAGCGTCTGGTGCAGGACGACACGCTCTCCTCGATCCACATTGAGGAGTACGAGATCGACGCCCGCGAGACCAAGCTGGGCGCCGAGGAGATCACCCGCGACCTGCCGAACGTCGGCGAGGACGCGGTGGCGAACCTGGACGAGCGCGGCATCATCCGCATCGGCGCCGAGGTCGAGGCCGGCGATATCCTCGTCGGCAAGGTCACCCCGAAGGGCGAGACCGAGCTGACCCCGGAGGAGCGCCTGCTGCGCGCGATCTTCGGCGAGAAGAGCCGCGAGGTCCGCGATACGTCGCTGCGCGTGCCGCACGGCGAGTCCGGCACCGTGATCGCCGTCAAGGAGATCACCCGCGCCGACGCCGAGGAGGACGGCGACGAGCTGCCCAACGGCGTGAACCAGACCGTGCGCGTGTACATCGCCCAGCACCGCAAGATCACCCAGGGCGACAAGCTCGCGGGTCGTCACGGCAACAAGGGCGTCATCTCCCGCATCCTGCCGGAGGAGGACATGCCGTTCCTGGCGGACGGCACCCCGGTCGACATCATGCTCAACCCGCTGGGCGTGCCGAGCCGAATGAACCTGGGCCAGGTGCTCGAGATGCATCTGGGTTGGGTGGCCCACGCCGGCTGGGACATCACGGTCGATCCGGAGCTTGAGGCCGAATGGAAGAAGTACGTGCCCAAGGGCGCCGAGAAGGGCGAGCCGGGCACCCCGGTGGCTACCCCGGTGTTCGACGGCGTCAAGCAGGAGGTCCTGCACGGCCTGCTCAAGAACACGCTGCCCGACCGCGACGGCAACAAGCTCGTCGGCGAGAACGGCAAGGCGGTGCTGTTCGACGGCCGTACCGGCGAGCCGTTCCCCAAGCCGATCTCGGTGGGCTACATGTACATGCTGAAGCTGCACCACCTGGTCGACGACAAGATCCACGCCCGTTCGACCGGCCCGTACTCGATGATCACGCAGCAGCCGCTGGGCGGCAAGGCCCAGTTCGGCGGCCAGCGCTTCGGCGAGATGGAGGTGTGGGCCCTCGAGGCCTACGGCGCCGCCTACACGCTGCACGAGATGATGACCACCAAGTCGGATGACGTGGACGGCCGCGTGCGTGCCTACGGCGCGATCGTCAAGGGCGAGAACCTGCCGCCGGCGGGTATCCCCGAGTCGTTCAAGGTGCTGTTGAAGGAAATGCAGTCCCTGTCGCTGAATGTCGAGGTGCTCAACGCCGAAGGCCAGGCCATCGACATGAAGGATGAGGACGACGATCCGATGTCCGCTTCCGACGAACTGGGCTTCAACATCGGTGTGCGCCCCGACGCCGCCGCCAAGGAGGACCAGGCCGCCGAGGAGCCCGAATACCAGTGATTCCCCGGGTCGCCGGCCGTGCGCCGGTCGGCGACCCCATGAACGTACGAAACTCAACTTCAAAAGACAGGAATACAAGTGCTGGACGTCAACGCATTTGACAAACTGAGGATCGGCCTGGCCACCGCCGACGACATCCGCAGCTGGAGCTACGGCGAGGTCAAGAAGCCCGAAACCATCAACTACCGCACCCTGAAGCCGGAGAAGGACGGTCTGTTCGGCGAGCAGATCTTCGGCCCGACCCGTGACTGGGAGTGCGCCTGCGGCAAGTACAAGCGCGTGCGCTTCAAGGGCATCGTGTGCGAGCGGTGCGGCGTGGAGGTCACCAAGTCCCGCGTCCGCCGCGAGCGCATGGGCCACATCGAGCTGGCCGCCCCCGTGACCCACATCTGGTTCTTCAAGGGCGTGCCGAGCCGTCTGGGCTACCTGCTGGACATCGCGCCGAAGGATTTGGAGAAGGTCATCTATTTCGCCGCCTACATGGTCACCAAGGTCGATGACGAGCAGCGTCATCAGGACCTGCCCGACCTGCAGGAGGAGCTGGATACCGAGATCGGCAACCTGGAGAAGCGCCGCAACAACGAGATCGAGGAGCGCGCCAAGAAGGTCGAGGCCGATTTGGCCGAACTCGAGGCCGCCGGCGAAGCCAAGGGCGCCGCCAAGTCCAAGCTGCGCAACAGCGCCGAGCGCGAGATGGCGGCCATCCGCCAGCGCTACGACGATCAGATCCAGCGCATCTCCGCCGTGTTCGACCGCTTCAAGGGCCTGCGCCCCGGCGACATGGAGGGTGACGTGGACCTGTGGCGCGAGATGGAGGACCGCTACGGCGACTACTTCGAGGGCTGCATGGGTGCCGAGGCGATCAAGAAGCGCCTGCAGGACTTCGATCTGGAGGGCGCCGCCAAGCAGCTGCGCGAGGAGATCGACACGGGCACCGGCCAGCGCAAGGCCCGCGCCCTGAAGCGCCTGAAGGTCGTCAACGCCTTCCTGACCACCGGCAACAAGCCGGAGGCCATGGTGCTCGACGTGATCCCGGTCATCCCGCCGGACCTGCGCCCGATGGTGCAGCTGGACGGCGGCCGCTTCGCGACCTCCGACCTCAACGACCTGTACCGCCGCGTGATCAACCGCAACAACCGTCTGAAGCGACTGATCGAGCTCGGCGCCCCCGAGATCATGCTCAACAACGAGAAGCGCATGCTGCAGGAGGCCGTGGACTCGCTGTTCGACAACGGCCGCCGTGGCCGCCCGGTCACCGGCGCCTCGAACCGCCCGCTGAAGTCCCTGTCCGACATGCTCAAGGGCAAGCAGGGCCGTTTCCGTCAGAACCTGCTGGGTAAGCGCGTGGACTACTCAGGCCGTTCCGTGATCGTCGTCGGCCCTGAGCTGCGCATGCACCAGTGCGGCCTGCCCAAGCCGATGGCGCTCGAGCTGTTCAAGCCGTTCGTCATCAAGCGTCTGGTGGACCTCAACTACGCGCAGAACATGAAGAGCGCCAAGCGTCTGGTCGACCGCGGCGATTCCGAGGTGTGGGGCGTGCTCGAGGAGGTCATCGCCGAGCATCCGGTGCTGCTCAACCGTGCGCCTACGCTGCACCGTCTGGGCATCCAGGCCTTCGAGCCGATCCTGGTCGAGGGCAAGGCCATCCACCTGCCGCCGCTGGCCTGCGCCGCGTTCAACGCGGACTTCGACGGCGACCAGATGGCCGTGCATCTGCCGCTGAGCGCCGAGGCCCAGGCCGAGGCCCGTACGCTGATGCTCGCCTCCGACAACATCCTGAAGCCGGCCGACGGCCACACCGTGACCATGCCGTCGCAGGATATGATCCTGGGCCTGTACTACCTGTCGACCGTGGTCGAGGGCGCCAAGGGCCAGGGCCGCGTGTTCTCCACGCTGGCCGAGGCGCAGATGGCGCTCGACCTGCATGAGATCGACATGCAGTCCTTGGTCCTGATCCGCCTGCCCGAGGACTTCGTGCTGCCGAAGGATTGGGAACCGGGCGAGCTCAAGGTCGTCGACCCCGAGCCGGGCAGCCCGGACGTGGTCCGCGAGGAGCGTTTCAAGGATGGCTCCGTGCTGTTCGCCACCAGCTACGGCCGTATCCTGTTCAACGAGACGCTGCCGGTCGACTACCCGTTCGTCAACGAGCAGGTGCCGAAGGGCAAGCTGTCCAAGATCGTCGACGACATCGCGACCCGCTACTCCACCGCCCAGGTGGCGGCCACGCTGGACGCCCTGAAGGATCTGGGCTTCACCCGCGCGCCGTGGTCCGGCGTCACGATGGCGTACTCCGACATCGTCGCCCCGGCGGAGCGCGAGGACATCGTCCACTCCTACGAGGAGCAGGCATCCAAGGTCAACTCGCAGTACGACATGGGTCTGCTGACCGACGAGGAGCGCCGCCAGGAGCTCATCAACCTGTGGACCGAGTGCACCGACAAGGTCGCCGACGCCATGCGCGAGAACTTCCATGACGACAACAACGTGAACATCATGGTCCAGTCCGGTGCGCGAGGCAACTGGATGCAGATCCGCCAGATCGCGGGTATGCGAGGCCTTGTGGCCAACCCGAAGGGCGAGATCATCCCGCGTCCGGTCAAGTCGAACTACCGCGACGGCCTGTCCGTGCTCGAGTACTTCATCTCCCAGCACGGCGCCCGCAAAGGTCTGGCCGATACCGCTCTGCGTACCGCCGAGTCGGGTTACCTGACCCGTCGACTCGTGGACGTCTCCCAGGAGGTCATCGTCCGCGAGGAGGACTGCGGCACCAAGCGCGGTCTGCCGATGAAGGTCGCCGAGCGCGACGACGACGGCAACCTCGTGCTGGTCAAGGCCGCCGACGGCGGTCCGTACTCGCGTTTGCTGTCCGCCGACGTGATCGACCCGGCCGACGGCGAGACCGTGCTCTACCACGCCGGTGACGCGCTGTCGATGGACGTGCTCAACGATCTGGTGGCCCACGGCGTCGAGGAGGTCAAGGCCCGTTCCGTGCTGACCTGCGAATCCAAGCGCGGCGTGTGCGCCAAGTGCTACGGCTGGTCGCTGGCCACCAACAAGCTGGTGGACGTCGGCGAGGCCGTCGGCATCGTCGCGGCCCAGTCCATCGGCGAGCCGGGCACCCAGCTGACGCTGCGTTCGTTCCACTCCGGCGGCGTCGCCTCGGCGTCCGATATCACCCAGGGTCTGCCCCGTGTCACCGAGTTGTTCGAGGCCCGTACCCCGAAGGGTGAGGCGCCGATCTCCGAGTTCGCCGGCACGGTCAAGGTGGAGGACACCGACCGCGGCCGCCAGGTCACGCTGACGCCGGACGACACCTCCGTCGAACCGATCACCTACCCGGTGACCCGTCGCGCGCCGATGCTCGTCAAGGACGGCGACCATGTGGAGGCCGGCACCCAGCTGATCGAGGGTTCCGTGGATCCCAAGAAGATCCTGCGCATCCTCGGCCCGCGTGCCGCCCAGGTCAACATCGTGGAGGAGGTGCACAACGTGTACCGCTCCCAGGGCGTCGACATCCACGACAAGCACATCGAGGTCATCGTGCACCAGATGCTGCGCCGCATCACCGTGATCGACTCCGGCGACACCAACCTGCTGCCGGGCGAGCTGGTGGATCAGGCGAAGTTCCGCGAGGCGAACATGGAGGCCGTGAAGAACGGCGGCAAGCCCGCCGCCGGTCGTCCGGAGCTCATGGGCATCACCAAGGCGTCGCTGGCCACCGATTCGTGGCTGTCCGCCGCCTCCTTCCAGGAGACCACGCGCGTGCTCACCGAGGCCGCGCTGAGCCAGAAGGAAGACGACCTCAAGGGCCTCAAGGAGAACGTGATCATCGGCAAGCTGATCCCGGCCGGCACCGGCCTGGCCCGCTACCGCAACGCGGTGGTCGAGCCGGACAAGGCGATCCGCGAGACGATCTACCCGAACTTCGGCCTGGGCGGCGACGAGTCGACCGACTTCTCCGACGCCGATCTGAGCGATGTGGACTTCTCCAGCATTGACTTCGGCGAGCTGAAGCTCGGCGACGACTTCAACCCGGATGATTTCCTGAACGACGAGGGCGGTCAGGATGATTTCGGCGGCGCCGACTTCTCCGACGCCGATCTGGGCGATTTGAGCCTGTGACGTCTGCCGACGCATACGGCCGGTTGACGGCCGAGCGTTGAACCGTTGCACCAAGGGGCGCCTCCCTGCAGGGAGGCGCCCCTTGGCGTATTGCGGGCGCGGTTTTGGCTGGTATGTGGCAAGCTTCAGGTGGTTTCGGGTGTTTTTTGGGGGGCTGAACGGTATCCGGGCGGTGCCCGGGTGGTGTCCGGATGCCGACGTGCGAGGGGAACGCGGCGTGTCGGCGTCGGGGCGTTGAACGGCCGGGGTTTCCCGGACGGTGGCCGGCGTCCGGTTGACACGACGTCGGACGGGACCGTACATTGGGGGAGGGGGAAAGACATGGTGCCGGTGCCGGCGTTCGGCCGGTCCCATGTGGAGCCACGAGGCAGGCAACGCATGGGGAAAGGCATTCGCAATGGTGGCTGAAGGGGCCCTGATCGGGGGACGGTACCGCATCCTGGCACAAATCGGTGCCGGAGGCATGGCCACGGTCTATCTGGCGATGGACGTGGCGTTGAACAGACGGTGGGCGGTCAAGCAGATGCGCGACGTCGGCTCGCCGGCGCGGCATGACGCGATGATGCGCGGTCTGCGTGCGGAGTCCGCGCTGATCGCGCGGCTCGACCATCCCGCCATTCCACGCATCGTCGACCTGATCGCCGACGCCTCGGAGGTGTTCGTGGTCATGGATTTCGTGGAGGGCGAGACGCTGCGCGCCCTACTGGAACGCGAAGGGCCCCGGAGCGAGGCGCAGGCGGTGGACTGGGGCATCCAACTGTGCGATGTGCTGGACTATCTGCATCGGCGGACGCCGATGGTGGTGTACCGCGATCTGAAGCCGTCCAATATCATGCTGACGCCGGACGGGTCGATCAGACTCATCGATTTCGGCATCGCCCTCGAAACCGGTGATGCCGGCACGGCCCGTCCCGCCTTCGGGGACGGTCTGCGCATGGGCACGCCGGGATACGGCGCTCCGGAGCAGTTCGATCGGGACGGCACCGTGGACGCGCGGGCCGACATCCACGCGTTGGGCGCCACGCTGTTCCACCTGTTGACGGGGAGGCATCCGCGGGATGGCATCGTGCCGATCCGCCGCATCAGACCGGACCTGTCCGAGGGGTTGGAACGGGTCATCGCCAAGGCCACATCGGCGGACCCGGATCGTCGGTACCGGACGTGCGCCGAATTCGCCTATGCGCTCGGCCACAGTCTGGACGATGAGCCGGCCAGACGGAACATGCTCCGGCGGCGGTGGCGTGCCTTCGTGGGAACGGTCTCAGCCTCCGCGGCATGCCTGGCCTTGTCCGGTGGAACGTTGCTGGCGTCCGACCGCGTCAGGGACGGCGATTACGCCCATTGGATGACGCAGGCCGAACGCGCCCCGGACCGATACGCCGCGGAACGGGCGTGCGCTCGCGCCGCCGGGATTCTGCCCGGCGCAATCGAACCGTATTTGCATCTGATCGAACGGTATGAGGCCGATGGCGTGTACTCCGCGGATGAGGAACGCACCTATCTGGCGTTGATGGACCGCCATGCCGACGCGCTGCGGTCCGACGAGACCGCGTGGGCGGCACTGTGCTTCGATACCGGACGGCTCTACTGGTACTACTATGCGTCCGGCTCGTCCGATGCCGAAGACGACGGGGATCGGCGGCTGACGCGGATACGGGCGGCGGCGCCCTGGATGCGGGACGCCGCCGGGGTCGAGACGTTCGGACGTTCGGAATTGGCCGGCATGTACGCGGGGATCGCCGAATTCAATGTGCGGATCGTGCCGCTGATCGATTCCGGCGACGATGCGGGCCGATACGGACCGTATTTCGTGATGCTGCGCAGCCTCGTCAACACGGCGGCGGGACAGGACAACGAAGTGATGCGTCTGGAGGCCGCGAATCTGGCGCTGGACGCCATGCGCGCCTATCCGCGGAAATTCCGCGCGGATGGCGTGCCGATGGAAGACATGGCGGGATTATGCGATGCGGCGGGGCGTCTGGCCGAAACGACCGGTGCCACCGATGAGGCGCATGATGCGGCCAGAAACCGGGCGTTGGGGAACGTGGCTGCCGCAAGGCAGGCCGTGGAGGGCGCCTTCACCGACAGTTAGTAGGGGGATATTCGATGAGCTATGAAACGTTGCGACTGGTTGCCGCGGGATGGTTGGTCCTGGCGGTGGCGCTGATGCTGACGGCGATCGCCATGCATCACGGATTCGACATACCGGCCGTGCGGCGCATACTGAACGGGGAGACGGCCCGCTGTCAGATCGCCCGGCTGCGTGGGAGCAGACCGGGCTCGTGGCGGTACGCCGAAGCGCTGGCCGTGCGGGGGAGCCGCCGCCCATCCGCATCGGTGACGCGGCCGGGCGGATCGCTGCAGACGTCGGCGGTTCGGCCTGCCGCGCAGGTTCCTTCAGCGGGGAAGCAGGCGATGGCGGCGGCGCAGGCGGGGGTGAGGCCTGAGACGGGTGGCACGCCGGTCGCTGGTCCCAAGAAGTTCGAACAGACGGCGTCGTCTGACAATACGGTGTGTTCTGACCACACAGTGATCTCTGACAATACGGTGTGTTCTGACCACACGGTGATCTCTGACAATACGGTGTGTTCTGACCACGCGGTGTGTTCTGACCACGCGGTGATTTCCGACGATACCGTGGTATCGGACAGCACGGTGATCTCCGATGGTACGGTGATCTCCGGCGTCGGTGGGGGTAGGAGGCGGCGTGGCGGCACCATACGCGCGTCGGTGGCCGTGGCGTCCGCAGCCGTCACCATGACGGCGATGGGCTCCGCCGTGGCGACGGCCTGCGCGTCGGAAGCGGCCGTGGACGAATCACAGGTCGTCATATCGGCTCAGACGCCCGCCGATGAGGAGGAACGCCGGACGATCCCGACCAAGGAAACGGCCATGGGATACATCGCTTATCAAGGCAATGATGCGTACGACCTGCGGGATGGCGATGAGGTCATCGCTTGGGGCGATGACCCGTCACGCGCGGTACGGGTCATTCTGTCCGATGTCGACGTCGATTCCCTGAGCCTGAGCGGCACCTATCATGATCTGACCGGCGCGGAACGAGCGCTCGAACCGCGGGACTACCTCATCACGGCAGCCGAATCGGAGAAGCCTGGGGACAAAGAGACCGGAACCACGGCGGTGAACGTGACCTTGCGGACGCCCGGCAGCTATGACTTCAGCCATATCGCCATCCGGACCGCGGAAGATGCGGTGATCGCCATGTGCGATCTTGTCGGCGCGGGAACGCTCCCTGATCCGTTGACCATCGGCGAACCGGCGGCGAAGATCACCGCCGCGCTGACGGTCGATGCGCCATCCGGTGACACCGATGCCGCTTGGCATGCCGAGGCGCCTCAGGTCGGCATCACCGTTTCAGGCAATCGACTGCTGTCCCGAATCCTCGCCATCCTGCAGCAGCGCGGCGAAACCGCCACGTCGGTGGTGTCCTCGACCTGCAACGGCGTCGAGCAGGACGCGGTGACGATTGCGGACCTGCGCACGGGCAATGACGGACGACTTACCTGGGCGGTGTCGCAACCGCACGCCGAAGGATGGTATGCCTATTCGCTCCACGATCAACCGGAGGAGGGGATCATCGGCTATCTGTTCGGAACGGCGGACCCGGCGGGAATCGAATTCGGCGTCGACGCCACCGCCCCGGCCTGGCATGAGGCGTCCGGACCACAGCCGAACACCACCTATGGCAACAGGCGCATCCACGCCGCAGTGGGCGAGGCCAGACTGACCGTCGCGCTCGAGGATGCCCCGTCGGCGCAGCATACGGGCGGCGTTTCTTCCGGCCCGGCCACGGTCCGGGTCACGGTCCCCGCGCCGACCGACCTGCAGGGCGAACCCATGCCGGGCGGCGATGTCACGGAACAGACCATTGCCGTTGATCCGCAAACCGGTCAGGCCATCATCACGCTCACGCAGGAAGGGCTGTATGACCTGAATGCGGTGCGGCTCGTGGGCGTGGACCATGCCGGCAACACCGTCGCATCAACAGTGCGGGCGCTGCTGGGCGACGAGGACGCCTCCGCGTTGGCCATCATCGCCGGCGGGCCCGCGCAGGTCGACGCGATGACGCTGACGGCCGCTGCCGCCCGGTCGCAGTCGAACGCGCGGCAAGGATACTTCCGCACAGACGTGGCCGTGACCTGCACCGTACGCGATCCATGGTTCCCGCTCGCCCGCAACGCCGATGGCGCCGAAACGGTCGATCTGTTCGCCGGCAGCACGGTGGAACGCGCAGGCGGCACGGGGCCGTTGTCGCCATTGACGCTGCAGAGCGAAGGGTGGGAGCGCCGCGACGGCGAACGATGGACCATCACCGTGCCGGTGCGGGCTCGGGGCGCGGACGTCGTGACGGAAGGGAGATACGCGCTGCGGTTCTCCTATCGGGGGCTGCATGATAGCGCCGTCTCCGCCGGCGTGTCCGGGGAGTCGCTGATGGACGATGCGCATTTCGTCATCGACCTGACGCCGCCGCGCATCGAGTTCGAAGGGGTGGCGGAAGGCGCCGCCTACTCGGGGGCGGTCGCGCCCCTCATCGGCTGCGCCGACGCGAATCTCGACGAACAGGGGTGTGCCGTCAGTCTCAGCGGTGCACGGCAGGGGGCGTTGGAGGGCGATGCCATGCCATCGCATGACGTGTCCCATACGGATGCCGGCATGAACGTGACCTTCCGGGATTTCGCGCGGCACCCCGAAGCCGACGACGTCTACACGCTCACCGCAACGGCCACCGATGCGGCGGGCAATGTGACTGAAGCCTCCACGACGTTCTCCGTGAACCGTTTCGGCTCCACCTACGCGTTCGACGAAGGGACACGGCAGCTGCGTGGCACCTACCTGTCGCAGGCGCGGGATGTGGAGATTCGGGAATTCAACGTCTCCGGCCTTCAGTCAGGCGAAAGCCGGATCACGGTGGTACACAACGATCGGGCCGAAACCCTGTCGCCCGACGAATTCGACACACGTACGGATAGGGAGGACGGATACTGCAGAACCACCTATACGATTCCGGCGCGGCGGTTCGCCGGCGACGGCTTCTACCGGGTCCTCGTACGGTCCGTGGACTTGGCGGGCAACGTGTCGGAGAACACCATGGAAGGCAAGGACGCGGATCGCCGCGAGAGTGCGGAGGTGAGCTTCGCCGTCGACTCGACCGTGCCGACCGTGTCGGTGCCCGGCCTGGCCTCCGGGGCGACGTATACCGGCGGCACGGGGAGGGCGATCGCCATCGACGCCAAGGACAATCTGGGTGTGGACCATGCCGAGTTGCGCATCGACGGGCGTGTGGTCCGTGAATGGAACGGGGACACGTCACTCGGCGAGATGCCCCGATACGAACTGAAGGCCGACGGGATCGCCCATGACGTCACGGTGTCGGTCGCCGACAAAGCCGGAAACCAGACGAGCGCCACCTATGATGCGGTCACGGTGGGCGCGGCAGCGGAGCACGGCCGGCTTCCCGTCATACCGTGCGTCATCGGCCTCATGTCGGCGGCGGGTGCCGTTGCGGTGGCCGCCATCCGGCGCAGGCGGACCGTCGGCCGTCACGCGAGAAGGAGGACTATGGGATTTATGGGATTGCCGATACGGAAACGCTAGGATGAGGCGTATGGGCGAAAACGGAACGGATGGTTTGCACACCCAACGGGAATGGCGCTCCTTGCCTGAACGCATCAAACGGGTGTGGCTGCTGCGGTCGGTGTTGACGGACACGGCGGTGGTGCTGGTCTGCGCGGTTTTGGCGAGCATCTTCATCGCCTCCGACTGGTGGGGGTTCTGGCAGGCGCTTGTTCTGGGCCTGATTGCGGCATGGGCGGTGCTTGAACTGGCGACCCAGCCGCTGCAGACCCGATACGCATACAGGTTCACCAGATTCTCCATCGGCGAGCGGGATCTGAAACTGCATACGGGGTGGCTGTTCCGCAAATCGGTGACGGTGCCGTTCAATCGCGTCCAGCATGTCGACACCAAACAGGGTCCGTTACTCCGTTCGTTCGCCATGACATCGGTTAGCGTGCACACCGCGGTGGGCGAGCATGAGATCGAGGCAGTCGATGACGCCGAGGCCATGCGAATCGTGGAGCTGATCACCTCGCGTGTGCTCGCGGTGAAGGAGGACCTGTGAACACGGCGTGGCGCCGATCGCATCCGGTTGCACTGGTGGCCGCGCTGATCGATTCGGTGAAGGATACCGTCGCGCTGATACTCGCCATGCTGGCCATCGCGCTGCCGAATCGTGATGCGCCGATTGTCCTGACGATCATCGGCGTGGTCATCGCGCTGCTGGTGGCGTGCATGCTCGTGTTCCCGGTGCTGCGATGGCTGACCACCAGGTATCGTCTGGACGAAAACGGTGTGACCCAACGCTCCGGGATGCTCAACCGCAAGCGGACGACGATCTCCTACGACCACATCCACGCGATATCCAGCAGTTCGCCGATCTATATGCGGCCGTTCCAGGTCGTGACCCTGGACATCACGGCCGCCGGAGGGGAATCGGGCATAACGCTCAGAGGCGTTCCCTCAAGCGTGCAGTTGGAACTTGAGGTTGCCAGGCAGGCGAGTGGGACGCCCGCGGGTCCCGCGCCTGCGGTGGCGGCGGGAACACGAGAAACGGGAGGCCAAGGCTGGTGCGCGGGGCCCGTGCCCGCGGCGGCGGCCGAGGATGAGGTGCAGGTGCCGGGCGGGCGGCCCGTTATCGAAGGCGAATTGGTGTTTCGTGCCTCCGTGAGGGATATCCTGCTGTTCGCCGTCACCGATCTGGGATTGTTCGCCGCGCTGATCGTGGTCTACGGCTTCATCGAACAGCTGCGCGACGTGGTGCCCGAAGCCATGATGGACAACGCCCAGGATTCGGTCGTTCGATTCGCCACCGGCAGCGTGGTCGCGTTCATCGGAACGGTGGCCGTCGTGTTCGCGGTGCTCGTCGGCGCCAGCATCATCGGATCCCTGCTGCGCTTCCACGGGTTCGAGGTGTGGCGTCGCGGTGGCGATCTGGTCGTGGTGCGCGGCGCATTCACGCGCAGGATCACCACCATCGCCGTCGACCGCATCCAAACCGTGGCCATCCGTCGCACGCTGATACGCCGTGCCCTGCACCTGTGCTCGGTCCGGTTGGGATTGGGGGCGGTCGCCACCGCGGAAGGGGAGGACGCCGATTCCACGGGTGCCGATGTGCTGCCGGTCATCGGCGACGATCGCGTATACGCCGTGCTGCAACGCATGCTGCCCGAATGGGAACTGGTCCCGCCGCGGATGCGGAGAACCGGCCGGGGGCTGCTTCGCTACTACCTGTTCACTCTGCTGGCGGTGTCCACAATCGGTATGGTCGGTGCCGCGATCTGGGCGTTGGCGTCCGGCGACGCCATGGCCTGGCTGTGGATGCTGGCACCTGCGGCGTTGATGGTCTGGTGGGGCTTGTGCCGATGCCTGAAGGCCGCGGCGGAAGGATACATGCTGCCGGACGGCAAGCGCATTGTCGCCGCCGGGGCGACGATGCTGACATTGTTCACGGTATTCACGCGGCGTTCCCGCATCCAGTCGGTGGAACGGTCCACCACGCCGTGGCGTCAACGGCGTGGTGTGGAAAGCCTGACGCTGCCGCTGTTCGTATCCAACGGAATCAATACGCTGCGTTTCACCGCACTGCGGTCAGCCGACGCGGCGACATTGGCGGCATGGGCGGAACATGGTCTCGTCCGCGCCGACACGAGTCCCGGGCGACGTGTCGATGCGGCGGCGGGCGGCATGGTCGATAATGGATACGTTCAGGACGACGAATGGAGGACATGATGATCTGTGGGCGATGCGGCAATGCCAATGACGAGGGCTTCCGGTTCTGCATCTCGTGCGGCGCGCCGTTGACGGCCCCCGCCCAGGGTGCGCCCGAATCGGCTGCGCCGGCGCAGGCGGTGCCTGGCCCGGCCGCACCTGCGGCGGCCTCGCCTGCCCCCGTGGTTCCCGAATCGGCCTCACCGGCCCCTGTGGTTCCCGAATCGGCTGCGCCTGCCTCCATGGAGGCGCCGACGATGATGATGCCCCCGGTGCAGCCGCAGCATTATCCCGGACAGGCGTCCGGTCCGGGATTCGGACCGGTTCCCGGACAGGCGTCGGGGCAGGCCGCGGGGCGACACGGCAAGGGACGGATCGCGATCATCATCGCGGCGGTGCTGGTGGTCGTGGCTTTGGTCATCGCCGGTGTGACGCTGGCGACACGGAACAACCCGTCGGATGGCGGCACGTCCGCGCCGCAGGGACCGTCGTCCTCCAATGGGCAGACGGTTCCGGACGACGAATCCGACGATCGGGACACCGAAGCGTCCGAGGAACAGGATCCCGACGAGGATGAGCAGGGGTTGTCGGCGCGCACGCTGGACCAGGAATCCACCGATCGCATCGTCGATGCGTTCTCGACCACCGATGTGGCCGTGTCGGTGATGACCGAGGACGGCCTGCGCAGCTACTCATCGTCGAACGCCTCGACCATGATGGTGTCGGCCGGCCTGTATCTGCCGGTGTACCTGGCCTATTACGACGCCCATGAGGGGCAGCCCAGCGATGCGGCGGGCGAGATGATGCGTTCGATGGACAATGAGGCCGCCAACCTAGTCATCGATTCGCTCGGCGGCGTGGATGCGGTCGATTCATGGCTGTCGGACAATCAGTACACCACCAGCCGTTTCGAACGTAAATACGGTGATGTGGCCGCTTCGGAGAACGGATACGAGAACTACGCCTCATCGGATGACGCGGCGCGCATGCTGTCTCAGATCGCGGCCGACGGCGCGGACGAGCTGATGTCCTTCGACATCGCCTCCGAAGGCGTGGACGTACCGGAAGGCGCCACGGTGCACGCCCACCGCGGTATGGGCATTCAGGACTCCTACAACTATTTCGTCGTGATCTCCGATGGCCGCTCCAAGGTCGGTGTTGCCGTCATGACCGAAGGCATGGGCCAGGAGCAGGCCGCCGACCTGACCTCGCAGATGTTGGCGACGGTCTGGGACACGATGTTCGAAGGCACCGACCAATGACGGCTGGGCGGAGCGCTTCGGATTCGGACGGCGACCGGACTGCCGGGGCCGGTTCCTCCCGGACCGGTGCGGCGAAGCACGCATCGGCGCGCGTGCGGGGGACAACGGTCGCCATCGTGGCGGCTGCCGTGGCTGTGGCGTTGGTCGCCGCAGGCGGCATCGGTGTGATGGCATGGCGTGGCATGCCGAGCGACAGCGGGGTGCCGGAGCGGCCGGTCGCTGCGGAAGAGGCCGATGCCACGCCAGAACATGATGCCATGCAGCGGCAAGCGGTACCGGATCCGGACGCCGGTCGACTCGTACAGCTCCGGATGGATGCGCTGCGTGACGAATTGGAGACGCTGATCGCCGGGTATTCGGGCAACTGGCAGGTGTACTGCCAGGATCTGGCCACCGGCGCATCGTTGACGATTAACAACCATCAGGGCTATTCGGCGTCGGCGATCAAGCTGTATGTCATGCTGGCCGTCTATCAGCGGATTCATGACGGGGCACTCGCCGAGGACGAGACCATCGACGAACTGCTGCGGCAGATGATCACCGTCAGCTCCAATGAAGCCACGAACACGCTGGTGGACATCATCGGCGGAGGTGACGGCGACACCGGTTTCGCGATCGTCAACGATACCGCGAAACGCTACGGGTTCCAGGACTCGTTCATCACCCAGTACCTCGGCGATATCAGCGGCGACCCGTCGCGGAAACGGACCAGCGCCGAGGACTGCGGCCGGTTCATGGCCGCCGTGTATCGCGGGGAACTGGTCAGCGAAGACGCGAGCAGAAGCATGCTCGACCTGCTGCTGACACAGACCAGAGTGACCAAGATTCCCGGCGGCGTGCCCGAAGGGACGGTGACGGCCAACAAAACCGGCGAGATCGACGGCGTGGAGAACGATGCGGCGATCGTGTTCGCGTCCGCCGACACCTCCGCCGCGATCGACGGCACCGCCACCGAAGGCGATTATGTGTTGACGGTGCTGACCGAGGATGTCCCCGATTCGGAGACGGCGCAGGCCGGGATCCGTGAATTGTCCGGCGTGGTGTGGGAGGCGATGGAGCCGTAGTCCGCGTGGTCCGGCGCGTTGGGACATCAGACGGAATGCCGCCGGAATGCCGATGGGCGTGCCGCTGCGGCATGGCAACACGCTGACGGTGGGTATGAACGGTAGATATCTACCGTTCCGCGTCGAGCGTGGTTAGGCTTGAGCCATGACTGGGACACAGGAACTATGGCAGGCGTTCGACGCGCTGATTGGGGACGGCGAACCCACCGCGCTGCTGGTGGTGGGGCCTCCGCGGTGCGGCAAGACGGAGTTCGCGTTCGAGACGATGATGCGGGTGCTGGAAGGCGGTCATGGCATCGGTGCCATGATGACGGTGTCCGGACGCGTGGCGGCGGACAGGCTGGGCAATCTCGCGATTCGCCGCATCGGTGCATCGATGAGGGCCCGTCCGGTGACGACGCTGTCCGCGCTGGCCTTCGCGGTCATCGCCGATGCCCGTCGGTATGATGACCTGCCTGCGCCCCGCCTGTTGAACGGCGCCGAGCAGGATGCCCTGCTGCGTCGGGTGATGGCACAGCATCTCGGTCATGCCGCCACCGGGGATCTGTGCGATACCTGCCTGCTGCTGCGGGAGTATTTCGCTGACGACCACTGGTCCGAAGCTGTGGCACCCGCACAGGAGCAGACGGATGATGCGACCACGGCCGCCATGTTCGAGCGCGGGGTGTCGTCATCATTCGTTGACCAATTGCGGGATATGCTGGCCCGCATCAACGAGTTGGGCGCATCGTTCGCCCATGAAGACGAGTATCTGGCGGGACTGGGCGGTGCCGGGCGGAACGCCGACCGTATCAGGGTGCAGTGGCGGTTGGCGTTCGCCTTGCGGCGCGAGTATGTGCAGGCCATCGAACGCGCGTATCCGGGGGAATACCGTCTGGATGCCTCGCGTCTGCTGGTTGAGGCGGCTGCGGTACTCAACCGCGTGCGGGACGGGGAGGTGCGGCTGCAGGCGCAGACCGTGCCTTCGGTGCTGGTGGTGGATGACTTCCACGACGCCACGCTGGCTGGGTTGCGGTTCCTCGAGGCGCTGGCGTCTGTCGGCGTGCGGCTGGTGCTGGTCGGGAATCCGGACGAGGCCGTGCAGACGTTCCGAGGCTCCTACCCGGAGTATCTGATGGGCCGCGCGGTGCGTGGGCCGTTGCATGCGATGTTGTTGCGCATGCCAGCGGCTGGTACGGGGGAGTCCGGCGCTCCGGCCTATCGGGATGTGGTGGCGGCGCGCGTCTCGCTGTCGATTCCGTCTCCGGAGCCGGACGATATGCCGATCGCTCAGCGTCCCGGCAAGCTGCCGCAGTATCCGGGGTGTCTGCCCATCCGAAGGCTGGAGGGCTTGCCGGGACAGTCCGGAGATTCCGTGCCTGGTGATGGCACGGTGTGCACGGCGTTGTACCAATCGCCTCGCGAGGAGATGGATGATGTGGTGTGGCGCATGAAGCGCCGGCATCTGGATGAGCATGTCGCATGGAATGACATGGCGATTATCGCCCATGACAACGCCACGGTGCGCGCGTTCGGCGAACGGCTGCGCCGGGACGGGGTGCCGGTCCGGTATTCGTCGGTGACCCGCCCGTTAAGGGAGGAGCCGTTCGTTCAGGGATTGTTCAGTCTGATCGAGCTTGCCCTGCTACGCCGTCGCGGCATCGATGCCGTGGATCTGCCTTGGGAATCGCTGGCCGCCTACGTCCGGGCGCGGGTGAATACGTTGATGTCCTGCCCGTTGATCACCGCGGGAGCGCAGGCAGGAGAGGGCAGGCCTGCACGATTGGAACCGGTGGAATCCGCAATGGGCGCGCTCGAATCATTGACCGCGGTCATCCGGGAGGGCTCGCACGCCCCCGATGGCAACGGCGATGGGCGTGAGGGCGCACGCGAAGGGAATGGCGCGGACGAGAGCGATGGTCGGCATCTCGCCCAGCTCATCGACCGATGGGAGCATTACCGTGACGCGGTGAACGAACGCCGCCGGGGCGCGCAGGGCGCGACCGAGGTATTGGTGGACGATACCGTGCTGACGGGCACGTCCGCAGAGGATGATCTTCCCTTTGGGCAGCGGGCGATGTATCTGATGTTGGCGTTCGATTCGCCCGAAGCCCCCGCGGCACCCGTACTGGAGTCCCTTGGCGCGATTCTGGGGCGTGACCCGCAGTGCGTCGCATTCCAAAGGCTCTGGGACATGGTCGGTCGTGTGGCGGGCGGCATCGACAGGTTGGCCAGCCATGAGGCCCAATACACCTTGGCGTTGGCCTGGGATGAAACCGGTGTGGCTCGTGTCTGGCAGCGCGCCGCATTGCGGAACGATGCGGAGGGGCGCGCGGCCAACGACCGGCTTGACGCTGCGATGCGGCTGTTTCAGCTCGCCTCGAATGGCATGGCGGGCGAGGACATCGTCTCGTTCATGGATCAGGTCCGTTCGATGCAGATCGAAGCGGATTCGCTGGCGCACGTCGGACCGGTCGAACAGGCCGTGACGCTGACCACCCCGGCCGGTGCGGCCGGAAACCATTGGCGGTATGTGTGGCTGCCCGCGGTCCAGCAGGATGTCTGGCCGAATCTCGCGGAACGCGGCACGCTGTTCGGCGGCGAGGATCTGGCGGACCTCATGCTGCACGGGCAGGTGGGTGGCTCCGCGCCGGCGGGATACGACCCCCGCCTGGCGGCCGTGCTGTCCAGCGAGAAGAAGAATCTGCTCGTGGCGGTGACGCGCGCCGACGAGACGCTGTCCATCAGCGCGACATGGAACGAGGATCTCGCGCCATCGGACTTCCTGTACGGGTATCTGCCGGAACGCTTCACCCGCAAGCGTGACGACGTGGTGTTCGCTCACCCCGGCAACGCAGCGACGGATGATGGCGATAGCGCAGACTCCCGACTGGGACTTGACGCCGACCCTCGCGGGCTGGTGACCGCCGCACGCATCGCCCTGGCCTGCCGCGGCGCCGATTCAACCGAAGGCCGTGACGCCGCTGCGGCGCTCGCGTTGTTGGCGGACCATGGGGTGGAATCGGCCGATCCCACGAACTGGTTCTTCACCGACATCTCAAGTCGCAACGATGGCAACGATCAAGACGCTGCAGACGCTCAAGGCAATCGCAGCGACACGGGGACCGGTACCCCGGATGCGGATATGCGGGTGCGTTCCGCATCGGCGGATGAACAGTCTCCGGTCGTGGCATTGTCGCCATCCTCTGTTGATGACCTCTGGGGGTGTCCTGTCTGCTGGCTGTTGGAAAAGCAGTGTTCAGGACCTCAGTCGAGCGGTATGCACGCCGGCTTCGGCAGCCTCATCCACGAGGTGGCGCAACGTGGCAGCGAGGAACACCTCGACATGCCGGGGGGCGTGCCAGGGGAGAGCGCTGAGACGCGCATCACGGCGGTCACGGAACATCTGATGGCGATCTACCGTTCGCTGCGTGGCGATCCGCAGGCCATCGAATCCCCGACGGACCGCTATACGGCGATGACGCTCGACCAGTCGGCCGAAGGCATGCTCACCCATATCGCCTGGTATTTCGTCAACGGGTGCGACAGCGCGTATCCGTTCAGCAACGCCAAACACTTTTCCATCGGCGAGTTGGAGCGCGTGGAATGCGAAGTCGGTTTCGCCGCCCGGTTCAACGCCGACGACATCCTGGCCGCCTATAACGCCATACTGGGCATCGAACCGATGACGCGTGACGAGCTGCTGGCCGTGATGGGCATGATGGTCGGCGGGTGGCCCGAAGGCATGCGGGACGATTTGACGATCCGGCTATCCGGCAGAATCGACCGGCTCGAACATCGCCGGCTTAAGGACGGGCGCGAAGCAGTGCGGCTCATCGATTACAAAACGGGGAATACGCACTCCGTCGCATGGAACTTCAACAATCTGCAGCTGGTCTGCTATCAGCTCGGTCTGGCGTTCCCCGAGGATCGGGGCTGCACCGGACCGTCCCAGCGGATGCCGTACATCGCGCAAAGCGGACTGTTCTTCGTCAAGGAGCACGATGGTCCGGCTAAGAGCTATGAGGTGGAGGGCCTCCACCAGCCGGCATTGCTGTGTAACGGGGGGTGGACCACGGAACCGTATGTCAAGCGAAACCATTATCCGAATCCCATAAAGCTGGATATCCCCGAGCTGCACGAAACCCCGCCCGAGGGTGTACGCCCTGCGGTATGGGACCAGCTCATGCGGTTGCGTGGCACCCAGACGTTGTGGGCGCTGAACATGGTGTCGCGGGTGTTCTACGCGGCCGCGGCCAGCCGGTCGTACCGGCTGCTTGCCCATCCCACATCCGACCATATGGAGAATTGCCGCATGACCCTCAGCTGCCCCGCCTGCGCCGGCCAGCTCAACACCGTATACGAAACGAGGCAAGCATCATGAGCACGTTCATCGACAGCCCGGAACAGGCGCGGGTCATCAACGCCCCGAATGATGACGACATCCTGGTCGTGGCCGGCGCAGGATCCGGCAAGACCTACACGATGACCCGTCGCATCGTCACCCTGATCGGCAACTGGGTGTCCCCGGAGCGCATCCTGGGCCTGACCTTCACCCGCAAGGCGGCGGGCGAGCTGCTGGAACGCGTCTCCGCCGCGGTGACCGATCAGTCGGGGGCTGAGGGAGATGCCGACCGGATGTTCCTCAAACCGACGATCTCCACGTATGATGCGTTCTTCCAGACCATCGTCCGCCAATACGGCCTGCTGGTCGGATTCGATGGGGACACGCAGCCATTGAGCGACGCCGGTGCCCTGCAGCTGGCGGCCGACGTGGTGGAACGGCATCTGGACGAATTGGCGGCTCAGGGGGAGACTGACGGGATCTCCAAACTGGCACGGGATGTGCGGGGTCTGTCCAACGCCATCGCCAGTGCGATGATCGGCCCCAAGTGCCCCGGGTACGCCGAAGCCATCGCCGAGATACGTCGTTGGGATGGTGTGTTTTCCAAACGGGTGCGTGCCGCTCTGGGCGATGAGCCGGTACCGGATTCCTTGTTTACGAAAAAACCTCCAAAGCGCTACAAGAAGTACAGCGAGGAGCAATGGCAGGCCGCATACGAGGAATATCAGGCCAACATCCAGGGCAACTGCGTGTACCGGTGCAACCAACTCGCTCAAACCGCCGAACGGCGCGATATGTTGCTGGATTTGGTCGAGGAATACAATGCGGAGAAGCGGCGTCGCCACATGGCGGAGTTCGGCGATTTCACCATCGCGGCCTATCAGCTGGTCAGCCGGTTCCCCTCCATCGGTCGCCGATATCGGGAACGGTTCTCCCACATCCTGCTGGACGAATACCAGGACACCTCCACCACGCAGGCCATGCTGTTGTCCGCCCTGTTCCACCCTTCGGACGGGGAATCAAGCAGCGCGGTCAGCGCCGTGGGCGATCCGTTCCAGTCGATCTACGCCTGGCGCGGCGCCAGTCCGGGTGCCTTCCGCATGTTCGAACGGGATTTCGGCATGCCTGCCGGCACTGTGCCGTATGCGCTGAGCACGACCCGGCGCAACTCGAGGATCGTGCTTGAAGCGGCGAACGATCTGACGCTGCCGCTGCGCACCATGCCACGCCGCCCGAGCAGCGCCGCGCTGCGTGAGGTCGATGTGCCCGCGCTGGCGAACATCCCCGAGGCCGATCAGGGCACCATCGGTGTGATCGGCTACGGGACACTGGGGCAGCAGATTGACGGCGTCGTGCGCTTCTGCCGTGAGACCATCCGCCGCCACACCGTCATGAAGGACGGCAATGTGGAGCACCGCGGCACCGTGGCCGTGCTGTTCCGTTCCAAGAGCACCATGGCCGAATACCAGCAGGCGCTGGAACAGGCGGGGATGACGACGTTCGTCGTCGGATACTCGGCGGTGCTGGAACGTCCGGAGATCCGCGACGTGCTGGCGTTGCTGCATGTCATCGTGCAGCATGACGACGCGGAGCACCTGATGCGTCTGCTGGCCACGCCCAGATTCCACCTGTCGGGCGAGACCCTGACCCGCCTGGCGGCGCTCGCCGAACGGGAGAACTCGCGGATGCGATTCCGCACGTTGGTCGAGGCCGGCGTGGTGAGCGGCGACTGTCCGCCGGAGGAACGCAACGCGGCCGTGAGGGAGCATCGCGACCAGGTGGCCAATGTGGTGTTCCTCGGCGATGTGCTGCAGCGCGACGATCTGGAACAGCTGCTCGAACGCGAAGGAGGCTTCGACGAGCGCGGCAAGGCAGGGGTGTTGCACGCCGGGGCGGTACTGCGCGCGGTGCAGGCGATGGTGGGCCATCCGTTGGCCGGGGTGATCCGTGCCGCGGTGCGCGCCCTGGACCTCGACATCGACACGGTCGTGGCCCAGGCCATGCAGGGCGGCGAGCAGGCGGCGAACCCCACCGTGGCCAGAATGCCGATGAACACGTTGACCGATCTGGCCGACACCTACATCCAGGAGCTCGGAGACGGCCGTACGCCGACGCTGCGCGGCTTCCTGGCCTGGCTGGACGAGCTGGGCGCCATCGAGGACGAGGCGGCCTCGATGCATGACGAACAGGCCGATGTGGAACTGATGACCATCCACCAATCCAAGGGATTGGAATGGGATGCCGTGGCCGTCGTCGATCTCGCGTCGGGCATCATGCCGGATAACAGCAAGAACGGGCTGCACATCGAGCTGGATGAGGCCCATGCCGGCGGGCTGGTCGATGGCGTGTGGACGCCGCCGGAATATCGGGAGACCAACTCGAAGATCTGGCTGACCGATGCGACAAGCGTGCCGGCCCCGATACGCGTCGATGCGGATATCCTGCCCCGCTTCCCCCACGAGAGCGAACCGGGGGAGGACCCGGTGGAGGCGCTCGCACGCCTGGAGGACGTGGTCCAGATCGACGACGAGGTGTTCGGCTCGTTGCGTGAAGTCGGCGATGGTGTGGAGGACTCGAACCCGGACGGCTGGTATCTCACCCAGCAGCATGAGTACGGGCGTCGTCTGCACGCCGACGAACGGCGATTGGCCTACGTGGCGTTGACACGGGCGCGGCATGACGCCATGCTGTCATACTGTACATACCGGGATCGGGGCCGTGACCCGCGGAACGTTCCCGACGGAAGCCAATCGAAGAAGGCCTCGGTGTTCTGGCAGGAGCTGTATGACGCCCTGCATACGCGGCCCGACGCCGTGCACCAGCCGACCGTCGTGCTCGACGCCGACGACGACACGATGCCGCCCCTGCCCGAAGGATTCTTCGCCGGCGCCCATGCTCGCGTATACGAGGACGCCGTGATCGGCGAGGCCTGGGCCAGCCCGATTGAGCAGTCCGATGAGACCGTCGCTCTGCCGTGGCCGGGCTCGTTGAGCGCCAACACCGCCCAACGGCTGCACGACGGGGCGCTCGCCGTGCATGAACGGATGGCAACCATGCACGGGTCACGTGGTTCGGTCGCAACCTTGGACGAGAAGGCCTTGGACGGGAACGAGGGGGCCGAAGGGCCGCTGCGGCGGCGAGCGCGGCAGCTGACCGAGGATGAGGACCTGATGACCGGCCAACTGACCGGCGACGAACTGGACCGGAACGTCCGGGAGCGCGGCAGACGGCTGTTGGCCGCGGGACGGCAGAGCGTCACCGCATTGCAGGCCGCCGCCGGGGGGATGACGGACCGTGAGGAACGCGCCTACTGGCGCGGCATCGTCAGGCCCATCCCCAATGTGGCCTCGCCGGCGGCCGAGGCCGGTACACGGTTCCATGCCTGGGCGGAGCGTTTCGTCAACGCCGTGGCGGACGGTGCGCCGCCGGACGCGGACACGCCGGCATCACGCCGTGCACTGCTCAGGGAACTTGAGACGGAGGAGTCCCGCAGCGACGGACATCCGGATGCGTTGCTGGTCTGGGAGCGCCGGCTGGCCGAATCGCGATGGGCGTCGCGCGAGCCCGTATGGGCCGAACGGCAGATCGTCGTCGCCATCCCGCAACTGGACGGCAGAATCGTGAACGGCAAGCTTGACGCGGTGTTCGCCGGCGGGCTCGACGCCGGGGATAAGAGCAAACGGTACACCATCGTCGACTGGAAAACCGGGCGGCGGCCGCGCAGCCGTGAGGATGTGGCGCACAAGCTGGTGCAGTTGGACTGCTACCGGCTGCTGCTGTCGGCGGTCGAGGGTGTTCCGTTGGACACGATCGACGCGGCGCTGTACTACGTGAGCGAGCCGGACGAGAAGCTGCGCGAGGTACGTGCGGAGATGAAGACAGAAGCCCAAATCCTCGACGCGTTGCGTCTGGGCGTGCCCGACCAGTCGGACAACGACTAGCGGGAAGCCGCGGGATGTCGTCGGAACGACTAGCGGGAGGCCGCGGGGCGTTTCGCGCGCCGCGATGAAGTGTTCGCGGCGCGCGATAGGCTCGAGGCAGCACAGCAATGGCAAGACACGGTCGCGGCGATTATCGGTGAGATTATCGGCGAGACCGGCAACGACCGTCAATGAAACGGCCAAGGAGGCAACAATGACCAAGGTTTCCGTCGTCGGCGCCAAGGGGCGCATGGGTTCGCATGTGGTGGACGCGGTCAACGGCGCGCCGGATATGGAGCTGGCGCTCGCGCTGGACGCGGGTGACGACCTGCACGCCATCACGCCGGAGAACACCGACGTGGTGGTGGAGTTCACCGTGCCGTCCGTCACGCTGGACAACGTGCTGACGCTGATCGGCCAGGGCGTGGACGTGGTGGTCGGCACCACCGGTTGGACCGAGGAGCGTCTGGCGCAGGTGCGCGAGGCGTTGGCCGCGGCGCCGCGCGCCGATCAGGCCGTGTTCATCGCGCCGAATTTCGCCATCTCCGCGGTGCTCGCCGATCACTTCGCTAAGCTTGCCGCCCCGTACTTCGAGTCGGCCGAAGTGGTGGAGCTGCATCATCCGAACAAGGTCGACGCCCCGTCCGGCACCGCCATCCACACGGCGCAGGGCATTGCGGCGGCCCGTCAGGCGGCCGGCCTAGCGCCGGTGCCGGACCACACCGAAACCGATGGCGGCTCCCGCGGGCAGGTGATCGACGGCATCCACGTGCATGCGGTGCGTCTGCGTGGCCTGAACGCCCATGAGGAGGTGCTGATGGGCAACGCCGGCGAACAGCTGACCATCCGCGCCGATAGCTTCGATCGCATCTCCTTCATGCCCGGCGTGCTGCTGGCCGTGCGCAAGCTGGCCGAAGGCGGACGCGAGGGCCTGACCGTGGGACTCGACAACTTCCTGGACCTGTAAAATCAACGCCGTCGCGGATACCGGACGGGCGGGGCCATGCGTCCCGCCCGCGAAGTACCGTGGACACTATGAGTGACGGTACCATGCATCTTCTTGACTCTGCCCCGTTCGGGCGCATCATCCCGGCGATGATCACGCCGATGAGGGCCGACGGAACTATCGATTTCGACGCCGCGCAGCGCGTGGCCAAACAGCTGGTCGCGGATGGTGCCGACGGCATTCTGGTCAATGGCACGACCGGCGAATCCCCGGTCACCCATATGGATGAGAAGGTCGATCTGGTCCGGGCCGTCAAGGAGGTCGTCGACGTGCCGGTGATCTCCGGCGCCGGCTCGAACGACACCGCACACTCCGTGCGCATGGCCGAACAGACCCAGGAGGCCGGCGTGGACGCGGTGCTCGTCGTGGCCCCCTACTACTCGCGTCCCTCGCAGGAGGGCATTTTCCAGCATTACCAGGCGGTCAACGCCTCCGCCGACAAGCCGATCATCGTCTACGACGTGCCCGGTCGCACCGGCGTGCGCATCCAGCTGGACACCTACCGTCGTCTCGCGGAGCTCGACCACGTCACCGCCGTCAAGGACGCCACCGGAGACATCGCCGGTGCGGTGCGCAAGCGCATGGAAACCGGCCTCGATTGGTATTCCGGCGACGACGGCCTGTTCCTGCCGTTCCTGTCGGTGGGAGCGGTCGGCATCATCTCCGTGATCGCGCACGCCGCGGCCGGCCCGATGCGCGACCTTGCCACCGCATTCGATCACGGTGACATCCACCAGGCGCAGCGTCTGGCCGTGCAGCTCGCACCGCTGGTCGAGGCACTCAACGGCAACGGATTCCAGGCCGTCATGGCCAAGGCCGCACTGAACGTGCGCGGCCTGTTGGACGACACCAGCATGCGTCTGCCGAACGTCGGCCCGGGGGCGGATGAGATCGCCCGCGCCGAGGCCGGCATGCGCGCCTCCGGGCTGCTCTGAACGGTTCGGAGCCCCGGACGCGGCATCGCGCCGCCGGATCGAGTTCGGCCCGCCAGCGTGGAAACGAACTGGCGGGCGCACTGTGTCCGGCGCAGTGACCAAGACCTTGTTCCCGTAGAGGCGGGAACACCAAGATAGAAAAGAACCAATGGCATTAGAAGAAGAACTCGCGGCGCTTGACGCCGCGCAACCCCGTGAAGGCAAGGCCTCCCGCACCCGCACCAACGGAGCGGACCCGGCCGTCGAGGCCATCATGGACGAGATCATCGCCGAGGCCACGGGCAAACAGCCCGCGGCCAACGCTTCCAAGCGCGGCGCGTCAGGCAAGTCCGCCGCCGGCAACGACCAGGGCAAGAAGGCCGATTCCGGTACCGCGTCCCGCAAATCCTCGCCCGCCCGCAATCGTCAGGGCGGCAAGCGCGACGGCGAGCATGACGGCGGCCTGATCCCGCCGCCGAAGTACCGCAGGGGTACGATGCGCATCGTACCGCTCGGCGGTCTGGGTGAGATCGGCCGCAACATGAACGTGGTCGAATACAACGGGCACATCCTGCTCATCGACTGCGGCGTGCTGTTCCCCGAAGAGGAGCAGCCGGGCGTCGACCTGATCCTGCCCGACTTCCACTACATCAAGGATCGTCTCGACAAGGTCGAGGCGCTGGTGCTCACGCACGGCCACGAGGACCACATCGGCGGCGTGCCCTATCTGCTCAAGCTGCGTCCGGACATCCCGCTGATCGGCTCCAAGCTCACCCTGGCCTTCGTGGAGGCCAAGTGCAAGGAGCACCGCATCAACCCGGTCATGACCGTGGTCGAGGGGCGCGACAAGCTCAAGGTCGGCCCGTTCAACCTGGAATTCGTGACCGTCACGCATTCCATCCCGGACGCCCTGGCCGTGTTCGTCAAGACCCCGGCCGGCAGCCTGATCGACACCGGCGACATCAAGCTGGACCAGCTGCCGCTGGACCACAAGATCACCGACCTGGTGGAGTTCGGCAAGCTCGGCGAGCAGGGCGTGGACCTGCTGATGGCCGATTCCACCAACGCCGAGGTGCCCGGCTTCGTCAAGCCCGAGACCACCATCGGCCCGGCGCTCGACCGCGTCTTTGCCGAAGCGACCCGCAAGATCATCGTCGCCAGCTTCTCCAGTCACGTGCACCGCGTGCAGCAGGTCGTGGACGCCGCGCACAAGTATGGCCGCAAGGTCGTCTTCGTCGGCCGGTCGATGGTGCGCAACATGTCCATCGCCGCCGAACTCGGCTATCTGCACATCCCCGAAGGCACCGTCATCGACCTGAAGCAGGCCGCCGACGTGGATGACCGCCATCTGGTCTACATGTGCACCGGTTCGCAGGGCGAGCCGATGGCCGCGCTCGGCCGCATCGCCGACGGCAACCACCGTGACATCACGATTAACGAGTTCGATACGGTGATCCTGGCCAGCTCCCTGATTCCCGGCAACGAGCACGGGGTCTACAAGGTCATCAACAAGCTCGTGCAGATGGGCGCCCGCGTCATCAACAAGGAGAACGCGGCCGTCCACGTCTCCGGACACTGCAACGAGGGCGAGCTGCTGTATCTGTACAACATCGTCAAGCCGAAGTGCGCGATGCCGATCCACGGCGAGAACCGCCACCTGATCGCCAACGGCCTGATCGCCGTCAAGACGGGTGTGGACCCGAACGGCGTGGTGCTCGCCCAGGACGGCGACGTGGTGGACCTCTACCACGGCAAGGCCGCCATCGTCGGCTCGGTGCCGTGCGGCTACGTGTATGTGGACGGCGACTCGGTCGGCGAGCTGACCGACGACGTGCTCGAGAAGCGCCGCATCCTCGGCACCGAAGGCTTCGTCTCCAGCTTCGTGGTCGTCGACACCGAGGCCAGCGAGGTCGTGACCGGCCCGAAGATCTTCCTGAACGCCGTGGCCGAGGACGAGAGCGAGTTCGACAAGGTGCGCCACCAGATCGTCGACCAGCTCGAGGACGCGATGATCCACGGCACCCGCGACACCTACAAGCTGCAGCAGATCATGCGCCGCACGCTCGGCGGATGGGTCGCCCGGCAGCTGCACCGCAAGCCGATGATCGTGCCCGTCGTAGCCGACATCGCCGCCGTTGAGGATTCCAACAAGCAATAACCAAACCACCGCCCGCGCCGGTTCACAAGGCCGTCGCGGGCTTCCATGTCCGGCGTCCGCCGCACGGCGGATGCCATCACCCCAGCAAGCCAGAAAGGTACACAATGCCAGGAGCAAATCTCACCCGGATCGAAGCCGGGGAGCGCAAGGCCGTCGTCTCGGCGCCCATCCACTACTGGGTTTCGCTTGATCTGACCGTCGGTGCCAAGAACTTCGGTTCGGCCACCAAGGTCACGTTCGACGCACAGCCGGGTTCCTCGACGTTCCTTGACCTGATCGCCGACGAGGTGAGCGAGGTCGTGCTGAACGGCGAAAGCCTCGACCCCGCCGCCGTGTTCATCGACAGCCGCATCGAACTGAACAACCTCAAGGATCACAACGAGGTCGTCGTCAAGGCCACCTGCCAGTACTCCAACACCGGCGAAGGCCTGCACCGCAGCGTGGACCCCGCCGACGGCAACGTGTACCTGTACTCCCAGTTCGAGGTGCCGGACGCCCGCCGCGTCTACGCCGTGTTCGACCAGCCCGACCTGAAGGCCGTGTTCGACTTCGACGTGACCGCCCCGGAAAGCTGGATTGTGCTGTCGAACCAGCCGGCGCACACGGTGGAGTCCGTGGACGGCATGACCCTGGACGGCACGCTGGGCGACCGTCCGGCCGAGCGCGTCAAGCGCTGGGTGTTCGAGCCGACCGTGACAATGAGCTCCTACCTGACCGCGATCTGCGCCGGCCCGTACGCGCAGTGGCACACCGAGTACGAGAACGAGGACGGCCGCATCGTGCCGATGGGCCAGTTCTGCCGCCAGTCCCTGGCCGAGGCCTTCGCCAAGGATGTGGACTACCTGTTCGACATCACCAAGAAGGGCTTCGCGTTCTACGCCAAGACCTGGGGCATCCCGTACCCGTACGCCAAGTACGACCAGATCTACGTGCCCGAATACAACGCGGGCGCGATGGAGAACATCGGCCTGGTCACGATCCGCGACCAGTACGTGTTCGACTCCAAGGTCACCGACGCCCTGGCCGAGCGCCGCGTGGTGACCGTGCTGCACGAGCTGGCCCACATGTGGTTCGGCGACTACGTGACGATGAAGTGGTGGAACGACCTGTGGCTCAACGAGTCCTTCGCCGAGTTCACCTCCACGCTCGCCACCGCCGAGGCCACCGAATGGCATGACGCCTGGGCCACGTTCTGCTCCGGCGAGAAGAGCTGGGGTCAGAACCAGGACCAGCTGCCGACCACGCACCCGATCGTCGCCCCGATCAACGACCTGAACGACACGTATGTGAACTTCGACGGCATCACCTACGCCAAGGGCGCCTCCGTGTTGAAGCAGCTCGTCGCCTACGTCGGCCGTGAGCGCTTCTTCGACGGCATCCACCGCTACCTGACCCGTCACGCGTTCGCCAACGCCACGCTCGACGACCTGCTCAACGAGCTGGAGGCCACCTCCGGCCGCGACATGAAGGCCTGGAGCGCCTTGTGGCTCGAGCAGGCCGGCATCAACACGATCGCCGCGAACGTCGATCGGAACGAGGACGGCACCATCGCCTCCTTGACCCTGACCCAGAGTGCGCCGGCCGAGCATCCGGTGCTGCGTCCGCATCGTCTGGCCGTCGGCTTCTACAACGAGGATCCGGCCACCGGCAAGGTGGTGCGCACCGACCGCATTGAACTCGACGTGGACGGCGAGACCACCGTGGTCGAGCAGGCCGCCGGCAAGCCGTGCCCGTCGTTCCTGATGGTCAACGACGACGACCTGACCTACACGAAGCTGCGTTTCGACGCCGCCTCACTGGAGTTCGCCGTCGAGAACCTGTACCGCTTCGACGACGCGCTGGCCCGCGCCGTGATCTGGCTGGCGCTGTGGGATATGACCCGTGACGCCGAACTGCCGGCCGAGCGGTTCATCGACGCGACCCTGAAGCTGCTGGCGCACGAGACCGAGTCCACCACGTTCCGCTATGCGATCGCCTGCATGGGCACCACCGCGCACCACTACGTGGCCCCGGCCCGCCGCGACGACGTGCTGCGCCATGTGGCCGCCGAGCTGTGGACGCTGGCGAACGCCGCCGAGGCCGGCTCCGACAACCAGTTCCAGCTCGTCAACGCCTACCTGGGCTATGGCGAGGAGGGCGACGCCGAGTTCGCCGCGAACGTGCGCGGCCTGCTCGACGGCACCGTGAGCCTGGACGGTCTGGACATCGACAACGACATGCGCTGGGCGCTGATCAAGGCCCTCGCCTCCGTCAACGAGATCGCCGAGGCCGGCATCGACGCGGAGCTTGCCAAGCGCGACACCACCGCCAACCGCGAGTTCGCGATGGGCGCCCGCGCCAGCCGCGCCACCGCCGAGGCCAAGGAGTGGGCGTGGAACGAGGCCATCCGCAATGAGGAGCTGACCAACATGCAGCTCGAGGCGGTGGCCCGCGGCTTCGCCGGCGCCAAGCCGGAACTGGCCGACCCGTATGTGGAGCGTTACTTCGCCGAGGCCGATTGGATCTGGACGAACCGCACTTTCCACATGGCCGAGGCGCTGCTCGAGGGCCTGTGGCCGGTGTACGCCGACCCGGCCAAGTTGGTCGAGCAGGGCGACGCCTGGCTTGAGGCCCACGCCGACGCGGACAACGCGTTCCGCCGCATCGTGATCGGCAACCTGGAGATCGCCCGTCGCGCCCTCAAGGTGCGCGACTACAACGCCGCGCTGCAGTAAGCGGCAGGCGTATCCCCGACGCATAGGCGAGCGGCCCGGACGGTGATGACTGTCCGGGCCGCTCGCCTTTCCCCCTAATACGCGCAGTCGTGCCTAATACGCGCAGTCGCGGAACACGCCCGGCCTCTGCGGACTCTGACACTTCGTGACCGTGATCCAAGTCCAGAATCGGCTTTATTTCAACGATTGTTGAGATATGTCACGGTCACGAAGTGTCAGAGTCCGTACAGGCCGGGCGTGTTGTACCGGGCGGGCATGCCACAGGGCGCGCCTGCGGAGCTGGTGGATTCCGGCGGTGCCTTTGCGCGTATGTATATGCAAGAGGCGATTCTGTGAGATGAGGCCGCGGATGCCCTTTCCCCGAAAATGCGATGAAACGGGGCAAGCTCGGCTTCTTCGCTTGGGACACGGGCCGCAGGTTGAGTACGATGGTGCACGGTAACTGTGATGAGGGCGGCGCGCAGCCGCCGATGTGAGGAAGAGGCGTAATCCCATGCCCAAGATGTTCGGAACCGATGGCGTACGAGGATTGGCGAACCGTGACCTGACCGCGCAGCTGGCGCTCGATCTGGGCGACGCGGCGGTGCGCGTGCTGGGCGATCCCGGCACGAAGGACGACCGTCCGGAGGGGCGTCGCCGCGCGCTGATCGGCCGTGACACGCGAGTGTCCGGCGACTTCCTGGCCGCCGCGCTGTCGGCCGGCATGAGCGCCGGCGGCTTCGACGTGATCGACGCGGGCATCATCCCGACCCCGGGCGTCGCCTACCTGACCAGTGTGCTCAACGTGGAGATGGGCGCGGTGATTTCCGCCTCCCATAACCCGATGCCCGACAATGGCATCAAGTTCTTCGCGCGCGGCGGCTTCAAGCTGCCCGACGCCAAGGAGGAGGAGATCGAAGCCGTCCTCGGCCAGGACTGGGAGCGTCCGACCGGCGCCGGCGTGGGCCGCATCAGCCATGACACGACGACCGCCACCAACCTGTACATCGACCATCTGGTCTCCACCATCGCCCCGATCGGACCGGATAAGACCCAGTCCAAGCCGCTCAAGGGACTGAAGATCGTGGCCGACTGCGCGAACGGCGCCACCTCCGTGGTGGCCCCGGAGGCGCTGCGCCGCGCCGGCGCCGAGGTCGTGGTCATCAACGCCTCGCCGGACGGCTACAACATCAACAAGAACGCCGGTTCCACGCACCCCGAGCAGCTGCAGGCCATGGTCAAGGCCTCCGACGCCATGATGGGCGTGGCCTTCGACGGCGACGCCGACCGCTGCTTGGCCGTGGACGAGGACGGCAACATGGTCAACGGCGATCAGATCATGGGCATCCTGGCCCGCGCCAAGAAGAACGAAGGCAAGCTGGCGCACGACACGCTCGTCGTGACCGTGATGAGCAACCTGGGTCTGAAGCTGGCCCTGAGGGACATGGGCATCGCCACCGTGCAGACCAATGTGGGCGACCGCTACGTGCTCGAGGAGATGCTGCGCGGCGGCTACACGCTCGGCGGCGAACAGTCCGGTCACGTGATCAACCGCGAATTCGCCACCACCGGCGATGGCACCCTGACCGCGCTGACCCTGTGCCATGAGGTCATGAAGTCCGGCAAGAGCCTCAAGGAGCTGGCCGCCGACTTCCCGCAGCTGCCGCAGCAGCTGGTCAACGTGCCGAACGTGGACAAGGCCGCCGCCTCCACCAACGCCAAGGTGCAGGCCGCCGTCGAACGTGAGGAGGCGCTGCTCGGCGACACCGGTCGCGTGCTGCTGCGTCCCTCCGGCACCGAACCGCTCGTGCGCGTGATGGCCGAGGCCGCCACCCAGCAGCAGGCCGACGAGGTCTGCGCGCGTCTGGCCCAGGTCGTCGCCGACGAACTCGCCCTGTAAACGCAAGGAAGTCCGATGTTCAAAGCGAATGCCAAAGTCGATATCGAACTCAACCGCGAGGTCGAACAGCTGATCAAGACCGGCGGCAAGGACAGGATCCTGCCGATCGTGCAGATGGGCGAGCCGGTGCTGCGCCAACAGACCATGCCGTACGAGGGGCAGCTGTCCAAGCGCACGCTGACCAAACTCATCGAAGCGATGCGCGTCACGATGCTCGAAGCCCCGGGCGTGGGCCTGGCCGGTCCCCAGATCGGCCTCGGGATGGCCATCGCCGTGCTCGAGGACCATGTGCGCGAAGGCGACGAGGACGATCCGCGCGAAATCGGCGAACTGCCGTTCCACGTCATCATCAACCCCAGCTACGAGCCGGTCGGCACCGAGACCCGCAGCTTCTACGAGGGCTGCCTGAGCTTCGCCGGATACCAGGCGGTGCGCCGTCGCTGGCTGGACATCATCGCCCGCTGGCAGGACGAGGACGGCAAACGCCACGAGGAGCGGCTGCACGGCTGGCCGGCCCGCATCTTCCAGCACGAGACCGATCATCTGTCCGGCGAGGTGTACATCGACAAGGCGGAGATCCGCTCACTGAGCTCCGACGAGAACCTGGCCGATCTGTGGTGCGAGGACCCGGTGCCCACCGAGGCGGCGGAGGAACTCGGTTTCGACCTGTAGTCGGGCCGTCGGATACGGTGGGTCGGGCGGGGACGGACGTCCCGTGTTCCGGTACGATAACGGTACGACCGTTCGGGAGGAGGCTGTGATGGGCGCGATGTATGGACATGCTGACGATCGCGACTGGCTGATGCGCGCGCACGGCGATATCGACCAGTGGGCCGCGGTGATGGACGTCGACGCGGACGATCGTCCGATCGACTGGAACTGGGTGCGTACGCTCGACTTCGTACATGGCGTGGGCGTGGCCACACCGTACGACTGCGACGCGGGCGCGACTTCCGACGTACACGACCTGCTGCGCCGCGACCTGATGATCCGCGACCGTCTGGAGGCGATCCTGACCTGCTGCGACCGTGTGTTCATGACCGACTACGACCGGCTCATCCCCTCATACCGGCTGCCGAGGGCGCTCGCCTACGTGAACCGCCGCCTGAACGACGAGATCAACCTGCTGCGCGACCGCGGCGTGGCCGAGGGGTTGTGGACGGTCACCTCCGAACACCGTGAACGCGTCACCGTGCCGGTGCTGCACGCCGCCGAGGGCGCCCCCGCGGTCGACGACATCCAGGACAGGACCGCCGAGCTGGTCAACGGCCGCGCCGAACGTCGCAAGCGCGCCCGCGAGCAGCGCGGTGCCGGCGACCAGGTGCCGGTCGCCGCCGGCCTTGAGGAGGCCGCCGGTGGCACCACCGGGGCCTCGGGGACGGCGGCCGCATCCCCGATCGGTTCGGACTGGCGCGACGTCTACCTGCCGGGCCGCGGACTGGACACCGTCATGGGCGTCGACATCGAGACCACCGGTACCGATCCGCTGCGCGATTACATCATCGACGTCGGCTTCGAATACATGAACATGGTCACGCCCCGACCGCAGGATGCCCCGGCGGGCATGGCCTACGTGGAGCCCTCATATCAGGCGGGGGACGCGTACGGGCAGGCGCGTCTGGGGTTCGGCGTCACCCGGGCCAACGCATGGCATGGCAACGAAACCATCCGCAACCTGACCGGCATCGACGTGAAGATGCGTTCCAGCAGCCAGTGGCACCTGTTCGACGAATGGCCGGAGGCGCAGCGGGGCCTGCTGATGCGTCTCGAGCAGCAGCCGTTCGTGGCGCACAACGCGAACTTCGAACACCGCTTCTTCCTGCACAATGTGGAGGGGTATGCGGAAAGCTACCGGTCGGGCCATATCGTGATCATCGACACGATGCCGATGAGCCGCCGGTGGGATGAGGGCGCCGCCCCCAGCGAGGCTCACCCGTACGGCGACAACTCGCTGGAAGCCTACGCCAAGCGGCAGGGCGCGCTGTCCGAGGATTCCTCCGAACGGCATCTGGGCCTGGAGGACGCGCACATCATGCTGGTGGCCATGAAGCATCATCTGACCGCCCTGCGCGAGGCGCATCGCGGGCCGTGGGGCCCCGACGGCGTGGCCGGCACCGGCGGCAAACGTGCCAAGGGCCGTCGCTGGTAGGGTCGCCGCTGCATTAGAGTGGTGGTATGACCCAAGCCGCACATGATGGATACCGGTTGCCGGATGGATTCGAACACTGCTCGAAGCTACGCCCCGTGGTGGAGGCCGCGAGCGCATTGGACCGCGTGCGTGCCGTGGTCACCGTCCTCGCCGCGCCGGGCGGTTGCCCGTGGGCCGGCAAACAGACGAACCGCACACTGCTGAAGAATCTCATCGAAGAGACCTACGAGTATGTGGATACTGTGGAATCCGATGACCGCGAGGGCATGCGTGAGGAGCTCGGCGATTTGCTGCTGCAATCGGTGTTTCAGGGGGTGGTGTGTCAGAAGGATCCCGTGGACCCGTTCACGCTGGACGAGGTATGCGACCGCCTGGTGAACAAGCTGATCACCCGCCATCCTGCGGTATTCGCGCCGGACGCCGCCCGGGATGCCGACGATGATTCCGGACGATCGCCCGAGGATGTGCTCAAACTGTGGAATGAGATGAAACGCAGGGAGAAGCACCGCACCTCCGTGCTCGAAGGCATTTCCCAATCGCAGGGTGCGTTCCTGCGTGCCGCCAAGGTTGTCCATCGTGTCGCCGGTTCCGACCATGCGGGCCGTCTGTCCGCCGCGTTCGCTCCCGCGGTTCCGCCGACCGCGTCCGGCGGCGCTTCCGAACCGCCGACCGCCGAAGGGCTCGCTGATGATATCCTGACCGCCATTCGACGTGCCGACGCGGCCGGCATCGACATCGACGCCGCCCTGCGTAGCCGCCTGCGTGCCGTCGAGGACGAGATTGCGCGGCTGGAACATGAACTGGCGTAACTCGGTATACGGTGCGCGCAACGGAGTGGAATCCAACGTCTGGTCGTCCGACGACGGTCCGGTCTACGGCCGTGTCCCCGACGAGCTCATCCCGGAGGAACGGCTGCGCAGACTCGGCGGCAAATCCTTCTACCGCGCGCACGAGGTCATCGACTCGGGCCGCCTGCATGACCTCGGCTACGCGTACACCGACGACGGCATCACGCTGACCGCCCTGGTCGACAGCGCCGACGGCTACGCCGACGACTACAGCGTCTCTGCCCACGTGGACCAGAACGTCGACGACCTGACCGCGTCGCACTGCACCTGCCCCGCCTACGGTCGGTTCGGCGCCATCTGCAAGCACGTCATCGCCTTGATCATGGCGTACGACGAGGACCCCGACGCCTTCGAGGCGCTGGATGAGGACGGCGGCGACGCATCGCCCGCGCGCCCCCGCCCGAGCCGCGGCGCCCGGACCTCACGCCGTCTGCAGGCGTTCATGCGCGAACGCGAGCAGAGCCGACAGTCGGATATGCAGTCACGCCAGCTCACCCTGCTCAAGGAGATCGACGCGATGTCCTCATCCGGCGGCTCCGCCGGCGCGGAACAGGGCGGCGTCGCGTCCCGGCACCTGCCGATCGGCAGCGTCGTCCTGCGGCCGGAACTCCGACGGTTCGGCACATCATGGGCGGTGCGGCTCCGTCTGACGGTCCCCAGCCGGTCGGCGGCATACGTGGTCAAGGACGTTGCCGCGTTCATCGACGCGGTGCGGCATCAGGAGTTCCGAACCTACGGCCGCAAACTCGCGTTCGTGCACACCCGCGACACCTTGAGCGAGCGCTCGCGAATCATATTCGACGTTCTGGAGCGGGCCGTGCGCATCCGCGAGTCGGTGACCGGCGGCGCGCCATACTACCGTCGCGGCGCCGAGGCGGATACCGTGCTGCTGACCGGTGACGAAGCCGCCGAGCTGCTGGCGGCGTTCGTGGACGCCGACGCCTTCCTGGATTACGAGCGCCCCTACCGGATGCGGCCCGAACCGGTCCGCGTGGTGGACGGGGACCCCGACCTGGGTCTGGCGCTGGCCTGGAGCGACGATGCCGAGGGGTACGTGGCGCGGCATCGGTTGGACGTGCTGGACATTGTGGAAGGCTCGTCCGCGTCGTTTGTGGCGGTCGCGCCGTCGTTGTCCGAGAGCCTGGCGCGGCGCATGGGGCTTTCGGATGCGGCGTCCGGGGACGACCGGGTGCTGATCCACCGCTGTTCTAAGGCGTTCATGCGGGCCCGTCGGGCCATCGACGTGCTGTGCGGCACCGAACGCGGCGAGGACATGGTGGTGGCGCCGAGCGATACCGACCTGTTCATGCGCACGGTGGCGCCGCTGTTCACGCCGGTGACGACGGATGACGGGGGCAGTGGTGAGACGGATCCGGGGACGGGTGCGTCAGGCAACGATGTTCCCGGCATTCTGATCCGGCTGCCCGAGGAGATGCTGCGACTGCGGCGAGAACCCTGCGCGATCGAGATCTATCTGGACCGTGACCAGGCGGGCGTGACCTGCGACATCCGGGCGAGGTACGGCGACCGGTGGTATCACGCGTTCGAGGGCGTCCGCGAGGATGCGTCCCGGCGCGATCCCGACGCCGAACGGCTGGCCGTGGAGGCTGTGCTGCACTATTTCCCGCGTCCGAACGGGCCGCTGGCGTTCATCGAGGAGTCGGACGACGACGCGATCTGGCGGCTGCTCACCGAGGGCCTGCCGGTGATGCGCGGCCTGGGCGAGGTGTTCACCACGCCCGCGTTCGACGGACTGCTCGCCGCGCCGCGCCCGACGGTCAGGTTGGGGTTGTCGGTCAGGTCGGGGCTGGTGGAGATCTCGCCGATCGCCGACGAAATCGACCCGGATGACGTGCCGGGCCTGCTGGCCAGCTACCGGCGGCGCAAGCGGTTCCATCGGCTGCGTAACGGCGCGTTCCTGGACCTGTCCGCCGTGGATGCCGGGCAGGCGGAGGAGACGCTGTCCGACCTGGATCTGACATTGCATGATCTGGAACGCGGGCCGGTCCAGGTGCCTGCGACCAGCGCCTACTATCTGGACGCCCAGGTGGACGACGAGGCGAAGGACGAGGGCTTCCACGCCTATGTGGACGGCCTGCGCGTCGTCGATCCGCAGTCCTATGCGGTGCCGGCGTCATTGGCGGAGGTGCTGCGACCGTACCAAGTCGAGGGCTTCCGCTGGCTGAACGCGGTGTGCGACAAGGGATTCGGCGGCATCCTGGCCGACGAGATGGGATTGGGCAAAACCGTGCAGCTGCTGTCGCTGCTGGTGGCGCGGCGCGACGAGGCGCGCGCGGTGGGACCGAACCTGATCGTGTGCCCCGCGTCGTTGGTGTACAACTGGGAGGCCGAATGCCGGCGGTTCGCGCCGGGACTGCGCGTGGCCGTGGTGGCCGGGAGCAAGGCGGAGCGGCGGGCGCTGCTCGATCGGATCTGCCGGGCGCAGGTGACGCGCGGCGCTGCGGAACGGGACAACGCGGACGACGACGTCACGCTCGTCTCGCGGACCGCGACCGCGGCGCTCGCCGATGCGTCGGACGACGGCTGGCAGGGTGCGGCCACGCCGCTGCCGGAGGATGACGGGACTGCGACGGACGGCGGGCCCCTGCCGGACCTGTTGATCACCTCCTATGATCTGCTGCGCCGCGATGTGGAGGACTACCAGGGGATTGAGTTCTTCTGCATGCCCCTGGACGAGGCGCAGTATGTGAAGAACCATGCGACCAAGGCCTCCAAGGCGGTGCGGTCGGTACTGGCGCGGCACCGCTTCGCGCTGACCGGCACGCCGATCGAGAACCGGCTGGCGGAGCTGTGGAGTATCTTCGACTTCCTGATGCCCGGCATGCTGGGGTCATACCGGCATTTCCGTGAGCGGTTTGAGCAGCCGGTGCTGAGCGGCGACGAGCATGCGCAGGCCAAGCTGCAGGCGTTCGTGGGGCCGTTCATCCTGCGGCGTCTGAAATCCGATGTGCTCAAGGATCTGCCCGACAAGATCGAGAACGTCATCACCGTGCAGCTGGAGGGGGAGCAGCGCCGGCTGTATGCGGCGTTGGAGCAGCGGCTGCGCGCCTCGATCAACAAGACCCGCGACGTGGACTTCCGCAACGACAGGATCCAGGTGCTCGCCCAGCTGACCCGGCTGCGGCAGGTATGCTGCGATCCGCGGCTGGTCTACGAGAATGCGGGACAGCTCGATGCGCCGTCCGACGGCAGGCGTCGTACGACGTCGCCCTCGGCCAAGCTGGATGCGATCCAGGAGCTGGTGGAGAGCTGCCGCGACGCGGGGCGCAAGGTGCTGATCTTCTCCCAGTTCACCAGCTATCTGGACCTGATCGCCGAACGGCTGCGGTCGATCGGCATGGCCTATGACACGATCACCGGCGCCACGCCGAAGAAACGCCGGCTGGAACTCGTCGACTCGTTCAACGCCGACGACACCCCGGTGTTCCTGATCTCTCTGAAGGCCGGGAACACGGGGCTGAACCTGACCGGCGCCTGCGTGGTCATCCACGCCGACCCGTGGTGGAACGCGGCCGCTCAGAACCAGGCCACCGACCGCGCCCACCGCATCGGGCAGACGCAGGATGTGAACGTGTACCAGATCGTGGCCAAGGACACGATCGAGGAGCGCATCCTGAACCTGCAGCAGTCCAAAACCGATCTGGCGACCCGGTTCGTGGACGAGGCCTCGAGCTCCACCGGCGGTTCCATGGCCGCACTGACCCGCGAGGACCTGCTCGCGCTGCTAGGCGGCTAGCGGCGACAGCGGAGCATGGGGCGCGGGCCGAAATCCAGGGGCGCGGGCCGAATCCGGGGCACTGCCCGGAATCCGGGAGCGGTGCCGTTGTCTGGGGATGCCGCTTCGCTTGGAAATCGAATGGTCGGGTGGGGCTACGGCGTCAGCCCTGCGCCTGGCGATTCATGCTGGTCGCCCCGCCTGTGGAATCGAATGGGCGGGTGAGGCGGGACGGGCGTGGCGTCGGACACATGCCTGTATGATGGTGTCAAACCGGTTCGATGCAAGTGTCGGAACGTTTGGGCAGGGTACAAGGAGGTCTTTGCGCCATGGATACGCCAATAGGAATGCCGCCGTTTGCTATGGGCATACCGTCGGGAGCGTTGGATATGTTGACGATGCCTTCAAGCGGGCGGAGCCGTTGCATCAACGCGGAGAACCCCACCGGGGGAAAGGGTCGTGCCGCCATGGCCGCCAGCGCGTTGGGGCCCTCGCGCAAAGGCAGCCCGTGCATCCAGACCATCGCCGCCGGACAATCCGTAACCCTGATGGATGTGGAGGGTCCGGGCGTGATCCGGCATATCTGGATGACCGTGACCGACCGCACCAGCCCCACCGGCCCGGACGTGCTGCGCAATCTGATTCTGGAGTGCTATTGGGATGGCGAGGACACCCCGTCGGTGGTCTGTCCCGTCGGCGACTTCTTCTGCTGCGGGCATGCACAGGCCTGCCGGGTCAATTCGATTCCGGTGATGGTCAATCCCAATCGCGGGTTCAACTGCTACTGGGCCATGCCGTTCCGTCATGCGCGCATCGTGCTGCGCAACGACCATAACGAGGACGTGCCGGCGTTCTTCTACCAGATCGACTACACGGCGTATGACGAGCTGCCGCAGGATATGATGCGCTTCCACGCGCAGTGGCGGCGCGAACGACTCACCGAACCCGGCCGCGACTATGTGGTGCTCGACGGTGTGCGCGGGCGCGGCGCGTATGTGGGCACGTATCTGGCGCTGACCGCGTTGGAAAGCCGCTGGTGGGGCGAGGGCGAGGTCAAGATGTACATCGATGGCGATGACGAATACCCCACCTGGTGCAGCACCGGCACCGAGGACTACTTCGGCGGGGCGTGGAGTTTCGCCGCGTTCGATGAGGCGGGGCATATGCGCGAGCAGACGTACACCGGGCCGTATATGGGGTTCCCGTTCTATTCGCAGCGTCTGGTGGGGCGAGAAAGCGACTATTGGGATGTGGCGACGCCGGTGATGCGCGGCCTGTACCGCTGGCATATCCCCGACCCGATCTATTTCGAGCATGATCTGCGGGTCGAGCTCCAGCAGATCGGAGTCGATGAGTCCGGGCTGTTCGAGCGCAGCGACGACGTGGCGAGTGTGGCCTACTGGTATCAGGGCGAGCCGCACGCGCCGTTCGCCGACACCATCCGCGACCGGGCATGGCGTCGCCCGCGTTGAGCGGTGGCTGTGACACCGGGAGCGTGCGGGGCTACAAGCCGAGGTGATGCGGCTTATGTGTGATCGGTGACTGTGATTGCGCCGTGGTACGGTACGGAAGCTTTTGGGCGGGGCTATCGGCGTTCTGTACCACGGAAGTGTGGTACAGAATCCGATTAAGCATGTTGGAATGGTTCCGTACCGTACCACGCCGAAATGTTGGCATCAAGGTTGTTGGGATTCTGCCGTTTTCTGATGCAGGGGCTGTTTGTGGTACGGTACGGAACCGTTGCGGCGGGATTATCGATGCTGCGTACCAAAGCAGCGTGGTACGGAATCCGATTAAGCATGTTGGAATGGTTTCGTGCCGTACTGTTATGCTGTGTCAGCGTATTGCATGGCGCTGCAGTGGCGTTCCGCGTTGCACTGCGGCGCCGCAGTCGTGCATGCACCTGGACCGAGGCTGATAAGCCAGTCGGTGCCATCTGGTGCTGTTCAGGCGGATACCGTCCAGCCGTATGTTGTTCGGCCAATGCTGTCTGGACGAGTGCTGTTGAGACGGGTGTCGTCCAGTTGTGCGGTCCAGCCGGGGCGTCGTTCGGGCGTTGTCATCTAGGCGGGGTGACATGTCAGTGACTGTAGCTTGGAATGCATTGAAACAATCGTTTGCCATGGATGCGACACACCGTCAGCAAACGATTGACGGCAAACGTTTGCCAACTTATACTGACAGACATCGGACGGCACAGGAGCCACGGTGCAACCTCATCCACAAGATATGCTTCCGTCGGTTCCTGTCGGCCCGATACGGTTCCATCAGTACGAAGGAGAGAACATGAGACACAGTGGTCTCCGCGGTATGAAAACCGCAGTGGCGGCGGCGGTTGCCGCGGCCATGACTATGCCTCTGACGGCCTGCGGGGGACAGGAACAAGCGACCGTCGACGAGAACGGCAAGCCGATTGTCCGCATCATGGTCCGTCGCAACGTGACCGACAATCCCATCGAGGATATGGGATATGACGACGAACTCGAAGCGGCGTGCGATTGCACCATCGAATGGTCGGAGGTCGACGACAATTCGTGGGGCCAGCAGAAGGCCCCGCGCATGGCCGCGGGGGAATTCCCCGACATCGGCCTGACGTTGTATGACTACACCGACATCAGCCGCTTCTACTCGGAGTTCCTGGATCTGGCCCCATATCTGGACCAGATGCCCAATGTCGAGAAGTATTTCGAGGACCGTCCAGTGGCGCTCAAAATGGCGCAGGACGGCGACAAAATCTACAATATCCCCTCCGACCGTGGCAAAGGATACCGCGTCTCGGCCACGCACATGTTCATCAACAAGACCTGGCTGGACAACCTCGGTCTTGAGGTGCCGACCACTTGGGATGAGTTGGAAGATGTGCTGGAGGCATTCAAAACCGAAGATCCGAACGGCAACGGCGAGGCCGATGAGGTGCCGATGAACATCCGCAGCCTAGGCTTCGGTCTGTGGAGCGCGCTCGTGCTGCTCAATTCCACGGGCATCGCCACCAGTTTCATGGGTGCATCGGCTTCCGGCCAGGGTTTCTATGTGGAGGATGGCGAAGTCAAGAGCTACTACACCTCCGAGAACCTGAAGGATGTCATGACCTTCCTGCACGAACTCGTGGAGAAAGGGCTGATCCCCAAGGATTCGCTGACTCGCGACGCCTCGCAATACGACGCGCAGACCATCGGCGATGGTGAGACCGCCACCACCGGCGTCTCGATCGGCTGGTCCACCAACAGCGAATACGGTCAGCTGGCCGATCAGTACATCACGCTGCCGCCGCTCAAACAGGATGCCTCGATGCCCGACAGCGAGGTCAAATGGGACTATTCGGCCGACGCCACCGAATTCGCCTACTCGGTCACCGTCTCGCCCGACGCCCCGAACCTTGACGCCGTGCTCAAGGTCATCGATGCGATGTACGGCGAACGGCTGTCCGTCGAAGGCTACTTCGGGTCCATCCCCGCCGTGGTCAGCGACGATGGCGACCACCAGTACACCATCAATCCGGATGTGGCGTACGCCGAGTACACCGACACCCGCGCCGTCGCGCTGCAGGACCGTTTCGGCGGGTACATCCCCGACGACGTGACGATGATCAACGATACGAACGCCGAATACGTGACCGCCAGCGATGAAGCCTGCAAGGAGGCGCTAGCCAACGTCGACCCGACCGGCGACGTCATCCCGATCTACGTGCGTCCGGACAGCTCCGACATGGAGACGCTGCAGAACAACAACACGTCGATCGGCAACTATGCGAACAACATGATTGCCCAGTGGTTCCAGAACGGCGGCATCGACGAGCAGTGGGACGAGTACGTCGCCAAGCTCAATACGCCCAGCCTGGGACTGCAGGACAACATTGATATCTGGCAGAAGTACTACGACGAGGCCGTCAAGTGACCGCGCCGGGTCAAGAGCGATAGGGAGACCAACATGAACACACGCCATTCCGCGACGGTCGCGGCCGTCGCCCCTTCCTCGGGCGTCGAGCCCCGCAAGCCGGGTCTGCTCGAACGTTTCACCGACCACTTCCAGCGCTACTGGCAGCTGTGGGTGCTTTCCGCCCCGGCTCTGGTTTTCGTGGCGATCTTCGCCTATGTGCCGATGTGGGGCATCCAGCTGGCATTCCGCAAGTTCGATTCGGCCAGAGGCCTGACCGGTGGCGAATGGGTCGGCCTGCACTACTTCGAACAGTTCTTCACTTCGCCGCTGTTTGGTGAGATCCTGTGGAACACGTTCCGCATCAGCCTGTGGACGCTGGTGACCGGCTTCATCTTCCCGATCATCCTGGCGCTGCTGATCAATCAGATCGGTTCGTCCAAGGTCAAGGGCTTCGTGCAGACCGTCACCTACATGCCCCACTTCATCTCCACGGTGGTCATCGTCTCGATGCTCAACATCTTCCTGGACCCGAACAACGGCTTCATCGGTAAGCTGTTCGGCGACGAAAGCCTGCTGGGCAGCACCACGGCCATCACCGCCGTCTACTGGATCTCCGAGGTCTGGCAGCATTGCGGCTGGAACTGCATCATCTATCTGGCAGCGCTGAGCTCGGTGGACCCTTCGCTGTATGAGGCGGCGAAGATCGACGGCGCCGGCCGCTTTCAGCTGATCCGCTACGTGGACTTCCCGGCGATCCTGCCCACGGCCGGTGTCTTGCTCATCCTGCAGATGGGTTCGGTGCTCAACGTCGGCTTCGACAAGATCTACCTGCTGCAGAATTCGCTGAACATGCCGGCCACCGAAGTCATCTCGACCTACACGTTCAAGATCGGTATCCAGAGTGCCCAGTTCTCGTACTCCACGGCCATCGGCCTGTTCAATACCATCGTCAACTTCGTCTTCCTGATCACGGCGAACGCGATCTCGAAGCGTGTGTCCAATTCGAGCATCTTCTAAGGAGCGTTTCCGATGAATGCATCAACTACCGCCAATGTCGCGCCGCTTGCGCCGCGCGCCTCGGGAGACGACATCCCCTGGAACAAGAAGCAGCGCCAGACCCGCACCGCCGGCGATTGGATCGTCGACATTATCATCTGGGCGCTGGTCGCCGTCGTCGTCATCGCCGTGCTGTACCCGCTGTGGTTCATCATCATCTCCTCGATCTCGGATCCGAACGCCGTGGCCGGCGGACGGGTGAGCTGGCTGCCGGTGGATGTGACCTTCGCCGGGTTCCAGCGCATCTTCGAGGAGTCGAGCATCTGGGTCGGCTACCGCAACACGCTGATCTACTCGATTGTGGGCACCGCGGTGAACATGATCGTCACGATTCCGGTCGCCTTCGCACTGTCCCGCGCCGAGTTCAAGCCCCGTCGCGTGATCCTGTTTCTGTTCACCGTCACGATGTTCTTCTCCGGCGGCCTGATTCCGAGCTACATGCTGTACCGTGACCTGGGCATCCTCAACACCTGGTGGGTGTTCATCCTGCCCGGTGCCGTGAGTGTGTACAACGTGATCGTGGCCCGCTCGTTCTTCGAGACCTCGATCCCAGAGGAACTGCATGATGCCGCCCAGATCGACGGCCTGAGCTACTTCGGCTACTTCTTCAAGATCGTGGTCCCGCTGAGCTCTGCGATTCTGGCGGTTATCGGCCTGTACTACTTCGTCGGCCACTGGAATGACTTCATGACCGGCTTGATCTACATCATCGATCAGGATAAGAAACCGTTGCAGAACGTGCTGCAGCAGTTGTTGCTGGTCAACCAGACCACGTCCACCGCGTCCGTCGGCGTTTCCGACGCGCAGCGTGCGGCCGACCAGATGAAGTTCGGCATCATCATCGTCTCCACCCTGCCCCTGTTGGTGCTCTACCCATTCCTGCAGAAGTACTTTAACAAGGGTGTCATGCTCGGCGCCGTCAAGGGCTGAGCGCCGCGGCGGGGAGTGCCGTATCCCCGCCGCAGCGGTCCCGCCGCCGTCCGTTCTACTTTGCCATGTGTCGGACGGCGGCCGGACCTCGTCATCGGGAATGCAACGTGGCATCGAAAGGTCATCCATCATGCTTGGTCGGTTTTCCATCGGATATGAGCGCGTATGCCGTGCCATCCTCATCGCGTTCACGATCAACATCGCCGCCGTGGCGCACACGCTGCTTGGGCTGATCTTCGCGGGACTGTTCCCCTCAATCGGCGCCATGTGCGGCTTGTGGCGCACATGGCTGCTGGAACCGTCTGATCGGGCTTGGAGTGTACGCGAGACCTGGATCCGGTTCCATCGCGAGTGGAAAGCTCAACTGAAATCCGCCAACCTGCTCGGCTGGCCGATGGCTGTGCTGTGGGGGCTGTTCCTCTACGACTATTGGATTGTCAACTGGCATGATGCGGGCATGGTCGGCTATGCCTGTGCGGGCATCCTGCTGATGGCGATTGTGGTTTACGGCCTGTTCTCCATGCTGGTGTGGGTTGTACGGGCGAATTTCGCCGAGACGAACCGCTGGTGCGTGCGCATGACATTGCAGATGCTGCTGGCCCGTCCGTTGTGCTCGCTGGCCTTGTTCGCCGCATTCGTATTGTCTGTGGCCATGTGGGTGCGCTGGCCGGGCATGCTGGTGGTGTTCGGGCTGTCGCTGCCGATGCTTGCCGGAACGGCGTGTGTGTACTGGTTCGGGCGATTGCCGGGTATGGACGTGCGCGAGAGCGAGTCCTACCGCCGACATCATGCCGTGACCGCACAGTGAAGCGTTGCGAACGGGAATGGCTTACAATGAGTGCCATACTGACGCGCCCCGCGTCGGTGCGGGAACGAAAGGGGCCGCTGATGGTCACGATGAAGGAAGTGGCCCAGGAGGCGGGCGTGTCCATCGCCACCGTATCCCGGGTGCTCAACGGCAAGGACCGTGGGCGCATCAAACCCGAAATCGCACGGGAGATCAAACGCATCGCCGAGGACCTCGGATACAAGCCCAATCTAGTCGCCCGTAATCTGAAAACCCGCAGCAGCCACATCCTCGGGTTCGTCAGCGACGAGATCGCCACCACGCCGTTCGCCGGACGCATCATGCTCGGCGCGCAGGATGCGGCGCGGGAACTCGGGTACATCCTGCTGACGGTCAACACCGGCAACGATGCGGACCTCGAACGCCGCCAGATCGGTGTCGTCAAACAATATGGCGCAGACGGCTTCCTGTATGCGATGATGTACCATCGCAAGGTCGAGGTCCCCGAGCAGCTCGACGGTTTGCCGGTGGTCATCGTGGACGCCGAGGACGAACACGGCGAACGTCCCTCGATCTGCCCGGACGAGTACGGCATCGGCTATACGGCCACCCGGCGTCTGCTGGATGCCGGATGCCGGCGCATCGCCTATTTCGGCGCGGATGTGCCGATCGTGGCGCAGGGCGAACGTCTGGCCGGCTACCGGGCCGCGTTGGAGCAGTCCGACGTCGGATTCGACGATCGGCTGGTGTTGGCCATCGACGAGCACGATCGCCACGGCGAGGTGCCCAGGCTGTTCGACGCGCTGCATCCCGATGGCGTGTTCTGCTTCAACGACGTGCGGGCGCATCTGGCCTACGAGCAGGCCGATCGGCTTGGTCTGGCGATCGGGCGGGACCTGTCCGTGGTCGGCGTGGACAACCAGCCGTTCATCGCCGGCATCCTGAATCCGGCGCTGACCTCGGTGGAACTGCCGCACTATGAGATGGGATACTGGAGCGTACGCAAGCTGGTCTCCCTGATCGAACGCACCGAGGGCGGCACTATGCCGGAACCGTCCGCCGTGGAAGGCGGTTCCTCGATGCTCGCCGACCTGAACCTCATGCTGCCGGCCGGCATCCGCGCGCCGCTGCCGCCGTTGACGGATGATCGGGCGCAGGTTGCGTGCGTGCTGGTGGAGAAGGATTCCGTGGCTCCGCGGGACTGGCTCCGCGGCTCTTCAAACAACCCATACAGACCTTCGTGTCGCCCTGTGGCGAGGGTATACTGATGTCAATACGGCAAACGATTGCTGTTAAACGGGGCATGGCATATCCGACGGCCGACGCCGTCGCCGACCAATGAAAGGACCCAAACATGAACGCAATATCGCAGTCGGCCGATTCCTGCACCTTCCCGGCCGACGGCTACACCCAGCTCGACCTGTTCGTCCAGCGCGCGGAGCAGGGCCATGCTCCCACCATCCGTCTGCATACGGATGGCGAATGCGTCGCCGAACGCGTCATGGACGCCGACCTGTACCGTCAGCGCTTCCAAATCGCCCTCGACCCGCAGGAACGGTACACGCTGGAAATCATCGATGCCACCGTGCCCTACCTCTATCTGGCCGGCGGCGATGATCTGCTCGACCGCGGCATCCGCGTGCTCGATGCCGCAACCGGCGAGGCCATGGCGGGTGACGGCGCCCCGGAGAACACCGATCCGACCCGCGCCGCCGTGCACTTCGAGCCGCCGGAGCGCTGGATGAACGACCCGAACGGCCTGTGCCGCTTCCAGGGCCGGTACCACCTGTACTACCAGTTCAACCCCTACGGCTGGGGCTGGGACAACATGCACTGGGGGCACGCCGCCAGCCGTGATCTCGTGCACTGGACCTATCTGCCGGTCATCCTCGAGCCGCAGCGCGAGCTGCACACCCGTCGGGGCATCGCCGGCGGCGCGTTCTCCGGCTCCGCCATCACCATCGACGCTGAAGGCCGCCCCTGCCCGGGCGATGACGCGGCCGCGATCCGCTTCTACCTGACCCGGCATTTCGAGGTTCCGGGCCAGCCGGACACGGTCGAGGAGTGCCAGACCACCTGCGTCAGCACGGACAGCCTGACCGCGGGGCCCGAAACCGTCGTCGTGCGGCGCGAGGGCGCGGACTTCGGCCGTGACTTCCGCGACTCCAAGATCGAGACCGGTTTCGGCGGCGCGCTGATGATCCTGGCCACCAACCTGCCCTCCGACCAGGTGCCGGCATCGGGCGAGACCGGCGTCAGCGATGCCAACGAAGGCGGATGGTTCACGCTCTCCCCGCATGGCGAGCCCGATGTCGACCAACCCGATCCGAACCGGATCCCGGCGATCGTGACCTTCCGCAACGACACCCCCGACCTGGCCGACGACGCCTGGACCTATGTCGGCCCGATGGTGGCCGATCGCGGCTATGCCGAAGGCCGCACCTACGAGTGTCCGGACGCGTTCCCGCTGGATGGCGTGGACGTGGCCATCGGCGCGATCATGCACATCCGCACCAAGGACGGCTGCTTCCAGCCGATCCGCTGGTACACGGGACGGCTGGACGATTCCATCCGTCTCAACGTGGAACATTCCGGTTGGTGCGACTTCGGCGACTGCTTCTATGCGGTGCAGTCCTTCCGCGACGACGACGGCCGCCGCATCGCCATCGGGTGGATCGCCGACCACAGCGGGGTGCGCCGGGAGGCGCCCGGCCGGGCCAACGGCGCGATGTCGCTGCCGCGCGAGCTGCATGTGCGTGACGGCCGACTGTTCAGCCGACCGGTCGATGAGGTCTACGACCTGCTGATCGGCGGCGAACTGCCTATGGGCGGGGAGGACGGGGCATGGCAGGTGCCGGACAACACCTACTACGCCGATATCCACCCTCATGGCGAATGCACCGCGGTGCTGATGGACACCGGCGAAGCGCGCTGGACGCTGGAGTGCCGCGACGGCGAGGTCCGGTGCTTCAGCCAGGGCGCGCCGAGCGATGATCTGGCCTGCGTGGCGCGCGTCGACACGGTGGAGCGTATCGAGGTGTTCTACGACCACGGCATCATCGAGGTGTTCGTCAACGACGGCGAGGCCGCCGGCGCGATGCTGGCCTACGACGAGCGCGGGAACGGCGGCTTCTCGATCGCCGGAAATGCCGATTGCGAGGTGCGTGCCCTGCGCCGCTGACCGACTGGTCGCGGCCTGCGCAACGGGCCGGCCCTTTTGCGGCACATTCACGGTGGCACTGCATCATATGGTCCAGTTCGGCCTGTCCGGCTGGACCTTTTGATGCAGTGCCTTCGTGTTGCTGTGACTTTTGGGCTGGTGTGGCTTGCTGTTCTGTCCCTTTTGATGTAGTGGCTTCGTGCCGATGCGTCTTGTGGTCCAGTTTGGTCTGCCCGGCTGGACCTTTTTGTGTGGTGCCTTCGCGTTCCTGCATCATTTGTGCGGCGGCGGCAGCCTATTCGTGCTGTAATGGTGATGTAGGCCCTCAGAGGAGAGATGGAGTACATGATGAGATACTGCACACAGTGTGGAACCCAATTGGCCGAAGGCGCGAAGTTCTGCATGTCCTGCGGCCAGCCGGTGCAGCAGCCCGAAGCCGCGCAACCCGCCGCACAGCCCGCCGTCCCGACGGACCCGCAGCCCGCGCCGCCGGCATCGAACGAAGCGCCTGCATCTGACGGCATGCCGTCATGGCAGCAGCCTCCCGCACCGCAGCAGGCCCCCGCATGGCAGGCGCAGCCGGCCCCGCAGGCCGGGTACGCTCCAGAAGGGGTCGCCTCTGCGCCGGCGGCGCCGTCGAAGAAGCGTTCCAAGGGCGTTGTGGCGCTCGCCGTCATCGCCGTCATCGCGGTGATCGCCGCCGCGGCGTTCGGCGTGTGGTGGTTCCTGCTGCGCGGCGACGATATGAATCCGGCCGGACGATACAGCATGTCAAATGGCAACCAGACGTTCGAATTGGTCATCGAGGACGATGGCGCGTTCAAACTCACCGATGCCGGCGGCAGCGGCGACTATCTGGCGGGCGTGATCGGCGAGGGCACGGCGGACGGCGACAATGTGCGCTATCCGTTGAGCGACATCAAGGCCTCGACCGACAACGGCGAGATGACGCTGGCGGATCTGATCGGCCAGGCCGATTCCAGCGGCATCGGATCGGCCATGGCCGACGCCATCGAAGTGGAGGTCACCGCGCCGAAGAACGCGGCCCACGGCAACATCGTCGGCACCTGGGGCCTGTCCGGTTCGCTGCTGACGTTCTCGGCGGAGATCCATATCACCGCCAACGCCGACGGCACGGTGGAGGCCGGTATGACGGCATTCGGCGAGGAACCGTCCAACGCCACCGGCACCTGGACGGACAACGGCGGTGGCCGCTACACCGTGACCTTCGACAACGGCTCGCCGCTGGAGGTCACGCTGCCGCAGTGAGCGGCTGACTGTGACACAAGTCGCGGCGGTCCAGCAGAAACATGCGTCGCCGCAATCTGCGAACGGACCGTGATGCGTGTGGACCGTGATGCATGTGGGGGCGGTCGGGAATCACCTACATTCCCGACCGCCCCCACGCGTATGTCGTGATTCGCCTAATCGGTCACTCGAACGGGTACGTCAGCCCCCACTTGGCGCGGATCAGGTCCATCAGCTCCATGATGCGCACCGTGTCGGCGTGCGGCATGGCCTCGCATTCGGTCAGCCCGTCGAGGATCGCGTTCGCCGCGTCGGCCACCTGGTACTCGTAGCCGGTCAGCTGCTCCGGCACATCGTGGTGAGCCACGAGCTCATGGTTGGCGTTGTAGACGTCGATGCCCTCCACATTGTTGATGTTCTGGCAGACGATATAGCCCTCGGTGCCCCAGATGTAGCCGCCGCGGTCGGAGGAGACGAGCATCGAGGCCTGGGCGGTGGCCATCGTGCCGTCCTCGTAGTGCAGGGTCATCGCATCATGGGCGTCCACGCTGGTCTCGAACGGCGTCATCGAGGTTTCGACGCGTTCGATCGGGCGCGGTCCCAGCACCATGTCGATGAAGTTCAGCGGATAGACGCCGACATCGAGCAGCGCGCCGCCGGCCAGCGCCGGATCGGTCATACGGGCCTTCTCGGTCACCGGATAGCATAGGTTCGCATCGACGACCTTCACCTCGCCGATCACGCCCGAGGCCACGATCTCATCGATCATGCGGCGCGAGGGCATGTAGCGTGTCCAGATCGCCTCGGTGCACAGCAATCCGGTCTCCTTCGCCACGGCCAGCAGCTCGCGGGCCTGCGCGGCGTTGGCGGTGAACGACTTCTCGACCAGCACGTTCTTGCCGGCCTTCAGGCACATGATTCCCTGTTCGGCATGCAGGCTGTGCGGGGTGGCGATGTAGACCAGATCCACTTCAGGGTCGGCCAGCAGCTCCTCATACGAGCCGTAGGAGACTGGGAAGCCGTACTGCGCGGCGAACGCCGCGGCGCGCTCGCCGTCGCGTGCGGCCACCGCGTACGGGGCCACCAGATCGGCGTAGCGGGGATCGGCCGCCATCTTCACCAGCGTGGTCGCCATCGCATGGGCGATGCGGCCCGCGCCGAGAATGGCCACGTTCACCTTGAGATGTTCGGCCTCCGCCTGTGCGCGCCTGCCGTTGAGTCTGCTCATGGTTCCTCCTTGAAGTCCTGAACGGAAGCCTGATGGGTCCGTCCGCATCCATGCTTGGTCTATCGTTTACTCATTGTACGTGGCAGGCGTCTTGTGCGTGGCAGGGCGTTGTGCCCGCGCTGGGCGAACGCGGGTCGGATCGGGGCATCGGATGGGTTCCGCGTTCCGCCGATCATCTCGGCGCGTGCGGACCGGGACGTGGCGGGCCGCGCCCCGCCGCCGATGCCATAATGGGGAGGTGTGAAGGCGAAACCGGAGAAGTACGAGCGGGGCACCCGCAGCTACACGATGTCGCATATCCGGGGCAAGGACACCTCGATCGAGATGATGGTGCGCCGGTATCTGTTCTCGCGCGGACTGCGGTTCCGCAAGAACGACAAGCGTTACCCGGGCCATCCGGACATCGTGTTGCCCAAATGGCATGCCGTGGTGTTCGTCAACGGCTGTTTCTGGCATATGCATGACGGCTGTGCCAAGCATTCGATGCCGAAAAGCAACGTGGAGTTCTGGTCCGCCAAGCTGCTGCGCAACCGCGAACGCGACCGTGCGCAGCAGGCCGAGCTGGAGGCGATGGGCTGGCGGGTGATCGTGGTGTGGGAGTGCGAGCTGGCCAAACCGGTGCGGCAGGAGAGGCTGGAACGGCTCTATGATCAGATCGTCGGCGGCGACGCGGCGTCGTCGGACTCGGCATGTCGCGATGAACGATCCGCGACATGCTGATTCCGGAATGTGATTCCGCCTCCCCGCCGACAACGTTTGCAACGTGTAACGTCATGTCACATGGTTAACCCTCAGATTCCGTCCACGCGCCTGGGCGTGCTGGACATCGGTTCCAATACCGTGCACATGATCATCGTCGACGCGGCCCCCGGCGCCCGCCCCGACCCCGAAGCCAGCGTGAAGAACACCGTCCGGCTGATGCAGTACCTCGAGGATGACGGCTCGATCAACAAGGCCGGCGTACAGGCCCTGCTCGACGCCGTGGACGCCGGCATGAAACTCGCCGAGGAGAGCAAGGTCAGCCAGATTCTGGCCATGGCCACCTCGGCCTTGCGCGAGGCCCCGAACGGCACCCGCATCCTGGGCCAGATCGAGGACCGCATCGGCCAGGGCGTGACCGTGCTGTCCGGCGTGGACGAGGCCCGCCTGACGTTCCTGGCCGCCCGCCGCTGGTACGGCTGGGATTCCGGCCGCCTGCTGCTGATGGATATCGGCGGCGGGTCGCTGGAGGTGGCGATGGGTTCCGACGAGGATCCGAACGTGGCCATCAGCGTGCCCGCCGGCGCCGGCCGTGTGACCAAGCAGTTCCTGCCGTCCGACGGCATCGCCACGCCGGATCAGCTGGAGGCCGCGCACAAGGCGGTGCGCAAGATCATCCAGCCGATCGTGGACGAATTCCCGAAGTCCAAGGTGCCGAACCATGCGGTCGGCACGTCGAAGACCTTCCGGTCGCTGGCCCGTCTGGCCGGCGCGGTGCTGCGGCAGTCCGGCCGCGTGGACAGCTGGATCATGACCCGCGAGCAGCTGGAGGACTGGGTGCCGCGTCTGGCGGCAATCAGCCCCGACCAGCGCGTGGCCCTGCCGGGCATCACGCCCGAGCGCACGCTGCAGATCGTCGGCGGCGGCATCGTGGCCGACGAGATCATGAAGGCGCTGGACGTGGACGAGATCGAGATCTGCCCGTGGGCGTTGCGCGAAGGCGCGATCCTGCGCTGGCTGGACCAGTTCGGCCGCACCCGCCGCGGTTTCTGACGTTCGGTTTTCAGCATCCGTCTTCCGGACGTCCGTCACACATGCGCTATGCGATGCGTTGCTGATCCGCAACGCATCGCATAGTACGGCGGATGGGAGCATCCGGCTGTCACGCAGCGGACGGGCCTGCAACCGGGAATGTCCGCCGTGGCCGCATCGACACGACAAAGGCCCCGGAATCCACGGATTCCGGGGCCTGTTGGTGCCCGAGACGCGATTCGAACGCGCGACACCCGCTTTAGGAGAGCGGTGCTCTATCCACTGAGCTACCCGGGCAGCACCAACCCAGTATACAAGCAGCCGGGTATTCCGCGTGCCGCCATGTGGTGTTGCGGCGGCACGGCGGCATGGCCCGGTGCCGTACCGGGTGGGGCCGCGGTCATGCGCTGCGGTATGCGGCGGTATCCAGCTGTCCCTCGCGCGCGGCCACGATGACCGCGGTGTTCGCGGCACCCGCCACGTTCAACGCCGTACGCCCCATATCCACGATCTGGGAGATCGGCTGCATGATCGCGATGATCGCAACCGGCAGTCCGGCGGCGGCGAGCAGCGAGGTGGCGGTGATCGTGGCCGTGCCCGGCACGCCGACCGTGCCGATGGAGACCAGCAACGTCAGCGCGACCAGCATCGCATACTGCCACGGCGCATACTCCAGGCCCTGCGCGTTGACGGCGAACACGGCCAGCAGCGTCGGCCAGACGCCGGCGCAGCCCGGCATGCCCAGGTTCGCCCCCAGAGTGGCCGCGAAGGAGGCCGTGTCCTCCGGCACACCCGCGTCGCGCAACGCGCGCACCGTCACCGGAATCGTGCCGATGGAACTCTCCGAGGTGAACGCCACCACGCCGACCGGCCAGAACATCCGGAAGAACGGTAGCGGGTTCATCCGGGTCGCGGCGGCCAGAATCAGCGGCTGGACCAGGAACATCTGCAATACGATCGCCAGATAGGCCACGGCGAGCACCAGCACCAGCGGCAGCAGCGCGGCGATGTCGCTGGACCCCACGGCGGCCGCGATCAGCGAGAGCGCCGCGTACGGCGTGAACTCGATCACGATCTGCGTGGCCTTGCCCATCACCTTGTCCCCGGCGTCCACGAACGCCTTGAACGGCCGGACCGATTCCCGTCCGTCGTCGGTGCGGGCCATGGCGTTATAGGCCACCGCCACCAGGATGGCGAACAGCACAACCGGCACTACCCGGTTCGACGCCCAATCCGCCATGAGATTCGACGGGAACAGGCCGACCAGCGTGTCGATGATGCCTGGTACCTCACGCGCCTGATAGTCCGTGGGCAACACCCCGCTGAATCCACGACCGACATGGAACATGGAGGCCAGTCCCAACGTGAGCAACGAGGCGGTGAGGGTGTTGAGCAGCAGGAAGGCGATGGTCCGCGCCGCCATGGAGCGCAGCCGCAACGATTCGCCGAGGTTGGTGAGGCTGGAGATGACGCTGAACAGCAGCAGCGGCACCACGATGGCGCCGATGACCTGCGACCAGACGGCGCCGAAGAGGGAGACGTACGCGGTGTGTCCCCGCGCGAATACGCCGATGAGGATGCCGGCGACGGTGGCGATGGCGACGCGCGTGCCGAACCCGGCCTTGTGCGTGCGCTTCAGCGCCCACAGGAGAACGAATATGGCGAGAGTGGCGGCGAACGCCGCCCAGTCGATGAATGGGGATGATGGAGACATGGTAAGGCCCTTGATGGTCGGGAAATGAAATCAGTGGAAGGACACGTCGATACGGGCGGACGCCTGCACGCCGAGCATACGGGTGGCGGTGCGGTGATGCGCCGTGATATGACATGGAGAAGCGGATCGGACGCCAGGACGCTGTCAGGACGCGGAATGCCGGCGGCATAGGGGAGAAATGCATTCCGAAGAGTGTGCCGTTCGTGTCATGCTGCCGTGGCATCGCCCGCAAACGGACGAGCATCATCCGGCACCCGTAGGTGCGGCGGTTAGCGGCGACAACAGAACATGAACATCATGCTGGACACGGTAGCAGGCGTGACGCGCATCCGCCGTGGGCATAGCGTTGGACGATTCAGGCCGAGATGATGGGTATGCGGATGTCGTGGGGGAGTGCAGGGACCGTCGGCACACGCTGCTCGGCGAAGGCGATGCCGATGATCACGGCGTCGGAAGAGGCGAACGGCAACGCCCGGTCGTAGTTGCCGCCGCCGTAGCCCAGCCGATTGCCGTCGTCGTCGAACGCCACCAGCGGTACCACGAACGCATCGATGTCGGGGATGTCCGCTGTGGGAAACGCCGCCATCCACGGCTCATCCGGACCGTGCGGGGAGATCGGCTTCGCGGCGAAACGGGAGACCGCCTCGTCGAGCCGCTGGGCCTCGACCTGCAGGAACCGCATCACGGCGGGCTCGCGACAACCTGGGCGCGATTGCGGCGGTCGCACCATGCAGGGCAGCGCCAGCCGCCATCCGCGCGCGACTATCCCTGCAATAAGCGGTCGCGTGTCGACCTCGCTGCCGAATGGCCAGAATGCGGCGACCAGTGGCGACGCGGCCATCTTGCCGTCGCCGTGGTCCGGCCGGCCGAGTCGCCCGTCGAGGTGATCTAGCGTCATTGCGGCGATGCGGGCGCTTTTCTCGGCGCGCAGTCGCGCGGTCAGGGCATCCCTGGCCGCCAGTGCCGCTCGCCGTATCGGGGTTTTCCTCATCTGCACGGCATCGCACGATACGTCGGTCACGGCGCTCATCATTGCCCTTCTTCGTTGAACGTATGACGAAATTAGTATATCCATGCCGAATGTCCGGCGTTCGTGGGGAAACCGGAATGATTCGCGGGGATGATGGCGGCGTGGGCGCCGCCCCGGTTACAGTCGATGGACGATTACCGTTCACGGGGAGGAACCATGGCATCCACCGCATCCGCACGACGCCCGAAGCCGAAGCGCCGCAGCCGGCACACCGTGTCGCGCATCCTGTCCGGCCTGCTCGCCCTGGTGGCGTTGCTCGGCGTGATCGCACGGTCGCTGCCCTCGGACCTGCAGTCGCTGCCGTATGTGCCGATCGTGGTGTCCGCGACCCCATGGTTCGCCGTCGCCGCGTTGATTGCGCTGCTGTTCGCGGTGATTTCGCGCCGTTGGGGCGTCGCGTTGCTGGCCGTGGCCTGCATCGGGTTGGAGGTGTGGTGGCAGTATCCGTTCTTCGCCGCGCAGACGCAGCTGCCGTCCGAGACCGTCGCCGCGGTGACGGCGGGGCAGGCGGCCACCGACGACCGGTATGCCCGCGTGATGACGTTCAACGTGTACAAGGGCCAGGCCGATCCGCAGGCGATCGTGGAAGCGGTGCGCGAGGAGCGGATCGAGGTGCTGGCCTTGCAGGAGACGACCGACGAGTTCGTGTCCGCGTTGAATGATGCGGACATCGGTGCCTATCTGCCGTACGCGCAGGTCTCCTCGTCCGACGGGGTGTACGGCAACGGTTTGTGGTCGGCGACGCCGCTGGCCGACCCCGCCGATGACGATGTGAATTCAAGCGCCTCGTTCATGCCCGGCGGCACCGTGACATTGGGCGATGTGCCCGTCCGGTTCGTGTCCGTGCACACGACGGCGCCGGTGCCCGGGTATTGGGACCTGTGGCGGCGCTCGCTCGACGAATTGGCGATGATGCGGGCCGACACCGGTACGAAGTACATCTTCATGGGCGATTTCAACGCGACGACCGACCACACCCCGTTCCGCAATTTCCTGGGTGACCGGTTCCGCGACGCGGTCCAGCAGTCCGGCCATGGATTCGCGTTCACGTGGCCGACCGACCGTGAGTGGCTGCCGCGCTTCGCCGGCATCGACCATATCGTGGTCGACCGGGGCATGACCACCGGCCAGTGTGAGGTCGTGGAGATCGCCGGCTCCGATCACGCCGCCCTGCTGGCCACCGTGGCCGTCTCCTGATCGCTCCCGGACTGTCCGTAGGCGACGTGTGATCGTCGCATGAAAATGACGCGATGTGGATAACCGGGAACCGTTCGACCACCGTGCCGTTGTGGCGTGGACAGGCTTCGTTCGGACCGTATATGGTGAATGCACGAACACGAAAGGGGGAAGCGTGTGTTCATCGGAAAAGTATTACAATAGTCATACAACACATGATACGCCAATGATTGAGATTCATCCGCATGCATTGCGGGCTCATGGGATCACGCGTCGGCAAATCGAAACGGCATTCGTCACGCGTATCGGACCGGCACGGATTCGGGACCGAGACAGTGACCGCGATCCAGCTCGATGGGCGGTGATTGGTTTCGATCCATCGATGCGCCCAATCGAATTGGTGTATGTGGAGACGGCGGATCCTTGGCCGTTGGTGATTCACGCGAATTATCTGACGCCTGGGTTCTATAAGGAATGGAGTGGGGCATGAGCGAGTATTTGGCGAAGGATGGGACGCCGATTACCGACGATATGGTCGATGCTTGGGCGCGACAGGCGGAGGGGGGATTCGCCGACGCCGAATTGTCTCGGGAACCGGATCCGTTCGTTGTCAGACGAGGGGATATGAGGGCACACACCGTTCGCGTACCGGAAGCATTATGGGCTCTTGTCGAGCAGGCCGCATCCGAACGGCATATTACGGTGAGTGAATTTACCAGGCAGGCGTTGAGTCGGAGCCTGTCGGCGATGGCTATGACGCGTGAGCAAAAGATCGACTTATACGCGACAACCCATGGCCTGACACGTGAGGCGGCGATTGAGCGTCTGATCGATAAGGCTTTGCAATAGCATGGTGGCCCGTTTCCGCTGGTGGAAACGGGCCGCAGCGATTGTGAGTGGCCGCTAAGGCCGCGAAGGGGACTCAGTCCAGATTGGACTGGGCTGAGCCGTGTGGCGGGCAGTCCGGTGGACTGCCCGTAGGCGAAGTGAGTGGCCGCCAAGGCCGCGAAGGGGACTCAGTCCAGATTGGACTGAGTCCCAGCGGTTTCCGCCGAGGTGGCCTGCTCGGCCTGGGCGGCGTCGAGCTTGGCGCGCACTTCGTTGAGCAGGGTCTGGGCCCGCTGGGCGAGCGCTTCGCCGATCTCCCACTGGCGCATCGACTGGTCTAGGTTCAGGCCGCCGGCCTCCAGCGCCTGCACGGCCTGGATGAGCTTGTCGCGCGCCTCCTCATACGGCATCTGCGCGATGGCTTCGCGCTCGGCGTCGGTCAGCGAGGATGCGACGGCCGGTGCGGTGGTGGTCTTGGTATCGGTTGCGTCGGTGGTGGTCATGTCGGTCATCGGTGGTTCCTTTCCTGTACGAATGATGTGGATATGTGGATGGGCGCGGTTCGGGCGGGATCACAACTGCGTGCCTGTGGCTTCGGCCGTGACGGTGCCGCGCTTCAACGTGATGGTCAGCGCATCGCCGGGGGCGGCGTGCTCGGCGTCGTCGAGTACGTGCCCGTCGGCGGTCTGGACGATCGCGTAGCCGCGGTTCAGCGTGGATTGCGGGCTCAGCGCCGTCAACGCCGCATGCTGTTTCTCGATGGTCATCGTCGCGTCGTCGACGATGCGGGTCAGGCCATGCCTCATGCGCGTCACGGCGTCGTCGACGAACCGCTGGTGCGGCTCCAGCATCGTCTGGGGGCGGGTCAGGCTCGGACGGTTCGCATACCCTTCGATCAGGCGAATCTCGTTGTCCACGCGCGATCCGATGCGCATCCGCATCTGACCGATCGCACCGGCGATGAGCTGCCACTGCTCACGCACGTCCGGTACGACGCGCTTGGCCGCATCGGTGGGGGTGGAGGCGCGCAGGTCGGCGGCCAGGTCGATCAGCGTCCAATCATCCTCATGTCCCACGGCGGAGACGATCGGGGTGATGCAGGCGGCCGTCGCGCGGACCACGCCCTCGTCGGAGAATCCGATGAGATCCTCGAAGCTGCCGCCGCCGCGGGCCACGATGATCACGTCGACCTCCGGGTCGGCGTCGAGCTGACGGATCGCGGCGATGACGTCCGCCGGGCATTGAGCGCCCTGCACATGCGCGTGCACCACCTTGAACCGCACCGCGGGCCAGCGCAGGTTGACGTTCGTGATCACGTCGCCTTCGGCGCGCGCCTGTGGGGCGCACACCAGTCCGATGCATGCGGGGAACTCCGGCAGCGGCACCTTGTTCTCGGCGTCGAACAGTCCCTCGCCCTTGAGCCGTTTGCGCAGCTCGTCGATCTGGGCCTTGAGGTCGCCGGCGCCGATGCGGCGGATGTCGTCGGCCACGAAGCTCAGTCGCGTGGCCTTGACCCACACGTCGGCCTTGCCGTGCACCACCACGCGGTCGCCCTGACGGAAATCGCGGGCCTTGGCCACGAACCGGCTGAAGCCCATCACCGACAGCGAGACCTCCTCGAAGTTGTCCCGCAGGGTGATGTACCCGGATGTGGACCGGCGCATGTTGATCTCGACGATCTGCCCTTCGATCCAGGCCTCCGGCCACTTGGCGACGGCGTTGTGGTATTTCTGGCTCAGCACGCTGACCGGCCAGGGATTCTCCGGGGTCGTGTCCCGCGCCAGGCGCGGCAGTTGGTCCAAGGGGCGCGGGCCTGTGGACGTCCCCATATCCATGGGCCCCGATGCCGTTGGACCGTATCCGTAGTCAACAGTCATGCCCTCAAGATTCCCCCACGGAACGGACAAGCGGGACGGTGCGTGACCCGGGAGCCGCGACACGCTGACCGCCCTCCGGCGAGTCCTGCCGCCGACACTCCGCTCAGGGGCGGGATTCCGGCGCGGAGCAGGGGTGTACCCCGAAATGTTACCTAAATAACACAATTGTGATTTTGGCGGTATTCCGCCATTCATCACTATATCTAGTGTCGGCGCGGCGTGGCGCTACTAGATATCGGGGTGGGGTTGTCGTAGAGTCTAGTAAGCCAAGAAGTTACACGAGTGTAATTCCCCTGTCATCCGGCAGGGGAATTACACTCGGTGAGGCCTAAGACGAAGCAATGAACATGCGGCGATGTGATGGCGTGATGCATCCATCGCCGCGGTGCCGGGAGAGCCGGCGATGAAGGAGTGAGCGACCATGGAGAGCCAGGTGCTGGAGGCGACGCAGACCGCCACCTCGTCCGTGCTGGTGGAGAAGCGTGACGGCCGTATCGTGGATTTCGACGCGGCCAACATCATCAACGCCATCAAGGCCGCCTTCTCCGACCTCGGCAAGCAGGTGGGCCCGCAGCAGGAGGACCTGATCCGTGGCATCGCCGACCAGATCGAGGGGGAGATCAAGCTGCGCTACGCAGGCCCCGCCAAGATCGAGGACATCCAGAACCTCGTCGAGCACGGGCTGATCGAGAACCACCTGTATGACGTGGCCCGCGCCTACACCAGCTACCGTCTGGACCGCGACATCGAGCGCGCCAAGGCCACCGACGTCAACGAGGCCGTCTCCCGCTTCATCAACCAGGATCCGAGCCTGATCCATGAGAACGCGAACAAGGACTCCAACGTCTACGCCACCCAGCGCGACCTGCTGGCCGGTGCCGTGTCCAAGGCCGCCGCGTTCACCATGCTGCCGCCGGCGGTGTCGAACGCGCACATGAAGGGCGACATCCACTTCCATGACGCCGACTATTCGCCGTTCACCGCGCAGTCCAACTGCTCGCTGCCGAACTTCTGGGATATGCTCGCCAACGGCTTCACGCTGGGCAACGCCCCGATGGCCAGCCCCAAGTCCATCGCCATCGCCGCCACCCAGATTACCCAGATCATGAAGGACGTGGCCTCCAGCCAGTACGGCGGCCAGACCGCCAACCGCGCCGACGAGCATCTGGCCACCTACGCCAAGAAGGACTACGAGAAGTTCCTGGACGAGGCCCGCGAGACCATCCCCGACGGCATGCCGGTGGAATTCGCCCGCGCCCAGGTGGAGCGCGCCAAGGCCAACGAGCCGAAGAAGCTGCATTTCGGCAGCCGTGAACCGCTGCCAATGGATACCCCGTTCCATGACGACGTCGACGAACTGGAGCAGGAGCGTGAGATCCTGGCCAAGATCCGCACCCGCAAGGCCATCTACGACGCCATGCAGACCATGGAGTACCAGATCAACTCCAACCGCGTCTCCAACGGCCAGACCCCGTTCGTGACCATCGGCTTCGGTCTGGGCACCGACTGGTTCTCCCGCGAGATCCAGCGCGCCATCCTGCTCAACCGCATCCGCGGCCTGGGCAAGGAGCACCATACGGCCATCTTCCCGAAGCTCGTGTTCACGATCAAGCACGGTGTGAACGCCGACCCGGGGGACCCAAACTACGACCTGAAGCAGCTGGCGCTCGAATCCGCCACCAAGCGCATGTACCCGGATGTGGTGTTCTACGAGAACATCGTCAAGATCACCGGCAGCTTCAAGGCGCCGATGGGCTGCCGTTCCTTCCTGCAGGCCTGGGCCGATCCCGAGACCGGCGAGGATGTGGAGGACGGCCGCATGAACCTGGGTGTGGTCACGGTCAACGTGCCGCGCATCGCCATCGAATCCCACGGCGACAAGGACCGTTTCTGGAAGCTGTTCAATGAGCGCATGGAGATCGCGCATCAGGCCCTGCAGTTCCGCATCATGCGCTGCAAGCAGGCCACGCCGGTCAACGCGCCCACCCTGTTCCGCTACGGCGCCTTCGGCCGTCTCGGTGCGAACGACAACGTGGACACGCTGTTCAAGAACGAGCGCGCCACCGTGTCGCTGGGCTACATCGGCCTGGCCGAGACCACGGCCGTGTTCTACGGTAAGAACTGGATCCGCGACCACGGCTGGGATCCGGAAGGCAAGGAGTTCGCGCTGTCCATCGTCAAGCGCATGAACGAGCTGTGCAAGCAGTGGAGCGCCGTTGAGGGCTACCACTACTCGGTGTATTCCACGCCGGCTGAATCGCTGACCGACCGCTTCAACCGCATGGACAAGGAGAAGTACGGCGTGATCGAAGGCGTGACCGACCACGACTTCTACACCAACTCCTTCCACTACCCGGTGTGGCTGCAGCCCACCCCGATGGAGAAGCTCACCTTCGAGAAGGACTTCCCGTACTACGCCTCCGGCGGCTTCATCAACTACTGCGAGTACCCGTGCCTGCAGGACAATCCGAAGGCGCTCGAGGCCGTGTGGGATTACGCCTACAACATCGGCATCGGCTATCTGGGCACCAACACCCCGATCGACCACTGCTTCGTGTGCGGGTTCCAGGGCGACTTCGAGCCCACCGACGCGGGCTTCAAGTGCCCGGAGTGCGGCAATTCCGACCCGGACAAGTGCAACGTGACCAAGCGCACCTGCGGTTACCTGGGCAATCCGGTGCAGCGCCCGATGGTGCATGGCCGTCATGAGGAGATCTCGCACCGCGTCAAGCACATGAGCGGCGAAACCGGTCGCGTCACACTCGCCGACGGCGAGACCCGCGAGTGGTTCGAGGAGACCAAGTAGTCCGACCACCCCCCCTCCGAGGGGACTCACCATCGCCAGACGTCGCCTCCCTCGCCAGAGGGAGGTCGTCGTATAAGGAGGCATGATGTCCGAATTCCGCAGGGTGGGCGAGCCCACCCGTCACGATTTCGCGGCGGGGGAGAGCGGACGCGGCCCCTCCGTGCCGTCCGGCGGTCTGTCCAACGATCCGAAGGCGGGCCAGTGGGACGGCCGGCGCATGTCCAGGCGCATGATCGCGGACTACAAGACCTTCATCGTCACCGACGGCGAAGGCGTGCGCAACTCCCTGTACGTCTCCGGCTGCCCGTTCCACTGCGTCGACTGCTTCAACGCCTCGATCTGGGACTTCCAGGCCGGCCACGAATACACGCAGGCGTTGGAGGACAAAATCATCGAGGACCTCAAGCCCGACTACGTGCAGGGCATCACGTTCCTGGGCGGTGAGCCCCTGCTGGCCACCCCGGTGCTCATCCCGCTGTCGCGCCGCATCCGCGAGGAGTTCGGCCATGGCAAGGACATCTGGTCGTGGACCGGCTACACCTGGGAGGAGCTCATGCGCCTCGGCGAGACGCCGGACAAACGCGAGCTGCTGGAGCTGATCGACGTGCTCGTGGACGGCCGCTTCATCACCACGCTGAAGGATTCGCTGCTGCAGTTCCGCGGCAGCTCCAACCAGCGCATCCTGGACGTGCCCAAGTCCCTGGCCTCCGGCGAACCCGTCATCTGGGCCAAGCTGCACGACCAGGAGCGCGACATCCCCGAGATCTACCTCAAGGACCGCGAGGCCGGCGAAGGCCAGCAAGCCTCGTGACCGTTGCCTCGCCGGACATTCCAGGCCCCGGAACCATTGCCGGTACTATAGTGCCGGAACGAATGACGGCCAGTGAACGGAGATCGGCATGAGGCGTAGGGCGGTGATGCGCGCGGTCGCGGCATGCCTGACCGGCCTGCTGCTGCTCGCATTCGCCGTCGCCCCGATTCGGATGGGCGAGAGGGAGGATGCCGTGGATGATTCCGTCGGCGTCATCGAATTGGGCGACGGGTACCGCGCCAGCAGCCGCTGGTCCTGGCATCGGCCGCAGTTCAAGACGAAGATGCCGGAACGGATGGAGCTGGACGTCCCCCTGATCGCGCAGAATCCCGAACTGCCGAACGGCTGCGAGGCGACCTCGCTCACAATGCTGCTGCAGTATCTGGGATTCGACGCCGACAAGATGGACATCGCCTACGACCACATGCCGCGAGGTGACGTGATATGGCGCGACGGCCAAGCGGTGGCCCCCGACCCCGAGACCACGTACATCGGCAATCCCGGCGACCGCAGCGGATACTACATCCTGGTGCCGGGCCTGATCGACACGGCCGAATCCTACCTGAAGGACCAGGAGTCCACGTTGCGGGCGGCGGACGTCAGCGGCATCGACGAGGAGGGGCTGGTCGAACTGGTGGCGCGGCGCGTGCCGGTGGTGGTCTGGGTCACCAAATCATATGAGGACGTGGCATACGATGACGACGAGTGGTCGACGGTCCTGGACTCCGAGACGTTCCACCCCTACCACAACCTGCATTGCGTGCTCATCGTCGGGTATGACGAGGACTCTTTCCTCATCAACGACCCGTTGGAGGACAAGGCGCAGCGGGTGCCCCGCGACACGTTCATGCACGGGTTCTCCGAATTGGGCGAACGCGCGATGATCGTGTCATCCGCCCCCGTCATCGACTGAGGGCGGACGACTGCGCCATGAATCAGGGCGATCGTCCCTGTACGCGGGATGCCCGCGCTCAGCGGACGGCGAGCGTCTGCGAGAGCGTGTGCGTTTCCCCCGGCGCGAGCACGATGCTCCGGTCGAGGCGCGCCACCGCCTCCACGCAGACGAATCCGCGCCATTCCCCGGTGGACAGGTCGCCCATCGCATCGCCGGCCGCCTGCCCCGGATTCCAAACCACCGTCTGCGGGGCGCCGCCGTTGACGACCTCGATCATGCGTCCCAGCGTCGGATCGTCGATGGTGATGGGAGCGTCGGATGCGGCGTCGCGCAGATACGTCCGATCGACCATGCCGGAGAACGTGATCGGTTCGCCGGTCGCCGGGCAGCGGGGGACGTCGGCCCGGGTGTTGTCCAGATAGTCGCAGGCCTCCAGTCCGGTCACGGCGATGCGCTCCACGTCGCCCACATGCAGATACGTGTGCAGCGCGGCCTCATAGGTGAGCGGTTCGTCACCGTCGTTGGACACCGTCAGCGCCATGGCGATACGCTCGCCGACCTCGATGTCGTAGGTTGCGTGGAATCGGGGATGGTCGCCCGAATGCAGCTGCGCCAGCAGGGCATCGTCGAAATCGGCGGAATCCAGCGTATAACGGATATGGCTGTCGGTCGCGGCGGTCTCGTCATACGTCCAGAACGAGACGCGGCCGAACCCGTGCTTCGGCTTCTTGGACACGGGGCGTCCATCATCCCAACCGGTGTTGAACCAGGGGAAGATGATCGGCACACCACCGCGGATGGCGGTGCCCTCACGCAGCTGGATGGCGGCGGGACGCCATATGACGGGGGATTGGCCCACGGGCGCCCATGTCAGTACGTGGGCGCCGTAGTCACTGATGGAGGCGGAGGAATCGGCGTTGATCACATCGCGAAGAAGAAAAGTACCCATGGCCTTAAGTATATGGCCGTGGGGGCAATGAGTGGGGCATTCCGGGGCGATGTGACCGAATACGCTCGCCGAACGACAATATGGGCGGTCCGGGCCCCATTTGGACTGGTCCCCGACTATATTACAGTATGAGCAACCGGGCGCATGCGATGTCCTGACCGGCACCGCCCCGGCACCGAGTCGAAGAGGTATACATGGTGGATACAGCGAATACCGTGGTCGAGAACCGTGATATGAAGCCGTTGCGCGTGGGTCTCGACATCGGTTCGACCACGGTGAAGGCCGTGGTGCTCGACCAGGCCGATGCGCTTGACGCCACGCTGTTCTCCGACTACCGCCGCCACCACGCCAACGTGCGCGCCACCGTGGCGGGCCTGCTGAAGGACATCCACACCAGGCTTGTGGAGGAGGGACGCGGCGATGAACCGATCCGTCTCGCCATCACCGGTTCCGGCGGCCTGGCGCTCGCCGACAACCTGCATGTGCCGTTCATCCAGGAGGTCATCGCCGAGACCGAGGCGATCGACGCCGAATACCCGCAGGCCGACGTCATCATCGAACTCGGCGGCGAGGACGCCAAGATCACCTATCTGAAGCCGACTCCGGAACAGCGTATGAACGGCTCCTGCGCGGGCGGCACCGGCGCGTTCATCGACCAGATGTCCACGCTGCTCGACACCGACGCCGAAGGCCTCAACGAGATGGCCAAGCACTACACCACGCTGTATCCGATCGCCTCGCGGTGCGGCGTGTTCGCCAAAACCGACCTGCAGCCGCTGATCAACGACGGTGCAGCCAAGCCGGACCTGGCGGCCTCGATCTTCACCGCCGTCGCCACCCAGACCATCGCCGGTCTGGCCTCCGGCCGTCCGATCCATGGCACCGTCATCTTCCTGGGCGGCCCGCTGTTCTTCATGTCCGAGCTGCGCGAGGCCTTCCACCGCGCGCTCGAAGGCAAGGTCGACGAATTCATCGTGCCGACCGACGCCCACCTGTATGTGGCGTTCGGCGCCGCGCTGCTGGCCGGGCAGCCGGAGAAGCTCGACACCGACGAGCACTACGAGGCCCGCACCTGCACCGACATCCTGTCCAGGCTGGACGAATTAGAGCATCTGCCGGTCAACACCCCGACGATGCCCCCGCTGTTCCCGACCGAAGCCGACCGCGAGGCCTTCAATGAACGCCATCATCGCGAGCATGTGCACATCGGCACGCTCGAAGGGGCCTCCGGCCCGCACTTCCTCGGCATCGACGCCGGCTCGACCACCATCAAGGCCACGCTCGTCAACGACGACCGTGAAATCGTCTGGTCCAGCTACGCCACGAACGACGGCAGCCCGCTGACCGCCGCCATCGACATCGTCAAGCGCATCCAGGCGCAGCTGCCCGAAGGCGCGTGGATCGCGCGGTCCTGCGCCACCGGTTACGGCGAGGGTCTGATCACCACCGGTCTGCATCTGGACGAGGGCGTGGTCGAGACGATGGCGCACTACCGCGGCGCCGAAATGGTCAGCCCGGGCGTCACCGCCGTCATCGACATCGGCGGTCAGGACATGAAATATCTGGCCATCACCGACGGCGTCATCGACTCGATCGCCGTCAACGAGGCCTGCTCCTCCGGCTGCGGCTCGTTCCTGCAGACCTTCGCGCAGTCGATGGGCCTGACCATCGAACAGTTCACGCAGGCCGCGCTCAACTCCACGCATCCGGTCGACCTCGGCTCGCGATGCACCGTGTTCATGAACTCCTCGGTCAAGCAGGCGCAGAAGGAGGGCGCCTCGATCGAGGACATCGCCGCAGGCCTGTGCTACTCGGTCGTGCGCAACGCGTTGTACAAGGTCATCAAGCTGCGCGATTCGGGGGAGCTCGGCGACACGGTGGTCGTGCAGGGCGGCACGTTCCTCAACGACGCCGTGCTGCGCGCGTTCGAGCTGCTCACCGAACGCGAGGTGACCCGTCCGAACATCGCGGGCCTGATGGGCGCGTACGGCGCGGCCCTGACCGCCCGCATGCACTACGAGGACGGCGCGCAGTCCACGATCTTGAAGGGCGAGGAGCTCGACAACCTGACGATGACCAGCACGCGCGACGTGTGCAAGCTGTGCCAGAACCACTGCAAGCTGACGATCACCACGTTCGCCGACGGCTCGCGCTACGTGACCGGCAACCGGTGCGAGCGCGGCGGCGACGCCAAGAAGCAGCGTTCCGACCGGCCGAACCTGTACGACTACAAGTACAAGCGGTGCTTCGCCTACCGCAGGCTCACCGACAAGAAGGCCACCCGCGGCGAGATCGGCATCCCGCGCGTGCTCAACATGTACGAGAACTATCCGTTCTGGTTCACGTTGCTGACCTCGCTCGGCTTCAAGGTCGTGATCTCCGGACGCTCCAGCCACGAGCTGTTCGAAACCGGCATCGAATCGATCGCCTCCGAGAACATCTGCTATCCGGCCAAGCTCGTGCACGGCCACATCAAGTGGCTGCTGGACAAGGGCGTCAAGACCATCTTCTACCCGTGCGTCAGCTTCGAGGAGAACCTGGTCGAGAATACCGACAACCACTACAACTGCCCGGTGGTGGCCAACTATCCGGTGGTCATCGGGGCGAACATGCCCGAACTGCGCGCCGAAGGCGTCCGCTACATGCGCCCGTACGTCAACCTGGCCAACCATGAGCTGATGGTCGAGCGTATCGTCGAGGAGTTCGCCTGGGCGAACGTGACCCGCGAGGAGGCCGAGGAGGCCGTCAAGGCCGCCTACGCGGAGGACAAGGTCTTCAAGTACGACGTGCAGCAGGAGGGCCTGCGCGCCCTGGCGTACATGAAGGAGCACGACTGCCGCGGCATCGTGCTCGCCGGACGCCCGTACCACATTGATCCCGAGATCAACCACGGCATCCCCGAGACGATCTGCTCGCTGGGCATGGTGGTGCTCTCCGAGGACTCGATCTGCGAACTGCAACCGGGCGAGAAACTGCACCTGAGCGACTACCTGTCCGAAGGCGAGGAGGATCCGCGCAAGCGCAACGCCAACGGCTTCCGCCATGTGGAAGACCGCAAGGTCACCAAGATGCCGCTGCGCGTGACCAACCAGTGGGCCTACCATTCGCGCCTGTACGCGGCGGCGAACTTCGTGGCCTCCTATCCGGGGCTGGAGCTCGTGCAGCTCAACTCCTTCGGCTGCGGCCTGGACGCGATCACCACCGATCAGGTGGCCGAGATCCTGGCCGACAAGGCCGACGTGTACACCATGCTCAAAATCGACGAGGTCTCGAACCTGGGCGCGGCCAAGATCCGCCTGCGCTCGCTCAAGGCCGCGGTCGAGGAGCGCGAATCCAACGCCGCCCGTGCCGCGGCCGCCGAGGATGAGGGCGTGAAGAGTGAGCGGTCCGCGGCATCCGACGACGAGCTGAAGGCAGCGCAGGACGCGGTCGAATCCGCCAAGGCGCAGCTGGCCGCCGCCGAAGCGGCGCTGGCCGCGGCGCAGCAGCCGAAGGCCGGCGAATTCCGCAAGACCGGATCCGAGGCGCCGACCCCGGGCCGGCAGGTCATGCTCGATGCCGTGATGCGCGACAACCCCAAGCTCACCCAGGCGGTCAAGGACGCCGCGCGGCAGGCCGCCGCCGGGCAAGGCAAGAAGGGTGCGCACAATTCGGCCACGCTGACCCGGTACGCCAACAAGATCCCGTTCGGCAAGTCCATGAAGAAGGATTACACAATCGTGGCCCCGCAGATGAGCCCGATCCACTTCTCCCTGGTCGAATCGGTGATCCGCTCCGCCGGCTACAAGTTCGACATCCTCGAGCACGCCAGCCGCGAGGACGTGGAGGTCGGCCTCAAATACGTGAACAACGACGCCTGCTATCCGGCCATCATGGTCATCGGACAGCTCATCGACGCCATCCTGGAAGGCAAGTACGATCCGGACAAGGTGGCGCTCGCCATCACCCAGACCGGCGGCATGTGCCGTGCGACCAACTATTTCGGTCTGATCCGCAAGGCGCTGGTCGACGCCGGCTACCCGCAGATCCCGGTCATCGCCATCTCCACGCAGGGACTGGAGGACAACCCCGGTTTCCAGCCGACCCCGCAGCTCATCCACCGTGCGCTCAAGGCGCTGATCATCGGCGACCTGCTGATGAAGTGCCTGTACCGCGTGCGCCCGTATGAGGTGGAACCGGGCAGCGCGAACGCGTTGTACCGGCAGTGGGACACGATCGTGCGCGAGACGATCGAGCACCACGGTCGGTCCAAGACCGCGGCCAAGGTGCTGGGCAAGGGCTTCCTGCCGTATCCGGCGCTGGTCAAGGAGATCGTGAAATCCTTTGACGCGCTGCCGCTCAAGGACGTGCCGCGCAAGGTGCGCGTCGGCGTGGTCGGCGAGATCCTCGTCAAGTACCATCCGGACGCGAACAACCATGTGGTCGACGTCATCGAATCGCAGGACTGCGAGGCCGTGGTGCCGGGCATCATGGAGTTCATGACCACCAAGCCGTACATCTCGGAATGGAACGAGCACTATCTGGGCAAGGGCGGCAATCCGGTGACCTACGGCATCATGCGGTGGGGGCTCGACCGGTACCTGAACCCGGTGCGTGCGGCCATTGATCTGGCGCATGGCAAGTTCCAGCAGGATGAGCCGATGCCCGAGCTGGTCAAGAAGGCCGCGTCCGTCACCTCGGTCGGCGTGCAGGCCGGCGAGGGCTGGCTGCTGACCGCCGAGATCCTGGAATTGATCGAGCAGGGCTGCCCAAACGTGATCTGCGCGCAGCCGTTCGCCTGCCTGCCCAACCATGTGACCGGCCGTGGCATGTTCGGCAAGATCCGCCGCCTGTATCCGCAGGCCAACATCGTGTCGATCGACTATGACCCGGGTGCCAGCGAGGCGAACCAGCTCAACCGCATCAAGCTGATGATCTCCGCCGCCAAGAAGGCGCACGCGGCCGGTCTGGACGCCCCGGTCAAGGGCGCCCGCTCCGACGACATGGACACTGCCGACTGATCCCTCGCGGGTCCTTCCATGGCTCCCTTTTACGGACTCTGACACATCGTGACCGTGAACCATTCCGGTAAACCCGCGGAATTCCGCGGTTGTCGCAGAAACTGTGACAGTTGGGATGTGTCAGAGTCCGAAAGGGACGTCTTATTGACCCGGTGCGCTAGACTGGGCGGCATGGTGAAGCAGAAGAGGGTACGCAAGACGCCTGAGGAGCGGATGGGGGAGATTACCCGCGCGGCGGCGAAGCTGATCAGCGAACGGGGTTTCAACGGCATCTCGTTGAAGGATGTGGCCGATGAGGTCGGTATGAGTCAGCCTGGTCTGCTGCACTATATCGGCAACAAGGACGGGTTGCTGCAGCTGCTGATCACTGATGTGTACGATGCCTCCGGCACGCCGGACGACTTCCTGGCTTCGGGGTTGCCGGGCAGCGATCCCGAAGCCCCGCTGTTCCCCGCGTATCTGCGGTTTCTGGTGCGCCACAACGCCGCCCGCCGCATGATGGTGCAGCTGTATATGGTGCTGGAGGCCGAGGCGTTCAACCCCGAGCATCCGCTGTATGACTATTTCCGCAACCGACCGCTGTCGGTCTGGGACTACTACAGCCGGTTCCCGTGGAAGCTGCCGCCCGAGGTCGGGTCGTGGGAGGAGTCCATGGGCCCGGTGGTGCGCCAGTGCATCGAGGCGATGGACGGCATCCAGCTGCGATGGCTGCGCGAACCGCCGATCGACATGTATGACGAGTGGCTGGTCTTCGAGCGGATGATCTTCCCCTCGCCGGTCTGGGACCGGTATCGCTGAGCGGGGTTCGCACTACTTCGGGGTTCGGGATTCGCGATGGCGGAATTCCGCCCCTCCCGATTTGAAACTTGAGGTAGTGCGAAGACCGTTTCTTATCTAACTTTATCTAACATATCTAAACATTTTAACTAAAAACATGGCTTCAATGGTTATAAACCGTTGAAATATCAACATTTAACGCCGTCTAACACATATTTGATAGTCGCTTGACAACCCTTGTGTCATGCGCATATACTCGTATCTACCGAATGGTTGGTAGATATGTTCGACGAGGCTGTCCGCCGACCGGAAGGTGCAACAAGTCAATGTAGACAGAGGAAGGTCAATGATGAGTGAGGCTGTTGCTATGAGCAAGGAGGAGCGGCTGGCGGCGCATGAGGCCGCGGTCGATGCCGCCTCGAAGGATCCGTCGCTTTCCCCGGAGACGGGTCGTCCGGTGCCGAAGTCGGTTCTGACGCGGTTCGGTATCGGTTTCTTCATATTCGGTTTCCTGTGGTGCATCGGTTTGCAGGTCGTGAACTCGGTGTTGCTGCCGGAGCATTACAAGTCGATCGAGGGGATCGAGCCGGAGGCGCTGCTGGGCATCGTGAACGCGTGGACCGCGGTGGCGTCGTTGGTGTCGAACCTGATGTTCGGTAATTTCTCGGATCGTTCGCGCTCGCGGTTCGGCCGTCGTACCCCGTGGATCGTGTTCGGCGCGGTTTTGGGCGGCGTCACGCTGTTCCTGACCGGTATGACGACGAACCCGATCCTGCTGACGGTGCTGTACTGCCTGTGCATGTTCGGCCTGAACGCGATGATCGCCCCGTGCGTGGCGATCCTGTCCGACCGCGTGCCTTCGGGCATCCGCGGCACGATGCCGGCGTTCTATGGCGCCGGTTCGACGGTCGGTGCCCCGATCGGCGTGATGCTGGGTGCGGTGTTCATCACGAACATGGTGCCGGGCTTCGCCGTGGCCGGCGTGTTCATGTTCCTCGGCGGCGTGGTGGCCGTGCTGATCTTCCCGAAGGAGGAGCCGGCCGACTACCTGCCCAAGGCCGACAGCGGTGTCAAGGACATCGTCATGAGCTTCCGTCCGCCGCGCTTCTCGACGGCGCATGACTTCTACAAGGCGTTCGCGGGCCGTGTGTGCATGCTGCTGAGCTATCAGATGATCACCGCCTACCAGCTGTACATCGTCCAGAACTACGTGGGCCAGTCCACCGAGGATTCCGCGGTCACGATTTCGGTGATGTCGACGATCACGATGGTGGTGGGCCTGGTCGGCTCCGTGGCCGCCGGTCCGTTCTCGGATCTGATCGGTCGTCGTAAGGTGCCGGTTGTGGTGGCGTCGGTGTGCTTCGCGATCGGCATTGCGATGCCGTGGATCATGCCGACGGCGATGGGCATGTACCTATATGCGGCGATTGCGGGTCTGGGCTACGGCGTGTACACGTCGGTGGATCAGGCGTTGCTGGTGGATGTGCTGCCGAACAAGGAGGAGGCCGGCAAGGATCTGGGCATCCTGAACCTGGCGACCACGCTGGGTCAGATGCTGGGCCCGGTGATCATGAGCTCGGTGGTGCTGGCCTTGGGTTATGTGTTCGCGTTCCCGATCGCGATCTGCTTCGCCTTGGTCGGCTGCGTGTTCATCATGCTCATCAAGAACGTCAAGTAAACCAAGCCTCCCCTCGCTGGGAGGCTCCCGACATCCGCGGCCCCCATGTATGGCGGGCCGCGGCGGGATCGGATATCTCGGATATTATCGTCAACGGACACGGCATCATATTTCAAAGGAGAACATCATGGCGCGAACCCATACCGACCGCATCCTGTTCGGGGCGGCGTACTATGACGAATACATGCCCAAGGACCTCGACCGCGTGGATGAGGACATGCGGATGATGAAGGAGGCCGGCATCAACCTGATCCGCATCGCTGAATCCACCTGGAGCACCGAGGAACCCCAGCCGGGCGTCTTCGACTTCACGCATATCGACCGCGCCCTCGATGCGGCCCAGCGCGCCGGCATCGACGTGATCGTCGGCACGCCGACCTACGCGGTGCCCACCTGGATGGTGAAGATGCATCCCGAGGTCCTGGCCGTCACCCCGGCCGGCCCGGGCAAGTACGGCGCCCGCCAGATCATGGACATCGTCAACCCGACGTACCGGTTCTACGCGGAGCGCATCATCCGCAGACTCATCGCGCACGTGGCCGACCATCCGGCCGTCATCGGCTATCAGGTCGACAACGAGACCAAGTACTACGACTCGGTCTCCCCGGACATGCAGGCCCTGTTCGTCAAGTACCTGCGCGAGAGGTTCAACGACGACCTAGACGAGCTCAACGCCCGCTTCGGCCTGGACTACTGGTCCAACCGCGTCAACGCCTGGGAGGACTTCCCGGACGTGACCGGCACGATCAACCAGTCGCTGCTCGGCGAGTTCGACCGCTTCCGCCGCGCGCAGGTGGCCGAATTCCTCAAGTGGCAGGCCGACATCGTGCGCGAGTACGCCAAGCCCGACCAGTTCATCACCCACAACTTCGACTTCGAGTGGCGCGGCTACTCCTTCGGCGTGCAGCCGGCCGTCGACCATTTCAAGGCGGCGCAGGGCGTGGACATCACCGGCGTGGACATCTACCACCCGACCGAGGACGACCTGACCGGCAAGGAGATCGCCTTCGGCGGCGACATGACCCGCTCCACCAAGGACGGCGCGAACTACCTGGTGCTCGAGACCGAGGCGCAGGGCCAGCACGGCTGGCTGCCGTTCCCCGGCCAGCTGCGCCTGCAGGCATACAGCCACTTGGCCTCCGGCGCCGACTGCATCGAATACTGGCACTGGCACTCGATCCACAACTCCTTCGAAACCTACTGGAAGGGGCTGTTGAGTCACGACCTCGAACCGAACCCGACCTACCGCGAGGCCGGCGTGTTCGGCAACGAGATCGCCGACCCGAAGGTGGGGGAGCGTCTGGTCCACCTGAAGAAGCGCAACAAGGTGGCCATCATGGTCTCCAACGAGTCGCTGTCCGCGCTCGACTGGTTCCTCATCGAGGCGGGCTTCCCGTTCGGCGGGAGCCTGAAGTACAACGACGTGGTCCGCAATGTGTACGACGCGTTGTTCGAGCTCAACGTCGAATGCGATTTCGTGCCGGTCGACGCCCCCGCCGAGCGCCTGGCCAAGTACGAGATGATCGTGGCCCCGGCGCTGTACGCCACCCCGCAGGAGACCACCGACAACCTGCGCGAGTTCGTCGCCAACGGCGGCCATCTGGTGGCCACGATGCGCTCGTTCGTCACCGACGACGAGGTGACCGTCTGGCACGACCGCGCCCCGCACAACCTGACCGACGTGTTCGGCATGAGCTACAACCAGTTCACCCGTCCGAAGAACGTGCCGGTCGTCTTCTCCGGCGCGCTGGAGGGCACGCCCGACACCGAGGCGCTCTCGCTGATCGAGCTGCTCAAGGCCGACGAGGGCACCGAGGTGCTCGCCTCCTACGGCCACTACGCATGGAAGGATTACGCGGCCATCACCCGTCACGCCTTTGGCAAAGGCACCGCGGAATGGATCGGCACGCTGCTGGCCCTCGATGCGATCCGCGCCGTCATGCGCGAGGCCGTGGCCGCCGCCGGCATCGAGTACGCGGGCATGCCGCTCGCCGGCATCATCACGGTGCGCCAGGGCTTCAACGAGGCCGGCGAGACCGTGACCTACCTGCTCAACTACTCGGCCGAACCGGCCACGTTCGCCAGCCCGGTCTCCGGCGAGGTCGTCGTGGCCCCGGTCACGATCGCCACCGACGGCACCGTCGATCCGACCGTCACCTTCGCCGGTGCCCCGAAGGCCGGCGACAAGGTCGAGGCCGGCGCCGACCTGACCGTCGGCCCGTGGAACCTGGCCGTCGTCGTCGGTTAATTCGGCCAGTTCCCGGACTCTGATCTATCGTGACCGTGATCTATTGCCGAAAACCCCGGAATTCCAAGGTTCTCAGAATAAGTTAACGGTGGAAATAGATCAGAGTCCGTACCCCCTGGTCGTACACTGCGGACTCTGATCTATCGTGACCGTGATCCATTCCCGAAACCCCTGGAATTCCGCGGTTTTGAAAGATGGATTACGATTGCGATAGATCACGGTCACAGGGGGTGTTCCCGGACTCTGACACATCGTGACTGTGAACCATTCCCGAAAACCCCGGAATTCCGCGGTTGTCCGGGAGAGAGAAAGGGCCGAATGTGTCAGAGTCCGTATATGTACCGGGTAAGGGGGTTGGTGAGATCGAGGCCGCTCCGAAGCGGCGCCGGTGTGCGATGATGGGAGGGAATGTCGCACGGGATGGAGGTGATGGGGTGTCGCTGGGCTTCGACGAATCGATCCGCGGGGTGAATCTGGGCAACTGGCTGGTGCTGGAACGCTGGATGACGCCCGGGCTGTTCCGCGTCAGCGGCGAGGCCGACGAGATCTGGATGCACCGGACCATGCCGCCGGACGAACTCGACCGTCTCCTGCGCCGTCACCGCGAAACCTACGTCACGCTCGATGACTTTCGCGCCATCGCCGCGCACGGCTGCAACCTGGTGCGCATCCCGGTGCCGTACTTCATCTTCGGCGACGTGCCGGGGCACCCCGGCTGCGTCGAGTTCCTCGACCGCGCGTTCGACTGGGCCAACGCCACCGGGTTGAAGGTCCTCGTCGACCTGCACACCGTGCCCGGTTCGCAGAACGGGTACGACAACGGCGGCCTGACCGGCGTATGCCGGTGGCATCGCAGCCCGAAGGCCGTCGGATTCGCGCTGGATGTGCTGACCCGTCTGGCTGCGCGGTATCGCGACAATCCGGCGTTGTTCGGCATCGAGGTGCTCAATGAGCCGGTCAGCTGGCTGGTCTACCGCACCGCGTCCTCGATCGGCGCCGCCCGTGACGCGGCGGAGGCACACGGCAGCGGGCATGTGCCGATGCGCTTCCTCAAGGCGTTCTACCGGGAGTCGTACCGTCGACTGCGCGGCGTGCTGCGGCCGGAAACCGTCATCATGTTCCACGATGGCTTCCGGCTGGGTGTGTGGGGCGACTGGTTCGAGCGCGAGGGGATGCGCAACGTGATGCTGGACACGCATATCTATTTGGTCGGACTCGACGCGTTCTGTCCGGTGCATACGATGTGGGCGTACCGCGCGTATGTCCGATGGAACGAGCGGCGGATCCGCCGTGCGGCGCGGCATACGCCGGTGGTTGTGGGGGAGTGGAGCCTGGCGAACGCGATGGCGGGGCGTGCGGCGGGCCGCGCCGAACCGTCGGAACGGCAATCGACCGAGGGTCGGATCTATCGCGAAGTCGCCGCGATGCAGCGGCGGGCGTGGGGCGTCAGCGCCGGGCGCATCTTCTGGAGCTACCAATTGCGCCGGCTGCGCGACGGTTCCGGCCCGCGCCCCGGCCGTGAACCATGGTCCTTGTCCGATACGTGGCGCAACGGCTGGCTGAACGTGGTTCAGCGGTAGTCATCCCAGATCGGGGAGGGGAAGAGCAGTGGCTCGAACTCCGCCCATTCCTCGACCAGGTCGATCGGCGGATCGCGCAGCCATCGAATCTGGATGCCGTCCATCACTTCCATCGCCTTGCGTACGGTCGGGCGCATGTGTTTCCATCCGCCGATCTGGGGCGGGATGCGCCACGGGTATTGCGAATGGGTGAGCCAGATACCGTCCCGTCGGTTGCGGAACTCGTCGTAGAGCGGGTGGCCGGGGTTGAAGGATTCCGCCTCCAGCATGGTGAACAACTGAACCATCATGCGGCGTGTGGCATTGTGTCGGACCAGAAACCTCAGATACGCGGGGTACCGCAGGTCGTCGGGAGTGGAGCCGGGCAGTCCGGAACGCAGGAAGTCGTCGGGGGTGGCTGAGGCATTGTAGACCTCGCGGTACAGCATCGACATCATGCCATCCTTGCTGCCCACGTGGCGCAGTACGCCCTGTTTGGAGATGCCGACGGCGTCGGCCACGTCCTGCACGGAGACGCCGTTGTATCCGCGTTCTCCGATGAGTCGGACGGCTGCCTCGATGATTTCGCCGCGACGTTCTTCGGGGGTTTTCCGTAGTCGTTTGGCGCGCGATGGCTCGGTTTGTCCGACGGCGGGCGGTGCCTGTTCCGGGGATGTCGATGTCATAGTCCGTAGTATAATGGCATCACTAATTACCAAACGGTAACTAACTGCGTATTCGATGGAGAAAGGCGATAGCCATGGCCAATGAAGCCACCATGCCCTACAAGAACCCCGACCTGCCCGTTGCGGAGCGCATCGCGGACCTGCTCGGCCGCATGACCCTGGAGGAGAAGGTCGGCCAGATGATGCAGCTGGACGCCCGCAGCGCCGATCTCGATGAGCTCATCGTGAACCGGCATGTCGGGTCGGTCCTGCATACCAGGCCCGAGGACCTGCCCCGTGTGGTGGAGGCCGTGGACACCAAAACCCGCCTGAACATCCCCGTGCTGATTGGCGACGACTGCATCCACGGCTACTCGTTCTGGCCGGGTGCCACCATCTTCCCCGAACAGCTCGGCATGGCGGTCAGCTGGGATCCCGAGAAGGTTCAGGCCGCCGGCCGCGCCACCGCCGAGGAGGTCGCCGCCACCGGCGTGCACTGGACGTTCTCCCCGGTGCTGTGCATCGCCCGCGACACCCGCTGGGGCCGCGTCGGCGAGACCTTCGGCGAGGACCCGACGCTGATCGGCGAGATGGCCTCCGCCATCGTCAAGGGCTACCAGGGCGGCGCCAAGGCCGGGGAGCCGCTGCCCAAGGACGCGATCCTGGCCTGCGCCAAGCATTTCGCCGGATACTCCGAAACGCAGGGCGGCCGCGACGCCTCCGAGGCCGACCTCTCGCACCGCAAGCTCGAATCCTGGTTCCTGCCGCCGTTCGAACGCGTGGCCAAGGAAGGTTGCGGCACATTCATGCTCGGCTACGAGTCCATCGAGGGCGTGCCGGTCACGTTCAACCACTGGCTGCTCAGCGAGAAGCTGCGCGGCGAGTGGAACTACCAGGGCACGCTGATCACCGACTGGGACAACGTCGGCCGCTCCGTCTGGGAGCAGCATGTCAAGCCGGACTATACGCACGCGGCCGCCGACGCGGTCAAGGCCGGCAACGACCTGGTCATGACCACGCCGCAGTTCTACGAGGGCGCGATCGAGGCCGTGCGCACCGGCATGCTCGACGAGTCGCTGATCGACGAGGCCGTCTCCCGCATCCTGGCGCTCAAGTTCCGCCTCGGCCTGTTCGAGGATCCGCGCCTGCCCGACGCGGAGCGCATCAAGGCCGTCATCGGTTCCGGGGAACACCAGCGGCTCAACCTGGAAATCGCCCGCGAATCCGTGGCGCTGCTGAAGAACAACGGCGCGCTGCCGTTCGAGCCGGCCAAAACCGACAGCCCCAAGCGCATCGCCGTCGTCGGTCCGCTCGCCGACGACGCGCAGATGCAACTGGGCGACTGGGCCGGCAACTCCGGCCAGGTCAACTGGATGCCCGACGGTCATCCGCGCGAGATGATCGACACCGTGCTCGACGGCTTCAAGGCGCTCGTACCGCAGGATTGGGAGGTCTCCTACTCCCGCGGCGCGAACATCGTCGATCTCATCCCCGACCCGGAGGGCGAGACCTTCCCCGACGGCCAGCCCCGGCCGAAGGTCGGCGTCTCCGCCGCCCTTGACCAGGCCCTGCTCGACGAGGCGGTCGAGAACGCGCGGCGTTCCGACCTCATCGTGGCCGTGGTCGGCGACGTCATCCAGATGATCGGCGAGACCTGTTCCACCGCCACGCTGGAGCTGTTGGGCGGGCAGAACGCGCTGATCGACGCGCTCGCCGCCGTCGCCAAGGAAACCGGCAAGCCGTTCGTCGTCGTGCTGATGAGCTCCAAGCCGATGGTGTTGCCGGCTTCCGTGGTCGGCACCAACGGCGTGGTCGTGGACATGACCCCGGCCGAGGGCGTCTCCGCGTTGCTGTGGGCGCCGAGCCCGGGCATGAAGGGCGGCCGTGCCATCGCCGAGATCATCCTTGGGCAGACCGAGCCGAGCGGCCGACTGCCGATCACCTTCCCGCGCCACGCGGGGCAGCTTCCGGTGTACTACAACCAGATCCGCGGCCAGCACGGCAACCGGTACGCCGACCTCACGCAGGATCCGGCGTTCGCGTTCGGCGAGGGCCTGTCCTACACCACCTTCGCATACGGTGATGTCGTCATCGACGGCGCGGACACCCCGTTCGCCGTCGGCGACACCGTGCACGCCTCGGTCACGCTGACCAACACCGGCGATCGGCCGGGCACGGAGGTCGTGCAGGCCTACATCGGCGATCTGGTGACCTCCTACAGCTGGACCGACCGCGAGCTCAAGGCGTTCCGTCGCGTCGAGCTGCAGCCGGGGGAGAGCGTGACCGTCGAGTTCGACATCCCGGTGGCCGACTGCACGATCGTTGACCCGCAGGCGCGGCGCATCGTGGAACCCGGCGAGTTCGAGCTGCTGATCGGCCATTCCAGCCGTCGCGAGGACCTCAAGCGCGCCACGTTCACCGTGGCCTGAGTGAAAGGAGTATCGGTGGCGATACGACGAGACCTGACCAAGTATGACGAGCAATCGCTGAAGGACGGCGAACGCTGGAGCGAAATCGATGGCGATCTGGACGGGGTCGATCCGTCCGTGGCCGCCGCGATCCTGACTTCGCGCTGCCAAACCGTGTACTACGACCATCCGCGCATCGAACGCTGGCATGATCCCGAAGGCGTCGATGCGATCGAGGACATCCCCTACCTGCCGGACGGCGGGTATGACACCGCTGCCGGGCAGGTGCGCGGGCATCTGCTGGACATCTACCTGCCGCATGAGGCGGCCGTGCGCATGAGCAAAGTCACCCCGGTGTATGTGGATATCCATGGTGGCGGGTTCTGCTACGGATACAAGGAGCTCAACCGCAACTTCAACACGCATCTGGCGGCGCAGGGCTTCGCCGTGGTGTCGCTGAATTACCGACCGGCCCCGCAGACCGATCTGAAAGGGCAGCTGGCCGACATCCAGGCGGCGCTGTGTTGGCTGAAGGCGCATCTGGATGATTATCCGGTCGATCCGAACGCGGTGTTCGTCACCGGCGATTCGGCCGGCGGTGCGCTGGCTTTGCTGACGTTGGCGATCGAGAACAGTGAGCGGGCCGCCGCGGCATTCGGCATCGAGCGGGCATCCGGCATCGGGCTTCGCGGCGGTGCGCTGGTGTGCGGTGTATACAGCCTGGCCTCGCCGGACAAGACGGCCGGCCGCGGCATCGGGTGCGGAACGCGGGAGCGCGAAAGCCTCCAAGCCACGCTTGGTGCGGGCTTCTTCGCCGGGCTGGAGGCCGCCGATCCGGACTTCCTGACCGCCGAGGACATCGTGGCGGACGTGGATCTGCCGCCGCTGTTCCTGCTGACCAGTTCCGACGATTTCCTCGAGGGCGATACGCTGGCGCTCGCCACGGCGCTGGCTCGCAAGGGCGCCGACTTCGAACTGCATGACTGGAAGCCCGCGCATCATGACAGCCTGGGGCATGTGTTCCCGGTATGCATGACCTGGCGCGAGGAAAGCCAACGGACGCTGGCCGACATCCGGCGCTTCAGCTATGAGCGGTGCTGAACGGGTGGGGTGATTCGCGGTTTTGCCTTCGCGGCACGGTGAACCGCCCCGATATTTGACGTAACCACGGCATCCGCGGAACGCCATCCAATGGTCGTTCCGCGGATGCCGCGTATTTGCGCGGTTCGTGTTCGCGGATCGGGATGGGGCGGGGCGTGCTCCGGCGGGGTCGGATGGCACGACACGCCGAATGTTGTATATGCAACAGTTGTATATGCTACGTATTATGCTGACCGTTCGGTTATGAAAACGTGCTGAAAGGAAGGGGGTGCCGCTCAGACGATGGAATCCCTGAAGCAGTGGGCCGATCCGGAACTGGCCGCGGTGCTGGAACGCACCCGGCCGAGCATCGAGATCCGTTCGTTGCACAACATGGTCAACCGGTACCTTGCGGTCACGATGCCGCAGGAGGCGCGCATCGCCACCGGCGGCAACACGCACATCATCGTGTACCTCGCCCGGCATGACGGACAGGACATCTTCCAGTACGACATCGAGCAGCGGTTCTCGATCACCCGGTCGACGGCCTCTCGCGTGCTGAGCCTCATGGAGAAGAAAGGGCTGATCGAACGCCAATCGGTCGCCTACGACGCCCGGTTGCGCAAGATCGTGCTGACCGACAAGGCCAGGGCGATCGCCGAGGCGCTGCGGGACAACGCCGCACGCATGGAACAGGTCCTGCTGGACGGTTTGGACACCCACGATGTGGTCCGTCTGCTTGGACTGCTCGACCATATGAAACGCAATCTTGCGGCCACCGGCAAGGTCGGATGGGAATGCGCCAGACCCGGGGAGCCCGGGGATCCGCAGTCCACCGGCGGCGCCGAGACCGCGCACACCGCACCGACAACCACGACACACCAGGAAGGAACGGAAACGATATGACAGCCACCACCGCAGCCGTCGACGAGACGTCGCAGCCGGCCGTGGACCAGTCGCAGGAACGTCCGAAGCATATCCTCCGGACGCTGGGCAAAAGCCTGCGCGAATACAAGACATCCAGCCTGCTGGCCCCCGCGTTCGTGCTGGTCGAAGGCATCCTCGAGATCGCCATCCCGACCGTCATGGCCACGCTGATCGACGAGGGCATCACCGGCGGCAACATGCCGGCCATCCTCAAATTCGGCCTGATCCTGCTGTTGTGCGCGCTCGTCTCGCTGGCATGCGGGTTCCTGGCCGGCAAGTACGCGGCCATCGCCGCCGCCGGCTTCGCCAAGAACCTGCGCCACGACCTGTTCGAACAGGTGCAGGGCTTCAGCTTCACGAACATCGACCGGTTCTCCACCGGTTCGATCATCACCAGGCTCACCACCGACGTGACCAACCTGCAGAACGCCTACATGATGATCGTGCGCACCGCCGTGCGCGCCCCCGTCATGATGATCGTCTCCTGGATCTTTGCGTTCCGCATCAGCAAGGAGATCTCGCTGGTGTTCCTCGTGATCATCCCGATCCTGGCCGTGGTGCTCATCGGTCTGGCCGCCTACGTGCACCCGATCTTCGAGCGCGTGTTCCACACCTACGACGAGCTGAACAACATCGTGGATGAGAACCTGCAGGGCATCCGCGTGGTCAAGTCCTTCAACCGCGAGGAGCATGAGGACATCAAGTTCGGCAACATCTCCGAGACGATCTACAACAACTTCGTCCGTGCCGAGAAGATCCTGAGCTTCAACGCCCCGGCCATGAACCTGTGCGTCTACACGGCCCTCATCGTCATCTCCTGGGTCGGCGCGCAGCAGATCGTGGCCTCCGGCAACGATCCGGCGCTCGGTCTGACCACCGGCGACATGACCGCGTTGGTCACCTACGCGCTGCAGATCCTCATGAGCATGATGATGATCTCCATGATCTTCGTCATGGTCATCATCTCGCGCGCCTCGGCCGAACGCATCTGCCAGGTGCTCAACGAGATCAGCACCGTGCGCGACCATGAGAACCCGGTCACGGAGGTCAAGGACGGCTCGATCGAATTCGACCACGTGACCTTCCGCTACTCCGACAGCTCCGAGAAGCCCGTGCTCGACGACATCGACCTGAAGATCGAATCCGGCATGACCGTCGGCATCGTTGGCGGCACCGGTTCCGCCAAGTCCAGCCTCGTGCAGCTCGTGCCGCGCCTGTACGACGTCTCCAAGGGGTCGCTCAAGGTCGGCGGCGTCGACGTGCGTGACTACGATCTGGTCACCCTGCGCGACCAGGTGGCCATGGTGCTGCAGAAGAACGTCCTGTTCTCCGGCACCATCGCCGAGAACCTGCGTTGGGGCAACCCGGACGCCACCGACGAGGAGATCCGCCACGCCTGCCAGCTTGCGCAGGCCGACGGCTTCATCCAGGAGTTCCCGAAGAAGTACGACACGTACATCGAACAGGGCGGCACCAACGTCTCCGGCGGTCAGCGCCAGCGTCTGTGCATCGCCCGCGCCCTGCTGAAGAAGCCGAAGATCCTGATCCTGGACGACTCCACCAGCGCCGTCGACACCAAGACCGACAAGCTGATCCGCGAGGCCTTCCACCACGAGATCCCGGACACCACCAAGATCATCATCGCCCAGCGCGTGGCGTCGGTCGAGGAATCCGACCTGATCCTGGTGATGAACGCAGGCCGCATCATCGCCAGGGGCACGCATGAGGAACTGCTCCAGACCTGCGACGAATACCGTGAGATCTACGAGTCGCAGACCCAGAACAAGGCGGGTGAGGAGTGATGACCCAGACCGCTTCCACCGCAACCGAAAAGAACGCAAGCAAGAAGGACGTGCAACGCATGGCTGAAGAGAAATTCAGCGATCGTAGCCCGCTGCTCAAGCGCACCAAGGCGGCGCCGGGCACCATCAAGCGCCTGTTCGGCTACATCTTCAAATTCAAGATCCAGGTCGCCATCGTGGTGGTCTGCATCCTGGTGTCGGCGGCCGCACAGGCCGGATCCGCGCTGTTCCTGCAGTCGCTGATCGACGACTACATCCTGCCGATCGTCGGCCTCGACAACCCCGACTGGGCCCCGCTGATCCAGGTGCTGACCACCATGGCCTGCCTGTATGCGGTCGGCACCTTCTGCGCCTGGCTCACCCAATGGCTCCTGGTCAACGTGGAGCAGGGCGTGCTCAAGGAGATCCGCGACGAGATGTTCGCCCATCAGCAGCTGCTGCCGATCAAGTACTTCGACACGCACGAGCACGGCGACATCATGAGCCGCTACACCAACGACACCGATACGCTGCGCCAGGCGATCAGCCAGTCGTTCCCGCAGATGTTCCAGTCCTCGATCTCCGCACTCGCCGCACTGGTCTCCATGCTGTGGCTGTCCGTGCCGGTCACGCTGTTCGTGCTCGCGTTCTCCGTGCTGCTGTTCGGCGTCGTGCGCGTGATCGTCGGGCGTTCCGGCCGCTTCTTCCTCAAGCAGCAGCAGTCCCTCGGCGAGGTCAACGCCTTCGTGGAGGAGTCGGTCAACGGACAGAAGGTCATCAAGGTCTTCAACCACGAGCCGGCCACCGCCGCCACGTTCGACGCCAAGAACGAGGAACTGTTCCATGCCAGCGCCCAGGCCAACATCTACGGCAACATCACGATGCCGGTGGTCAACAACATGGGCTATCTGCTGTACATCCTGCTGGCCGTGGTCGGCGGCGCGATGGCGCTGGCCGGCGTGGGCAACTTCGGCCTGTCCGGCACGGGCGACCTGACCGTCGGCGCGCTGATCTCGCTGCTGACCCTCGCCCGGTCGTTCACCAACCCGATCGGCCAGGTCTCCCAGCAGTTCAACATGGTGATGATGGCCCTGGCCGGCGCCTCCCGCATCTTCGCGCTGATGGACGAGCCGCCGGAGACCGATCAGGGCACCGTGCGCCTGGTCAACGTGGAGCTCGCCTCCGATGGCCGTACGATGACCGAGACCCTGCGTCCGACCCATCACTGGGCCTGGAAGCGCGAGGCCAGCGATGACGGCACCCGCTCGCTGAATTACGCCAAGACCCTGAAGGGCCGCGCGTATGAGATTGCGATGGACGCCCGCGAGAGCGCCATCACCTCGCCCGACGGCAGACTCACGCTGCTGCGCGGCGACGTGCGCTTCACCAACGTGACTTTCGGCTACAACCCGGACAAGCCGGTCCTGCACGACATCACCTGGTTCGCCGAGCCGGGCCAGAAGGTCGCGCTCGTCGGCGCCACCGGCGCGGGCAAGACCACGGTGACCAACCTGATCAACCGTTTCTATGACATCCAGGAAGGCCAGATCCTCTATGACGGCATCAACGTCAAGAGCATCCGCAAGCAGGATCTGCGCCGGTCCCTCGGCATCGTGCTGCAGGATGTGAACCTGTTCACCGGCACCGTGATGGACAACATCCGCTACGGCAACCCGGACGCCACGTGCGAGGAGTGCATCAAGGCCGCCGAACTGGTGAACGCCGACAGCTTTATCCGCATGCTGCCGCAGGGCTATGACACGGTGCTCAAGGGCGACGGCTCCGGCCTGTCGCAGGGCCAGCGCCAGCTCATCTCCATCGCCCGCGCCGCCGTGGCGAACCCGCCGTGCCTGATCCTCGACGAGGCGACCTCCTCGATCGACACCCGCACCGAGGCCGTCGTGCAGGCCGGCATGGACGCGCTGATGGAAGGCCGCACGGTCTTCGTCATCGCCCACCGCCTGTCCACCATCCGCAACTCCGACGTGATCATGGTCCTCGACCATGGCCGCATCATCGAACGCGGCACGCACGAGGAGCTGCTGGAGAAGAAGGGCGAGTACTACCAGCTGTACACCGGCGCCATCGAACTCGAGTAGTTCGGTGTATCCCGCTGCCCCGTGCAGGCGGGTCATGCAGCCCTGATCGGCGTCCGCCGGAACCACGTGCCTTATGGTTCCGACGGACGCCGTCGCATATGTGTGCGGCGTCGCGGCATCGGTATGTGCGCGTAGGGTAAAACGGTTGGAGAATGGTGCGACGCGTACGGGGACGTACGGTACTCTAGGTACCAGAAATGAGGAAGGGGAACCGATGGCTTTCGTGACGATCCGTGACGTGGCCCGGAAGGCCGGGGTCTCGATCACCGCCGTCTCGCAGATTCTGCACGGCAAGGGGCGTTTCTCCGACGAAACCAAGGAGCTGGTGCGCAAAACCGTGGACGAGTTGGGCTACGTTCCGGATTCACGTGCGCAAGGTATCCGCCTTTCCGAATCCAAAACGGTGGGGTTGCTGGTGCCGGACATCAGGAACCCGTTCTTCGCCGATCTGGTGTCCTCGATGGAGGAACAGCTATATGAGAGGGGTTACAGCACGCTGATCGGCACGTCGGCCGAGAACGTGGAACGGCAGGATGCGTTCATCACCACGCTGCTCGGCCAGCGCATCGACGGGGCGATCGTGGTGCCGGAGGGCGCCGATTCCCCGGGCATTCGCACAATCATCGACCGGGAATTGCCCCTGGTGTTCGTGGACCGCCGCGTGGAGGGCGTCGATACGGTGCCGTTCGTGGTCTCCGACCCGTATCCGGGCATCGAAAGCGCCGTCGAGACGCTGCGCCAGTTGGGGCATCGGCGCGTGGGATTCGTGGGGCACCCGTCGTTGAGGTCATTCAGCGTGAACGAGCGCGAGACCGCGTTCCGTGCCATCGCCGGCAAACTGCTGGGCGAGGAGGGGACGGTGGTCGTGGAATGCGACAACTCGTTCCGCTCCCGCAAGGACGTGCTGACGGAGCTGCTGTCGGCGGGGGTGAGCGCGATCCTGTTCGCCTATTCACCGGACGCGATCGCCGTCATCGGGCTGCTGCACGACCGCAATATGGATCTGGGCACCGACATGTCGGTGATCTCGTTCGATGACATCGATGCGTTCCGGCTGATGAGCCCGCAGGTGGCCATCATCTCGCAGCAGACCGCGGATATGGGGCGTCAGGGCGTGGAGATGTTGCTGTCCCGAATCGGCGCGAAACGCAAGCGGCGCGCCGAGAACCGTCGCATCCCGACCGTGTTCGTGCAACGCGGTTCGGTGGGGGTGGTTCCGCAAACTTTTCATGGCTTTCCCGCGTAATCCCCCGCTGGGGATTCCGCCGTCACCCTTGCTTTTCCGACACGCCCGGCCTGTGCGGACTGTGATGCATCGTGACCGTGATGCATTGCAAAAAACGTTGAAATACCAAGGTTTTTAACTTGTGTCACAGTCACAGAAGTGTCAGAGTCCGCAGAGGCCGGGCGTGTCGGGTGGGATTGGGTTCCGAATTCGGGACATGGCTAGATGAGACGGGAGCCGTGTTTTTTGCGGGCTCGGCACTTCCTCTGCCGGAGCCTGTCCTCGGCGAGCAATTGGTCGTTGAGCAGTGCGGTGTACGGCTCCAACGGTACGCCGGGGAGCTCCACGCCCAAAGCCCGTGCAACGTTCTCCGCGAATGCTTTCGTATGCTGTTCATCCGAGAAGGTATCCGCAAAGACCACGATGACGGTGTATCCCATCGCCCGGAGCGCTTCTCGTTTTCGTTCATCCCAACGGTGCTGCTTCTTGTCCAGACGATGGGCGTCGCCGTCGTACTCGATGATGACACGGGCTTCGGGGTAGGCCATGTCGACGTGTACGGTTCGTCCAAGTGTGGCTACAGTGATGGGATATCCGGTTTCGGGGCGTTCCAGGCCGTACCTCAGCAAAGCCATCACGCATCTCATCTCCATTGATGAATCCAGTGGGGCACCTAGGAATTGCATCGCGTCGTTGCATTTGCGTTTGCCGATGAATCGATCGTCTAAATTCAGGTAATCTTGGAAGTCCTGTTTCCCGATGGGGCTGCTCCGCGCCCCTGCCCTGCAGATGGCGTCGGCCAGCACGATGACTTCAACTTGGCTAAGGAATTTGGCGATGATGGCCCATGTGGTTATGGGATCGGTAAACCAGATTCGACTGTCGCCGACGGAAATCGACTGCATTTTTCCGGTTGAATGCGTCCAAACCATGAAATGGGCGGAGCTGACATGCGAGCGTTTGCTGTCCGCGCTGGCGAGGATGTGGAATTCCTCCTGAGGCAGGTTTCCCCACGGCAGCTCCACGGCGTTGAGTTTCAGTGCCGTTATGCCTGTGAATACCAGGTTGCGGGGCTTGTATAGTTTCGCTGAGAAGCTCAGACATTGTTGTGCGGTGTTCTGACGCGTGTCGGCTAAGGATTGGCGCAGGTAGTTGCGTGGAGTCCCGGATTCCGCTGCGTCCGGAAGCGTGTGGAGACTTTCAGACAGCTCCGTCTCTGAACCGTATGGTGTGCTCGTTCTTTGCATATGGATGACGGTAGGGCGGAATCATAGGCGATGCCAGTGCCGTTCGGGAAATGGTGGATATGTGTATAACTTCATCCACATCGGTCACGACGTGAGCGCTCCAATGCCGCTCTGTCTTTTGCATCGACACGCCCGGCCTATACGGACTCTGACACATCGTGACTCTGATGCATCGCAAGAATCGTTGAAATATCAACGATTGTAAACTTGGGTCACGGTCACAAAGTGTCACGGTCCGCAGAAGCCGGGCGCGTCGGCGACGGCGTGAGCTTCAACGGCATCGCCGCGCGCCACGTCACGGTCCGTGCGGGCCGGGCGTGTCGGCGGGGCGGGGTCAGTCGATCGGGCCCCAGATCGTTTCGGGGAACAATATCGGCTCAATCTCGCGCCACATCGCCATCAGGTCGCGGCCGGGCTGGCGCAGCCATTTGATCTGGATGCCGTCCATCGCCATCATCGCCGCGTTGAGCGTGGCGTGGACGTCCACGCCTTCGGGAATCCGCCAGCAGGGGTTGTCCGCCAGATGCTCCAGCAGCCGCTCCCTGTCCTGGAAGTACTGGCGCGCCGGGTGGTCCGGGTTGAGGGTTTCGGTGTTGAGCATCGTGAACAGCCGGACCAGATGCGGGCGCTCGGCGTTCTGGGCCACGATGTCGCGCAGGTATCCGGGCAACGACACCGTTCCGACGGGCTGGTCGTTGCCGTCCGCGCCGAGCTTGGCCATGGCGTCGGCGTCGTACACGTCGCGCATGACCAGGGTCAGCAGGTTGTCCTTGCTGCCGACGTAGTGCAGCAGTCCTGCCTTGGTCAGGCCCACCGCGTCGGCGAGCGACTGCAGCGACGTGGCGTAGTATCCGGACCGTCCGAACAGTTCAGCCGCGGTGCGTTCGATCTGGCTCAACCGTTCCGGGTCGCGGTGTGGCATGGCATCTCCTTCGTCGTGTCGGTCGGCGGTGTGGCGGATGTCGCACGACGGGACGATGTCGATGCGATGTAGGGGTTGCGCATCGCCGGGTGCCGCGTATATGGGTGCGGTCGCGTGTCGCGTCGGGGTGCGGCGCGGCGTCGATTCGACCGTGCCGCGTCGTCAATGTCTACCGACCGAATGGTTCGATATCGGTGACATTACCATGCGGCGGCTGTGGTTGCGAGCGGTGTGGTCTGATGGTACACTGATACCTACCGACCGGTAGGTAATTCGAGCGAAGAGTCGCCGCCGGCCGCGGTAATCGAAGAGGATGCTGCACACGACGATATGTCGGACCGAACCAGAAGGAGCGAACCCATGAGCGACTATCCCTCCGTAAACGACCTGACCCTTGAGGAGAAGGCCGCGCTGACCAGCGGCACCAACCCGTGGAGCCTGGGCAGCGTGTCGGCCAAGGGCCTGCCGAACTACACCATCACCGACGGTCCGCACGGCCTGCGCAAGGCCCGGAACACCGAATCGATGGATGTGGAGGAGAACGTACCCGCCACCTGCTTCCCGCCGGCGGCCGGCATGGCCTGCTCGTGGAACCCGGAACTCGTCGAACGCGTCGGCGAGGCGATGGGTGAGGAATGCATCCAGGAACAGGTGGCCGTCATCCTCGGGCCGGGCGTCAACATCAAGCGCAACCCGCTCGGCGGCCGCTGCTTCGAATACTGGAGCGAGGACCCGTATCTGGCGGGCCACACCGCCGTCGGCATCGTCAAGGGCGTGCAGTCCAAGGGCGTGGGCACCTCGCTGAAGCACTTCGCCGCCAACAACCAGGAGACCGACCGTCTGCGCATCAGCGCCACGATCTCCCCGCGCGCCCTGCGCGAGATCTATCTGCCGGCCTTCGAGTACATCGTCAAAACCGCCCAACCGTGGACCGTCATGTGCTCATATAACAAGATCAACGGCGTGTTCTCCTCGCAGAACCGCTGGCTGCTCACCGACGTGCTGCGCGGCGAATGGGGCTTCAAGGGCATCGTCATGTCCGACTGGGGCGCGGTCAGCGACCGTGTGGCCGCACTCAACGCCGGTCTGAACCTGGAGATGCCGCCGAGCAACACCGACAACCAGATCGTGGCCGCCGCCAAGGACGGGCGCATCCCCGCCACCCAGCTGGACGAGATGGCCCAGGGCATGATCGACCTGGTCGCCAAGGCCCGCCCCGCCATGAGCCAGGACGGCTACCGGTACGACGTGGACGCCCACAACGAGGTCGCCCGCCAGGCCGCCGTCGAATCGATGGTGCTGCTCAAGAACGAGGACGCCATCCTCCCGGTCGCCAAGAACGCCAAGATCGCCGTCATCGGCGAATTCGCCCGCACCCCGCGCTACCAGGGCGCCGGCTCATCGCTCATCAACCCGACCAAACTCACCAGCTTCCTCGACGCGCTCGAGGAACGCGGAATCGCAGCCGACTTCGCCCCCGGCTTCACACTGGACGACGAGGCGCAGGATCCGGCGTTGACCGAGCAGGCCGTGACGGCCGCCAAGAACGCCGACGTCGTACTGCTGTTCCTCGGCCTGCCCGCCGCCTACGAGTCCGAAGGCTTCGACCGCACCACGCTGGACATCCCCGCCAAGCAGGTCGAGGTGCTTGATGCCGTGGCCGCCGCGAACCCGAACGTGGCGGTCGTGCTGTCGAACGGTTCCGTGGTCTCGCTGCCGTGGCAGGGCCGCGCCAAGGCGATCCTGGAGACCTGGCTGCTGGGCCAGGCCGGCGGTGCGGCGCTCGCCGACGTGGTCTTCGGTGACGAAACCCCGTCCGGCAAACTCGCGCAGACCATCATCGACAACGTCGAGGATGATCCGTCCGCCATGAACTGGCCGGGCGAGGAAGGCCACGTGGATTACGGCGAGGGCGTGTTCGTCGGATACCGGTACTACGACACGTTCCGCAAGCCGGTCACCTATCCGTTCGGCTACGGCCTGTCCTACGCCACGTTCGACGTGCATGACGTGACCGTGTCCAAGACCGGTCCGCGCGCCGCCGAAGTGACCGTGACCGTGACCAACACCGCCGATGTGGCCGGTGCCGAAACCGTGCAGGTCTACGTGGCCCCGCCGAAGGCCAAGGTCGCCCGGCCGGTGCACGAGCTCAAGGGATTCGCCAAGGTTGCGCTCGAACCCGGCGAGTCGAAGAGCGTCACCGTCGTGCTGGACGATCGCGCCTTCGCCTACTGGTCGGAGCGGTTCGACGACTGGCGCGTGGAAGGCGGCACCTACACGGTCGAGGTCGGCGTGTCCTCGCGCGACATCGTCTCGCGGCTCGACATCGAGATCGACGATGACGGCAAGGTCATGAATCTCGACGAATGGTCGACCTTCGGCGAATGGCTCGACGATCCGATCGGCGCGCCGATTCTGCAGCACGTGCTCGACGACATGGCCAAGGAGGCCGGCCACCCGGTCATCCCGGACAGTGCGCTGATGGTCATGTTCCTGCGCAGCATGCCGCTCAACTCGCTCGGCGTGATCCTGGGCGAAACCGGGCGCCAGCTGGCCCGCAACCTGGCTGAGTCCTACCGCAAGGTCACCGCTCGGCGCTGAACTTCGGACTCTGATGCATCGTGACCGTGATGCATCGTGACTTTGATACATCGTGACTTTGATACATCGTGACCGTGATCTCAGTTGCGAATCGTTGAAATTCCAACGATTCTCGCAAAGGATCACGGTCACGATGTGTCAGAGTCCGGAGAGTTCGGGAGTGTTGGGCGGAATGAGGGTGATACGGCGGCGGGGCCGTCCCCACCTCGGTGCTACAATGGGCGACGTTCACGGCGATAATCCGTTATCAGCGGGGAGCCATCGGAAGAACGGCGGCGGGCCCACACCGGCCCGAAGCCCAGTAGAACCGACGGGACCGGCCCGACACAGCCGGACACAAGCGGTCGCATCGTGGTCGCGCGGGATGGGTCCCGCGGCATCCGACATGCGGCAAGCGAGGTGGTACCGCGGTGGTGATCGCGGATACCGGTGACTTGGCCGGGTGGGGCATCAATCCCAAACCGGACAGCAGTCCCGGACCCAATCGCCGTCGTCCTCGTGGCAGAAGAAGTAACGGAACAGACCTGCACGAGGAGAGACACGGTGAGCGAGACCACCCATTCCCATGTGTATCCCAAGGCGGCAGCCGGCGAGCAGAGCGCGAACGTCGCGCCGAACCCGAGCTTCCCGCAGCTGGAGACCGATGTCCTTAACTATTGGGACGAAGACGACACCTTCCAGAAGTCCATCGACCGCAACCCCTCCGGCGACCACAGCCAGAACGAGTTCGTGTTCTTCGACGGCCCGCCGTTCGCCAACGGCCTGCCGCACTACGGCCACCTGCTCACCGGCTACGCCAAGGACGTGATCCCGCGCTACCAGACCATGAAGGGCCGCAAGGTCAACCGCGTGTTCGGCTGGGACACGCACGGCCTGCCCGCCGAGCTTGAGGCGCAGAAGGAACTGGGCATCGAATCGGTGGACCAGATCGAGCAGATGGGCATCGCCAAGTTCAACGACGCCTGCCGCGCCTCCGTGCTCAAGTACACGAACGAATGGCAGGACTACGTGCACCGTCAGGCCCGCTGGGTCGACTTCGAGCACGGGTACAAGACCCTGAACATCCCGTACATGGAATCGGTGATGTGGGCGTTCAAGCAGCTGTATGACAAGGGCCTGGCCTATCAGGGCTACCGCGTGCTGCCGTACTGTCCGAAGGACCAGACGCCGCTGAGCGCGCACGAGCTGCGCATGGATGCCGACGTGTACCAGGACCGTCAGGACACCACCGTGTCCGTGGCCGTCAAGCTGAAGGACGAGGACGACGCCTACGCCGTGTTCTGGACCACCACGCCGTGGACCGTGCCCACGAACTTCGCGATCGTGGTCGGCGCGGACATCGACTATGTGGAGGTCAAGCCGGTCGAAGGCAAGTTCGCCGGCAAGAAGTTCTACTTCGCCAAGGCCCTGCTCGGCTCCTACGCCAAGGAACTCGGCGAGGACTACGAGGTGGTGCGCGAACTCAAGGGCGCCGACATGGTCGGCTGGCGCTACTGGCCGGTCTTCCCGTACTTCGCGGGCGAGGACGCGCTCGCCGAGGGCGGCACCCCGGGCCCCAACGCCTACCAGATCTTCACCGCCGACTACGTGGACACCACCGAAGGCACCGGCCTGGTGCATCAGGCCCCCTACGGCGAGGACGATATGAACACGCTCAACGCCCACGGCATCACGTCCGTGGACGTGCTCGACGCGGGCTGCAAGTTCACGTCGCTGTGCCCCGAATACGAGGGCATGTTCGTGTTCGACGCCAACCTGCCGATCCTGCGCAACCTGCGTGCCGGTGATGGCCCGCTGGCCGCCGTGCCGGAGGAGCACCGCGCCATCCTGTTCCAGGAGAAGAGCTACGTGCACTCCTACCCGCACTGCTGGCGCTGCGCGACCCCGCTGATCTACAAGCCGGTCTCCAGCTGGTTCGTGTCCGTCACCAAGATCAAGGACCGTCTGCTTGAACTCAACCAGCAGATCAACTGGATCCCGGACAACGTCAAGGACGGCCAGTTCGGCAAGTGGCTGGCCAACGCCCGCGACTGGTCGATCTCCCGCAACCGTTTCTGGGGCTCTCCGATCCCGGTGTGGGTCTCCGACGACCCGAAGTACCCGCGCGTGGATGTCTACGGCTCGCTCGAGGAGCTCAAGGCCGACTTCGGCGACTACCCGCGCGACGACAAGGGCGAGGTCAACCTGCACCGCCCGTGGATCGACAACCTGACCCGCCCGAACCCGGACGACCCGACCGGCAAGTCCACGATGCACCGCATCACCGACGTGCTCGACTGCTGGTTCGAATCCGGTTCGATGCCTTTCGCGCAGTTCCACTATCCGTTCGAGAACAAGGAGTTCTTCGAGCAGCACTTCCCGTGCGACTACATCGTGGAGTACATCGGCCAGACCCGCGGCTGGTTCTACACGCTGCACATCATGGCCACCGCGCTGTTCGACAAGCCGGCGTACAAGAACGTGATCTGCCACGGCATCGTGCTCGGCTCCGACGGGCAGAAGATGTCGAAGCACCTGCGCAACTACCCGGATGTCAACGGCGTGTTCGACCAGTACGGCTCCGACGCGATGCGCTGGTTCCTCATGTCCTCGCCGATCCTGCGCGGCGGCAACCTGATCGTGACCGCCGACGGCATCCGCGACACGGTGCGCCAGGTCATGCTGCCGGTGTGGAGCTCGTACTACTTCTTCACGCTGTATGCGAACGCCGCGAACGGCGGCGCCGGCTATGACGCGCGACTGCTGCGCGCCGACGAGGTGGCCGCGCTCCCGGAGATGGACCGCTACCTGCTGGCCCGCACCCGCCGCCTGGTGGAGTCCGCGACCAAGTCGCTCGACGAGTTCGCGATCTCCGACGCCTGCGACGCGGTGACCGACTACATCGACCTGCTGACCAACTGGTACATCCGCAACACCCGCGACCGGTTCTGGAACGAGGACGAGAACGCGTTCAACACGCTGTACACCGCGTTGGAGACGTTCATGCGCGTGCTTGCCCCGCTCGCCCCGATGGAGGCCGACGCCGTGTGGCGCGGCCTGACCGGCGGCGAGTCCGTGCACCTGGCCGACTGGCCGGCGCTGACGGACGCCGCGACCGGTGAGGCGACCGAACTGGGCCTCGTGCTGGCCGACGATCCGGCGCTGGTCGAGGCGATGGAGAAGGTGCGCGAGGTGGTGTCCGCCGCGCTCTCGCTGCGCAAGGCGGAGCAGATTCGCGTGCGCCAGCCGCTGGCCCGCATGACCGTGGTCACCGAGAACCCGGACGCGGTGCGCACCTACGAGGACATCCTGAAGTCCGAGCTCAATATCAAGACCGTGGAGCTGTGCACGCTGGACGAGGCTTCCGAGCATGGCTTGCGCATCATCAACGAGCTGCGCGTCAACGCCCGCGTGGCCGGCAAGCGTCTGCGCAAGGACGTCCAGTTCGCCATCAAGGCATCCAAGTCCGGTGCCTGGCATGTGGACGCCGCCGGCGTGCCGGTGGTGGAGACCCCGTCCGGCGAGATTGCGCTGGAGGAGGGCGAGTACGAGCTGATCAACCGTGTGGAGGAGGCGAACCCGTCCGACACCGACAGCATCGTGTCCGCGGCGCTGCCGACCGGCGGCTTCGTGATCCTCGACACCACGCTGGACGACGACCTGATCGCCGAAGGCTACGCCCGCGACGCGATCCGCTCCGTGCAGGACGCCCGCAAGGAGGCCGGACTCGACATCGCCGACCGCATCGTGCTCAAGCTTACGGTGCCGGCCGCCGACGCCCCGAAGGCCGAACAGTTCCGCGACCTGATCGCCGGTGAGACCCTGGCCACCACGCTCGAGATCACGGCCAGCGACACCGCCGCCGACCTCGGCATCGAGGTTGCCAAGGCCTGAACCACAGGCCGGCTACCGAACGCAAAACAACAACACGGAAAGTCCCCGAACCAATCGGGGACTTTCCCCATATGTCGGTGACGAGGGATCGGAGCGGATGTCATGACGCATATTGTGGCGGGAATCCTGGCGCATGTGGATGCCGGCAAGACCACGCTGTCCGAAGCATTGCTCTACCGTTCCGGAGGCATTCGCAAACTTGGGCGGGTGGACCACGGCGACGCCTTCCTCGACACCGAATCGCTGGAGAAACAACGCGGCATCACCATCCATGCCCACCAGGCATCCGTGCGCTGCGGCAATCTGGACCTCACGCTGCTCGACACCCCCGGCCACGTGGACTTCGCCGCCGAAACCGAACGGGTGCTGCGCGTACTCGACTACGCGATTCTCGTGGTTTCAGGCACCGACGGCGTGCAAGGCCACACCGAAACCCTGTGGCGACTGCTCGCCCGATATCAGGTGCCCACCTTCATCTTCGTCAACAAGATGGATGCCGCCGGCGCGGACAAATCCGCGGCGCTCGCCGATTTGCGCCGTCGCCTGTCCGACGCCGTCTATGAACTGCCGATGGTTGCTCCGGATTCCGGTATCTCCGGCTCCGTGCCGCTCATCGAAGCTGCCCAATGGCGGCAGGCGGAGGATGCCGAGAACGTCGCCACACTCGACGAATCGGCGATGGACGAGTACCTGGAAACCGGCGGCATCACCTTGGCGCGGCTGCGGACCATGATCGCCGAACGCAAGCTGTTCCCGGTGTTCTTCGGCTCCGCCCTGAAAGTCGACGGCGTCGACGAATTCATGGCCGGATTGGAGGCCTACGTGCGCGAACCGCAATGGCCCGCGGAATTCGGCGCGCGCATCTACAAGATCTCCCATGACGCCCAACACAATCGCTTGACTTGGCTCAAGGTCACCGGCGGCGCTCTCAAGGCTAAGGCCCTGCTCGCTGACGCTGACGGCACGTGGCAGGAGAAGGCCGACCAGGTCCGCGTCTACAACGGCGCCAAATTCGACATCGCCACCGACATTCCCGCCGGAAGCGTCTGTGCAGTTACCGGTCTGACCCGCACCTTCCCCGGTGAGGGACTCGGCATCGAACCCGACGCGGAATCGCCCACCATCCAACCGGTACTCACCTACACGGTGCTGCCGCCCGACACCGATCTGGATGCGCTCGCCGAACGTGCCGCTGCGGCGCGCACGGCAGTGTCGACGTCGACGGAGCAGGGCGAGGAATCGGACGACGAGCAATCGAAGAACGTTGAATCCGAAGCGGATTCCGCCGCACCGCCGATGCCGAGCTTCGACGATCTGACCCTGCACAAGGTCATCACCGCGCTGCGTGAACTGGAGGATGAGGATCCGCTGTTGCACGTGGTCTGGCAGGAGCGGCTGCGCGAGGTGCACGTGCAGCTGATGGGTGCCGTGCAGCTGGAAATCATCCAACAGGAACTGCACGACCGGTTCGGCTTGGATGTGGTGTTTGGTCCGGGCGGCATCCTGTACCGGGAGACCATCACGACACCGATCGAGGGTGTGGGCCATTTCGAACCGTTGCGGCATTACGCTGAGGCGCACATCCGGCTGGAGCCGGGCGAGCCGGACAGCGGTGTGCGGATCGCGACCGCGGTGAGTGAGAACGTGCTGGACCGCAACTGGCAGCGGCTGATCATGACGCATCTGGGGGAGCGTGAGCACTTGGGCGTACTGATCGGCGCGCCGCTGACCGATGTCAAACTGACGCTGGTGGGTGGCCGCGCGCACCTGAAGCATACGGAAGGCGGCGATTTCCGCCAGGCCACATACCGGGCGATTCGGCAGGGGCTGATGGAGCTGCGCGTGGGCGTGGAAGGCCGGCCGTCGGCGGCGGAAGGGCAGACCGATGCCGCGTTTGTGAAGGAGGCGATGGACAAGGGGCGCGGGTATTGCCGTGTGCTGGAGCCGTGGTACCGGTTCCGATTGGAGGTGCCGCAGGATATGGTCGGCCGGGCGATGTCCGATATTCAGCGCATGGCCGGCACGTTTGAGATGGGTGACGATACGGGCGCTGGATTCGGCTCTGGCACGGCTGCGTCAGCAGGTTCCGCGATGGATACCGATTACGCCGTGCTGACGGGGGAATGCCCGGTCTCGGAGATGCGTGACTACGCGATGGACGTGAACGCGTACACGCACGGTCGCGGGCGATTGAGCTGCACATTCGCCGGCTATCGCCCGTGCCATGACGAGGAGCGCGTGGTACGCGAGGCGCACTACGATCCGGAAGCGGATTTGGACAATACCCCCGATTCCGTGTTCTGTGCCCATGGCGCCGGCTACCCGGTCAAATGGTATAAAGTGCCCGAGTTCGCGCATGTGGAGTATGCTGACTAAGCAGCCGGGAGATCTCACGTGACCAGCTTTCAAGCTTGGCATATACGTCGAGGGGTTATCTTCCGGTTTGCTTCTTGGGAAAGCATTCAAATGTGGAGTATGTCTCAGCCGATCTGGTTGTGCGTTTGTCGTTGTGCGACGATAGGGGGCTGCAGCAGACAGGGGGACCGCGTCCTGCACAACATCGCACTGGTGTGTATGCGTCACTATCAGCCCACCCGCGGCTACGTCGCCATGAAACTCCTTCGCGTCTAGTCAAGGCTTACAACCAAATCATTGGCGAATACGAAAGCGATCCCGGTCTGCATATCGAATACAACGGCTAGTGCGGCGCTCGTTTAGCGCGTTATGCGGACACAGGCCACAAAATACTTGAAAGTATTGTCGCCTTTCCTGGTGTTTTCCAGGCTAAACGCTATCCTGGATACACTAGGAAAGGTGACGATGTGCGCAAGAGGGTTCCCATTATTGATCTGTTCGCAGGCCCCGGAGGGCTCGGGGAAGGATTCTCTTCCCTGACCGACTCCACCGGCGAACGTATCTTTCAGATTCTTATGTCCGTAGAAATGGAATCTTCGGCTCATAAAACGCTTCGACTGCGTTCGTTCTTCCGTAAGATCTATGACACCGAAGGCAGAATCCCACGGCAGTACATAGATTACATGGAAAATCCAACAGCAACTCAACTTTCCAAGCTGCAAAACGCATTTCCAGACCAATGGGCTGAAGCAGATCATGAGGCAGTCCAAGCCACTTTGGTGGAAGGTGATGATGCCTTAGTCCAAGAGGCACTCAAACGTCTAGAAGGTTATAGCGGCCCAAAAGTTATCATTGGCGGCCCTCCGTGCCAAGCATATTCCCTAGTAGGACGGTCAAGGCGCTCGCATGAAAAAGAAAAGCTCCAAGCCGACGACAAACAAACTCTCTACAAGTGCTATCTCCAGTTCTTGAACGCTATCCAACCTGACGTGTTTGTGATGGAGAATGTTAAAGGCATTCTTTCAGCGCAGCTGCATAATCAGGGTGTGCTTGGCATGATTCGTGCCGATATTGAGGAAGCTGGATATACGATTCATTCCCTAGTGGTTGCCAATCCGCAAAAACCCTCAGACTATGTAGTTAAGGCGGAACGGTATGGAATTCCACAAGCCAGGCACCGCGTCATTCTTCTTGGAATTCGCAATGACCTAGATGTGGACCCAGCCCAACTTAAGAGACACCCCGAGGAAACCGTTCGAGAAGCCTTGGCAGGCATCCCCTTATTGCGCAGTGATTTCTCGCGACGCAGCAAAGAGGAAGTGCACAGTTCTTGGGCTGACTACATATTGAAAGCCGCTCATCATATCTCGGAGCATTACCCGGATACAGAGCTAGCTGAAGAGCTCTCTGAAATCAGGTTTGGCGACCTTCCGGCTTTCACGTCCGACGACCATGTGCGACGCTCTGATATCTTCACATCTCTTGCCGGCTGGTATCGAGAACGACTAAATGACGTTAATAGCAACGTGCTTACCAATCATTCCGCACGGTCCCATATGGCAAAGGACCTCGATCGTTACCTGTTCTGTGCCGCTTTCGCCCAAGTACACGGGCAACCAGCCAAACTCAAGGATTTCCCTACATACCTGTTGCCAGCACATAAGAACGTCGCCGATTCCAAAGACCTTAAAGCCGTGGAGTTCGCTGACCGTTTCCGAGTTCAGATGTACGACCGCCCTTCCACAACTGTCACGTCGCACATTTCCAAGGATGGCCACTACTTTATCCATCCCGACTTCCGGCAGTGCCGCAGCCTAACGGTACGTGAAGCTGCACGTCTACAGACTTTTCCTGATGACTACTTCTTCGAGGGGAACCGTACGGCCCAGTATCAGCAAGTCGGCAACGCCGTGCCGCCTCTACTCGCTAACCAGATTGCAAAGGTCGTAGCCCAGTGTCTACATATCCCCGCAGACGACTACTTTGACCAATTGCAGCATGCATGGAGGGAAGTGCGCATCCGCCCTTGACAGACACAGCAATATGGGCAGAAATCCGCCAGTCAGAACCATTTCCACTATATACTGGGAAAACCCAGACATGGGGAAGGAACTACGGTGAAGTGACTAATGAAATCGAGCTGACTCCTGAGCCTGGCATTCTGATTGAGAGTCTCCGCGACATCGGATACTCCTTCGACAGCGCGCTTGCTGACATCATTGACAACTCCATCACTGCTCATGCACGGGAGATATCTGTCTTTGCGCTGCCAATAGAAGATTCCTTCAAAGTTGCCATCATTGACGACGGCGATGGTTTGAATCGCTCGGACCTTCTACAAGCCATGCGCTTGGGCAGCACCAATCCAAGAGACGAACGCGCAATCGGCGATCTGGGACGCTTCGGACTAGGACTGAAAACTGCTTCATTTTCACAATGCCGTAGATTAACCGTCGCATCGCGGCAACATGGCAAGACAGTTGCTTTCACTTGGGATCTCGACACCGTTGTTCGAGAAAACTCATGGTCTGTTCTAGAGAGAGCCGACTTCGAACGCATATTTACATTCGACGAGCTGCCTCCCACCGGAACGCTGGTTCTTTGGGAAAAGGTCGATCGATTAACTGGAGACAATGGTTCCGGAAAAGTGGACTATGCACGCATAGTCAGCGAAGCTCAGGACCATTTATCCTTGGTCTTCCATAGGTTCCTCTCTGGGGAAAAAGGTATCCAGAAAGTCAAAATATCCGTCAATGGACGTTCTCTTGACCCCATTGACCCGTTTAATATCGCCAATGATGCCACTCAGGCATCTCCGGAAGAAATAGTGTGCCCAGGCGTTGCGTTACGTTCATTCACGCTTCCACATATTTCGACTTACGAAGACAAGCGCGAATATGACCGCTACGGTCTGCCAGGCGGCTACTTGCGCAACCAAGGTGTATACCTTTACAGGGCTAAGCGCCTTATCATTTTTGGCACATGGTTTGGGTTGGCCAAGAAAACGGCTCTCACACAGCTGACCCGCGTAAAAATCGACATTGGCACCGATCAGGATGAAGTCTGGAAAATCGACGTTAAGAAGGTTTCTGCGCAAATGCCTGAAACCGTTCGTCGCCGAGTAAAGTCTCTAATCCAGACAATAGGCGCGCCTTCCCGTAAGGTGTACAGGCGCAGGGGGGCGCGTCTGACCAGCCCCACTGTCTATCCTGTTTGGAACCGAACCGAAAATGGCGAGAAAACCACTTACAGCATCAACACCGAGCATCCCGTCCTGAAAAATTTCAGAGAGGGCCTTGACGAGGAGAATCAGAAGCAATTTGACTCGCTCATCGCTCTCATCGGAGCCATGCTGCCGACGGAGGCATTGTTCTACGACATGTCCAATAACGCCGAAAGCATTTCGGCAACTGCATTGGAATCGGAAGATTTCTCTAGGAACGCGCGTACATTCTTCGCTGCGCTCAAACAGTTCAAGAACGACGAAGAATCTTTGGATACAATGCGAACCATTGAGCCGTATCAGACCCGATGGAACGAGACGCTGGCCGCACTAGGAATCGAGGAACAATGAGCAACATCAAACTCATGGCTGAGTGGATTTACGAGTACGCCGAACGCGATCTCGATAAGAAGCGTGATTCAGGGGCTAATGCAGTCACCGAAAGCGTTGTTGAGCAATGTTTTCTTACATGGCTCAAAATGGCCGAAATGTATCCTGATTTCTCATCTATGCAGCTGGAAGATCCATCTGCCTTTATCAATAAGTTGATCCGTGACTATAAAACAAAAGAAGATTTTCTGAAACCAGTTGGTTTCCGTTACCAAGACGATGAAGTCAAACCTTGGGTGAACCAAGTGAAACCAGATATCGACTGGTTTTATTGGAACCGTTATAGCGAATATCTTCGCAATAAGAAGCACTGGTCCAGAGACACCATTCGTTCTATGGACAAGGACACCGACAATATTCTTGATGGCATCTCCAACCCAAAAACAGATGAACCGTTTGATCGCCGTGGACTTGTAGTAGCATCAGTGCAATCCGGTAAAACAGCCAATTACATTGGCCTCATTTCGAAGGCCGCTGACGCTGGATACAAAATCATCGTCGTCATGGCAGGTATCTACAACGTACTTCGCAACCAAACTCAAGAGCGCATTGAGGACGGTTTCGTAGGCTATGATCTCGTCAGCAAAAAAAATGTCGGAGTAGGCATCGGTCATCAACGTCACCCTCTCCTCGGAACTTCCAGAATTCGTGACTTTAATAAGGCCACGGAAGATGTTATGCGCGGAGTAATGTCCGGTCATGTTCAAGAACCACTTGTATTCGTCATCAAGAAAAACGCTAATTCCTTGCGTGAAATATCCATATGGCTTGAGGACAATTGTAAAGATGATGGCCCATTGCTGCTCATCGATGATGAAGCCGACAACGCTTCTATTAATGTCAAGTATGACAAAGGAGATATTTCTAAAATCAACGGCCAGATTCGCAAGATTCTAGGGCTATTCAGCCAGAGCGCATACATAGGTTACACCGCAACGCCATTTGCGAACGTCCTAATTGATTCCCAAAGCACCGACGAAGAAGCTGGCGATGATATCTTCCCTCGAAGCTTCATCTACACATTGGAACAATCAACTGCATACTTCGGTGCCGAAAAGGTATTCGGAGATATCGACGACCCGAACCCTAAATTCGTGCGTTGGATCCTAGACGATGATGAGTGTCAAGGAATTAAACGCCGCAGCGGTGACGTCTTGGAGGAACTGCCCGAAAGCTTGGAACAAGCCATCGATACTTTCATCATAGCTTGTGCAATTCGCGTGTTATCAGGCGACGAAGACGAGCATATGACCATGATGATAAACATGTCCCCATTTAAAACGGTGCAACACTCCATCTACTATCTCGTCGAAGACTACGTTGACATACTTCGCAGCTCTATCAATTCTTATGCTGCGTTACCGAGTGACATAGCGCTCAATTCATCTGCTAAATTGCGTGAGTTACACCAAATATGGGAGCATGAATACTCAGATCTGCAATACACGTGGAACGACGTACTCAGCGTTCTGCAAGAAACCATCCGACCCATTACCTTGGCAGAGATTAACTCTCAATCCAAAGATGCATTGGATTATACGAAGTCCCCTCAACGCATAATCGCCATCGGCGGATATCGATTGTCCCGAGGATTAACACTTGAGGGCCTGCTGGTATCGTATTATGCGCGTAATGCCCGAGCCTATGATTCCTTGATGCAGATGGCGCGCTGGTTCGGCTACCGCTTTAACTATGAAGATCTCTGTCGCATTTGGATGACTGAACAATCGGCAAGGTGGTATGCATATGTGGCAAACGCAACTTCAGAGCTGACCGATGAAGTACGAGCCATGTGCACCGCACATTCAACTCCGCGCGAGTACGGTCTTAGGATTAAAAGCAGTCCTGATACATTGATGATCACAGCTCGAAACAAAATGGGAGCTGGAACAGAGGTTAAACCTGCAAAAGTCAAGCTGGATGGCGCATTCATTGAGACAACCGCTTTTGACCGAGATCCTGCGAAGCTGCGCTACAACGACGAACTATCACAAGAATTTCTAGAGAAACTACAGGTGCAGCATTGCATTCCCGATAAGGACTATTCAAAAGCCAACGGGAAGCCAGCAGGCAAACTAGTGCGTCACGTACCCAGCACCTTAATCCGCGATTACATCAGCCGCTACCGCAATTCAGATGAATCACCGAAGTCTAACAGCGAATACCTGCTCAGGCATATCAATCTGCTTGATGACTATGGGCATGACGATTGGGATGTGTTCATCACTTCAGGCAATCCAGCGGAAACAACAGCCAGTTTTACTGCCTTTGGTAATAGCACAATACGCGAGCGCCGAGCACCTGGACGCGGAACGAACAAGGCAATTTTCTACTTGTCTCAAATGCGTCTTTCCAGCCGAGGAGTAGAGAAAGCTCCTCTAGATGAGCAGCAAATCACTCAGGCAGAGACACGTTTCAGAGACAAGAATCCCAATAAGAAAAATGTGTCCGACATCTACTACCGGCAGGTGCCAGGCCGCAAACCATTGCTGATCATTCATCCTGTAGCACTTCAGTTCAAAAACGCGGAAACCTTCGAAAAATGGCTTAAGCCTGAAAACGGCGGGAATAGATCCATTTGGCCCTCTGCAGACCATATCGAGGAAACCGTTGGCTGGAGCATCAGTTTCCCTGAGATTGGCATCAAAGAAGAAGTCACCTATGTCTATAACGATGTGATGCTACATCAAATTGGACATGATATTGAGATTGAAGAGAACGATGACGATGATCCAGACCTCTGATTTCAACCCGTGGGAAGGTATACGCAGCACATCATCACATGCGTATTTTGCGAGCAGACGTGTTGATGAATCGCTTAATCCACAGCAGCGAGACTTGCACTGGTCTCTCGATGAAATGGGTAGTCCAGCGTTGCTTATCGGATACGACGCCAATGAGCAGTATATCAATCCCATGCCTCGTTTCAAGGGCATTGCATCTGGCGAAGACTGCGGCCGGCATCTCATGGTTATAGCCTTGAAAGATCCGGCCATGAGCGAGGCCTTTCTCAAGGTATGCCTTGACATTATCAAGGTACTGCAAACCGCGCCAGTCAATCAGCAACGCCATGCCACCATACTTCGGCTAGAGCGCTGGGCCTATTTCTTTCAAGGTAAGAGGTTAGGACTAACCGAAGAAGAACAAAAGGGATTAATCGCCGAACTCCTGTGCTTTCAGCGTATCGCTTTAAGATCACTAACTCCCAAAGCGGCATTGCAAAGCTGGACCGGCCCGCAGCAAGCCGTACATGATTTCTCATTCGGACAGACAGCAATAGAAGTGAAATCAAATAGAGGAGCCGGAACACCAACTATAACCATTAACTCTGCAACGCAGCTAAGCGTAAACGATAACGAAAGGCTTTTCCTGTACGTTGTCGAAGTAAACCAAGAACCTTCTCGGGCCGAAGGACATTCGCTGAACGATTATGTCCGACAAACCCGCGCATTACTTGATTCTCCTTTGGATGCACTTGAATTTGACCTTAAACTCTCGCAAATCGGCTTTGAAGAGACAGACAACTACTCAGGAACAGCATGGAGCATCGGAGCAATCCGACAGTTCATCGTCCCTGAGAATTTCCCGCATATCGATGAAAGTTCTCTTGATCCAGCAATTTCCAGCGTCACCTACAAAGTGAACCTGAACCATTGCGGTACATTCGAGATAAGCGAAGATGCACTGTTGAAGATCGTGGGAGGCGGCAATGCCTGATACAACCGAGCTGGAAGAATTCTCGGAAGATTTTTTCCAAGATATCATCAACGAGTCTGAAAATGGCGGCTGGAAGGAAGACATCTTCTTCGACAAATTCGCCGACTTCCTTATCGATGCCGGAGAGTTCGACGAAGCGGTACGTTCCAGCTATCAGCCTGCTAATGGACAGATGCGTGTAGACGGATACTGTGGAGATCCTCTCGAAAGCCGCTCAACCGGGGATCCTGACGAACCATTAACGTTGGGGCTTATCATTCTCGACTTTCACCAAGGCGGAGATCTCGAGACGCTAGGTACCCGCGATATGAACGCCACTTTTAACCGTCTCATGCGTTACCTTCACAGTGCTCTTAAACCTGAGTGGCGTCGATCACTGGAGATTTCCGACCCAGGCTTTGGTCTTGCGGACTTGATCGCCACACGCTGGAGCCGAATCACTAAAATACGTCTCTACCTGTTGACCAACAAAGTGCTCAGCAGCCGAATCGATGGCAAAACAGCCGGGGACTTCGAAGGTCGTTCCGTCGTATATAGCGTTTGGGACATCAACCGTCTTCTCACGCTCAATAAAGCAGCAACAGGCCAGGAGCCCTTGCACGTGCATTTTGATGAAAAGCCGCTGCATCCGCTACGTGCGTTGCTGGCAAGCGCAAGAGATGCAGAGAATCCTGTGTACTTGGCTGCTGTGCCAGGTACAGATCTAGCTCGTATCTACGACCGATGGGGAGCAAGACTACTCGAACAAAACGTACGAGTCTTTTTGCAAGCCCGCAGCAATGTCAACAAGGGCATCAAACGAACGCTTGAAAGCGAACCTGAACTTTTCTTCTCATTCAATAATGGGCTGACTGCCACTGCTGAGCATATTGAGACCGAGATGACGTCGGATGGCCTTAACATTCTCTCTCTGGACAATTTGCAGATCGTTAATGGCGGACAAACCACAGCATCCGTATATGCTGCTTACCGAGCCGGCAAAGACCTTAGCAAAGTCTTTGTCCAAATGAAGCTCAGCATCGTTAATCCAAAGAAAGCCGAGGACCTTGTCCCCCGCATTTCCGAGTACGCAAACAGCCAGAACAAAGTTTCGCAAGCGGATCTGTTCGCTAACCATCCGTTCCATGCACGCATGGAGAAATTCTCTAGGCGTATCTTGGCTCCTGCGCAAGAAGGAACCTTCAACCAAACCAAGTGGTTCTACGAACGCGCTAGAGGACAGTACGGCGATGCACAAGCGTATCTGACTCGCGGCGAGAAGAACAAGTTCCTAGCGGAGTTTCCAAAGAATCAGAAATTCGCGAAAACCGATTTGGCCAAATATGCAATGGTTTGGACAGATAAAGCATACTTTGTTAACCGTGGTGCTCAAAAGAACTTTGCAGAATTTGCCAAGGACATCGCACAACGATGGACCGAGAACGATCTCCAATTCAACGAGTACTATTACAAAACGCTGATTGCGCAAAAGATCATTTGGGATGCCACCGAAAAGATCATTCCTCAAATGGAATGGTATGAAGCTGGCGGCTATCGAGCGCAGCATGTTGTGCTCACCATCGGGTTGCTAGCAGAAGCTGCCCGTCAGCTTAAGAAAAAGGTGGATTTCGAGCGTATTTGGAATGCCCAGTCACTCGACGAACCATTCAGAAAAGCTATTCGCCAAGCAGCCGACGCAGTTCACCCGGTACTCATGCACCCAGCTCAGGGCTACCGCAACATCAGCGAATGGGCCAAGCAACCACGCTGTTGGGAAGCAGTGAAAGCATTGCATGTTGTTTGGGACCAAGATTGGCTGTCTAAGCTAATCTCCCCGCGGGAAGAGTGGTCGCGCAATCGAAGCAGCTCGCGAGATCAACGTGAAACAAACGGCATCGAATACACGGCAGCAGTTGTAAACGCTGGCCCAAAGTTCTGGAAAGACGTAGCTCAGTGGCTTCTTGACGAAGACGAGGGCGATGAAAAAGAACGAGGATGCGTAAGCGTTGCAGCCGCGATGCCGACAAAGATTCCATCCGATAAGCAAAGTGCTGTCATTGTCCACCTAATGCAGCGTCTGGCGAAAGCTGGCTGCCCCTACCGACTGAAAATCTAGGTAATGACGCCGGGGAGGGGCGTCCTCCCCGGTCCCTCCCGCATTACTCCAGAGGATTAGGCAGATTTCTCCATGCTATTTTCCACAGGGGTACTGAGACCATTGCTCACTAATTTCCTTTTGTAAACAAGCCCTATATTGTTCTTCGGACATACGGAAATTAGGGAAGAACTCTGCATAGTTCAATAACCTAAATACTGGAGGCTGAGCAAAGCGTGCTTCCAATTGAGCTCGTGATCCAAAAGAAGATATCGTTGAGCCAGAGTCAACTTTATCTTGTGAATACTCAGCTTCAGAGAAAGAATCAAGACAAGCTACTAAATATCTAATAATGACATATAGAAAAGAACTGCCTTCGAGCTGTATATGGTTGCTTTGAAAAAGAGACTCCACACATTGCTCGTTACTTTGAATGATGTTACCTTCTTCATCAAAGTAATATATATCCCTCAGTTCATTAGGTACATTGTCTTTCTCTTTTGCGATAAATAACATCTCATTCTGCCAAGGCTGATGTTTTTGCTGTGGCTTAAACCGTAAAACTAATCGTCGCCATCTGCGTACTGGATCGGATGCACCACTCTTGTCCAGAGAAATAAAATTATAGTAGCGATCTTTCTTGGCAAAGTCTGTTAAGAATTTTAGAACATCTTCTAAAAACTCATTGTCTTCGGGGGTGGCCACATTAACTACATGCCCCGATTCTTCCATTACTGAGCCTACTTGCCAATACAGTTTCGATAAATCATGTCCCCAATTGGACAGCTTTCCGTTAGTTAAAAATTGCCCTGTATTCACATATGCTTCTGAGTCAATAATAAGTTTGCAAAGTCTCTCAAAAGCAATCGTAATATTAAAGAAAGCGGTGTTATATCGCTCTTGACTTCGGAAATCCGCTTTCCTCAAATAGATGAAGCCGAGATTCAGCATCTTCTCTACAAGCCCTGTTTCACGATGTAATGCAATCCACTTCGGGTCATAGTCATTAAAATGCGATACCAGCACGTCTTCTATTATATGGGCTCAATGTTCTCGTGGACCGGGGAGACTCGTTTCAGCCTGTTGCGACACGCCAGAGAGGGGGTTGCGGACGTTTGCTTGGAGATGGTCACGCGCAGTGCCTGGCTGTATTCCTCACGCCGTGATGATTGTGCGCTGTACCCGTTGGACAGATCAGCGACGTCTATCTGGAATGAGCTAGTAGAGGACGCCGGGATCGGGGTTATCCTGCAAGTCGATTCTTGGCAATGGCACGCCGGTCGACAGCGCGTTGACGGCCTTCTCGTGGAAGCCGGGATCAGCTTCGATGCCTCCGTAAAGGAAGCTCACCGGATAGTACGTGGGTTCGAACGGGTAACATTCGCCGAATGTCTCTTTGTAAGCTTCGGCGAGTTCGTCGTTGCTCATCGTTTCCAGTTCTTCCGCGGTGCGAGGATTCTTCGTCATTGCGGTGTCTCCTGCCCATCATGCCAACCAGCTTCACGGATTGCTGGAATGCGCTATCCATTATCTGCCGCGCATGACTGTTCACAAGCCGAACGGCCGTCGTTTTGTTGAACATCTCGCGTTTTGGCCCGAGCTTGTGCTCGGTTTCGGCCTGTTCCTGTGTCCTATGGCCTCGGGCGGGCGACGCCATCAAACCGTCTCGGTCAGCAGGACACCATATCGGAACGCACGCGCTCCGGCGCGATATCAATATCACCCGGCCACGTCGGCGCACCGAAAATCAGACGCACGACATTGAACACACTCGTATCCTTCAACCGTTTGAACATGCCACGCTCCAAATACCGGGACATGTCGAAAACCCCTGACACGCCATCCGAACACTTGACCCTAAGCCGATACCCCGGCAAAGGCTCGCACTCGGTAACCCGGATCAGATAATCGATCGCCATCTCAAGACCTCACTTCAACGGTTCTATGGGATAAGGCTGCTCGCCTTCATGAGTAATCGGTGTTTATCCGACGGTCGAGCATGGGGCTGTATTCTTCCTTGTCTTGGTCTTCGAGCATGTCGTACGCTTCGAGCAGCGTATCGAGTGGAACGCTCGTATCGTGTGAGAGGATATCGGCTATGAGCCAGCTGAGCGCATAGTACGGCTCATCGGATAGGCCAGAGTCCAACAGTTCAAGTCCATCCGGTTCGATGCTCCCATCGCAGTATGGCCTTAGCCGTCCGTATGCGGTTTTGCATTGCGTATCCGTTGCCATATTCGTTCCTGTCTTCGTCCTTCGTTAGATGCGCCGTGTGGACTGTCCATCTGCTTTGGGTAATCTACGTTTCTGGATCCATACCATGCTCTGACGATCATATCTCCGATGGCCTTGAGTCGATACTCAAGATTCCCGTCTTGCGTCGCGATGACAAGGTCAGGTGAAGCTATCTTCCTTGACCGCTCGTTATGTCTTGTCTTTGTTCCAGTCAACGGGGTTTGAACTGCAACCTGTTCTCATGCTGTTAGGATGACCGTATGTCCACTGAAGGTTTTTCTTCTGCTCCAGTCAAGCTGATACCAGTTACTGACCCAGAACGACTTGAGGAAATATACAGAAAAACCGGCCTGTATCCCCTTCCGGCGGCTGAACGAGAATGGGTAAGCCGAGAGGGTAAAAGCGTCTCAAAGCCGGCATTCCCTGCAGCACGGATTCGCTTCGCGCCGAATACGCGCGTTACGTCGCCTCCAAGCGCCGACAACGGGTTCGGAGGGAGGACCCTCGGAAAAGGGGGAACCCTCGGAAAACTGACTGTCGCGTCAGTTATCGGCACTATTCCTTTGCCGGCATGCCACCTCCTTCACCGCCCACATGTCCATTGCCGAATGCTCTCCACCGATCAGCGGCCCGTCCAGAAACTCGAATCCCATCGCCCGGTATAATCCGCAGGCCGCCTTCAGCGAGCTATGCGTCTCCAAGTAGCACCGCCGGTAATGCTCGCCCGCAAACGCCAGCGCCTTCTCCAGCAATCGCCGCCCCAACCCGAGTCCGCGCCGATCGGCCGCAACATACAGTTTCTGCAACTCGCATGTATCCTTCGACCCCGGCCACGCCGCAATGCCAACCCCGCCGACGACAATGCCGTCCGTACTGAGGCCGTATACGTTGCGATCATTCGTGCCATGGCCGGAGGCATCGCAACCATCCGCCCCGGAACCGCAGCCGATGCCGCCACCGGCATCACCGGAGCCGCAACCGTCATCATCGACAAGCCGCTCAACCATAACCCAATACGCCCCAGGCCGTTCCAATCCCGCGTAATATTCCGCCAGCCGGTCCAACTGTGGGTCGCAGTACGCGGTGCCCGGCCGGTCCAGTCCCGCATCCTCCAGGCTCCGGCGGATCAGCGCGGCCATCGCCGCATCATCGGCGGGCGTAATCGGACGAATTGTATACGCAGCAGTCATATCGCCATTATCCGCCGTCGGCGAGATGCCGGTGTCTCGTAGCTTGTGCGGGAACCCCGGCGGGACGTGAACCCGCAAAGTCGATGCCATGTTTCGGAGGTTGCCCGTCGTTCCGCGGAGCGTGTACCGTGGAATCATGTCGACCGATCAGCACGCCACTCCCGAATCGCCTCGCCCCGCCGACCTCTGGCGCAAAGGCTTGGGCCAAAGCGGCTCCCGCGCCGACCGCATCCTGTTCTGCGGCGACATCCATGACAAAGGCAAACGCCTGTGCCCGCTGGTCGAACGCACGGCCGACCGCGTGGACGCCGGCACCATCGTGCTGTTGGGCGACCTGCTCAACGAGTGGGGCATCTCGTCCGCCGGCGAGATTGCCGCGTTCGAATACCTGGCCGCATGGGTGGAGTCCCAGCGCAAGTCCCGCAGTGTGGTGGTGCTGCTCGGCAATCACGACCTGACCTACTACGTGGATTCCGGAACGCCGAATTTCCGCGCGTTCGCCGGCACCTGTCCCGGCTTCAACCCTGCCGCGTACCCGGACGTGCATTATCTGCTGCGCATGATGAAACCCCGGCTCATGTTCGGCTTCACCGACGCCGCCGGCACCGGCGTGCTCGCCTCGCACGCCGGTCTGACCCACGGCTGGTACGAGTGGATGTGGGAGCGGCTGGCTGCTGCGGATGAGCCGCGTCCGCAATCGCCGTCCGCCGAGATGATCGCCGATCAGATTGACGCGTTCGCCGCCGGTCATATCGGCGGTGGCATCCGCCCGTTCGGGGTGATGGTGGGTCGGGCGCGCGGCGGCTGGGACACCGCCGCGCCCTCGCCCTGCTGGGCCGACCGGACGGAACTGGCGGCCGATCCGCTGCCGGGATTCCGACAGGTCGTCGGTCATACGCCGGTGCCGACCGTCCTGTTCCAGCGGAGCGCGGCCGGTGCATGCGCCGGCAATCCCGTCGACTTGTGGTTCTGCGATACGCATTCGCTGACGCGCGGCGGTGTGTCGATCGGCGACGGGTCGATGCTGCTGGTCGACCGTGCGGCCGGCGGCGCGTGGCGTGTGCCCATCGCCGACGAATGATCGCCGTCTGACGTTTCCGGACGATCGATTCCAGGCGATCGATTCCGGCCGACTGCCGGCGGTGCGGCTTCGCGCCGAATCGGGTAGGCTTCTGCTGTAGGAAGAGAGGAGCCGACGATGGCGATGTATTTCACGACCGACACCCATTTCGGGCATCCGTTGGTGTCGGCACTGCGCGGGTTCGTCACAATCCCCGACATCAAGGCCGGCTACGACCGCATCGTCGCGGAACAGGGGCGCGCCGAGGCGACCCGGTATGTCAAGCGGACCGCCACTGACCGGAATCTGCGCATGCGGGACATCGCCGATACCGACGCGCATGATGCGGCGGTCGTCGCCTCGATCAACGCCACGCTGACGCCGGACGACGAGCTGTGGATCATGGGCGACGTCGGCTACCGCACCTCGATGGAGCACATCCGCCACTGCCTGCACGCCATCCACGCCAAGCGTCTGCACTTGGTCATCGGCAACCATGACGTGAACTTCCATCACCGGGAGTTGGACGGCGCATGGCATCACGCCTTCGCCACCATCCAGGACAGCGCAACCGTCGCCATCGACGGCGTCGCATACCATCTCAGCCATTTCCCGTACCGGGAGGATATGGACGGCTACCGCGACCCGACCGGCGACGTGTCCGACAACGCCTACGATCCCGGATACGCGCCCGACGCGCTGCCCCGGGACGGGCGTCGTCTGCTGTTCGGACATACGCACCAGCACACCAAGGCCGGACGGTCGGCGGATTCGCTGCACGTCGGATTGGACTCGTGGGATCTGCGGCCGGTGAGCGAGACGCAGGTCACGCAGTGGTTTGCGGCGTGAAGAGCACAGTTTCGATGATCTCCTTGCCGCGCAGCGTCTCCATCCATCGCGCCGGAATCGCGTCGGTTCCGTAGGCGATGCCGGCCAGGGCCCCCGCCACGGCCGCCGTCGTGTCGGTGTCGGCGCCCAGGTTCACGGCCTTGCGCACGCAGTCCGCGTACGTTTCGGTCGTCAGCAGGCACCAGACCGCCGCCCGGAGCGTGTCGAGCACGTATCCGCCCGAATTGATGCCGTCCTCGGAGGTCAGGCTCAGCAGCCTGCCGACCGTGGAGGCGCCGGGGGAGAGCGCGGAGGCGTGTTCTCCCGCCAGGCTTGCGATCACATCCTCATGCAGTGTCGCGCAGTCCGCATCGATCGCCCGATGCACGGCCTCGCTCGGCGTCGCCCCATCGGCCAGCAGCCGCGCGATGTGCACGAACAGCACGCAGGCGTCGCAGGAAACCGGATGCGCATGCGTGATCGCGCTGACCTCGCGGATCTCGTCGTCGCCGGCGGCGGTGAACGCCAACGGCACCGTACGCATCAGCGACCCGTTGCCGTTGTCCCATTCGTCGGCCAGGCCATGCCCCTGCGTCAACGCCACGCGCGTGGTGTTGCCCACGTCGAACGTGCCGCCCACCGTGTAATCGCCGTGACGGTACCACCGTACGAAGCGCTCGCGGATGTCGTCGCAGTCGATGCGGCCGGTCATGCGGATGCTGTCGCAAATCGCCAGCATCATGCTCGTATCATCCGACCAGGTGCCGGCCGGTTGGTCATGCGTGCCGAATCCGGTCATGCCGGTGCAGTCGAAGGATCCGCGCGCACGGAACTCGTACGGCACGCCGAGCGCATCGCCCACCGCCTGCCCATACACCGCGTCGTGAAGCGTGGCCTTGGTCATCATCGCCCCTTTCCTCGCATTACTGCCAGTTTAGCCGCACACCGCAGGCGGCTGGAATCGCAGACGCATCTGGTACCAGGTCACGTCGCCGTGCGTGGAATCGGAGACGCCTTCGTTCGCGAAACCGAGCCGCCCGTAGAACCCGATGAGCCGGTCCTTGCAGGTCAGCACCAATCCCGCGCGGCCGGCGTCGCGCGCGTCCTCGATCGCCGCGCGCAGCAGCTCGCTTGCATACCCGTGGTGGCGGTATGCGGGCGCGGTGTCCACGCCGAAGATCATCTGCCAGGCGCCCCGTTCGTCGTGCATGGCGGCGTTCTCGTACATCTCGTCGGTCAGGTCCGGTTCGTCGGTCGTGAACCCGTTGACGAACGCGGCGAGCCTGCCATCCCGGACCGTCGTCGCATCGCGGTCCGTCGTCTCGTCGTCCACCATCAGCCAGAAATGATTCGGATACACGGACAGCCGGGCGCGCACCTCGCTCTCGTCCGCCGCTTCGGCCGCGGGGAAGCAGGCGGCCTCCACCGCCGCGATCGCCGCGGCGTCGTCCAATGTCGCATGTCGGATTCTCATACGGACCACTGTAGTCGGGGTCTCGCCACCGCTGGTCGGTCGCGGCCATGCGCGGGCACGAGCCGGGGCGAACGGGCATCGGCCGGTCCCTGCCGGATACCGGATGTTCATCCGCTTGTCGGCGGGGCTGGGCGCGCGCTGATGCCGCGATTGGTAAGATGGTGCCACGGAACGCGGCGACCGGTGCCGCGCCGGAGCCATGAAGGAGACATCATGTTTGGCTCGGATTTTGGGGCGCTTGTGACTGTGATCGTCGTGCTGGTCGTCATCGTCGCGGTGCTCGCCGCATCGTTGTTCATCGTGCCGCAGCAGCAGGCGTACATCATCGAGCGGTTCGGCAAATTCAACAAGGTGCAGTTCGCGGGCATCCACGTGAAGATCCCGTTCGTGGACCGCATCGCGATGAAGACGAACATGCGCGTCTCGCAGATCAACGTGCAGCTGGAGACCAAGACGCTCGACAACGTGTTTGTGACGGTGGTGGCCTCCACACAGTTCCGCGTGAACCCGCAGGATGTGGCCACCGCCTACTATGAGCTGCGCGACCCGGCCGGCCAGCTGCGCTCCTACATGGAGGACGCCCTGCGTTCCGCGATCCCGGCCCTGAGCCTGGACGACGCGTTCGCGCGCAAGGATGATGTGGCCTCCGACGTGCAGAAGACTGTCGGCGCCGAGATGGCGCGCTTCGGCTTCACCGTGGTCAAGACGCTGATCACCGCGATCGACCCGAGCCCGCAGGTCAAGAGCGCGATGGATTCCATCAACGCCGCCCAGCGCGAGAAGGAGGCCACCCGCCAGCGCGCCGAGGCCCAGCGCATCCAGATCGAGACGCAGGCCGCCGCCGAGGCCGAGAAGACCCGCCTGCAGGGTGAGGGCCAGGCGAACTACCGCCGCGAGATCGCCAACGGCATCGTCGACCAGATCAAGAGCCTGCAGGCCGTGGGCATGGACATCAACAACGTGAACAACGTGGTGCTGTTCAACCAGTATCTGGATGTGATGCGCTCGCTGTCCGAGTCGAGCAACGCCAAGACCGTGGTGCTGCCCGCCTCCACGCCCGGCGGTTACCAGGATCTCTATGAGCAGGTGACCAAGGCCATGCTCACCGCCGGCGAGACCAAGTAGCGCCGTCCGCCGTGTTGCGACCGGTTCGGCCGTGACGCAGCGCCGTGGCCGTGGAACCAGTGCGATAATCGGAGAACGGCCCCTTCCCATATCAGGGAAGGGGCCGTTCTCGTTACCGGGGCGATTGTTCCGCTACTGGCGCTGCCATGCGAGTTTGCCGGTTTTGATCGTGGCCAGTACGCCGATGCGACGCAGGCTGTCGGGGGAGTCGGGGGACAGGCTGCACGCCAGCGGGTCACGGTCCAGAATCACCAGGTCGGCCAGTTTGCCTGGCGTCAGCGTGCCCTTGGTGGACTCCTCGCCGTACTGATGGGCGGCGTTCACCGTTATCGCCTTCAATCCTTCGTAGACGCCCACGCGCTGTGCCGGGTCGAGCTGGACTCCGCCCTTGGTCACGCGGGTCGCCGCGCACCAGACCGACTCGAACAGATTCGGTTCGATCACCGGGGAATCGGTGTGGAACGTGAACGGCAGTCCCAGGTCCAGCGCATCGCGGACCCTGCTGATCTCCGCGGCGCGGTCCATGCCCATGTTCGCGATGTGGATGTCGCCCCAATACCACGTATGCGCCACGAAAATCGACGGAATCATCCCCAATCCGCGCATCCGCTCGTACTGATCACGCCGGGCGAACTGGCAGTGCACCATCACCGGGCGCAGACGCCGCTTGTCCGGATTCGTCGAGTCCCGCAGGGCGCGTTCGTAGAGGTCCAGATACGCGTCCGACGCGGCGTCGCCGTTGCAATGGCACAGCAGCTGATGCCCCTCGTCGATGGCGGCCAGTGCGAATCGGTACGCGGCATCCATGTCCACGGTCGCATGTCCGCGATATCCCTCACCCTCCGGGCCCGGCGTATACGGTTCACTCAGCCATGCGGTCCGGGCCTGCGGGGAGCCGTCCATGAACAGTTTGCGTCCGCCGAATCGGAAGTGGTTCCGGTAGGTGGGGCCGTCAAACCGGGCGTAGTTGCGGAACACGCCGTCGACGTCCTCGCCGAACATCGGATAGGAGACCAGGTCGAGCCGCAGATCCCCGTGCTCGGCCGCGTCCGCGAACCGCGCCGCATCATGGGCAGTGGTGGCGCCGTCCTGCAGGGTGGTGATGCCGTTGGACGCATACAGATCCTGCATGTCGCCGAGCAGATCGCGCAGTTCGAAGCGTTGGTGGACCTGGATGAACGTGAAGATCGGCGACATGGCCGGAGGCTCCACGCAGCGGCCGTCCGGCGCGCCGGACGAGTCGCGCAGGTACCGTCCGCCGGTCGGATCCGGCGTCTGCGCGGTGATGCCGACGAGTTCGAGCATGCGTGAGTTGCAGGACAGATTGTGGCCGGAAACATGGTTGACCACAATCGGCAGGGTGTCGCTTACGCGGTCGAGCACCCGCCGGTCGGGCATGCGGCCTTCGGTCAGCTCGTTGTCGTCCAATCCGACGCCGATCAGGATCACCCCCGTATCGACGGGGGTGTGGCCGTGTCGTTCCATCCAGTGATGCCGTTGCGCGAATTCGCCGAGCAGTCGGATCACGTCGTCGAAGTCGCGCGCACCGCTCAGGTCGGCGGCCGTGAAATATTGCGTGGCGCCGCTGAAATGCGAATGCGGGTCGATCAGTCCGGGCATCACGGTGTATCCGCCGCAGTCGATCTCGCGCAGCGCCGTATCCGGCGTGGTGTCGCGCAGATGGTTCGCGTGCGCGCGGGCGTCCTCCAGGGAGCCGGTGAAGGCGATGGTGCCGGTGCCGTCGACCAGCATCGCCTCGAAGGTGTCATGTTCGCCGGTCATCGGCAGGAACCGGGCGTTGGCATAAAGTTCCATGGCTGCTCGCTTTCCTTAGGTCGTCGCGAGTCTACGCCGTGCACCGGGGAAAATCCAGAGAAACCCCCCGTCAGCTGGCGAGGAAGTCGCCGATCTGCGCGGCTGCGGCGTAACCCTTGCGGTACATGCGCTCCAATCCCTCATAGGTCTTGGTGAGCGTGCTCAGGCCGCACAGGTCGTCCGGCGCCAGAATCAGCGCAATGCCCTGCCTCTCGTACTCCTTGGCCAGCGCCACCTCGTCGTTGTAGGTCTTGTAGCGGTTGAGCAGGCGCTCGGCGGCCGCAGGATACAGATGCTTGAGCACGCGCGCGGGGGCGACGTCCTTCTTCTGCTCGCGCAGCTCGTCCTTCAAGCGGGTCAGCACCACCACGATGCGGTCGCAGCCGTCGTCCACGGCCTTCTGCACCGGCACCGGGTCCGCGATGCCGCCGTCGTAATACGGCACACCGTCGATCACATACGGTTCGTTGGCCACCGGCACGGAGCTGGAGGCCTTGATCGGGTCGATCGACTCGTAGCCCATGTCGTCCCAGCCGAAGTACTTGGTGGAACCGTCGCGCGCGTCGCAGGCGACGACTGTGAACTCGGCGGGGTTCTTCAGGAACGTCTCGTAGTCGAGCGGGTTCTCTCCGTCATGGTTGCTCAGCGTGCTGTACACGTAGTCCAGGTCGACGAAATTGCGGTGTTTGAGGAAGTTCTCGGTGCTGGCGTATTCCTTGCGGAAGGCGTACTGGGTGTAGAACGTGTGGTTGCGTCCGGGCTGGTTGGCCAGATAGGAGGTCAGGTTCGCGCTGCCGGCGGACACGCCGTAGCAGCTGTCGAACGCGATGCCGTCCTCCAGGCACCGGTCCATCACGCCTGCGCCGAAGATCGCGCGATAGCCGCCGCCTACATCGATGATGGCCGTCTTGTGCGCCGTCTGCGTCATCGCCATACCCCTTTCGTACTGTAAACGGCAAGCTTACGCGCCCTGTCTCGACATTTCCGCCGGACGGCCGATCTGCACGACACGCCCACCCCGTTGCGGACTCTGACACTTTTGTGACCGTGATGCAAGTTGAAAACCTTGGAATATAGCGGTTTTGACAATTGTGTCAGGGTCACGATGCATCAGAGTCCGAAACGGGGTGGGCGTGTCGGGGTGGGGACGACGGGGAGGGCGCCGGGTAGGGGAAGGGTGGGGCCGGGTGGGATGGTTATTGACGATGCAGGAGGTCCTGTGCCAGGGTGGCGATGCGGGGGGACGGGTCGGAATTCGACAGTTCCACGCCGCCCGCGGCGTCCTCGGGCGCCAGTTTGCCCAACGATTCGAGCACCACGTGCAGATGCCGCACCGTCCCCTCATTGCCGTCGATGATGGCGGCCGAATCGGGCAGCAGCTCGCGGAAATAGTCGCGGAAGAACACGAAATGCGTGCATCCGAGCACCACGGCGTCGATGGAATCCAGGTCGTAATGGTCGAAGTAGCCGTGCAGCGTGCGCATCACCAGGTCGTGGTCGTCCAACCGTCCGCTCTCCACGATCGAGACCAGGTCCGGGCACGGTTCCGGGTGGATCGTATGGTCGGCCTTGAACCGGTCCATCAGCGCGGCGAACTTGCGCTCGCGCAGCGTCAGCGGCGTGGCGGCCACGATCACGCGTTGCCGCCGGCCATGCCCGCGGTCGCAGGCCACCTTGAGCGCCGGTTCCATGCCGATGATCGGGATGTCATACGTCTCACGCAGCTCGTTCGCCGCGGCGGACGTGGCGGTGTTGCAGGCGATCACCACCGCTTTCACCCCTTGTTTCACGAAGTGTTCCACGATGTCGAACGACAGGTCGCGCACCTGCTCCGGCGTCTTCGTGCCGTAGGGGGCGTGCGCGGAATCCCCGAAATACAACACCCGCTCGCGCGGCATGGCGCGGTGGATCTCGCGCGTCACCGAAATGCCGCCCAATCCGGAATCAAACACCCCGATCGGTGCCGTTGATGCCATGCCTTCCACTCCTTCGTCGCCGAATCATGCCGTCCATAGCTGCATATGCTGCTTTATCAGGATACCGCCCGCGTAGCCTCATCCCGCGCCATGCGACCCGCACGGTCCGTGTCTTGGCATGGGGCGCGCCACGCGTGCTGTCCGAATCGGGGGATTCGGAATATGTGAACGTAACCAATGCCCCGAAGGCGTAGGAATCCCCCGATTCGGACAACGGACGGGACACCGCCTTGAGGTGGCGGTAGGCTCTAAGGCATGAGCATTCCCCAGGACGTATTCAAGGCGCATGCCACAGGCAACGATTTCGTGGTGTATCTGGACCCGGACGGCCGGTTCGAGCCGACCGCCGACGAGGTGCGGTTCCTGTGCGACAGGCATTTCGGCATTGGCGGCGACGGTCTGATCCGTCTGACCCATCCCGGGATGGTGTCGGACCTGAGCGCGGACCGGATCGCCGCGTGCGCGGATGGCGGCGCCGAATGGTTCATGGACTACCGCAACGCCGATGGTTCGCTGGCGGAGATGTGCGGCAACGGCACGCGGGCGATCACGCTGTTCGCCCAACGGCAGGGGATCGCCGACGGGCCGGGCGGCGAACCGTTCCGGCTGGGCACCCGCGCCGGCGTGAAGACGCTGACCTCGCTGGGTGACGTGGAACCGTACGGCAGGGATGTGTTCCAGGTGCAGATGGGCGCTTGGAACATGGGGGAGCCCGACGCGTATACGGTGACGATCCCGGGCACGCTGGGGCGGGGCCTGGGCACGTTCGTGGACATGGGCAACCCGCATGTGGTGGTGCCGGTGCAGGGCGATGCCGCGACGCTGCCGGATGTCGGGGAGCTGGACCTGACCGTCAAGCCGGTGGTGGATCCGGTGATCGAATCCGACCAGAACGTGGAATTCGTGCGGATCGATGATGCGCCAGACACCGCGGACGGCAAGAGCGCCGGCGAAGGCGTCGGCAAGGCCACGATGCGTGTGTTCGAGCGAGGCTGCGGGGAGACGTTATCCTGCGGCACGGGGCTGTGCGCCACCGGTGTGGTGCTGCGCAGCCGCACGGGAATCGACCATTGGGACATCACGGTGCGCGGCGGAATCGTGCGCGTCGACGTGAGCGAGTCCGAGGTCCTGCTCACCGGCCCCGCCACCATCGTGGGACGGATCACCCTGGACTAGGCGAACAGCGCCGGCCCGTCGACCACCAGAATCAGCGTGATGATGGCGAGCACCCACACCACGTCGATCATCAGATCGATGTTGAGCCGGTAATACTTACGCAGCCGCTCACCCCTCGGTGGCAGCCCCTGCACCACCGCGGTGGCGTGCGAAAGCGCCATGAACTGGATGGTGGTGGAGAACATCAGCACCATGCACCACGGGCACAGCGCGTGGATGACGAACATCGACTGGCTGAACAACCAGTAGGCGTAAGCCAGGGCGGCCAGTCCGCCGAACCAGGTGCAGGCGGCGAACCAGCGCGGCACGCGCACCTGGCACAACCCGATCACGGCGATGGTGACGAACACCGATTCGGCCGCAATGCCGAAGAACGCGTTCGGGTAGCTCAGTCCGCCGAATTTGACGATTTCCGCCTGCCAGGATTGGGCGACCGTCGAACAGGAGAGCACGCCGTTGACGTCGCATCCGAGCGACTCGCTCGGATGCCGCGCCAGCTGGAGCGTCTCGGCCGACAGCACGAGCGAGGCGAACAGCGCCGTCGCCGAGGCGATCAGCATGATCAGATACGTCCATTGCGCAGTATGCCGCCATCCCGCAAGCAGGCTGCGCCCCGGAATCAGCGCGCCGGAGCGTGCCACGGTCGTCTCGGCGCTGGGAGCGGCACCGGCCGCGGTCGTCGGGGATTGCATTGCATCGTCCATTGTCGTCCTCCATGTCACACGGACGCCACTCGCGGTGTCCGCCATGCCGTTCACCAGATTACGATGGGTGTATGACCCGAGTTGCTCACGCCGATACCCCGCCGCAGTCCGGCTGGGATATTCATTGCCATACCGTCTACTCTGACGGCACCGAAACCCCGGAAACGCTGGTGGCCGAGGCCGTGAGGAGGGGCCTGCACGGCGTGGCGATCGCCGATCATGACACGACCGCTGGCTGGCAGGAGGCCGAGCAGGCCGCCACCCGGATGTCGATGCCGCTGCTGCGCGGCACGGAGATCACGGCGGTCGACGACGGTGTCTCCGTACACATGCTGGGACTGCAATACGATCCCGAGAACGAGGGGATCCGCGAGCTGTTCGCCATGACCCGGCGCGCCCGTCTGCGCCGTACGCGCCGGATGGTGGAGATGATCGCCAAGGACTATCCGATCACCTGGGATGATGTGCTGGCGCAGACCAAACAGGGGGAGCGCACCACCATCGGCCGTCCCCATATCGCCGACGCGTTGGTGGCGGCGGGCGTGTATCCGACGCGCTCGGACGCGTTCGCCGGGGCGGTGAGCGCATCCAGCCGGTACTACATCCCCACCCCGTCGCCGAGCGCGGCCGACGTGGTGTCGGCGGTGTCGGCCGCCGGAGGCGTGAGCATCGTGGCCCACGCCGGCGATCCGGGACGCAACCGGGTGCTGCTGTCCGATACGCAGATCGAACGGTTGGCGAAGGCGGGGTTGGGCGGTCTTGAAGTGTGGCATCGGGGCAATCCCCTGGAACAGCGTGAACGCCTGCTGACGCTCGCACATCGCCTCGACCTGCTGGTTACGGGTGGTTCGGACTGGCACGGCGCCGGCAAACCGAACGCGTTGGGCGAGAACCTCACCGCGGACGCCACGGTGGAGGAGATCATACGCCGTGGCTGCCTGCCGGCCATCCGCTGAAACGACGACGGCGCCGCAGGATGTGGGCGTCGTTTCAGCGGACTACGTCATGTTCGCCTTGGCTGCGACACAGCCGCGATCAAGGCGAACAAGGCATGCTCACAGTGCGCCGAAGCCCACGGCGTGCTTGGTCTCCGAACCGATGATCGCGTAGCCGAGCGAGCCGGCGGGCACGATGATGTGCCGGCCCTTGTCGTCCACCAGATCGATGGTGCGGTCGTTCGCCACCGCGGCGGCGATGACCTGCCCGACTTCGTCGGCGCTCTGCTCGGTACTGAAGGTCACGGTGCGAGCCACGTCGCGGATACCCAGTTCGATGTCCATCGGTTCCTCCTCGTTCGCGCCGTCGTCCGCGGCGCTGTGTTCCGGATAACGATTGTATTGTGCCTGACGGGATGCGATTACGCCTGCGGCGTGCGCTCGTCGGTATCGTCGTTGTCGTCGTCCCCGTCGATGCCGGCGCGGGCGTCGCGCATCGCCTGTTCCTCGCGTTCCAGCCTCGGGATGACGATTGTGGCGGTGGATTCGCCCGACGGCTGCGCCGCGGCGGCGTCCGTGCGCTCGCTCGTGTCGTCGGTGTCGTCGGGTTCATCGGTATCGCCCGTATCACCGGATTCGGTGACGTATATGGCGTCCGATGGGGCCCCGAACACGGCGGTGGGAGACGTTGCCGGATGGCTGTGCGGCGTCACCGGACGATCCGCGGTCGAATCGGGGTCAGCGGTGCCGACCGTCGTGATCTGCGCGGAACCGGTTCGATCCATCTCCCCGGTGTTGTCCGCTTCGTCGGCATTGGCGGGTGCGGGGGACTCCCCGCCAGCGTGTGAGGCGGCACCGTGGCGTTCCGCGTCGTTGAGCAGAGTGCTGACCGTGATGGTGCTCGGCGGTTTGGCGCCGGTTGCGGGCTTCGATGCCGGCGCGGCGGCCTTCGCGCGTTGTGTGGCCACGCCGAGCTGGTGGGCGAGACGCTCCACCTGCGCTTTGAACTGCAGGATTCTGGCGTTGTCCGCCTGGCTCAGCGCCTGGACGAAGTCGCCGACCTGCTCCATCTGCAGCCACAGGTTGGCGCGCAGCATGATCAGATCGTCCAACCGGTTGCCGAGCATCCTGCCGTAGGCCGCCAGCACGGCGTTGCGGTGCGTTTCGTCCAGCTTGGCGAAGATCCACGCCAGATCCCGGGCGGGGTCGTTGATCTGCATATCCTGCCAGTTGGTGATGGCCGTGATCGTGGAGCCGGAGAACAATACGTCGCCGTCGTCGAATCCGCCGTGCACGGGGCAGGTGGTGAACGACCACAGGCCCTCGGTCTCCAGCACGCGCGCCCAGCTGGCGGTGATCTCGCCGGGGATGTGGCCGGCGGCGCGCAGACGTTTGATCCACGCCGTCAACTGTGCGCGGATCTGCCCGGTGGTGAACGTGGGGTAGTCGTGTTCGGCCAGAAACGCGCCGTTCAGGCGGTGGATGGCGCCGATGGCGGTGCCCATGGCCGTGCAGTCGTCGATCGTCAGCATCGACAGCGGACGGGCGGTGCCGGTGGGGTGCGCGGTGATCATCACCGCGGCGCCCGCCGTCGGCCCACGGTCGTTCCCGCCGCGTTCGAACGCCACCACGCGGTCCAGAACAAACCCCAGACCGCCCAGTTCGCGCGTCTGGGACAACGTGTCGGCCGCGTGCACCCGCGCCGCGAGCGCCTTGCAGCCGGCTTCGGTGTCGGTTACGTAGACGTCGTAGAGCTTGCCGACCGCGTCCTGCACGGTCGCCTGGCTGATACCGTTCGCGGCATCGGCGGGACGGGGCTGACCCGCCTCCCGCACTCCGGACACGACCATGCCCGGCATGGCCGCCGAGGCCAACGCCGCCATCTGGAACTTGCTTCGCTGAGTCACAGTTCCACACTAATACACGGACGGCGCAAAGCGAAGCATGGCACAATGGGTGGCATGGGAACTTCGGGCGATGAGATCCTGCAGGGGTTGGATGACATGCAACGGGCCGCTGCCACCGCGGTGGACGGCCCGGTGCGCATCGTGGCCGTGGCCGGTGCCGGCAAAACCCGTACGGTGACGCGCCGCATCGCCTACGCCTGTGCGACGGGCGCCTGGGATCCGGCGCGTACGCTCGCCGTCACGTTCTCGGTCAAGGCGGCGGCCGAGATGCGCGCCCGGCTGGGCAAACTGGGGGTGGGCGAATCGGTGACGGCGGCGACGTTCCATTCCGCGGCCCTGCACCAGCTGCGCAGGGTGTGGGACGACGTGTGCGAGGGGCCGTTCCCGCATATCTGCGACGATCAGCGCGCCCTGGTGGCGCGGGCGTTCGCGCGGGTCATCGAGACGCAGCCGCAGGAGGCCGACCTGCGCGACATCCATGCCGAGATCAACTGGTGCAAGGTCTCGCTGATTGCCCCCGACGACTATCCACGGGTGTGCGCGGCGCTGGGCCGCCGCCCGCCGGCGGGACTGGAACCGCAGCGTCTCGTGGACATCTACCGCGCCTACGAGGCGGAGAAGACCTCGCGCGGGGAGATCGATTTCAACGACATCCTGCTGATCGCCTGCCACCTGCTCGACGAGGTGCCCGAGGCGGCCGAGGCTATCCGTTCCTCGATCCGCTGGCTGACCGTGGACGAATATCAGGACGTCTCGCCGCTGCAGCACCGGCTGATGCGATTGTGGCTGGGCGGCAACCGCAACGTGTGCGTGGTGGGGGATCCCGCGCAGACCATCTATTCGTTCGCCGGCGCGAGCAGCTATGATCTGCTCGGCTTCGCCGACGAGTTCGCGCCGTTGTCCGCCGACATCAATCTGTCCGTCGACTACCGTTCCACGCCGCAGATCGTGCGGTGCGCCAATCAGGTGCTGGCGGCTTCGCCGAACCGTGACGACTACCTGCGGCTGACGTCGGGGCGCGAGGGCGGTTTCCGGATCAGCCGCACCGTCTACGCCACCGATGCGGACGAGGCCTGCGGCGTGGCCGCGGCGATTGCACGGCTGGTGGAGGGCGGCGCCCAGCCGGGGCAGTGCGCGGTGCTGACGCGCCTGAACGCGCAGCAGCAGGTGGTGTGCGCCGCGCTGCGGCGTGAGGGATTGCGGTACCGGGTCCGGAGGGATGCCGGCTGGCAGCGTTCCGCGTTGGACGACGGGCAGGCCGGCCGTCAGGCGATGCTGGAGGCGTTGGGCGTGGGCGACGACCAGGGGGTGACGGTGTCGACCATCCACGCCGCCAAAGGTCTGGAGTTCCGGCACGTGTTCCTCGTCGGCTGTTCGGAGGGACTGCTGCCGTATGGTTCGCCGCCGCCGGGCGACCTGCTCGAGGAGGAGCGTCGCCTGATGTATGTCGGCATCACCCGTGCGGAGGAGACGCTGCACCTGTCCTATGCGCGCGGCAAGGACGGTTCGGCCATGGGGCGGCGTGCGCCCAGCCGATTCCTCGCCACCTGACGCGGCGTCAGTCGGCGTTCGTGCCGGAGCCGCCCTCGCCGGTGCCGGGGTCGCCGTCGGCATTGGCATCGCCGGTATCGGCGCCGCCGTCCGTCAGACCCTCGTCGAGCAGCTTGCTCAGCTCCGCATCCCAATCGATGCCGGTCGTCTGTTCGGTGGCGACGGGGGTCTTCGGGGCGTCGTCCGAGCCGTCGGATTCGGACTCGTCGGCGGGCAGTTGGGGCAGCAGATCAGGGTGCGACCAGTGGGCGTCACGCTGCGCGTCGCCTTCGTCCAGACCGATCCGCTCCCAGAGCGCGGCGGCCTCGCGCATGCGCTTGGGCCGCAGATGCATGCCCAGCAGCTGCGCGAAGGTGCGTTCGGACGGTCCGCCGGTGGCGCGCTCGCGGCGCGTCATCTCCCGGAGCTGTTCGATATGCGGGATATGGGCCATGCCCGCCTTCCACGTCACGCAATCCACCCAACCTTCGACCAGCGCGAGCAGCGTCTCCAGACTGGCCAGGGCCTCGCGCTGCTCGGGGGTGTCGGGAATGCCCACCTTGGTCAGGTTCACCGCCCCGGACAACGAGTCCGGGTCCATCGACGTCGCCTCACGCAGCTGCTCCTCCATCGCGTCCAGGTCGATCGAGATGCCGCGCGCGTATTTGCCGATCAGCGCCTCGAACCGGGGCATCAGCCACGGAACGGCCGCAAACAGGCGGGCATGGGCCAGCTCCTGCAACGCCATGTACGCCATGACCTCGTCCAGCGGGATGTCCAGCGACGAGGCGTAGTCGACGATGTTCTGCACGATGAGCGCGCCGGCGGGATTCCGCAACAGCGCCACCCCCTGATCGAAGCTTCCGCGGACCTCGTGCGACATCGTGCCGGCCGCGCGTCCCAACTGCATGGCGAACGAGGTGTTCGCCAGCAGTTTCATCAGCTGTCCGGGATCCTTCATCCCCTCGGGAACCGGAATCGGCACGGGGCCTGCGAACATGCCGGCGACCTCGCCGTCGGCGAAGGCGTCCCCCAATCGCTCGGAGATCACGGAGGCCAACGCGTCGTTCATCGACTGCGCCACCGGCGCGCTGAAGGCAGCCCAGGCGTCGAGCGTGCCCTCCACCCAGCCGGCCCGCGTCAGCAACGCGGTCTCGCCGGCTACGGGGTCGAACGCGCAGGTCGTGTCCAGCCACAGATTCGCCTCGCTCACCGCGCGGCGCGCGGCCTGACCGGTTTCGGCGTTGACGGTGCGTTCGGAGCCTTCGCCGTTCGCCTGCTGCAGCGCGATGGAGGTGGCGAGCTTGACGTTGATCGGCCCCTCCTGCACCGTGCGCCGCATATCATCCACGGTGTTCAGCCCCCCGGCGGCGAACGCCTGCATCATCGACTGGACCTCGGCGGGCTTGGGCAAGCGACTTGGATCCTGACTCAACAGTTGCTCGCGGATGCCCTCGGGCAGGTTCGCGATCTGGTTCCAGGCCATCTCCCCCTGAACCGGTCCGAAGCACTCGATCAGCCACTGCCGGATAGCATTCTCATCCATAATCGGTCTCCGTCTTCGCGCTGTAGGGATATCGTCGGTTGTATCCATACTATGGGAGGTATGCCGAATATGCATTCCACACGCCGAATTCACGCCAAGGGCGCATTCGCAAGGCTGCACGCCTACTTCCAGGCGCGTTCGCCGAAGTATTGCGCGGGGCTGTTCGCCGTGCTGCTGGCCGTCGTGCTGCTCGCCGCGCCCAGCCCCTACTGCATCGAGACGCCCGGGCCCACGCAGGATGTGCTGGGGAAGGCGGAGAGCGGCGAGGTCATCTCCATCGAGGGGGCCGAGACCTATGCGGACGACGGGAAACTGCTGCTGACGACCGTCAACGCCTCCGGCGTGCCTGGATATCCGGTGTCCAACATCGTGGCGTTGATCGGCTGGTTCGACCCGCACAGTGTGGTGATGCCGCGCGAGGTTGTGGTGCCGATCGGCCAGACCGCCGAGGAATACTCCGCGGAGAGCCAGGAGGAGATGAGCTCCTCCCAGGGGGACGCCGCCGACGCGGCGCTCACGTTCATGGCGTCGCGCGGCATGGGCGCGGACGGGGTCGAGGTGTCGATGCATGTGGATGATATCGGCGGCCCCTCGGCCGGCATGATGTATGCGTTGGGCGTGATCGACAAGCTGACGCCGCAGGATGAGACCGGCGGCCTGACGATCGCGGGCACGGGCACCATCGACGCCGACGGCAAGGTGGGCGCCATCGGCGGCGTCAGGCTGAAGATGCTGGGCGCGCGGCGTGACGGTGCCACCTGGTTCCTGGCGCCGGAGGAGAACTGCGCCGAGGTGGTGGGGCATGTCCCCGACGGTCTGCGCGACGTGAGCGTCTCCACGCTGGAGGAGGCGTACGAGGCGCTGGTGGCCATCGGCAAGGGCGAGGGGGATGCGCTTCCGCACTGTTCCGCGGCGTAGATTGCCGTGGGCGGGCTGTCCGGCATATGGAACGTTCGGCGCATACGATGAGCCGAAGCCCCGGGTGTTCACGCCCGTTTGCTATATTGTGCAACGTGAACGAAACAGCATCACGACACGCTGAGGAATTCGGGTTCAGCCGTGGGGACATCATTCAGGAATGGATGTGGGATGACGACGTGGATGATTCCATCCGCGCCTCGATCGAGGAACTGACGGGGGAGGAGCTTGTCGACGAGGACTTCGACTCCGCGGTCGACGGCGTCATCATCTGGTGGCGTGACGGCGACGATGAGGACGAGCTGTCGGACACGATCGTGGACGCCTACGCCGTGCTGGGACAGGATGGTCCGTTGTGGGTGCTGACCCCGAAGCCGGGGCGTCCCGGCGCCGCAAGCTCAAGCACCGTGCAGTCCGCCGCCAAGACGGCCGGCATGAACGCCGCGACCCCGCTGACGGTCAGCCCCGACTGGAACGGCATCCGTCTGCGTGCCTTCGGCAAGGGGCGCTGAACACGTTCCGAGTCCGCCTAGCGAAAAGGCCGGCGCATGGCCGGCCTTGGAAGGTGGGCGATGAGGGACTCGAACCCCCGACATCCACCGTGTAAAGGTGGCGCTCTAACCAACTGAGCTAATCGCCCGCAACGCTCTACTGTACCGCATGTCATGACACGGCGGTGCAGGTGTGGCGCGTGTTGGTCGGTCGGCGCGTCGCAACGGTCACGTAATCTGAGAGATGGAGTGTAACCGTAGGAGGTCAAAAGCCATGGCGCAGCAACCTGAATCCGGCCGGAATGCCTCGGGCATTGCACGGGCGAGCAAGCGCAAATGGGGATACAACCCCGCTCAGGTGGACGAGTTTCTGGAGCGCACCCATGCGCTGTACGACAGCGGTGATGGGCAGCTGACGCAGCAGGACATCCAGAACGTATCCTTCGATCTGTGCAAGGGCGGGTATGTCATCAGCCAGGTCGACGCGGCGCTGGGCCGTCTGGAGCGGGCCGTGGTGGACCAGCAGACCACGCGGGAGATCACCCGCCACGGTCGCGTGGTCTGGAAGGCGCAGACCGAGGACCTGTACCGCAGCCTGGCCGGACACGCGCAGCGTGCGGCCAAGGAGCGGTTCCGTCCGGGAGAGCCGAAGAGCCCCTCATACGACCGCAAGCAGGTTGACCGTCTGATCGATCAGGTCATCGACAAGGCCGCCGCCGAACTCGGCGTGGACGGCGTGACCGCCGACGACGTGCGCGATCTGACGGATCTGAACTCCACCAGCGTGGCCAATGTGATCTTTACCCAGCGCAAGGGCAAGCGCGGGTATGACGAGCGCCAGGTCGACAACTATCTGAACGCGTGCGTCCGGCTGCTCAGCCGTCTGGAATCCTACGCCCGTGTGGCCGAGTACGTGCACGATCCGGCCACGGTCCAGTCCCCGGCGCCCACGCCGGTTGCGGCTCCCGCCGCCGCGCTGTTCCCGCCGCGTGACGCCCGCCCCGCGAATGACGGCGTCTCGTCCCCGACGGTGATGGACAACGACTTGCAGACGATGCCGCCGTCGTTCGCGCCGACCCCGCAGCAGGACTCGGCGCCTGCGCCGGTCGCCGCGCCGACCCCGTCCGTGACGCCGACTCCGGTTGCGACGCCGATGCCGTCCATGACGCCGATGTCCACGCCGGACCCGGCCCCGACCACCGAAGCGGTGGAATCCACGCAACCGTCGTTCGCCCAGCCCGCGGCCGCTCCTGTATCGTCGGGCGACGCGTTGTCCGATTTGGAACGGCTGGCCGCCTCCACGCAGATGGCACCCGAACCGTCCGCGGCCGCGCCGACGCCTTCGCTGGATGTGCCCAGCGCCCCGTCGATCCCGTCGATCGGCATGGACTCGATGCAGTCGCTGGACATCCCCGATCTGTCGTTCCCGACCTTTGACACCAACCAACCCGCGCAGAAGAAGCCGGAACTGTGAAGCAGCATCTCACCGTCGTCATCCTGGGCTCGACCGGTTCCATCGGCACCCAGGGCCTGGACGTCATCTCCCGTCATCGTGATCGGTTCACCGTGGTCGGTTTGGCCGCGGGCGGTGCCCACGTGGAGCTGCTCGCCCGTCAGGCGGCCGAATTCCAGGTGCCGCAGGTCGCCGTCTACCGTGCCGATGTCGTGCCGGCGTTGCGCGAGGCGTTGGACCGCGCCGGCGCCGTGACCACGCAGATCCAGGCCGGGCCGGACGCCGTCGAGGCGTTGGCCGGGTGCGGGGCGTCGGTGGTGCTCAACGGCATCACCGGTTCGATCGGTCTCAAGCCGTCGATCGCCGCGCTGAAGGCCGGGTCCCAGTTGGCCCTGGCGAACAAGGAATCGGTGGTGGCCGGCGGCAACCTGCTGTTCTCGGCCCAGACCCGTGACGATCAGATCAATCCGGTGGACTCCGAACATTCCGCGATCTGGCAGTCGTTGCGCTCCGGCACCCATTCGGAGGTCTCCCGCCTGATCGTCACCGCGTCGGGAGGCCCGTTCCGCGGTATGACCCGCGAGCAGATGGCCGGCGTCACCCCGGAGCAGGCGCTGCATCATCCGACGTGGAATATGGGGCCGGTCGTCACCATCAACTCGTCCACGCTGATGAACAAGGGCCTGGAGGTCATCGAGGCGAGCCGTCTGTTCGACATCGAACCGGACCGCATCGTGGTGACCGTGCACCCGCAGTCCATCGTGCATTCGATGGTGGAATTCCGCGACGGCGCCACCATCGCACAGGCCTCCCCGCCGGATATGCGCCTGCCGATTGCGTTGGGCCTGTCCGCGCCGGACCGTCTCGGTGACGTGGCCGCCCCCTGCGACTGGAGCACGGCCGCATCCTGGACGTTCGAGCCGCTGGACGACGAGGCGTTCCCCGCCGTCAACTTGGCACGCCAGTGCCTCAAGGCGTCGCAGAAGCATACCGCGGTGCTCAACGCGGCGAATGAACAGGCCGTGCATGCGTTCCTTGACCACCGTCTGCCGTATCTCGGCATCGTGGATACGGTCAAGGCCGTACTGGATCAGATGGATGCCGAATTGCGCGGCAATCCGGCGTTCGCGTCCGTGGAGGAAATGGGCGAAGTCGAGCTTGAGGCCCGTCGTCGCGCCGATGATTTGATAGACAGGCAGTTGTGAGCGAGCACGAAACCACAGTCGAAACGATGACCATCAGCACGTCGAACGACGCCACGCCGCAGGTCGGCGCGGACAAGCTGTTCCGCAAAACCGGCGAGGCTTCGATCAGCGAGAGCCCGCTGCATCCGCGTCGCCAATCCCGCCGCATCATGGTGGGACCGGTGCCGGTCGGCGGCGGTGCGCCGATCTCCGTGCAGTCGATGACCAACACGCCGACCGTGGACGTGTCCGCCACGCTCCGGCAGATCGCCGAACTGACCGCGGCCGGCTGCGACATCGTGCGCGTGGCCGTGCCCAGCCAGGATGATGCCGACGCACTGCCCGAAATCGTCAGGAAATCGCCGATTCCGGTGATCGCCGACATCCATTTCCAAAGCAAGTACGTGTTCCAGGCCATTGACGCGGGGTGCGCCGCGGTGCGTGTGAACCCCGGCAACATCCGCAAGTTCGACGAGGTGGGACCGGCCATCTGCAAGGCCGCCACCGACGCGGGCATCTCGCTGCGCATCGGCGTGAACGCCGGTTCGCTCGACAAGGACCTGTACGCCAAGTACGGCGGGCCGACCCCGGAGGCGCTGGTCGCCTCGGCGTTGAAGGAGGCTCGCATGTTCGAGGACGTCGGCTTCCACGATTTCAAGATCTCCGTCAAACACCACGATCCGATCACGATGGTGCAGACCTACCGCCTGCTCGCTTCGAAGGGCGACTGGCCGCTGCACCTGGGCGTGACCGAGGCCGGACCCGCCTGGCAGGGCACGATCAAATCGTGCCTGGCGTTCGGCGCGCTGCTGGCCGAAGGCATCGGCGACACGATCCGCGTCTCCCTGTCCGCCCCTCCGGTCGAGGAGGTCAAGGTGGGCTGCAAGATCCTGGAATACCTGGGGCTGCGTCCGCGCAAGTTCGACATCATCTCCTGCCCGAGCTGCGGGCGTGCGCAGGTGGATGTGATCCAGCTGGCCAACGCCGTGACCGAAGGGTTGAAGGACGTGACCGCGCCGATCCGCGTGGCCGTGATGGGCTGCATCGTCAACGGTCCCGGCGAGGCCCGCGAGGCCGACCTGGGCGTGGCCTCCGGCAACGGCAAGGGGCAGATCTTCATCAAGGGCAAGGTCATCGAGACGGTTCCCGAGGATCGCATCGTCGAGACGCTGCTGACGAAGGCCAACGAGATCGCCGCGCAGATGGAGGCCGACGGCCAGGTGCCCGCCGGCGCCACCGGACCGGTCGTCGTGCCGATCACCCAGATCGCGCACAGCGAGTGAACCGCGCTTCCCGCCGGTGCCGGACTACAATGAACCGACGTGATACGTCATCGGGAGCATCCGCAGCACGCCGTCGGCTGGAGCCGTGGGCGCCGTCTGCTGACCACGCTGCCGATCTTCGTCGTCCTGTTCGGCATCCTCGTCACCGTCTCCACGTTGACGGACGTCCAATGGCATAACGACACCGCCGGACGGGTGATCTCGCCGCCGACGCCCGACACGGCCGTCGCCTTCGCCAACCCCGATGGGATCGTCTTGCCCGAAGCCGGTACGTACGAGGTCGGCGACCGGTATGTGAGCATCGACGTCATGCGTGAGTCGACGGGCGAGGTCCAGACGTTGAATGTGCACGTCAGGGAACCGCTGGGCGCGGGCGGCGGACGGCCCGGCATCGTGTTCCTGCATGGCGCCGGCTACGGCACATGCGACAACTCGTTCAGCGATGTGGCGGAGGCGATGGGTTCCGCCGGCATCGTGACCGCCGTGGTGGACAAGCCCGCATGGTCCACCATCGACGTCAACCGCGACTATCCCGCTTCGGCGGACGCCTACGACGCGGTCATCGACTACGTTCGCGGCATGCGCACCGTGGACGACGGCAAAGTAGGCATCTACGCCACGTCCGAAGGCACCTGGATCTCCAGTTATCTGCTGCAGGGCGACCCCGATGTGGCCTTCCAGATCCTGCTGAGCCCCATGGTGTTCACGCCGCGCGAATCACTGGCGTTCTTCGTGGCGCAGGATTTCACGCTGGCCGGCGCGCACGGAGGGTACCAGTCCATTGTGCGGCGCGTGTTCAACATCGACGCCGCGCCGTTCGGGCTGACAAATCTGGACATCCGGACCCTGACGCCCGCGGCATACGCCATCCCCACTTTCGTGGCGTACGGTTCGCGCGACGTCATGACCGCGCAGGTCGAAGGGCTCGAGACCATACTGACCATGTGCGAGCGTGCCGGAAACCGCCATGTGACGGTCCGCAGCTACCAGGGCGGCAATCATGTGCTGCGCCCCGGCGACCTGACCGCGCTCGGCACCCCGTATTCCGGCAACTATGTCAACGATCTCATCGCCTGGGTCGGCGGCACGGTGGCCGGGCTGACGCCGACGGGGGAGCGTGTGGCCGGCGCACCGATCCGGCAGTCGAGCGCGGTGCCGACCCTGCATGCACAGCGGGTGGCCACGGTGTACGGCGTGATCCTGCACATCCTGACCGTGCTGCTGCTGGTCGCCTTGGGGGTGACCGCAGCCGTGGCGTTGGGCGTCCGGCTGAGGCAGGGGATCCGCAGACGCCGGCCGGTGTTCGGCTTCAGCCACGGTTTCGGGCGGGTCCTGGCGCTGCTGGTGATGATGACGGCTTTGACGCTGCTGCTGTTCGCGGCCGCCATGGGGCGCATCGTCATGTCGGTGGTGGACCTGGCATGGGGCGGCAGCCCAGCGCATGATCCGGGCATCATGTATTGGAGCTGGCCGGTGGCGCAGGTGGCCTGCACGCTGGTGGTCTGGGAATGGTCGAGCGTGCTCGTCCGGCTGATCGAGGTGGCCTCCGTCCGCGGCATCCTGCAGCTGCCGCCGCGCAAGGGCGCGGTGCGGGAGATCGTGACCGGCGAGCAGCCGGTGCTGGCTTCGCGCCGTCTGGGACGGGTGACGTTCTGGCTGGCGGGTGCCAGCATGTTCGCGATCCTGCTGGTTTTCGCGTTCTGGGGACTGTTCTCGTATACCGAACCGCTCGTATACTGAAGTCCGGACGGAGGTGCGAGATGGCGTTGTACAGGGATGAGGGCGTGGTCCTGCGCACCGCCAAACTGGGGGAGGCCGACCGCATCATCACCCTGTTCACTCGTGCGCACGGCAAGGTGCGCGCCGTGGCCAAAGGCGTGCGACGCACCAAATCGCGGTTCGGGGGACGGCTCGAACCGTTCATGCGCGTGGACGTGCTCATAGCCGAGGGCCGGTCGCTGGATGTCATCTCACAGGCCGAGACCATAGCGGCATACGCCTCGTCGATCTCAACGGACTATGACGCGTACATGGCGGCCGGCATCATGGCGGAGACCGTCGATAAACTCCTCGGTGCCGAGCATGAGCCGGCGGTCGACCAGTACCGGCTGCTCATCGGCGCTCTGCACGCCTTGGCCAGGCAGGCCCATCCGGCGCGATCGATCGGCGACTCCTATGTGCTGCGGGCGCTGGCCCTGGCCGGCTGGACGCCCAGGCTCGATTCGTGCGTGGTCTGCGGCGAGCGTGAATCACTGACGTACCTGTCGATTCCGGCCGGTGGCGTGATGTGTGCGGCCGATCGCACACCCGAGGCGCGTGGTCTGAACGAGGGGGAACGGCTCCAACTGCGGGCGTTGCTGACAGGGGATTGGGCTGCGCTCGGCGAACGCCCGCCTGATTCACGGGTGACCCGTCTGGTGGGGGATTGGGCCGAATACTATCTGGAACGTCCGCTGCGTTCGATGCGCCTGTAGCGGACTCGGCGGCGAAACCCAGTCGTTTTGGGAGGTTTTCTCCCGGACGTGCCCGGGAGACGGCCTCAGCCGGTAAGATGCGTAGTATGGCTTTTGAGAACGTTGACTACACGTCGTTGAGTGTGCCCGCCGCGCCGTTTTCCGATCCTTCGCGCATCCCGGATTTCCCGAAGGGCAAGGTTCCCCGGCACATCGGCGTGATCATGGACGGCAACGGCCGTTGGGCGCAGCAGCGCGGCCTGATCCGCACCGAAGGCCATCAGGCCGCCGAACCAGTGGTGTTCGACACCATCGCCGGTGCCATCGAGGCGGGTGTGCGGTACCTGAGCCTGTACACGTTCTCCACCGAAAACTGGAAGCGCTCCCCGCAGGAGGTGCGGTTCCTGATGGGCTTCTCGCGCGACATCATCCGCCGCCGCGTGGCCCAGATGGACGAGTGGGGCGTGCGTGTGCGCTGGTCGGGGCGTCGTCCGAAGCTGTGGAAGTCGGTGATCGACGAGCTTGAATCGGCGATGGAACGCACCAAGCGCAACAAGGTCATCGACGTGGTGTTCTGCATCAACTACGGCGGGCGTGCGGAGATCGCCGACGCCTGCGCCGCCATCGCGCGCGAGGTGCGCGACGGGCGCATCAGCGGCGATCGCGTGACCGAGAAGATGGTGGCCGAGCATCTGTACAATCCCGACATCCCCGACTGCGATCTGGTGATTCGTACCTCGGGCGAGCAGCGCACCTCGAACTTCCTGCCGTGGCAGGCCGCCTATGCCGAGCTCGACTTCGTGCCCGAACTGTTCCCCGACTGCGGCCGCGAGGTGCTGTGGCGTTCGATCGACCACTACATCCACCGCGATCGCCGGTTCGGCGGCGTCAAGAAGTAGGCGGTCCGCGAACCTATTCGTTCGACGATTCCAGGAGTTCGCGCCCACTGCGTCGCGTGCGTTGCGGAACCGTAGGACTGTCAGCGCATTGCTTTGCGCTATGCGATTAGTTGCGGATTAGCAACCAATCGCATAGCGATGCGTATCCGTGCTGCTTCTGTCGTATTCGGAACGTCGGAATCATTGTGTGATAGGACGGTTCGGCGTACGGCACGTATCGTCGTGTCCTGTGCAGGAACATGTCCTTACTTCGGTAACGCAAACGCGTGCCGATGGAGGCATGGCGTGAAACGACGTGTATCGTTTGATGCATGACGACGATGAAGCAGGTTGCGCAGCAGGCGGGAGTATCGGTTTCCACTGTGTCGCTGGTGATGAATCACCGCGATGGGGGACGTGTCAAACCGGAGATCGCCGCGCGCGTGCGGAAGACTGCGGAGGAGCTGGGGTATCGCCCGAATCCGCTGGCCAGCAGCCTGCGCACCAGCCGGACCCGCATCCTAGGTTTCATCAGCGAGGAGGTCGCCACCACCCCGTACGCCGGCGGCATCATCCTGGGGGCGCAGGACGCGGCCAGCCGTCTGGGATACATGATGCTGACCGTGAGCACCGACGGCGAATCCAATGAGGCGGACGAGATCGCCGCGTTGAAGCGCTACGGTGTGGACGGCTTCATGTATGCGAAGATGTCGAACCGGATCACGCACGTGCCGGATTCCATGAAGGATTCTCCCGTGGTGCTGGTGGACGCCACTGACGCGGAGGGGCAGATTCCCAGCGTGGAACCGGACGAGATCATGATCGCCAAGGATGCCACGAACCGGCTGATCCAGGCCGGTTGCCGACGCATCGCCTATATCGGATGCGCCGAACCGATGATCGCCCAGGACCTGCGGAAGGAAGGAAGGATACCGGCAGGCGCTCGAGGAGGCCGGGATCGGATATGACGAGCGGCTCGTCGTCGACGTGCTGAACAACCGGCCCGCATTGAACGAGGTCCGCGAGCTATTCGACCGCGAGAACCCGGACGGCTTCTTCTGCTTCAACGACGCACGGTCGTGGCCCGTTTATGAATGTGCGGCGCGCAAGGGGTTGACGGTCGGCAGGGATATCTCGGTGGTCGGCGTGGACAACCATCGCGTCATCGCCGAAACGTTCTCCCCGCAACTGACCACGGTGGAGCTTCCGCATTACGAGATGGGGTACTGGGCGGCGTGCAAGCTGGTGTCGATGATCGAGAACCGTTCGCTCGACGACGTGCCGATGCCGAAGACGAACGCCCCGATTCCCCCGTTGGATTCCCCGATTCCGGCGAAGATCCACTGCACCCTCATCGAAAAGGAATCCGTGGTTCGCTGAGCGCCGCCGGACATGGTGGATGGGCGAGCAGGAGAGCGGCGCGCGGTCCGCTGGGCGCCGGCGGAGCGTGTGACGCAAACTGGAAACAGACAGATTCAGTCGTTCCGTCCGCTGTCCGCCGGCGGAGTGTGCACTGGCATATCCATGGATGCCGGTGGGTGTGATCCGACCTGTCCGGATGGGGTCGCCGATTCACTGCCGTGTAAGCGGCGACACGCCGGTTTGTGTCATCCCGGGAATCGAGTAACCGCAGTATTTCAATCGTTTGACGAGGTGCTGCGCGCGTATAGCTAAAATCGTTTGACGTAAAACGATTGACGTTCTATGATGGCAATCACGATCCATCCGGACGGCACGGCAGCCAACCGGCGGATCCGTCGCAAAGGAACTGCGGCACAATCGAATACAAGGCAAAGGAAACGCGACGGGCGCACGGCAGCGGCCGTCGATAGAGAAAAGAGATACACATGGCAAGTGCATCACGTTCTGCGTGGAGGAACCCCTCCTATCTGCAGAGCTCCTTCGGTATCTTCATGTTCTTCTGCTCGTGGGGCATCTGGTGGTCGTTCTTCTCCAGGTGGCTGCTTGACCCGGAGAAGGGCTTGGGCATGACCGCGGCCGAACAGGGGCAGATCTACTCCATCAACTCTCTGGCCACGCTGATCATCATGTTCGTCTACGGCGTGATCCAGGACCAGCTGGGCATCAAGCGCAAGCTCGTCATCGTCATATCGATCATCGCCGCGCTGGTCGGACCGTTCGCGCAGTTCGTCTACTCGCCGATGCTCACCGCCGGCGGCACCACCCGCTTCATGGGCGTCCTGCTCGGCTCGGTCGTGCTGTCCGCGGGCTTCATGTCCGGCTGCTCGCTGGTCGAGGCGCTCACCGAGCGCTACAGCCGCAAGTTCGGCTTCGAATACGGCCAGTCCCGCGCCTGGGGCTCCTTCGGCTACGCCATCGTGGCTCTCGTCGCCGGACACACCTTCAACATCAACCCGCTGATTAACTTCTGGATCGGCTCCGCCTGCGGCCTGGGCATGCTGCTCGTCTACCTGTTCTGGGTGCCGTCCGAGCAGAAGGCCGAGCTCAAGAAGGAGGCCGATTCCACCGAGCGCACCAACCCGTCGCTCAAGGAGATGGTGTCCGTGCTCGGCATGCCGACCCTGTGGGTGCTCATCGTCTTCATGATCTTCACGAACACCTTCTACACCGTGTTCGACCAGCAGATGTTCCCGACCTACTACTCGAGCCTGTTCCCGACCACCGAGATTGGCGACGCCACCTATGGCACGCTCAACGGCTTCCAGGTCTTCCTCGAGTCCGCCATGATGGGCGTGGTCCCGATCATCATGCGCAAGATCGGCGTGCGCAACTCCCTGCTGCTCGGCGCGTTCGTGATGTGCGCCCGCATCGGCCTGTGCGGCGCGTTCCATGACCCGATCTCCGTGTCGATCGTCAAGCTGTTCCATTCCATCGAGGTGCCGCTGTTCTGTCTGCCGGCGTTCCGTTACTTCACGCTGCACTTCGACACCAAGCTCTCCGCCACGCTGTACATGGTCGGCTTCCAGATCGCCTCCCAGGTCGGCCAGGTGGTGCTGTCCGTGCCGCTGGGCGCCCTGCATGACGCGATGGGCGACCGCCCGACCTTCTTCACGATCTCCGCAATCGTACTCGTCGCCCTGATCTACGGCTTCTTCGTCATCAAGAAGGACGACCAGCAAGAAGGACGACCAGCAGGTCGGCGGCGACCCGTTCTACACCGACAAGCAGCTCAAGGCCATGGAAGCCGCCAAGGCCTGACAACGCGGCGGGGCGGCCGAGCCGTCGGCGACGTCGCCCCGCCGTCTCCCAGTTCTTCCGTAACACAGCCATCGAACACCACCAAGTAATCAGAAAGGCACGCAACGATGAGTGACTTCACTCCCACCCTCACCCCGATCGCCGACCATGACGCCGAACTGGCCAAGGCCGAACTCGGCATCGCCAAGCTTGCGGCATCCCGCAACGACCGCTGGTACCCCAAGTTCCACATCGCCTCCAACGGCGGCTGGATCAACGATCCTAACGGTCTGTGCTTCTACAAGGGCCGCTGGCACGTCTTCTACCAGCTGCACCCGTACAGCACCGTCTGGGGTCCGATGCACTGGGGACATGTCTCCAGCGAGGACATGGTCACCTGGCGCCGCGAACCGGTCGCCATGGCGCCGAGCCTCGAACAGGAGAAGGACGGCGTGTTCTCCGGATCGGCCGTCATCGGCGACGACGGCAAGCTCCGCTTCTACTACACCGGCCACCGCTGGGCCAACGGCGTGGACAACACCGGCGGCGAATGGCAGGTGCAGCTCATGGCCGTGCCGGACGACGACGAGATCACGCACGTCACCAAGCTCGGCATGGTCGTCGATTGCCCGCGCGAGAAGGTCCACTGGCACTTCCGCGACCCGAAGGTCTGGAAGACCGGCGACACCTGGTACATGATCCACGGCGTCTCCTCCGCCGACCAGCGTGGCCAGATGTGGCTGTACACCTCCGAGGACATGGTCGAATGGACGTTCAAGACCGTGCTGTTCGAGCATCCGGATTCGGACGTGTTCATGCTCGAATGCCCCGACTTCTTCCCGCTCAAGGACAAGGACGGCAACGAGAAGTGGGTGATCTGCTTCTCCGCCATGGGCTCCAAGCCGAACGGTTTCATGAACCGCAACGCCAACAACGCTGGATACATGATCGGCACATGGGAACCGGGCGGCCAGTTCCAGCCCGAAACCGAATTCCGCCTGTGGGACTGGGGCCACAACTACTACGCCCCGCAGTCCTTCGACACCGAGGACGGTCGGCGCATCATGTACGGCTGGATGAGCCCGTTCGGCTACAAGTACGCGATGGCCGACGACGGTTGGTGCGGCCAGCTGACCCTGCCTCGCGAGGTGTTCCTCGGCGATGACGGCGACGTGCATACCGTGCCGGTGCCTGAACTGGAGGGACTGCGCGAGGACACGTATGACCATGGCGTGATCGACCTGGCCGCCGGCGAGGAACGGGTGCTCAGCGACGATGCCGAGGCCGTGGAGATCGAGATGGCGATCGACCTGAAGGCCACCACGGCGGAACGTTGCGGGCTCAAGGTTCATGCCACCGAGGACGGCGGCTACGTCTACGTGGCGTATGACGCGCAGCTCGGCCGCGTGGTGCTCGACCGGCAGGCCGGCCACGGCACCGACGGCGGCTACCGCGCCGCCCCGCTGGATGCCGCGGAGCTGGCGGCCGACGCCCTCACGCTGCGGGTGTTCGTGGACCGCGGTTCGGTGGAGGTCTACGTCAATGATGGCCACCAGGTGCTGAGCTCGTACAACTTCCCGGTCGAGGGGCCGCGTGCGGTCAAGCTGGTCAGCGAGTCCGGCGCGCTCAAAGCCACGGGCGTGACGCTTCACCACCTGAAGTCCAACGGATTGGAGTAATCGCCTCAGCCATTCTTCTTCGTGAAGCCTAGTTGCATGCAAACGGTCCGCAACGTTCCCATTCTATGGGTGGCGTTGCGGGCCGCTTGCGTTGTGGCACGGAATAGCTGATATGCGACTTCGCCGGGTTCCGTGTCACTGCTCGAAGGGCTGGAACGCTAGCGTGCCCGTGACCGGCGGATGCCTGCTGCGATGAGATAGGCGAGGATCGTAATGACGGCGAAGGGAGCGATATACATCAGGAACGCATCCCATTGCGGGCCATGGCCGTGGGCGGTTTGGCTGACGACCGTGAATTCCGCTACCAGCGCGACCTCGGCGACGATGCATGCGACGGGAATCCAGTGGCCGGGCTTGCCCGCGTATCCGGCGACGGCTGCGATGATGAGGGTGACCAGCGGCATAAGAATCATGTGGAACAGGCCGGTGGCAAAACCGACGTAATCGACACAACGCACGCATATCGCCAGCGCAACGACCGCAACGACCGCAATCCAGCATCCGGTCAACATGGGATGCCCCGCAATCCAACGGGCAGGACGGGCGAACGGTGTGTGTTGCGTCCACGCATATGCCGCCGCAAGAATTCGGCGGATGAGCAGCCATCCGATTAGATAGGGCAGGAACGCAACAACGGCATAGAACACCAGCGGCAGCATGATACAGAGCGCAATATCCGCCACGGTCCCGTTGAGCGTGCCGCTGACCAGTTCGAGTGCGACAAATGCGATGGTGGTTATGGCGGTGGCTGCGATGGGGAATGCGAGGTCGCTAGTTCGCATCGCGCCGACCAGCAGACAGCAGGTGGCCAACCCGATTGACCACCATACGATGGCCGGTTGCAGCCAGAATGGTGCGGAAGTAACCGAAGCACTCCAATCGATTGCACTCAGCGAAGCGATGCCGATCACCACCAGCATGTAGGCGGACAGCGCCACCAGACCGATGGCGTGCGTACGGTTCCATGTCAGTATATGCCGGGTGCCCATGGTGTCTCCTCTTCACAGGGAACCGCGCCCTTGCGGTTCTCTCCCTCCATGATACGGCTCGGGGGGGGGGTAACGCGCAAGGGCATACTGCGAGGTGTCTGCCCTTGCCGACTAATTGGACAGGAGCTCGTCCACCAGTTTCGATTTCTCGGTCAGCTGGCCGCTGAAGCCCGGGCGGATGTCAAGCTTCAGGGTCACACCGGTGCGGTAGCCCTGCTCGGCGAGCTTCATCGTGGCATCGCGCACCACGCGCAGCACGTCGTCCAGATCGCCTTCGATGTTGGTGAACATCGCGTTCGTCTCGTTCGGCAGACCGGAATCGCGGATTACCGCCACGGCCTGAGAGACGTATTCGCTGAGCTCCGCGCCTACGCCGCTGGGGGCGATGGCTACAGCCGCCACCGTGTTGATATACGGCTTGCCGGTTTCGGGATTGACCGGCACCTCCTGCCGGACTGCGTTGCGGTCCGGCGTCGTCGCGGCGGCGGATACGGTGTTGGATTGAGCGGGTGTTGTGGTCATAGTGGCGACGGTACTCCTTGTGTGCAAGTTGGGCGGTATGGGTGTTCACAACAATGGCCGGTGGTTCAGACGGCGGCAGTGGGCGCACCGCGGGCTGCCGCCGTCTGAACCGAACGATGTCAGCGCCAACGCCAGGCGTGGTCCATCGGGCCGGAACCGCGTCCCAGGTCGAGCTGTTCGGCCAGCGCGCCGGTCAGATAATCCTTGGCGCTGCGTACCGCCTGCGGCAGCGTCTCGCCGAGCGCCAGATGGGAGGCGATCGCCGAGGACAGCGTGCAGCCGGTGCCGTGCGTATTCGGGTTGTCGATACGCGGGCTGGCGAACCAGGTGGCGGTGCCGTCCGGCTCCACCAGCACGTCGTTGGCGTCCTTGACGCCATGCCCGCCTTTGACGAGCACGGCGCAGCCGAAGTGTTCGGCCAGTGTGCGGCCCGCCATCTCCATATCCGCTTCGGTACGAATCCCTGCGCTGAGCAGCCGAGCGGCAGGGGCGTCATCCGCCGACGAACGCTCCTGCAGGGCCTGCTCCAGCAGCGCCTCGGTTTCGGGCATGTTCGGCGTGATGACCGTGGCCAGCGGGAACAGTTTGGAGGTCAGTGCGGCGACGGCATCGTCGTCGATGAGTTTGGCGCCGGAGGTGGCCACCATCACCGGATCGAGTACGATGTTCCGCGCTTGGTGTGCGGACAGACGTTCGGCGATCGTTTCGATCAGGTCGGCGCTGGACACCATCCCGATCTTGACCGCCATCGGCGGGATGTCCTCGAACACCGCGTCGACTTGTTCCGCCAGCACGCGGGGCTCGGCGTTCTGCACGTCGCACACGCCGGTGGTGTTCTGTGCGGTCAGCGAGGTGATGGCGGACATGCCGAACACGCCGTTGGCCATCATCGTCTTCAGGTCGGCCTGAATGCCCGCGCCGCCCGAGGAATCCGAGCCGGCGACCGTGAGCACCGGAGGCAGCCCGTGCGGCTGCTTGGTCCGCCAATGCGGCAGGAACGGGATCGAGGAGGATGCCGTGGGGGCGGCGATGCCGGCTGCCGCGTATCCGTGACGTTGTTCGCCGCGGATTGCGGTCCATGCCGAGATGAGCTGTCGGGTGGCCGATTCCGGATCATCCGCCGCGGCGATCGCGGACACCACGAACCAGCCGGCCGCCGTGGTGCGGGCGAGTGCGGGGATGTCGTCGGTATGGACGCCGCCTCCGACCACTACGGGGTATCGGCTGGCGTCGCATAGCGACTGCGCTCCGGCGATGCCGAGCGCGTGCTTGGTACCGTCCGCCTCGACGGCCGCCGCCTCCGGTTTGGTCGCCGTATAGTGCAGCGGGCCGGCGCCGATGTAGTCGACGACCCCGTCCGGCAGGGCATTGGCCGTGGCGATGTGTTGCAGGGTTTCCGCGGACAGGCCGATGATCGCGTCCGGGCCGAGCATCGCGCGCGCCTGCTCGGGCATCATGTCGTCCTGTCCGATATGCACGCCGTCGATCTTGATGCCGAGCTGCCGGCATTGCCAGGCCACGTCGGTGCGGTCGTCGATGACGAACGCCACGGTATCCGCCTTGCCGGCGGAGTCGATGACGTTGGCGATGGCGCGGGCCATGTCGGTCAGTTCGCGGGCATCGGCGTGCTTGGCGCGCAGTTGGACGAAGGTCGCGCCGCCGCGCAGCGCCGCGGCCACCACGTCGGTCACCGGACGGCCTTTGGTGTCGTCGGGGCCGACGACGAAGTAGGCGCGCAGATCGAAACACTCACGCATCGTGGGATAGGGGAAGCGGTTCATCGTTGATTCCTTCCGTCTTGGCCGGCCGACATCGGCCGGACCGTGGTATGTCACTGCAGAATGGTGGAGTCGGCGATCTGTTCGGCGGTCACGTTCCACAACGCATCCAGGAATTCGGTCTGGAACGAGCCGGGGCCGTGGGCGGCGGCTTCGGCGATCTCGCCGGCGCGGTTGAAGTGCAGCGAAGCGGCCATCGCCGCGGTCAGCGGGTCGGCGACGGCCAGATAAGTGCCGACCACGCCGCCGAGCGAGCAGCCGGCGCCGGTGATCTTGGTCATCAGCGCGCTGCCGCCGGGCAGCCGGTAATCGTGCGTGCCGTCGGTGACGAAATCGATGGCGCCGGATACGGCGACCGCACCCTGTCCATTGGGCGAATGGGCGGCGAGGTGGCGGGCGAGGCGGCGGGCCGCGGGAATCGCGGAATCCACCTCGTCGACGGATTCCACGCCGGCCGGACGGGTCGCGTCATCCGCGGCGGCGTCCGCGTCGGCCAGCCCCCACATGCGGTCGAGCACGATGATCTCACTGGCGTTGCCGCGCACGACGGTCGGCGGCACATCGCGGAACGATTCCAGGATGGCGGTGCGCGTGGCGCCGAGTCCGGCCGCCACGGGGTCGAGCACCCACGGCCTGCCCTGTTCGTGGAGGCCTTGGGCGATGTCCGTCAACGCGTCCTTATAGAACGGCAGCAGCGTTCCGACGTTGATGTAGGTGGCGCCGCAGATGGCGGCGATATCCAGTACGTCGTCCGGCAGGAAACTCATCGCGGCGGTGCCGCCGACGGCCAGCTGGGCGTTGGCCACCAGATTGATAGTGACGAAGTTCGTGAACGATTGCGCCAGCGGCGTGGTGTCGCGGACGGTGCGGACCGCGTCGGCGATGCGCGTGCGCAGCGGATGGTCGGACGGCAGATTGCCGGGTTGCGCCCCGTCGAAGGCGGACACGGATGCTGCGGATGATGCGACGGACGAGTCGATGCTCATAGCTATCACTGCTCCCTACGATGGTCTTAACCAACAGGTTCAAAGGGTCGGGCTCGTGGCCCATCTCAACCCCGTGCGGGGTTCCCCTGCATGTCGGTTCCGACGCTACGCCGCCAAGCGGACAATCCCGGCATAAAGCGGCGGTCCGGGCTGTCAGCGTCTATCGGTATCCTGAGGTCTTTGACAAGACCCCAAACCGTTCAAACCAGAAGGTGCATTGTGGCTGCAAGCAAACTCGATGAAGTGGTATCCCTCGCGAAGCGTCGCGGATTCGTCTTCCCCGCCGGAGAAATCTACGGCGGCACCCGTTCCGCCTGGGATTACGGCCCGCTCGGCGTGGCACTCAAGGACAACATCAAGCGCGAATGGTGGCGCTCGATGGTCGTGACCCGCGGCGACGTGGTGGGCGTGGACACCTCGGTGATCCTGCCTCCGGCCGTGTGGGTGGCCTCCGGACACGTCTCCGTGTTCAACGACCCGCTGATCGAATGCCTGAACTGCCATAAGCGCCACCGTGCCGACAAGCTCGAGGAGTCCTTCGCCGAGAAGCACGGCCATGAGCCGGAGAACGGCCTGAAGGACATCGTGTGCCCGGACTGCGGCACCAAGGGCAACTGGACCGAGCCGCGCGACTTCAACATGATGCTGCGCACGCATCTGGGCCCGGTGGAGGACGAGAACAGCCTGCACTACCTGCGCCCCGAAACCGCGCAGGGCATCTTCGTGGACTTCAAGAACGTGATGACCTCCTCGCGTTCCAAGCCGCCGTTCGGCATCGCGAACATGGGCAAGAGCTTCCGCAACGAGATCACCCCGGGCAACTTCATCTTCCGCACCCGCGAGTTCGAGCAGATGGAGATGGAGTTCTTCGTGGTGCCCGGCACCGACGAGGAATGGCACCAGTACTGGATCGACACCCGCACCCGCTGGTACACCGATCTGGGCATCAACCCGGAGAACCTGCGCCATTACGAGCATCCGAAGGAGAAGCTGAGCCACTACTCCAAGCGCACCGTGGACATCGAATACCGCTTCGGGTTCCAGGGTTCCGAGTGGGGCGAGCTGGAGGGCATCGCCAACCGCACCGACTTCGACCTGACCGCGCATCAGAACCACTCCGGCGAGGACCTGAGCTACTTCAACCAGGCCACCGGCGAGCGGTTCATCCCGTACGTCATCGAGCCGGCCGCCGGTCTGACCCGTTCCCTCATGGCGTTCCTGGTGGACGCCTACGACGTGGATGAGGCCCCGAACACCAAGGGCGGCGTGGACAAGCGCACCGTGCTGCGTCTGGACCCGCGCCTGGCCCCGGTCAAGGCCGCGGTGCTGCCGCTGTCCAAGAAGCCGGAGCTGCAGGCCATCGCCCAGGATCTGGCCGCCGACCTGCGCCAGCATGATTGGATGATCGACTACGATGAGGCCGGCGCCATCGGCCGCCGCTACCGCCGTGAGGACGAGATCGGCACCCCGCTGTGCGTGACCGTGGACTTCGACACGATCGAGGATCACGCCGTGACGATCCGCGAGCGTGACACGATGGCCCAGGAGCGCGTCAGCCTGGACAAGGTGGCCGACTATGTGGCCGAACGCGTGGGCGAGAAGCGCGTGCGCTACCCGCAGGGCCCGGTTTCCATCGTGGGCACCAAGGCCGCGGACGGCGGCGTGGACGTGGCCAAGGAGCAGGGCGTCGACGAGAGCGAGCCGGTGAAGGTCGCCGAGGCGGGCGGCCAGTACTGAGCCGGTTCCACGGTATCGACAACGCATCGACGGGACCCAGGACGGCATGTGGCCGGTCTGGGTCCCGTTGCCGTGAACAAGGGATGGGAATCCGCATATGGCAGAGGAAACCGTGATCGATTGCTCCGACGAGACCGCTTCGGTGGACCCTCGCACGGATCTGAGGCCGACCGAGGCCGTACATATGCCGCCGTTGGACTTGGGGCCGGTGCATGTCGAGACCCCGGTGATGCTCTCGCCGATGGCGGGCGTGACCAACTGGCCGTTCCGCGTGCTGTGCGAGGAGTACGGCCCGGATGGGCTGTACGTGGCCGAGATGATTACGGCCCGCGCGTTGGTGGCGCGCAATCCCAAGGCGTTGCGGCTGTGCCGCTTCGCGCCGGGGGAAAAGATCCGGTCGCTGCAGCTGTACGGGGTGAACCCGGCGATCGTCGAGCAGGCGGCGCGCATCGTGGTCGACGAGAACATGGCCGATCACGTGGACCTGAATTTCGGCTGTCCGGTGCCCAAGGTCACGCGCCGCGGCGGCGGTTCCGCCCTGCCGTGGAAGACCGATCTGTTCCGTGAGATCATCCAGCGGGTGGTGCGCGTCTGCGACGAGGCGAACATCCCCGTCACCGCGAAGATCCGTGTCGGCATCGACCACGACCATGAGACCTTCCATGAGGCGGGGCGTATCGCGCAGGAGGAGGGGTGCAAGGCCGTGACCCTGCACGCCCGCACCACCGCCGAATACTATGGGGGCCACTCCGACTGGTCGCGCATCGGCGAATTGGTGAGCGAACTGGATATCCCGGTGTTCGGCAACGGCGACATCTGGGGTGCCGACGACGCGCTGGCGATGGTTGAGCAGACCGGTTGCGCCGGCGTGGCCATCGGGCGCGGCTGCCAGGGCAGGCCGTGGCTGTTCGCGGACATCAAACACGCCTTCGCCGGTAGCGATGAGCGCACGAATCCCACGTTGGGCGAGGTCGGACGCATCATCGTGCGTCATGCCGGGCTGCTCACCGAGTTCTATGACGGCGATGAGCGGATGGCGGTGCACGACCTGCGCAAACATGTGGCGTGGTATCTCAAGGGATTCCCCGTCGGGGGAGCGACCCGTCGCGCGTTCATGGAATGCGAATCTCTGGCCGACGTGGAGCGGGAGGTGGCCTGTCTGGACCAGGACGCCCCGTATCCGGAACGTGTGGTGGACAAGCCGCGCGGGCGGGTGCGCTTCCAGAAGAAGGTGCATCTGCCGTATGGGTGGCTGGATTCCCGGGCCACCACGCATGAGGAGCGGGAGGCGTTGTTCGGCGACGATCCGATGGACGCCAGCTACTGATTGCGGGCGGTTTCCCCGCGCGTGTCGGGGGAGTTGTCAAAAAGCGGTACACGCCTTAAGAATCTGCTGCGAATGTCAACCCGACTGCGTTAAAGTTATGCCTAACCGTGAGTGACAGGAGACTATGGTGAGCGAGATCGCCCAGACTGAGTTCAACGACAAGACTAACATCAAGGTCGTCGGTGTCGGCGGCGCCGGCGGCAACGCCGTCAACCGCATGATCGCCGAGGGCCTGCAGAGTGTGGAATTCGTGGCCGTCAACACCGATGCCAAGGATCTGCTGCGTTCCGATGCGGATGTGAAGATCTCCCTGGGGGACAACCAGAACCGTGGTCTCGGCGCGGGTGCCGATCCGGAGCGCGGCATGAAGGCCGCCCAGGACCATCAGTCCGATATCGAGGAGGCCCTCAAGGGTGCCGACATGGTGTTCGTCACCTGTGGCGAGGGCGGCGGCACCGGTACCGGCGCAAGCCCGATCGTGGCCCGTGCGGCGCATCAGCAGGGTGCTCTGACCATTGCGGTGGTCACGCGTCCGTTCGCCTTCGAGGGGCCGCAGCGTGCCAACAAGGCGGAGCTGGGCATCGAAAACCTGCGCAAGGAGGTCGACGCGCTGATCGTCATTCCGAACGATCGTCTGCTGGAGCTGTCGGATCGCTCCATCGGCATCGTCGACGCGTTCAAGACCGCGGATAGCGCGTTGATGGCCGGTGTCCGCGGCATCACCGATCTGATCACGATGAATTCGTACATCCATGTCGACTTCGCCGATGTGACCGCCATTCTGCGTGGCGCCGGCACCGCGCTGTTCGGCATCGGCTCCGCCCGTGGCGAGGATCGTGCCACCCAGGCGGCGGAGATCGCCATCAGCTCGCCGCTGATCGAGGAGAGCATCGAGGGCGCTCACGGCGCGCTGATCAACATCGCAGGTCCGAGCGACATCGGTCTGCAGGAGGCGGCTGCGGCCACTCAGCTGGTGCGCGACGCCATCCATCCCGAGGCCCAGATCATCTGGGGCCTGGCGCTCGACGATTCGTATGGCGACGAGGTTCGCGTCACCGTCATCGCCGCTGGGTTCGACGCCACGTCGAAGAAGCAGGAGAAGGAGGATCCCGTCGTGCTCGCCCCGGCCGTCGCCGCGGCCCAGCCGTCGCCGGTGCCCTCCGCGGCCGCCCAGCAGCCTGCCGAGCCGGTCCAGCAGCCGGAGCGGACCGCCAGCTTCACCCCCTCCGCCGGCGACGCCGCGTCCCAGTCCTTCGACGAGACCGGCGAACACGACGTTATCCCGTCCAACGATCCGGGCGATCTCGATATCCCCGATTTCCTGCGCTGAACTGACGGAATGTGGTGAAAGGAACCGCGATGGCTGGGTTTATGAAGAGTGCGATGTCCTACCTGGGCATGACGGACGTCGTTGACGACGACGATCCGATTCTCGACGAGGAACCTGCCGAGTCGTCGTTCGATTCGGACCATTCGGTCACCCCGATGTCGTCGGCCGCGCAGCCGACGACGGGCGCCACGGCGCGGGAGTCGTCCACCAGCCCGTTCCCGGGCCGGGTCAGCCGTATCACGACGATTCACCCGAAGACCTATGACGAGGCGCAGCTGGTCGGGCGCGCGCTGCGTGACGGCGTGCCGGTGGTGCTCAACCTGACCGGCGTTCCGGAGGCCGTGGCCTACCGCATCGTCGATTTCTCAGCTGGCGTGGTGTTTGGCGTTCGAGGGTCGATCGAGCGGGTGACTCCGCGCGTGTTCCTGCTGAGCCCGGCGAACATCAAGGTCGACGAGCCCCAGACGACCAAGTCGGCTCACGATCTGTTCGCGGACTGACGTTCATTTCGTTCTCAGCATGTCCCCGGCCCACTTGGTAGGCTGGGGACATGCTGTTATTTGTCCTTGGACGGATCGTCGATTGGCTGATCGGCGCGTACATCACGGTTCTGCTGATTCGCATGGTGCTCGATTGGGTGGCTGTGCTGGCGCCGCGCTGGCGTCCGCGTGGTGTGGTCTGGTCTCTGATCAACGCGGTCTATCGGCTCACCGATCCGCCGCTGCGGTGGCTGAGGCGCTATATTCCGCCGATTCCGATGGGTCCCATCTATTTTGATGTCAGCTTCATCGTGCTGTATTTCATCCTGATCGTGCTTCAGGTTCTCCTTTAGCGCCCCCTTGGATGGCGTGCTGAACAGGGGGCGTGCTAGCATCGAACATTGAATACGTACATAGCGGGGCACTATGCCTGAAGCGAGGTGCAATTTTATGGCTCTGTTGACGCCGAAGGATATTAGGGAGCATACCTTCCGGACCGTTCGACTGAAGGAAGGCTATGATGTCGACGAGGTCGACGACTTCCTGGATCAGGTGACCGAGACTGTCGAGGCATTGGGCCGTCAGGCCATGCAGAGCAGCCAGGCCACCCAGTCGCTTGGACCGGATGTCGCCAGCCTGAACACCAAGATCTCGGAGCTGACCGCGCAGGTGCAGTCGTTGCAGTCCGAGAACGAGCGTCTGAAGGTTTCCGCCTCCGGCGATCAGGCCGCCCAGGTGGACGCCTCCAAGCTGACCGAGGCCCAGGAGAGCAACCGTGCGCTGTCCGCTCAGAATGAGCAGCTGAAGGGCCAGGTCGATCGTCTGAGCGCTCAGGTCGATCAGCTGACCGCCCAGGCCGCCCAGGCCTCCGGGAACGAGGACGTCGCCGCGCAGCTGGCCTCCGTGCAGCGTGAGCGCGACGAGTTCCGCACCCGCGCCGAGAATCTCTCCCGTCAGCTGGCCGCCGCCCAGCAGCAGGTCGGTTCCGCCTCCCAGCAGGTGGACCAGCTGCGCGAGGTCACCCGCAAGCTTGAGGAATCCCAGGCCCGCGAGGCCCAGCTGCGCGAGCAGCTCGCCAAGGTGGAGCCGAGCACCGAGACCGGCAGCCTGCAGAAGATCGCCGGTGCCGCCGCCACGGGCACGACTGAGCCGGAGCGCGCAACCGCCATGCTGACGCTGGCCATGCAGCTGCACGATCAGTATGTCGATAAGGGCAAGGCCAAGGCCAAGGAGATCACCGACACCGCGCAGAGCCGATACGAGGAGACCGTCGCGAAGGCGAACGACTACTCCACCCGTACCCGTTCCGAGGCGGACGAGTACAGCCAGCGCGTCCATGCCGACGCCGACGCCTACTCGGATCAGACCCGTTCCGAGGCCGACAGCTATGCGGTCAAGACCCGTCAGGATGCCGACACCTACATGCAGACCAAGCATGCGGAAGGCGACCAGTACGCCGAGTCCAAGCATCAGTCCGCCGACCAGTACGAGGCCGAGGTCCAGCGCCGTGCCGCCGAATACGACACGCAGACCCGCAGCTCTGCCGACACGTATGCCCAGGAGGTTCGCAACAACCTCGAGAACCAGAGCAAGGTCATCGAGGGCAACATCCAGAGCCTGAAGCACTTCGAGACCGAGTACCGCGCCCGTCTGACCGAGTTCCTCGGCCAGCTGGTGTCGCAGATCTCGGACACGAACAACTTCGACAAGGTCGAGCAGAACTGACCTGATCGGGGTTGACGTTCTATGACTAACGGTCAACAAAGACGGCTGCGCGTGCGCGTAGCCGTCTTTGCATGTATTACGGTTGTCGGGCTCGCGCTGGACCAGGGGACCAAACTGTGGGCGCAGGCCGCGTTGGAGGGCGCCGGTACGGTGCCGGTGATCCCCGGGCTGCTGTCGTTCACGCTGGTGCATAACCCGGGCATGTCGCTGGGCCTGTTCTCCTCGGCCACATGGGTTATCTCGCTGCTGGCCCTGGTGGCCTGCGTCCTGCTGTGTGTCGCGGCGATCAGAACGATTTCGATGGCGTGGACCATCGTGCTGTCCGTGGCATTCTCCGGGGCGTTGGGCAACCTGATCGACCGCGTGGCGTATGCGGATGGATTCCTGAACGGCAAGGTCGTGGATTTCCTGAACTACGGATGGTCCGTGGGGAATGTGGCCGACATCTTCCTGGTGGGGGCCGGCGTGGCGGTGGTCGTGCTGCTGATGATGGGGGTTCCGTTCAGCCGTTCGGATCTTGAACAGGAGCGGCGATGACCCATCTGGCACCGGCTCCCGACGCGCTGATCGGCAAACGGTTCGACGTTGCCGTGGCCAAGATGTTGGGTATTTCACGAGCGAAGGCGTCCGAACTGGTCGCCAGCGGACAGGCGCGCATATTGGGGCGTGACGTGTCCAAATCGGGAATACTGCAGACCGGTGACATGGTGGAGTTCGACCTGCAGGAGGAACGGCGCGACCCCGAGCCGATCGCCGACGACATGGGCGTGGCCTACGAGGATGACGACATCATCGTGGTGGACAAGCCGGTCGGCGTGGCCGCGCACGCCTCGGTGGGATGGACCGGGCCGACCGTATTGGGCAGTCTGCTGGACCGCGGGGTGCATATCACCTCATACGGCGCGCCGGGGCGTCAGGGGATCGTGAGCCGCCTGGACGTAGGCACCTCCGGGCTGATGCTGGTGTGCAAGTCCGAGCTGGCGTACAAGGAGATGCGGCGGCAGTTCTCCGAGCACGAGGTGGTCAAGACCTACCACGCGCTGGTGCAAGGGAACCTGAAGGAGGACAAGGCCACCATCGACGCGCCAATCGGGCGCGCCAAGGTGTCCGATTTCCGTTTCACCGTGACGCCCGCCGGCAAGGAGGCCGTCACGCATTGGGATGTGATGGAGCGGTTCGGCGAAGCCACGCTGGTCAGTGTGAACCTGGAGACCGGGCGTACCCATCAGATCCGTGTGCACTTCTCGTCGATCGGGCATCCGCTGGTCGGAGATCCGATGTATGGCGCGAACCCGGTGATGGCGGCCGAGCTGGGGCTGGAACGCCAGTGGCTGCACGCCGTGCAGCTGGAATTCCGGCATCCCCGCACGCATGTATGGACCACCGTCACGTCGCGGTATCCCGCCGATCTGGACCACGCCCTAGAGCAGTTGCGTGGCCAGCACGCCGAGTAGCGGCACCGCGCCCACGGTGATGGCGTACACCGCCATCCAACGGCCTCGCGAACGGCGGCAGAGCGCGATGATACCCAAGACGAGGGCGACCGCTGCCGTGATAACCGTGAGCCAGCCGGTTGCCAGCAACGACACCAGGAGCAGGGCGCCCAACGGTGAGTATTCACTGCAGAACAACGCCCACGTCTGCAGCGCCGTGCCCAATATCCCGAGCGTCGTGCACACGGCCGCCACCGAGGCCGCTACGGCGATGGTATCCGGCTCGTCGGGTGGTGCTTGTTGTCTGGTCATGATGCTGACGGTAGGCGGGGTATGGCGCCGGGGTCCAGATGGGTTGGGCAATGTGGTCGAACGATGCCGGTTATCCACATGTCCGGCGTGTTATCCACCGGCATGAGGTCTGCATGTGTCGGCCGGAATGCGGCGGGCGCGGTGCCATGGCTAAGATGAGGATAGGCATCGAGTCCGGGAGGGCGGCATGGTAGGAAGGAAAACACGCAGCACCAACGAGATTCTGGTGGACATCCTGAACGAATTGGCCGAGCACACCGACTCGGAACATGGCTTGACGGTCAAGGAATTGAGCAATCGGGTGGGGGCGACCGAGAAAACGGTGCATGCCCACCTGCAGTTGTTGGAGACCCAACGGCCTATGGGGCGGACGGTTCGGCGTCTGACCGCGGCCGACATGCGTCAGGCGGACAGTGCCGATGCGTGCCCCGGATGGTGCATGGAACCTGCGATCGACGTGGCCGAGCTGCGTCTGTTCGGCGACGGGTTGGCGCTGTCCCGCATCGATGAGGCGTATGCACGGGAGTCCTATGGCCGGTTGCGTGCCCTTGCGGGATTCGCCGGCGCGCATTCACAGGGGTTGAAGAACATACGCGTGCCCAGGCCGTACAATCGCGAGTTCCTGTCGAATGTCGAGAATCTTGACGAGGCCATCAGCGGGAAACGTGTGGTGTCCTTCCGGATGTGCGATTACGCGGTGGACGGCAGCCTGACGTTGCGTATCAATCCGGAAAGCGGCAAGCCGCGGGAATACCGTGCCGACCCGTATCAGATGACGTACCGCAACGGCATGTACTACCTGCTGTGCCATATGCATGGCAAGAACGGTGTGGCGTTCGCGCATGTCGACAGGATTCGGGACCTGCGGATCGTGGAGGGCCTGCGGCAGGAGTGCCCGTTGGAGCAGCTGCGCGCATCGGACGGTTCGCCGTTCTCGCTGGCCGATTATCTGGCGGAACGCCTCTATCCGTGGACCGGTCAGGCCGAGGATATCCTGATGCATGTCGGCAGTCTGGCGTGCATCTATGACTGGTTCGAACGACCCTCGGTCAGCCGGGTGGATGCACACACGTATGAGGTTGCCGTGCGCGCGGACCCGCAGACCGTATTGTGGTGGGCCCTCCAATACGCCGATAACGTCGACATCGATATTCTGAAACCGCAGTCGCTGCGCGACGCCATGGCCGCCGTGGGCCGACGTCTGGTCGAGCGATACGGCAGCGACGCTGACGACGGTGCCGACTGATCGGATGTATGAGGTGGCAACTGTATGACTGAAGCGCTCGGAATGGGATGGTACTATTCCGAGCGCTTCGGTTTGCGTGGTGCGCTAGGCCATGATGCTGAGTTCCCGTTTGGCGAACTGGGACGTGATACGTTGCCCGGTGAGCGTGGCGATGACGCTGAGGCGGATGAGCGAGCCTTTGAGCGTGCGGATATCATCGGGGTAACGTTCAACGAGCATATCGATGGCGTCGTCGGGAACGTCGTATCCATACATGGCGGATGTCATACGCAGGATTGCCGTTCTGGTTTCGAGCGATGGCGTATTGAGCCCCACCACGATGCCGGACTGCAACCGGCTGATCAGGCGTGCTCCGAATCCTTTGAGGTTTTTGGGTGCGACGTTGCTGGCGATGACGATGCGTTTGTTGGCCTGGTAGAGGCTGTTGAAGGTGTGGAAGAACTGTTCGAGGGTGTGGAAGAACTGTTCGAGGGTGGCCTCCTTGCCGCCGAGGAACTGGATGTCGTCGA
>NZ_JDUI01000007.1 GCF_000771405.1 Bifidobacterium pullorum DSM 20433 | reverse complement strand
GGATGCTCTGCCAACTGAGCTACGCAGGAATACTGCATGCCCGGCGAACTGCCGCGCACAAGAAATTAAGAATAGCCGTAAATGACACGAGTGCAACTTCGGCGTGTCGCCTGTGTGAGGGACGGTGCCGCATCCGGTGGATAACCCGGTATCGTTCGACCACATTCCCCGTGGATTCTGGACGTTCCCGCCGTGGGACGGCACACTGGATACGGGGAGGGCAAGCGAATGGGGGACACCATGGATGACGGTCATGACGGACGGATGCGGCGGCGGCGATATCTCATCCGGCGGCTGAGGGAACGCGCGCGGGGGATGGCGCGCATATGCCTGGTCGGCGGTGTGGCGGTGCTGTGCGTGGCGGCGTTGACGCTGATGCCGTACCGCACCGTGACCCGCGCGCGGGGCGATACGGCATCGGACAGGGGATGCCGGGCGACGATGGTCTGGCCTGTGTCCGCGCCGAAGGTCACGGAGGCGTTCGACCCACCCCCGCAGCCGTGGAACCCGGGGCATCGCGGGGTGGATCTGGCGGCGTCGGACGGCGAGACGCTGCTCGCGCCCGCCGACGGCGTCATCGCCTTCGCCGGCAAGGTGGCGGGTAAGTCCGTGGTCACGATACGGCACGGGGCGTTGACCTCCACCTTCGAGCCTGCTGAAACCGATCTGCCGGTCGGCAGCGGCGTGGAGCAAGGCGATCGGTTCGCATATGTGGCGGGCGCATCCGATCACTGCGACGGGACATGCGTCCACTGGGGGTTGCGGAACGGGAGCGACGCATACCTGGATCCGCAGGCACGGACGGGATTGCGCAAAATCGTGCTGAAGATGGTTACGGAATCGTAACTTATGGGGTTGTCCCATAGTACAATCCATATGTCAGCGTTTCATCGTCAGGGAGTGACATGGACAAGGAATACACCCGGCCGTTGCAGGAGCCGATCGATAGCAATGTCAACCTGTTCTCCATTCTGGAGGAACGGGCAAGGCGTACCCCGCAGGATTCCTTGGTGGAGTACAAGGATGCCCAGGGGCGGTGGCAGTCGTTCACCGCCACCGAGTTCAAGGATCTGGTGGTCTCCCTCGCCAAGGGGCTGATCGCCCGCGGCGTGATGCCCGGCGATTCGGTTTCCGTGATCTCGCACACCTGCTGGCAGTGGACCGCCCTGGATATGGCGATCATGTCCATCGGCGCGTTGACGGTTCCGGTGTATGAGACGAACTCGCCGGCGCAGGTGGAGATGATCTTCAACGACGCGCAGGTCCGCATGGCCTTCGCCGAGAACGACGAGCAGCGCGACAAGATCGAGTCGGTGCGCGGCGCATGCCCGAATCTGAACGACGTGTACGTCATCGACCGCGGGGCCATCGAAACGCTGCAGGAATACGGCCGCAGCGTCAGCGACGCTGAATTCTACGAGCGCGAGCGCGCCATCGGCGGCGACGATCTGGCCACCATCGTCTACACCTCCGGATCCACCGGAGTGCCCAAGGGCATCGAACTGACCCACGGCAGCTTCGTGTTCATCACCTATTCGGGCGTGCAGTCCATGCCGGACATCGCGATGAAGCCGAACCGTCGTCTGCTGCTGTTCCTGCCCCTGGCCCACGTCTTCGCCCGATACATGCAGTTCTTCTGCTTCGCGGGCAACGTCACGCTCGGCCTGTCCAGCAACCTGAAGACGATCCTGGCCGACTTCAGCGCGTTCAAGCCGACCTTCATCCTGGCCGTGCCGCGCATCTTCGAGAAGATCTACAACGCGGCCTCGCAGAAGGCGGGCCGCGGGCTCAAGGGCCGCATCTTCGCGGACGCCACGGTGGTGGCCCGCGAATGGTCCAAGGCGCAGCAGTCGGGCAACGGCATCCCCGTGGCGTTGAACATCAAACATGCCGTGTACGACAAGCTCGTCTACTCCACGATCATGGACGTGTTCGGCGGCAACGTGGAATACGCCGTGTCCGGCGGCGCGCCATTGGACATCTCCATCGCGCATTTCTTCAACGGCGTGGGCCTGCCGCTGCTCGAAGGCTACGGCATGACGGAAACCTGCGCGCCGTCGAGCGTGAACCCGACGGTCGGCTACAAGATCGGCACCATCGGCCTGCCGTTGGAGGGCGTGACGATGGGCATCGACGAGAACGGCGAACTGTGCATCAAGAGCCCGGCGGTCTGCAAGGGGTACCATAACAACCCCGAACTCACCGAGCAGCAGATCGTCGATGGGTGGCTGCACACCGGCGACCTTGGTTCGATCGACGACGACGGATTCGTCACCTTGACCGGACGCAAGAAGGATCTGATCATCACCGCGGGCGGCAAGAACGTCTCACCCGGCGCCATGGAGGCTTCGGTCATGACATCGCCCGTGGTCAGCCAGTGCGTGGTGGTGGGGGACAGGAAGCCGTTCGTCGCGGCCATCATCACATTGGATCTGGGTGAGACCAACCTGTGGCTGAGCTCCCAAGGGGCCGAACCCGTGGCGGACCTTGAGGCCGCCGCCGCCAATCCGATCGTCCGCGCGGAGGTGGAGCGCGCCGTCAACGTGGCCAACGAGCTGGTCTCGCGTGCCGAGTCGATCCGCAAGTTCGAGATCGTGCCCGACGAATTCACCGAGGCGAACGGTCTGATGACCCCGAGCATGAAGGCCCGTCGCCAGGCGGTCACCGAACACTACCGCGACCTGATCGATACCGTGATCTACGCTCCGGTGAAGCGCTGAATCCGCGCAACGCGGAGCGACGACGATGATTGGGAGGGACCTGTGCGGGTCCCTCCCAATCATCGTTCGCGGTGGTTCCTATGGCTCGCCACCCCGGATGGGTTGCGGATGGCCGGGTGCGGCTTCGTTACAGGCCGGCGTCCGCCAGGGTGATGTAGCCGGGGTCGATCAGCGCCTCCTTGAGGTTGCCGGCGCTCACCGCCACCAGCGGCTCGGTCAGCGTGGGGACCTTCTCGCCTTCCATATCCGTAGTGCCGATGCCATCGATCGCGTCCAGCGGCTCGCCGGCGTCGAGCCGTGCGCAAACCTCGGCGATATCCTTGCTGATGGCCAGTCGGTCCTCCAACGCGGTCATCCACTGCTGACCGTCGACGATTCCGGGGATGATGTCGCGATACGCCCCGTACCCGGTCACGATCGGCCAGCGGGAGTTGATCTGTTCGATGTCCTTCTCGTCGTCGGGGGATTCGGTCTCTTCGGGGGCCTTGATGGGGTCGGGCACCAGCTGTTTGGTGATGTCCTTCCTGCCGGTGATGTTGCCCACGATCCCCGAGATGGTGATCGAGGGGTTGATGTCCGCGGAGGTGCCCACGTACCCCAGTTCGGACAACTGGTCGGTGACCACCGAGGCCACATAGTCGTTCATGGCGATGACGCCGTCGATGCGGGTGTGGCCGTCTTTGTCATCATCCATGTTCAGCCGGGCGGTCAGCTCCGCTCTGATCCCGTTCTCGTCGGAGGCGTCGAACGCCACGCTTCGCCAGTCGTCGGCGGTGGTTTCGGCGGTCAGCTTCCCCGAGGGGCATACCGCCCTGCCGTCCTTGAAGTACGGGGCCAGCACGGTCCATACGCCGCGGAACGCGGCCGCCGCGAACTCGTCGGAGGGCTGATCGGTCTGCGTGGCTTCGTCGGAGGAATCGCCATCGTCGGATTGTCCATCCGTGGTCGCGTCGAAGGGCAGCAGCACCTCGATGGATTTGGGGTTGTCCACGCTTGTGGCGTCGAGGTTGAGCTTGTCGACCATGTTCTGCGCCTGGATGGTGCCGATGCGTTCCGCGTCGGACATCTGGACGAACGCGTCCGGCGCGAATCCTTCGATGGCATTCGACAGCAGGACGATGGTCATGCCGGCCTCGCGGGCCAGGTCGAGCGTGGTGACCATGCGCTGGGCGGCCTGGACGTACCTGGTCTCGTCCTCGGAACGTTCCCCGTCCGAGGGGTCGGCATCCTCGTCTCCTGCATCGTCATGCCACACGATGCGTCCGGAGACATAGTCGCCATACTGGCGCGTGGCATCGCCCGTCTCCGCGGCGGGCGCCACCACCAGGGTGATGTCCGCCGCCTTCGGATCGTCCTCGCCCGGCGTCAGCGCATCGACCACATAGTCCTGCAGATCGCGGCTTTGGCGGTTCAGGTCGTCGGAGGTGTGGATATGGATGTCCTCCTGACCAAATCCCCGATCCTGCAGCGCCTCGGAGATCTCCGGCGTCAGCTCCTGCCATTTGTTCAGCGGGGTGTGCTGCGAGATGGTCAGTCCATCGGCGGGGGTGAATATGGCGACGACCCCCGTCTCGGGTTCCTCCTGCTGCGGGGGCTGCGCCTCCTGGCGTGCGAAACAACCCGACAGCGGGAGCATCAGCGAGAGGATCGCCGCCGTCGCCGTCAGACGGACGAGGACCTGTCTGCGTAGCATCATCACCTCATTTGCCGTGGTACACCTTCTGTACCCCGATTGTAGTGGGCGTTTCATAGCGACGCCCGGACACGGTCGAAATCCGTGTTCCGGGCGTCAACGTCAGCGGCGGTCTGTTCCGCCATGTTCGTTCCGGACGGGCAGGCGGTCAGCCGTGCAGCGCCTTCGCCAGCTCCTCGTCCAACGCATCCATGAACCCGTCGGTGTCCAACCACGGCTGGTCGGGCCCGATCAGCATCGCCAGATCCTTGGTCATACGGCCGGATTCCACCGTGGCGATGATGACCTGTTCCAGCGTCTTGGCGAAGTGCTCGACCTCGGGCGTGCCGTCGAGCTTGGCGCGGTGCTTGAGGCCGCCGGTCCACGCATAGATCGAGGCGATCGGGTTGGTGGACGTCTTCTCGCCCTGCTGCCAACGGCGGTAGTGGCGGGTCACGGTGCCGTGCGCGGCCTCGGCCTCCACCGTCTGGCCGTCCGGGGTCATCAGCACGGAGGTCATCAGCCCCAGCGAGCCGAATCCCTGCGCGACGGTGTCGGACTGCACGTCGCCGTCGTAGTTCTTGCACGCCCACACGTAGCCGCCGTGCCACTTCAGCGAGCTCGCGACCATGTCGTCGATGAGGCGGTGCTCGTAGGTGAGCCCCTCCTGCTCGAACCGCTGCCGGTATTCGGTTTCGAACACCTCTGCGAAGATGTCCTTGAACCGGCCGTCATAGGCCTTGAGGATCGTGTTCTTGGTCGACAGGTACACCGGATAGCCGCGCATCAGGCCATAGTTGAAGCAGGCGCGCGCGAAGCCGCGGATCGAATCGTCGAGGTTGTACTGCACCTGCGCCACGCCGGAACCGGGGTAGTCGAACACCACATGCTCGATGGGTTCGGAACCGTCCTGTGGCGTGAACGTGACGGTGAGCCGGCCGGGACCCGGGACCTTGAAATCGGTGGCCTTGTACTGGTCCGCGAAGGCGTGGCGGGCCACGACGATCGGTTTGGTCCATCCCGGAACCAGGCGGGGGATGTTGGAGATGACGATCGGCTCGCGGAAGATCGTGCCGCCCAGGATGTTGCGGATCGTGCCGTTGGGGGACTTCCACATGCGCTTGAGGCCGAATTCCTCGACTCGTGCCTCGTCCGGCGTGATGGTCGCGCATTTGACGCCGACATGCTCCCGCTTGATGGCCTCGGCCGCGTCGATGGTCACCTGGTCGTCGGTGGCGTCGCGGTTCTCGATGCCCAGGTCGTAGTAGTCCAGGTTGACGTCGAGATACGGCAGAATCAGACGATCCTTGATCTGCTTCCAAATCACACGGGTCATCTCGTCGCCGTCGAGTTCGACGATCGTGCCTTCGACCTTGATCTTGGACATGGGCTCCTCCTCTTGCGATGCTTGACAACGGTTCCAGTCATATCGCAAGCTCATGATGCGCGTCGGGTTTGTCCACGATGTTGACACCGTGTCCCGCCTACGCGATCGAGTCCCGCCTGAGCATTAGCCTTGGAAGCATGTCTCAGGAAATTGAAATCGGTCTGGGCAAGAAGGGGCGTCTTGCCTACGCGCTCGACGACATCTCGATCGTCCCGTCCCGCCGCACCCGTGACTCCGGCGACGTGTCGACGTCCTGGCAGGTCGATGCCTACGAGTTCGACGTGCCGGTCATGGCGGCGCCGATGGATTCGGTGACCAGCCCCGCCACGGCGATCGCCATGGGGCGTCTGGGCGCCTTGGGCGTGTTGGACCTGGAGGGATTGTGGACCCGTTACGAGGATCCCGAACCGATCTTCGACGAGATCGCGTCGCTGCCCGCGGACGAGGCCACCCGCGCGATCCAGCGGGTGTACGCCGAGCCGATCAAGCCCGAACTGATCACCCGGCGCCTGCATGAGATCCGTGACGCGGGCGTCACGGTCGCCGGTGCCCTCTCGCCCCAGCGCACCCAGCAGTTCTACTCCACCGTCGTCGACGCAGGCGTGGACCTGTTCGTCATCCGCGGCACCGTGGTCTCCGCGGAGCATGTGTCGAACACGCATGAGCCGCTGAACCTCAAGCGTTTCATCTACGACCTGGACGTGCCGGTCATCGTCGGGGGAGCCGCGAACTACACCGCCGCCCTTCATCTGATGCGCACCGGCGCGGCCGGTGTGCTGGTGGGTTTCGGCGGCGGCGCCGTCTCCGCGACGCGCACCACGATCGGCGTCGAAGCCCCGATGGCCACGGCCATCGCCGATGTGGCCGAGGCCCGTCGCGACTACATGGACGAGTCGGGCGGCCGGTACGTGCAGGTGATCGCGGATGGCGGCATGGGCACCTCCGGCAACTTCATCAAGGCGTTTGCGCTCGGCGCGGATGCCGTGATGCTCGGCGCGCCGCTGGCCCGCGCCACGGAGGCGCCGGGGCGGGGCATGCACTGGGGCGCCGAAGCCCGGCACCAGACCCTGCCCCGTGGGTTCCGCACCGATGTCGGCACCGTGGGCACGTTGGAGGAGATCCTGTTCGGACCCAGCCATCAGGCCGACGGCACCACGAACTTCATCGGCGCGTTGCGCCGTGCCATGGCCTCCACCGGATACGTCGACCTCAAGAGCTTCCAACGCTGCGGCGTGGCCGTGAACGCCCATCGGAAGGACTGATCGGGCACCCCGGTTCTCCACTTATCCACATTTTCACCCCGCATCCTTGCGGGGTGATTGTTTTTGTGCTGTGGTGAAGCTGTAAGCATTGGGGCGGGGCGGCGATGCGGCCGTATCCGCGGACGGCAAGGGGGCATCATGAACAGTGACGGCGGGCATGAGATCACACGAGGGGTGGTCAGCGACGACGGCATCATCCACATCGAGTTGTCGAAGGAGCCGGTGTCGTACCATATCGTCCGATGCCTTGCGGACGGCATCACCTCGGAGCAGAGCCGCTCCCTGGCGATATCGTCGTGCTGGCTGGTGTGCATGTGCACGGATGTCATCCGCGGGCGCCAGACGACGGCCATGCTGCAGCGGCGGGTCACGGGCGAGTGCCTGCAGCGGCTGGAGACATTGGCGCAACTGATGCAGGACCATGTCCGCAGCCATCGTGGTCCGGAGGACCGGCTGCGTTTCCTGCCTGTCGTGCCGCACAAGCTCATCGGCATGTTCGTCAGCGCCACCACGTTGGAACTGAGCGCGTACCTGACGATCGGCCGCACGCAGCGATGGGCGAATCTGGTGCTCAGGCGCATCGGCGGCCGCTGGATGTGCACCGTCGCCGACATCGGGTGACTGCTCCCGCGCCGGGACGCTCCGATACCCGCGAAGGTGGCGAGCGGCACTAAGATATATGGCATGTTGCGTGAATTTGCAGTGGAGCTCATCCACGAAACCACCGAAGAGGACACCATCTACGCGCTGCTGGCCAGGCGCGCGGAACGGGATGCCGAGGGCGTTGTGGCCCAGTGGCAGGACGAGTCGCGCCAGTGGCATGACGTCACGGCGGCGCAGATGCTGGAACGGGTGCGTGCCGTGGCCAAGGGCATGATGGCGCTGGGAGTGCGTCCCGGCTGCATGATCGTCGTATACGCGCCCACCTGCTACGACTGGGGGGTGGTCGATTTCGCCTGCGCGGCCATCGGCGCCGTCAGCGTGCCGATCTATGAGACCGATTCCGCCGCGCAGGCGGAGAACATCGTCAACGATGTCGAGCCGGTCATCGCGTTCGCCGGCGGCGACCGTCGCACCCAGACGCTCGAACGGCTGCGCGACGAGCATGACGGGTTCAAATACGTGTTCAATTTCGAGGCGAACGGATTGGATGCGGTCGCCGACTTCGGCACATCGATCGACGACGGGGAGCTCGATCGCGCCATCGCCCGTGTCAAGGCCGACGACCTGACCACGATCGTCTACACCTCCGGTTCCACCGGGCGTCCCAAGGGGGCGATGCTGTCGCACCGCAACTTCGTCCATATCGTGTACGCCGGATACGACGTGCTGGACGAGATGCTCTACCAGCCCAGCCGCCTGCTGCTGTTCCTGCCGCTGGCGCACTGCTTCGCCCGCTACATCCAGTACGTGGCGATCGGGGCCAACGGCGTCGTCGGCTACATCCCGAACGCCGATCATCTGCTGGCCGACCTGCGGGGGTTCAAGCCCACGTATCTGCTGGGCGTCCCCCGCGTGTTCGAGAAGGTCTACAACGCCGCTTCGCAGAAGGCGGGCGCGGGCATCCGAGGCCGTATCTTCGCCAAGGCGGTCGCGCATTTCACCCAGTGGTCCAAGGACGAGATGGCGCACGTCCCGCACCCGGTGACCGAACGGCTCCGCCATGCCTTCTTCATGAAGGCCGTCGGCTCGTCGGTCCGTTCCGCGCTGGGCCCCTATCTGAAGTACCTGGCCTGCGGCGGTGCGCCGATGAACGCCGATCTAGCGCATTTCTTCAACGGCATGGACGGCATCACCTTCATCCAGGGATACGGCATGACCGAAACCGCGGCGCCTTGCGTGGTCAACTTCGAGGATGCGAATCGTGTCGGCTCCGCCGGACGCCCCGGCCCGGGCATCGCGCTGAAGCTCGCCGACGACGATGAGGTGATGATCAAGGGGCCGAACGTGTTCCTCGGCTACTATGGACAGCCCGACCTCACCGCGGAGGTGCTGGAGGAGGACGGCTGGCTGCACAGCGGCGATCTGGGCAGCATCGACGACGACGGGTTCCTGTACATCACCGGGCGCAAGAAGGACATCATCATCACCGCGGGCGGCAAGAACATCAGCCCCGCGCCGATGGAGGACATCATCAACACCTGCCCGATCGTCTCCCACAGCGTCATCGTCGGCGACAACAAGCCGTTCGTCTCCGCCCTGATCGCGCTGGACGACGAGATGCTGCGCTCGTGGCTGGAGGGACAGGGACTCGACGCCACGATGGATGGCGCGCAGGCCGCGCGGAACGACGCGGTGCGCGCCTGCGTCCAGCAGTACGTGGACCAGGCCAACGCCAATGTCTCCCGTGCCGAATCGGTGCGCAAGTTCGAGATCCTGGATCATGACTTCAACCAGGAGGAGGGCACGCTGACGCCGAGCATGAAGGTGGTGCGTCCCAAGGTGCTGCAGCGGTACTCCGATCTGATCGAGGACGTGCTGTATGCGCCGAAGAACCCGGCCCGTCCGATTCCCGCCACCGTGCGCATCCTGGACCGGACCACGGAGACGGTACGTCAGGCGTCCGAAACGGTCAAGCAGGCCTCGGAGAGCGTCAAGCAGGCCTCGGAGACGATGACGCCGAAGATGCGCCAGGCCATCGATCAGGCCAGGACCAACATGTCGGATTCGCTTGCTAGCGTGTCCGAGAAGATTCGTCGGCAGCAGGCGGAGTCCGACGTCGCATCCGTCGAGGATGAACCCGACGGCGGCGAGCCCGCCGACGTGGAAACCGACCGAGACGAGTGAAGTTCGACGAGAACGAAGGAGAACGTTGTGGCGATTCGTGAGATTCGTGTAGTGCCCGATCCCGTGTTGCGTACGCCGTGCGATCCGATTACGGACATCACGCCGGCCGTGCGCCGACTGGTGCAGGATCTGCTGGACACGGTCGACGATCCGGGCAGGGCGGGCCTGTCGGCCAACCAGATCGGTGTGAGCCTGCGCGCCTTCTCCTACAACATCGACGGCAAGATCGGCTATGTGCTCAACCCCGTTCTCGAGGAGACCCGCGGGGAGCAATACGGCGACGAGGGCTGCCTGTCGCTGCCGGGGCTGTGGTACGGCACCAAGCGCGCCGACTACGCCCGAGTGCGGGGCATCGACCTGGACGGCAAGACCATCGTGCTGGAGGGCACCGGCATCATGGGGCGCATGCTGCAGCATGAATGCGATCATCTGGACGGCCATGTCTACATCGATCGTCTGGAAAAGGACGAACGCCGCAAGGCCATGCGCATGATGCGCGGCAGCCGTTAAACGAAGAGCCGGCGTGCTCTTCGTGGGCTGCCTTCGGGCGTCGCCCCGTCATCCATCGGATGGCGGGGCGTTGTGCTATCATCTGACCTCGTGTGCCACCCGGTGAGTCCCGCGGTCGCAGGCGGGGCGAACCACCCAATATCGTCTACCGGCACACACCAATTCGCGCCATGTCCGCGACGGCCTGTGTCGGTCGGTCCTTCGGGATTGCACGCAGGTGCGCATGGCCAGGCAAGAACCGACAATGAAAGGTAGTCATATCATGGCTCAGATCACGATGAGCGAAATGCTCAAGGCCGGCCTGCACTTCGGCCATCAGACCCGCCGCTGGAACCCGAAGATGAAGCAGTACATCCTCACCCAGCGCAACGGCATCCACATCATCAACCTGTTCAAGTCGCTCGACATGATCGACACTGCGTACGATTTCATCAAGCAGACCGTCGCTCACAACGGCACCGTGCTGTTCGTCGGCACCAAGAAGCAGGCTCAGGAGGCCGTGGCCAAGCAGGCGACCCGCGTGAACATGCCGTATGTCTCCGAGCGCTGGCTCGGCGGTATGCTGACCAACTTCCAGACCGTGTCCAAGCGCGTCGCCCGCCTCAAGGAGCTTGAGGAGATGGACTTCAGCGATGTGCGCGGCTCCGGCCTGACCAAGAAGGAGCTGCTCCTGCTCGAGCGCGAGAAGGACAAGCTCGCCAAGCAGCTGGGCGGTATCCGCAACATGAACCGCACTCCTTCCGCGATGTTCGTCGTCGACATCAACAAGGAAGCGCTGGCCGTCGAGGAGGCCCACAAGCTGGGCATCCCGGTCATCGCGATCGTCGACACCAACACCGATCCGGAGAAGGTCGAGTACCCGATCCCGGCCAACGATGACGCGATCCGCGGCATCGAGCTGCTGACCAGCCTGATGGCCGACGCCGTGGCCGATGGCCTGCTCGAGCGTTCTGGCAAGGCCACCAAGGCCGAGGGCGAGTCCGAGCAGCCGATGGCCGAGTGGGAGAAGGAGCTCCTGACCCAGGAGAACACCGCCGAGGCCCCCGCCGCTGACGCTCAGGGCGAAGAGACCAAGGCCGAGTGAGTTTCCTTTACGATGGGAGGTGCACGCCTCCCATCGTGGGGCGAATCAAACAGTTTTCAGAGGAGACAAAACCAATGGCAGCAATCACTGCAGCTCTGATCAAGCAGGTGCGTGAAGAGACCGGCGCCGGCATGATGGACGTCAAGAAGGCCCTGACCGAGGCCGAGGGCGACGTCGCTCGCGCCAAGGAGATCATCCGCGCCAAGGGCATCCAGGCCGCCGGCAAGCGCGAGGGCCGCAAGGCCCAGGAAGGCACCATCGCCTCCACCGTCGTCGAGTCCGCGAACGGCCAGACCGGTTACGCGGTCGAGCTGAACTCCGAGACCGACTTCGTGGCTAAGACCCCGAAGTTCGTGGAGTTCGCCGACACCGTGCTCGGCTACGCCGTCAAGGCCGACGCCGATTCCGCCGAGGCCCTGCTGGCCGGCGCCGCCGAGAACGGCACCGTCAAGGAGGCCGTCGAGGAGGCCGCCGCCCTGTTCGGCGAGCATGTCAAGGTCGGCCAGTTCGCCAAGATCGCCGGCCCGCATGTGGAGATCTACGCCCACAAGAAGTCCGTCGAGATGCCGCCGAGCATCGTGGCCATGATCGCCACCGACGAGGCCGGTGCCGCCGTGGCCCACGAGGCCGCCCTGCAGATTTCCGCCATGGGCGCCCAGTGGCTGACCCGTGAGGATGTCCCGGCCGAGGTCGTGGAGTCCGAGCGTCGCGTGGCCACCGAGAAGTCCCTGGCCGAGGGCAAGCCGGAGAAGATCGTGCCGAAGATCGTCGAGGGCCGTCTCAACGCCTTCTACAAGGAGAACGTCCTGCTCGAGCAGGCGTTCGTCAAGGATCCGTCCAAGTCCGTCGGCGACCTGTTCAAGGAAGTCGGCGGCCAGGCGCTGGCGTTCGCCCGCGTCGAGGTCGGCAAGGGCGAAGAGGCGTGAGCCTATAGCCGGATGACCTGATCCGTTCGGGGTCCATACCCTTCGGGGTATGGACCCTTCGCGTTTTCGGGCGCATCCCGTTCGCGGCGTCGGGACCTGCGGCGGTGCGATGACGGGGGAACGCCCGCGTATGCCCTAAGCTGGAGTCATCGCTGTATGACTTGACGAAAGGAATCGATTATGGTCAAGGTGGCGAGCGGCAACGTACTGTGGACCCAGCGCAAGCGCAACTGGTGCCGCACCCCGTTCACGTTCACGGTCTATACGCTGACCGATCAGGAGCTGTCGATCAAGACGGGCATCCTGAACGAGAAATTCAATCTCATCAAACTGTTCCGCATCGTCGACATCTCCGTGGAACGCACCTTCCTGCAGCGCATCTTCGGCATGTCCACGCTGGTGTTGAACACGCACGACAGCTCCTCCGGAGACGGCGTGGTCAAGCTGATCAACATCATTGACGGGTTCGGCGTGCGTGAGCTCATGCAGGGCGCCGTGGATGATTCGCGCCGGATGAACGGCATGACCACACGCGAGTTCATCGGCGGCGACGCCCCCGGCGGTATGCCCGGACCCGGCTTCGACGGCGGTTTCGGCGGCATGGACGGCGATTTTGGCGGCGCGGACGGCGATTTCGAAGGCGATGTGGCCTGACGGGTGTCGGTACGCCACGTGTCGCGTTTTGCGGATAGTCTGGGAAGACGGTAACTTCCGACGGAATCCAAGAAAGGATACCCGATGACAGGAGACGTCAGCGATAACCCGCGTAGGGTGCTTCTCAAACTTTCAGGCGAGGCTTTCGGCGGTGGAGCGGTCGGCATTGACACATCTGTGGTGCGCCGCATCGCCGAGGAGATCGTTCCCGCCGTGCAGCAGGGCGTGCAGGTGGCGATCGTGGTCGGCGGCGGCAACTTCTTCCGCGGCGCCGAACTCCAGCAGGCCGGCATCGACCGTTCCCGCGGCGACTACATGGGCATGCTCGGCACGGTGATGAACTGCCTGGCCCTGCAGGATTTCCTCGAGCAGGAGGGGCAGGCCACCCGCGTGCAAACCGCCATCACGATGGGCCAGGTCGCCGAGCCGTACATCCCGCTCAAGGCCATCCGCCATCTGGAGAAGGGTCGTGTGGTGATCTTCGGCGCCGGTGCCGGCATGCCGTACTTCTCCACCGACACCGTGTCGATCCAGCGTTCGCTGGAGATCCACTGCGACGAGGTGCTGATGGGCAAGAACGGCGTCGACGGCGTCTACACCGCCGACCCGCGCAAGGACCCGAACGCCAAGCGTTTCGCCACGTTGAGCTACAACCGTGCCCTGGTCGACAACCTCGCCGTCATGGACGCCTCCGCGCTGTCGATGGCGCGTGACAACAAGAAGCGCATCCGTGTCTTCGGTCTCGAAGGCGAGGGCAACGTCACCAGCGCCCTGCTGGGCGAGGAGATCGGCACCCTGGTGTCCACCGCGGAATCCACGGTCGTCGACTGACGACGCCATCCGCACAGCCGTACCAAGAACCCAATACCGATACAAGGAGAACACTATGGCAACCGTTATCGATCAGGCCAAGGACCAGATGGCCAAGTCCGTCGAGGCCACCAAGGAGAACTTCGCCGGCATCCGCACCGGTCGCGCGAACCCGGCGCTGCTCAATGGCATCACCGTCGACTACTACGGCAGCCCGACCCCGCTGAAGGCCGTCGCCTCGATCGGTGTGCCGGAGCCGCGCACGCTGGCCGTCACCCCGTTCGACAAGTCGCAGGCCGCCGCCGTGGAGAAGGCCATCCGCGATTCGGATCTGGGCGTCAGCCCGAACCGTGACGGCAACGTGATCCGCGTCACGCTGCCGGAGCTGACCGAGGACCGCCGTAAGGAATACGTCAAGCTCGCCAAGACCAAGGCCGAGGACGGCAAGGTGGCCGTGCGCAACATCCGCCGCAAGACCAAGGAAGGCATCGACAAGGCCGTCAAGGACGGCGAGATGGGCGAGGATGAGGGCGATCGCCTGCTCAAGGAGCTCGACAAGGTCACCAAGCAGGTCTCCGACGAGATCGACGCGCTGCTGGAAGGCAAGCAGAAGGAGATCATGGAGGTCTGATCCTCCCGAAGGCCTCGTGAGAAGGAACGGTATGGAACAACTCGATCAGCGCGAGAAGGAGGCCGAGGAGGCCATCGCTTCGATCAACAAACGGACCGGACGCAATATGCCCCAGGCCATCGCCACCGCAGCGGCGCTGGTGGCGGTCATACTGGCGTGTCTGCTGATCCGGATCGACCTGTTCGTCGTGCTGATCGTGGTGTTCATGATGCTGGCGTTGTGGGAGCTGCGCGTCGATTTCGCGACGGCCGGCCTGCATATCCCGGTGGTGACGTTGTGGGTGTGTTCCGCGGCCACGCTGTTCGCCACCTACTATGCGACGCATCACATCATGACGCTTGCGTTGTGCATCATGGGCACGCTGCTGCTGGTGGCGTTGTCCGCCACGATGAAGCTCAGCCTCGGCAACCGCCTGTCGCTGGCCGTGGCGGACAAGCTCTCGCACACCGACGCCAGCGCCCGTCTGGAATCCTCCTTCAACCATGAGCGGGGGGAGCGCAACCACAGCAGGCTCAGCCATGTGGCGGTGTCGCTGTTCACTGTGCTGTACATCCCGCTGCTGGCCGGGTGCCTGATCATCCCGCTGACCTTCGGCGGCCACCCCGTGGCCCACGCCATCATGCTGGTGTTCCTGCCGGCTCTGAGCGATACCGGCGGACTGTTCGCCGGCGCCTGGCTGGGCAAACACAAGCTTTCGCCGCGCATCTCCCCGAAGAAATCGGTCGAGGGGCTGGTCGGCTCGATGCTGTTCGCCATGATCGGCGCCTTCGCGATCTTCGCCTGCACCTATGACGGCGCCGTATGGGCCTCGCGCTGGTGGGTGCCGATCGTCATGGGCGTCATGGTCGGCGTGGTCGGCACCTTCGGCGACCTCTGCGCCTCCATGCTCAAGCGCGATATCGGCATCAAGGACATGGGCCATCTGCTCAAAGGCCATGGCGGCGTGATGGACCGCGTCGACTCGATCCTGATCAGCGCGCCATTCATCGCCATCATGCTGTGGGTCGCCGGACTGTAATCCGCAACAGGCCCACACGGACGGCATATGCCGTTTCCATGGCGACCGCCCCGGATCATTCCGGGGCTTTTGCTATTGATAGGGTAGGAATGCTCGAGCGAGAGTGCGGAGATGTGACGGAAATGACGAACTCGAATGACATGCCCGAAACCGGCATCACCCCCGGCGGCACCACCGGTCCGTTCCGCGACGTGCTGGCCAAGGACCACGCGCGCCGCGGCAAGCCACCGGTCCATTTCGCCGACATGACGCCCGAGGAACGGATCGCCAAGGCGGGGGAGCTGGGGCTGCCGAAGTTCCGCGTCAAGCAGCTGGCCAACCACTACTATGGTCATTTCGATGTCAATGCCGCCGAATTCACCGATTTCCCGGCAGCCAAGCGGGCCGAGGCCGCCGAGGCGTTCTTCCCGCAGCTGATCACCGAGGTCACACGTCAGGTGGCGGACGAAGGCATGACCGTCAAAACCCTGTGGCGGCTGTTCGACGGCTCGCTGATCGAATCCGTGCTCATGCGGTACCCCTCCCGCACCACGTTGTGCATCTCCAGCCAGGTGGGCTGCGGCATGGGCTGCCCGTTCTGCGCCACCGGCAAACTCGGCCTGACCCGCAACATGTCGGCCGGTGAGATCGTCGAACAGGTACGCGTGGCGGCCAAGGCCATGCGCGACGGCGAGGTGGCTGGAGGCCCCGGCAGGCTCAGCAACATCGTGTTCATGGGCATGGGCGAGCCCATGGGCAACTACCGTTCCGTACTGAGTGCGGTCCGGCAGATCAGCGCCATGCCGCCCGAGGGATTCGGCATCTCCGCGCGCAACATCACGGTATCCACGGTGGGCGTGGTGCCGGGTATCCGCAAACTCGCCGAGGAGTGCATCCCCGTGCGTCTGGCCGTCTCCCTGCACGCCCCGAGCGACGAGCTGCGCGACGAACTGGTGCCGATGAACAAGCGGTTCAACACCACGCAGGTGCTCGACGCCGCACACGATTACTTCCTGGCGTCCAAGCGTCGCGTCAGCATCGAATACGCGCTGATGCGCGGCATCAACGACCAGGCGGAGCACGCCCGTCTGCTGGCCAAGCGCCTGAACCATTACGGCGACGACTGGGCCCATGTCAATCCGATTCCGCTCAACCCGATCGAAGGGTCGCGCTGGACCGCGTCCAAGCCCGAGGACGAGCAGCGGTTCCTGGACATCCTGCACGCCGCCGGCATCACCGCCACCTTGCGTGACACGCGCGGTCAGGACATCGACGGCGCATGTGGACAGCTGGCTGCCAAAGGACAGCCGGGCGGCGAGGGCGGATCCCAGGGCTGAAACGATCGGCGGCGAGGCCCGCGAGACGCCCGGAACGCATTCCGCCTGACGGAACATACGACGGCGCCGCGCCGGCGAACGGCTACCCTTGGGTGTGCCGGCGGGACAGCCGCCGCATGGTTGCAGGCGTGGCCCACACAGAGAGCGAGGAGAGCAGATGTCATTGGCCGTACGAGTCATTCCCTGCCTGGACGTCGATGCCGGGCGCGTGGTCAAAGGCGTGCATTTCGAGAACCTGCGCGATGCGGGCGATCCGGTCGAACTGGCCGCCGAATACTATCGCCAGGGCGCTGACGAGCTGACGTTCCTGGACGTCACCGCATCCAGCTCCAACCGCCAGACCACCTATGACATCGTCACCCGTACGGCCGAGCAGCTGTTCATCCCGCTGACGGTGGGCGGCGGCGTGCGGTCCGTCGAGGACGTGGACCGGCTGTTGCGCTGCGGCGCCGACAAGGTGGGCATCAACACCGCCGCCATCAACGATCCGAGTCTGATCAGCCGCATCGCCGACCGTTTCGGCAGCCAGGTGCTGGTGCTGTCTGTGGACGCGCGCCGCGAACAGGGGGAGCGGCATACGCAATCCGGGTTCGAGGTCACCACGATGGGAGGCCGCAAGTCCACCGGCATCGATGCGATTTGGTGGGTCAAACGCGCCGAGGAGTTGGGCGCCGGGGAGATTCTGCTCAATTCGATGGATGCCGACGGCACCGAGCACGGATTCGACCTGGAGATGATCCGCGCCGTCCGGCATGAGGTCTCGATCCCGATCATCGCCTCCGGCGGTGCGGGCAAGGTGGAGGATTTTCCGCCGGCCATCGAGGCCGGGGCCGACGCCGTGCTGGCCGCTTCCGTGTTCCATTACGGGAAGATGAAGATCGGTGACGTGAAAGAGGCGCTGCGGGCCGCCGGATACACCGTCCGCTGAACGATACGTACGACAGGGAACCGAGGAGATTTCAGATGCATCCGACCGAACGGTACGATAACGACGTCACATTGGATTCGCGCATCGCGCAGCGGCTCAAACATGACGATAAGGGGCTGGTCGCGGCCGTCATCCAGCAGTACGACACCCATGAGGTGCTGATGGTCGGCTATATGGACGACGAGGCGCTGCGCCGCACGCTGACGTCGGGGCGTGTGACCTTCTGGTCGCGTTCGCGCCGGGAATACTGGCGCAAGGGCGATACCTCCGGGCACGTCCAGTATGTGAAGTCGGTGGCGTTGGACTGCGACGGCGACGCGCTGCTGGTGCAGGTGGACCAGGTGGGCGCGGCCTGCCATACCGGCAAGCGTTCCTGCTTCGACGAAGGCGGCAGGCTCCCTGTGGTGGTGGGCGTGCGCCCGGAGGAACTGGATTGCGCGGACGAGCCGGCGGACGACGAGCGCTGACAGCTCATCCCGCTGTTCGCTTCGTTTTCGCAAGTCCTGCCGGTTTTGCTGTTTTCGCTGGTCTTACCGGTCCGATCAGTCTCACCTTATGAGATAGTCAATCTGTTCCGGGGCTCCTTTAGCCGCATAGCAAGACGGTCGAGGAGTTTTCCCGCATGAGTTCGCTACAGTGTGCGGTACCCAACCACTCAACCAAGGAGAACCCATGTCGGTACTTGACGAATTGGTGGCGGGCGCACTGGAGGATCAGCGTACCCGCGAACAGGCCATGCCATTGGACGTCGTGAAGCAGGCCGCGGCCGCGGCCCCGGCTCCGCTGGACGCCCGCCGATGGCTTCGTCATGCCGATGAGGTTCCCGTCATCGCCGAGATCAAACGCGCCTCGCCGTCCAAGGGCCATCTGGCCGATATCCCCGATCCGGCGGCGTTGGCCGCCGAATACGAGCGCGGCGGCGCCGCGGCCATCTCGGTGCTGACCGAAGGACGACGGTTCCTCGGCTCGTTGGACGACCTCGACCGCGTGCGCGCCGCCGTGCATATCCCCGTGCTGCGCAAGGATTTCATCACCACCCCGTATCAGATCTGGGAGGCGCGGGCGCACGGTGCGGATATGGTGCTGCTGATCGTAGCGGCCCTGGATGACGCCACGCTGCGCGCGCTGCTGGAACTGACCCACGAACTCGGCATGACGGCGCTGGTGGAAACCCATACCGCCGAGGAAATCGAGCGCGCGGTCACCGCCGGTGCAGGAGTCATCGGCATCAACGCCCGCAATCTCAAGGACCTGTCCGTCAACGTGGGCAATTATCGGGAACTGGCCGCGGCGCTGCCGCAGGATGTCATCAAGGTGGCGGAATCCGGCGTGTTCGGCCCGGTGGAGCTCGAGGATTACGCTCGTGCCGGGGCCGACGCCGTGCTGGTGGGCGAGGGCGTGGCCACCGCGGAGCGTCATGATCTGGCCGTCAAGCGGCTGGTGGATGCCGGCAAGCGTGTGAAGGTGTCGGAACGCCGTCCGTTGGCGGACCACGATGGGCCGTACTTCGGCCGGTTCGGCGGCCGTTTCGTGCCCGAGGCCCTGATCCACGCACTGACCGAGCTTGAACAGGTCTACGACGAGGCCAAGGCCGATCCCGCGTTCCGTGAGGAATTCGACCGGCTCAACCGGCTGTATGTCGGACGGCCCTCGCCGCTGACCGAGGTGCCCCGGTTCGCGCAGCGGCTCAATGAACGCGTCGGCATCAACGCGCGCGTGTTCCTCAAGCGCGAGGACCTCAACCACACCGGCGCCCACAAGATCAACAACGCGCTCGGACAGGCCCTGCTGGTCAAGCGCATGGGCAAGACCCGCGTGATCGCGGAGACCGGCGCCGGCCAGCACGGCGTGGCCACCGCCACGGTCTGCGCGCTGCTGGGGCTCAAGTGCCGCGTCTACATGGGCGAGGTGGACGCCCGCCGCCAGGCGCTGAACGTGGCCCGCATGAGGCTGCTTGGCGCCGAGGTGGTGGAGGTCAAGCTCGGCTCCCGCATCCTCAAGGACGCCATCAACGAGGCGCTGCGCGACTGGGTCACCAACGTGGAGACCACCCACTACCTGCTGGGCACCGTGGCCGGACCGCACCCGTTCCCGACCATCGTCCGCGATTTCCAGAAGATCATCGGCGAGGAGGCCAAGGAACAGCTGCGCGGCGAGTACGGCATCGACCACCCCGACGCCATCTGCGCCTGCGTGGGCGGCGGCTCCAACGCCATCGGCATCATGAACGCGTTCCTCGACGACGAACGCGTGCGTCTGTACGGGTACGAGGCCGGCGGCCACGGCCCCGAATCCGGCGAACACGCCATCCGCTTCGCTCCGGGCACGGGCCAGATCGGCCTGTTCCAGGGGGCCAAATCCTATCTGTTGGAGAACGAGGAAGGCCAGACCCTGGACACCTACTCCATCTCCGCCGGTCTGGACTACGCCTCGGTGGGCCCCGAACACGCATGGCTCAAGGAGATCGGCCGCGTGACCTACGACTACGCCACCGACGACGAGGCCATGAACGCCTTCAAGGACCTGTGCGAAACCGAAGGCATCATCCCCGCCATCGAAAGCTCCCACGCCGTGGCCGGCGCCTACAAGGCCGCTGCCGACCTCAAGGCCCGGGGAATCGACGAGCCGGTGATGATCGTGAACCTCTCCGGACGCGGAGACAAGGACGTGGCCACGGCCGGACGCTGGTTCGGCTATCTGACCGATGAACAGAGCAAGGCGTTGGACGCCAACGGCGCGCACGGCAATGCCGTCAGCGAATGAGACAGAGGTGAACAAGATGACTCAGACAACAGCGCAGGCCACCGCTCCGCAGCCGTTGGGCCTCAGCCGCCGTCCCAGCCCCAGCGAGGCCATGTTCGACGCGTTCCGCGCGCAGAACCGCCCCGCCTTCATCGGCTACATGCCGTACGGGTTCCCGGATCCCGAAACCACCCATGACGCGCTGCGCACGATGGTCACGCACGGCGTCGACGCGGTGGAGATCGGCCTGCCCTACACCGATCCGGTGATGGACGGCCCGGTCATCCAGGCCGCCTCGCAGGTGGCGTTGGACAACGGCGAGCGCATGGCCGGCGTGTTCCGTGCGGTCGAGACCGTGGCGAACGCCGGCGGCGTGCCGCTGATCATGAGCTACTGGAACGTGGTCTTCCATTACGGCGTGGAGCGCTTCGCCCGCGATCTGGAGAACGCCGGCGGCGCCGGCATCATCACGCCGGATCTGATTCCCGACGAGGCCGGCGAATGGATCGAGGCCTCGGAACGGCATGGACTGGACCGCATCTTCCTGGTATCCCCGGATTCCAGCGACGAGCGTCTGGCGAACGCCGCACTCAACGCGCGCGGCTTCATCTATGCGGCCTCGCGTATGGGTGTCACGGGGGAGCGGGATACGCTCTCCTCGTCCCCCGAGGTGCTGGTGGAGCGTACGCGCCGCGCCGGAGCCAGGAACGTGTGCGTCGGCATCGGGGTTTCCACGCCCGAACAGGCGCGCACCGTGGGACGCTACGCCGATGGCGTGATCATCGGCTCGGCGTTGGTGCACACCCTGTTGGACGACACCCGTCGCGCCGCACGCGATGTACGGGAAGGGCTGGACGCGCTGGCCGCCAAAACAGAATCGTTGGCCGAAGGCGTGCATAACGCCCGAAAGTGAGCGATTCCGTACTACCATCAGGGACTATGACACTAGCTTCGATTCCTTCGCCGTCGATCTCCACCTTCGAGATCGGCCCGCTAACCATCCACATCTATGCGTTGTGCATCCTGGCGGGCATCATCGCCGCCGTGGCCATGACCACGGTGCGCTGGAAACGGGTCGGCGGCGACTCCGACCAGATTCTTGACATCGCCATCGTCTCGGTACTGGCGGGCATCGTCGGCGCACGCCTGTACCACATCATCACCACGCCGGAACGGTTCTTCGGCCCGGATGGCGACCCGATGGAGATGATACGCATCTGGAACGGCGGCCTGGGCATCTGGGGAGGCATCCTGTTCGGCGCGCTGGCCGCTTGGGGCTGGTGCCGGCACAAGCATTACCCGATGGCGTTGCTGGCCGATGCCGTGGCCCCGGCGCTGCTGGTGGCGCAGGCCATCGGACGCTTGGGCAACTGGTTCAACCAGGAGCTGTACGGCGGCGAGACCACGCTGCCGTGGGGGCTCCAAATCGACGGATCCGACGTGTTGTACCATCCCACGTTCCTCTATGAGCTGATCTGGAACCTGATCGGCGCGGCCCTCATCATCTGGATTGGACGCAAGGCGGCCGGCGTGCTCAAGGCCGGCTCATTGCTGACGATCTACGTGATGTGGTACACGGCCGGCCGCACATGGATCGAGGCCCTGCGCATCGATTACGCCCATACGTTCCTGGGCGTGCGGATCAACGTGTGGGTGTCCATCGCGGTATTCATCTGCGGTGTCATCGCATTCGTCGCCGTGCAGCGCGTCGGTTCCGCCCCGGAACCGCTGCGGGAACGCCTGGCCGCGGTCACCGCATCCGAACAGGCCGGGCAGGCCCCGCATCCGGAACCTGTCGAGCCGATCGATTCGGCCGAGTCCGCCGAACCGGTCGAAACGGTCGGGTCGCCCGAATCCGCCGAACCGACGGCGGAAACGGAACACCCGGACAATGTTGCGTGACACTCGGCTAAACTCGGTCATAACGTCGCAAAAGAAAGATAGAGTAGGTATCATGAGCATTCAAATCGCACCCAGCATCCTGTCCGCCGATTTCTGCAATCTCGAGCGTGACCTCAAGGCGATCGCGAACGCCGATCTCGTTCACGTCGATGTGATGGATCATCATTTCGTGCCCAACCTGACGCTCGGCGAACCGATCGTCAAGCGCATCTGCGAGGTCACCGACCTGCCGGTCGACGTGCATCTGATGATCGAGGACCCGGACCGTTGGGCACCTGAATACGCCAAGCTCGGCGCCGCTTCGGTCAGTTTCCATATGGGGGCCACCCATGCCCCGGTGCGTCTGGCCCGCCAGCTGCGCGAGATGGGCTGCAAGGCCTGCTTCGCCGTGCGCCCGGCCGAACCGGTGGAGCCGATCTTCGACATCCTCGACGAATTCGACATGATTCTGATCATGACCGTCGAGCCCGGATTCGGCGGCCAGAAGTTCCTGGACAACCAGATGGGCAAGGTGCGTCGTCTGCGCGACGAGATCACCCGCCGCGGTCTGGACGTGAAGATCCAGGTCGATGGCGGCGTGAGCCCCAAGACCGCGCATATTGTGGCCGAAGCCGGCGCCGATGTGCTGGTGGCCGGCTCGGCGGTGTATGGCGCCGAGGATCCCGCCGCGGCCATCGATGCCATCCGTGACGAGGCCGCCGCCGCGTTCAAGGCCTGAAAGGTGCTGTATTCCATATGAAGACGTTTGAATCGCTGTTCGCCGAGCTGAGCGAGAAGGCCGCCACGCGGCCGGAGGGGTCCCTGACCGTCGAGGAGCTGGACAAGGGCACGCATTTCATCGGCAAGAAGATCGTCGAGGAGGCCGGCGAGACCTGGATCGCCGCGGAATACGAGGGTGCCGATCGCACCGCCGAGGAGATGAGCCAGCTGCTGTACCATCTGCAGGTCATGATGATCGACCGCGGCATCACGCTCGAGGACGTCTACCGGCATCTGTGACCGCCGCCCAGTCCCGTTTGTCTTTTCAAGGAGAAGTCATGCTGAGAATTGCCGTGCCCAACAAGGGCATGTTGTCCGAACCGGCGTGGACGATGCTTTCCGAGGCCGGATACCGGCTCAGAAGCAATCCCCGTCAGCTGGTGGTCGAGGACCCGGAGAACGAGATCGAACTGTTCTACCTGCGCCCGCTGGATATCGCGGTGTACGTGGGCAGCGGCACGATCGATGTCGGCATCACCGGCCGCGATCTGCTGCTCAACTCGGGCACCCAGGCCATCGAGCACATGCCGTTGGGCTTCGGCGAATCGACGTTCCGTTTCGCGGCCCCCAACGAGTCGCCGATCGAGGCACTGGCCGATATCGACGGCAAGCGCGTGGCCAGCTCCTACGACAAGCTGGTCTCCGACTATCTGACGGAGCACGGCGTCCACGCCGACATCATCCATCTGGACGGCGCCGTCGAATCGTCGGTGCAGCTGGGCGTGGCCGACCTGATCGCCGACGTGGTGTCCACCGGCACCACGTTGCGCAACGCGGGGCTGCGGGTGTTCGGCGATCCGATCCTGCACTCGGAGGCCATCCTGATCCGTTCCCCGAGGCTCGAGGCCGATGACGAACGTCTGACCGTGCTGGGCCGGCGCCTGCAGGGTGTGCTGACCGCGCGCAGGTACGTGCTGATGGATTTCGACATTCCGGTGGAAAAGGTGTCCGCCGCCGTGTCCATCACCCCCGGATTCGAAAGCCCGACGATCTCCCCGCTGCACGACAAGCAGTGGGCGGCCGTGCGCGTCATGGTCCCCAAGGCTCAGGTCAACCGCCTGATGGATAAACTGTATGCCGTGGGAGCGCGGGCGATCATCGTGACGGCGTTGCAGGCTTCGAGGATGTAAACGGTACGGGAGTCCATGAGCAATCACAACACCGACGCGCAGTACAGTCCTGAGGCCAGGGATGTGATCTTCACCATCCCCAACATGATCAGCGTGCTGAGGATCATCTCGATTCCCTTCATCGCGATGTTGGTCTCGAGGCATGAGATGATCACCGCACTGATCGTGCTGGCCATCTCATCGGTATCGGACAGCCTTGACGGCATCATCGCCAGATCGTTCAACCAGGTGAGCAAGATCGGCCAGATCCTCGATCCGATAGCCGACCGGCTGCTGATCTTCTGCAGCATCCTCGCCCTGGGCGTGGCCGGCATCATCCCCTGGTGGATGCTCATCATCGTCGGTCTGCGCGATGTGCTGATGGCGGTGCTGATCCTGGTGCTGGCCCAGCACGATTACGGTCCGTTGCCGGTCCATTTCGTCGGCAAGGCCGGCACCGCGATGCTGATGATGTCGATTGTGGCGCTGATCGTGGCGGATATCTGGCAGACCCCGGCCATGGAGTTGCTCCACCTGGCCGCGTTGTCCGCCGGCATCTGGGGCGTGGCGCTGTATTGGCTGGCGGGCATCATCTACTACCGCCAGGGATTCGAACTGCTCAGGCGGGACCGGTGATCGATGCCGGTTTTTGATCAGCCCCGGTCGTTCCCGGTGTCGCAGGAGAACCAGCCGGTACGCCGCCGTGCGGTGTTCTCGTCCTCGTTCGCGGGGCTGACATCGCAGCATGCCACCGATGCCGCCGAAGAGGTCGCCGCCAGGGGGCATCGGCGTCATCTCAACGATGACGCGCTCCGTCTGATCGACGACCTGACCAATCGTCCGATGGATCCGCTGTTCATGGACTCCCGCCTGACCAGACGGCCATCATCTCCCGTGGTGACCTGGGTGACGCGTGTGGTCGTGTTCCTGACCTGCGTGGCCGTAGGATTCGCGGGATCGCTGTTCGTGCAGCGGCTGCACACCGATCCCCGTCGCGCCGTCCGGCAGAGCTGGGCTGCCGAGCTGGAGAACCAGACCGAGCAGGCGGAATCGCTGGCCGACGAGATCAACGACCTGCGCAGCCGGATTGACGAGGTCTCCCGTGAGATGGCCGATTTCCAGCAGAGCGAGACGCAGATCCAGGACGAGATGACCAGCGGCATGATACCTGTCGAGGGGGAGGGGATCACCCTGACACTGGCCGATCCGATCGCCGCCGATGGCGCGTTGCCGCGGGAGACGTCAGGCAACCAGATTCGTGTGGTGACCGACGCGGACCTGCAGCAGCTCGTGAACCTGCTGTGGCAGTCAGGGGCCGAGGCGATTGCCGTCAACGACTACCGGCTGGGCATGCAGACCTCGATCCGCACCGCCGGGCAGACGATTCTGATCGGCATCAACTCCATCGAAAGCCCCTACGTCATCAAGGCGATCGGCAACAGGAACACGTTGGCCGATGCGGTGAGCGCCGAACGACAGCCGATGCTGTATGAATCCTATGCGGAATCCGGCATCTATCCGCAGGTGGCGAAATCCGATTCGATTAGACTGGAAGCGGCCGTATCCGGTGATGTGGCCCATGCAAGAAGGAGTGAATGATGGCAGCGGTGTTGGGATTGATCATCGGCGTGGTGGTCGGCATCTTCGTCAGACCGGACATCCCGGTTTTCCTCCAGCCGTATCTGCCGATCATGGTGGTCGCTGCTCTCGACGCGCTGCTGGGCGCCGCCAGGGCCTACTTCCAGAGAAGCTTCTCGGATAAGGTGTTCGTGATCTCGTTCTTCACCAATGTGATCACCGCCACGCTGCTTGTGGTGCTCGGCAACCAGCTGGGCGTCGGCTCGCAGCTGCAGACCGCGGTCATCGTGGTGTTGGGCATCCGCATCTTCTCGAACGTATCGGCCATCCGCCGCTTCATCTTCAGGAGCTGACCATGGCCGTCCACAAGCCCGAAGTCGACGACACGCTCAGTCGTCTGCACAAACAGCACGCCAAGGACAAGGAGAACGACCGGGTCGAGACCGGGTCGTTCCCGGTCGTGGGGCGCAAGCCGAAGCGTGTCTCCCTGGACGCCAACCGCAGCAGGGCCCGTGTGATCACCAACATCTTCATCGTCGTGCTGTGCGCGTTGCTCGGATACGGCTATGTGATCCAGCTGAACAACACGCGGTCCACCTATGAGACGATGAGCGAGGAGGAGCTCACGCGCCTCATCTCCGAGACCAGCAATCAGGTCCAGCTGCAGGAACAGCGTCGTAACGAACTGCAGGCCCAGCTCAACTCGCTGCAGGACGCTGCGGACAAGCAGCAGGAGGCCCAGCGCATCGCGCAGCAGAACGAGGAGACCAGCGGCATCCTCTCCGGCCGTCTGCCCGCCGAGGGTGAGGGCGTGACCATCTCCATCTCCCACGGATCGATCGAGGCGGTGGAAGCGTCCACGATGTTCAGCCTGATCGAGGAGCTGCGCAACGCCGGCGCCGAGGTCATCGCCATCAACAACGTGCGCGTCATCACGCAGACCTATATCGCCGACGGCGAGAACGGTCTGATCTGCGATGACGTCGAACTGAGCAGCCCCTATGTCATCAAGGCGATCGGCGATCCGCAGAACCTGCAGAACGCGGTCAACATCGCGGGTGGCGTCGGGTCCCGCCTCAAGGTGAAATTCGGCGCCGAGGTGACCGTGAACGCCTCGGACCGTGTGCGAATCGATGAGGTTGCCGAGGTTCCGCAATATCAGTACGCGAAGACTGTAGAATAGCCTGTATGACTGAACCGATTCCAAGCGCAGGCGAGACGACCATCATTGGCCTGCCCGCCATTACCATCCCTGTGACATCCACCGGAGACCGTCCGCTGACCCAGGAGGATCTCGACACCATCGCCAGGCTTTCCGACGGCACGGCGCTGCTGATCTCGACCAGGGGAGCGGTGTCCGGCTCCCGATACCTGCTCGACGAGGACAAGGTGACGGTCGGACGTGACGCCCACGCCGATATCCTGCTCGACGACTCCACCGTGTCCCGCGCCCATGCGGTGTTCGTCCGTGCGAACGGGGAATTCACCGTCATCGATTCCGGCAGCCTGAACGGCACGTATGTCAACCGTCAGCGGGTCGACCGCGCCGTGCTGCGCAACGGCGACGAGATTATGATCGGCAAATTCCGTCTGGTCTTCTTCACCAAATCCGCCGTTATCTCCTGACATTACGTTCGGCGGACGGGCTAGACTGGTGGCGTGACGCCATCGAAGGATGGCGCCGAGGCGCGTTGAAGGAGAGGATATGGCTGCACAGCGTGACGACCTTGGCCTGCATCTGCATGTGCCGCTGAAGGAGCGTACCGATCTGTCCGCCGAAGGCGCGGTGCAGGGGGAGTTGTTCGCCAGCGACGACGCCGAGGATGTCAAGCGAGGATATCGCGGCACCGTGGCCTCCAAGGTCGCCGGCATCACCTATCGCCAGTTGGATTACTGGGCGCGTAAGCAGATCGTCGAACCCTCGATTACTCCGTCGCATGGTTCGGGTTCACGTCGCCTGTATTCGTTCAAGGATGTCGTGATTCTCGCGGTGTCCAAGCGATTGCTGGATGCCGGCGTCAACCTGCAGAACGTCACCGCGGCCATCGGTTTCCTGTCCCGCCGTACCACGCGTCAGCTTGCGGACGTGACCATCATGTGCGACGGTCAGCATGTGTACGAATGCGTGACCAGCGAGCAGATGCTGGAACTGCTGCAAAGCGGCAAGGCGGTGTTCGGCGTTTCCGTGGGATCGCTGTGGCACCAGATCGATGAGGCCCTGCAGCAGGAGGATTACGTTGATCTGCAGGCCCGTCCGGCGACGCTGTCCAGCGGCCGGCCGATCGACGACCTTACCGTTATGCGCATGCGCAAGAAACTGGAGGCGCAGCGCGCCGCTAGGCAGGCGGCCTAAGCGACGCCAATCGATCGAGGGGGAGTGGACGCATGCTTGATGTGCTGCCGGCGCTGGTGTGGATCATCGCCGTGGTCTGGATGATTGTCATCTGCGTGCTCTGTGTGATTCGCGGCAAACTGCTGCAACCCGGTCATCCGCCGGTCGATCAGGTGAGCTGGGGCGTGATCGGCGCCCAGTTCGCGTCGGTTGTACTTGCAGCCGTGCCATTTGTCATCGGCAAGGTGTGTATCGGATCCTTCGGCTCAGCGGCTCGGGGATTCTATCTCAAGGCGGCATGGCCTGCCGGCATGGTGCTGATTCTGCTGATCGCCGCGGAGCTGGTGCTGATGTTCCTGCAGGCCAGACGCTCCATGTATACCGAGCTGGGCGCCGCCATCCACCCGAACGCCCGGTGAATTCCGCCGTACACCCGAGCGCCAAACCGGACTCTGACACATCGTGACCGTGATCTATTCCCTAAAACGTTGATTTTCCGGGTTTTCCCATTGTGTCAGAGTCACAGGAAGTGCCAGAGTCACAGGGTGAGGTAGCGTCACAGAATGAGGTAGGTGATGGTATGTTTACCTGTTGGTCTTGTAAATCTGACATATCTGTCTTGTAAATCTGACATAACGTACATTATCGGATAATAACGAACGTATGGCGCTCCGATTCAATGTGTCGCTTGTGGGACCGTGTCATCGCTGTGGTTCTGTATTCTCCTGAGTTCTCCTGTGGTTCTGTGATTTTCTGAAGTTCTGTATTCTCCTTTGCAGTTTTGTGGTTTCTTTGGGCTCTGTATTCTTTTGGAGTTCTGTGGGTTTTGGGATTCTGTATTCTTTTGGGGTTCTCTGTTTCTCTGGAATTCTATGGTTTCTTTGGGCTCTGTATTCTTCTGGAGATCAGTGTCTCTCTGGAGTTCTCTGGAGTTCTGTGTTTCTCTGGGTCCTGTATTCTTCTGGAGATTTGTGGTTCTCTGGAGTTCTAGTGTGTCCCGTTGTGGTACAGAACGTCAAAATCCCTGTACAACTCGTTCCGTACCGTACCACGAACCACCGCTTGAATTACAAACGACGGAATTCCGCCATTCTTCAATACGGCACAGGCTTGTGGTACGGTACGGAATCATCGAAATGGGCTTTTCGGGATTTTGTACCACAGTGGTACGGTACGGAACCACAGGAAATGGCTTTTTAGGATTGCGTACCATCGTGGTACGGTACGGAACCATCGAAAGTGCTCTTTGGGAATTGCGTACCACGATGGCATGGTACGGAACCGCCAAAAATGGCTGTTTGGGATTTGTGTACCGTACCACCGTGGTGCGGTACACAAATCCCGAAAACGGTATTTCCTAATTGAGCGCCGTGCTGGATGCGAAATACTGGTCCACAGCGTCGGTGAGCTGGTCCACGCTGTCGATGATGACGGCCGCGCCGTGCTCCTCCATCTCCCCCGGCTCCGCATAGCCCCAACGGCAGCCAATCGTGTCGATGCCGCAGGCTCGCGCGCCGTCGATGTCGGTCCAGCGGTCGCCCACCATGACGGCACGGTCGCCGGCTTCGGCGTCAAAACCGATCAGGTCGAAGCAATAGCGGATCACCTGGTCCTTGTCGATGCGGGAATTGTCGCGGCTGGCTCCGTAGATGCCGTCCACCATCTCATTGACATGGAAATGCTCGCAGATCGGCAAGGCCTGGTATTCGGGCTTGCAGGTGGCGATGGCCAGATAGTATCCCTTGGCGCGCAGCTGCGCGAGCTGCTCGGGAATCCCCTTGTACACGGTGTTGACCAGACGGCCCGGAACCTTCTGGCCCGGGTTGTTCGGATCGTCGAAGATGGCCTGGTTGGCGTAGAAGTCACGATAGATCTCCACGCCGCGGTCCAGCATGTCCTCGGGCACATGGTTGCGACGGAGCGATTCGATGATGGCCGGGCCGATGAAGCGATGCAGCTCCTCGTCATCCGGCACGGGCAGCCCCAGCCCCTCGAACGCCTTGATGACGCAGGCGATGATGCCCGGGTCGGATTGCGTGAGCGTGCCGTCCAGATCCAGCAGGACGACGTTCTTCGGATGGTTCGCCATGGTCATGCTCCTCTCAGGCGATTGATGCGGGCAAAGCGGCCAAGGGCCAAGATGCCGATTCACCAGTGTGCCCGGCCAAGATGACCGGGCACCGAATTCCAAACGACTGTCGGGGAAAATCCCGTCACTCGTAATCGGGAATCCAGCCGTCGCGGTGCATCTGCAACCGCTTTTCCAGCAGGGTCTGCAATTCCTCGATGCTGCGGCGTTCGAGCAGCATATCCCAGTGGGTGCGCGTCGGCTTGGTAATCTCGTTGGCCTCCGCATCCTCGTCGCCTTCGCGATGCGCCGTGGCGCCGCAACGGCATTCCCACTCGTTGGGCACCTCGGCCTCTTCCGCGAACGGCAGAATCGTCCGATGTCCCTTCGGACAGACGTATGCCACGTCGTTTCTGGCAGCGAAATCCACGTTCTCGTCGGATTCCAGCGATTTCGCTCCAATGCTCATGCCTCGCAGGCTGCGTTCTGCCATGGTGCCTATGCCTCCTTATGTGTTGCTTCCACGCTACAAAACAGTTCGGACGTGCCGGGTATTCCCGGTTCCGCCATCAGTCGACCCCTGAATACGCCACGATGCCGCGGTTGACCTGGTCGGCGGCCAGTCGCGCGGTGTCCGCCAACTCCTCCGCATGGTCACCCAGATAGGGTTCGGCCACCGCAATCTGCTGAAGGACGTCCGCAAGCCGTTTCGCATTGCGCACGAAGTCGCCGCCGGTCATCTCCGTGCCGTACAGCACACGGGAAAGGCTCTCCCCCTGCGCCCATTCGTGGATGATATCCGCCATGCCGAAATCCAGCTGACGCGGCCTTTCCAACCCCGCATCCTCGCACAGGTCCTCGACGCGGGTCGCGATATGGCGCAGCTGTTCCGCGGCCATGGCCACCGCGCCGCGATGTCCGCCCGGATAGTGGCGCGGTTCTCCCCCGCCGCCCCGCCGGGCCTCGTAGATCAGAGACGAGGCCACCGCCGCCATCTGCGGGGGCGTCAATCCGTCGAACACGCCTTCGCGCAGGGCCTGGGCCAGCGTCAGATCCTGTTCGCTGTACAGGTGACGGAGCAACTGCCCGGCCTGGGTCAGATGGAAGTCGGAACGCCCGGCATCCACGGTTTCGTCCAGATACCCCAATGCGGTGAGGATCGTGCAAATCCGGTCGAACTGCCGTGCCACCGAACCGGTGCGTGAATCATACCGATGCCGCACCCGTTCGAGTTCGCGCATCTCCCTGGCCCAGCGGTGACCCCAGGTCAGGTGTCGCTGCAGGTCGGGGCATTGCCGGCAGGGATGGCCCTGTTCCGCGCCGCGCAGCTGTGCGATGCGTCGGTCGACCTCGCGCAGCGCCCGGCTGCGTTCCTGCTCGGAACGGAACGGTTCACGCTTGATGCGTCGGCGTGTGTTGCGTTCCAGTTCGGTCAGCTGCATGCGGATCGTCATGAATTCCCTGAAATCGCCATGTTCGCAGGCGAACGCCAGCTCATAGCCTTCGATGGCGTGCTCCAGCGTGGTCATCTGCGTTTCGAGCTGTCCTGCGGACTCGTTCGCCTCCCATTGGGCGAACGAATGGTCGAGGGTGACGCGTGCCGTGCGCACATCGCTGGAATGCAGCAGGTTGACCGCCATATTGAAGGTCGGCCGGAAACTCGAATGAATCGGATAGACGCGCTTGCTGGACAGCGCGGCCGCGGTGGCCGGCAGGAAACCGTGATGGTCCACCACCACCGCGTGGCCGATCGTATCGATGCCGCGGCGTCCGGCACGGCCGGTCAACTGGGTGAACTCCCCCGGCGTCAACGCCACATGCCCGGTGCCGTCGAATTTCTCCAGTTTCTCGACCACCACGCAGCGTGCCGGCATGTTGATGCCGAGCGCCAGGGTCTCGGTGGCGAACACCATCTTGATCAGCCCCTCTTCGAACAGACGTTCGACGATCTGCCGGAACAGGGCGATCATACCCGCGTGATGGGAGGCGAACCCCTCCTCGAGCGCGAAACGGAACTTCGAGAACTGCAACGCCTTGAGATCTTCCGCGCTCAGCTGCCCCTCGACCATCTCGTCCACGATGCGGCGGATGCGTCGGACCTCATCGTCATCGGTCAGCTCCAGTCCGGCGTTCAGGCATTGTTCGACGGCCTGGTCGCAGCCGTTGCGCGAGAAGATGAAGTAGATGCCGGGCAGCAGGCCCAGGAAGTTGAGCTCGTCCACCACCGCCCAGCGTCGGGGAACGTGGCGTTCCGGTCTGCGGCGCGGACGGTCCTGATCGCCGCGGCGCCGGCGTTTGTCCGCACGTCCCTCCCCCGCTCGGCGGGCCGCCTGACGGTCCAGTTGGTCGAGACGGTGGACGAGTTGCGCGTTCAGCGCGGTGGTGGTCCGGCCCGCGGAATCATGCCGATACAGGTCGATGAGCTCGGGTTCGGTGCGGTCGTCGGCCTGAACCATCACATGCTGTTCCAACGGCACGGGACGGCGTTCGGAGACGATCAGCGTGGTCTCGCCGCGCACCGAGGACAGCCATCCCGAGAAATCCTCGACGTTGGAGACCGTGGCGGACAGCGCGACGATACGCACGCTCTCGGGCAGGTGGATGATGACCTCCTCCCACACCGGTCCCCTGAACCGGTCCGCCAGATAGTGCACCTCGTCGAGGATGACGTATCGCAGCGCGGTCAGCGTCGACGAATGCTCGTACAGCATGTTGCGCAGCACCTCGGTGGTCATCACCACGATGTCCGCCTCGGAGTTGATTGAGGTGTCGCCGGTGAGCAGACCGACGCGTTCCGTCCCGTATACGGCCACCAGATCGTGGTACTTCTGGTTGCTCAACGCCTTGATCGGCGTGGTGTAGAACGCCTTGACGTTGCGATGCTGCGCCAGATAGATGGCGAAATCGGCGACGATGGTCTTGCCCGCGCCGGTCGGGGCCGCCACCAGCACGTTGTGGTCGGCCTCCAGCGCGTCATTGGCCTCGCGCTGGAAATCGTCCATCTCGAACGGCAGCGTCTGCGCGAACCGTTCCGCCACCGAGGAACGGCGTTGCTGGGTTTTGCGGAACGCCGCATAACGCTGCGAAGGCGAGGGCCCGGAACCGGGCGTCGGTGTGGCATCGCCGGCGATGCGGCGGTGATGGCGACGTGGCATGGTGAAACCGTGCTCCGTTCTGTCTCAATCGTTCTCAGTCGTTGTTGAATCGACGCCAGCGCGACCACGCCTCGACATGACGCTCGCGTTTGCCCGCCCGTCGGCGGATGACGTCGGCGTGCGCGTCGCTGTATCGGTCCATGGTGGCACGCAACGGTTGGGTGAACGCGGGCGCCATATCCGGTTCCGAAGACGCGGCAACGTCATCGAAGGCCGCCATATGCTCGCCGATGACCGCTCCGGTGTCGGCGACCTTGCGGAACCCCTTCCACAGGTGCCATGCGGCGTACCCCAGACCGGCGAGAAGCATCACCAGCATGAACAGCACCAACAGCAGCCAGATCCACCACGGCATGACAATTCCCCTACTGCTGCGAGGGCTCGTCGTGATGACCGACGCTGAGCTCACGCTGCGCGCGGGCGATGATCATCGTGCGCAGCGTCTCCGGCGCGACGGCCAGGATATGCCGGGCATGGGAGATGCAGAAGGCCACGAACCAGGAGTCGGAGGACACCGTCAGATGCACCTTCTCGCCCGAGCCGCAGCTTTCCACCGTGGCGCCGGGCAGGGTCTTGATGAACGGCAGATGCGGCTGGTCGGTGATGAACACCGCGGGGGTGCCGTTGTCGAAATTCCACTTGCGCAGCTCGCTGACCGGCACATCGGGAATATCGACCTTCTGCGTGGGCTTGACCAGTTCGGCGCGCTCGATGCGGGCCAGACGCAGCGTCTGCCAGATTCGGGGCTGGCCGGTGGCCTTGTTGATCGTCATGTCCTTCTTGACATACTTGAGTTTGTCCTTGGGGGCGGCGTCGGCCACATCGGTCCACACGGCCGTGTAGTACGCTCCCTCGTCCACGAAGATCTTGGCCGGGGCCACCAGCTTGCGGCGGGTGCGGCCCGAACCGTCCGTATACTCCATATCGAGCAGGGAATCGGTGGAGATCGCGCGCTTGACGACCGAGAAGCTGTGCGGTTCCACCTCGTATCCGGTCAGGCTCAGCCATGGGATCTCCCCCGGCTCCACATACCGGCGCAGCCTGTGGAACAGCGAATCCGCCTTGGCGCGCTGGTCGTCCGGCAGCAGCGGCGAATGCGCCAGATAGTTGACCGAGGCCGTCAGCATGCTCAGATACTGCGGGGAGATGCCAGCCAGCCGTTCCAGGCCCAGGGAGTTCGTGGCGGACACGATGCCTTCGGAATCCAGCAGCGACCAGTCGATGTCGAAGAACTGGCTGCCGGCCATCTCGCCGTCGTCGGAAACCGTGGTCAGGGTGTTGATGTCCTTGTGGATGGTGGCGATATGCTTGCGCCGCTCATCCTCGTTCTTCGGGGTGCCGATGAAGCGTTCGGCCAGCTCGGCCAGGGAGAACTCCTCCCCCAGGTGCGCCGACAGGAACAGCATCAGCCGCAGACGGCGGTCGACCTCGCTGCCGGTCTGGAACGAGGCGCTCTTCTTCTGGTTCGCGGCCATCTGCTCGGGATCGTCCTCGTCCTGGTCCGACTGGCGGCTGATGGACGGGGAGACCACGGTGGCCGTGGCGGGGCTGACCGATTCGTCGGCAAGCTGGAACTGCGCCGCCGCGTTGAGGCGACGGTGGAAGGCGTCCACAGCCTCCTGCGGGCTGACGATGGTGGCACCGGGGTGTTGCAGCACGAACATGGCCAGATCATCGGAATCGGTGTAGGCGACGTTGAGCAGTTCCCCGTCGACGTCGATGGTCGCCGCGAAACGTCGCGAATCAATGACCTTCACCAGCGCTTCGGGAATCGCCTGCGTCCCGAGTCCCGGCGCGATCGAGTCCAGTCCCAGTCCGGGGATGGGGGTCTGCGGCACGCGCGGCGCGGTGCGGGAGGCATGCTGCTGCATCTGCTGCTGCGAGGGGGCCGAGGAGATCGACATCGAGCGGGCCAGATAGTTGGCGGCAGCCAGAATCGGCAGATCCTCCTGCGCGAAACGCAGGCGGATGCGGGGGTCGTCGCCCAACTGCAGACGGTAGGACGCGAAATCCTGACCTTCCGACTTCGACGAATACTCCGGCTGGCGCGATTCGATGGCGATGCCCATGGCGGCGAGCTTGGCGCGGTCGCGCTGGAACTGCTTGGCGAACGCGGCCTTGGCCGCCTGATCGGCCAACTCCCCGTAGGAGTCGGCGTACGCCTTGACTCGCTGCGCGATCTGACGGGAGGTCAGCCATTGCGGGAAGGCTGACGACAGCACAGCCAGCACGTCAAGCTCGTGCTTGCCCCATTTGTCGGAGAAACGACGTCTTCCGTTGCTACCCTCTGCCATTCGTCCTCACGGTTCGTTAGAGTCCTGTATGTAGGTATGCGCGTTACCGCACACCTTGTTCCATATTAGAGTGTTTTTACTCCGTTCGGGCGTATTTTCTGAAAATAGTGGCGTTTTCTTGTCCGCGGTGGGGTCAGAACGCCCAATCGTCCGGCTCGATGCCTTGCGGTCCCACGTATTCGCCGTTGGGCACGTAGCTGGGTCGTCCCGTATCCTCGAGTGTGGCGTCGGCGAACATGATGACGTTCTGTCCGAAGGTCCAGTCGCCGCGGACCGTCACCGAGTTGGCGGCGGCCAGCGACGGCACCGAGTACGGGAACCGCTCGTTGAAGTCGTTGATGTTCTTGTAGTAGCGCGGGTCAAGGTCCACGTTCGGGAAGATGTAGTTGCCGTCCTCCATCTCATAGGTGTCGGTCAGGTGGAAACGGTCCGACCGCATGATGAACAGGTCGTTGGTGGTCTTGACCGGCAGGAAGCGCATGCGGTCCACCTGCACGCAGATGGCGCCGTCGAACAGGCTGATGGCCGCGCCCATCGCCGTCTCCAGCTGCACGACCTTTTCGGTGTCGGGATCGGTGGGGTCCACGGTCTTGAAGTTGCGAATCACCGGTAGCGGCAGCACGCCGTCGTATTCGGCGAGCTTGGCCTTCAACGCGTCGATGCGCACCCAGATGCTGTTGGTGTTGAAATACGGGTGCTTCGCGATGTCCTGCGCGGCCGCCTTGTCGTCGTCGTGCACCTGGCTCATCTCACGCAGCAGCAGCCGGCCGGTCGCCTTGTCGCGCACGATGTGTCCGCCCTTGCGGTCGGCGTAGGTGCGGGTGGCCACCTCCACCATGAACGGCGCGCCCGTGTTCTCGAAATGCTGGGCGAGCGTACGCGAGGGGCGTGCGCCCAGATTGTCGGAATTGGAGATGAACAGGTACTGGAAGCCCTGCTCCTCCAGAATGTCCAGCAGACCGGACTCCCAGATCGTGGAGTACAGGTCGCCGTGGCCCGGCGGGCACCATTCGAGATCGGGATTCTCGGGGAACGATACGGGGTCGCCGGTCTCGGCCACGATCTTCGGCTCGACATGCTGGATGATCTCCATCGGCACATCGTTCTGCACGAAGCGACGGTTGGCCTTGAGCACCTTCATCGTGTCCTCTGAGGTGCGGAACGAGTTCATCAACGTCAGCGGCAGCTTGACGTCTAACCGGGTGCGGGCCGTGACCACCTGGCCGATGATGATGTCGATGAAGCGCATCTGCTTGGCCTTGTGGCGGCGCACCGGCAGCAGCGACTTGGCGCATTCCAGGCCCATCGAGGTGCCCAGACCGCCGTTGAGCTTGAGGAACGCCGTCTTGGCAAAGGCGTCGACCGCCTTGTCGTGGTCGATGGTCTTGTAGACATCGTGGAAGCTGGGCACGCCGGTCAGCGGCTCCACGTCATCCTCGCGAATCCAGCTGCTGGCCTCCTCATGGCGCCAGACGTCGTACAGCCGCTTGAACTGGGCGACCGCCGTGTCGCTCATGCCGTTGGCCTTCATCTTCTCGGCCGAATGCTCGAATACGTCGCTCACGTCCCCTACCCTTTCCTCGGAGCTGTTGTGCGTAACCAATATCTCAACAGTCTAGCCGCACGACGTGGGCATGGCGGCGTTCTCGCCCCCGTGCCGGGTGAACAATAGGTGAAGAGCCTGCGGATGTGTTGCGATGGCGGGGCGGACGGAACGTGTTTCGCGGTACGGCCGTGTTCGAAGTCACGTGTTGTTTCGTCACCAAATACTTGCCCATCGGCAAGTGGACAGCGCCAACGCATATTGTGTCGGCCCGAAAACCCGCCGTATTGGTGATGCCTTTGTCCTGTGTTCGGGTCCTATCGTCGTTGACCTTTATGTGGATGGGTTCTGCATGTCGACGTGCAATGGGGATACGAAACCGGAATCTACCGCCAGTGGACTATCGCTACCGCCAGTGGACAATCTCTACCGTCAGTGGACAAGTTGTCTGAAACTGATGCCGCAGAGCGGTGTCCATGGGCGCGACATGCGCGGATTCTCTGGACTCTGACACTTTTGTGACCGTGACACTTTTCAGGATCGGCGGAATAACGCCGTTTTGATGATTAGATCACGGTCACGATGTGTCAGAGTCCGCAGAGGTCGGGCGTGTTGAAGTTTAAGTGGTGGTGGGCTTTGCGCGTAGCGCAACGGTTTGGTTCCTGTAGGCCATGTGGCCGGGGTTCCTGTAGAGGCCGTGTAGCTGGAACGCATCCGACCACGCGTCCGAAAAGCAAAAGGGTGGAAACCTGATGGTTTCCACCCTAATTGTCGGGCCGGCGGGACTTGAACCCGCGACCCCTTGACCCCCAGTCAAGTGCGCTACCAAGCTGCGCTACGGCCCGAACTGTGCTTTCGCACAAGAGGACAGCTTACCACGAAACCCGTATAAGCCAAATCGTGGCGCGTCGCGCAGCTCCTGAGCCTACTTGCGGCGCTTCTTCTCTCGGATGTTCACCGAGATCTGGATCGGGGTGCCCTCGAAGCCGAACTCCTCACGCAGCGAGCGTTCCAGATAGCGGCGGTAGCCGTGCTCCAGGAACCCGGTGGCGAAGATCACGAAGCGCGGCGGGCGGTTCGAGGCCTGCGTGGCGAACAGGATGCGCGGCTGCTTGCCGCCACGCAGCGGATGCGGATGCGCGGCTTGCACGCGGCCCAGGAACGCGTTGAGCTTGCCGGTGGGCACACGCTGGTCCCAGGACTCCAACGCCTTGCGCATGGCCGAGGCCAGACGGTTCGTATGCCAGCCAGTCTTGGCCGACAGGTTCACGCGCTGCGCCCAGGTCACGCGGTCGAATTCGGTGATCCACAGGCGTTCCAGACGCTGCTTGTCGAACTCGTCCATCGCGTCCCACTTGTTGAACACCAGCACGATCGCGCGGCCGGCGTCCACGGCCTGGCTCATCACCTTCAGATCCTGGTCGGAGATCGGCTGCGAGGCATCGAACAGGACCAGCGCCAGCTCGGCGCGTTCGATGGCGGCCTGCGTGCGCAGCGACGAATAGTAGTCGGCGCCCGACACCTTGTGCAGACGGCGCTTGATGCCGGCCGTATCGATGAACAGCCAGTCCTCGCCGTCCACGTTCACCACTTCGTCGACCGGATCACGCGTGGTGCCCGCCAGATCGTTGACCACCGCGCGCTGCTCGTGCGCCAGCTGGTTGAGCAGCGACGACTTGCCGACGTTCGGTCGGCCGACCAGCGCCACGCGGCGCAGATGCGATGGCGTCAGGAACCCGGAGGTCTTCTCCGCCTTCTTCAGATTGTCGAGTGCGGCGTCGAGCAGATCGCCCACTCCCCTGCCGTGCATGGCCGAGACCGGATACGGCTCGCCCAGGCCGAGCTTCCAGAATTCGGCTGCCATGTATTCGCTTTCGCGGTCGTCGACCTTGTTCACGGCCAGCGTCACCGGCTTGCCGGAGGCGCGCAGCATCTTCACGATGCGCTCGTCGGTGGCCGTCAGCCCCACCTGTCCGTCGACCACGAGCACCACGGCGTCGGACAGCTGCACGGCGATCTGCGCCTGCGAGGCGATGGCGGAGTCGATGCCCTCGACGTCGGCCTCCCAACCGCCGGTGTCGACGAGTTTGAAGTCGGTGCCCGCCCATTCGGCGTCATAGCTGACGCGGTCGCGCGTCACGCCCGGCGTATCCTCCACCACGGCGGCGCGGCGGCCCAGCACACGGTTGACCAGCGTGGACTTGCCCACGTTCGGCCGGCCCACAATCGCCAGCACGCCCACGGCCTTCGGCGTGTACGCCACGGACCGGTCGTCGAACGCGGAGCCGTCGATCAGCGCCTCGTCGCCCTCGTCGAGCTCGTAGCCGCTCAGGTTCGCGGCATACCGTTCGTACTCCTGTTCCTCGATCGCGTCCTCGACGATATGCACGAGCACGGCCAGGGTCTCGTCGAAGTCCATATCGGAGTTGTCGACGGTCATCACGCCGTCGGCGGCCTCCAGGAAGCTCGTGACCTTCGAATCGGCGCGGTCGCGCGCGGCCACGTCCTCGCCGCCGACGCCCTTGGCGGCCTGCCCGGTACGGCGGGCCTGCCGCACCTCCTCGCGGGCGGTCAGCAGCACGCGCACCTCAGCGTCCGGGGCCACCACCGTGGTGATGTCGCGGCCCTCGGCCACGATGCCCGCGCCGCCGGAGAACGAATCCTCGGCGTTCTCACGCGCGATGTAGGCGCGCTGCGCGGCGATCAGCACGTGACGGACCGGGATGATGTTCGAGACCTTCGACACATGCGAGGAGACTTCGGAGGCGCGGATGGCGGCGCTGATGTCCTCGCCGTCGGCCAACACCTTGGGATCGGACGGGTCGACGCCGATATCGAAATGGCCTTCGGTGAAGAACTCAGCCACCGTTTCGGTGACCAGCTGCTCGTCCACCTGCTCGGCATCCAGATCGATGCCCCGCTGCATGCACCACCAGGCGCAGGCGCGGTACATCGCGCCGGTATCCAGATAGGCGAACCCGAAATGGCGGGCCAGCGCCTTGGACGTGGACGACTTGCCGACGCCTGCGGGACCGTCGATGGCTACACGGATCACAGTCCGACCTCCTTCGAGAGCGAGCGCACCTCGGTCTGCGAGAGCACGCGGTAGGATCCGGGTTTCAGATCGCCCAGCTTGATCGGGCCGATCTGCGTGCGCACCAGACGCTTGACGGGGAACCCGACGGCGCCGAAGATGCGGCGGACCACACGGTTCTTGCCCGAGTGCAGCACCACCTTGACCAGCGTGGTGTCGCGGTTGGAATCCAGGATGGCGCAGTGGTCGAGCTTGATCCAACCGTCGTCGAGCTGCACGCCCTGGGAGACCAGACGGCGGCACACGTTGCCGCCGATCTTGCCTTCGAGCGTGGCGATGTAGGTCTTGGCGACCTCGTACTTGGGGTGCATGACGTGCTGGCTGAGTTCGCCGTCGTTCGTCATGAGGATCAGGCCCTCGGAATCATAGTCGAGACGGCCCATGTGGAAGATGCGCTCGTACTTGTCCCCGACGATGTCGCGCAACGTGTAGCGGCCCTTTGGGTCGTCCATGGTGCTGAGCACCTTGCGGGGCTTGTTCAGGGCGAGCGTGACGTGGTTCGGATTGATCCTGACGCGCGATCCATCGACGCGGACCTGCTGCTTCTTGGGATCGACGCGGGTGCCCAGCTCGGTCACCAGTTCGCCGTCGACCTCCACACGACCGTCGAGGATGATCTCCTCGCATTTGCGTCGTGAACCGAATCCAGCCTGGGCCAGCAGCTTCTGCAGACGGATTCCATCGGTGTTGTCATGCGCCTTGGCGGCGCGGGAATATGCGTTTGGCATCGTTCTCCCAACGTGGCCGGAATAAATGGACGGCAATATCATAGCCGCGGGTATCGACCGCCTCGATGCCGGAACGTTTCCCGGCATTCCATGGTGGGGCTGGTACTATGACACTCGTTCGGCGGGCCCGGTGCCCGCACCGACGACAACATCACACAACATAAAAGGAACTCTGATTGTTATGACTGCTGTGGAATCGACACGGCCCGAACCGGCGTCCACCGCTACGGCGTCGCTCCTCCTGCGTGTGGGCGGCGAACTGGTGGGCAGCTTCCTGATCTGCCTGGGCATCTATCTGTTCAGCACCATCGGCCTGACGCTGTATGGCCCGTACCTGTCCTTCGTGGCGATCGCCACCGGCCTGATCTACGGCGCGGTGACCTTCATGCTCGGACGTGTGTGCTGCTGCCAGTTCAACCCCGCCGTCACCGTGGCCGCGATGCTGGTTTCCAAGACCCGTCTGCTGGATGGCGTGCTGGCCATCGTGGCCCAGGTGCTGGGTGCGCTCGCCGCCGGCGCGTTGACCGTCAAGGCCCTGCTGCCGACCTCCGACGCCGTGACCGCCTCGCAGTGGATGTCGTACGCGAACAACGGCTTCGACAACGGCTCGTTCTCGTACGGGCAGTTGAATCAGGTCGGGGTCTCGTTCGGCATCACCGCGGCGATCGTCGTGGAGGTGATGGCCGGGCTGGTCATAGTGGGTACCGCGATGCGTCTGACCGACGAGCGTGGTCAGGCCCGACCGGGCTATGCGCTGGGTATGGGCGTGGCCTACGGTGCCGCGGCCGCCGTGGCCGCCCCGGTGACCGGCGCCGCCCTGAACCCGGTCCGCGCCACCGGTCTCGCCGTGTTCTCCGCGGGCGAGGGGCTGACGCAGAATCCGCTCGATCAGCTGTGGGTGTTCTGGATCTGCCCGATTCTGGCGGCCGCGCTGGTGGCCCTGCCGATGATCGTGGCGCAGATGATGGTCAGCGCCCGCGCCGAACGTGCCGCGGTCGTTGCGGATGACGATGAGGATGACGCTTCGTTCGAGTCCGAGTTGTCCGACGTGTCGGATGACGAGACTGCGGGCAACGGCGACGTGCCGGAATCCGATGCGGATACATCAGTGGATGAGCAGGCCGATGCTGAAGTAGGTGAGCAGCAGGCCGACGCCCAGACCGATGCCAATGACGGCGTCGAACGCGACTGACCGCACTTTCCAGGGGCTGCGCTCCCGTAGCACCAGCCGGAGGATTCCGGTTGCGATGGCCGCCACGGCGATGATCACCGTGGCGGCCATCGTGTATCCGATCACCGCCACGATGGCGGAGACGACCACTACAAGCGCCACGGCCCATTCGAAGACGGGCTTGCCCTCATGCTCCTCGGACACCCAGGGATGCTCGGCCATCTCAACCTCCCGCTGCATGGCGTGAATCGTGCTGAACTCCAATATACACGGATGAATCCAGCCCGGACGTCACAGGGCCGGCCGTGCGGAAGCCCGCACGACCGGCCCTGTCGTATGCGTGGAACGCGAGGATCAGTGGAAGAAGTGGCGGGTGCCGGTGACATACATCGTCACACCGGCCTTGCGCGCCGCTTCGAACACCTCCTCGTCGCGGATCGAACCGCCGGGCTGCACGATGGCCTTCACGCCGGCCTTGATGAGGATCTCGGCGCCGTCGGCGAACGGGAAGAACGCGTCGGAGGCCGCCACGGAACCGGTGGCGCGGTCGGCGCCGTCCGCCAGCGTGTTGGCGCGTTCGACGGCCAGGTTGCACGAATCGACGCGGTTGACCTGTCCCATGCCGATGCCGACCGTGGCATGGTCGTGAGCCAGCAGGATGGCGTTGGACTTCACGCAGCGCACGGCGCGCCACGCGAATTCGAGATCCTTCAGCGTGGCTTCGTCGGCCGGCTCTCCAGACACCAGCTTCCACGCATTCGGATCATCGCCGGTCGCGTCGATCAGATCGGTCGACTGCACGAGCAGGCCGCCGTCGATGGCGCGGAACTGTGTCTTGGCCTTCGGCGGCTCCGTCACCTTCAGGATGCGCAGGTTCTTCTTCTTGGTCTGCAGCAGTTCCAGCGCGGCCGGCTCGTAATCCGGGGCCACGATGACCTCGGTGAAGATCGGGCGGACTCCCTCGGCCATCTCCAGGGTCACGGTGGAGTTCGCCGCGATGACGCCGCCGTAGGCGCTCATCGGATCGCAGGCGTGGGCCTTGCGGTGGGCCTCGGCCACGGTCTCACCGACGGCCAGGCCGCATGGATTGTTGTGCTTGACCACGGCGACGGCGATCTGCGGGGCGAAATCCCAGACGGCACGCCAGGCGGCGTCGGCGTCCACATAGTTGTTGTAGCTCATCGGCTTGCCGCCGAGCTGCTCGGCGTGGGCGAAACCGTTCCGGTTCAGCGGGTCGAGATACAGGGCGGCCTGCTGATGCGGGTTCTCGCCGTACCGCAGCGTGTGGGAACGGTCCCAGGTGCGGGTGAAGGCGGCGGGGAACTTCGCCTCGTCGACCGGGGTCTCATCGGTATCCCCGGAGGACTCCACGGTGGAGGGCTTGGGCCAATGCTTGGCGGTCCACTCGCTGATCGTGGCGTCATAGGCGGCGGTGTGCGCGAAGGCCTTGGCGGCCAGCCAACGGCGCTCCTCCAGCGTGAAACCGGTGCCATCGGCCACGCGCTGGGCGACCAGCGCATAATCGGCCGGGTCGGTCACGATGGCCACGGTCGCGTTGTTCTTGGCGGCGCCACGCACCATGGACGGGCCGCCGATGTCGATCTTCTCGATGGTGGCGGCCTCGTCGGCGCCGGAACGCACCGTGTCGGCGAACGGGTAGAGGTTGACGACGACCAGATCGAAGGGCTTGATGCCGAGCTGCTCCAGCTGCGCCACATGATCCGGGTTGGTCATGTCGGCCAGAATGCCCGCGTGGATGTGCGGATCGAGGGTCTTGACACGGCCGTCAAGGCTTTCGGGGAAGCCGGTGACGGTGGACACCTCCGTGACGGACACGCCAAGTTCGGCCAGACGCTTGGCGGTCGAACCGGTGGAGACCACCTCGGTGCCGGCGGCGATGAACGCCTGTGCCAGCACTTCGATGCCTTCCTTATGGAACACCGAAACCAAGGCTCGGCGGATCGGTCGAGTTGTTGTTGCCACCCTTATTCCTCCTTTGTTGTGGGCATGGAAAACACCGTGCGGGAATCCGCGGTCGGTTGGACTTCCGAGACTGCATCGCCGGCGTCAACGGCCGTTCCCGAAGACCGGCGCAGCGCCCGACGAGCCCAGCGTATCCCGAAAATCGCATAGACGCCAATCAGCACCAGCAGCCAGGCCACCAGAAGCCCCAACGCCGTGCCCTGACCGATGGTCCGCGTGGACTGCATGACGTCCACGCCGACGTGCGATAGCCGGGCATGGCCCAATGCGCCGTTCGAGCAGACGAACAGCAGCGCGAATATCGTCGAGACCAGCGCGATTGTGGCCAGCGAGATGATCACCGGCTTGGCGAACAGGCGCACCATGCGCACCGGATCGTGACGGTCGCCGGTCTTCGGCGCACGGATATGGAGCCCCTGGGGCAGGATCATAATCAGCATCCCGGCGACGCATCCGGTGACGACGGGAATCATCATGAGCGCGATGCGTACCGGATCGCTGTCGACGGCGTCCGGGAACGCGCCGAAGATCGGGACCGCCGGCAGGCCGTCCGACTGTCCGAGCCACAGGGAGAACGAGGCGATGTCGCCGATGGAGAATCCGGGGCCGAACAGCCATGAGACGGCCCACAGGCACAGGTTGGGCAACCAGACGACGCAGGCCGCCGTGGTGAGGATCCGTGAGCCGATCTGCATGTCGGACAACGCGAACAGCTCCCCTATCGTGCTGTGGTTGAGCGAGATCCACACGATGGCGCAGACCAGGCCGAGGACCAGATACCAGGCCGTGATGCACAGCGTCATCGCCAGAGCGCAGAACACGGCGTTGCGTATCGAAGCGCCCAGCGTTCCGCGTATCCAGGTGCGTACGCGGTTCATGACGTCGGACAGGCCGATGTAGGCCGTGAACCAGCCCAGGGAGAACACCAGGGCGCTTTTGATCGCGATCAGCCAGGCGGGGTCGAAAATCGTCACGTTCACGCCGCCGGCCATGGTCAGCGCCACCGCGACCCAGCACACCAGACCTCCGGCGTAGCCTGGCAGCCGGACCTTCCATCGCAGGCAGAACGCCCGGATCATGCCGATCAGCAGCAGTGTCAGCAGCAACGGCGTGATGGTGAGCCGGAACGAACCCAGGTCGAATCCGACGCCCTGCGCCAGCAGGAGCGCGGTCTCGGTGCAGGGCATGGCGTAGACGGACAGGTTCTCGCCGCCTTCCTCCATGGCGATCACCAGCAGCGTCAGCACCAGATACAGGCCGATGCCCGCCGTGGCGATCACCACCGAGATCGCGGCCGCGCCCACTCCCTTGCCGGCATCCTTGAGCGCTGCGTTCATGCGATGTTGCGTTCCGCCAGGACCGCGCGCATGATTTCGGCCGTCTGACCGGGGGTGCGACCCACGCGGATACCCACGGCCTCAAGGGCGTCCTTCTTGTCCTGCGCGGTGCCCTTGCCGCCGGAAACGATGGCGCCGGCGTGACCCATCTGCTTGCCTTCGGGGGCGGTGAAGCCCGCGATGTAGGCGACGATCGGCTTGGTCATGTGCTCGGAGGCCCACTGCGCGGCCTCCTGTTCGGCGGTGCCGCCGATCTCGCCGATCATGACGACGGCCTTGGTGGCGTCATCGTTCTCGAAGACCTCCAATGCCTCCTGCAGCGTGGTGCCGACGATCGGGTCGCCGCCGGCGCCCAGACACGCGGTGAAACCGATGTCGGACAGCTCCCCCATCAGCTGATAGGTCAGCGTGCCGGACTTGGACACCAGGCCCAGGGGACCGTGGGAGACGATGCCGTCGGGGATGATGCCGAGATTGACCCCGTGTCCCCCGGCGGTGGCGGACAGGGTGATCAGGCCGGGGCAGTTCGGGCCGACGATGCGGATGCCGCGCTGCTGCGCCAGTTCGACGCAGTAGGCGGAATCGGCGACCGGGATGCCTTCGGTGATGACGACGATCAGCCCGATGCCCGCCTCGATGGCCTCGACGATGGCGTCCTTGGCGAAACGGGGCGGCACGAACACCACGCTGGCCTGGGCGCCGGTGGCCTCGCGGGCCTCGGCGCAGGTGGCATACACGGGAACCTGCGCGTCGGCACCGTCGCGGGCGCCGGGGAACGTGACCGTGGTGCCCGCCTTGCGCGGATTGACCCCGCCTACGATGTTGGTGCCGGCCTTGAGCATGCGGGCGGTATGCGTCATACCCTGGTGCCCGGTCATGCCCTGGACGATGACCGGGGCGTTGTCCTCGATGAACGTACTCATGCCTGTGCCTCCTTGACATCAGCGGCGATCCGGGCGGCGAGCTGGGCCGCCTCCTCCATGGTGGTGCATACGTGGATGCTGGCGTTACGGGCATCCTTCAGGATGCGCAGACCCTCGGCCGCGGCGTTGCCGTCGAACCGCACCACCAGGGGCTTGGTGCCCTCCAGGGCCTCGACCGCCTCGAGGATGCCCTCGGCCACCTGCTCGCAGGAGGTGATGCCGCCGTAGACGTTGATGAACACCGACTCCACCTGGGGGTCGGACAGCACGATCTGCAGGCTTTCCTTCATGACCTCGGCCGAGGCGCCGCCTCCGATGTCGAGGAAGTTGGCGGGTTTGATGCCGGTGCCCTGATCCTCGCCCGCGCCGGATACGGCGTCGAGCGAGCTCATGACCAGACCGGCGCCGTTGCCGATCACACCGACCTCACCGTCAAGATGCACGTAATGCAGGCCGTGTTCGTTGGCGCGGCGTTCGAACGGATCCTCATGGACCGGGTCCTCGAATCGGTGCCAGCCGTCATGCCGGAACGAGGCATTGCCATCCAGGGAGATCTTGGCGTCCAGTGCGCACAGTGACTTGGAGGACTCGTCCTCGGGGTCGCCGATCTTGGCCAGCGGATTGATCTCCACCAAGGTGGCGTCGTTGTCCTTGAAGCACTTCCACATCTTGAGCAGGATCTGCGCGGCCTGTTCCTCGTCGGCATGGTAGAAGCCGATGTCGTTGGCCATGCGGCGGGCGGCCTCGATGTCGAAATCCTCCAGGGAGGTGATGTGCAGGCGCTTGACCGCTTCGGGATGCTCCTTGGCGATCTCCTCCACCTCGGTGCCGCCGTTGGCGGTGGCCAGCACGTCGAAGTCGCGCGAGGAACGGTCCACGGAGATCGACACGTAGTATTCGTGCAGGATGTTCTTGGCTTCCGCCACCAGCACGCCGTGGACCTTATGGCCGTGGATCGTCATCGGCAGGATCTGCTCCGCGGCCAGCACGGCCTCATCGCGGGTGCGGGCGAGCTTGACGCCGCCGGCCTGCCCGCGGTGACCGATCTTGACCTGGGCCTTGATCACACAGGGGTACCCCAGTGCGTCGGCCGCTTCGGCGACCTCATGCGAGTTCTGCGCGAAGATGGCGCGCGGCGTCGGGATGTCCTGCTCGTCGAGCAGCTCCTTGGCCTGATATTCATAGAGATCCATCAATCACTCCCCTCTGCAATGGTATGCAATGCCGCCGGCGGTCAGGCCGGCATGGTGACCAACGTGCTCAGCGGATAGTCGGACAGCACGTCGGTACCGGAAAGTCCCTCGAGTTCCATGACGAAGCTGAATCCCGCCACGGTGCCGCCGCACTTCTCGACGAGATCGGCGGCGGCCTTGGCCGTGCCGCCGGTGGCGATCAGATCGTCGACCACCAGCACGCGCAGGCCCGGCGTGATGGCATCGGTTTCGATCTCGATGCTGGCCGTGCCGTATTCGAGCGCGTAATCCTCGCGTACGGTCTGCGGCGGCAGCTTGCCGGCCTTGCGGACGGCGATGAACCCCTTGCCCAGACGCGCGGCCAGCGCCGGGCCGAACAGGAAGCCACGCGCCTCCAGGCCGGCGACGGCATCGAACTGGTCGGCGGGCACGGGCAGTGCCGCCTCCAGGGCGTCCATCAGGATGCCCAACCCCCGGGCATCGGCAAGGATGGGCATGAAGTCGCGGAAGATGATGCCTTCCTTGGGGAACCCGGGGATGGAACGAATCAGGGACATCACATGTCCCGCGTTCTCCTCCCCCACCAGCTCGAGGCGGTTGATGCGAATATCCGATTGCGCGGTCATGCGATGTCCCTGCCCTTCTTGATTTGTATGCGTTTGCGTTCAGATGCCTAATGCCGAATCACTTGGCCTGATCGTCCTCGGCCACGGCTTCGGCCGCATCCTCGGCCACGGTGTCCATATTCTGATCGGCGGATTCAATGGCGTCATCCACCGGCACCTGGGCCTCGTCGTCGGAGTCCTGCGGCAGCGGGTTGCCGTTCTCGTCCACCTCGTCGTCATGGATGAAGGCCGGACGCGTGTACTCGCGGCTGATCGCGTTGAAGCCGAAGCGCAGCAGCGAACCCTCGGAATCGATGACGATCTCCTCGTATTCGGCATCCACCGAGACGACCTTGCCGATGATGCCGCCGATGGTGATGATCTCGGTGCCCGGCTGCAGGTTCTCGCGGAAATCCTTGCGCTCCTGCTGCTGCTGCTTGGCCTTGCGGGACTGCCACCACATCATGGCGATCAGGGCGACGAGAATGACGATCATAAACACGATATCCACGAATATCTCCTTACGAGTGCCGGCGCGAGCGCCGTTACAATGTCCAAAACTCAGATTTTAGAATAGCTTGCTGACATCATCCTGGGGTTTGAGGCCGAGATGCTCCCACGCCTTGGCAGTGGCGACACGCCCCTTCGGGGTGCGGATCAGGAAGCCCTCGCGCACCAGATACGGTTCGCATACCGTCTCCACGGTCTCCGATTCCTCGCCCACCATGGCCGACAGGTTGTTCAATCCCACCGGGCCGCCGTTGAAGTGCCGGACGATGGCGTTGAGCACGGCGATATCGAGCCGGTCCAGTCCCTCGATGTCGATCTGGTACAGCGCCAACGCTTCGCAGACGTCATCCGGCGAGACGGTGTCCAGATCGTGGACCACCGCCCAGTCGCGCACACGGCGCAGCAGACGGTTGGCGATGCGCGGCGTGCCACGCGAACGCATGGCCAGCTGGGCGGCGGCCCCTGCGGACAGGTTGACACCCAGCACCGAGGCGGAACGTTCGATGAGCTTCTCCAGCTCCTCTTTCGGATAGAAATCGAGATGCGCGGTGAATCCGAATCGGGCGCGCAGCGGCGAGGGTAGCATGCCCTCGCGCGTGGTGGCTCCGATGACCGTGAACCGCGGCAGCGTCAGCGGGATCGACGTGGCGCCAGGCCCCTTGCCGACCATGACATCGACGCGGAAATCCTCCATCGCGATGTACAGCAGTTCCTCGGCGGCACGCGGCAGACGGTGGATCTCGTCGATGAACAGCACCTCGCCGGCGTCCAACGAGCTCAGGATCGAGGCCAGATCGCCCGCATGCTGAATGGCGGGGCCGGAGGTGACCCTGATCGGCACGCCCAGCTCGTTGGCCACGATCATGGCCAACGTGGTCTTGCCCAGACCGGGAGGACCGGCCAGCAGGATATGGTCCGGCGGCACCTCGCGTTTGCGGGCCGCATCCAGGAACAACTGCAGCTGCGCCTTCAGCGTCGGCTGGCCGATGAAGCCGTCGAGCACATGGGGGCGCAGCTCCTCGTCGCTGACGGGCTCGTTGCCTATCGGCGTGGCCGAGACCATGCGCAGGGATTCCTCGTTCGCGCCGCTGTTGTCGGTCTGCGCGAATGCGTGTTCCGCCATGGGAATGCGTCACCTCACCTTCCACGGTCCAAGGCGCTCAGCGCCAACTTGAGCACACGGGGTATGTCCCGATCCGACAGAGGCGTCTCGATATGCTCCTGCACACAGACCTCATGCACGGCATGCTCGGCGTCCTGCTGCCTCCAGCCCAGCGACATGAGGCCCTCGATCACCTGCATCGAACCGGTGTCGACCTGCGCCTTGGCAGGTGCCGACGCGCCCTCGATCTGACTGAGATCAATCGATCCCTTGAGCTCCAGGATGATCTTCTGCGCGCCCTTCTTACCCAGTCCGGGAGCCTTGGCCAACGCCGTGGCGTCCCCGTCGGCCACCGCCCTGGCCAGGCGGTCCGGCGGCAGCGTCGACAGCAATGACAGCGCCACCTTCGGGCCGATGCCGCTGACCTTCTGCAGCTGCAGGAACATGCGTTTGGACGCCTGGGTCAGGAAGCCGTACAACGTGACGGCATCCTGGGATACGTTCAGGGACGTGAACACGCGGGTCTCCTGCCCCGCGTGCAACGCCGACAGCTCGGCCGCGGGCATGCGGACCTCGTAGCCCACTCCCCCCACGTCAATCAGCGCGGCATCGGCATCCACCGATTCCACGCGGCCGTTGAGCAAACCGATCATCGTTCACCTCCGGTCAACAAGCGGTCGAACATCTGTTCGACAGTCTACATGTCATGTCGGACGCCGTGGACACCGGCGGACTCTGACACATCGTGACGCTGGCACATCACTTACATGTCGCGTCGGACGCCGTGGCGCCGGGCGGCCTTCTGATTGGCTTCGGCCCAACGGCGCTGCGCCGGCGTCAGATGCTGCTCGCGCTCGCCGCCCTGTAGCGCGCCCTGCGGTCGCAGTGCATGGCAGATGGCCACGCTGAGCGCGTCGGCGGCGTCGGCGGGTTGCGGCAACGTATTGAGCCCCAACACGCGCGCCACCATGCGTTCGACCTGGATTTTCTCGGCCTTGCCGTTGCCGGTGATCGCCATCTTCGCCTCGGTGGGCGTGTGCAGGGCTACTGGGATGCCCCGCTGCGCCGCCGCCAGCATCGCCAGTCCGGCCGCCTGCGCGGTGCCGAGCACCGTGTTGCGGTTCTCCTGCGCGAACACGCGTTCGATCGAGACCATATCCGGCGCGAAGCGCTCGATCTTCTCCACCAGGCCGTTGTAGATGGCGAGCAGCCGCAGATCCTGCGAAAGCTTCGGATCGGAACGGACCACATCCACGTGGATAAAGGAAAGCCGGCGGGTCACGCCGGCTTCGATCACGCCGACCCCGCAGCGGGTGAGCCCGGGGTCGACGCCCATGATGATCACGTGCGGATCACTCCTCGTCGAGCTGGGCCATGACCTCGTCGGAGGCGGTCCAGTTGCTGTAGATGTTCTGCACGTCGTCCAGATCGTCCAGGTTGTCGATGAGCTTGGAGACCTTGCGCGCATCCTCGAGGCTCAGTTCGACCTCGTTCTTCGGCATCTGCACGATATCGGCGGAATCATAGTCGATGCCGGCCTCCTGCAGGGCCTTGCGGACCGGAACCAGATCGCTCGGCTCGGTGGTGATGGTGTAGACCTCATCCTCGTCCGCCACGTCATCGGCACCCGCCTCGGCGGCGATCTCGAACAGGTTGTCGTAGTCCACGCCTTCGGCCGGTACCACGATCTGGCCCTTGCGCTCGAAGTTGAAGCTCACGGAGCCGGTGGTGGCCAGCGAGCCGCCGCCCTTGGACAGGGTGGAGCGCACGTCGGCGGCCGCACGGTTGCGGTTGTCGGTCAGGCACTCGATGATCAGGCCCACGCCGGCAGGCGCGTAGCCCTCGTACACGATCTCCTCGTAGTTGGCGCCGCCGGCTTCCTCACCGGAGCCGCGCTTGACGGCGCGCTTGATGTTGTCGGCCGGCATCGAGGCCTTCTTGGCCTTGACGATCGCATCGTACAGGGTCGGGTTGCCATCCGGATCGCCGCCGCCCAGACGAGCCGCGATCTCGATGTTCTTGATGAGCTTGGCGAACAGCTTGCCGCGCTTGGCGTCGATGGCGGCCTTCTTGTGCTTGGTGGTCGCCCACTTGGAATGACCTGACATGAATGCTCCTCATGATGGACGGATAGTATGCAAACGAAACGATTGTAAGGCGATTCGCTGACAAAGCCCGGATTTCGCTCACCGACGCACACGCGGTGTGATGATGGATCACGGTCACGATGTGTCGGAAGTCCAATGTATTCCGGTGCGTGACGATGGATAGGTCACGATGTGTCACAGTCCGGTGGATTCCATCTGCCGGCGCACCTCCAGGATGCGCTGGACGACGGTGATGGTGCCGAGCACGGCCAGCAGTGTCATCGCCACGGCGAGGATGACGATCTGGCCGGTCAGTCCGGTTAGCGCCATGCCGATCAGGATGATCGTCAGACGGTCGGCACGCGTGGCCACGCCGTTCTTGGCCTCGCAACCCACGGATTCGGCGCGGGCGCGGGCGTAGGAGGTCACGAACGAGGTCATGATGGCGTACAGCGTGACGCCGGTGATGTACGGGGTCATGTAGTCCGGGAACGACGTCTCCGTCGGGTCGTACCACAGGTCGCTGTGCAGGTTGACGTACAGGATGATTCCCGCCAACGTGGCCCAGTCGGCGATGCGGTCGAGTGTGGAGTCCAGGAACGCGCCGAACCGTGTACCGCCGCCCGACAACGCGGCCACCGACCCGTCGAGCGAGTCGAACAGCACCAGCAGCGTCAGCACGAATGCGCCCCAGAACAGCCATCCGGTCACACCGGTCAGCAGCGCCACCAGAATCGAAAGCACCGAACCGATGACGGTCACGGCGTTCGCGCTGACGCCCAGGCGCACGCACAGGCGTGCGATCGGCTCGATGATGCGTTTCCAACCGCTGCGAAACCGTTCCACTGTATACCTTTCTCATTCCTTGCGAGCCGCCTGCCGCCGTCGTCCTGCACGGCACCCCGGCCTAGGCGATCATGCGATGCAGAGAGCATGCGCGGCGCGGATCGTCGCCCGTCGCCGAGCCTCAGCCGTGATACGGCAGGTCGAACTGCGGCGCAAGCCGCTCGAACGCCTCGGCGTAGGCGGCGCGCTGGTCGGACAGCAGAATCGGCATCGTGCGGGTCTGCGCCACGATCGGCATGAAATTCGCGTCGCCGTTCCAGCGTGGCACCACATGCTGATGCAGGTGCGCGGCGATGCCGGCGCCGGCCACCTCGCCCTGGTTGATGCCGATGTTCCAGCCGTCCGGGTGCGAGACCTCCTTCATCACCGTCATCGCCAGCGTGGTGGCCTTCTCGAATTCGAACAGCTCGGCGTCGTCCAGATCGGTGATGAAGCTGACGTGGCGGTACGGGCAGATCATCAGATGCCCCACGTTGTACGGATACAGGTTCATGATGGCGAACACATGCGTGCCACGCCAGGCGATCAGACCGTCCTCGTCGGACTTCTTCGGTCCCGCGCAGAACGGGCATTCCTTGGATTTCGGCTTGGTGACCTTGCCCTCGTCGTTGCGCAGTACGTAGGTCATGCGCTGCGGTGTCCACAGGCGTTCGACCGTATCCTCCTGCGGCGGGAACTGTGCGGGATCGTCCACGCGCGTCGTCTCATCAACCATGATTGCCTCCTTCGTTGACCGCCATCACATATTGTAGGCGACGTCTAACGGAACGGGGATGGAGCAGCCCGCTCCATCCCCGTTGTCATCGAGTCGTCGGTGCTATGCCGTCACTCGGCGTCGGCGGCCTCGACCGGCTCGCCGACCGCGGCCTTGAAATCGTCCGCGGTGTTGATCTGCACGCGCTTGGCGATGGCCTCCAGGATCCAGGCCCTGGCCTGATCCACCGGCACGCCGTTGAGCTGGCTGCCGTCGCGGAAACGGAAGCTCACCGCGTTCTTGGACATGTCCTCCTCGCCGACGATGAGGATGAACGGCACCTTGGACTTCGAGGCGTTGCGGATCTTCTTGCCGAAACGGTCGTCCGAATAATCGATCTCACAACGGACCATCTCGTCCTCCAGGGACTTGACGAACCCGGCCAGATGCGGCGCGAACTCGTCGGCCACCGGAATGCCGAGCACCTGCACCGGGGCCAGCCACGCCGGGAACGCGCCCGCGTAGTGCTCCAGCAGGATGGCGAAGAACCGCTCGATCGAACCGAACAGCGCACGGTGGATCATCACCGGACGCTGATGCGTGCCATCGGCGGCGATGTACTCCAGACCGAAGCGCTCCGGCAGGTTGAAGTCGAGCTGGATCGTGGAGACCTGCCAGGTGCGGCCGATCGCGTCGCGGGCCTGCACGGAGATCTTCGGGCCGTAGAACGCGGCGCCGCCCGGATCGGCCACGAGTTCGAGCCCGGACTCCTTGGCCACCTCGGCCAGCGTGTTGGTGGCCTCCTCCCAGATCTCGTCGGAACCGACGAACTTGTGCTCGTCCTTGGTGGACAGCTCCAGGTAGAAGTCGTTCAGGCCGAAGTCCTTGAGCAGGTTCAGCACGAAGGTCAGCAGGTTCTTCAGCTCGTCGCGCATCTGCTCGCGGGTGCAGTAGATATGCGAATCGTCCTGCGTCAGACCGCGCACGCGGGTCAGGCCGTGCACCACGCCGGACTTCTCATAACGGTAGACCGTGCCGAACTCGAACAGGCGCAGCGGCAGCTCGCGGTAGGAGCGCTGGCGGGAACGGAAGATCAGGTTGTGCATCGGGCAGTTCATCGGCTTCAGGTAGTAGTCGAAGCCCTGCTTGATGACGTTGCCGTCCTCGTCCTTCTCCTCGTCGATGCGCATCGGCGGGTACATGCCGTCCTTGTACCACTGCAGATGGCCGGAGATCTCATACAGATGGCCCTTGGTGATGTGCGGGGTCTGCACGAAGCTGTAGTGGTGCTTGCGGTGCATCTCACGCGAGTAGTCCTGCATGGCGTTGATGATCGCGGCGCCCTTCGGATGGAACACGGCCAGACCCGGGCCCAGCTCCTCCGGGAAGGAGAACAGGTCCATCTCCTGGCCCAGCTTGCGGTGGTCGCGCTTGGCGGCCTCCTCCATGCGCTGCATGTAGGCCTTCAGGTCGTCCTTGCTGGCCCAAGCGGTGCCGTAGATGCGCTGCAGCATCGGGTTCTTCTCGGAGCCACGCCAGTAGGCGGCGGCCACGCGCTCAAGCTTGAACGCCTTGATGAAACGGGTGTTCGGCAGGTGCGGGCCGCGGCACAGATCCTTCCAGACGGTGTTGCCCTCGCGGTCCACGTTGTCGTACATGCTCAGCTCGGCCTGGCTGACCTCGGTGGCGGCCTCCGGATCGAGCGCGGCCTCCTTGTCGCCGATCAGCTCGAGCTTATACGGCTGGTCGGCCTCCTCGGCGCGGGCCTCCTCCTCGGTGACCGGACGGCGCCGGAACGACTGCGCGGACTTGATGATCCGCTGCATGCGCTTCTCGATCTCCTTGAGATCCTCCGGGGTGAACGGGTCCTTGACATCGAAGTCGTAGTAGAAGCCGTTCTTGATGACCGGGCCGATGCCGAGCTTGGCATCCGGGCGGATCTCCTGCACGGCCTGCGCCATGACATGGGTGGCCGAATGGCGCATGATGGCCAGGCCATCCTCGCTGTCGATGGTGATCGGTTCGACCACGTCGCCGTCATGCAGCGGCGTGTACAGGTCGCGCGGTTCGCCGTTCAGACGCACGGCGATGATGTCCTTGTTCTCCGCGAACAGCTCGGTTCCGGTGAGGCTTGCTTCCACCTCCTTCCGTTCGTCGTTGATCGTGATGGAGATGGTCTGTTCAGCCATGGGATGTCCTTTGCTATCGGGGTCCGCGGTACCAATGTGCAGACCTGGACTGTGGTGTTGACAGCACACACGATAGGGGGCGCGCACGACAAGTGGCCATGAGCATGAAACTCACTCGTGTTCCTGGAATGAGAACAGTTCGGCGAATCGTGTGCCCTCGTGGCTGAGCTGCTCGTAGGTGCCTGTTTCGACGATTCGTCCGTGGTCGAACACGTAGATCCGGTCCATGTCCCGCAGAGTCCATACGCGGTGGGAGACGACGATGGTGATGTAATCCTTCGCGCTGTCGCGCAGGTCCTTGAAGAGGGATTCCTCCGTTTCGGCGTCGACGTTGCTGGTGGCCTCGTCCAGGATCCGTATCGGCGCGTTCCGCAGTCCCATCCGTGCCAGCGCCAGGCGCTGCCATTCGCCCCCGGACAGTCCGGCCCCGCCCCACTGGTTGCCCAGCTGCGAGTCCAGTCCGTCGGGCAGTCCGGCCACGACCCCGTTCGCCCTGGCCCCCTCGAGGGCCCGCCATAGCCGCTGGTCGTCGTCCCGGGCCTGCCGGTCGCCCAGGGACAGGTTGTCGCGCACCGTCAGCTCGTACCGGCCGTACTCCTGAGGCACGACCCCGAAGTACCGGTGCCGTTGGCTGTAGCCCGAACCGGTCATGTCGACGCCGTCGATCTCCAGTGCGTCGCACCTGACATCGAGCATGCCCAGCAGCCCCTTGACCGTGGTCGTCTTTCCCGCGCCGTTGGCTCCCACGAAAGCGACCATCTCGCCCTTGCGCAGGTTGAGGCTGACACCGGTGACCGTGGCAGTGGCGCTGTTCGGGTAGAACACGTCCATGTTGCGCACGGCGATCGAGTCGGCGTGCGGCGCCGCGGGCTTCATGCGGGCGTGCGGGGCGTGCACGTCCAGACCGATGAAGCGACGGAAGGCCGCGACCGCCGTGGACGAGGTCAGCAGCTCCCCTATCGAGTATCCGACGTTGCTGGTGGCGATGATGCCCGACAGGATGCCGGTCGTGCCGCCCGCGATCATGGACGCGGACGCCCCGGACGCGATCATCGAGGCGAGGGCGCCGGTGAGCAGCACCACGGAGACGATGCCGGCGGCACCGTCGCTGGCGATCGACAACGATTCCAACCCGAGCCTGAGGTCCCGATATCCTCTCCGGTGCCGCGACGCCCAGTCGGCGACGGTGTCCGACGCGTCATAGAGCGACAGCTCCTGGGCCGTGCTCTGGTAGGTCAGCATGGACTCCCGGTATTCCGCGGCGCGCTGCTCCGTGGTGATTCCGGGCCAGCGTTTCGCGTCCTCCTTCGAATAGAACATCATGGAAACGGTCAACGGCAACAAGGTCGCCAAAACCAGCAGCGCCGCGATCCAACTGGTCCGCCAGAGCGTCACGGTCAGCGAGCCGCACACGAGCAGGGAGAACAGCGTCGACAGCAGCGACACGGGCTGCATCGGCAGCTTCCCGGAATCGATCGATTCACGCGCCTGCCTGCCCAGCTCGATCACGTCGGGATTCGCGATCTCGCGTGGATCCAACGCGGCGTAGACGTGGTCGATCCGTTCGTGGCAGCGTGCCCCGACCGATATCTGCACCATCCGCTGGACCGTATACATGATCTGCTGCGCGGCAAGGTAGCCCGCCACGACCAAACCCGTCGCGCAGGCCCAGAACATCGCCCGGCCCGGGTCCGCGATATGCGAGACCATCCGGGAGACGAACACGGTCTGCGCGCTCGGCACCAGCGATATCAGCACCGTGACCACCGTGGCGATCAAGGACAGCGCCGGACACGTCGAAAACGCGTTGCGCACGCTCCAACAACACGAATCAATCAGATTCGCCAGACCAGGCGAAACGGAATCATTTCCAGCATTTCTGGACTTGACCATTCTTACCCCCGACAATGGTATCGAAAGCAGATTGATTGCCTGTCAAATTGCCGAAGTCATGTTCTCTTCGTTTGACTGGCTCTGCATATCCAACCGTTATTATTACCACGCAAGCCGGAAGAGCCTGTTCAGTCGCGGAACAGCAGTTCACCGCATACCGCGACGCACATGGTGCCGGACTCCGGTTCCGGCGCCATCGGGAGAGTATGGGTGGGCGATACAAGATTCGAACTTGTGACCCCTTCCGTGTCAGGGAAGTGCGCTACCACTGCGCCAACCGCCCGGGGCATGAAAAAACCGCCATACCATCCGGCATGACGGCCAGTCATGGAGCGGACAACGGGACTCGAACCCGCGGTCTCAACCTTGGCAAGGTTGCGCTTTACCAACTAAGCTATGTCCGCAAAGGATTCCCACCGTGAGAAGTGGGAGCCCAGTGGGTGATGTAGGAATCGAACCTACGACCCCTTCCGTGTGAAGGAAGTGCGCTAGCCGCTGCGCCAATCACCCGTAATCTCTTCAGTTATACGGAGTCTCCTCCGTGAGTGGGCGATACAAGATTCGAACTTGTGACCCCTTCCGTGTCAGGGAAGTGCGCTACCACTGCGCCAACCGCCCGGGTCTGCGTCTCGCCGGCGGACTTGCGCCCGCCACCGAGAGGTGGGTACGAGAGTCGAACTCGTCTATACGGCTTTGCAGGCCGCTGCCTAACCGCTTGGCTAACCCACCGTAAAGGTCGTCAACTCTTCGGACCTTAGAGCGGACAACGGGACTCGAACCCGCGGTCTCAACCTTGGCAAGGTTGCGCTTTACCAACTAAGCTATGTCCGCGATGCTCTCCGCAGCGTTCCCGCCGCCTGAGCACGAGTAACTACTATAACGACATTCGTGTGATTTGCAAAACGTGGCGTGTCGCGTTGTCGGATACCATGTGAATTCGTTGCAATTCCAACGGTTTGCGGGCATCCGCTTCACCGACGGCAAATCAGTCGTCGCCAGGGGGTTGGACACGATACATTATGAGGTATGAGTGAAGTGCAGAGAACAACCGTGATGTTGGCGGCGTTCGAGGGATGGAACGACGCCGGCCAGTCGGCCACCGACGTCATCCGCCACCTGGTGGCCACGTATGAATCGACCGAGGTCCGCCACATCCGCTGCGACGGGTTCTACGATTACCAGGTCGCCCGGCCCATCACCTGCAGCATTCAGGGACGCCGGCGCATCCTGTGGCCCCAGACCACGTTCTACGACATCGCGGTCTCCCCCGCCCTGCACATCCTCGCCCAGATCGCCCCGGAACCGAACTACCGGTGGCGAGAGTACTGTCATCAGAGCCTGCACATCGCCGAGGAGTTCGAGGTCGATCGGATCATCACCATGGGCGCCATGTTCGCGGACTGTCCCCACACCCGTCCGTTGCCGGTCGATGTTTCCGATAACGGATGCCAATGCCGGATGGATCGCGAATACAACGGCCCGGTCGGCATCCCCACCATCCTGGACGCCATGGCCTGCGAGGAGGGATACGACACCACGACGATGTGGGTGTCCATCCCGCAGTATCTCGGGTGCGATGAGTGCCCCCAGGCGACGCTGCGTCTGCTGGACCACCTGTCCATGGCGTTGGGGGTTTCGCTGCATACGGGCGATCTGGCACAGAGGGCCGAACAATGGTGTTGCAGGGCCGCGACGCTGATGCAGTGCAACGACGAACTTGCCGGGTACGTGCACAAGCTGGAGAGCGAATACGACGACGAGACGCGTCTGCATGACGCGGAGGCGATGGACGCCCCCCAGGCCGAGCAGCTGGTGCGGGAGGCCGAGGAATTCCTCAAGGACTGCGGGGGCGCCTCCCTGCAATAACCGAGGTTGTCTCGTTTCGATATGACGTGGAAAACGTTGGAGGCCTTCCCGTGTGGGAAGGCCTCCAACGTATCGGATACCCGTGGTTCCCGCGGAACCCGTCAGGCCGCCGCCTCGATCGGCGGCACCGCGCCCGCGATCAGCAGGATGGCGACAATCACGGCCAGGGCGATCCGATAGATCGCGAACGCCTTGTACGAGAATGTCGAGACGAATTTCAGGAACCCGATGATCACGATATAGCCGACGACAAAGCTCACGATGGCCGCCACGATCGTCGGTCCCCAGCCCGGGAACATGCCCGCGTTGCCTTCGTTGATGTCCTTGATGGCGCTGATCGTCTCCAGAATGCCCGCGCCGAACACCGCGGGAATCGCCATCAGGAAGCTCACGCGCACGGCCGCCTCACGGGTGTATCCCATCGCGCGTCCCACGGTGATCGTGCCGCCGGAACGGGAGACGCCCGGAATCAGCGCCATCATCTGGCCCAGTCCGAACAGGAGCGCATCCTTGGCGCTCATCTCGTCCATCGTCTTGATCTGGCGGGACTTGGCGTCGACGATCCACAGCAGAACGCCGAACACCAGCAGCACCGTCACCGTGATCCACAGGTTGCGCAGCGTGGTCTCGATCATGTCCTTGAACAGCAGGCCGCAGACCAGAATCGGCAGGGTGCCCAGGATGATGTACCAGCCCAGTCGCGCGTCCTTGTTCCTGGCGCCCATGCGGGAGCGCCAATCGCCGCCCTCCCGGCCGAAGAGGCAGCCGAACCAGGCCGTCAGGATGTTGATGATGTCCTTGCGGAAATACAGCAGTACGGCCAGTTCGGTGCCCAACTGGATGATGGCGGTGAACGCCGCGCCCGGATCCGACCCCAACATCAGATCGCCGAGGATGCGGATATGCGCGCTGGACGAGACCGGCAGATACTCGGTCAGCGCCTGCACCAGGCCCAGTATGATCGCTTCGAAGAAATTCATCAGTCCCTCATATTCATTGAATGAAACCATCGATACGAACACAACCCTACCGCTAGGGCGCAACAGGGCCGCCGCTTGAGGCTGGCGGAACCGGCGATGTCGGGCTGCATGCCCACAATGGTGGCATCGTTCCGGAATCAAGGGTCGCGGCCGTGGGTCGGCGGCCACTGGCAGGAAAGGCGGCGGACGGCATGGCGACGTACCACAAAAGCAGGATGTTCACTCCTAAGGGGTTCTTCGAATGCGAGGGGCGCGGATTGCAATGGCTGGGCGCGGCCCATGCGCAGGGAGGCCCGCGCGTGGTGGACGTCTACGGTTGGGGCGAGGGATATCTGGACATCGAACGGGTCTCGTCCTGCGCGCCCACCCGTGACGCCGCCCATGCGTTCGGCGCGGCGCTGGCGCGGATGCACGATGCGGGCGCCGAATACTTCGGTTCAGCGCCGGACGGATACGAGGGAACGTGCTATTTCGGGCCGTTGCAGGACCCGGTGCCGATGGATACGGGAACCTGGAACGATGCCGCCACGTATCTGGCCGAGGGACGTCTGCGCCCGATGGTCGAGCTTGGCATCGCCCGCGGCGAACTCGACCATCGGGACCTCGAGCTGACGGAGCGCGTCATCGAAGCGCTGCCGCGGCTGCTGGGACGCGCCGCGGACGACAAGCCGGCCCGGGTCCACGGCGATCTGTGGAGCGGCAACGTGATGTGGACGGATGATTCAGGCACCTGCGAGGCCGTGCTGATCGACCCGGCCGCGCACGGCGGGCATCGCGAGGAGGACCTGGCGATGCTGCACCTGTTCGGCATGACCTACCTGACCGAGATCATGGAAGGTTACCAGTCCGTGCATCCGTTGAAGGCCGGGTACCTGAAGCGGCGCACGTTGTGGCAACTGTATCCGATCGCCGGACACTGCGTGTTCTTCGGCGGCGGGTACGTGAGCGAATACCGCTCCATGTGCCGCTCCCTGCTGGCGCAGCTCTGAGGGCACCTCTGACCGGGGCGGGGCCGGGATACGTCCGGAGTCGGGGTTGGGTACGAGCCTCTCCCCCGGTCGACTGTTCGATCGCGGCTGGCGGCCCCTCGCCGGCCCCTCGCCGGTGGAAACGGAAACCGGCCCTCGGAAGGCATGAATAAAACAGGCCCCTTCGTCGGAGGGGGCGGAAATCGGTCCGCAAGGGTGCGATCGGCGTCAGCTCAGGGCGTCCTTGAGCTTGGAGAAGAAGCCCTTCTTGGTGCCGGCGGTCGGACGCGAGCTTTGCGCCACATGCGTGGCGTCGGCGTCATGGCTCGCCTCGAACCGTTCCATCAGCTCGCGCTCCTCGTCGTTGAGCTTCGTGGGGATGCGCACGGCCACATGGGCGATCAGATCGCCGCGCTCGCCGTTGGAGCGCATCCTGGTCACGCCCAGTCCCTTGAGCGTGACGGTGTCCTCGGGTTGGCATCCGGCGGGAATCGTCACGTTCCGCTTGCCGTCGAACGTGTCGATGGCAAGGTCGTGTCCCAGCACGGCCCAGCTCATCGGCACCTGGATCCAGCAGTGCAGGTCGTCGCCGTTGCGGGTGTACTGCTTGTCGGGCTTGATGCGCACGTCGATATACAGGTCGCCCGCGGCGCCGCCGCCCTCGCCGACCTCCCCCTGGTTGGCCAGGCGCAGACGGGTGTTGTCGCCGATGCCGGCGGGAATCGTGACGCCGACGGTACGGGTGGTGCGCACACGGCCGTGGCCCATGCAGGACGGGCACGGGTTCGTGATGATCGTGCCGTGGCCCTCGCAGCGTTCGCACGGGGCCGAGGTCATCATCTGGCCGAGCATCGTGCGCACGACCTTCTGCATGAATCCCTGGCCGTGGCAGTCGGGGCAGGTGGAGGGCTGTGCGCCGCCGACGGCGCCGGAGCCGCCGCACTCCTGGCACAGGCCGAACGTGTTGATCTTGACATGCGCCGTGCCGCCGAAGACCACGGTGTTGAGGTCCACCGACGCGCTGGCCAGCGAATCGCGGCCCGGCTGGGTGCGCGGGACGGGCCCCTGCCCGCCTCCGCCGAACGCGCCGCCGAAGAACTGGCCGAAGATGTCGCCCATATCCCCCATGCCGAAACCGCCGGTGAAACCGCCGGCGTTCGGGTTGTTCGGGTCCACCCCGGCGTCGTACATGCGGCGTTTCTCGGGATCGGAGAGCACCTCGTAGGCGTTGTTGACCTCTTTATACTGTTCCTCGAACTCAGGGCCGGCGATGTCGGGATGGTATTTGCGGCTCATCCTGCGATAGGCCTTCTTGATCTCGTCGTCGCTGGCCGAGCGGTCTACGCCCAGCACTTCGTAGTAATCTGCCACTGGTTCGTTCCTCCGTTTGGATGTTCGCGTGCCATTGTGCCACAAGGTTGGGTCAGGAATGCGCCCCAGACCCATCGTGGGCCAGGAAGGCGGAAAGATAGCGGGCCACGGCCCGGACCGCCGCCATCGTGGTGGCGTAGTCCATATGCGTCGGGCCGATGGAGCCGACGAATGCCACCGGTTCGGCGTCGTCCGCCGCCTGGTGTCTGCCGCCGTCGCGCGCGGCGGATTCCGGGCCATAGCCGCTGGTCACCACGGAGGCGTGCAGCAGCCCGGGCGTGTGCGTCTCCGAGCCGATGGCCACGCTGACGCCGTTCTCGTGCACCTCCTCGCTGAGCGCCGTCATCAGCTTCATCAGCACGACCTGTTCCTCCAGCGCGTCGAACAGCGGCGCCAGATCGGACAGTGTGCGCTGATGGGCCAGTCGTGAGGTTCCGGCCATATACAGCTCGCTGGTGCGTTCGTCGTCGGCCATCGCCGCGAAGGCCCTGGCCAGGGATTCGGCGAGCATCCGGAGCTCCTGCCATTGCGGTTCCGCCGCCAGGTCCCGTACGGTCGCGGCCGAGCGGGACAGGGATTGCCCCGCGCAGCCGGCGTTCACCCGATCGCAGAAACGGGAGAGCCGTTCGGCGTCTGGGATGTGCCGGGTCTGCAGCAGATGCTGGGCCACGCGGCCGGTGTCGGTGATCACCACCGCCAGCAGCGTGGTCATGGATACCGGGATGATTTCGACGTGGCGCAGCGTGGACTTGGACAGCGACGGCGAGGCCACGACGGCGACCTGCCCGGTGATCTGCGCGAGCAGACGCGCCGCACGCTGCAGGGTGTCCTCCAGATTGGCCGATCCGGACAGGAAGCTGTTGATGCCGCGACGCTGGGCTTCGGACAACGGCGCCACGGTGGCCAGCCGGTCGACGAAATACCGGTATCCCTTCTCCGTGGGGATGCGCCCGGCGGACGTATGGGGCTGGGTCAGGTATCCCTCGTCCTCCAGGGCGGCCATGTCGTTGCGGATTGTGGCCGAGCTGACGCCGAGGTCGTGGTCGCGGGCCAGCGCCGAGGATCCGACCGGTTCCTGGGAGCGGATGTAGTCCTCGACGACGGCGCGCAGCACCAGCATGCGTCGGTTCTGTGTCATGCCCTCCTCCTTCCGTTCGGCGTGTCTCAGCGTGTTGGTCTACGCGCTGCGGAACATACCCATTGTATTAGCAGTCTACGTATTTGAGTGCTAATCCGTTCGTCGGAAGTGAACGCCCGCTGAATTGTGAACGCTAACACTGCAAAATGGCCGAAAACACGCGAACAATGCTTTGCCACGTCGGTCTTGAAAGTTAGGATGTAAGAGCAATGTGAGGACGTTCATGGCCCGGCACAAGCCGAAGGCGTGGCGTTCGACGTATTGGAAGGAAAGTAGAATCTATGACCGATAACACGTGGTCTGAATTGGACGAGCGCGCCATCAAGATGGCGAAGGTGCTCTCTGCGGACGCCGTTCAGAAGGCCGGTCACGGCCATCCCGGCTCCCCGGTGTCGCTGGCTCCGATCGCCTACACCCTTTATCAGCGCTTCATCAAGCACGATCCGAACGACCCGAAGTGGGCCGGCCGTGATCGCTTCATCCTCTCCGGCGGCCATGCCTCGCTGACCCAGTACGTGCAGCTGTACTTCTCCGGCTACGGCGTGACCCTGGACGACATCAAGAACTTCCGCGGCGGCAAGGACACCCGTACCCCGGGCCATCCCGAGGTCGGCCTGACCCCGGGCATCGAGATGACCACCGGCCCGCTGGGCCAGGGTCTGGCCTCCGCCGTCGGCTTCGCCTACGGCCAGCGCTATGAGCGCGGCCTGCTCGATCCGGACGCCCCCGAGGGCACCTCGCCGTTCGACCACAAGGTGTGGGTCATCTGCGGTGAGGGCGACGTCGAGGAAGGCGTCTCCTCCGAGGCCTGCTCGCTCGCCGGCAACCAGAAGCTCGGCAACCTGACCGTGATCTTCGACGCCAACCACATCCAGATCGAGGGTGAGACCAAGATCGCCTTCGCCGAGGACATCCTCAAGCGTTACGAGGCCTACGGCTGGTACACCGACGAGATCAGCTTCATCCAGCCCGACGGCTCCTACAAGGAGGACATCGAGGGCCTGGCCGCCGTGCTCGAGAAGGCCGAGCAGGTCACCGACCGTCCGAAGTTCATCAAGGTCGACACCCTGATTGCGTGGCCGACCCCGGGCAAGACCAACGATCCGTCCTCGCACGGCTCCGCCCTCGGCGTTGACGCCGTCCGCGGCCTGAAGGAGACCCTCGGCTTCGACCCGGATGTCGACTTCCCGGTTGATGAGGAAGCCCTGGCCAACGCCCGCAAGGTCGCCGAGCGTGGCCTGAAGGCCCATGCCGAGTGGGACGAGGCCTTCGCCAAGTGGGCCGCCGCCAACCCGGACAAGGCCGCCCTGTACGAGCGCATCCACGCCGGCAAGCTGCCCGAGGACTTCGACAAGGCCATCGACGATCTGGAGGCCGGCTATGAGGTCGGCGCCAAGGTCGCCACCCGCAAGGCCTCCGGCGCCGTGCTCAACGCCCTGGCCGCCGTCATGCCCGAGCTGTGGGGCGGTTCCGCCGATCTGGGCGGCTCGAACAACACCGACATCAAGGGCGCCGCGTCCTTCGTGCCGGAGGAGTTCGCCACCACCCAGCATCCGAACTGCTCGATCTACGGCCGTCAGCTGCACTTCGGCGTGCGCGAGTTCGCCATGGGCGCCATCACCAACGGCATCCTGCTCGGTTCGGACACCCGTCCGTTCAACGGCACCTTCTTCCAGTTCGCCGACTACGAGCGTGCCGCCTGCCGTCTGGCCGCGCTGATGGAGGTCCCGAACCTCTACGTGTGGACCCATGACTCCGTGGCCCTGGGCGAGGACGGCCCGACCCACCAGCCGATCGAGCACCTGGCCTCCTTCCGCGCCATCCCGCAGTTCGAGGTCGTCCGCCCGGCCGACCAGTGGGAGACCGCCGAGGCCTACCGCGCGTTCTTCGAGAAGGAGAACACCTTCCCGACCGCGATGATCCTGACCCGCCAGGGCGTGCCGACCCTCGCCGAGACCGCCGAGAAGGCCAAGGACGGTGTGAAGAAGGGCGCCTACGTGCTCGTCGACACCGAGGGCACCCCGGACGTGATCATCATGGCTTCCGGCTCCGAGGTCCAGTGGGCCGTGGCCGCCGCCAAGACCCTGGCCGATGAGGGCATCAAGGCCCGCGTCGTGTCCATGGTCTCGATGGAGTGGTTCGAGGAGCAGGATGCCGAGTACAAGGAGTCCGTGCTTCCGGCCTGTGTCAAGGCCCGCGTCTCCGTCGAGGCCGGTCTGGCCATGCCGTGGTACAAGTACCTCGGCGCCTACGGCAAGCCGGTTTCGATCGAGCAGTTCGGCCTGCAGGGCGATGGCGCGCAGAACATGATCGACCTCGGCATCACCGCCGAGCACGTGGTCGAAGCCGCCAAGGCCTCCATCGACGAAGCCAAGTGAGTCCCGGACCGGTCCGCGACCGGTCTGAGCCATCGAATAACTGAATAGCCAGGCCGCCGGAGACGGCGTCAACGAACGACAACCGTTCCGGCGGCCTGACAGCATGGATTTGTTCCATATCGGAATCAAAAGGAGAACAACAAATGACTGAAGCAACGCAGCGTACGTCCGACTCCGGCGTCTCGATCTGGCTGGACGACCTGTCCCGCACCCGCATCGAGTCCGGCAGCCTGCAGGAGCTCATCGCCGAGAAGAACGTGGTCGGTGTCACCACCAACCCGTCCATCTTCCAGAAGGCCCTGAGCCAGGTCGGCCCGTACGACGCCCAGCTCAAGGAGCTCGGCAAGGTCGACGTGGAGACCGCCATCCGCGAGCTGACCACCACCGACGTGCGCAATGCGACCGACATCTTCCGTGAGATCGCCGAGAAGACCGACTTCGTCGACGGCCGTGTCTCCATCGAGGTCGACCCGCGTCTGGCCCACGAGACCGAAGCCACCGAGCAGCAGGCCGTGGAGCTGTGGGAGAAGGTCAACCGTCCGAACGCGATGATCAAGATCCCGGCCACCCTCGAGGGTCTGCCGGCCATCACCGCCACCCTGGCCAAGGGCATCTCCGTGAACGTCACCCTGATCTTCTCGCTCGAGCGCTACGAGCAGGTCATCGACGCCTTCATCGAGGGCATCGCCCAGGCCGACGCCAACGGCCATGACCTCAAGCACATCGGCTCCGTCGCCTCCTTCTTCGTCTCCCGCGTGGACACCGCGGTCGACAAGCTGCTCGAGGAGATCGGCACCGATGAGGCCAAGGCCCTCGAGGGCAAGGCCGCCGTGGCCAACGCCCGCCTGGCCTACGAGCTGTTCGAGAAGAAGTTCGCCGAGGATCCGCGCTGGGCCGAGCTCGAGGCCAAGGGCGCCAAGAAGCAGCGTCCGCTGTGGGCTTCCACCGGCACCAAGAACGCCGCCTACTCCGACTGCAAGTACGTCGACGAGCTGGTCGCCCCGTTCGTTGTCAACACCATGCCGGAGAAGACCCTGAACGCGCTGGCCGACCACGGCAACGGCGCCCCGAGCATCGAGGGCACCTACGAGGAGAGCCACGCCGTGATGGACAAGCTCGCCGAGCTGGGCATCAACATCAAGGATGTCACCGACAAGCTCGAGGCTGACGGTGTCGCCTCCTTCATCAAGTCCTGGGATACGGTCATCGCCGACGTGCAGTCCGGCATCGACCGCGTCAACGGCTGATTGAACTGATATCCGACGCACAGAGGGGCGGTCCTTCGGGGCCGCCCCTCTCGCTATGCAGGAGGCCGGTTCGCCGTCCCGTCCTTCGTGAGATGGTGAACCGGCCTCCGTGTCCGTTTCATGAGGACATTGCCGTCATTTCGGCACATCAGGTGTGCGGTATCGTATGGTCGTGCACAGACTGCACATGCACAACCCGGCTGAGCCGGGAATGTGAATCGGGCTTCACTGCCGGTAGTGGTCGAAGAAGTCGGTCATACGGTCCACGGCATCCTTGAGCACCTCGGTCCGGGGCAGGAAGACCACGCGGAAATGGTCCGGCTCATGCCAGTTGAACCCGCCGCCATGCACCACCAGCAGCTTCTTCTCGCGCAGCAGGTCCAAGGCGAACTGCTCATCATTGGTGATGTTGAACCGTTTGGTGTCGATCTTCGGGAAGATGTAGAACGCGGCCTTCGGCTTGACGGCGGTGATACCCGGAATCGAGTTCAACGCCTCATAGATGTACTCGCGCTGCTCGTAGATGCGGCCGCCGGGCACGATGTAGTCGTTGACGCTCTGATGTCCGCCCAGCGCGGTCTGCACGATCGACTGCGCCGGCACGTTGGAACACAGACGCATGTTGGACAGCATGTTCAGCCCCTCGATGTAGTCCTCGGCGATGCGCTTGTTGCCGCTGAGGATCATCCAGCCGATGCGGTATCCGGCGATCATATGCGACTTCGACAGGCCTGAGAACGTCACGCAGAACAGGTCGGGCGCCATCGAGGCGATCGAGATGTGCTCGAGGCCGTCCATGACCAGGCGGTCGTAGATCTCGTCCGAGAAGATGATGAGCTGGTTCTCGCGCGCGATGTCGACGATCTGCTGCAGGACCTCGCGCGGATACAGGGCGCCGGTGGGGTTGTTCGGGTTGATGATCACGATGGCCTTGGTCCGGTCGGTGATCTTGGCGCGGATGTCGTCCATGTCCGGATACCATTCGGACTGTTCGTCGCACACGTAGTGCACGGCGGTGCCGCCCGCCAGGTTCACGCAGGCCGTCCACAACGGATAGTCCGGTGACGGCACAAGCACCTCGTCCCCGGAATCCAACAGCGCCGACATCGACAGGTTGATCAGCTCGGAGACGCCGTTGCCGGTGTAGATGTCCTCGATCGTGACATTCGGCAGACCCTTGAGCTGGGCGTACTGCATGATTGCCTTGCGCGCCGAGAACAGGCCCTTCGCCGGGGAATACCCCTCGCAGTCGGTCAGCTGCTGGCGCATGTCGTAGACCACCTCGTCCGGGGTGCGGAATCCGAACGGTGCGGGATTGCCGATGTTGAGCTTGAGCACGCTGGTGCCGTCGGCCTCCATGCGGGCGGCCTCGTCCACCACGGGGCCGCGGACGTCGTAGAGCACATTGTCGAGCTTGGAGGATTTGGGGAACCTGCGCATGGGCTTTCCTTTCGATTGGCCTTCGATGGATGCGGCGGCGGTGCCGGATGACGGCTGTTGCGGTACCGTGGTGTCCTCACCGCGCAGCCAGCGTTCATCGACTTGCAGCGTGGCCGCAAGGAATCGTACGATATCGGGGCGCGGCATGGTCTTTCCGCTGACATACTGGCTGATGTGGCTTTTCCCGAGCTTGACGCCGTTCTCCTCGGCGCGGCGGACGATGTCGATCTGCTTGAATCCGTGCGTCTGCATCGCCGAGTTCAATCGTGCCGCGAATACCGACGTACGATCCATGTCCACGCCCCACTTCCGGTTCAATTGCCGTCATTGCCAGTTCAACACTGTACCGTGAGCGGCGGACGAAAGTTCAATTCGGTGAGCGTCGAGTTCAATATGCGGGCGGTGGCGACGCCCTCACTCCCCCAGCAGTCGCTCCAGCCATTGCGCCACGCCGTCCTCGTTGTTCGAGGGACAGACCTCGTCGGCCGCGGCCAGCACCTTGGGATTGGCGTTGGCCACCGCCACGCCGGTACCGGATTCGCGCAGCATCGCGATGTCGATGAGATCGTCGCCGAACGAGACGGTATCCGACAACGGCACCTCCATGCGGGCGCAGAGCGTGTGCAACGCCTGCTCCTTGTTCGCCAGGGGATTCATGAGCATGGCCAGCGTGTTCTCGCTGACGCTGAGTTCAAAATCCGGGGGCACAAGCCTGCGCAGCGTATCCCACTGGTCCGGCCTGGGCACGGCGATGATCTTGTCGGCGATGCCGGGCGGCACGTCGGAGAAATCGGTGATGACGTACTCCTGCGACTTCCACATCTCGCTGATATCCCAGTTCACATACCGGATGTCGTCCATCACGATGCCCACCTTGAGCCCGGGCATCGCCTCGAGCAGATACCGGCAGACCTGCACGGCGCGTTCGGCGGGGAACCCGATCTTCAGCAGGTGGCCGTCCTGCGGCAGCACGCCGCTGGTCAGCATGTCGTAGTCCGAACGTTCGGGAGACAGGTCGATCAGCGCGCCGTTGAGATAGATGCAGGCGTCCACCGGCAGCTTCTCGACGAATTGGTATCCCGTGCTCACCGGACGCGCGGTCGCGATGGCGAACGCGAACCCTCGCTCGTGCAGGAGATGGATCGCGTCGACGGAACGCTGGCTGATGAACCTACCTTCGAAGGTGTCGGCGTCGTGCAGCAGCGTGCCGTCGAGGTCGGCGACGATCAGCCGGGGCAACGTGGCGTCGGTCATGGGAGATCTCCTTGTGGGGTCCTGCGGAGGTGGACGGACTGTGGGACGGCGGGAACGCGGGCGTCAGAGCAGCCCGGTGCAGTACGAGCGCACGATCTCGGCCGAGCGGTGCAGCTTCTCCTGCTCGTACGGCGTCAGCTCGAGCTCCACGATCTCGTTGGCGCCGTTGGCACGCAGCTCGGTCGGCACGCCGAGGAACACGTCATGCTCGCCGTATTCGCCGTCCAGCAGGGTCGAAACCGGCACGATGCGGCGCTCATCCCACAGGATCGTCTGCACGATGCCGGCGACCGTGGAGGCGATGCCGTAGTTCGTGCCGCCCTTGGCATCCTTGATCTCATTGCCGCGGTCGCGGGTCTTGCGCTCGAGCTCGTCGGTCGACACCGACGAGAACCGGTCGCGGTTGTCCGAGAGGAACCGTGCGAACGGCTTGCCGCCGAGCGAGACCGTGGACCAGGGGACGAACTGGGAATCGCCGTGCTCGCCCATCACGAATCCGCCGACGTTGCGCGGATCCAATCCGGTCTCCTCGCCGATGATCGTCTTGAGGCGCGAGGTGTCCAGGGCCGTGCCGGTGCCGAGCACCTGCGAACGGGGCAGCCCGCTGCGCTTCCACGCGTACCAGGCCATGACATCCACGGGGTTGGAGACCATGATGAGCACGCCGTCGAACCCGGAGGCCATGATGTCGTCGACGATCTGACCGACGATGCCGACGGTGAACCCGAGCTCCTGCAGCCGGTTCGACCCCTGCGGCGGACGCCGTCCGGCCGTGACCACCACGATGTCGGCATTGGCGCAGTCGGCGTAGTCCCCGACATGCACGTTGACGTGACGCTCGAAGAACTCGCTGCCGTCGTCGAGGTCATGGCTCTCCCCCAACGCCCGTTCCGCCATCGGATCGATCAGCGCCACCTCGTTGCATAGACCGTGGCTGACCAGGCCGAATGCGACCGTGGATCCCACGGTGCCGGCGCCTACGACCACCACCTTGTTCCGATTCATCGTGGCCATGCGATTCCTTTCACCATCAAGTCAGGGAAACATGAAAAGACCCACGGTGCCGGGGCATCATGGGTCTTCAACGGTTGACATTCGATCAGATCACGCCGAACTTGGTCATCAGACCGAGGGCGATGATGATGGCCACCCACAGCAGCGCGATGATGACGGTCCAACGGTTCAGGTTCTTCTCCGCCACACCGGAGGTACCGGCGTTCTGGGTCAGGCCGCCGCCGAACATATCGGACAGGCCGCCGCCCTTACCACGGTGCATCAGGATGAGCAGCGTGAGCAGCACGCTGAGCAGGACCAGCACGATCTGCATAACCAGCTTGACAACTTCCCAAGCGTTCACAGGTGAACCTCCAGTTCATAAGACACTGCCAACTACAATACCCCAACCCGGTGAAAAAGTGGCGTATTGACGATGCGGCGCGGGTCAGCGGCGAGAGGAGTCGGTCTTGAGCGTCAGGCGGGCGATCAGCGCCAGCTCCTCCGGGTCCAGTGAGGCCCCGCCGATCAGGAAGCCGTCCACGTCCGGTTGGGTGATGAGCTGGACGGCGTTGTTCGAGGTGACCGAGCCGCCGTACAGGATGCGTACGGCCTCGGCGGTCCGGGTGCCGAACATCGTGGCCATGTGGTCGCGGATGGCCGCTGCCGCGTCCTGCGCGGACTGCGGGGTGGCCACCATGCCGGTGCCGATGGCCCAGACCGGCTCGTAGGCCACGATCAGCTTGGCCGCCTCCTCGTCGGAGAGGTCGCGGGTCACGTCGTTGACCTGGCCGACGGCGAAATCGAGCTCGATGCCCTGCCGTCGCTCCTCGAAGCTCTCCCCCACGCACAGGATCGGCTGCATGCCGGCGGCGAGCACGGCACGGACCTGATCGACGATGTTCGCGTCGTCTTCGGGATGGTATTTGCGGCGTTCTGAATGGCCGACGATGACATAGGAGCAGCCCAGATGGGCCAGCATGTCCGCCGAGACGTCGCCGGTGAAGGCACCCTGCGAGGTGACGGATACGGATTGGGCGCCGTACCGGATGCGCAGGTGATCGGCCTCGACCAGCACCTGCACGCTGCGGATCGAGGTGAACGAGGGGAACAGGGCGACCTCGCACCGCTTATGGTCGAATTTCGCGTCGCGCAGCAGCCAGGCCAGCTTCTGCACGAAATACGTCGCCTCGCGGTGGTCGAAGTTCATCTTCCAATTGCCGGCCACCAGCGGAATACGTTTCGAACCCATGTATCCTCCTTCAAGGCAAAAGGCTCCCGCCTGCGCGGGAACCGTGTGCCGTGTGGCACGATGGTTCCCGCCGGCGGGAGTCCTGTGAATGCAATCAGGCGAGCACGGTCAGGCCGGGCAGCTGCTTGCCCTCGAGGAACTCGAGGGAGGCGCCGCCACCGGTGGAGATGTGCGAGAAGCCGTCCTCCGGGAAGCCGAGGTTGCGCACCGCGGAGGCGGAGTCGCCGCCACCGACGATGGTGAACGCGCCGGCCGCGGTGGCATCGACGAGGCCCTGGGCCACGGCACGGGTGCCGTCGGCGAACTCGGCGATCTCGAACACGCCCATCGGGCCGTTCCACACCACGGTCTTCGAATCCACGATCTTGTCGTGGAAGAGCTTGGCGGACTCCGGGCCGATGTCCAGACCCATCTTGTCGGCCGGGATCGCGTCGGCGGCCACAACCTCCGGGGCGATCGGGGTGTCGCCGGCCGGGAAGCCGGGGTTCACCACGATGTCGGTCGGCAGCACGAGCTCGACGCCGTTCTTCTCGGCGGTCTCGATGTAGCCCTTGACCTTGTCGAGCTGGTCCTCCTCGAGCAGCGAGGTGCCGACCTCATATCCCTTGGCCTTGAGGAAGGTGAACACCATGCCGCCGCCGATGACCAGACGGTCGGCCTTGCCCAGCAGGTTCTCGATCACGCCGAGCTTGTCGGAGACCTTGGAACCGCCGAGCACCACGGTCAGCGGGCGCTCCGGGTTCTCGGTGGCCTTGGACAGCGCGGTCACTTCCTTCTCGACCAGCAGGCCCGCGGCGGCCGGCAGATCGGCGGCAACGTCGTAGTTCGAGCCCTGGGCGCGGTGCACCACGCCGAAGCCGTCGGAGACGAAGACGTCGCCCAGAGCGGCGATCTTCTTGGCATAGGCGGCACGCTCCTCGGCGTCCTTGCTGGTCTCCTCCGGGTTGAAGCGCACGTTCTGCAGCAGCACCACATCGCCGTCGTTCATCGCGGCGACCTTGGCCTGGGCGTCCTCGCCGTAGGTGTCCTCGGCCAGCGGCACATCGATGCCGAGCAGTTCACCGAGACGGGCGGCGACCGGGGCCAGGCTCAGCTCCGGGACGACCTTGCCCTTCGGGCGGCCGAGATGGGCCATCAGGATGACCTTGGCACCCTGCTCGCGCAGAGCCTTGATCGTCGGCAGGGCGGCCTTGATACGACCATCATCGGTGATCGTGGTGCCGTCCAGCGGAACGTTGAAATCGGCGCGCACCAGAACGCGCTTGCCCTTGAGATCTCCAAGATCCTTGAGTGTCTTCATGTATATCCTTTCCTAGCCGCAGAATGCGTGGAATGGCATGGTCTGCCACTTACGAATCCTACACCACTATGTGAGCAATGTGTGCAAGGACAACGAAAAAGGAGCCTGCCTCGACGGCAGGCTCCTTTCCATGCACATGTCCTATTCCTGCTGGGCGCGGGCCTTCGCGGTCTTGTCGGCCAGCTGCAGCAGACGGCGGATACGGCCGGCGATCGCATCCTTGGTGATCGGCGGGTTCGCCAGACGGCCAAGCTCCTCCAGGCTGGCGTCGCCATGGTCCAGACGCAGCTGGCCGGCGGCACGCAGATTCTCGGGGATGTCATCACCCAGAATCTCGAAGGCCTTGCGCACCTTGTCGCTGGCTTCGGCCGCGGCCTTCGCGCTGCGGCGCATATTGGCGTCATCGAAATTGGCCAGACGGTTGGCCTTGCCACGTGCCTCGCCATCGGAGCGCTTGCCGGTCCACTCGCGGGCGGAAAGCGGGGCCCCCATGAGCATCAGCATGCGTTCGATGGCGTCGGGGTCCTTCAGCGTCACGCGTTCGGAGCTGCGCAGCTGGCGCGGCTTGGCGGTCACCCCCAGGCGGCGGGCGGCGCCGACGAGCGCCAACGCGGCCTCATTGGTGGGGCAGACGATTTCGAGATAGCTGGCCTTGCCCGGGTCGGACAGGCCTCCATGGGCAAGGAAGGCACCTCGCCATGCCGCCTTGACCTGCGCGATGTTGCCGCTGATGATGTCGGCCGGCAATCCCAGCACCAGATGCTTGCGCCTGTCGAGCAGGCCGGTCTGCAGCGCCAATGCCGCACCGCCGCGTTCGACCTGCACCAGATACCGCTGGACCATGCCGTTGGGGGTCTGCCGGGCCACCTGGGTCAGCGTGGCTTCATGGCCATACAGATTCTTGATGGTGGACTGCAGCCACTTGGCGGCATCCAACGAATCGAACTGCGCCTGCACGATGATCTGGCGCTGGACGAGGCGCAAGCCTCCTCCGAAGCGGATCATCGCCGTGGCCTGTGCCTTCTTGGCGGCGGGCAGCTCGTTGTCGATTGCAGCCAGTTCGCTTTTGACGTCATCCAGAAGAGCCAAGAGCCAACCTCCTACTATCCCATACTTCTCTGTGTACTCCATCGGTTACGGTGCCCGTTTCCGCGAACGTACCGGGAATCTGTGATACCCAACGACTTGGACAAGGCCGGTCGTCCTTCTCACAGTTCGGTCCCGTTGCGTCCGCCATACGGCTACCGTACCAGATTCACCCGTGCCGTTTGGATAGCTCCCGTGCGGAAACGGTGACTTGCAGTCCCCGTGCGCGCAGTCGCGCGGCCAAGGCCTCGCTCATGGCGACCGAACGATGCTGTCCTCCGGTGCAGCCCACGGCGATGGTGACGAAGTGCTTGTCCTCTTTCGCGTACCCCTCGATCGCCACGGCGAGCGCCTGCTCGTAGGCGTCGAGGAAGGCCGTGGCCCCCGGACTGGCGAGCACGTAGTCGCTCACGGGCTTGTCCAATCCGGTCAGTTCGCGCAGGTCGGGCACCCAGAACGGATTCGGCAGGAATCGCACGTCGGCCACGAAGTCGGCGTCGATCGGCACGCCGTGCTTGAATCCGAAGCTGAAGATGTGCACGGCCACGGTTGAGGGGCCCTCCCCCAGCAGGCCTTCGTACAGTTTGGTGCTCAGCTGGTGGATGCTCAGATTCGAGGTGTCGATGACGATGTCGGCCCGCTCCCGCAGGTTCGCCAGCAGGGCGCGCTCCTCGTTGATGCCGTCGATCAGGCGCGCGCCGTGCTGCAGCGGATGCGGACGACGCACCGACTCGTAGCGTTTGATGAGCACCTCGTCGTTGGCGTCCAGGAACAGGATGCGCGTCTTGACCCCCAGATCGTCCAGATGGCCGAGCACCTGCGCCAGATCATCGAAGTAGCTGCGCGACCGGACGTCGATCACGCAGGCCAGCTTGTGGATCTTGGACACGGAATTGGTCATCATGTCGACCAGGGGCACCAGCAGTTTGGGCGGCATGTTGTCGACCACGTACCAGCCCATGTCCTCGATGCTGTTGGCCGCCTGCGATCGGCCCGCGCCGGACATGCCGGTGATGAGCAGGACCTCGAAGCCGTCGGCCGGCTCCGGCACGGACGACAGCGCGTCCCTGCTCGCCGGTTCGCGTGACGTTGCGGATGTCATAGCGCCTCCTCCAATGCTTGCCTCATCGGCTGTTCGATCGTGTCCAGAACCTCCAGGTCCGCAATCGACCCCGATCCGGTCATGCGCGCCACTTGCAGGATGGCCTGGTACAGGAGCATCTCCTGCCCGCCGACGGCCAGCGCGCCCCGGTCCGACCATACCCGCATGAGATCCGTCGGACGCGGATCATAGACCACGTCGAGCAGGATGCCGCGCGGGGCCGGGCCCGACATGTCGGCCACGGCATGTGCGAAGGGGTCCGCGGCGTGCGCGGGCAGCGTGCTGATGACCAGATCGGCCTCGCAGGCCGTGGCGGCCGCTTCCGCCAGGGGCATGGCGTCAACGGTGACGCCGCCCAATCGTGCGCCGAGGTCGGCCGCCGGGCCGAGATTGCGATCCGGGTGCCGCGCGGCGATGGTGATATGGCCGATGCGGGAATCCAACGCCATCGTGCAGGCCGCCACCGCGGACATGGCGGTGTTGCCGTTGCCGAGGATGACGGCCCGTGCCGGCCTGTCGTCCCCGGCCCGCCGGGAAGCCGGCCCGGAGGAATCCGCATCCAGCAACGCATCGATGTCGGTTGAGGACGGCCGATCCAGCGCATGGTCGATGGCCAGCACGATGCCCATGACATCCGTGTTGTACAGGCGGATCGCCGGCAGGCCGTCGCGCCCGTGTTCCATATCGGACCAATCGAACATCGCCGTGTTGGCCACACCCAGTTGCATGGCCCAGAAGCTCGTGGGGACGCCGTACGGCTGGATGGTCTTCTTCAACGGCATGGTCAGGCTCAGACCCACCCAACTCGGGTCGAGCCCGTGCAGGAAACCATCGAGATCGTCCTGTCCCACCTCGTGCCGGTCATAGGTCCAATCGTCCAGCCCCAACGCGCGGTATGCCGCATTGTGCAGCACCGGCGACAGCGAATGCGCGATCGGTTTGCCCAGCACCGCGCACCGATGATTCACTACCGACATAGCCCTCCTTCCATCGGTATCCATGCTAGCCGAAAACCATGTCGCCTGTGATTCGGGGAGGTAAATGTGGACAGGCGCGGCCGCCCGCAGCGGCTCAGTCCGATGCCTCACCGCCGGCTTCGGACGTTGCCGCCGCTCCCCCGTCGCCGGGGTGCAGGGCGGTGAAGATGGCCTCGGCCTTGGCGTGGCCGATGCCCTTGACCTGTTCCAGCTGTTCGACGGTGGCCTCGCGCATGGCGCGCACCGAACCGAAATGGTTGAGCAGTCGTTTCTGGTACGTCGCGCCGATGCCCGGGATATCGTCGAGCGCCGATCGCAGCGCCCCCTTACGCCGGGTCTGGCGGTGGTAGGTGATGGCGAAGCGGTGCGATTCGTCACGGACGCGCTGCAGCAGGTACATGCCTTCCGACTGGCGCCTGAGGATGATCGGATAGTCGTCGTCCGGCACCCAGACCTCCTCCAGCCGTTTGGCCAGGCCGCAGACCGCCACGTCGTCCACGCCGCAGTCCTCAAGCGCCTTGGCGGCGGCCATGACCTGCGGTTTGCCGCCGTCGACGACCACCAGGTTCGGACGGTAGGCGAAATGACGGCGATTGGTGTTCTGCTGGATGATCGCTGTGTCCGGCTGTGCGGTCCGGTCGGTGTCGGCATCCGCGGATGCGTCATCCGTGCCGGTGTCGCGCGGCTGCCGCATCGCCTTGGCCGCCCGCTGCTCGGCATCCATGCTTTCGCCGGAGTCGCCGGCGATGTTGCCGTGCCGGAACCGCCGAGTCAACGTCTCATACAGCGCGCTCAGATCGTCGAGCGCGCCGTTGCCGTCCGCACCGCGGATGGCGAACCGCCGGTATTCGGACTTCTTGGCGATGCCGTCCTCGAACACCACCATCGAGGCGACCTGGAAGGCGCCGCCCACCGTGTTCGAGATGTCATAGCATTCGATGCGCAGCGGCGCCTCGTCCAGACCCAGCGCATCCGCCACGTCGTTCATGGCGCGGCTGCGTGTGGCCATGTCGCTGATGCGGCTCATCTTGCTGCGTTGGAGCGCCTGTGCGGCGTTCTCGTTGGCGCGGTCCATCAGGGCCTTCTTCTCGCCGCGCGCCGCCACGCGAATCGTCACCGCGCCGCCGCGGCGGTCGCTCAGCCACCGTTCGAGCTCCTCGTGGCGGGTGGGTTCGATCGGCACGATCACCTCCCGCGGCACCGGGGCGATCGGCGCGAGGAAATCGTCGCGGCCGGTCTGGTCCTGCCGCTGGTTGCGCCGGCGCGTGGCCTGCGCCCGCGACTGCGCGTCGACGGCGGTGACGGACTGCGTGACGCCGATCGCGTCGCGCATGGTGGACAGCACGATCGGCGCATCGGACGTCGCGCGGTGCACGGCATCATCCGCGGCGCTGTCGAGGGCGTCGTCGTCGCCATCCGATGAGGGGGCCCCGGATGCGGGCCGTGACATCTCCGCGTCGGTTTCGTTGAGGATGTCGGCATACACCTGGGTGATCATCTCCGCTATCAGATCCTCGTCGCCGATGTCCTCGACCCGCTCCACGCTCCAGTTGCGTTCGCCGCGGATCGCGCCGGCGCGCACGAAGAACGCATGGACGGAGGCCTCCAGCTCGTCGGAGGCGAAACCGAACACGTCCGCGTCCACATCCTGATCGAATGCGACGGCGTTCTGCTCCACCACGCTGCCGAGCATCTGGATCTCGTCGCGCAGCCGCGCCGCCTTCTCGAATTCCAGCTCGGCACTGGCCTGTTTCATCTCCCGGGTGAGCTGGGCGATGTACGACCTGCCGAGACGCCCGGTCATCACGCCGACCAGCCGCTCGCACATGCGTCGATGCTCCTTCGGGCTGATACGGCCGACGCAGGGGGCGGAGCATTTGCCGATCGACGCCAGCAGGCAGGGACGGTTCGTCAGCTGCGCCTTGTGGAACACGTTCGGCGAACAGGTGCGCACCGGGAACGCCTTGAGCAGCCGGTCCAGGCTTTTGCGCATATCCCACACCTTGGCGTAGGGGCCGAAGTACCTGGTGTCATGGCGCTTGCGGCTGCGCGTGACCCATACGCGCGGCACCTGCTCGCCGATCGAGACCGCCAGATACGGGTAGGTCTTGTCGTCGCGCAGCTTGATGTTGAAGCGCGGCTCGAACTCCTTGATCCACGTGTACTCCAGCGTGAGCGACTCCAGTTCGGTGCCGACCACGGTCCATTCCAGACTGCGGGCGGTGAGCACCATGGTCTGCGTGCGCGGGTGCAGCAGGTACAGGGGCTGGAAGTAGTTGCTCAGGCGGTTGCGCAGGTTCTTGGCCTTGCCCACGTAGATGACGCGGCCCTCGCCGTCGCGCCATTTGTAGACGCCGGGTTTGGCGGGGATGTCGCTGGTTTTCGGACGGAACAGGTCGCGGGTGTCGCCGAGCAGCGGCGCGCCGTTGACGTTCACCTCCGCGGCGGCGTCCGGCGCCGCCGTATCCGGACCGTCGGCGCCGGACGCGCCGGCGTACGACGACTGCAGGGACACGGCGGTTTTCCGCCATACCTCGGGACTGTGCCGTTCGACCAAACCCGACGTCATGCCGTTCACCTCCCGCCGAGCATCGGCTTGAGGAACCGGCCGGTCCACGAGTCGGGGTTCCCGGCCACCTGCTCGGGCGTGCCCTCGGCCACGATCGTGCCGCCGCCGTCGCCGCCCTCCGGCCCCAGATCGATGATCCAGTCGGCCGACTTGACCACATCCAGGTTGTGTTCGATCACGATGACCGTGTTGCCCTTGTCCACCAGCCCCTGCAGTACGAGCAGCAGCTTGCGCACATCCTCGAAGTGCAGGCCGGTGGTCGGCTCGTCCAGGATGTACACGGTTTTGCCGGTGGAACGGCGCTGCAGCTCGGTGGCCAGCTTGACGCGCTGGGACTCGCCGCCCGAGAGGGTGGGCGCCGGCTGGCCGAGGCGGATATAGCCCAGTCCCACCTGCACCAGGGTGTCCAGGTACCGTGAGATCGAGGGGTATGCCTTGAAGAAGCGGGCCGCCTCCTCGATCGGCATGTCCAGCACGTCGGCCACGGACTTGCCGTTGTACTTGACCTCGAGCGTCTCACGGTTGTAGCGCTTGCCATGGCATTCCTCGCACTCCACGTAGACGTCGGGCAGGAAGTTCATCTCGATCTTCAGCGTGCCATCGCCATGGCAGGCCTCGCATCGGCCGCCCTTGACGTTGAACGAGAATCGTCCGGGGCCGTAGCCGCGTACCTGCGCCTCGGTGGTTTTGGCGAACAGCGTGCGGATCTTGTCCCACACGCCCGTATAGGTGGCGGGATTGGACCGCGGCGTGCGGCCGATTGGATTCTGATCCACATGGATCACCTTGTCGCACTGGTCGAGCCCCTCCACGCGCGTATGCTTGCCTGGCACGATGCGCGCGCCGTTGAGCTTGTCGGCCAGCACCGGGTACAGGATCGTGTTCACCAGCGTGGACTTGCCGGAGCCGGAGACGCCGGTCACGCAGGTGAACACGCCCAACGGGAACGACACGGTGAGGTTCTTCAGATTGTTCTCGCGCGCGCCCACCACCTTGAGCTGCTTGGTACGATGCACCTTGCGTCGGGACTCCGGCACCGCGATGCGGCGACGGCCCGCGATGTAGTCGCCGGTCATCGACCGCGGCGCCTCGACCAGCTTGGTGGCCGGGCCGGAATACACGACCTCGCCGCCATGCTCGCCGGCACCCGGGCCGATGTCGACCAGCCAGTCGGCCTTCTCGATGGTCTCCTGATCGTGCTCCACCACGATCAGCGTGTTGCCGAGGTCGCGCAGATGGTGCAGCGTCTCGATCAGGCGTTCGTTGTCGCGCTGGTGCAGGCCGATCGACGGTTCGTCAAGCACATACATGACGCCGACCAATCCCGAGCCGATCTGCGTGGCCAGACGGATGCGCTGCGCCTCGCCACCGGAGAGCGTCTTGGCGGCGCGGGACAACGTCAGATAGTTCAGGCCCACGTCGTTGAGGAATCCCAGACGGGCACGGATCTCCTTGAGCACCTCCCCCGCGATCTGCGCGGCCGATCCCTCCAATTCAAGCGAGTTGACCCATGCGAGGCTCTTCTCGGCGGCCATGTCGCACACGTCCGCAATCGACTTGCCTCCCACGGTGACGGCCAACACCTCGGGGCGCAGGCGCCTGCCTTGGCAGGCCTGGCACGGCACCTCGCGCATGTACGACTCGTAGTACTGCTTCATCTGGTCGGAGTCGGTCTCCTCGTGGCGGCGCATCAGCGTGCGCACCACGCCTTCGAATCCGGTCGAATATTCACGCAGACGACCCCACCGGTTACGGTACGAGACCTTGACCTTGAAGTTGCGGCCGTACATGATGGCCTGCCGCACATCCTCAGGCAGCTCGCGCCACGGGGTGTCCAGGTCGAAGCCCATCTCGTCGCCGAGCCCTTCGAGCACATGCCGGTAATAGTCGCCGGTGCCCTTGGTCAGCCCCCACGGCTCGATGGCGCCCTCGTTGATCGTCTTGTCCGGATCGGGAATCACCAGCTCCGGGTCGATCTCCAGACTGTAGCCGATGCCGGTGCACTCCGGGCAGGCACCGTACGGGGCGTTGAACGAGAACGTGCGCGGCTCGATCTCGTCGAGTTCCAACTGGTGGCCGTTCGGACACGCGCGTTTCTCCGAGAACGGCTTGCGGCGGTCCGGGTCCTTCTCGTCCAGATCCACGAAATCGGCCACGACGACGCCCTTGGCCAGGCGCAGCGCGGTTTCGATCGAATCCGTTAGACGCTGGCGGATGCCGTCACGGATCACCAGACGGTCGACGACCACCTCGATCGTATGCTTCTTCTGCTTGGTCAGCTTGATCTCGTCGGACAGCTGATGCATCTGCCCGTCGATCAACGCGCGCGCGTAGCCGTCGCCTCGCAGCATCTCCAGCAGGTCCTCGAACTCGCCCTTGCGGCCACGGACCACCGGCGCCAGGATCTGGAATCGGGTACGCTCCGGGTACGCCAACAGCGTATCGACCATCTGCTGCGGGGTCTGGGCGCTGACCAAGGCGCCGCATTCCGGACAATGCGGGATGCCGGTGCGGGCGAACAGCAGGCGCAGGTAATCGTAGATTTCGGTGATGGTACCGACCGTCGAACGCGGGTTGCGGTTCGTGGTCTTCTGATCGATCGACACGGCGGGGCTCAGACCCTCGATGAAGTCGACATCGGGCTTGTCCATCTGCCCTAGGAACTGGCGGGCGTAGGCGGACAGCGACTCCACATAGCGCCGCTGGCCTTCCGCGAACAGGGTGTCGAACGCCAGGGAGGATTTGCCTGATCCGGACAGGCCGGTGAACACCACCATGCGGTTGCGCGGCACTTCCAGGTCGACGTTCTTCAGATTGTGCTCGCGGGCGCCCTGGATCACGATCTTCAGGTCATTGGGCAGTTGCCCCAGGTCGGCGATCAGCGAGGTGCCGTTCTGCCTCATCGGGGCCTTGGCCAGCTCGCGCGCGAGGAACGAGTCGCTGGTCAGCACCCGTTCCACCGTTACCGTGCCGTTCTTCGACGCCGTACGTTTCGCAGCCACCGCAGCCTCCTTATGCCGATATGGATTGGTCGCCCGTTATATCATGCCAAGGATACCGCATTCGGCGCGATGATTCGAACAGTTGTTCGACGGCGTGTTCCGCGTCATCCGTGGCGGGCGACGAAGCGCGCGGTGGACAGGTGGATGATCCAAGCCAGTGGCATCGTAATCATGAACAGCGGATAGAACCACGCGATCGGCAGTCCGCCGTAGATCAGGCCTCCCAGCAGCGGCCCCAGCGACATGCCCAGGTCGATGCCGATGTAGTACGTGCTGTTGGCGATGCCGCTGCGCTCCTTGCCCGCGATGACGACGGCCTCGGCCTGCGTGACCGAACTCATCATGCCGTAGCTGAACGCGGTCAGGACCGCGCCGAGCAGCAGCACCCAGTCGTTGCGCATCAGCGCCAGGCACAGCAGCATGCCCACCATCGCCACCGTGCCCACGATGAAGAACAGACGGAACGGCTTGGTGTCGAACAGGTTCCTGAACGCCAGCCGCAGCACGAGCAGCGCCGCCGCGTACAGCGGGAAGAACAGGCTGACGTCCACATCCAGGCCGCGTGCGTCGGCGACTTCGACCAGGAACGACTGGTTCGCGAAGTACGGGATCGAAAAACACATGAATACCAGCGACAACGGCACCACGCGCGGTTCGACGATGGCACGCAGCGTGAACCGGCGTGCGGCGGGCCTTGCGTCGGTCCCGGCGGCATCCGCGCCGCCTTGCCGTATGGGATGCCCTCCGTTGCGTACGAACACCACCGACACCACCATGAGCACGGCCAATGCCGCGGAAATCAGAAACGTCGGACGGTATCCGATGACCTGCTGCGCGCGGATGCCGACGGCCGGACCGATCGCCATCGCCAGCGCGTTCATCGTGCCGTACAGGCCCATGCCGGCACCCATGTGGCGGATCGGCAGCAGCATGGCCATCCAGGCGGCCAGACAGACCGAGCAACACGCGAAGCCCACACCGTTGAGCATGCGCGCCGCGATCAGCGATGCCGGGTCGGAGGCCAGCGCATACCAGACGCTCGATGCGAGATACAGTGCGGAACCGAACGACACAATCGTCCGCTTGCTGATGCGGTCGGACAGGTTGCCGGCGATCGGACGGCAGAACAGCGAGACGAAGTTCATCGCAGCCGTGACCAATCCCATCAGCGCGCCGCCCGCGCCCAGGCTTTCGGAGAATCCCGCCATCAGCGGCGACACCAGCATATTGCTGGCCATGAAGCAGAACGTCGCCGCCATCACCAGCACCACATCGCGGTTCAACAGCCGCTCCTCGCTCCGTTCGCCCATCGTGCGTCTCCTTCCCGCCTCTCCCGTTCCGGCACGGTCGTCGTCCGACGACCATATGCCGTGCGGTCCGGGGCGGATACCACGATACGTCGGACGGCAAACCGCCAGATATCCGGGGTTCGGTATGATGGACGGTTGGCGTTGCAGAAACTGTATGCAGAACATGACGGACACGAGTCGCAGGTTAGGGTGAGACGATGGCCATCGAGGCGCAGGGATTGGAGATTCAGATCGGTGCACGCACGCTGCTGCACCCCACCGACTTCCACGTATCCAAGGGAGACAAGATCGGTCTGGTCGGCCGTAACGGCGCCGGCAAGACCACGCTGACGCGCGTGATCACCGGCGAGGTGCTGCCCGCGGGCGGCAAGGTGCGCGTTTCCGGCAAACTCGGCTACCTGCCGCAGGACACGCACGCGGACGATCCGAACCAGACCGCGCTCGACCGGATGATGAGCGCGCGCGACATCGCCACCATTATCAGCCGCATGCGCAAGGCCGAGCGGGAGATGACCGACCCGGACCCGGACGTGATGACCAAGGCCATGAACCGCTACGACAAGGCGATGCAGGACTTCGACAAGGCCGGCGGATACGCGGCCCAGTCCGAGGCATACGCGATGGCCGAATCGCTGGGACTGCCGCAGGAGGTCATGAACCAGCCGCTCGGCACGCTCTCCGGCGGCCAGCGCCGCCGCGTGGAGCTGGCGCGCATCCTGTTCTCCGATGCGGACACGATGATCCTGGACGAGCCGACCAACCACTTGGACGCCGACTCGATCGAATGGCTGCGCGGCTACCTGAAGAGGTATGAGGGCGGATTCCTGGTCATCTCCCACTCCACCGAACTGTTGGACGAGGTGGTGAACAAGGTCTGGCATCTGGACGCGCAGCGTGGGCAGATCGACATGTATTCGATGGGATGGAAGGCGTATCTGCATCAGCGCGTGGTGGACGAGGAGCGTCGTCGCCGCGAGCGCGAGGTGGCCGAGAAGAAGGCCGAACGTCTGATGAAACAGGGCATCCGCCTGCATGCCAAGGCCACCAAGGCCGTGGCCGCGCAGAACATGATGCGCCGTGCGGAACGCCTGCTCGAAGGGACGCAGGTGGCGCAGAAGAAGGAGAAGGTGGCGGACATCCGCTTCCCGGAACCCGCACCCTGCGGCCGCACGCCGATCCAGGCCAAGGACATCTCCAAGGCGTACGGGTCGAACATCGTGTTCGCCGGCATCAACCTGGCCATCGACAAGGGCTCGCGCGTGGTGATCCTGGGCTACAACGGCGCCGGCAAAACCACCACGCTGCGCCTGCTCGCGCACATCGAGGAGCCGGATACCGGCGTGGTGGAGTACGGGCACGGCTGCAAGGTCGGCTATTTCGCGCAGGAGCACGACACGTTGGATCTGAACGCCACCGTGTTGGAGAACCTGCAGCATGTGGCGCCGGAATTGGACAACACACAGGCCCGTTCGATCCTGGGCTCGTTCCTGTTCTCCGGCGACGACGCGTTCAAGCCGGCCAGCGTGCTCTCCGGCGGTGAGAAGACGCGACTGGCGCTCGCCACGTTGGTGACCAGCCGCGCCAACGTGCTGCTGCTCGACGAGCCGACCAACAACCTGGACCCGGCCTCACGCGAGGAGATCCTGAAGGCCATCGCCAAATACGAGGGCGCGATCGTGCTCGTGACCCACGACGAAGGCGCCGTCAAGGCCCTGAACCCCGAACGCGTGCTGCTGATGCCCGACGGCGACGAGGACCTCTGGAACGACGAGTACCTGGACCTGGTGGCCGAGGAGTAGCGAGCGCTCGCTGGTTGCTTGACCTGTTACTCGAACTGAGCCGTGGGCGGCGAATGCCTGTGGGCGTTCGCTGTTATCCTCCGGAGACGGAATTGTATTTCAGTCGTCAACTGAATGGCGGGCCATTGGCTTTGCCTATATTGACCAAGGCGCTTCCATTACGGGGATGAGCGGTTGTTTCGCGGTTCATTACCGTGTGGCGGGCTGCTCATGATCAGGTGTCGCCGCGCGTGCGGCGACATGACAGTATGGAAGGGAACAGTTATGAAAGAACCGATTGCAAGGACTCGGCTGCATCGGCTGGCATTATCCGCAGGACCGTTGCTTGAAATCATCGCGTTGTTCCTGCCGTATGCCGCGGCCAAGGATATGGAATATGCCACGTATGTCACCGAAGAGACGGGTATGAACGCGATTAATCCGTCGATGGTGGATTTCGTTCGGATCTATATGTCTATTGAGTCCACATCCGGCGGACAGGCATATCTCACGCTCGGTATTACCGTAGCCATCGGCGTTTTTGCTTTGTTCGCGCTCCTGTTCGCACTGTTGCGCAAGCCCATTGCCGTTATGGTGTTCGATATATTGTCGCTGCTCGCGTTTGCATTGCAGTATTACGATTTTTCCGACCGTGGCGTGGTGCCTTCGGACACTTTTGCATGCGGCTGGGGAACGTACCTGTATGTAGCGGCGTTCATCCTTACCGTCGCCTGCGCAATCTGGACGATGATTGACCGGAGACGGATGCGGAAACAGACCGCTGCGGCGTGACACTGGGTTCTGCCGCAGTGATGTGAAACAGGGCGTGTGCCGCTTCCGTAAGCGGACACGCCCTGTTGTTATGAGTGAGGAGATCGTTCACATGGCCACGCTGAGCAGCTTCTGATTCACGCGGTTCTGCACTTCGAGGTAGTACTGAAGTTCCTCATTGCTGAGTTGCGACTGGTCGTAGTTGTTGAATTCATTGGTCATCTCCTGCTGTTTCTGCAGCATATCCATGTAGTCGGCCAGCATGGAGACGGGTTGGCCGCCGTCCTGGTATTCCTGCATGAAAGCAACGTATTCGTCCATGTACGCTTCGTAGCTGTCCATGTATGCCTTGAAGTCGCTGCCAGTGTCGGACTGGGCCGGTTCAGGTTCAGGTTCAGGTTCAGGGTCGGGTGTCGACTCCTCCTCAACCGGCGCTTCTTCTGCGGTATCGGCTGCATCCTCGTCATTGGTTTGAGTCTGCGAAGTCGTCGTCGACTCATCAGGCGTGTCGGCGTCGTCGCTTTCTGCCGTGCCACACGCTGCCAGGGACAGTGCGGTGATGATGGCAAGCATGCCGGCCAATGGTTTCTTCATGGTCGTTCCTTTCCTCAAAGGCTGCGGTGCGGCTAGTCGCCGCCGAACAATGACGAGGATGCCTTGTTGCACCTCGCACGTTCCGTTGCCGTTGATTTGAATGGTTAACCATATTCTCGATGTTGTCCGATAACCGATAATCAGTTGATAACTGAATGTGTTGATCGCCGGAAGTGTATAGTGCCCATCGACTGCACTGCAGGGAAGTTCCTCCCTGCGGAATCTACAATCCTAGGATGTCCTTCTTCTTCGCATCGAACTCCTGTTGGGTGAGAACCCCGATATCCAGCAGCTCTTTGAGTTTCTTCACCGCATCGATCTGTTGTTCGATGCTCATCCGAGGATCCGGTTCCTGCGTCGGAAGGTCTGTTGTCACCGTTGCGCCCGCCGCGACAGTTGGTTGACGTCCGGCGGCCGCCGCTGTCAACGGATCCATCGCCTGGGCCAGGTTCATGCCGAACAGCATGCCGCCGCCTTCGCCCAGACCATGCTGCTCGATACCTCGCGCGATATGCTGTTGAGCCGCGATATTGCCCGCCTGTTGCGAGATTCCCTCATAGGCGGCGATGTTCATCTTGGTTGACGCATACTGCTGTACCAGCAGTCGCGACTGTTCCGTGAACTCGATGCTTTCGATACCGACGCCGACGACCCGGAAACCAAACCGCTGTTCCCACATACCGGCGTTGGCTTGATCGTTGCGGATTTGCTCTGCGATGGAGTTGGCCTGTGCCGGTAGCTGGGTGATGCGATATTCGTTTGATAACGAGTTGATCGCCACGATGAAGGATTGAACGAATTCGGAAAGAATCTGTTCGCGGGCTCCGGGCTGATCGAATGAGTACGTGGTGGTGTTGGCCGGCACAAAATTGCGGACGAACCGTACCGGATCGGTCACCTTCAATGACATTGTGCCGCGAGATCGGATTTCCAAATCGGTTCCGTAGAACTTGTCGTGATATGCCACAGGAGCGTGGGTTCCGAATTTGATGCCACGAATCTCACGCAGGTTGATAAAGGATACGTATTTGTTCTCAACCGGTTGGCCGCCGAACGTAAATCGATCGCCGATCTGTTTGAACAGTGAACCGATGCCATCGCCGGCCAGAACGCTCTCCTCGCCGTTGCGATACTCGTATCCGCCGGGTTCGATGATGACGTTCTCGATACCTGATTCGGAGAAGATGAACGCTGCGGTATTCTCGGGAACGTAGATGTGCGAGCCGTTGGTGATGATGCCTTCCGAGCCGTTCTCGTTGACTCCACGCTCATTGTTGACGTGTTTGAGAGCCCCCGGAGCCACGGCCGTATGCTCGTGGAATGGGCCTGCTGTGATGATTTCCTTCCACAGGTCCGCAAACGCGCCGCTGATTGATCCGCCGAATGCTTTGAATATGGCCATGTGCGTTTCACCTCTGCTGATACGTCGTTGGAACGATTACTGCAACCGAGTTTCCCGGTCGCAGTAATCGCATTTCACGACGCTATGCTGTTTCCCTATCAATGGCGCGCCGCAACCTTCGCAGGTCGTGGTCATGGCATTGCGCGGAGTACGAGGCCCCGTACTCGGCGATGCTTCTTGGCTTGTGCCGAACGCATCCTTGATGGAATCCACGACTTCGGTGATGCCCGGCAGGAATTGCGCCAAGGGACTCATGTCGTCCTGTTGTCGAGCCATGTCATTCTTGCCTTTCCCGTTGAGAAGGAGCACGCTTTGCGCAGTTCAGTACTGTTGTTGCAGGTTTGCGGAAAGAATCTTTTCGTTGATGCGCCCCTGCACTTCAAGGAAGTACTGCTGCTGTTCAGGAGTCAGCGTGGTCTCATCAATGGCGTCCATCTTGGACATCGTCTCGGTGTATTGCGCCATCATCTGTGTATAGTCGGCCAGCATGCTCAGTGGATTTCCTTCCGCGTTGTACGTGGTCATGAATTCAATCCACTCATCGAAGAATGCCTCGTATGAGTCCATGGTCGCCTTGAAATCATCATCGGCCGTGGTGCTCGGCTGTTCGGTCTGAGCGGGCTGTTCCGACTCGGATGAGGAGCCCGACTGCTTGTCATCGGACAACGATGTCGTGTCCTCGGTATCCGACGGTTCATCGCTTTTCGCGGTGTCGGAATCACTGGTGTCCTCATCCGTCGACGTGGACGTATCGGTATTGTTTTGAGGGGCTGAGATGCTGATTTCCATGACATCGTTTTTGTCTAGGAACTCGTAGTCAATGGAAACGGAATAACCTTCCTTGTTGTCCGCATGGAAGGAGTCGTCGCTCTTCGAATAGTCGACGTTGAATCCTGCGGCCTTGACGTCGGCGACATACGTGTTGAACTGCTCAACGGAGGTGTCGCAGATTTCAATACTGAAGTGGTCGCTACTATCCTGGGTCACTTCGCCCTGCTTCGACTCCGGTTCCGGAAGCATCTTGGCCAGCTCCGAATCGGTCCACGTGTACGAGGTGCATTCCGGCATCTGGTCCGCCTTATCCTGCGCGTTGCTGACGATGGCTTTGATGCCACCTACAACCAAGCCGATGGAGATAAGTCCCAAGCCGACGTACGAAAGAATCCGTCCCTGCTTGGGGCCGTTCGTGCGAGTTGCATACAGAGACATGCCCGACAGCAACGCCGCGATAAAGCCGAAGAACCAAGACGGCCCGGAGTCTGAGGTAAACGCGAGAAACGCGAACAGCGCGCCGATGATGATGCCCCATACGGCGAGCTTGGATGTAGGCTTCTTCGGCATCACGGGAGCGTAAATCGAGGTGTTGCCGCCAGAGGGGTCAATGGTCTGCGTCACGCCAAGTCGCTGATCAAGCTTGACGAAGAATTCCTGGGACCTCTTATTGCCGTCATCGTTGGTGGCGGACAAACGAATGACACTACCCAATGCGCCTTCCGCCGTCACGGTCACGGTGCACTGAGCGCCATCGAATGCGTGGAAGCGAACCGTTCCGGTGCGTGCATCCTCGTCGTCCATGGTGAATGTTGCGCCGGTTGTCAGCTGATCGTGAATGGCTTGGAACAGCTGTTGCACACTGAGGGTGTATCGACGCTCGATGCAATTGGTCGACTCAGGATTTTGAGGAATCGGCATCGTTGTCGCAGGTGCTGGGGTCATAGGTGTTGTCGGCTGGCCGTCGTTCGTTGGCTGATTGTCCGGCATCGGTGCGTCGTTGGGTGAGGTCATCCTCGTTCCTTCTCTCGGTCGTCCATGCCCGAAAACGATGGTGTTCCTCTCTCGTTTCCGGGACGCAAAACTGACACCATTCTCTCGGAATTCCTGCAGCTTGAATTCAGTTGCTGACTGAATTTGCACGGTTCGGAGTTTGTTAAGGTACCGACTGTTTTAACGACTGCAGCCCTGTAACGATGCGTATGCATAGAAGGAAGCACCGATATGACTGCTACCAAAGGGACGAATCGTGAAGAGAGGGAATCACGATTCGATTCAAGGCAGAATCCTTCTTCTCAAATCGACAAAGTCATGCTTGATGCCCGCCTGACCGAGGATTTACTGGATAGACTCCTTCGCAGTAACGATATCGGCGCATTTTTGGACGAAGGACATGTTGCCGATATCGAATTGACCGACTATCTCCATAATCTGTTGGAGCAGCAGGGATTGACGCGTGCCGACGTCGCTCGCGCTTCCGGACTGAATCCGACGGTGGTGTATGACCTGTTCTCGGGGAAGAGCCGTCCCGGTAGGGATAATGCCATTATTCTTTCAATTGGGTTGAACTGTGATCTGCAGGAGACTCAACGGTTGCTGCGTTTGGCTGGGGTTTCCGAATTGTGGTGCAAGCAGCGCCGTGACGCCATCATCATCTGGTGTGTGAACAAGGGGTACGACAGGGTGGCCATAGATCATGAGCTGATTCGGTTCAACGAGAAGCCTTTGATGTCGAAGCGTGTGTGACGGGAAACCCGTCGAAGCGGTCACATACCATCACGCATCGTCAGACAACCCAACAGGTCATGTCCGAACGAGTGTCTATCCGTACCGTGAATCGCCGCGTGCCGACACCGGTCGAAAACCGGATGATGACCGGCTGCTCCATATATGCTGACGTATATATGTTGCAAACGGGCGGCGAGTGACGGAACGAGGACGTTGATAACGCAAGGAGAGCATATGACTCGGGAACTGCTGACGGAGGAACTTCTCGATCGTTTGATATCCAGTTCCGACATCCAGTCGTATCTCGATCAGGATGTCACAAGCAATCAGACTCTGACTGCATTTCTTGAATCACTGCGTGAAGCCAACGATATGAAACGTTCCGCAGTGGCCCGCGAATCGGGTCTGAACGCCACCGTCGTCTATGACATCTTCTCCGGCAAGAGCCGCCCCGGCCGCGACCATGCCATCATGCTCTCCATCGGTTTGAACTGCGATCTGCGTGAAACCCAACGTCTGCTCCGGCTGGCGGGGGTCTCCGAGCTGTGGTGCAAACAGCGGCGCGACGCCATCATCATCTGGTGCATCGACCACAGTTTCGACCTGACCGCCACGGATAACGAATTGCAACGGTTGGGCGAGCAACCCCTCCTACAATCGAAGTGAGGCGATGCCATGGCGCAGGCCGTCCCGCCCGACGAGGGGCACCGCGCAGGCGATACATAAAGGAGCATCATGGACGACACCCAGACCATGCACGCGATGGGCATCGACGACGCCTACCACGTCGAACAGGTCCTGGCCCGCGGTCCGCGCGGCGTCACCGAACTGGTCACCATCGACGGCGTCGGCCCGTTCGTCCGCAAGAAGATCCCGACCGTGCTGGCTCAGCGTGGCGTATGGTCGGCCCTGGGCGGCAGCACCTGCCCGCGACTCCCCCGCGTCGAGGCCACGTACGAACTGCCCGACTGCGTGGCCGTCGTCCTCGACTACATACCCGGCCTCACCCTGGAACAGGCCGTCGCCGAACGGGGTCGGCTGCAGCAGAACGAGGCCGTCAGCCTCGCGCAGCAGATCTGCGAGGCCGTTCAGGAACTGCATCGGCTCGGCATCCTCCATCGCGATCTGACCCCGGCGAATATCATCGTCGCGGACGACGGCGCCCATATCATCGACCTCGGCATCGCCAGACCGTTCACCAATACGGCCAACCGGAACCGCGACACCACCGCCCTCGGCACCTACGGATTCGCCTCCCCCGAACAGTATGGATTCGCCCCTACCGACGTCCGGTCCGACATCTTCTCGCTGGGGCGCATCCTCGGCTTCATGCTGACCGGAATCTACCCCGATGATGCCTCGTATGCAACACTGCTGGCCGATGATCCGAACATCACCCCCAGACTGCGCGCGGTCGTCGAACGCGCCTCGGCGTTCGAGCCCAGTGCCCGGTACCAGAGTGTGCAGCAGTTCGCGCAAGCCCTCACGGCTCCCTCCGATCCGGTCGATCCGGTCGTCCCCGCTCCCGTTTCCATGCTGGGTGCGTCGAACGGCGGGATACGGACGCGCGCCATCATCATCGCTGCAATCGCCGGCATCGTCATCGTCGCGCTGGTGGCGGCGATGACGTTGATCCCGCGCTGGGTCGCGAACGGCGACGCGGAGGGAACCGCGGCGAACGGAACCTCCCAGAACGCCGGGCCGCAACCGAACACATCGCCCGACGACAATGACGACGATATGGTTCCCTCCCCCGATTCGTCCACGCAGGATTCCGAGGACGACGATGCCACGCGCGGCGACGCGGCATACGACAATCCGCTCGAACTGGTGGAAACCGGTTGGTCGGCGGATGAATCCGGTCTCGTGCACTACGCGTTCGGCCTGAGGAACACCAGCGACAGTGTGTGCATACAATTCCCGTCCGTCGAGATCACCGGGAGGAGCGAGGACGGTTCCGTGCTGTTCTCCCACACGCAAGCGCTGATGGTCGCGTTCCCGGGCGAGACCACCTATTTCGGCTCCCAGGCCGGCAACAGCAACGGAACCGTTCCCGCCACCGTCGACTTCACCATTCTGGAGCCCGAGGACTATAACTATGTGAACTCCGGCGAATCCGCATCTTTCAAGGTCGATAACCTGAACGCCGCACCCGACGGATACGGCGGCGAGATTTTCTCGGGCGATATATTCGTTACCAAGGATTCGGAACGCGTGCGGGAACAGTCGAGCCAATTGAACGTGTCGTTGGTGCTACGTGACGATGCGGGTGCCATCATCTACGGGTACACCACATTCGTGGACTGGCCGCCGGAAGGCGGTTCGCGCCCGTTCTCGATGGACGTGTTCGACCCGCCGGCATACGACTCCTTCGAGGTGTACGCGCAGCCGTGGTGACGGCTGCCGCGACGCATCAGTATCCGTGCGCGTGCAGGTAGTCGTCGTCGAAACCGAAGTAGTGGCCGATCTCGTGCAGCACGGTTCGGCGGATCTGCGCGACCAGTTGGGCGCGGGTATGGCAGACCCGCTCATGCGGGCCCTTGAAGATCGTGATGATATCCGGCATCACGCCGCTGTAGCCGGTGGTGCGTTGTGGCAGCGGCACGCCCTGATAGAGGCCCAGCAGTTCGCCGCGCGGGTCGGCCATGGTGCCGCGCTCGCGGTCCGTCGGCTCGTCGGCCACGGTGATGGCGATGTTGTGCAGTACGGCCTTGAACCGTTCCGGCACGCTGTCCAACGCTTCGGCGACCGCGGCGTCGAACTCGTCGTCGCTGATCCGCATGCCGATCACCGTTCGTTCGGATAGATCACGACCTTGCAGCTGGAACCTGAGCGCAGCGCGGCCAATGCCTCACCGAAGTCGTCGATGTCGTACCGGTCGGTGATCAGCCGGCGCAGGTCCACCACGCCGGCCGCCAGCATGCGCGCCGTCGTCTCGAAGGTGAAATGGCCGATGAACGTGCCGTGGATCGTCACTCCCCGCATCGCCAGATCCGCCTGGTCAATGGTCTGCCGGCTGTGCGCGTTCAGACCGAAGGCGATCACGTCGCCGCCCTTGCGCACGCAGTCCAGCGCCTGCGGCAGCAGACAGCCGACCACGTCGATCACCGCATCCACGCCGATGCCATCGGTCACGTCACGGCAGGCGACCGCCGGGTCGTCGCCGCTGGCGCACAGGATGTCGGCACCCAGCCCGCCGGCCATCGCCAACCGTTCCGCGGACAGGTCGCTGGCCACGATATGCGCCGCGCCCGACGCCTTGAGCAACGCCACGAACATCAGTCCGATCGGCCCGCAGCCCAGCACCGCATACGACTTGCCCGGCCGCAGGTCGAGCTTCTGCAATGCACCCATCGCGCAGTTGACCGGTTCGGTCAGCACCGCCGTGTCCACCGCGGTCCCCGCCGGCAGCCTGATCGCCTGCGACTGCGGCATGACCTGGTACTGGCACATGAACCCGTCGATGTCCTCGCCCATCGACCGTAGCGACGCGCACTCGTTGTACTGCCCGCCGTGGCACATCGTGCAATGCCCGCACGGCAGGTTGTTGTCGCCCACCACCATGTCCCCCGGTTTGAACGCGTCCACGGCACTGCCCACGGCCACCACCTCAGCCACCATCTCGTGTCCGATGATCACGCCGGGCGTGGCGTGCGCGCCGGGCGGGTCCAGCAGGATCTGGTTGTCCGTGCCGCAGATGCCGCAGGCCAACACCTTGACCAGCAGATCCGTGGGGTTCTCAAGCTTGGGCGTCGGCACCCGCCTGACGGCCCACTGTCCGACCTGTTCGAACACCACCGCTTTCATCGTTTCCGGAATCGAGGTTGCCATATCCGCTCCTTCGCCATGTACTACCACCTACTCTACGGTCGTCGTACGCCTCACACGATTCGGAGTTTCGCGATGCAGGTCGATGCGTGCACGACCCGGCGCGGCCGAGTACAGTAGTGTTCCATCGACATGGATGTTGAAAGGGGATTCCATGGTACCGGACCAGCATGAGAACCGTCGCGAAACACTGCTGCACTCAGCCTATGATGCCGCCACGGTGCGCGCCATGGAGCGTCCGTTGTTGGACGACGGCGTGCCACTGATGCGCATGGCCGCGAACGCGGTGGCGGAAGTCGCCGCCCGCCTGCTGGACGATGAGGATATGGATGTGGCCGATGCGCGCATCGTGGTGCTGGCCGGTGCCGGCGACAACGGTGGCGACGGCGTGTATGCGGGCGCACGTCTGGCCGAGGCTGGGGCGAACGTGACCGTGATCGCGGTCGGCCGGTCCCTGCATGAGTCCGCGTTCGCCGCATTGGTGCGTGCCGGCGGCAAGGTGCTGGTACTGGATCCGCGTGCCGAGATCCTCGGTGTTACGGCCGGCTTTACTGCAGGCGAGGCTGGGGAACGGTTCGAAACCGCGTTGCGGATCATCACCCAGTCGCATGTGCTGATCGATGCGATGACCGGCATCGGCATCGAAGGTGGATTGCGTGGCATTCCCGCATCGATTGCGGCGTCGGTCGGCTTGGAGGGAGCGCTGCCCGAACGCCCCGCCCTGCCTGATTACGCGAATGCGAGACGGTTCCCGATGGTGGTGGCGGTCGATACGCCGTCCGGTGTGGGGGTGAACGACGGTACGTTGCCCGGCGCGTACATCCCCGCCGACGTGACCGTGACGTTCGGTGCGATGAAACCCTGCGCGATGATGCCGCCGGCCTGCTATGCCATGGGACGGTTGACGTTGGTAGATTTCGGGTTCGCTATCGACGACGTCGATCCCGCAGTGGAGATGGTCGACGATGAGATCGCCGGGGAACTGGTCCGGCTCCCCCGGCTGAACGATTCGAAGTATTCGCGCGGTGTGGTCGGATTGGTCACCGGTTCGACCCGGTATCCCGGCGCGGCGGTGTTGACCGCCAAGGGGGCCTCCCGCGCGAACGTGGGGATGATCCGGTATCTGGGTCCGCAGCGTGCGCAGGACATGGTGCTCGCCGCCCGGCCGGAGGCGGTGTTGGGCAAGGGGCATGTGCAGTCCTGGGTGGTGGGTTCCGGTGTGCCGGCCGCCGCGGACGATCCGGACGGCGACGACATCCAGCGGGAGACGATCGGCAGGCTGCTGCGGCATTACGACGTCGGCGAGCCGGATGCGCCCAGCGGGATGAAACCGGAGCGCGACGCCTATGATATGCCGCCGATCGTCGTCGATGCCGGGGCGCTGGATCTGCTTCCCGATCGCGTGCCGCCTCAGGTGCTGATCACCCCGCATGCCGCCGAACTGGCGCGTCTGCTGCAGCGGCTTGGCGACGATGTCGATACGGAGGACGTGTTGGCTGATCCGTGGCATTACGCCCGACGCGTCCACGCGTTGACCGGTGCCACCGTGCTGCTCAAGGGTGCGGTGACGATTCTGGTCGGCGAGGAGGACGGCGAGGAGCGGACCATGCTGGCGGGCTCGGCGCCGGCCTGGCTGGCGACCGCCGGCGCGGGCGACGTGCTGGCCGGCATGCTCGGCGCGCTGCTCGCCCAGAACTCCCCCGACATTTCCCCCGCGGACACCTTGACGATCGAACTCGCCGCGGTCGGCGCGCATCTGCATGGTCTGGCCGCCGGCATCGCCGCCGACTCCGAACAGCGTGGCTGGTCGGTACCCACGGTGTTCGGACAGCAGCATGCGGACCCGGCACCTGCGCTCGGCCACCCCGTCATCGCCTCCGATATCGTGGCGGCTATTCCGCGGGCGTTCGAAGAGGTTATCCAGTAGTCGCCGGTAGACTGGGCGGTATGAACGAACAGACCCCCATCACCGATGTCGTCTTCGATTTCTGCGGCGTGCTGCTCGACTGGCAGACGCGCGCCTGTCTGGAAGGCGTCCTGCCGCAAGTGTTCGTGGACCAGATCTGTGCCGACGATGACCCCTGCGGGTTCTTCCACTATGAGGATCGCATGGATGCCGGCGAGGATTTCGCGGACATCTATCCCGATGTGGTCCGCGAGCATGGCAAAGAGGTGGCGCAGGTGTTCCAGTACTATATCGAGCATTACGGGGACGCGCTCCCCCGCATGCTGCCCGGTATGGAACGACTGCTCGTTGATCTGAACGCCGCCGGATACCGGGTGTGGGGGCTGACCAACTGGTCACATGAGACGTTCCACATCGCATTCGAGAAGTATCCGCAGTTGGAACGGTTGCTGCGCGGCACGGTGGTGTCCGGCGTGGAGAAGATGCACAAACCGGATGCCGACATCTACCGGCTGACCGAACAGCGGTTCGGTCTGACGCCGGCCGGCACCGTGTTCTTCGACGATACGGCCAGGAACGTGGCGGGCGCGCAGGCCGTGGGCTGGCACGCCTTCCGGTTCGTCGACGCCGAACAGGCGCGTGCCGATCTGCGCTCGTTGGGCTGTACGCTATGACGCTGCTGCAGCTGAAGTACATCGTCAAGATCGTCGAATGCGGGTCCATGAACGAGGCCTCGCATGAGCTGTATGTCTCACAGCCCGCGCTGAGCGCGTCGGTGCGCGAGCTGGAGAAGGAGCTGGGCATCGAGATCTTCACCCGCTCCTCCCAGGGCATCGCGCTGACCGTGGACGGCGCCGAATTCCTGACCTATGCCCGCCAGGTGCTCGACCAGGCGGCGCTGCTCGAGGAACGGTACAAGAACGCCAAGCCGCGCAAGCAGCTGTGCTCGGTGGCCACGCAGCATTACATGTTCGCCGTGGAGGCGTTCGTGGAGATGATCAACGCCACGCAGTCGGACGAGTACGAGTTCACGATCCGCGAGACGCGCACCCGGGACATCATCAACCAGGTGGCGAACCTGCAGTCGGAGATCGGCATCCTGTACCTGTCGGAATTCAACCGGCAGGTCATCGGCAAGCTGCTGCGCGAGAAGCACCTGGAGTTCCACCCGTTGTTCCGCTCCGGACTGCAGGTGTTCATCTCGCGCGATAATCCGCTCGCCGGGCGGGACAGGGTGACGATGAAGGACCTGGAGCCCTATCCGTTCATCCAGTTCGAGCAGGGCGAGGAGGGCAGCTTCTTCTTCGCCGAGGAGGCGGTCTGGCCGGAGAACTCCCCCAAGCAGATCAACGTGACCGACCGGGCCACGATCCTCAACTTCATCATCGGACTGAACGGCTACACGGTGTGCACCGGCATCGACAACGGCGACCTCAACAACGAGAAGATCGTCACCGTGCCGCTGGACTCGGACGAGACGATGACGGTCGGCTGGATCTCCAACGAGCGCGCGCGCCTGTCCGCCGCGGCCGAGACCTACCTGGACAGGCTGCGCGAGGTCATCGCCTCCCACGGCTACGACCTGATCGAGGATTGACGAAACAGGAACGGAAACCAGCCCCCGCCTGTCCCCCATTGCACCGGTATGGCGCTCATTGCCTTGTATTTTCAACGCGGAACACTGTTATAGCGGTGTGTATAACAGTAGGACGACTGTTATACACACCGCTATAACAGTGTGCGAATGTTTTGCCGTACGGTACACCATCCCGAGCAGGCGCAGACGCCGCTCGCTTTCAGTGCGATCGGACCTGCGTGCAAGCGATGACAGCGATCGTCGTATCAGCGCTCGTGGTCGTGGAAGGAACGGAATATCTGGATGATGCAGGTGGCCACGCCGCACAGGATGCCGCCGATCGGCCAGGCCAGCCAGAACAGGCCGTTGCCGGACATCCACCGTTCGCCGCCGTCGCCGTCGATCGGCCCGCCGGCGAACAGCACCCACAGTCCGACGACCGTGGCGATCAGCATGATGATGCCGCACACCAGACCGGTCACCTTGTCGTAGAGATCGCCGCCCTGTGCCTCACGCTCACGCTCCTTGCGGTCGGATTCCGCCTCATGGTTGTATGCATCGATGTTCATCATGCCGTAGCGGATGCCGAAGTAGATGAAGCAGAACACTCCCGCGGCCACGCACAGCAGCATCACGCTGGCCGGCCACCCCTCCTCGATGCCCAGGACCTCCTCGCCGTATACGGTGACGGACACGCCGATCAGGATCAGACCGATGCCCGCGACCACGCCTACCGCAAGCTCCTTGGCGCGACGGGAGCGGTCATCGTCGGTGTAAAAATCCTCGATGAACGGGTGCCTGCGCATGAACTCCGCATGCGCCATGCCTGCCGGGATCAGCAGCGCCAGACCGACGATCACCCCAATCATGGTGCAGACGAAGGTGAGGAACTCGCTCCGGACCAACAGGCCGGAAACCGTGCCCTTGCCGTCGAACAGCACGCCGATGGCGACGCCCGCGATGATCGCCGCGACGCCGGCCGCGATCTTCCAGGCGAACGAGTTCACATGGGCGTCGTATCCGGCCAGATCCTCCGGCAGGGCGACCGCAATAGCCCGCTGCCCCGCGGAAAGGTTCGTCGGTGCGCCAAGCACCGAGGGCCGATCCGTCGCCGGATCATTCGACGGACCGGTGACGGCGTCCGCCGCCATGATTCCCGTCGACGTCGACGCCACACCATCGGTCCGCGCCGGCTCGGCATCAGCCCCGGATCGGGGAACGCGAACATCGCCGAGCACCAGATCGTCCAACGTGCAGCCGAACAGGTCGCACATCATCAGCAGCTTGTCCATCTCCGGATACGCCTTGCCTGATTCCCATTTGGAGATGGCCTGACGGGAAACGCCAAGCAGCATGGCCAGACGCTCCTGGGTGAAGTTGCGCTGCGCGCGCAGGTACTGCAGATTATCCCGAAAACTCATCGTGGGTGCCTCCTTAAGCATCCGATGCCGTCCATTGTGCCATTCAGTGAGCACGTCGGCCCTTCAGATGGTTCCATCCTGCCCGAATGCTCCGGTTGCGTGCCACCAGCTTTCGGTTGCACCGGCAAAACGCAACCAGATTCCTCGCAACTAGCGGTTGCATCGGCGGAATTCCAAGGGTTTCAGATGCAGCCGAAGTGTTCGCGCATGTCGGCCACGCGGCCTTTGGCGAGCGGGATGGTGGACTGTGCCGCGTCGGACAGGGTGAGGTTGTAGCTGTTGCGGGTGAACCGTTCCAGTTTGGCGACCTTCTGCACGTTGACGATATAGGAACGATGGCAGCGGAAGAAGCCGAACCGTTCCAGCATCGCCTCCAGCTCGTCGAGGGTCAGCGCGGTCTGGTACCGCTGGCCGCGCACCGATACGTAGTTCGCCCGGCTGATGCTCTCGATGAAGTCAACCTCGCGCGGATCGAACAGCAACGTCGTCGTGCCGCTTTTGCAGACGATCTTGACGACCTGCACCTCGTCGGGTTCCGCATCGTCCTGCTGTGGATCCTGCGCGGATCCGGGTATCGGACTCCCGCCGTCGGCGTCGCCGGTTTCCGTCTGCGCCGCAATGCACCGGTCGTCCTCCATCCACCACGCCGTGCCGGGCATCAGCAGCGCATCACGCAACGGCTGTCCCGTCGTGATGAACAACGTGCCGCGCTCGCTGGCTTCCGCGATCCATCGCAACGTCAATGAGCGCGCGGCCGAGCCAAGGTAGCCGAGCGGGTATTCGATGAAGCAGATCTCGGGATCGGCCAGGCTCATGCGGGCGAAATTCACCATGGCCCGCTGCTCGTCGTCGAGCTTGCCGATGCGTTTCGACGCCACGGGCCGCAATCCGAAATGGTCGATCGCCGTCTCGGCGTCCGCCTTGGTGCCGGACAGCGCGCCGAAGAAGCGCAGGTATGAGCGCACGCTGTCACGGTCGAACCCGCGATCGGAGCGCAGATAGAAGGCGCAACGCCGGTTCTTGTACAGTCCGCGGACCGTGTCAAGCGCCCTCATCGTGACCGGCCGGCTGCATTCCACATGGATGTTCGACTCGCGCTCACCGTCGATCAGCGATTCCACGGAATCATAACTGTGCATCGTTCTCCTTGCACGTACCGGACAGGGGTCGTGATTCAGCCTAACAAACGGTTACGATGGAACATGCGTGACCGGGAACCGCAGGCAGGAGGCAATCACATGACCGCACCACGAGCGTTCTTGGTGCTGCTGCGGCATGACATCACGATGATGCTGCGTTCCGCGTATCTCATGTATCTGCTGATACCGCTGATTGCCGGACTGCTGTTCCGGACGCTGGTCGCCGGTGGTGACGACGACCAGCTGGGCGTGGCGTTCACGCTATTGTTGACGGTGTTGTTCGCGATCGCGATGGCCGGAACGTTGCCGGGGCTGTATCTTCTGGTCGAGGAACGTGAACGCGGCAGTTGCCGGACATTGGCGAGAACCGGTGTCTCCCCCGCAATGGTGATGTGTTCGAAGTTCGCCGCCGGTGTCGTCTGGAGCATGGCGTTGTCGGCGATCGCCCTGGCCGTGCTCTCCCCATTCGACGTGATGCGCACCGTGGCGCTGTGGCTGTCGTGCCTGCCCGCCGCGGTTGCGATCGCCGGCGCGGCCACGGCGTTCGGCGGGGTGGTTGCCAGTCAGTCGGATACATCGTTGCCTTCCACGATTATTGTCACCTTGCTGATGTTCGGCATGCTGACGCCGATGGATTACTCCCTGCGGATGGTGTCCGAATTCCTGCCGGCGAACCTGTATATGGATACGGTTATGGCCATGGCCACAGGCCAATCGCCGCTGATGGGGTGGTTGCCCGTTGCGGCGATCAGCCTGATATGGCTCATGGCCTCCCTGATGCTGTTCCGCTGGTCCCTGCGGCGGTTCCGCGCTACTGTGCGGTCAGTTGTCCCGGGCGAGTCGTCTGAACAGCAGTCCGAACGCCACGGTGCAGACGATGATCCAGACCACGGTCACCACAACCGGCAGTAACGCGTCCATACTCAGCAGCCTGTCCTCGGCCAGCAGCTTGAACAACTGATCCGTGCCGCCCGTCGGCAGGAACCGCGTCACGTTGGACACCTCCTCGCCGATCATCGAGAACATCGGCGCGATCGCCACCAGCAGCATCGGCACCGCGTACAGGCCCGACGTCATCTGGTCGCGGGACAGGAGCCCCAGCAGCGCGGAGACCAGCATGATCGGTATCGCGCCGATGACGCCGATCGCCAGGAACGCCGGCAGCATGCGGGCCGGCGCGCCGATGATGAGGAAGCAGACGGCCTCGGTGACCGCGGTCAGCGCAAGCGTCACCGCGAGTTTGGCGGTAAGGATCTGTCCGGCGCCCACGTTCGCCAGCATCAGCGTGCGCAGCGTGTGCTTTTCCTTCTCCTCGGCCAGACCGTAGAGCAGCACCATCGACCCGACCATGGCGATGGTGAAGATGGCGGCCGTGGACATCAGGAACCCGTCGGTGAGCGTGCGGCCGGCCGACGTGTCCACCGCGTCGCCGCCGATACGGCGCATCATGTACCGGTACAGCAGCATGAAGCCGATGGGCATGAGGCAGGAGACCAGCATGGTCGGGTTCTGCAGAACGTCGCGGGCGTCCTTGCCGCACAGCACGGCGATCTTGCGGGTGTTCGCGTTCATGTCAGAACTCCTTTCCGGTCAGTTCGAGGAAAACCTCCTCAAGGTTCGGTTCGTCGGAATGGATGGAGAGGATCTCCCCCGACCGCAGCAATCCGGCTACCTGTTCGGCTGCCGCAGTGTCCTTTGTCGTTTCGATGGTACCGTGCGTGCGGGTCCGTATCGTGACGTGGTTGCGGGCGAACCGCAGTTTCAGTTGTTCCGGTTCGTCACAGGCCGCCAGATGGCCTTCGGCGAGGATGCCGATGCGGTCGCAGACGGCGTCCGCCTCGGCCATGTCGTGCGTGGTCAGGAACACCGTGGTGCCGGAGGCCTTCAGCTCGCCGAGCATGCGGTGCACCTCGGCCCGCGTGGCGGGGTCGAGTCCGCTGGTGGGCTCGTCGAGGAACAGCAGCTCGGGCGAATGGATCATCGCCGCCAGCAGGGCGGCGCGCTGACGCATGCCCTTCGAACAGTTCTTGATTGGCGTCTTGGCGTCCTTGTCCAGCCGCATGCGGGTGAGCAGCGGCCGGACGCCGCGCTCCGGCACGCCGCGCAGCCGTGCGTAAAAGCGCAGGTTGTCCGCGATGCTCAGCCGTTCGTACAGGGCGCTGGTGTCCGAGAGGATGCCGATGCGTTCGTAGTCGGATTCGCTCGCGCGTTCGATCGGACGGCCGAACAGCGTGATGCGCCCGGAATCCTTGACCAGCTGGCGGGTCAGCAGTTTGATGGTGGTGGTCTTGCCCGCGCCGGAGGGGCCGAGGAACCCGAACGTCTCGCCGCGCCGCACGGCGAAGGTGAGGTTGTGCAGCACCTGCTTGCTGCCGAATGACAGGCAGACGCCATCCATCGACATGATGGTCGTCATCGTATGCTCCTTTCGTGAGGCGATGCCACCATCCTGCGCCATCGGGGCGTTCCGCGCGGCGGAAATGCCTGACGGGAGGCGGTTTTCGGACGAATGGAGCATACGCGGGCACGAACGGAGCGAGGGCGACACGTGTCGTCGGCGCCGGGCCTGCGACGGCGCCGGACCGCGGACGGATCACAGTCCGGGGATCTGGCCGTAGACGTAGCGCGCGTCATCCACATCCGTCTGCGATGTGGCGTGGTCGCCGGGCGCCCCCGCGGTGACCAGGATGTAGGTCCTGCCGCCGAACCGAGCGGCGGTGGCCAGGCACAGGCCGGCCTCGGGCGTGTATCCGGTTTTGCCGGCCACGATCCACCCGCCGGCGAAGAACGGCGTGCCCAGTTCCTCGAACACGGTGCTGTCGACGGTCAAATCCCCGTCGTGCAGGCTGGCGCTGGACATCGTATGCGACGGGGAGCCTGCGATGGTGCGGAAGGTGCCGTTGCGCATCGCATGGGCAAACAGCATGGTCATGTCCCGCGCGGTCGAGTAATGGTCGGCGTCATGCAGCCCGGTCGGGTTCGTGAAATGCGTGCCGGACATGCCGAGCGCGGCGGCGGTCCGGTTCATCAGCTCGACGAACGCCTCGACACCGCCGGCCACATACCGTGCCAGCGCGATGGCGCAATCCGCGCCGGAGGGCAGCATCAGCCCGTACAGCATATCCTCCACGGTGGCGCTCTCCCCCGGCTGCAGGCCGGCCATCGAGGCGTTCTGCTCCCACAGCTCCGGGAACATGTCGGCCGGGGCCTCGACCACGTCGTCCAACGTCTCGGCGTGGTCGAGGACCACCACCGCGGTCATCACCTTGGTCAGCGAGGCGGGATACATGCGTGCGTCGGCGTCTCGCGATGCGATGGCCTCGCCGCTGTCGGCGTCGATGAGCATCGCGTACCGGCTGTTCAGCCCATCGAACGATACGGTCGGGCCGAACGGCGCGCCGCCGGTCGCATACAGCAACGCCGCCAGGCAGACGATGGCGGCGGCCATCACCACCGCGACCGCCGTCCGCCACGAATGCAACCGTCGACGCGGGACCGTCGGCACCGGCGCCGCATCGGTTCGCCGTGCGGGACTGGTCGCCGTCGGGCGGAGTATCGGGTGGTCATATCGGGATGCGCTCATCTCAAGCCTCTTTCCTCCAGGTGGTTGATTCGCACCTCACGCTAGAGGAGTCGCGCCTGCCGAAGGCCCCGGGATGATGAGCGTTTGATTAAGGAACGATGAAGGCCGCTGCTCTGCGGCTTCAGGCTGTGACGGGCAGCGTCACCGTGAACGTGGTGACGCCGTCGGCGCTGGAGGCCGCGATCGAGCCGCCGTGCGCCTCGGTGATCTGCCGGGCGATGGACAGGCCGAGGCCCGCGCCGCCGTCGGCGCTGCTGCGGGACGCATCGAGACGGTAGAACTTGTCGAACAGCATGTCGAGCTTGCGCGCGGGGATGGTGCGGCCATGATCGCTGATCGCGATGCGGGCGGTCGCCTCGTCCGCCGTGCCCTCGACCGTGATGACGCTGCCGCGCTCGCTGTAGGCGATGGCGTTCTTCATCAGGTTGTTGAACACGCGGGCCAGTTTCTCCGCATCGGCCGTAATGGTCAGGGCGTCGGGCATATGCAGCCGCACGGTGTTGCCGTGCGCCTCAAGCTGCGGATGGAACTCCTCGACCATCTGCATCATGAGCAGACTCACATCCACCGGGCCGACCTCCAACGGCACGTTTGACAGATTGAACCGGGTGATGTCGAAGAACTCGTCGACCAGCGCGTCCAGGCGTTGGGCCTTGTCCAGCGCGGTATGCGTGTACCGGCGTCGTTGCTCCTCCGGCATGTCCCGCGCCTCGTCCAGCAGACTCAGATAGCCGACCACCGAGGTCATCGGCGTGCGGATGTCATGTGCGAGATACATGACCAGATCGTTCTTGCGCTGTTCGGCCATCCGCGCCTCGAACGCGCGGCGGTCCAATCTCCGACGCACCTCGCCGAGCGCGACCGCCACATCATCCAGCTCGTCGGGCAGCTCCGACATGCGCCCGTCATCCGCCAGCAGCTGGGCGATCCCATCGGTCAGCGTCGAGAAGATTCTCACCACATACGGCCTGACGATGAGCAGATAGCCGAGAAAGAATGCCAGCACGAACACCAGCACCGCCACCGCCGGCGCCAGATTGCGCATGCCCTGGATGATATATACCGCGGATTCCCAATCCACATACCACACGTCGGTCAGCCAGGTGGCGATCGCATCGGCGTTCCACATCAGCCGCAACAGCAGCACGGCCGCCAGACCCAGTCCCAGGGCACCCAGCATGCGCAGGGCCAGGATGAAGGCGAACCGGCCGCCGGCACCCCGCCGTCTGCGATGCTCCGGCTTGGCGACATCCGGAATCGGCGCACCCCCGCCCCGAACCGACGGCATGGACGCGGAACCGGAATCGGGCCGTCGCGTCGGACGGTGCATGCGATCGGTGCGGTACTGTCCGGCCGGGGCTTCAGCAGTCGTCGCCGAGCCGGTAGCCGACGCCCCAGACGGTGTGGATGAATCGCGGTCGATCAACCTGGTCTCCTATCTTGTCTCTCAGATGCCTGACATGCACGCTGATGGCATTGCTGGTCTTCAGATACGGCTCTCCGTCCCACATCGCGTGAAACAGCTCCTCGGCGCTCACCGCCTCGCCCAGATGCCGGAACAACGCCACCAGGATGGCGAACTCGCTGGGCGTCAGGCGCACGCGCCGTCCGTCCACGCTCACGGCGCGGGTGCGCAGATCCACCGCCAGCCCGCGGTATTCATAGCGTTCCTCCTCGCGTCGGGTGTCGCCGGCTGACCGGTCGTAATGCGTGTAGCGGCGCAGCTGGGCGTTGACGCGGGCGACGAGCTCCAACGGACGGAACGGCTTGGTCACGTAATCGTCGGCGCCGAAGTTCAGTCCGGTGATCTTGTCGACCTCATCGTCGCGCGCCGTCAGCATGATGATCGGCCAGCGGCGGGTTTTGCGGATCTCGCGGCACAGATGGAAGCCGTTCATGTCGGGCAGCATGACGTCCAGCACGGCCAGGTCGATGGCGATGTCGGGGTCGGCGACCGCTTCGAGCGCACCCGCCGCATCATAGCGGACCCGGGTCTGATAGCCCTCGGCCTCAAGGTAGACGGCGACCAGATCGGCGATCTCCTTCTCGTCGTCCACGATCAGCACGGTCCCCTTGCCGCCGTCACCGCTCACGGCACCCTCCTTGCACTCGTCGCCGAAGCCAGCCGAACCCTACCGAGTGTAGCGCACCGTGCGGGGATACGGACCGTCGGACGATGAAGAAAGGATTAAGGAACGGAATTGCCGGAGTGATGCCCATCCGAAGCGTACAAGGCGCGGACGTTTGCGCGGCACACCGCCAGCGAAGACACCAAACTTCCGGCAATAGCCGCAACAGGAAACGCCCACCACACACCGACCAGTCCGAAGCGGCCCATGATCTGCAGCGCGGGCATCACCAGCAGCTGGCCGCACACCGATACCAGTATGGCGGCCGTCCGTCGACCGATCGATTGGAGGAACGTCGCGTGTATCTGCTGGATCCCGGTGAACGCCGTCGCCGCACCCATAATGGCGAGCGCCTGGGCACCCAATCTGATCGTTGCCGTATCCCCTGTGAACAGGCGTATCATCGGACGGGCCGCCCACACGGCTGTGATGATGGCCGATGCGACGCCGTAGACGATGGTGATCGCCGTTGACAACGCAAGCGTGCGTCGGACCCGGTTATGCAGTCCGGCACCGAAATTGAAGCCGATGATCGGTTGGATGCCCTGAGCCAGACCGGTTACCGGGAACAGCAGTAGGAGCAGGATGCGGGATGCCAGACCGTAGGTGTTGATCGGCAGATCGCCGCCGGCTCCGTAACCCAGCACGGTCGGGTCGGCGGAGAATGTGCGCAGCATGCGGTTGGCGGCGATGATGGCAAGGCCCTGCTCGCACCATTGCGCCAGCGACGGCAGTCCCGTGGATAGAATCGTGGCGATAAGCCGGATATCCGGACGGAAATGGCGGGCCGCCAGCCGCAGACGGCTTCTGCCGGAGAGCAGGAAGAAGTTGACGCTCATCGCCATCGACACGCATTGTCCGATCACCGTGCCCAGTGCGGCGCCCGTCGCGCCCCATTCAAGCCCGAAGATGAACAGGATGTCGAACGCCGTGTTGACGCTCAACGGTATCACCCAGATTGCCATGGCGTAGCGGCTGGCGCCCTCGGACCTGATCAGATTGGAGAAACCGGTGCTGGTGACCGCGGCGATCAGGATGATGCGGGTGTAGTTGCGGGCGACCGGCAGCAGCGAATCCGTCACGCCCATCATGAGCAGGATCGGATCGAGGAACAGCAGCCCCACCACGGCCATGGCCAGCGCCGTCGCATAGAAGACGAGGAACGTGTTGGCCGCCGCCCGCGCCGCCTCCTCGTCGTCTCCGCGTCCCAGCGCACGGGAGATGACCGAGGCCGCCCCCGTTCCCAGCGTCGAGGCGACGGCCGACAGCAGCATGAACAGCGGGAAGGAAACGGCCACGCCTCCCACGGCGTCCATGCCCGCGCCTTGCGACAGCAGCAGCGTGTCCAGGATGTTGTACAGGTTGTATGCGAGCACACCGATGATCGAGGGCAACGACATGCTCGCCATCAGCCGGCCTATGGGCGCGACGGCGAGCTCGTCATCGCGGTGGCGCTCGGACGACGTGCAGGCGGTGTTTCGGGCGTTCATCGTGCGTCGAGATTGCTCAGGCATTTGCGTACCTGGGCCGTGGCCCAGATCCGCTGCGCGGTGCCGTACATCCGGTCGTAGCGGAACGTCTCCGCCGCCATGATCGTGGCGATGTACAGGCGGTACAGCTGGTAGCGCCGATCGTCGTCTCGGGTGAACTCGCGGCGGCCGCTGGCGGCGAGGAATCCCTTGAGGAAATCGGGTTCCTCCCGGATATCGTCGCAGAATACGAACGCGGTCGGGAAATCGGCGATTGGGTCGCCCCAGAACATGCGTTCGAAATCGAGGATGCCCTCGATGGCGTAACCGGCGCCGCTGCGCCGCACGAAGACATTCCCCTCGTGGCAGTCGAAATCAACCAGACAAGGCCGTTCCAGGGCGTCCAGCAGATCGCCGTGGCGTTCCAGCGCCCGCTCGATGCTCAGGAACGGCAGCCGGATGCCATGATCCCTGGCGTCGCGCAGCAACTGCTCGAACACGCCCAGGAACGCCTCATGCCATGTGGCGTACCGCAACGCCGGATCGTCGGTGGGATAGCCGAAGTAGGTGTTGGTGATGCCATGCAGCTGCACCAGGTATTCGGCAAGCTTCACTTTGACCTGAGCCAGATTCTCCGGCGACATGCGGCGCGACGCCTTGGACAATGGCACGCCGTCCAATGCGGTCATGAAGAAATAGTTGGCGTCGATCAGCGTTTTGCTGAAATCGTGGGCCAGGACCTGCGGTACCGGAACCGTGGTCCGTTCGCTGATCAGACGGTACGCCTCCACCTCCACGGGCATGATGTCGCGCTCGTAGGTCAGCAACGGTATCCCCGGCCTGACCCCTACCTTGAGCACGATGTCACGGTCGAATGCGGTGCACTTGATGCGGTAGATCGCGTTGAACATGCCGCCCTCGAGCTCGGTGATGCCGGTCACACGGCATTCCCGGCCGAACTGTTCGCGGACCAGCGTCCGAATCGTCGCTTCGTCGAGATGGTTCTTCGTCCTGCTTTTCATCGCGCCTCCTTGCCGACATGTTCCAATCTATCCGCGGGCTCGTCACGATCGCCGGCGCACATGTTGCCGAATCCGTCCACCATGTATCCGCATCCGCGAACAGACGGGTCATCACATCCGGAACATGGACCGATACTCGCTCGGAGTTAGACCGTATACGGACAGGAACCGTTTATGGAACCCCGAACGGTTGTCATACCCGACCGCACGGGCTATCGAGGCAACGGTGTCGTCGGTGTCAAGCAGACGCGAGGCCGCGATCTCCATCCTGAGTGTTCCCGTGAGATCGCGGAAGGTGCGACCGGTGGATTCCCTGACCAGTCGACCGGCATAATCCTCGCTGTAGCCCAGCATCCGGGCGAAACCCGCGAGATCGGCGTGGGCGGGATCCGAGCGCACATACCGTTCCAAGGAATGCGCCAGTGCGGAGAACGTTGTGCACTCCCCGGCAGCGTTCCGTGCGAGTTCGACGGCGATCAACGAACAGTAGGCAGATGCGGTATTGCGCCAATGCGCGGGTCGATCCGATGTCTCGACGGTCAGCATACGCGCCAGCCCTGCGGTCAGGTCGGAGCAATGCCGGAATACGCGGATGCACGGCGCATGCCCGGAGAATGATTCGGAACGTTCCGTTTCCCGGAGTATTGGGGCGAACGTCTGATCGAACACGGATGGTGCGATCATGATCTTGAGAATGATCTGATCGGAGTCGATTGGTTCGATGGCGTGCACGGTGCCGGGAGCGTTGAGACAGGCGTCGCCCTGTGACAGCGTGAGCGTGGAGTCCGGGTCCAGAAACCGTTGGATGCAGGTGCCATGCATCGCAAGGATCAGTTCATAGCAGTCATGATTATGGAAGTAGGCGACCTGGCTGCGTGTATGCTTCGCCGCATGGATGAAACCGCAGGTCCGGATCGGGATATGCCATGCCGATAAGGCCGTCAGATCGCGCATCCGGAACAGACGGACCAGCTCCCGTTCGTGACGGGTGATTTGCGCCTCAACCAGCTCGGCATCGGAGAAATCCTGCCGCATCATCGCTAGGATCGACTCATCCGACTGGTAGGCGGCGGCTTCCGCACGTTCCTGCTCGTCGAGAATGTCACGAAATCTGCTCATGGCCGTGAGTCCCTTCCCTCCGCCGCCGGTGATGGACGACATCCATACGACAACCGTATCAGTCCGGCATTCAGCCGCCGTATGGTCCTTTTACGGAACTGGTGCATATTGCACTGGTTCAAGGATGGGCGCTCCTTGCACTAAGTCCATATACGTTCAGTTGGGGAAAATAACATTCGGTTGGGAACCGGACCGTGTTCTTTCCTCGTCGGCCCCGCAATATCAAGCCATCCATGCCGCTGAAACGCCCATGAGTTCCCAACCGAACGAGAAAATCCCCAACTGAGCGTCAACGGATGGCAATCAGCGTGCGGGAGCACCATGCTTGGAGAAGCGCGTAGAGCGTCTCGCCCACGATGTCATCGTTGCTGACGTTGGCCTTGCCGACGGACATGACGGCGTTGCTCGGCATGGCATGGCGAAGCAGCGTCCGCTCGTCCTCATCGGTGAGTTCCGTGAGCATCTGCCGCTTGGTGGGCGTGAAGACTCCGGTACGGACTGCGTGGACGATCTGCAGGGAGAAGAAGAACGCCTTCAGCAATGCCTTGAGGGCATCCGTCCGTGCTGTTTCATCGAGGTCGCGCGTGGTCAGATAGGTGTGGTTGACCATGTGGTACAGGTTGGCGACGCTGACTCGGGCACCCAGACGGATGTCATCCTCGTCATACTCCGGCAGCAGGGTGTGAAGATCGCCCAGCCAGACCTCGGTCCCATGCTCGAACTGATACAGCTCATACGCCGGCCAGGCCGCCAGCTCCGCACGCCCGCAGGTGAAGCCGACCGCGCGCTCGCCATCGGGCAGTGAACGCATCGCCGCATGGAATGCGTCCAGATCATCGATCGTCACCTGGTCGAGCACCACCAACAGATCGATATCGCTATCCGCCGTGGCCTCGCCGCGCAGATAACTCCCCTGCAATCCCAGGCAGAGCAGGCGCTCGCCGAATGCTGCCTTCAATGCCGCCATCGCCGCCGGCTTCCATGTCTTCAGATCGATCATCGTCCTATCCTTCCGCCAAAGCTCTCAGAATACAGTGCCGAGGCCTCCGTTGGCCTCGGCACTTGCACTCAGGAACGGCGTCAGGCGCCGTATTGCGCCAGGTAGGCGTCGGCGGCGGCCGCGATCCCGTCGGTCACGTACGGGGTGCCGTCGGCGGTCATGATGGACCGGCCGGCCTCGAAGATCTCACGCACGTTGGCGATCGCCATGACGGGGAACCCGAACTCGGCTTCCACGGCCTTGACCGCGGACAGGTCGGAGTCCTTGGTCTTCTCCATGCGGTCCACCGAGAGCACCAGGCCGACGATCTCCACGTCCGCCTCTGCCTTGAGCTTGGGCACGACCTCGCGCACGGCGGTGCCGGCGGTCATCACGTCGTCGACGAGCAGCACCTTCATGCCGTCAGTCAGCTGCGTGCCGACCATCATGCCGCCGTCGCCGTGGTCCTTCTTCTCCTTGCGGTCGAACGTGTACCCGACCTGCATGCCGTGGCCGCCGGTCAACGCGATGGCGGTGGATACGGCCAGTGGGATGCCCTTGTACGCCGGGCCGAACACGGTGTCGATGTCGCCCGGCAGCGAACCCGCCGCGATCTCGGCGGCGATCTTCTCGGCGTAGAACGCACCGAGCCGGGCGATCTTGCTACCGTCGTTGAATGCGCCGGCATTGATGAAATACGGGGACTTGCGGCCGGACTTCAGCGTGAAGTCGCCGAACTTGAGCGCCTGCGATTCCAGCAGGAAGCGGGTGAACCGCAGATCGAGCGATTCGGTCATAATATGCTCCTTTCGAGGTTGACGTGCTATCGCCAGGTCTGCCCGGCGGCGAGCTTGGCGGCGAGTTCGGGGCGCGAGTCGAGCAGGTCGTCGAGTTCGCGGGCCACGCGCATCGGCGCGGTCGGATCATAGAGCGCGGCGGCGCCCACCTCCACGGCGTTCGCGCCGGCGTACAGGAATTCGAGCGCCTTCTCGCCAGAGTCGATGCCGCCGATGCCAATGATCGGAATATCCGGCAGAGCCTGGCGCACGCGCCACACGCAGCCAAGGGCCACCGGGAACACGCACGGCCCGGAAACACCGCCGGTGCGGTTGGCGATGATCGGCTCGCCGGTGCGGATATCGATGCGCATGCCGACCAGCGTGTTGATCAGGCTCAGCGCGTCGGCGCCGGATTCCACGGCGGCGCGCGCGATGGCCGCGATATCGGTGACGTTCGGCGTGAGCTTGACGATCATCGGCTTGGAGGTGATCTTGCGCAGCCGGTCGATGAGCCGTGCGAGCCCCACCGGATCGGTGCCCACGCTCATGCCGCCGTGGCTGACGTTCGGGCAGCTCACGTTGATCTCCAGCATGTCGGCGGCCGAATCGGCGAGCTTGGCCACAACCTCGGCGTAGTCGTCGTCGCTGTGGCCGGCCACGTTGGTGATGACGGTGGCGCCCATCTCCTTGAGCTTGGGCAGTTCATCGACCAGATAGTGGTCCACGCCGGGGTTCTGCAGGCCGACCGCGTTGACCATGCCGCCCGGGCATTCCGCGGTGCGCGGCCCGGGGTTGCCCTCCCACGGCACCGGCGAGACGCCCTTGGTGCAGATCGCGCCCAGCTGGGCCACGTCGTAGAACCAGCGGCAGGCGGCGAGCTGGAACGTGCCGGAGGCGGTGCCGACCGGGTTCTTCCATTCCACGCCAGCCACCACGGTCTTGTGCTTCCACTCGTGCGGCTCGTAGACGTTGATGTGCGATTCGTTCATCTGCTGCTCCGTAATCGTCGTGGTCATCGTCACGCCTCCCATCCCAGCTGCTGCGCGGTGAACACCGGGCCGTCCGAACACACCTTCTTGCGGCCGTCCACCGTGTCGACCACGCAGACCACGCAGGTGCCGTACCCGCAGCCCATCCGCTGCTCCATGCTCGCCTGGCAGTCGATGCCCCGCTCGGACGCCCACAACGCCACGGCCTTCATCATCGGCGTCGGCCCGCAGGTCAGGAACACGGTCTTCAGGCTGTCCTCGCGCGGCGCGGTCAGCTCGGCCTCCATGCGGTCGAGCAGCGTGACGACGTTGCCCTCAGTCTCGTCGATGCTGCGCGTATCCACGTATCGGGAGACGAACGCGTCGGCGAAATGCGCGTCGCGATAGCCGAACACCGCGGTGGTCGCGCAATCTTCGCGTTCCGCAAGCCGCTGCGCCGCGTAGATGAGCGGCGGCACGCCGAGACCGCCGCCGACAAGTACGTAGTGCGCCGGTTCCTTGACCTTGAAGGAGCCGCCGAGCGGGCCGAGCACGTCGATCGTGTCGCCGGCGTGCATCGCGGCGAATTCGGCGGTGCCGGTGCCGACGACCGCGAAGATCAGCGAGACCAGGTCGCCGCTGACCTCGCTGACGCCGAACGGGCGCGGCAGCAGCCGCATCGGGTCGTGCGAGAACAGGTTGACGAACTGCGCCGGCTTGGCATGCGCGGCGATGTACGGGTCGCGGAACGTGAACCGTACGACGCCGGGCGTCAGTTCCGTCACTTCGGTGACCTCGACCGTGTGGCGGCCGGGGAAGTAGCCCGCGGCGGTCGCCTCGGCGACGGTCGGCAGGAACGTTGCGCTGGACACGGGGACTCCTTGTCTGTGTTGCTGTGGTTTCCTTTGTGCTGGGGATTCCTGATGGTTGGGGTGTCGGATGTCGGTTACGGCATGACGGCGCGCAGGTCGTCGCGCATGGCGATGGCGGCGTTGCGTGCGGCGTCGGCCACCAGGTCGAGCGCGGATTCGGCGCTCATCGTCTCGCTGTACGCGCCGGTCTTCCTCCACGCGCCGATGATGCCGCGCGAGGAGTTGACGATCGCGCCGGAGCCGGCGTCGTCGAACATGCCGGCCACGTCGCGGGCGGTGCCGCCCTGCGCGCCGTAGCCGGGCACGAGGAAGAACGTGTGCGGCATGCGTGCGCGCAACGCGCGGCCCTCCTCGGAGTGCGTGGCGCCGACGACCGCGCCGACCCTCGAATAGCGGTGCTGCCCGACGGTGCCTTGGCCCCAACGTTCCACCAGATCGGCCACATGCTCGTAGACGCGGCAGCCGCCGGCCAGTTCGAGCTCCTGGATCTCGCTGCTGGAGGGGTTGGAGGTGCGCACGAGCGCGAAGATGTCCTTGTCGGCGGCGGTGGCGGCCTCGACGAACGGGGTGATGCCGTCGGTGCCGAGGTACGGGTTCACGGTCACCGCATCCTCATGCCACGGGTCGTACGGCCCGCTCTCCCCCGCGCCGAACGCCACGCCGCTTAAGTGCCCGGCGTAGGCGGCCGCGGTGGAGCCGATGTCGCCGCGCTTGATGTCGCCGATCACGTACAGGCCATGCGACTGCGCGTATTCGCAGGTCATCGTGTACGCGTCCACGCCGGCGGGGCCGAGCGCCTCGTACATGGCGATCTGCGGCTTGACGGCGGGCACGATGTCGGCGATCGCGTCGATGATCGCCCGGTTGTATTCGAAGTAGGCGACGGCGAGCTGCGCGGCCGGGCGGTCGGCGGCATCCTCAACCTCGTCGGCGATCTCGTCGGCGAAGCTGGCGATGACCTGCGCCGGCACCAGCGCCTCGGTCGGGTCCAGGCCGACGACGCTGGGGTTCTGCGTGGCTGCGATGGCCTCGATAAGTCGATCCATGGCGGTTCCTTCCGGTTAGAGTCTGCTGAAGACGAGCTTCGAGGCGATGACGGTGGCCAGCGGCATGCCGGTCACCCGCCACCCGCCGAACGGGGTGTTGCGCGCCTTGGAGTGGAACCGTTCCGGATCCACCGTCCAGGCGCGGTCGGTATCCAGCACCACCAGGTTCACCGATTCGGGATGCTCCACCGCGCCCAGGTCCAGCGTGCGCTTGGTGGCGCAGGCGCTGGAGGTGTTGAGCAGACCGGCCACGTCGGTGGGCGTGTGGCCCATCAGGTGCATCGGCGCGGTGGACATGAGTTCGATGAGCCGCTGGTCGGAGATGATGCCGCCGTCCACCAGCACCTTGTGGCAGACGCCGTAGGCGCATTCCAGGCCGATGATGCCGTTGGGCGCGGCCTCAAGCCCGGCGTTCTTCTCCTCCATCGTGTGCGGGGCGTGGTCGGTTGCAATCAGGTCCACGGTGCCGTCGGCGATGGCCACATGCACGGCCTGACGGTCGGCGGCGGAGCGCAGCGGCGGGTTCATCTTGGCCAGCGGGCCGTACTCCAGGATCGCCTCGTCGGTCAGCGCGATGTAATGCGGCGCGGTCTCGCAGGTGATCGGCAGTCCTTCGGCCTTGGCCTTGCGGATCGCCTCGAACGAACCGGCGGTGCTGACGTGCTGGAAGTGCACGTGCGCGCCGGTGCGGCGGGCGGCCTCGATGTCGCGCGCCACGATCCGCAGCTCGGTGTCCTCCGGGATGCCGGGCAGCCCGAGCTGGCGGGAGACCGGCCCCTCGTTGATGAAGCCAGTGTCGTGGTGCTCGCAGTGCTCGATCAGGTACAGCCCCGCGTCCTTGATGCGGGTGAGCACCTCGTCCAGGATCGCGTCGGGCACGGCGGAACCGTCGTCGCTGACCGCGGTGACCGGATGCGCGAGCTGCGCGGCGTCCTTCTCGCCCGTATGCCTGCCGGGCATGTACCAGGCGATGTCGGCCAGCTCGGTCGGCTCCTTGCCGGCGCGGTCCTTGGACGCGCACACGCACAGGTCGTAGGCCACCGGCAGCGTGACGCCGTGGTCGGCCTCGTAGTGCTGCAGGAAGTCGATCACGTTCTCGTGCCCGGCGGCCAGCACCTCGTCGGCGCCGGGCTGCCCCGCCGCGACCTTCTCGCCGTCCATCGCGGGCACGGTGTTGGGCATGATGAGCACGTTCGTGTACCCGCCGGAGGCCGCGGCCGCGCAGCCGGAGACCATCGTCTCCTTGGCGGTCTGGCCGGGGTCGCGGAAGTGGACGTGCGGATCGGCCAGACCCGGGGCGACGGTCAGACCGGTCGCATCGATGTGCACGTCGCCGTCCGCGACCTGCGTGGCGGCGGGCGGGAACGGTCTGTCGGCGTCGGTGAGCAGGTCGGCGGCGGTGCCGGGGATGACCAGGTCGATGACCTCGCCGGTATCCCATACCTTGACGTCATGCAGGGTGATCATGCTGTCTCGCTTTCGGTCGGGTTCAGAGCTTGGCTTCCTCGTCGCAGTAGTCGCAGCGGTATTCCTGCCGCTCGGAGTGCGCGAGGTGGAACATCTGGTCGATGCCGCGTTCGGTGGTGGTCACGCAGCGCGGGTTCACGCAGGTGATGACGTTGACGACACGTTCGGGCAGGTGCGGCTGGACCTTCTCCACGATGCGGCCGCCGCGGACGATGTCGACGGTGGCCTGCCGCGCGACGAGCCCGAGCACGTCCAGGTCGATGCCCTCCACGTTCTCGATCTTGATGATGTCCTTGGTGCCGTAGCGCGGGCTGTCGGTGTTCATGATGAGCGCGAGCCGCGTCTTGGACGGGTCGATCTTCAGATACTGGAGCACCTTCAGCGCCGTGCCGGCGGGCACGTGGTCGATGATGATGCCGTCCTGGATGCTGGTGACCTCCATCAGGCCTGCACCTCCTTGGGTTCGAGCGGAACGTATCCGGGCAGTTCGTCGCCGATGACGGAGCTTTCGAGCGCCATACGCATCAGCATGCCGTTCTTGACCTGTTCGAAGTAGGCGGCGCGCGGGTCGTCATCCACCTCGACGGCGATCTCGTTGACGCGCGGCAGCGGGTGCAGCACCGCCATATGCGGCTGCGCCAGGCTCAGCTTGGCCTCGTCCAGGATGTATGTGTCGCGCAGGCGCAGGTAGTCGTCCTCGTTGAAGAAGCGCTCCTTCTGCACGCGCGTCATGTACAGCACGTCCAGGTCGCCGATCACCGACGCCAGATCGCGCACCTCCACGTACGAGCAGGAGGGCGTGGCGTTGATGCGGTCGATGACGTACTGCGGGGTCTTCAATTCGTCCGGGCTGATGAGCACGAAGCGCACGTTGCCGAAACGGCACAGCGTCTCAATCAGCGAGTGCACGGTGCGGCCGAAGGTCAGGTCGCCGCACAGGCCGACGGTCAGGTCGGTGATGCGGCCGAAGCGCGACTGCAGGGTGGCCAGGTCGGCCAGGGTCTGCGTGGGGTGCATGTGGCCGCCGTCGCCGGCGTTGATGACGGGCACCGAGGCCGCGCGGGCCGCCACGAGAGCCGCACCCTCCTTCGGGTGGCGGATGGCGATGGCGTCGACGTAGTTGGACACGGTCTTGATGGTGTCGGAGATCGACTCGCCCTTGGTCACCGAGGCCAGCTGCGCGCCGGCGAAGCCGATGACCTTGCCGCCCAGGCGCAGCATGGCGGTTTCGAAGCTCAGGCGCGTGCGCGTGCTCGGCTCGTAGAACAGTGTGGCCAGCACGCGTCCCTCGCAGGTGTGGGATACCTCACGGCGATGGGAGTCGATGTATGCGGCCTTGTGCAGCAGTTCGAGGATCTGCCGGCGAGACAGGTCGTCCAGCGTGACGACGCTCTTGCCGACGAACGGGGTTTCCGACGGTGGGACTTCAGTAGACAACGGCTCACCTTTCGTTACGTCCAGGTGGCCACGTGTTGTGACCTATCCGACTATAGACCGAATTGGGGACTCGTCCGTTCACCGCGTGTTCATGTCGGAAGCTTCCTCGTCCAGCCCGTAGAACAGGCGTTCGACGATGTCGCGGCAGCGGCGCATGGCCCCCAGCAGATCGTTCTCGAAGCGCTGCCCGCGGTGCGCGTCATAGCCGAGATATACGGCGATGCCGCCCAGCGAGTACATGTCGTCGGGCAGGATGTCGGCCTGGTTGGCCCGGCCATTCCACAGGTAGTTGCCGTTGCGGGCCGCCGTGCACAACCGCCAGGCGTGGCGCAGTTGCGCGGCGTCCGGCGGGTCCACGAATCCCAATCGTTCCAGTTCGGCGAGCGCGCCGAGCGTCGAGTTGACGCGCAGCTGCTCATTCTCCCCCGCGTGTTCGAGTTGCAGCAGCTGCACGGTCCATTCCACGTCCGACAGGCCGCCCTTGCCGAGCTTGAGATGCCGTTCGCGTCTGACGCCGCGCGGCAGGCGTTCGGATTCCATGCGCGCCTTGAGCTTGCGGATCTCGGCCAGCTCGGATTCGCCCAGCGGAGCCTGCGGGTAGCGCAGCGGATCGGCCAGGTTCTTGAGGAAGTCCTCGGTCAGCGTGCGGTCGCCGGCCGCATGCCGTGCGCGCAGCAGCGCCTGATGCTCCCAGGTGCTGGCCCATGATCCGTAGTATTCCTTGCAGGAGACGTAGGAGCGCACCAGTGGCCCGTTCTTGCCTTCCGGACGCAGATCCAGGTCCAGTTCGATCTTCTGCTCCAACGACACCGGTCCCTGCAGGATCGCGCGCAGATCGTCGGCCACCTTGCGTGCGAAACGGTTGGCGGTCGCCTCATCGGCCTCATCGCTCGGCCGGTAGATGATCATCGCGTCGGCGTCCGAGCTGAAATTCACCTCGCGTCCGCCGTAGCGGCCCATCGCGATCACCGAGATCGCGGCGGGAGGCTCCTTTCGCCCCAGCAGCGCCGTCTGGTTGCGCATGGCCCATGTCAGTGAGGCGTCGATGATCGCGTCGTACACGGCGGTCATGCCGCCCAGGCTCGCGTCGTCGTCGATGACCCCGTTCATCCACGCCAGGCCGATGCGTTCGATCTCATGGCGGCGCAGTGCCCGCACCGAATTCGCGAAGTCCCGCATATCGCCGCCGTTGCGTTCCAGCGCGGCCTGGCAGTGGGTGTCCAGGCTTTCGCGCGTGCGTGGGGCCAGGCGTTTGCTGTCTCCCAGCCAGGTGACGGATTCCACGGATTTGTTCAGCGCGTCCCCCAGGAACCGGGAGTTCGACAGTACGTGGCACAGGCGTTGCGCCGCCGACGGCGAATCGCGCAGGAAGCCCAGGTATTCGCTTTCCTCGCCGAAATGCTCCTCGAGCTTGCGCCAGTTGAGCAGGCCCATATCGGGGTTCTGTCCCTCCCCCAGCCATTGCAGGGCGGCGGGCAGGATGATCCGGTTGATCTTGGCGGCGCGGGAGATGCCGTAGGTCAGCGCGTCCACGTGGCGCATCGCGGCATCGGGGTCCTCGAATCCGATGGAGGCGAACCGGTCGTGCATCGCCTTGTCGGACAGACGCACCTCGTCGTCGTCAAGCTGGGCGCTGATCGGCAGCATCGGCCGGTAGTAGATGTCCAGATGCAGGTGCCGCACCTCGCGGCGCGTCTCGTCGAATTTGCCGACGAGCTCCTCCGGATGCATACGCAGGGCGCGGGCCAGCCGCCGCAGTTCGGTGTTGCGGTTCAGCTCGTCGATATTGGCTTCGCGTTTGCGTTCCAGACCGCCGAGACTGGCCACTCCCAGATCCGGGAACAGGTGGGTGCGTTTCAGCGACCACATCTGCTGGCGGTGTTCGAGCACCCGTTCGAACCGGTAATCCCAGGACAGGCGCACCGCCTGCTTGCGGGAGACGTAGCCGCCGTCGGAGAGCGCCTGCAACGATTCGAGCGTGGACCGGGTGCGCAGCGACTCGTCGGTGCGCCCGTGCACCAGCTGGAGCATCTGTACGGTGAACTCCACATCGCGCAGCCCTCCGCGCCCAAGCTTGATCTCACGGTCTTTGAGCGGCGCGGGGATCAGATCCTCCACGCGCCGGCGCATCTGCTGGCAGTCGTTGACGAAATTGTCCCGCTGGGACGCTTTCCATACGAACGGGCGGGTCATGTCCATATACGCCTGTCCGAGTTCCGGGTCGCCCGCCGCGGCGCGCGCCTTGAGCAGCGCCTGGAACTCCCAGTTCTCCGCCCACTGCTCGTAGTAGCCCTGATGCGAGTCGAGGCGGCGGACCAGCGGACCGTCCTTGCCTTCGGGGCGCAGTCCCCCGTCGATCTGCCAGAGCGCCGGCTCGGTGACGCCCATGACCACGGCCTGGCAGACGCGCTGCAGCGTGGTGGCCATCTTGGTGCCGATGCGGGTGAGCGTCATGCCGTCGGTGCCGTCCGTAGGCTCGACCACGTAGATCAGGTCCACGTCGGAGACGTAGTTGAGTTCCTGCGCGCCGAGTTTGCCCATGCCGATGACGGCGAACCGGCAGTGTTCGCTGCCCTGCACCTCATGCCGGGCGATGGCCAGCGCGCCTTCAAGCGCGGCGTCGGCCAGGTCGGAGAGCATCCGGCTGATATGCGGCTGTTCGCTGATCGGGTCGGCGGCGGTCATATCCACGGCCATGATGGTGGCCAGCTGCTTGTAGTAGGCGACGCGCAGCCCGGTGGCGGCACGGGCCAGATCCAACGTGGCCGTGGGCGCGGTCCGGTCCGCCGGGTCGGCGCCGACCGCCTGCAGGATATGGGCGCGGCGCTGCTCATGGTCGAAGTCACGGCTGCGGCAGCGGTCGACAGCCGCCGCCTCCACCAGATCCGGGCGGGCGCGCATCATCTTGCCCATCGCGTCCGAGGCGCCGAGCACGGACATGAGCCGGACGAACGACTCCGCATCGGGCAGGACCTTCCCCAGCCATCCGCCGGCGTCGGACTGCGCGGCCACGATCGCCACCAGATTGGTCAACGCCGTATCCGGGTCGCAGGTGCGTTCCAACGTGCGCAGCGTCAGCGTCAACTGATCCGCGTCCATGCCCATGTCGGACAGGCGGCGCAACGATTCCCTGGCCTGATCGAGGTCCTGCAGTCCCGCATGGATGAGTTCCCTGACGCTGATGGTGAGATCCTGCCGTGATTCCATGATTCCAATCTACATGCCGTATCGCCGTCGTGCGCGCTCATGACCACGCACGAATCGGTCAGAACAGTCCCTTGACGTTTTCCCAGATGCGGCGGGTCACGCCCGGATGGTTCATCGTGTACAGGTGGATGCCGTCCACGCCGCGCGCCACCAGGTCGGCGATCTGCTCGGAGGCGTAGATGATGCCCGCCTCCTTCAACGTGTTCGAGATCGTCGCCCCAACGATCCAAGATGGTGGCGAGCCGTTCGGGCACCTTGGAGGAGCACATGCCGGTCATGCGGCGGACCGATGCGGCGTTCGTCACCGGCATGATGCCGGCCTCGACCGGCACGTCGATGCCGGCGGCACGCACCTTGTCCATGAACTTCAGATAGTCGGCGTTGTCGTAGAACAGCTGGGAGATCAGGTGGCTGGCGCCGGCGTCCACCTTGACCTTGAGCCAGCCGATGTCCTCGTCGAGGTCCTTGGACTGCGGATGGCATTCCGGATAGCAGGCCCCGTATACGGTCATCTCCGGGTGGGTTTCGCGGATGTAGCGGGTCAGGTCGCTGGCGTGCATGAACACGCCGGCCGGTTCGCGCTCGGGGTTGCGGTCGCCGCGCAGCGCGAGCACGGCGGCGACCTTGGCCTGCGCGAACATGTCCAGCGCCTCGTCGGTCTGATCGCGGTCCAGATACTGGGCGGTCAGGTGGGCGACGGCGGGGATGCCGTATTCGGTGCGGATCGTGTTGGCGATGCGCGCGGTGATTGTACGGTCCGACTGCTTGCCGGTGCCGTAGGTCACCGAGATGAATGCGGGATCGACGCCGTGCAGGCCGTCGAGCGTGTCGTAGATCGTGCCGATCGGCGCGGTGCGTTTGGGAGGGAACACCTCCAGGGAGAACAGCGGCTTGCTCATGGTGAACGACTCTCCTATGTCGGGGCCGGCATCCCCAAGGGATCACCGGCCCGAAACGAGATGGTGCGGTACGATGCGCCGGTCAGCGGGCGGCCAGCCTGGCGCGGACGATGCGGGTGGCCGCCACCATGTTCTTCAGGCTCGGCCAGGTCTCCTCGTTGCCGCGGGTCTTGAGTCCGCAGTCGGGATTGATCCACAGCTTGCTGGCGTCCACCTTGGTCAGGATCTCGTCGATGCGCTCCTCGATCTCGTCGACCGAGGGGATGCGCGGGGAATGGATGTCGTAGACGCCCGGGCCTGTCTCGGTTTCGAAATGCGCGTCATGGATGGCGTCCAACACCACCAGGTCGGCGCGCGAGGCCTCGAAGGAGATCACGTCGGCGTCCATCGCGTCGATGTCGCGGATGATGTCGTTGAACTCCGAGTAGCACATGTGGGTGTGGATCTGCGTGGTCGGCTGCACGGCCGCGTGCACGAGCCGGAACGCGGGAATCGCCCAGTCCAGGTACTTCTTGTGCCAATCGGACTTGCGCAGCGGCAGTTTCTCGCGCAACGCGGCCTCGTCGATCTGGATGACGCGGATGCCGGCGTTCTCCAGATCGAGCACCTCGTCGCGGATCGCCAACGCCAGCTGCCTGGTCTGCAGTTCGTTGGAGATGTCCTCGCGCGGCCACGACCAGTTGAGGATCGTCACCGGTCCGGTGAGCATGCCCTTGACTACATGGTCTGTGCGGCTCTGCGCGTACGAGCTCCAGGCCACGGTGATCGGCTCGCGGCGCGAGACGTCGCCCCAGACGATCGGCGGCTTGACGCAGCGCGTGCCATAGGACTGCACCCAGGCGTTCTTGGTGAACAGGAACCCATTGAGTCGCTGGCCGAAGTATTCGACCATATCGTTACGTTCGAACTCGCCGTGAACCAGCACGTCGAGTCCGATCTGCTCCTGCCAGGCAATGACCTGGTCGATCTGCGAGCGGATGAACGCGTCGTAATCCTCACGGGTCAGCTCGCCCTTGCGCAGACGGGCGCGGGCGGCACGCACCTCGGCGGTCTGCGGGAACGAGCCGATCGTGGTCGTCGGCAGCAGCGGCAGACGCAACGCCTCGCGCTGCAGACGCTGGCGCTCGGCGCGGGCGGGCCGGCGGGTCGCATCCTCATCGGTCAGCGCGGCCAAACGGTCGGCCACGGCCCGATCGGGCTCGACACGTGTGCCGTCGAACAGCGCCTGGTTGTCGCGTAGCACTTCGGACGCCTTCTTCGCATCCTCGTCGGCGTCGGACAGGTCGGCGACCGCACGCAGCTCGCCGAGCTTCTCCACCGCAAACGCGAAATGACGGCGCACCTCATCACCCAGGCCATCCTCGCCGGCGGTGCTGAACGGCACGTGCAGCAGCGAGCAGGCGGTGGCCACGGCCACATTCGGCGTGACCTGCCGCAGCGCGTCGACCAGCCCCAGGCTCGCCGCGTAGTCGTTGCGCCAGATGTTGCGGCCGTTGATGACCCCGGCGAACAGCGTGGTCGACTCCCCCACGCCGTAACGGCCGACGGCCTCCAGATTCTCGTCCCGGCCCTCGATCAGATCCAGTCCGATGCCGTCGAAGCCCAGCAGGCTCACGGTCTCGTACACGTCGGCGATATGGCCGAAATACGTGTTAAGCAGCACCTTGACGCCGCCGGTGCGGGCGGGCAGGATCTTGGCGTACAGCGTCTTGAACAGCTCGACGTCGCCGTCCTCCTTGTCCAGCACCAGATACGGCTCGTCGAACTGGACCCAAGTGGCGCCGAGCGCGGCGAAGCGGGTCAGGATCTCGGCGTAGACGGCGGCCACGGCGTTGACCAGACCCTTGTCGAGCTCCAGCGGCTCGGCCTTGGCGTTGCGCGCGAGCTTCAGGAACGTGTAGGGGCCCACGAGCACCGGCTTGGTGTGGATGCCGAGCGCCTTGGCCTCCTCGAACTCGTCGAACGGCTTGGTGCCGTTGAGATGGATGTCGGTGGCGCTGTCGATCTCCGGTACCAGGTAGTGGTAGTTGGTGGTGAACCACTTCTTCATCGGCAGGGCCGTCACGTCGCCCTTGGGTCCCTGGTAGCCGCGGGCCATCGCGAACAGCGTGTCCTCGGGGTTCTCGAAGGCCAGACGGTCGTAGCGCTGCGGGATCACGTTGAGCAGGATGGCGGTGTCCAGCACCTGATCGTAATAGCTGAAGTCGTTGCTCGGAATCAGGTCGATGCCGGCCTCGGCCTGCAGCCGCCAATGGCGCTCGCGCAGCTCCTTGGCGGTGGCGCGCACCTGATCCAGACCGTGCTTGCCTTTCCAATAACCCTCGATGGCCTTCTTCAATTCGCGGTCGCCGCCGATGCGGGGAAAGCCGGAAACCGAAGTGAGTGTGGACATGATGCCTCCTGACCGTTGTCGATGGCGCCTGCGTGTTCGGTTCCCAGGTGTTCCCGAAGCGTTGCGCGCCTGATGCGTTCGCTATCGTGTTGCGGTCAGCCTATCAGACAACCCCGGGATATAAGGCATCAGCTCAATTTGAGTGTCGTTATAAATTGTGTTTATATGCTAATCCACTGCCCTCGTTGCGCCCCTCGAACCGGACTCTGATGCATTGTGACTCTGATGCATGTCGTTAAAACGTTGGAATTTCAACGATTTTGAAAATACGCCCGTGGCCGGAATGTGTCAGAGTCGCGAATCAGTCGAAGTCCTTGGGGGTGAGGACGGCCAGGAGGCGGCCGGTGCGGATTTGCCAGCGCTCGAACGGCTCGTCGGAGCCGAAGATCACCACGCCGGCGGTCGACAGACCCAGGTTCAGCAGGTCCAACAACGACGGATCGGAATCCTCGGAGGCCAACCACTGGCAGCTGATCGACACCGTGGGCTCGTGGCCGAGCACCATCAGCACCCGATGCTTGTCCTTGGTTTGCGCGATCTCATCGAATACAGCCTGCACGCCGCTCTCGTACAGACTTTGGCGGTAATCCACCGCGGGATGGTCGCCGAAGGTCTTGAGCATGCGCTCGCAGGTCTGCAGCGCGCGGGCCGCGCCCGAACAGGCGATGCGGTCGGGCACAAGGTCAAGCTCCACAAGACCCTTGGCCACGGTCTTGGCCTGCTTGAGCCCCTTATCGGTCAGGTTCCGGTCACGATCGCTGGCTTTGCCGAGGGATTCGGCCTTGGCATGGCGCATCACGATGAGGATATGCCGGTAATCCTTGGCCGCCTTGGCCACCTTCTTCAGTTTCATGCCCATGTCATGCTCCTCGCGCCCATGTGTCTTTAGTTCCCATTGTCGCAGAGTCCGGGCTTCGGCTTGCCTGAACGACGCCGAAGGCGGAAACTACGTAGATTGATCGTCATGCGGATTCAGCGCCATCCGACGACCCGGGCCGTTCGAGGGCGGCAACCTGGATATCCAAGTCCCGAAGCACCTTGCGCAGCTTGCGGTCGGAGATATCGCGCAACTCAAGATCCTCCAGCTGGGCGGCGCGCTCCTCGGCGGTCAGCTCGTCGATGTCGCTGGTCGTGTCCTTGGTCGGACGGTCGCGCTTCTTCAACGCCTGGAATCCCTCCGCCATCGCGCGTGAGATCACCAGGAACCCGGTGTGGCCGATCATCTGATGATCCGGACGCACGGCCAGCCCCTGCACCTTCCAGTTGCGTTCCAATGTCTCCTGCACGTCCGGCTCGGTCCATACGCCGGATTCACGCAGGGCCTCGGCGAGCCGGCTCAGCTGGGTGGTGGTGGTGACGTAGCAGATCAGCACGCCACCCGGGGCAATCACGCGATACGCCTGTTCGAGCCGGTTCCACGGGTCGAGCATATCCAGCATGATGCGGTCGAAGGAATGTTCCGGCAACGTGGCGGCCACCGAATCGAAGTCGCCGGTCAGCAGGTTCCACCACTGCGGCCGGGACCCGTAGTACACGGTGGCGTTCGCCTCGGCCACGCGGGCGAACTCGCCGCGCATCTCGATGGTGGTCAGATGCCCGGTCTCCCCCACGGCGTCCAGCAGGTTGATGCTCATCGCGCCGGATCCGGCCCCGGATTCAAGCACGGTCATGCCGGAGCGGATGTCGCCGAGCTGGATGACATGGGCGATGTCCTTCGGATACATGATCTGCGCGCCGCGCGGCATGGAGAGTACGTAGTCGGCCAGACGCGGGCGCATGACGGCGAACTGCCAGCCGCCGATGGCGCGCGTGCCCTTCCACGGTTTGCCGGCGTCGCGTTCGGGGTGCTGCACGTTGACCTGCGCCTCACGCTTGGCGCTGACGGTCACGGTCACGCTGCCTTCGGGCCGTCCGATCACCTCGTCATGCAGGATCAGGCCGTGTTCGGTCTGCGTGGTGCCGCCCGGCACCAGCTGGTCGGTGATCTTCTTGCCCCGGCGGTCGGTGAACTGCACCTTCTCGCCCGCCTGCAGCGGCCCTCTGCGCATGCGCGTCCTTTCCTCGTGTCCGATTCCTCACCCGAGCATACCGTCCGGGGCGGAATCGGCCCGCACATGCCGCATCCGGCGATGTTCCACACGCGATGAACATCGGAAACGTCTTGGAAGCCGCCTTCGTGCCCGGTTAGCATGCATTCAATATGGGAATCATCGGTTCAGTTGGGAACTGAACCGGGTATAAGCGGGCCCGGACACGCCATCATGCGGCATATCCGGGCCTGAATCGTTCAACGGTTTCCAACTGAAGACGAGAATCGCCTACGGAAGGAATCAGTCCTCCTCGATGTTGTCGCCGTTCGTGAACTGCGCCTGATACAGGTTCGCGTAGGCGCCGCCCTTGGCGAGCAGCTCCTCGTGGCGTCCCTGTTCCACGATCGAACCGTGGTTGACCACCAGGATCAGGTCGGCGTCACGGATCGTGGACAGGCGGTGGGCGATCACGAAGCTGGTGCGGCCCTCACGCAGATGGTTCATCGCCTGCTGGACCAGCACCTCGGTGCGGGTGTCGACCGAGCTGGTGGCCTCGTCCAGGATCAGGATGTCCGGGTCGGAGAGGAACGCGCGGCAGATGGTCATCAACTGGCGTTCGCCCTGGCTCATCTCCGCGGTTTCATCCTTGAGCTCGGTGTCGTACCCGTCGGGCAGACGGCGCACGAACTCATCCACATGGCAGGCCTTGGCACCTTCGATCATGCGTTCCTCGCTGATGGTTTCGCCCTCGCGGACACCATAGAGCAGGTTCTCGCGAATCGTGCCGTCGAACAGCCAGGTGTCCTGCAGGACCATGCCGAAGTGCCGGCGCAGGTCGTGCCGGGTCATGTCACGGGTGTCCACGCCGTCGATCGTGATTGAGCCGCCCTGGATCTCATAGAACCGCATGAGCAGGTTGACCAGCGTGGTCTTGCCGGCGCCGGTCGGGCCGACAATGGCGATCGTCTGGCCGGGCTTGGCCTCCAACGACAAGTCCTCGATCAGTGGCTCGGCCGGATCATAGCTGAACTTGACGTGGTCGAAGCGCACCAGGCCCTTGACGTCCTCAATATCCCGTGTGTGCTCGCGTTCGGCCACCTCCTCGGGCTCGTCCAGGAACTCGAAGATGCGTTCGGCCGAAGCCAGGGAGCTCTGCAGGATCGTGGCCATCGAGCTCAACTGGCCGAGCGGCTGGGAGAGCTGGCGCGAATACTGGGAGAACGCCTGCAGGTCGCCCAGCGTCATCGTGCCGGAGAGCACCTTGAGTCCGCCGACGACCACCACGATCACGAAGTTCAGGTTGCCGAAGAACTGCGTGACCGGCATGTTGATGCCGGCGATCAACGTGGCCATGAACGAGCTATCATACAGCTCGCGGTTGCGGCGGTCGAACTCGTCGATCGTCTCGTCCTCCTGTCCGTAGGCGCGGATCACCATATGACCGGAGAACATTTCCTCCACCTGGCTGTTGACCTTGCCGGTGGCATCCCACTGCCGGATGTAGTACGGCTGCGACTTGCGGATGATGAAGTACGCGGCCGCCAGCAGGAACGGGATCACGATCAGCGAGATGAGCAGCAGCAGCGGCGAGATCGTGATCATCATGATCACGGTGCCGATGATCGAGAACAGGGCGAAGATGAACTCGCCCAGCACCTGCTGGAGCGACTGGCCGATGTTGTCGATGTCGTTGGTGGTGCGGCTCATCACCTCGCCGCGGGGCACGCGGTCGAAGTAGCTCAGCGGCAGATGATCGAGCTTGGCCTCGATCTGCTGGCGCATGCGGTAGACCGCGTTGGAGACCAGGCGGGTCAGCGTCCAGCCCTGGATCCAGCGCAGCGTGACGGTGCAGAGGAACACGCAGGCGGTGATTCCCAGAATCGCCGCCACCTTGCCGAAGTCCACGCCTTGGCCGGGGTGGATGTCCATCGAGGAGACCATATCCACCATGCTGCCCTGGCCGTTAGCCTCAAGGGCCGCGATGGCCTGCTCCTTGGTGGCGCCGGCGGGCAGCATCTTGGAGATCACGCCTTCGAACAGCACGTTCGTGGCCTGTCCCATGATCTTCGGCCCCAGCACCATGGTGGTGGTGGCCAGGCCACAGGCGATGATGACAATCGCCACGCGCAGCTTGTCGGCCAGGATGTACTTCACCAGACGCTTGAGCGTGTGGCTGCGCGGCTTCGTGGTCGTCGGAGCCGTGGTGGTTGCGTTGCCGCGTCCATGTCCGGGCATCAGTCCACCTCCTCGTTCTTCAGCTGCGAATCCGCGATTTCACGGTACGTCTCGCAGTCCTGCATCAGTTCCTCATGCCGGCCCTTGCCGACGATACGACCGTTCTCCATGACGATGATCTGGTCGGCGTCCATGACCGTGGAGATGCGCTGGGCCACGATGATGACCGAGGTATGCTCCGTGATCGGCTTCAACGCGTCACGCAGCGCGCGGTCGGTGGCGAAATCGAGCGCCGAGAACGAGTCGTCGAAGGTGAAGATCTTCGGATCGCGCATGATGGCGCGCGCGATGCACAGACGCTGGCGCTGGCCACCGGAGAAGTTCGTGCCGCCCTGGGCCACCGGCGCGTCCAGGCCCTCCGGATTCTCCCGGATGAAGCCGTCCGACTGGGCGATTTCCAGCGCCTTCCACATCTTGGCCTCGTCGGCGTTACGGTCGCCGAACTTCAAGTTGCTGGCCACGGTGCCGGTAAACAGCAGGGCCTTCTGCGGCACGGTGCCGAACAGCGCGGCCAGCTCGTGCGGATCGTATTCGCGCACATCGTGCCCGTCGACCAGGATCTGGCCGTCGGTCGCATCGAACATGCGCTGGGCCAGGCGGATGATCGTGGACTTGCCTGAGCCGGTCGAGCCGATGATCGCCAGGGTCCTGCCCGGTTCGAGCGTGAAGCTCACGTCATCGAGCACCGGTTCCTCGGCACCCGGGTAACGGAAGGAGACATGACGGAATTCGACGACGCCCTTCGGGTCGGTCGGATGATACGGGTGTTCGGGCGCGGTGATCGACGAGGTCGTGTCGCACACCTCGTTGATGCGCTTGGCCGACACCATCGCGCGCGGGATCATGACCGACATCATCGCGGCCATCATCAGGCTCATCAGGATCATCATCAGATACTGGATGAACGCCTGCAGGCTGCCGATCTCCATGCCGCCGGCGTCGATGCGTTTGCCGCCAAACCACATGATCGAGATGTTCGACAGGTTCATGATGAACATCATCAGAGGCATCATCAGGCTCATGAGCCGGCCGACGCCGACCATGGTCTGACGCAGCTGGGAGTTGCCCTTCTCGAAGCGCTCCGCCTCGGTGGCCTCACGGGTGAACGCGCGGATCACGCGCACGCCGGTGATCTGCTCGCGCACGATGCGGTTGAGGTTGTCAAGCCGGTCCTGCAGCTGGCCGAACAGCGGGCGCATGCGGCCCATCAGCAGCATGGCCACGATGAAGATCACCGGGATGATGACCACCAGCAGCCAGGTGAGCGTGGCATCCTGCTTGATGGCCAGGATGATGCCTCCCAGGAACATGATCGGCGCCTGCAGGATGACGGCGAAGCCCTGGTAGAACATCATCTGCACCTGCAGCACATCGTTGGTGGCGCGGGTGATCAGCGAGCCGGCGGAGAAACGCTCCACCTCCTGCAGCGAGAAGCCCTCCACCGCCTTGAAGTAGTCGCGGCGGACCTCATAGCCCAGGCGCATCGCCAACCGGGACGAGAAGTACGTGGCCACAATGGCCGCGGCGACCTGCAACAGGCTGAAGCCCAGCATGATCGCGCCGTAGCGGTAGATCTCCGAGCTGGAGCCCGAGGCGACGCCCTTGTTGATGATGTCGGCGTTCAGATTCGGCAGGTAGAGTGCCAGCAGCGCCTGCGCGATCTGGAAGACCATCAGCGCCAGCACCTGCCACTTATACGCTTTGAGATAGTGCGTCATGATGCGGAACATGCGTCATTCAACTCCTTTCCTTACGTCGTATCGTCCAGTGAATCGAGACCAGACTACACACACGCAAGGAAATATCTTTCACCGTAAGCTATATTGCAATGTCCACTCCGGAATCAGCTGAGGACACGCGGCGCTGTGCCACTGGACTCTGACACATTGCGCCATATCCCGTGCGGCGTCACCTATGGGTTAGCGAATTCGCTCCCGGCCGTCAGCGTGCGAACGCGGACCAGCGGCCGTTGGTGTGCGTCACCTCCAGCGGCAGGCCGAACACGGCCGTCAGCCGTTCCGAGGTGAACCCGTGCTCCAGGTCGCCGGTGTACACAATGGTGCCGGGCGAGGGATTGTTGCCCGCCACGTTCGCCTTGTAGGCGTCGGCCTCGTCGCCGCTCATGCGTCCCATGACGGCCACATGGTCGAAGCCGGTCGGAATCTCCTCCAGACGGTGCGTGACCAGCAGCACGGTGCGCTCGGTGTCCTCGGCGCCGATGCGGCTCAACGCCCGCAGCGCCAGCTCGCGGCCGCCCAGGTCCAGACCCGTGGTCGGCTCGTCGAGGATCAGCAGGTCCGGGTCGGCCATCAGCGCACGGCAGATCAGCACGCGCGTGCGCTCCCCTTCCGAGAGTTTGAACATCTGCTTGCCTTCCAGATAGGCGATGCCAAACTCCTCCATCAGCCCGCGCGCCTTGGCGAAATCCTCCGCCGTGTAGGCGTCGCGCCAGCGCCCCGTGGTGGCGGTCAGGGCGGTCACCACCGCGTCCAGCGGGTCCTCGTTCGGCGGGAACGCCCGGGCCAGTTCGGCCGAACTCAAGCCGATGCGGTTGCGGTAGGAGAACACGTCCACCTTGCCCAACCGGTTGCCGAGGATGTCCACGGTGCCCGAGGACGGGAATCCGCGCGTGCTCATCATCTGCACCAGGCTGGATTTGCCGATGCCGTTGGGGCCGAACAGCACCCATTTCTCGCCACGACGGATCTCCAGATTCACATCCGCCAGAATCACACGGCGTTGACGACGGAACTCCACCTGCGAAAGCTTCAATGCGATCTCGTTATCGGTCATAGGTTCACTGTACGCCCGGGAATCAGGGCATGGCGGCCGATAGCCAGCATAAGGACGAAAAAAGAGGTTCGCACTACCTCAAGGTTCAGATTTGCCATGGCGGAAAACCGCCACTCTGTTTCTGAACCTTGAGGTAGTGCGAACCTCAGTCAGCGATCACTCGCCGAGGATCTTCTTGTAGACCTCGATGGTGGCGTCGGCGATCGACTCCCAGCTGAACTTGTCGCGGGCGCGCGCGTAGCCGGCCTCGCCCATCTTCTTGGCGAGCTCCGGGTCGCGCATGATCCTGTTGATCGCGTCGGCCATGTCGTGCACGAACTTGTCCGGGTTGGTGGGGGTGCCGGTGCCGTCGTGCAGCTGGTCGATCGGGACCAGGTAGCCGGTCTCGCCGTCCACCACGACCTCCGGGATGCCGCCCGTGGCGCTGGCCACCACCGGCAGGCCGCAGGCCATGGCCTCCAGGTTCACGATGCCCAGCGGCTCGTAGATCGAGGGGCAGATGAACGCGTCGCAGCCGTGTTCGAGGGCGTTGAGCTCCGGCTTGGGGAGCATCTCCTCGATCCAGATGATGTTGCCGCGCTCCTCGTCCAGCTTGGCGAAGGCGGACTTGACCTCCTCCATGATCTCCGGGGTGTCCGGGGCTCCCGCCGCCAGCACGACCTGCACGTCCTTGTCCACGAAGTGCAGCGCCTGCAGCAGGTACGGCAGGCCCTTCTGGCGGGTGATGCGGCCAACGAACAGCAGCGTCGGCTTGCTGCGGTCGATGTGGTAGCGGTCGAACACACCCCAAGCCGGATCGTCATCGGCCGGGGTGGCGAAGTCGTCCATCGTGATGCCGTTGTAGACCACGTGCACCTTGTCCGGATCGACGTTCGGGTAGGCGGCCAGGATGTCCTCCTTCATGCCGCCGGAGACTGCGATGATGCCGTCGGCGTGCTCATAGGCGTCCCTCTCGGCCCAGGAGCTCAGGTTGTAGCCGCCGCCGAGCTGCTCGCGCTTCCACGGGCGGAACGGCTCCAAGCTGTGCGCGGTGATGACCAGCGGGATCTCGTGCAGCTGCTGGGCCAGACGGCCGGCCAGGCAGGCGTACCAGGTGTGGGCGTGGATGATGTCGGCGTCGACGTCGTTGGCGATCTGCAGATCCACGCCGAACGTCTTGATCGCGCCGTTCGCGTCCTTGAGCTCGGCCGGGGTGTCATAGCCGACGACCGTCAGGCTGCCCTTGGGATCGCTGCCGGGGATGGCCGGCACATCGGCCTCCGTGCGCGGGCCGTCGAACGCGCGCACGGTCACGTCGATGCGTTCGGCCAGGACCTTGCTCAGCTCCTCGGCGTGCACGCCGGCGCCGCCATAGACCTTGGGCGGATACTCACGGGTCAGGATATCGACCTTCATTGGTCACCTCTCTGTAGAAAATGGACTCTGCCACTGTCTACTGTATGACATCCGCACACAAAAAACGCACAACATACCGCCCATGTTGCGACAAGTTGTGCGCCGTTGTCGACAATCCGCGCGCCCATGCCGCAACACGCCCCGCACCGCATTTTAAGATTTCGGTGTTTACATGAGCATATGGCTGAAGATTATGCAATTTACCGTCTGTATATCGACGGCGTTCCGTTTGAGTTCCATTCCGCCGATTCCGCGACGAAGACGTACGCGGACCTGTGCGACATCGTCGCCAAGACCCATTCCGACCGCAAGACGCGGCATTTCTCGTTCTCGACCTCGTCGCATCCGACCGAAGGCCGTTCGATCGACGTGCTGGTGACCTCATCGACCCACGTCATGCTGGACGCGCCGTTGGGTTGGTGACGTATAACGCAGATCGCCTCCGACGAACTCACAGGAGACGTTCGTCGGAGGCGATCGGAGATGTCAAGAACGGTTGTCGCCGTATCACACGGCGGTGCCGTTGGCGTCCAGATTCGGGTTGTGCTTCGAATCACCCGCGGTGAAGAACAGGCTGAGCACGCCGACCGCGAAGACCACGGCCACGCCGCCCACCAGCCAGATTGGCTTGGTCGGCAGCCACATGACCACCACGAATGCGATCGCCGCGATGACGATCAGCGCCCAGCTCAGCACGCGGAACCACTGGCGCACCGAATGCGGCGCCTTGACGAGCTTCGGGTTGCGCAACGCGATATCCGTATCGGCCGTCATCTCCGGCGTCTCGAACGAGGCGGTCGGCTTCCACTCACCGTCCGTGCCCTCCTGCAGACGGATCGACTTCTGCTGCAGCGCGTACTCGTCGATCATCCCGGAACGGCCACGACCCCGGGTCTGGTCGTACTGCTGCGGGATGCCCCTGCGGTTGCGCTTCTCCTGCGCGCGGCGTTCTGCACGGTTCGGCATGCTCACTCCTTCATGATGCGAACGGATTCACTGCAAGCTACTGTACAACAGCAACCGCCGAAATAGACAGATTGTTGACGGTTCAGGGCTCCGCACCCATGCCGGTGGGCAGGATGCCGGCGTGGGCAGTGAATCCGACGTCCGCTCGGTAGTTTCCAGACCCGAACAGGCGACTCGGCTGCCGCGGACCCACGGCAGCCGTTAACGGATGTTCCGCCCCTACCGCGGCAACGCCATCGGCCGACGCGAGGCGGCGATCGGCGCGGGCAGCTCGGTGTCGCCTGTCAGGTAGCGGTCCACGGCGGCGGCGCAGGAGCGTCCTTCGGCGATGGCCCAGACCACCAGGCTCTGGCCGCGGCCCGCGTCGCCGCAGGCGAAGACGCCGTCCTGTGACGTGGCGTACGAGTCGTCACGCGCCACATTGCCGCGCCCGTCCAGCTCGACCGGCAGCTGCTCGCTCAGCGTCGTCGTGTCCGGATGCAGGAAGCCGACCGAGATCAGCACCAGGTCGGCGGGCAGCACGCGTTCGGTGCCCGGCTGACGGGTGAACGGCCCGTCCTCCCCCGGTGCGACGTTGACGACCTTGAGCCCGGTCACATGGCCGTGCCCGTCGGCCACGAATCCGGCGGCCGTGGCCGAATGCTCGACACGGACTTCGGTTTGGCCTTCCCCCGCCTCGTTGTCGTCGGAACCGATGAAGTTCACCGAATCCGTGTTGTACAGGTACTCGCCGCCCTCCTCCATCGAACTGGTCTTCTGATACAGGCGTGCGTAAGTGGGCCACGGCTGGTTGCTGGGGCGTTCGGTCGGCTCCTTGGGCATGATCTGCAACACGGTCACGCTCTTGGCGCCCTGGCGGATCGCGGTGCCCAGGCAGTCGGAGCCGGTGTCGCCGCCGCCGATCACAATGACGTCCTTGCCTTCGGCGGTGATGTCGTGGACCGGCTCCACGCCGTAGACACGGCGGGTCGCATCCGGCAGGTACTCCATCGCGAAGTGGATGCCGTCGAGCTCGCGCCCCGGCAGGTTCATGTCGCGCGGCACGGTGGAGCCGATCGCCACCACCACTGCGTCGTACCGCGAGCGCAGCTCGTCCCAGGAGATGTCCTTGCCGACCTCCACTCCGGTGCGGAATCGGGTGCCTTCGGCCTCCATCTGCTCCACGCGCCGGTCGATCAGCCGCTTGTCGAGCTTGAAGTTGGGGATGCCGTAGCGCATCAGGCCGCCGATCGCGTCGTCACGCTCGTAGACCACGACGGTATGCCCGGCGCGGGTCAGTTGCTGCGCGCAGGCGAGTCCCGCCGGGCCGGAACCGACGACGGCCACGGTCATGTCGGTCAGGCGGTGCGGCGGCATCGGCTTGACCAGTTCCAGATCCCAAGCCTGGTCGATGATCGTGCACTCGTCGTTGCGGATCATCGTGGCCGGTTCGTGGATGCCCAGCACGCACGCCGCCTCGCACAGCGCCGGGCAGATGCGTCCGGTGACCTCGGGGAAGTTGTTCGTGGAGGACAATCGATGGTAGGCGTCCTCCCACTTGCCTTGCCAGACCAGATCGTTGAACTCGGGGATGAGATTGCCCAGCGGGCAGCCGGTCATGCAGAACGGGGTGCCGCAGTCCATGCAGCGCGACGCCTGCTCGCGCGTCCACGGTTGCAAGCCGGATTCGGCGTGCACGTCCATCCAGTCGCGGATGCGCTCCTCGACGGTGCGTTCGGCCGGTTCGCGGCGGGTACGTACTTTAAGGAATCCTCTGGGGTCCGCCATGTCAGCGCGCTCCTTCCATCACCTGCTCGTACACCTGTTCCCAGACGCCGGGCTCGTTGAAATCGATATGCTCGTCTTCGGCGCGGCGCATCGCCGCGGTCATCGCCACATACTGCCTGGGCACCACATGCGTGAACCGGACGGCCGAGGCGTCCCAGTCCTCCAGCAACGCGGCGGCGAACGCCGAGCCGGTCTCCTCGGCGTGACGCTTGACCAGGTCGCGCACCTTCGCGGATGTCGCCCCGTCCAGCGGTTCGAACAGCAGCGACCCGTGTTCGACGGCCTCGGGGTTGACCTTGGACGTATCCAGGTCGAGCACGAACGCGTCGCCGCCGGAGAAGCCGGCGCCGAAGTTGCGTCCGGTGGGACCCAGTACTACGACGGTGCCGCCGGTCATGTACTCGCAGCCGTGGTCGCCCACGCCCTCGACCACGAACGTGGCGCCGCCGTTGCGCACCGCGAAGCGTTCGCCGGCCTTGCCGCCGACGAACATCTCGCCGGAGGTGGCGCCGAAACCGGTCACGTTGCCGGCGATCACGTTCGTATGCGGGTCGAACGTCACGCCTTCCTCGGGCCGGACGACCATGCGTCCGCCGGACAGGCCCTTGCCGGCGTAGTCGTTGACCTCGCCGACCACACGCAGGGTCTCGCCGCGCGGGATGAACGCGCCGATGGACTGGCCGCCGGAGCCGCGCAGGGTCATGTCGATCGTGTCGTCGGGCAGACCTTCCGCGCCGTAGCGGCGGGTGATCTCGTAGCCGACCATCGTGCCGAGCGTGCGGTTGACGTTGCGGATCGGAATGTCGATGCGCACGGGCTCACGGCGTTCCAGCGCGGGTTCGGCCAGTCGGATCAGCTCATTGTCCAGCGCCTTGTCGAGCTCATGGTTCTGTTCGATGGTCTTGTGCAGGATCGTGCCGGGGACCGGGCCGGGCTGCATCAGCACGTTCGTCAAGTCCACGCCGTCCGCCTTCCAGCGGCTGACCGCCTCGTCCTGATCCAGGCACTCCACGTGGCCCACGGCCTCCTCAAGCGTGCGGAAGCCGAGCTGGGCCAGCAGTTCGCGCACCTCTTCGGCGATGAACATGAAGAAGTTGACCACATGCTCGGGCTTGCCGGTGAACCGGGCGCGCAGCTCCGGATCCTGCGTGGCGATGCCCTGCGGGCAGGTGTTCTTCTGGCAGGCGCGCATCATCACGCAGCCCTCCACGATCAGCGCCGCGGTGGCGAAGCCGAACTCCTCGGCGCCCAGCAGGGTGGCGATCACCACGTCGCGGCCGGTTTTCAGCTCGCCGTCGCACTGCACGGTCACGCGGGAGCGCAGACCGTTGAGGATCAGCGTCTGCTGGGTTTCGGACAGGCCGATCTCCCACGGGGTGCCGGCGTGCTTGATCGCGTTGAGCGGGGCCGCGCCGGTGCCGCCGTCGTAGCCGGAGATCAGCACCACGTCGGCATGGCATTTGGCCACACCGGCCGCGATCGTGCCGACGCCGAACTCGGAGACGAGCTTGACGTGGATGCGGGCCTTCGGATTGGCCATCTTCGCGTCGTTGATCAGCTGCTTCAGGTCCTCGATCGAATAGATGTCATGGTGCGGCGGCGGGGAGATCAGCTCCACGCCGGGCGTGGAATGACGCACCTTGGCGATCCACGGCGGCACCTTGGCGCCCGGCAGGTGGCCGCCCTCGCCCGGCTTGGCGCCTTGGGCGAGCTTGATCTGCAGGTCGGTGGCGTGCACCAGGTAGTCGCTGGTCACGCCGAAGCGCGCGGAGGCGATCTGCTTGATGCGGCTGACGCGCAGCGGGTCGTTGATCCGGTCGTCGGATTCGCCGCCCTCGCCGGAGTTGGAGCGCGCGCCGATCATGTTCATCGCGATGGCGAGCGTCTCGTGCGCCTCCTGCGAGATCGAGCCGTAGCTCATCGCGCCGGTGGAGAAGCGCTTGACGATCTCGCTGGCCGGCTCGACCTCGTCGATCGGGATCGGCTGGCGGGTCGGCTTGAACGTCATCAGGCCGCGCAGCGTCATCAGACGGTTCGACGTGTCGTTGACATGCGCCGAATACCGCTTGAACATGCCGTAGTCGCCGCGCTGCGTGGACTGCTGGAGCAGGAAGATGGCCTCCGGGTCGTTCAGGTGGTTCTCGCCGGTGCGCCGCCACTTGTAGTCGCCGCCGGTGGGCAGCTCGTCATGCGCGGTGACGGTCCACTGGTTCGGATACGCCACGCGGTGGCGGCGGGCCACCTCCTCGGCGATCTCGTCCAGTCCGATGCCGCCGACCTGCGAGGTGGTGCCGGTGAAATACCGGTCGATGACGGTCTTGTTCAGGCCGACCGCCTCGAACAGCTGGGCGCCGCGGTAGCTCATGATCGTGGAGACGCCCATCTTGCTCATGATCTTGAGCACGCCGATCGACAGGGCGTGCGTCACGTTCGTCACGGCCGTGGCCGCATCGACCTTGAGATAGCCTCGGCGGGCCTGGTCCTCCACGGTCTCGAACGCCAGGTACGGGTTCACGCAGGCGGCGCCGTAGGCGATCAGCAGCGCGACATGGTGGATCTCGCGCACGTCGCCGGCCTCCACGGCCAGCGAGACCTGGGTGCGCGTGTGCCGGCGCAGCAGATGATGCTGGACCGCGGAGGTGAGCAGCAGCGACGGGATCGGTGCCCACGTGTGGTCCGAGCCGCGGTCGGAGAGCACGATGAAGTTCGCGCCGTCGGCGATCGCCCGGTCGATGTCGGCGAAGATCTCGTCGAGCCGCGATTCGAGCGCGGGGCCGCCGCCGGCGACCTGATACAGGCCCTTGACGACGAACGGCCGGTAGTAGCCGTCGAGGATGGCGGCGCGGTCGAGCCGCTTGAGCTGCGCCATCTCCTCGGAGTTGATGACCGGCAGCGGGATCAGGATCTTCTTGGCGTGCAGCTCGGTGTCCTCCAGCAGGTTCGGCTCGGGGCCGATCGCCGATTCCAGACAGGTGACGATCCGTTCGCGCTCCCAGTCGAGCGGCGGGTTGGTGACCTGCGCGAACTTCTGCGTGAAGTAGTCGAACAGCATGCGGCTGCGGTCGGAGAGCACGGCCATCGGCGTATCGTTGCCCATCGAGCCGAGCGGCTCCTTGCCGGTGTCCGCCATGGGGTTGAGGATCAGCTTGATGTCCTCCTCGGTGTAGCCGAAGGCGCGCTGGCGGCGGAGCACCGATTCGTAGGAGTGGTTGACGTGTTCGCGGGCGGGCAGTTCGTTCATGTGCACGCTGTTGCCCTCCACCCACTGCCGGTACGGGTGCTGCGCGGCGAGCGCGTGCTTGATCTCGTCGTCCGGCACGATGCGGCCTTCGGCGGTGTCCACAAGGAACATCCGCCCCGGTTCCAGACGCCCTTTGGCGCTCACGTGTTCGGCGGCCACGTCGGGCAGCACGCCGGCTTCGGAGGCGAGCACGACCAGACCGGTGTCGTCCAGCTGCCAGCGGCCCGGGCGGAAGCCGTTGCGGTCGAGCAGCGCGCCGACCTGCGTGCCGTCGGTGAAGATGATGTGCGCCGGACCGTCCCACGGTTCGATCAGCGTGTTGTTGTACTCGTAGAAGGCGCGCACGTCGGGGTCGAGCGTGTCGTCGTTCTCCCAGGCGGGCGGCAGCATCATCAGGATGGCGTGCGGCAGGCTGCGGCCGGCCAGATGCAACAGTTCGAGACACTCGTCGAAGGTGCCGGAATCCGAGTATCCGGGCGTGGCGATCGGCAGCAGCGGTTCGAATTCACCGAGCAACTTACTGCTCAGACGGCCTTCACGCGCCTGCAGCCAGTTGCGGTTGCCCTGGATGGTGTTGATCTCGCCGTTGTGGGCCAGCAGGCGGAAGGGCTGGGCCAGCGGCCAGCTGGGGAACGTGTTGGTGGAGAAACGCGAGTGCACGATGGCCACGCGCGCCGCCATCCGCTCGTCGTTGAGGTCCGGGAAGAACCCGGTCAGCTGCATGGTGGTCAGCATGCCCTTGTAGGTGATGGTCCGGCCGGACAGCGAGGCGAAGTACACGCCCACCTCGTGCTCCACGCGCTTGCGGATGCGGAACGCCTTGCGTTCCAAATCCAGCCCGCCCAGGGAGCCGTCCGGGGAGGCGACAACCAACGTGACGAATGCGGGCATCGAGGCCAGCGCCTGCAATCCCAGCCCGTTCGGATCGGTGGGTACGGTACGCCAGGCGAGCGGTTCCAGCCCCTCCTCGCGCACGATGGCGGCGATGGCTTGCTGCTGGCGGCCGCATGCGGCGGTGTCCCGGTCCAGGAACGCGATGCCCGCCGCGTAATGGCCCGGTTCCGGCAGCGGCGCGTCGACCACGGCCCGCATGAACGCGTCGGGCATGCCCATCAGGATGCCCGCGCCGTCGCCGGTGTTCTCCTCGGCGCCCACCGCGCCGCGGTGGTCCAGGTTCCTCAGCACCTCGATGGCCTTGTCGATGACGCGCCGCTCCGGCCGACGGTTCATCGTGGCCACCATGCCGACGCCGCAGGCGTCGTGTTCCGCGGCGGGGTCGTAGAGCCCCTCCTTGCATCGGACGGTCAGATCTAGCGGAGCATGCAACGTCACTTGGATCACCTTTCTTGCGTTACGGACAGGATACGACCCGCAGGCCACAAATGTCCGCACAATGAGACATCCTGCGCCTTGCGGCACGGCCGTTCTCTCCCAATCCGGATTGACTGCGCTTGAGAGTACCGCCCGGATGTTACCACGCAACTTCAGTGTCCACATTTCGAATCACCGCGTCGCCCGGCGACTGTCTGGCGCAGACCATCCCGCGGCTACAGACCGCAGCAGTCGAACATGCGCTCGATGACGGCGTCGTTGAGCAGACGGCCGCGCAGCGTGGGTATGAGCCGGGAACCGCGGCGTTCGACCAGCCCCTCGCGCTCCAACTCCGCGACGCCCGCGTCGAGTGCCGCGGATGACGTCCCACCGATATCGAGGGACGTCCTGAGCGCCATCAGGTCCAGGCCTTCACGCAGACGCAGGCTCAGCATGATCGTTTCCTCAAGGGCCTCCATCGGCGTGATGGATTCGCTGCCGGCCCATGGCACCTGTCCGGCGTTGATGCGTTCGCTCCACAACCGCGGGTGGGCCAGATCCCAGGAACGAATGGCGCCATGGGCGTCGCAGTCCTGAGGGGACGATCCATGCGGCCGGGCGGAGCGTTCCGACTCGCTGCGACATGATGCAGGCTCGACGCGGTTGTAGTGCGAGTGGGCGCCCGGGCCGATGCCGGCCCAGTCGACGTTGCGCCAGTACCCCAGGTTGTGGCGGCTCTCATACCCCGGGCGGGCCCAGTTGGAGATCTCGTACCATTGCAGGCCGGCCGCGGAGAACAACTCGTCGGCGATCTCGTATTTGGCCGCCTCGTCGTCGTCATCCGGTTTCGGCAGCACGCCGGCGGCGATCTGCCGGCCCATCTTGGTCGTCGGCTCCACGGTCAGCGCGTACGCGGAGATGTGGTTCACACCCAGATCGATGGCCGTGCGCACCGACGTGCGCCAATCCTCCAGGCTCTCCCCCGGCGCGCCATAGATCAGGTCGACCGAACTGCGCAGGCCGGCCGCCTCGGCGGCGCGTACGCCGGCCTCCACGTTGGCCGGCGTATGGGTGCGGTCCAGCGTCCTCAGCACATGCGGCACGGCCGACTGCATGCCGAACGAGACGCGGGTGAAGCCGCCGTCGGCCAGCGCGCGGATGGTCGCCGCATCCACCGTGTCCGGATTCGCCTCCGTCGTGATCTCGGCGCCGTCCTCGACGCCCCAGAGCTCGCGGATGGCGTTCAGGATCGCGATCAGGTCGTCGGCAGGCAGGATTGTGGGCGTGCCGCCGCCGAAGAACACGGTCGAGGCCGGCGGTTCGGCGATGCCGTGACGCTCCTGCCAGTCGCGGACCAGCCGCATCTCGCAGATCGTCATCGCGGCGTAGTTGCCGCGCGACGCACCGCCGCCCAGGTCGACGGCCGTGTACGTGTTGAAATCGCAGTATCCGCAGCGCCGCAGGCAAAACGGCACATGGACGTAGACCTCGAACGCCATCAGCCTTCGGACTTCTGCGCGGCGCGGATCTTGTCCTTGGTGTCGCGGTCGTTCGCGCCCTCGCCGGTGGAGAGGGCGGCGATGAACGCCTCCTGCGGCACCTCCACATGGCCGAGCATCTTCATGCGCTTCTTGCCGGCCTTCTGCTTCTCCAGCAGCTTGCGCTTACGGGTGATGTCGCCGCCGTAGCACTTGGCGAGCACATCCTTGCGCAGCGCGCGGATGGTCTCTCGGGCGATGATGCGCGAGCCGATCGCGGCCTGGATCGGGATCTCGAACTGCTGGCGCGGGATCAGCTCGCGCAGCTTCTTGGTCATCATCACGCCGTAGCTGTACGCCTTGTCGCGGTGCACGATGGCGCTGAACGCGTCCACCTTCTCGCCCTGGATCAGGATGTCCACCTTCACCAGGTCGGCGCTCTGCTCGCCGTCCTCATGGTAGTCGAGCGAGGCGTAGCCCTTGGTGCGCGACTTCAGCTGGTCGAAGAAGTCGAACACGATCTCGGCCAGCGGCATGCGGTAGTGCATCTCCACGCGGTCGGCGCTGATGTACTCCATCGTGCCCATCTGGCCGCGATGGTCCTGGCACAGGTCCATCACCGCGCCGATGAACTCCTTCGGCGTGATGATGTCGGCGGCCACCATCGGTTCGACGATCCTCTTGATCTTGCCGTCGGGGAACTCGCTCGGATTGGTGACGTGATGGACCGTGTTGTCCTCCGCGGTCACCTCGTACGGCACGTTCGGCGCGGTGGAGATCAGGTCGAGTCCGAACTCGCGTTCCAGGCGCTCGGAGACGATCTCCATGTGCAGCAGGCCCAGGAAACCGCAGCGGAAGCCGAAGCCCAACGCCACCGAGGTCTCCGGCTCGTAGATCAGCGCCGCGTCGTTGAGCTTGAGCTTGTCGAGCGCGTCGCGCAGCTCCGGATACTGGGCGTTGTCGATCGGGAACAGGCCGGCGTACACCATCGGCTGCGGGTCGCGGTAGCCGGGCAGCGGGTCGGTGGCGCCCTTGGACGCGGAGGTGATCGTGTCGCCGACCTTGGACTGGCTCACGTCCTTCGCGCCGGTGATCACGTAGCCGACCTCGCCGGCCCCCAACGCCTTGGTCGGGGTCATATCCGGGCTGATCACGCCGATCTCGATCGGATCATGGGTCATGCCGATGCCCATCATGTGCAGCTTCTCGCGGCTGCGCAGCTCGCCGTCGACCATGCGGATATAGGTCACGATGCCGCGGTACGAGTCGTACACCGAATCGAAGATCAGCGCGCGGGCCGGGGCGTCCGGGTCGCCCTTCGGCGCGGGCACGTCCATCACGATCCGGTCGAGCAGTTCGGCCACGCCCTCGCCGGTCTTGCCGGAGACCCGCAGCACATCCGACGGGTCGCAGCCGATCAGGCCGGCGATTTCCTCGGCGTGCTTGTCCGGTTCGGCGCTGGGCAGGTCGATCTTGTTGAGCACGGGGATGATGGCCAGATCGTGGTCGATGGCCATGTACAGGTTCGAGAGGGTCTGCGCCTCGATGCCCTGCGTGGCGTCCACGAGCAGCACCGCGCCCTCGCAGGCGGCCAGAGCGCGGGAGACCTCGTAGGTGAAATCCACGTGGCCGGGGGTGTCGATCATGCCGAGCGTGTACTCGGTGCCGTCGAACGTCCACGGCACGCGCACGGCCTGCGACTTGATGGTGATGCCGCGTTCCTGCTCGATGTCCATGCGGTCGAGGAAGCGGTCGCGCATCTCGCGCTCGGGCACGATGCCGCTCAACTGCAGGATGCGGTCCGCCACGGTCGACTTGCCGTGGTCGATATGCGCGATGATGCAGAAGTTACGAATCAGCGACTGATCGGTGAAACCCGGCTGGTTGTGCTGCGTAGCCACCAAAAAGGCCTCCTCAATGGCAGGGGATGGAAAACTCATATCATCCTAGCAACTCCCCCGCCGAGTGTGGACGCGCGTTTTTCCACCCGACATGCTATCATCATGGTTTTGTATGTCCTTACCGTATAACCGTCGTTTGGAGTAGATAGTGGCAAACATCAAGTCGCAGAAGAAGCGCGTGCTGACCAACGAGAAGGCGCACAAGCGCAACGTGGCCGTCAAGTCCAGCCTGAAGACCGCGATCCGCGCCACCCGCGAGGCCATCGCCGCCGGCGATAAGGCCGCCGCCGAGGCCGCCTACAAGGTCGCCGCCCAGAAGCTCGACAAGGCTGCTGGCGCCGGCGTGATCCACAAGAACCAGGCCGCGAACCGCAAGTCCGGCCTCGCTGTGGCCATCAACGCCCTGTGAGCCTGACCATATAGGTCATCGCTTGAGTCCCGCATCTCGCAAGAGGTGCGGGACTTTCTCGTATCGGCCAGCCGCAGGATCCCGCATTCGCAACACACCGTCGAGACGCGTGATCAGCGTCTGCCGCCGGGCAGATAGGTATGGTGGCGTTCCACCGCCCCCGGCAGCATCAGATTGAATTTGACGGACAGCAGCCGCATCGCCACCACCAGAACGACGATGCACACGTCGATGACGATCTCGGCGGTCTGGTTGATGACACCCGCCTGCACACCCTTGCAGACGAACACCGTGGCCATGCATCCCACAGCGGAGGGCACAGCGTACCAGTGCTTGTCCCGGATGACCACCGGCACCTCGTTGATGAGCATATCCCGGATCAGCCCGCCGGCCAACGCGGTGAACATGCCCATGAACACCGCGGTCATGCCCGAGGTGCCGTACAGCATGGCCTTCTCGGTGCCGTTGACGGCGAACATGCCGACCGCGATCGCGTCGAAGGTGGTCATCAGCCATTTGAGCTTGTCGACCTCGGGATGGATCACGGCCACCAGGATTCCGGAGGCCAGCGCGGTGAACACGAACCCCTTGTCGGCTATGCCCACGGGCGGCACCGCGCCCAGCATCACGTCGCGCACGATGCCGCCGCCCAACGCTGTCAGCCATGCCGTGATGAGGATGGCGAACAGATCATATCCTTTGCGGATCGCGGATAATCCGCCCACCATGCCGCAACAGAGGATGGCGATATATTCGATAGCCAGGAAGAACATGTTGCTCTCCAACGCCATCTCCATGCACGTCGTCCTTTCCGTCATCACGCCCATTGTGTCGGCCCTGCCATGAGGGGCTCGGGGTCCCGTACAGAGCATACCCAGTCCGACCGGATGACACGCGATGCGAAAAACGGCAGCGCCCCCGAAACCGGATATCCTCCGGCCCGGGGGCGCTGCGGCGGGAACTGGCAGGTCAGCAGACCTTCCACATCCAGTTGTGCGGATCCTCGATCTCGCCGAGCTGGATGCCGAGCAGCGTGTTGCGCAGGTCCATCGTCAGCTCGCCGGGTTCGCCGCCGGCCACGGTCACGTCGAACTTCTCGGACTTGAAACGGCCGATCGGCGCGATGATGGCGGCGGTGCCGCAGGCGAACACCTCGGTGACCTCGCCGGACTTGATGTCCTCCAGCAGGTCGTCGAGCTTGATCATCGTCTCCACCACGTCATGGCCCTTGTCCTGCGCCAGCTGGATGAGCGAGCGGCGGGTCACACCCGGCAGGATGTTGCCGGTCAGGCTCGGCGTCTCGATATGGCCGTCCTTGTGGACGATCATCATGTTCATGCCGCCCAGCTCCTCCAGATAGGTCTTGGTGGCGGCGTCCACGAAGCACACCTGCTCGCAGCCGTTCTCGATGCCCTTGTACTCGCCGATCAGCGAGGCGGCGTAGTTGCCGCCGCACTTGGCGAAGCCGGTGCCGCCGGGGCCGGTGCGGAACCACTTGTCCTCCACCCAGATGCTCACCGGGCGGCTCTCGCCCTGGAAGTACGGGCCGGACGGGCTGGCGATCACGCAGTAGTCGACCTCCTGCGCGGCGCGCACGCCCAGGAACGGCTCGGAAGCGAACATGAACGGACGCAGGTAGAGCGTGTATTCGCGGCGGGAGGGCACCCAGGCCGCATCGCGCTTGACCAGCGCGGCGCACGAGCCGATGAAATCGTCGACCGGCAGCTCCGGCAGATACAGACGCTTGGCCGAATTCTGGAAGCGTTCGGCGTTCGCATCCGGACGGAACATCCAGATCGAACCATCGGCGTGCTTGTAGGCCTTCAGCCCTTCGAAGATCTCCTGCGCGTAATGCAGCACCGAAGCGCCCGGATCCAGCTTGAGCGGCGCGTACGGCTCGATGCGGCGGTCGTTCCATCCCTCGCCCTTGGTCCAGGAGATGTGGGCCATGTTGTCCGAGAAGATCTGTCCGAACGCCGGCTTGTCGATCAGCTCCTGACGCTTGGCGTCGGAGGCCGGGTTGTCGTTCGGCAGCACGGTGAACGGTTCGGCGAGCTTATCCAGCGCCGCGGGATCGTGATGGTTCTGTTCGGTCATTCTCAACTTCTTTCCTGCCGCCTTGCGGCGGCGCTCAGGATACGTCCTCCCGCGCTTGTGGCCCGGGCTTCATGATTGGTACTCTCTCACACCCCATGAGCGGGATGTGCGTAAGCGACCACAATATGAAAGGAACCCGCTCGAAGGCGGGTTCCGATGCATGGTCATGCCTCAGCGGGGCGCGCTCACTCGGCGGCCGGAGCCTCGGCCGGGGCCTCCGGGGCCTCCTCGGTGGAAGCGTCCTCCGGCACCTCAACGGTGACCACGGACTCCTCCGGATCCTCAACGTCCAGCTCGACGCCCTCCGGCAGCACGACGTCCTTGGCGAACACCTTGGTGCCGTCGGTCATGCCGTCCACGTTCACCACGATGCGCTCCGGCAGGTTGGCCACATCGGCGCGGACCTTGAGCTCCTGGATGTCCACGAACGCCACGGCGGCGCCCTTCGGCTCGCCTTCGACGAACACCGGCACCTCGACGTCGATCTTCTCGCCGGCGCGGACCTCATAGAAGTCCACGTGCTCGACGATGCGCTTGACCGGGTTGCGCTGCACGTCCTTGACCACGGCCATCTTCTGCTCGCCGCCGAACTTGATGGTGAACAGGGCGTTGGTGTGACGCAGGGCGAGCGTGGTCTCCTTCATCGGGAGCTTGACGAACACCGGGTCGGCACCGCCGGCGTAGATGGTCGCCGGGATCTGCTTGGCCACGCGCATACGACGCGCGGCGCCCTTGCCGAACTCATCACGAACTTCGCCCTCGAGGACGATCATGTTGCTAGCCATTGCTGGCCTCCTTTGGGTTGCATGTCACTTGTCGTTCTGTCTTTTGACGCCACGACGCGCCGCAGAACGACCCCGCAGGAGGGGCTGAATGCGCCGAGTCGATTACGGAAACCACCCACGGCGGTTTCCCTCGCCAAAGCAACAGTCATCAAGTATACGCACACCCCGGACAGCGCCCCACGCGCCGGCTGCATCGCACGCCCGCCGTGTTGCGGTCGTCGTACCCGTGTACCGGGCGCTAGACTGAACAACAGAAGGCCGTCCATGGAAGAGGTTGCAATGACGCAGACAACATCAACGCTGACGAAGAAGGTTCTGATCGGAGCCGGCGTCGCCGCCGCGGCCACGGTTGGCGCACTATACGCCACGGCGAATCTCCTCTTCTCGTTCGCCCTGGACACCCAGGCTCGGCGGTCGATGATGCGCCGCCTGCAGGACGGCGAGCTGGAGGATCCGCAACCGGAGACGCCTGCGGCCGACATGGCGGAGCAGGAGGAGGCGGCCGACTGGTTCGAGGAGTCCAAGCAGCCGATCTCGATGATGAGCCGCGACGGGTTCAAGCTGCACGGCTGGCTCGTCGACCCCGATTGCGTGAGCCCCACTCCGCACCTGTACGCGATCTGCTGCCACGGATACAGTGGCGACCCGGCCGAGATGGCCAAGTACGCGCACCGGTACGCCCGGATGGGATTCACGGTGCTGGTGCCCGCCTCGCGCGGGCACGAGCTGAGCCAGGGGCGCTACATCGGCATGGGGTGGATGGAACGTGTGGACCTGATGGACTGGATCGGCGTGATCACGGCGGCGGATCCGCAGGCACGCATCCTGCTGCACGGCAATTCGATGGGCGGCGCGGCGGTGATGATGGCGGCCGGCGAGGCCTCGCTGCCGCGCAACGTGGTGTCCGCCATCGAGGACAGCGGCTTTACCTCCGTGTGGGACCAGTTCATGTTCAACGCCCGCTCGCTGTACCATCTGCCGCGTTGGGCCGCGCGTCCGCTCGTGGCCACGATGAGCCTGATCTGCCGGCATCGCGCGGGCTACGGGTTCCGTGAGGCATCGTGCGTACGACAGCTGCACCATACGACGATCCCGATGCTGTTCATCCACGGCGGCGCCGACGACTTCGTCTCCCCCGCCTCGCTGGAGAGGAACTTCGACGCCTGCGCCAGCATCGACCGTCAGAAGATGATGATCCCCGGGGCCGGGCATACGATGGCCGCATCCACGGATCCGGAACGCTACTGGCGCCGTGTCACCAACTTCGTCACGCGCACCTTCGGGCTGTGACCGCCATATTTGTCCGAATCCCCAGATTCTTACGTTGTTAGCGCAACCATCATGTCCAAGGAGCACGATTCCCCCGATTCGGACACATACGAATCGGGGGAATCGGAGCCATCTACTATCCGCCGTTCAGTATTCGTACTCCGGCGAGAGCAGCGCCATAAGCTCGCGATCGTGATGATGCACGAGTTCGGTGTCATCGCCCAACAGCATGGTGGCGCCGCCGTCACGCGTATACGGTTCCCATTCGGGCAGACCATCGGCCGACGGCACGCCGGTTCGGGCGAAGTTCGCCCACGCCTGACTGACCGTGTCCGATACCGCGTTGTCGACGTTATGGAACACGTACGGGATCTCGGCACCATGGTAGGAGCCCGCCGCACCGCTGTTGCGCGTGAATACGTAGGCATATACGTCGGCACCGTGCTGGTCGGCCTTATGCGACATGATCTTCAGCATCGGCAACCGGATCAGCGTATCCACACGGTTGGCTTCCAAACCGTTGATATCCGGATACGCCTGGGCCACGGCCTCCTGAACCGCCTGCTCCTGTCCTACAGGCACTTGGGTCGGAGAGCCGAAGCTCGTCCACTCGTTGAGGTTGCTGCCGATGAGCAGCGGAACATCCCGCCCTGCCTGCGCGAAGGAGTCCTCGGTCACCGGATTGGTCGGTAGGATGTCACCATCCACCACCGGCCCCCATTCCATCTGATACCCGGATCCCAATGGCGCGGGAATCTCATATTCATCGGCGGTCTGTTGCAGCGCGTCCACGGTGGCCGCCTGCAGCTCATCCACGGGGACGGTCTGCAATGCATCCAGATGTTCCGGGTCGATGCCGAGTCCGTCCAGCACGCGGGCGGCGAGCGCCTGGCCCTGCTCCTGCGTGGCGAACGTCACGCCCATCGTCTCCGTGGCACCGCTCTGCACGATGCCCTTATCGAACAATCCCCGGGCCGAGGGCATCGTCATCAACGCCAGGACCTTCGCGCCGCCGCCGGATTGGCCGAACAGCGTCACGTTGTCCGGATCGCCGCCGAACGCTTCGATATTGTCCCGAATCCACTCCAACGCGTCCACGATGTCCAGTAGGCCCACGTTGCCCGAAGCCGCGTATTCCTCACCATATGCGGACAGGTCCAGATGGCCGAACACGTTGAGACGATGGTTCACCGAGACCACCACCACGTCCTGGCTTTCGCTCAGGTTCGCACCATCGTAGTTGCGTTCATTGGCGGACCCTGTGGAGAAGCCGCCGCCGTGCAGCCACACCATAACCGGACGGTTGCCGTGGTCGTTGATGTCCGGGGTCCAGATGTTCAGATTCTGGCAGTTATTGTCGGTTCCGGTGTCATCGGACGGTGCCGAGCCGCCGAACATGGCACCCTGCGGCGATGTGGGGCCATACGCGTTCGCCTCGAAGACGCCGTCCCATGGTTCCACGTCATGCGCCGGTTTGAACCGTTCGTCCGCCGTGGCGTACGGGATGCCGAGATACCGGAAGACGCTGTCCTGTCGGGCGCCTCGAACGTCGCCGTATGTGGTCCGCACTTCGGAATCTCCGGATACGGGCAGGTTCCTGAATGCGGGACCGGAGGGGAACGTCCACCGGAAGATCAGCACGACGGCAATGGCGATGATGACGAGAGCGGCGAGGATCGCCCCGATGATCATCGGTAGTCTGCGCCGACGTTCCCGGGTTGTCTTGGTCGGTGTTGTATCGGTCATATCGATTCCTTTTGCTTTTGAAACAAAGGATGTGCAGAACGCCGCGATGGTTCACCGGTTAAACAGCCATCCCATGATGTCGGGATCATGGCTGAACAGCGTGCCTCCGCCACCGTGCTGGTTGGTTATCCCTTGGTTTGCGAAGTACGCGGCATCCTTGACGTCCAACGTCACCAGTTCGTTGATGCGTCGTTCCGAAAGACCACGATCCTTGTACTGGTCGCGGATCCGATCATAGGCGGTTTCGGAGGGTTCGCTGCCGTAGTATTCATCATCCTGTCCGACGACCAGATATACGGGGGTTTCGCTCTCCGCCAACGTGGCGATGTCACCGTCCCATTGCGAGCTGCAATGCAGATATGCGGAGAATAGGTCGGGGCGCATGCCCATCACGCGCGACATCGTCTCGCCCCCGCCCGAATACCCTTCGGCGAAGACGCGCGAGGCGTCGATGGTGTAGGCGTTGAGCAGGTATTCGGTCAGCGCGATGGCCTGCCGGGAGGAGGTCTCGCCCCAGTCCGACAGCTGCGGGGCTGCGATGATCATCCGATCGTCGTATTGTTCCGCTTGGAAGGCGAAGTCCTCGGTGTAGAGGTTCTCCCCCACACCTTGGAAATACAGTCCTTGGTATCCCGGCAGTGTCAGGAACAACGCCACCGGCTCCGAACCGTCGTATGAATCCGGGACGTGGATGTGAAAATGGATGTCGCCGTCGTCGGGTGAATGCAGGACGTTGTCCATGACGAACCCGCGATAGGTGTCCGTCCCTTGGGTTACGGTCCCGAATTCATCTGATGGTTCGGTTGGTTCGGGTTGGGATGCGCCGTCCTGCGACGTGTTCGCGCCGTCGGAGGCCGCACGTTCTGCCGGATTCGCCGTCGTGCCCGTGCAACCGCAGACGGTTGCGAGCATGACCGCGGCCGCGATGCATGCGGTTAGTCGTCCGATCTTCCGATATGTCATACGCATCCCTTCCCGTGTGCCGGCGTCAGTACAGTTTGGCTCCCTGCAGCTGGGCGCTGGCGATCATGTTGAGCAGTCCCGCGCCGACCTCAAGGCTGGCATGATCCCAGACGATCGGGTGTCCGCCATCCATTGCGGCGATGGCGGCATGATCGGCCTTGTCCAGCGTGAAGTCGAACACGTCCAGATTCTGGGCCATGCGTTCACGGTGGGTGGATTTCGGCAGCGGCACAATGCCACGGTCGATCATCCAGCGCAGCATGACCTGCGCGGTGGACTTGCCGTACTTCTCCCCAATCTGCGTCAGCACGGGGTTCGTGAACACGGTGTTGCGGCCTTCGGCGAACGGTCCCCACGCCTCATGGACCACGCCGAGCTGGTTCATATTCTCATGCGCCTCCACCTGCTGGCAGAACACATGCGTCTCCACCTGGTTCACCATCGGCGAAACCTGCGCGAAGGCGCACATGTCCATAAGCCGGACCGGATAGAAGTTCGAGACGCCAATCGCGCGCAGCTTGCCGTCACGGTACGCCTCTTCCAGGGCGCGCCAGGCGCCATGGTAGTCGCCGTAGGCCTGATGCAGCAGCATCAGGTCGATGTGGTTCAGCCCCATGGCCTCAAGTGAGGCGTCGATTGAAGCCTTGGCCCGCTCGTAGTTCATGTTCGAGACCCACACCTTGCTGGTCACGAAGATCTCGTCGCGTGCAATGCCGCTCTCGCGGATCGCCTTGCCGACACCCGCCTCATTGCCGTACGCCTGGGCGGTGTCGATCAAGCGGTAGCCCACCTCAAGCGCGTCACGCACGCAACGTTCGGTCTCATCCGGAGGGATCTGGAAGACACCGTATCCGATGAGCGGCATCTTCACGCCATTGGACAACTCACGGTATTCCATGACGGTCTCCCTCACTCCTGGGCGTCCCAGTCCGAGTGTGCCGTGACGAAGTCCGGAGCTTCATCGGCGACGGTGTAGTAGGCCTTCTGCGGCAGCTCGTTGATACGTGCCACCTCGTCGGCGGTCAGCGAGAAGTCGAAGATGTTGATGTTGTCGGCCATATGCTCCGGGTTCAGCGTCTTCGGGAAGATGACGTTGCCTTCCTCAACATGCCAGCGCAGGATAATCTGCGCCGGGGTCTTGCCGTACTTGTGCGCCAGTTCGGCGAAGACCGGCTCGTTCAACAGGGCTGTGTCACCGTGGCCGAGCGGATACCATGCCTCGAAGGTCACATTAAGGTCCTTGAGGAACGCTTTCATCTCGTGCTGGTTCCAATACGGGTGCATCTCAACCTGCATCACCGCCGGCACGATATCGGCGACGTCGAGAATCTGCTGTGTCTTGGCCTGGTTGAAGTTCGACAGACCGATGGAACGCACTTTGCCTGCCGCGACGGCTTCCTCCATGGCTTTCCACGCTTCGGTGTATTTGCCATACGGCTGGTGCAGGAGCAGCAGGTCGAGATAGTCGGTGTCCAAGCGGCGCAGTGTCGCGTCGATGGCCTTGCCGCAATCCTCATAGCCATAATCCTGCGGGAACAACTTGGAGGTGATGAAGAACTCACTACGATCGAGCCCGCTACGCTTGACCACGCGGCCGACGGCTTTCTCATTGAAATAAGCGTTGGCGGTGTCGATGTGTCGATATCCCGCCTCGATGGCTTCCGGCAGATGTTCCTCGACCTCGGCAGGGGACATCAAAAACACGCCGTAGCCGACCGCCGGGATCGTATGTCCGTCGTTCATCGTGTAGGTCATCATATCGTGCACTCCTTCCGTTTCGATACACCTGATATTCATTCGTCGTATCAAATGAATCCGGTGTACTGCTATATGCGATTGTTCTCCGTAACATACGGCGGGTAAAATACCCACCATCCGTGTCCTTATGCGTAATATGCATATATCAGTCAAGCGTTCCAAGGAGGGTATATGGATATCGATCAGCTCCGTCAGCTCGATGCGATAGCAACCTACGGCACGATCAGCGCCGCCGCGGATGAGTTGCGCATGCCTCAGCCGACGCTCAGCCGCTCCATCAGACGACTGGAACGGGAGCTCGGCCATGACCTGCTGTTACGCGAGGGACGCCATGTCGAACTCAACGAGGCGGGTCGTCTGGCCTTGGAATACGTGCGCCCGATACTGCGTGACGAACGGCTGATGCGCGATGCGCTGGATCGTTTGGAGGCATCGACGAATGCGCTGCGCATCGGCACCATCGCGCCGGCACCGCTGTGGCATTTGACGGCCATGCTGGTGGAACGTTTTCCCGGCATACTGCTGTCCTCGGAAACCATCACCCAACGAGAGATTGAGCGTTCCCTGTTCAGCGGCACCATCTCGTTGGCAATTTCGCTATCCGACTTGAAGTTCCCGGCATTCCGCTCGTGCCCTCTTATGCACGAGAATTTGTTCGTCGTCCTACCGAGCGATCACCCGCTCGCCCACGAGTCAGCAGTCTCGATGTCCCAGCTTGATGGAGAAACGTTCCTGCTGTTCGCAGCCATTGGATTCTGGCGAGAATTATGCGACACGTTGATGCCGCATGCGAGATTCCTTGTTCAAGAGGACCGCGAGGTGTTCACGCAGCTGCAGCGCACCACATCGATGGCATACTTCGCCACCGACGCACCCCAGTTCGACCTGAACGCGATCACAGGAAGCCATGTTGTGGTACCGATCAATGATGACGAGGTACACGTGACCTACCATCTTGTTGTGCGCGCCGATGCCGGGGATATTGTGCGCAAGGTGTGCGACTGGGTCGCAACCCAGCCGTTGCCCCATAATGTCGGTTGATACAGCATGTCATGGATTGAAATTCGGCAAATTGTCACCAGACAAAAGACTCATAACATATGTCGACAGCCCGAACACCGTGACGAATCAGCATGTGTGTGATATCACGACGCATTGATTCCGGCCCGCCGATTACATACAATGCGCCCTGCCGCATGGCATCAGCGAATTCTCGCTCCGAAAATCTCCCAACACGCAGTTGCATGCGGTTACCGGTCCGGGCAGCCCACTGCAATATATCGTCATGGTACAGTAAACCTTCACTTGCCCTTGCGGAATACAGGACTACGATGTCATACCCGAGTTCGTCGGCATACTGGATGACTGGCAATAGTGGAGTGATACCGATACCGCCGGCATATACGACGATTGACCGGGACTCAACGCACTGCCTCGATGACGAACGGCGATTATGCCCATCGATAAAACGGCGGTACCTACCGTATGGGCCGACGACTTCTACCGATGTCCCCGGACTCAGTGCCGTACTCACCAGCCGTGTGAAGTCGCCATCGGCACGAATGGCGAATGTCATGAGCCCAGCTGCGTTCGGACGATTCACCATTGAGAATGGATGCATAGAGCGCATACCGCGAATACTTGGAAAACGCAGGAACACAAAGTCGCCTTCAAGCCAACCATCGCCCATCGAAGGAACAACCATTTCAACCTGCATTGTGTCGCCAGACAACGCGGTTACCGACAGTACGGTACCATGCGCAGCACCGAATCGTTCACGTAGCTTCGATATGACATACCATCCGATGATCGCAACCGCACATATATTTGTCACCGTAATGAAAACCGTATTTTCGGCAATGTACCATACCAAATTCATATGAATGCCCACTGTTATGACGGCAATCAACAACAGTCGATGCAACCATACCGATCCTTCACGAGACACCACGCGTTCGATAAGTCGTCTCAGCGCAGCGACGGCAGGGATACGACTGCTCAACCATCCGGCCATGGTGATCAATGCGACAATAACCAACGCCAGCAACGTCCAGAATCCCACTTCACCGGTCAATTTCGCCGACCCGTATGCGGGTAGGTCGATTCGGTGCACTATGGCGAGCACGAGTGCCGCCATGCCGAGTACGCCATGCATCATATATATCGCAGGCAGTCCAATCAAACGATCAAGCCAATGCGGTCGTGTGGACAGATACACCGCCAGCAGCATCCACGCGTACGACAGAACACCTGCATCAACACGAGGCAACAGCGGTGCGAAGAATGCGTCCATCGTGGCATGCAACAATATGACCGGCGTCGTCGGTATGACCAGCAGAAACACAATCCATATCGCCAATGCCATAGGCCTAATCCGCTTCGTCATCGCAGTCCTTCATTGTTTCAACGTAAAAGAGCGCCGATGCTGCGGTGCGGATCCGTGCGGCATCGGCGCTTGATGGTTTTCGTAGGGAATAGATCACAGTCCTAGGCCATTTACCCAATCCTGGACGTCTGATTCGCTGGCGCCCGAAGAGAAGCGTTCGCCTTCCAGCCAGTCGCCGGTACCAGCCATCTCGGCCAGCTGCTCGCCGCTGCTGCCGATGCCGGAGCTGGACGAGGTACAGAACGGGATCACCGTCTTGCCGGTGAAGTCGTTGGCCTCGACGAAACCGTCGACCGGCCAGGCGGCGATTCCCCACCAGATCGGATACCCGATGAACACGGTGCTGTAGTCGTCCCAATTGTCCACCGTGTCGGCCACGAGCGCGACATCGCGTTGCGACTCGTCTTCATGCTCGACGCTGACGCGACTGTTCTCGTCGGCCCAATTCAGATCGTCGTCGGTATATGGTTCCACGGGTTCGAGTTCGAACAGATCGCCGCCGGTGGCGTCGGCAATGTATTGCGCCGCACGTTCGGTGTTGCCGGTGGCGGAATAGTAGACGACGAGCACATCGCCGTCGGAGGATGCGCCTGCCTCTTGCCCCTGCTGCGATTGCTGGGTGCTGGATGCGGAGGCGTCATCGGCGGAATCGGACCCGGATTGTCCGGAGCAGGCCGCGAGGCCGAAGGTCATGGCCAGCCCGGAGAACGCGGCCATAACGGTGTTGAAGCGGTTGCGTGCTATCGACATGGAGGTTCCTTTCAGATGATATATGTTCTGTTGCTGAAATTGCGACGGGGTCATGCCCGCCCGTGGCGCTCCCCGACCATGCGGACGAACATGTCCACGGTATGCGGGTCGTCATGGTCGAAGAACAGGCTGGCGGTGGTGTCGAGCGTAGCGATGCTCTGCATCTCCGCGTCGGTAAGCGTGAAATCGAAGATGTCCAGGTTCTCGGCCATGCGCTCCTTGTGGGTGGATTTGGCGAGCGCCACGATGTCACGCTGCATCAGCCAGCGCAGCACCACCTGTGCCACAGACTTGCCGTGATCTTCAGCGATCTGAGACAACACGGGGTTGGTGAACATGCCGCTGCGCCCCTCACCGAACGGCGCCCATGCCTCATGCTGGACGTGTCGGGCCACCATATGCTCGTGTGCGGCGATCTGCTGATGGAACGGATTGGTCTCCACCTGGTTGATCATCGGTGCGATCTCGTTGAATGCAGCCAAATCGGCCAGACGTACTGGGCTGAAATTGCTCACGCCGATGGCGCGGACCTTGCCTTCCTTGTAGAGTTCTTCGAGTGCGTGCCACGAACCGTATACATCGGCGAATGGCTGGTGCAGCAGGACCAAATCCAGATAATCCAGTCCCAACCTCCGTAAAGAACGCTCAACCGATTCGCGCGCCTCGACGTATCCGTAATGCTCAATCCATACCTTGGTGGTGATGAACAGTTCGCTGCGATCGATGCCACTATCGCGAATACCCTGGCCGACCTCGGATTCGTTCATATAGGACTGCGCTGTGTCAATATGACGGTACCCGACTTCGACGGCATCTGATACACATCGCGCCGTTTCATCACCGGGCACCTGAAAAACGCCGAAACCCAACTTCGGCATGATCACACCATTGCTTAACGTTGCGTATTCCATATTGCAACCTTTCTGGCCGCACGTTCCAGCGAGCGGTTATCCTTGATGGTAGGAACCGGTAGCCACTACCGGTCAAGTCTTGGAATCATGGATTAATCCCATGGCGAACAACTCGGCAAGGAAAAGCTATGTACACGATGAAGGAAGCCTGCGAACTCGTCAACATGAGTTATGAGACGCTGAAGTTCTACTGTAAATCGGGACTTGTACCCAATCTGCGCCGGGACGAGCGCAATCGCAGAATCTTCGACGACCGCAACATCGCATGGATCAACAGTCTCAACTGTTTGCGCGCCTGTGGTATGGGAGTTGATGAGATGCGTCAGTACATGGAATTATGTCTGGAAGGCGAGCCGACGATTCCGGAGCGTCAACGTATCCTTGCGAAGAAACGTCACATCCTTGTCCAACGGATGGAGGAGATTCAACGCAGCATCGACTATGTCGACGCCAAACAAACCTTCTACAACGATGTCTTGGCCGGACGTGTCCAGTATTTCAGCAATCTAATCGACACCGGTACACCGACGAGCGAGATCCCCGAAAGGCTCGCGAACGCGTTCCATGCCGGGCATCAAACAAATGCTTGACGGATACGACAATGGGGCATCCCCTAAGAGGATGCCCCATTCGCTTGTTTGAGCTTTTCGGACCTTACGGTCAGTTGATGAGCTCCTTGACGGCGGCGATGACGGCCTGCAGACCGGCCTTCGCGTCGCCGAACAGCATCTGCGTGTTGTCCTTGAAGTAGAGCTCGTTCTCGATGCCGGCGTAGCCACGACCACGGCCGCGCTTCATCACCACCACGTTCTGGGCCATGTCCACGTCCAGGATCGGCATGCCGGAGACGGCGGTGCCGGGCTTGCGGGCGGCCGGGTTGGTCACGTCGTTCGCACCGACGACCAGCGCCACGTTGGCCTGCGGGAACTGCGGGTTGATGTCGTCCAGATCGATGAGCTCCTCATACGGCACATTGGCCTCGGCGAGCAGCACGTTCATGTGGCCGGGCATACGGCCGGCCACCGGGTGGATGGCGTACGAGACCTCGACGCCATGGCCCTTGAGCAACTCGCCCAGGTCGGCGAGCTCGCGCTGGGCCTGGGCCTGGGCCAGACCGAAGCCGGGGACGAAGATGACCTTCTCCGCGTAGACGAGCTGCACGGCAACGTCGTCCGCGGTGGTCTCCTTCATCGTGCCCTCGGGGCCTTCGGCCGAACCCGCGGCGGAGGAGCCGCCGCCGAAGCCGCCGGCGAGCACGCTCATCAGCGGACGGTTCATGGCCTTGGACATGTCGATGGACAGGGTCACGCCGGCGGAGCCGACGAGGGCGCCGGCCACGATCAGGGCGATGTTGTTGATCGCCAGGCCGCTCATGGCCACGGCGGTGCCGGTGCAGGCGTTGAGCACGGAGATGACCACGGGCATGTCGGCGCCGCCGATCGGGATGACGAACACCAGACCGTAGATCAGCGCGAACACGGTGGTCAGGATGCTGAACAGCAGGCGCTGCTCGGGCATGACGCACAGCATGACGAACGAGGCGAGCATCAGCACGATGCACACCACGCTGACCACGCCCTTGGCCGGGATGGTCAGCTTACGCATGAACTTCAGGCCCTGCAGCTTGCCGGCGGCGACCAGCGAGCCGGAGAAGGTGACCGAGCCGATCAGGATGCCCAGGCCGGCGGTGATGAGCACCACGATGGTCGGCAGGCTCTCGGAGGTCAGGATGTCGTTCAGCGCCACGAGCGCGGCAGCGCCGCCACCCACGGTGTTGAAGATGGAGACCAGCTGCGGCATGTCGGTCATCTTGACCTTCTTGGCCGAGACCACGCCGGCCACCGTACCGATGATGATGCCGACGATCAGCAGCGCGACGGCCACGCCGTGCTGGAAGCCGTTGGAGATCTCATTGACGAACAGCACGATGAAGGCCATCGCACAGGCCAGAATCATGCCGGCGGCGGAGATCAGATTGCCCTTGCGGGCGGTCTTCGGAGAGTTCATCAGGTGCAGGCCGATCACGAAGATCACGGCGGAGACCAGATAGACGAACCATTCGATCACGCCCAGCGGCGTGCTCAGGGTTTCGGCGAGGGTACCCATTACTTGTCCTCCCCCTTCTTCTTCGACTTATCGGACTTGAACATCTCCAGCATGCGGTCGGTGACCACGTAGCCGCCCACGACGTTCATCGTGCCCAGCACGGCGGCCAGGAAGATGAATACCCAGGCCAGCGGCGAGGTGGCGTGCGCGGCCACGATGACCACGCCGACGATCACGATGCCGTGGATGGAGTTCGCGCCCGACATCAGCGGGGTGTGCAGGGTCGCGGGGACCTTGCCGATGACCTCGACGCCGATGAGCAGCGCGAGGATGAACAGCGTGATTGCAACGACGATATCCATGTCTCTTCTCACTTTCCTTCCGCAGCCGGGGCTTCGGCACGGCCGGCGACCACGAGGGCGTTGTCGAGCTCCTCGTTCAGGTCCATCGCCAGCTTGCCGTCGCGCACGAAGTGGGCGAGCACGTCGGCCACGTTGCGTGCCAGCAGGTTCGACGCGGTGTTCGTCACTTCGCTGGCCAGATACGGCGCGCCGATGATGGTCACGCCGCCCTCGGTCACCTGGGTGCCGACGGTCGAGCCCTCGACGTTGCCGCCGAGTTCGCTGGCGGCGCAGTCGACGATCACGGCGCCGCGCTTCAAGCCGTCCACGCCGGCCTTGGTCAGCAGCATCGGCGGCTTGCGGCCGGGGACCTTGGCCGTGGTGATGATGACGTCGAAGCCGGCGGCCTTCTCATCGACGGCGGCCTGCTGCGCAGCCTGCTCCTCGGCGGTCAGCTGGCGGGCATAGCCGCCCTCGCCCTGACCCTTGGAGAAGTCGAGGCCCAGGTCCAGGAACTTCGCGCCCAGCGATTCGACCTCGCCCTGGGCGGCGGGACGAACGTCGTACGCGGTGACGACCGCGCCCAGACGGCGGGCGGTACCGATGGCCTGCAGGCCGGCGATGCCGGCGCCGAGGATGAGCACCTTGGCCGGACGGATCGTGCCGGCGGCGGTGGTCATCATCGGGAAGAACGAACCGTAGGCGTTGGCGGCCACCAGAACGGCCTTGTAGCCCATCACGGAGTTCTGGGAGGTCATCTCGTCCATCGACTGCGCGGAGCTGAGCTGGCGCGGCAGCTTCTCGATGCCCACGCCGACCAGGCCGGCCTGTTCGAGGGAGGCGATGTAATCGGTATCGGTGAAGGAACCGAGCATGCCGATGACCCAGGTGCCCGGCTTCATGCGGGCGATCAGTTCGGCATCCGGGCGGTCGATAAAGCCCAGAGCGTCCGAACGGGAAATCACGTCATCCGCGGACACCACCTCGGCGCCCGCCTTCGTGTAATCCTCATCAACATAGTTGGCGGCGACGCCCGCGCCGCTTTCGATCAGGCAGGAGACGCCCGCCTTGCGCAGCCGTGCGACGATGTCCGGCGTCAGGGCGACGCGGGACTCGTGGTCCGACGTTTCGTTGAGAACGCCGAACGTCACGGTGGCTTGTGCTGTTTCAGCCATGTGAGCCCTTCCTCTTTCTTATCAGAAGAAAAGATTCGGTGTATGTTACAGCCTTACAGTCTATCCAAGGAGCCGACCAAACCAACAGCGCCGTCCCAATATGCAGATTGCGGCGCATGAACGGTGCAGCGCCGGCGTTCCTACGCTACCGTAAGGTGACGTGTCGCCGATGACCGGTTATCATTCGACAGAGAGAGGCCATATCAGGCTATAAGGAGAATCACGTGTCTGTCATCACATCACTCAAGAACACCGCCACCTCGTTGGCGCAGAAGGCACTGCAGCTCGGCGGCGACTTCGTCCACCCGGTCAGCGACGACTCCGGCGAAGGTCCCGACTACGCCGCCCCCTCCGGTGCCGGGCAGCTGGATGTCACCGGTCTGCCGCATTCGCACACCTGGGGCGAGGACCGTCCGACGACCACATACATCGATCAGCAGACAGGCCTGCTCACCGCCTACACCGAGGGCATTCCCCCGCTGGATGAGGGCATGACGATCTACGACCTGTACGCGCAGCGCGCCGAACGCATGGGCGACGACCCGCTGTACACATACAAGTCCGGCGACGCCTGGGTGACCAAGACGGCCACCGAGGTGCTGGAGGACATCCGCGTCACCGCCAAGGGCCTGATGCAGCGCGGCCTGCGCAAGGGCGACACCGTGGCGTTCATGTGCCGCACCTCCTATGAGTGGGACGTCATCGACGCGGCGATCATGGCGTGCGGCGGCGTGATGGCCACGATCTACGAGACCGATTCGGCCGAGCAGATCCGCAACATCGTGGACAACTCCGACGCCAGGCTGCTCATCGTGGAAACCGTCGAGATGCGCAACAAGGCCGACGGCACAATCGCGGAATGCCCTTCGCTGGAGAGCATCCTGTGCCTGGAGACCGGCGGCCTGGCCGAGATCCAGGCGTACGCGGACCAGGTCTCCGACGAGGAGCTGGATGCGCGCATCGATTCGGTGAAGAAGACCGATCTGTGCTCGATCGTGTACACCTCCGGTTCCACCGCCGCGCCGAAGGGCGTGGAGATGACCCACGAGCATTACTGCACCACCGCCATGACGCTGCAGTCGTTCATGCCGGCCGTGCTGAACAACAGAAACGGTTCCGTGCTGCTGTTCCTGCCGCAGGCGCATACCTTCGCCCGCGCCGTCAACTACATCGTCGTCGCCAGCAACCTGCGCATCTACATCGCGCAGGGCATCGCCACGCTGATCAACGATCTGCAGGAGGCCAAGCCCACCGTCATGATCGTGGTGCCCCGTGTGCTGGAGAAGGTGTACAACGCCGCCTCGCAGAAGGCCGGACACGGCGTCAAGGGCGTGGCGTTCGCCGCCGGCGTGGTCACCGCGCAGAACTACATGAAGGAGATCAGCGCCAACGGCAAGCCCAAGGCCCTGACCGCCGCCCGCCGCGCCACCTTCGACCCGATGATCTACGCGCAGCTGCGCCAGGTGCTCGGCGGCCGTGCCCAGTGGATCGTGGCCGGCGGCGCCCCGCTGGACCCGGAGCTGCTGGCGTTCTTCCGCGGCGCGAACATTCCGGTCTATGAAGGCTACGGTCTGACCGAAACCACCGCTCCCTGCGCGTTCAACCCGATCGGCACGCCGTTCAAGGCCGGTTCGGTCGGCATCCCCTACCCCGGCTTCCATGTGCGCATCAGCGAGGAGGGCGAGATCCAGATCCAGGGACCCGCCGTGTTCCCGCGCTACCACAAGAACGCCGAGGCCACGGCCGACACGTTCACCGAGGACGGCTGGTTCATGACCGGCGATCTCGGCCGTCTGGACGAGGAGGGCTTCCTCTACATCACCGGCCGCAAGAAGGACCTGATCATCACCGCCGGCGGCAAGAACGTGGCTCCGCGCCCGATCGAGGAGGTCATCCAGCGCTGCGAGTTCGTCTCCCAGGCGCTGGTGCTCGGCGACAAGCGCCCGTTCATCTCCGCGCTGGTCACCTTGGACGAGGAGTCGCTGCGCCCGTGGCTGGAAGCCAAGGGTCTGGACCGCGATATGCCGCTGGAGGAGGCCGCCGAGAACGCCGTGGTCCGCGCCGAGGTGCAGAAGTACGTCGATCAGGCCAACGAGGGCGTGTCCCGCGCCGAATCGGTGCGCAAGTTCATCATCCTGCCCGAGGAGTTCACGCAGGAGAACGGCCTGATGACCGCCTCGATGAAGGTCATCCGCCCGAAGGTCATCAAGCGCTACGCCACGCTGCTCAACACGCAGATGTACACCAAGCGCAAGTAGCGCCGCTGCGCATCCAAACACATATGACTGTGGGGTGCCGTCCGGAATTCTCCGGCGGCACCCCACAGTCATATGCCATATGCGCATCACTGTTGATCTCCGCGTCGTTTGCAGCGCCTCCGCCGCAACGGAGAACGCCGGACGCACCGGCTTTCAGAATCCGAGGCGTTCGAGCTGCTTGGGGTCGGACTGCCAGCCCTTGGCCACCTTGACATGCAGGTCCAGCTTGGCCTTGCGCCCGACGATGCGGTTGACCGGCGTGCGCAGCTTCTTCTTGACGCGCACCAGGTGCTCGGCACCCTTGCCGATGATGATCGGCTTCTGCGAATCACGCTCCACATAGATCGACACGATGACCTCGACCTTGCCGTCATAGGCCTCGCCGGTCTCGTTGTCCTCCGGATATTCGATCGAATCGACCACCACGGCCAGCGAATGCGGCAGCTCGTCGTCCAGCTCCTCCAGGAACGCGCCGCGCACCAGCTCGGCGATTGTGTCCTCGGGGCGCTCCTCGGTGATCTGATCGGCCGGGTACATCTGCGGTCCCTCCGGCATATTGTCGATCAGCACGTTGCGCACCTCGGCCAGATTGTCATGCTGCAGCGCGCTCACCGGCACGATGTCGGTGAAATCGGCGAACTCGTTGATCTGGATGAGTTTGGCGATCAGCTGCTCACGGTTGAGCTCGTCGATCTTGGTGACAATGGCGATCAGCGGCACCTTCCAGGAGAAGCTCCCGTCGTCCCGCTTGGTGGCGAACTCGGCGCGCAACCGGCTCAGGATGCGCTTGTCGCCCGGGCCGATCTCCTGGTCGGCCGGCAGCAGGAACGCGATGGCGTCCACGTCCGCCAACGATTCGTCCACCACATCGTTCAACCGCTGGCCGAGCAACGTGCGCGGGCGATGGATGCCCGGGGTGTCCACCAGCACGATCTGCGCATGGTCGGTGGTCAGGATGCCGCGGATGGCCTTGCGTGTGGTCTCCGGCCGGGAGGAGGCGATGGCCACCTGCGTGCCGATCAACGCGTTGATCAGCGTGGATTTGCCGACGTTCGGGCGGCCGACCACGGCCACGAATCCCGACCTGTACACCGTCTGGTCCTGCGTCTGCTGGGCTGCGTCGTTCACTGGTTCACTGCTCCTTGTTCTCTGCTTCGTCCTGTTCGGCCGACGTGTCCGAATCCTCGTCGTTGCTCTGATCGGTATGCGCCGGCTCCACCACGATCGTCGAGACCTTCTTCCGGCGACCGGCCGAATCCACGGCGGTGAGCCGCAGCCCGCGGGTGACCGCCGACGCGCCGACGATCGGCACCTGTCCCAGCAGCTTGGTCAGCAGACCGAACACGGTGTCGACATCGTCCTCGTCGATGTCGATCTCGAAGATCTCCTCCAGGTCGGCGATCGGCGTGCGGGCGGGCATGCTCCACTTGCGCTCCCCGATCTGCACCGGTTCGGCATGCTGGGTGCGGTCGTGCTCGTCCTCCAGCTCCCCGACGATCTGTTCGATGGTGTCCTCGATCGTCACCAAGCCGGCGATGCCGCCGTACTCATCCACCACGATCGCCACATGCTGGCGCAGCCGCTGCATCTGGTGGAACAGGTCGTCCACCGGCTTGGACTCCGGCACCAGCAGGGGGTCACGCACGATCGAATCGACGGTGCGTTCGCAGGCCGCCGGGTTGAATGCCGTGGCGCGTACGGCGTCCTTGAGGTAGGCCACGCCGATCAGGTCGTCGACGTCCTCGCCTATCACCGGCACGCGGGAGAATCCGGAGCGGGAGCACAGCTTCAGCATCGAGACCAGCGTCTGCTCCTTGCCGATGCAGATCATGTCGGTGCGCGGCACCATGATCTCGCGGGTCAGCGTGTCCGAGAGCTTGAGCACGTTGCGCAGCATCTCCGAGGTCTCGGGATCGAAATCGTTGGCCTCGACCAGCCGGTCGATCATGGCCTTGCCCTGCTCCATCTGCAGCTTTTCGAGCTCCTCGTCGTCGGAGAGCTCCGACTCGCGCCTGCGCTTCTGGCCGTTCTGGCCGCCCACGCGGGCGAACGGCGTCAGGGCGGAGGCCACCGTGATCACGCCCGCATGCTTGATCATGATGTCCACCGGCTTCAACGCCCCCACGGCACGGGGACGCACCAGCACCGACACCACGGCCACGATCAGCGCGAACAGCACGCCGCACACCAGCTCCAGCCACAGCGGCGCCCCGCACAGCGACGCGATGCACATCACCAGCACGCCGTCCAGCACATTGCAGGAGATGCGGAAGAACATGCACGATCCGGAGGTGGCGTACCGGTCGGCGATCAGCTTCTGCACCTTATGGATGCGCTCGATGCGCTTCATGCGGGTGAACTGGCTCATCTCCTGATCGGTCTGCGTCTCCAGGATCAGGTTGTTCAGACTGGCCCTGGTGACGCGGGAGACCGCGCCTTCGGCGGAGGCCATCGTCAACGACAGCCAGATCAGCAGCGCGGCGGCCACGGCGAGCGCCGCAATCACCGCGATCAGCGAGGGATCATCGAATATCATGCCTCATCCTTACTGTTGTTCCGGTCCGCGCGTCAGCCGGCGGCGTTCATCGTACTGCGCCAGCGCATCGGGGGTGCCGGCGGGCAGTGTGGCCGGTTCCCCGATGCCGTGGTGCAGCGCGAAGAACGTGAGCAACAGCTGGCGCTGCAGGCCGAACATCTGCCGTTCCTGATCCGGGGTCACGTGGTCGTAGCCGAGCAGGTGCAGCGTGCCGTGGATCGTCAGCAGCAGCATCTCCTCCAACGCGCTGTGCCCGGCGGCCGCGGCCTGCTGGGCGGCCACCCACGGGCAGATCACGATGTCGCCGAGGATGCCCTCGACCAGCGTGCGGCCGTCGCCGGGGCGCAGCTCGTCCATCGGGAAGCTCATCACATCGGTGGGGCCCTCCAGGTTCATCCACCGTTCATGCAGGGTGGCGATCGGTTCGGGGTCCACGAACATGATCGTCAGATCGGACTGCGTGCTGACCTTCATCTGGTCCAGCACCCACACCCCGAGGTCGGAGAAGACCTTCGGATCGATGACCCACTGCGTCTCGTTGATCACCTCAACGCTCATCATTACCCTTTCGCTGCCGTGTCCCACGCCCGATGGCGTAGGCGTGCCGATCATACGCCTCGACGATCCTGCCCACCAGCGCGTGGCGCACCACATCGTCCGCATTCAGATGCACGAACGCGATGTCATCGATGTCGCCGAGAATCCGCTCGATGGAGGCCAGTCCGGAGTTCGGTACGGTCAGGTCGATCTGGGTGACGTCGCCGGTGATCACCATCGTGGTGTTGAATCCCAATCGGGTCAGGAACATCTTCATCTGCTGTTCGGTGGTGTTCTGCGCCTCGTCGAGGATCACGAACGCGTCGTTGAGCGTGCGGCCGCGCATGTAGGCCAGCGGCGCCACCTCGATCGTCCCGTCGTCCATGAAATGCCGCAGCTGATCCGGTCCGAGCATGTCGGACAGCGCGTCGTACAACGGACGCAGGTACGGATCCACCTTCTCGTTGAGCGTTCCGGGCAGGAAGCCGAGGTTCTCCCCCGCTTCCACGGCCGGACGGGTCAGGATGATGCGGCGCACCTTACGGTCCTGGAACGCGCGCACCGCCTTGGCCACGGCCAGATAGGTCTTGCCGCTGCCCGCCGGGCCGATGGCGAAGGTGATCGTATGCGATTCGATGGCGTTGACGTACGCCACCTGTCCGGCGGTTTTGGCGCGGACCGGAGATCCGTTCGCGAACGCGATGACGCCGGGCACATGCGGTTTATGGTGTTGCGAAACCTCGTCCCGACGCGACGGGGATTCAGGCAACGTGCGCCGCAACGATTCCGCGACCGTACCATGACCGGGATGCGTGCGGCGCACCCGGTTCGGCAAAACGTCCTGATCGAGCATCCGGCGTACGGTATCGGCGTCCATCGGCGCGGTGTATGCGGCCTGGATGATGGTGTTGACGACTTCCTCGGCGCGTGCCGCCTGCGCTTCCGTCTGTTTCGATCTGGACATGATGGCGACGCGGTTGCCCCGCACGATGATCGTCAGGTCCGGAAACGCCCGCTCCACCTCCCGGAGCACCTCGTCCACCGGACCGAGAACCGAGACGGGGTCAAGCTGTGTTGGGATGGTGATGGTTCGTGTCGTGGTGGCCACGGAATCCCTTCTCGTGAATGGATGACAATTGTTGTGTCCGCTGCGTTGCCGCACGCGGCGCCAACCTGCTATTCGTCGAGCGTTTCCCCGGTCAGGACGTGGGCGTGGACGTGGAAGACGCTTTGCCCGGCGTCACGGCCAGTGTTGAAGATCAGACGATAGGCGCCATGGAAGGCGTCATCGGCGATCGACTGCGCGACCTGGGCCATGTGGGCGAGCTGCGCGGGATCGTTCCCGGCCAGCTCGGCGACGTTCGCATAATGCTGCTTCGGCACGATGAGAACGTGCACCGCGGCCTTGGGATTGATGTCCTTGAAGGCATAGGTGGTCTCGTCCTCATAGACCTTGTCGCTGGGAATCTCGCCGGCGATGATCTTGCAGAACAGGCAATCGGGCTCGCACATATGATCCTCCTGGTTGAACTACTGCCATACCCATGCTATTGCGCCGCGCGGATATTCCGCACTAGGCGTACCGTCCCACCGCACGGGACAGCAAGGACAACGCCACCGGGCCGGCCGCCGACGCCCGCAGGATATTCTCCCCGAGCACACAGCACACCGCGCCGGCATCGAGGAACGATTCGATCTCGGCGTCGCTGATGCCGCCTTCCGGTCCGACGACCACGTTGATCGTACGTGGCCTGCCGTCATCCAGGCAACGGTCGGACAGCTGGGCGATCGCCCCTTCGATGTCCTGCCAGCTGCGTGTGGCATCCTGATGCAGCACGATGACCAGATCGCCGTACACGCAGGCCCTCCTGCAGATGGCCACGATCTGCTTGCTGGAAACGCAATCTGCCAGTTCCGGTACCCAGCAACGCCGCGACTGTTCGGTGGCGGCCTCAAGCACCTGCCGCCATTTGCGATCGGTCCTGCCGTCCTTCCACTTGGCGATCGAACGGTCCGCCTGCCAGGGAATCACACGGTCCACGCCGATCTGCGTGGCCATATCGATGGCCTGTTCATCATGGCCGTTCTTGGCCAGGGCCTGGATCAGGCACAGGCGTATGGTCGGTTGCGGGGTGCGCCCGAACTCCACGACCTCGGCGGTTCCCGACTCCGGGTCGACCATCGTGGCGCGCAGGCGCAATCCCCTGCCGTCCGACAAGGTGAGCGCATCGCCTTTGCCCAGGCGCATCGCCTGCACGGCGTGTCTGCGGATATGCGGAGGCAACGTCAGGATCCACCCGGCGTGGATCTCGTCGCTGTTCACCGGAACGTCGTCATGGTCCGGGTCGAGCAGGAACACAGGTTCGGTCATGACTACTAGGCTACACATCGCTCCCATCCACGACACACCGTATTTGCATTTGCGACGCGCACTGGTATAGTTTCTTCTCGTTGCCGAACGGCACCTGTCCGGGTGGCGGAATGGTAGACGCGCTAGCTTGAGGTGCTAGTGCCTATTTATACAGGCGTGCGGGTTCAAGTCCCGCTCCGGACACCGACTAAAACCCCTTGGAATCCAAGGGGTTTTGTTGTATCCAGAGGAAAGGCGGCGGCATGCGGTTCATCCAACTCGAGTCGGTCGACGACGAACGCGTCGAGGCCTACACGAATCTTACGGAACTCCAGCTGCGTAACCGTCTGGAACCGTCCAAGGGATTGTTCATCGCCGAATCGCCGAAGGTCATCGACCGGGCGCTGGCCGCCGGCAGGGAGCCCATCTCGCTGCTGGTCGAGGAGCCGTGGATCGACGGCATGGCTGAGACCTTCCGGTTCGTTGACGGGCATTGGGGCCCCGACGTGCCCGTGTATGTGGCGTCGCCCGAACAGCTGAAACGACTGACCGGATACCGTCTGCACCGCGGCGCACTGGCGGCCATGCGCCGGTGGCCGCTGCCCAGTGTCGAGGAGGTGTGCAGGAACGCGCGCCGCATCGCCGTGATGGAGAACATCGTGGACCACACCAATGTCGGCGCGCTGATGCGCTCGGCCGCGGCGTTGGGCGTCGACGCCGTGCTGGTGACCCCGTCGTGCGGCGATCCGCTGTACCGGCGTGCGGCGCGCGTATCCATGGGCACGGTGTTCCAGATCCCGTGGACCCGCATCGGCGGCGACAACACGCACTACTGGCCCGTCGAGGGGCTCGCCGAGCTGAACCGACTGGGATTCACGACCGCGGCGATGGCGCTGGAGGATGATTCGATCTCGCTGGACGAGCTGGTACGCCGGCTGGACAACGGCGCCGACGCGCCCGATCACATCGAGCGGCTCGCCCTGATCTTCGGCACCGAAGGCGATGGTCTGAGCCGCCGCACGATCGCCCACGCCGATCTGACCGTCAGGATTCCGATGAGCCACGGCGTGGACAGCCTCAATGTGGCGGCCTCCAGCGCCGTCGCCTTCTATTCGACTCGCGTTCACTGAAAAGTCGATGACATGCGGGGCGTCCTGTCTTGCGAAACGAAAAAAATATGTAATTATTGACACTGTAGGTGGTCTGCAAGGAAGCGGGCCAACAGCAATGCAGTACGGTGTCGTAAGACGCTCTAAGAGAGGAGTGATCGGATGTCGAAATCCAATCCGAAGATTCTGTCCATCGTGCTAGCGGGCGGTGAAGGCACCCGACTGATGCCGTTGACCAGGGACCGTGCCAAGCCGGCTGTGCCGTTCGGCGGCGTGTTCCGTCTGGTCGACTTCCCGCTGAGCAACCTCGTCAATTCCGGGTATCAGCAGATCATCGTGCTCACCCAGTACAAGTCGCACTCGCTCGACCGTCACATCTCGATGACCTGGCGGTTCTCGCAGCTGCTGGGCAACTACGTGTCCCCGGTCCCGGCGCAGCAGCGTCTGGGCAAGCACTGGTACCTCGGCTCCGCGGACGCGATCTACCAGACCATCAACATCATCGAGGACGTCCAGCCGGATATCGTGGTCATCGTCGGCGCCGACCACGTGTACCGCATGGACTTCAGCCAGATGGTGCAGCAGCATATCGAGTCCGGCGCCGAGTTCACGGTGGCCGGCATCCGCCAGCCGATCAGCCAGTCGAACCAGTTCGGCGTGATCGAGGTCGATCCCGACCATCCGAACATGATCAAGAGCTTCCAGGAGAAGCCGGAGACCACCACCGGCCTGCCGGACGATCCGAATTCGTTCCTGGCCTCGATGGGCAACTACGTGGCCAACACCGACGCCCTGTTCGCCGCGCTGGCGCAGGACGAGAAGGCCGAGAACACGAAGCACGACATGGGCGGCGACATCGCCCCGTACTTCGCCAGCCGCAACGAGGCCGGCGTCTACGACTTCAACACCAACGAGATCCCCGGCTCCACCTCCACCGATCATGCCTACTGGCGCGACGTGGGTACGCTCAAGCAGTTCTACGATGCGCATATGGACCTGATCTCCTATGTGCCCGAGTTCAACCTGTACAACTCGGAGTGGCCGATCTACACGATGTCCGGCAACCTGCCGCCGGCCAAGTTCGTGCATGCAGGCCGCGACCGTCTGGGCCACGCCACCGATTCGATCATCTCCCCCGGCGTCATCGTCTCCGGCGGCGAGGTGCATCACTCGGTGCTCTCCCCGAACGTGCGCATCCACTCCTGGTCGCAGGTCGTGGACTCGATCCTGTTCGACGGCGTGGTCGTCAACCGCCGCGCCCGCGTGTACAAGGCCATCCTCGACAAGAACGTCGTGCTCACCGAGAACTCCACGGTCGGCATCGACACCGAGCATGATCTTGCCCGCGGATTCACGGTGACGCCAGACGGCATCACCGTCGTGCCGAAGAACACGATCGTCGACGACTGATCGAAGTACGGACGCCGAGAGGGGGCCATCCGTCAGGATGGCCCCCTCTCGTATGTTCCACGGAAAATGGCGGAAAGGTTGTCCGGTCCGTCAGTACTTCGGCATGGCATCGAAGTTGAAGCCGAGCGCGGCCAACTGGTCACGGCCCTCCGGCGTGATCATGTCCATGGTCCAGCGAGGCTGCCAGGTCCAGTCGATACGGAATTCCTCCACCAGTCCGGCCAGTGTGGCCGCGCACTCGTCCTCGATCAGATCGGTCAGGGGGCAGGCCGGCGTCGTCAACGTCATCGTGATGATCGCACGCCCCAGCGCATCGATTTCGATGCCGTATACCAAGCCCAGATCGATCACATCGATGCCCAGCTCCGGATCGATCACCTGATGTAGCGCCTCGCGCACGTCGGCGGCGGTCGCCCGCCCGATCTCATCGACATACGTCAGCGGGATGCCGCCGTCGTCGGCGGTCTCCTTGGCATCCTGCCTGCCGCACTGGCAGGCGTGTTCCGTTGAGGCCGCGGCAGCGGTATCCTCCTGTTGCAGACCGGTACCGGACAAGCCCTTGGCCAACGCCGGATTCAACATCACACGGCGAGCCGCCTGCTCATCACCCAACGCCTTCTGCACGGAATCAAACACCGTATTACGCGGTTCAGGCACCAGATTGTCGCTCATTCGCACTCCCATCCATCGCTAGTCCCGACCATTGTACGTGGCGCAACCCGCCGCGACAAGACCTATTCCGGGAATTCCGCCGGCATCGGATTGCAGCCGTTCGATGACGACCATCATGCGGCCGGCACCGACCGCATACCGCTCACATGACGGTGGACGGCTGATCGCCCGCGCTCACTCCATGCCCGTCAGCGCCTCGGCCACGGAAGCCTTCATGCCTTCCCAGCCAAGCAGCGCGCATTTGATGCGCATCGGGTATTTCGAGACGCCTTGGAACACCACGGCGTCGCCCAAATCGTCCTCGGCGGCCTCGTCTTCCAGCCCCACGCCGCGCGAGTCCATCAGCTGGTGGAACAGCCCGGCCAGCCGCATCGCCTCATCCACGGTTTTACCTTCGACCAGATCCACCATGATCGACAGGCTGGCCTGGGAGATCGAACAGCCGTGACCATCCCACACGATTCGGTCGATGGTATGGGGACGGCCGTCGCTGCCGTCCGAAACCTCGGCGTGAATCGTCGCCTCATCCCCGCATGTGGGGTTGAACTGGTGGGATTCGCCGGCCGCGCAATACTCGTGGCTGGCGCGGACGACGCTCTGCCCCGCCTGCGCGGACTGTTCGTTCGCCAGATCAGGCGCGAACCGTTCACGGCCGTGCGGATTGCGGGATGCCTCCAGGATCACCTCCTGGTACATCTGTTCCAGGTCGTCTCCACTCATGCCGAAATCCATAGCCAGCTCCTTACCGGACGAACACCGTTCTTCCTAGCGTTCACACCGCAACCATCGTATCCGCAGGCAGGCACGATGCCGATACCGTGGCAGATGCGAGGCGATAGGTCATCCGGTCAGACCCGGAAGAACGCCCTCACCTTGCCCACCGCGTCGACAAGCGCCCGCGCGTCCGCCACGGTGTTGTACACGCCGCTGGAGGCGCGGTTCGACGCGTAGATGCCGAAATGGCGGTGCACCGGCTGCGCGCAATGGTGGCCGACACGGATCGCGATGCCCTGCGCGTCGATGAACTGCCCGACGTCATGCGGGTGCACGCCGGCGACGTCGAACGCCACCGTGCCGATCCGATCCGTGTTCCCACGCGGTCCCAGGATGCGCACACCGTCGGTTTCGCCGAGCTTGAGCAGTTCGGCGGCCACCGCGTGCTCGTGTTCCTCGATGGCGTCCATGCCGATCGCCATCATCCACTCCGCCGCGGCGCCGGCGGCCACCACCTGCGCGACCGGCTGGGTGCCGGCCTCGAATTTGGCGGGCGGCGCCATGTACTGCGCCGGACGGTCCATCCAGGCCAGCTCGACCATCGAACCGCCGAAATTCGCCGGGGGCAGCGCTTCCAGCAGCTCGCGACGCCCGTACAGGAAGCCGACGCCGGTCGGACCATACATCTTGTGTGCGCTCCAGACCGCGAAATCCACGTCCATCGCATGGAAATCCACGGCCAGATGCGGCACCGACTGGCAGGCGTCCAGCACGATCAGCGCGCCGACGGCGTGCGCCCTGCGGATAATCGGCGTCAGGTCGGTGATCGCGCCGGTCACATTCGCCACATGGGTGACCGCCACCACGCGGGTACGTTCGGTGATCACCTCGTCGGCTGTGTCCGAACGGATACGCCCCTCTTCGTCCAGGTCCAGCCACTTGAGCGTGGCACCGGTGCGTGCGGCCAGTTCCTGGAACGGCAGCAGCACCGAATGGTGCTCGGCCTTGGAGACCACGATCTCGTCGCCCGGATGCAGGGCGAACTGTTGGGCGGCCGCTCCCCCGCGTCCCAGCGACGCGTTGCCGAATGCGGTCGCCAGCAGGTTCAGTCCGGCTGTGGCACCGGAGGTGACGACGATCTCCTCGCCGCCCTCGTCCGCGCAGGCGCCGACCAGACGCGCCATCGACGCGCGGGCCCGTTCGAAGGCGACGGTGCTGCGCGCGGCAAGTTCATGCGCGCCACGGTGCACGGCGGCGTTATCACGTCGGTAGAAGGACGACTCGGCGTCGATCACGCACTGCGGTTTCTGCGCGGTGGCCGCCGAATCCAGATAGACCAGCGGATGCCCGTGAATCGTCTGATCGAGAATCGGGAATTCCGCCCGAATCGCATCGAAATCAACCATACCCTTGCCTTCCATCATGCAATCCGACGACGTGCGGTCCGCCACCGGCACCATCTGTCGGCACGTCGAAACCGCTGCCGCCGCACCTTCGCCGTCGGCGTGCTCCGCCCATGGTCGCCTTGCCGGAGGTGCGGACCGCGGCGCGCGTAACGGTCCGCACCACCATGGCGCTTACGCCAGCGCGGATTCGCTGTCGGCACCCTCCGGCAGGAACTGGTCGTAGCCGCTCTCCTCCAGCTCGTCGGCCAGCTCGGGGCCCCCGGTCTTGACGAAATGGCCGTCGGCGAACACGTGCACGATATCCGGCTTGATGTACTTCAAGATGCGCGTGTAGTGGGTGACCATCAGGATGCCCAGGCCGGTGTTCTCCCTGGCGCGGTTCACGCCTTCGGACACGATGCGCAGCGCGTCCACGTCGAGGCCCGAATCGGTTTCGTCCAACACGGCGAACTTCGGTTTGAGCAGTTCCAGCTGCAGCACCTCGGCGCGCTTCTTCTCACCGCCGGAGAAGCCCTCGTTCACGGAACGGGTGGCGAACTTCGGATCCATCTTGAGCCGCTTCATGGCCTCGGTCAGTTCCTTGGTCCAGGTGCGGATGGCCGGCGCCTGGCCGTCGATCTCGGTTTTGGCGGTGCGCAGGAAATTGGTCATCGACACGCCCGGCACCTCCACCGGGTACTGCATGGCCAGGAACAGGCCGGCCTTGGCGCGCTCGTCCGGCGTCATCGTCAGCAGGTCCTCGCCATCCAGCAGCACCTGGCCGGATTCCACCTCGTACTTGGGGTGGCCGGCCAGCGTGTAGGCCAGCGTGGACTTGCCAGAGCCGTTCGGGCCCATGATGGCGTGGGTCTCCCCCGAGTTGACGGTCAGGTTCACGCCTTTGAGGATCTGCTTGCGGCCGTCCTTGGTTTCGACCGAGGCGTACAGGTCCTTGATTTCCAACGTCGACATCTTACTTCTCCTCCCAAACGGTTGTCATGGCTTCGCTTTCGCCGCGGGCAAGCCGGCGGTCGATGATGCTCATCAGATGGTCGCCGATCTGCGGGATGCCGATCTCCTCGACCAGCTCGCCGAAGAACCCGCGCACCACCAGCTTGCGGGCCTCCGTCTCCGGAATGCCGCGCGACTGCAGATAGAACAGCTCCTCGTCATCGAACCGGCCGACCGAGCTGGCGTGTCCGGCGCCGATGATGTTGCCGTTCTCGATCTCCAGGTTCGGTTCCGAATCGGCGATCGCGCCCGGCGTCAGCACCAGGTTGCGGTTGAGCTCGTAGGAATCGGTGCCCGGCGCGGTCGGTTGGATCAGCGCGTTGCCGACCCATGTGGAGTGCGCCCCCTGCCCGTCGAGCGCGCCCTTGTACACGACGCGCGACTTGCAATCCGGATGGTTGTGCACCACCATCGTGCGGTGCTCGATGTGCTCGCCCGGATCGGCGAAGTAGATGCCCAGCATGTTCAGGTCGCCCTGCGGGCCGCCGAAGTCCTGGTCCATACGGATGCGGACCACATCGCCGCCGAGCGTGACCATCGAGTGACGCAGGCTGGCGTTCTCGCCCACATGGATGCGGTGGCCGCCGACATGCTTGGAGCCCTTCTCCCACTCCTGGATGAAGGTGGTGGACAGGTTGGAATCGCGGCCGGTGACGATCTCCACACCCTCCGCGAGACGTGCCATGCCATGGTGTTCGACGACGACGTCGGCATGGGTGCCGGCGTCGGCCGCGATGACCAGGTGCAGCGCATCCGGCGCGTCGCCGCCGCCGGTGACCGTGATGCGCACCGGCTGGGCGACGTCGCCGTGCAGGGTCACGACGGTCGCGGTCTTCACGACGTTCCATTCGACCGCGGAGATGCGGTCGCTCGGCTTGGACACGGTGCCGCTCGGCGCGACGGTCCTGTCCACGACCTCGACGCCGACCTGCGCGGGGTCCAACGGCGAACCGTCGATGCCGGTCACCTCGACCGTGGTCAGGCCGCTCGGCTCGAACACATCGAGGAATTCGGCGACGCGGTCCAGCGGCGTGTACCGCCACTCCTCCTGACGGGAGGTCGGCATCGCGAACGCGTCAAGGTCGAAGCTGCGCGGCGCACGGTCCGCGCTCGACGGCATGGCCGCCGGCACCGCGTACGGGTCGTTCGGATCCGCCACGGGAATGGTGATTTCGGTATTCTCTGCCATCGGACTCAGCCCACCGATCCTTCCATCTGCAGTTCCACCAAACGATTCAGTTCCAGCGCGTACTCCATCGGTAGCTCACGGCTGATCGGCTCGACGAAGCCGCGTACGATCATGCCCATCGCCTCGTCCTCGTTCAGACCGCGGCTCATCAGATAGAACAGCTGGTCCTCGGAGACCTTGGAGACGGTGGCCTCATGCGCCATCGACACATCGTCCTCGCGCACGTCCACATGCGGATAGGTGTCGGAGCGCGAGTAGTCGTCGACCAGCAGCGCGTCGCAGACCGTGGAGTTCGAGGAGCCTTCGGCGCCTTTGACAATCTTGACCAGACCGCGGTAGGCGGACCGGCCGCCGCCGCGCGAGATGGACTTGGCCACGATCGTGGAGCTGGTGTGCGGGGCCAGATGGATCATCTTGGCGCCCGTATCCTGGTACTGCCCCTTGCCGGCGAAGCCCAGCGACATGGTTTCGGCCTTGGCGTACGGTTCGGCCAGGATGCAGGCCGGGTACTTCATCGTGGCCTTGGAGCCGATGTTGCCGTCCACCCATTCCATCGTGCCGCCCTCGCGCACGTAGGCGCGCTGGGTGACCAGATTGTACACGTTGTTCGACCAGTTCTGCACGGTGGTGTAGCGCACGCGGGCGTGCTTCTCCACGATGATCTCCACGATGGCGGCGTGCAGCGAGTCGGTCGAGTAGATCGGCGCGGTGCAGCCCTCCACGTAATGTACGTAGGAGCCCTCGTCGGCGATGATCAGCGTGCGTTCGAACTGGCCCATATTCGGGGTGTTGATGCGGAAGTAGGCCTGCAGCGGGATGTCCACATGCACGCCCTTCGGCACGTAGATGAACGAGCCGCCCGACCAGGCGGCCGTGTTCAGCGCGCCGAACTTGTTGTCGTCCGGCGGCACCACGGTGCCGAAGTACTTGCGCACCAGATCCGGGTATTCACGCACCGCGGTGTCGGTGTCCACGAAGATCACGCCCTGGTCCTTCAGCTCCTGCTGGATGGAGTTGTAGATGACCTCGGACTCGTACTGGGCGGCCACGCCGGAGACCAGACGCTTCTTCTCCGCCTCGGGGATGCCCAGGCGGTCGTAGGTGTTGCGGATGTCGTCCGGCAGATCCTCCCAGGTGGCGGCCTGCTTGTCGATCGGCTTGACGTAGTACTTGAAGTCGTCGGCGTTGAACCCGCTCAGATCCACGCCCCAGTCCGGCATCGGCTTGTCCAGGAACGCCTGATAGCCCTTGAGACGGATGTCGAGCATCCACTCGGGCTCGCCCTTGTCGGCCGAGATGGCGCGCACCACGTTCTCGTCGATGCCTTTCTTCGCCGCCTCGCCGGCCGCATCGGAATCATGCCAGCCGTACTCGTACTCGCCGAACTGGCTGATGATCTCGTCATCCTGCCTGATCTTGTCCTCGTTGACGCGGGAACGGCCGGCCACATACTGGCTCATCTCCACGTCAGCCGCGGCGCCGCCCGTCTGCTCGGGCGACTGTGGCGTCATCTCATCCGTCACTGCGCGCTGCCTCCTTCGTACGAATTGCTTCCATCCGCAACACTAACGGAAACGGCGGGAAAACACTAGTATCCGCTCGAAAAATCCTCCCCAGGCGGATGTGAGGAAGCTCACGGGGGTGCCGGCGGAGCCTCATCGTCCAATGCCATCCCCGGAAAACAGACGGTGCCACACGAAACTCGTGTGGCACCGCAATCAGCACAGTACTGAATCGTCAGCGATCGGACTGGTGAACCAGCGCGGCCCTGACCAGACCCGCGAACAGCGGGTGCGGCTTGGTCGGACGGCTCTTGAACTCCGGGTGCGCCTGGGTGGCCACATAGAACGGATGCACCTCGCGCGGCAGCTCCACGAACTCGGTGAGCTCGCCGTCCGGGCTCTGGCCGGAGATCACCAGACCGGCCTCACGCAGACGGTCCTTATAGGCCACGTTCACCTCGTAGCGGTGGCGGTGCCGCTCGGTGACATGCGTGGTGCCGTACAGTTCAGCGACCAGCGATCCCTCCAGCAGCTCGGCCGGGTAGGATCCCAGACGCATCGTATGGCCCATATCGCCCTTGCCGGCCACGATATCCTTCTGCTCCTCCATCGTGGCGATGACCGGATTCGCGCAGTTCGGATCGAACTCGGTGGAGTCCGCATCCTCGATGCCGAGCACGTCGCGGGCGTATTCGATGACCATCGACTGCAATCCCAGACACAGGCCGAGCGCCGGCAGACCGTTCTCGCGTGCGAACCGCAGCGCACCGATCTTGCCCTCGATGCCGCGGATGCCGAATCCACCCGGCACCACAATGCCGTCGACCTGATCGAGCGCGGCCGCCGCGCCCTCCGGGGTCGCGCACTTGTCGGCGGCCACCCATTTGACGTTGACCTTGGCCCAGTTGGCGAAACCGCCCGCCTTGATCGCCTCGGTGACGGACAGGTACGCGTCCGGCAGGTCGATGTACTTGCCGACGATCGCGATGTTCACCTCATGCTTCGGATGGTGCACGCGCTCCAGCAGGTCGGCCCACTCGTCCCAGTCCACGTCGTGGAACGGCAGACCCAGCTCGCGCACCACGTAGGCGTCGAGACCCTCGTCGAACAGGATCTTCGGCACGTCGTAAATGCTCGGCGCGTCCACGCAGTTGACCACGCCCTCCGAATCCACGTCGCACATCAGCGAGATCTTGTCCTTGATGGACTGGTTGAGCGGACGGTCCGAACGCAGCACCAGCGCATCCGGGGAGATGCCCAACTGACGCAGCATCATCACCGAATGCTGGGTGGGCTTGGTCTTCAACTCGTGCGCGGCGGAGATGTACGGCACGAGGGAGACGTGCACGAACATGCAGTTGTCCGGCCCCAGGTCGCGGCGCACCTCGCGCGCCGCCTCCAGGAACGGCTGGGATTCGATGTCGCCGACGGTGCCGCCGATCTCGGTGATGATCACGTCCACATCGTCGGAGGCCTGGGCGCGCATGCGGGACTTGATTTCGTCGGTGATATGCGGGATGACCTGCACGCACTGGCCGAGGTACTCGCCGGCGCGCTCCTTGCGCAGCACCGACTGGTAGATCTGGCCGGTGGTCACGTTCGCCTTCTGGCTGAGGAAGACGTCGAGGAAGCGCTCGTAGTGGCCGATGTCCAGATCGGTTTCGGCACCGTCCTCGGTCACGTACACTTCGCCGTGCTGGAACGGGTTCATCGTGCCCGGGTCCACGTTGATGTAGGGATCGAGCTTCTGCTGCAGCACGTGGATGCCACGCGAACGCAGCAGACGGCCGAGCGAGGAGGCAGTCAGTCCCTTGCCCAACGACGAGACCACGCCTCCGGTGACGAAGATGTGCTTGGTGATGTGTTCGGATGAATTGCCATGATGTCTTCTAACCATGGGATTCCATCATATCAACGATGTGTGACGTCACGATGACGTATGTCCACGATGCAACCCTACCTTGATTGCCACGGCCTTAGGCGGGGCCGATTTGCAGCCCTCCCCCGTAATCCCCCGTCCAGGGGATGAGATTCATGACCATTTCGACATGCGGGATGCCATCCTCCAGGAATTCGGCGGAATCGACGCGGAAGCCGAAGCGTTCGTAGAAGCCGATCGCATGGCATTGGGCTTCGATACGTAGCGTTTTGGCGCCGTATTGTTCGCGCGCGATCCGAATTCCCTCACGCATCGCCACAGCCCCGTAGCCTTTGCCGCGAATCCGCGTCACCACACGGCCCAGGCTCGCATCCGGGAACGAGACGCCAGGCCGCAGCACGCGCAGCCCGGCGACCATCTCCCCCGCGTCATCGCACACCATGACCTGCCATGAGCCGGGATCCTTGCCGTCGATGTCCTGATAGGCGCACTCCTGCTCCACCACGAACACCTCGGAGCGAAGGCGCAGGATCTCATACAATTCCGTCACCGTCAGTTCCTCGAACGGCTTGGATATTACACGGCACCTATTGCGCATCACACCTGTCGTCATTGATGAACCTAGATTCGTTCTCACGCCTCCAGGAGGTGCGCCACGGCCTCCAGGGCCAGACGGTACCCGTAGAAGCCCATGCCGGTGATGGTGCCGGTGGCCACGGGGCTGATGACCGAATACTTGCGGAACGCATCACGCGCCGACGGGTTGGAGATATGTACCTCCATCAGCGGCAGCCCTGCATCGGTCACCATGTGGGCGGCGTCGGACAGGCCGTACGAGTAGTGGGTGAACGCCGCCGGGTTCATGACCACCGGCGTCTGCTCGTCCACGGCCCGGTGCATCCAACCGATCATCTCCGCCTCGTCGTCGGTCTGGCGGACCTCGACCTCAAGCCCCAGTTCCTCGCCCCAGGCCGTGCAATCGCGGCGCAGGGTCTCCAGATCCTGATGCCCGTACACGTCGGGTTCGCGCACACCGAGACGGCCGAGATTCGGACCATTGACGACGATGACTTTACGAGACATTCGATGTTTCCTTTCTGTCGGTTCTTCCGGTTCTCCGGTTCATTCTCGTTCGCGAGAGGATCGAGGCGCCTCCGTGCGGTTCGGGCTGATACGTGGAGAGGCAGCCGTTCCGTGTCCGCGATCAACTCTCCAATGGCCACGCGACCATACGTCACCATCCCGTCGGCGGTTGATATGTCCGCCCTCAGGGGCGGATGCGGCGGAACGCCTCTTCCACGGCCTCCATCGGCGGGTTCTCCAGGTGGATGACGTGGCCGACACGGTCCAACACCACGAACCGCAGCATGTTGCCGCGCGCCTTCTTATCCCGGTGCATCAGCGCCAGCACGTCGGACCAAGAGCCGCCGCCCCACGAGGTCGGCAAGCCCAACGCTCCGAGCAGCGAGCGGTGATAGTCGACCAGATCACGGTCGATATACCCGAGCAGGTTCGACAATTCAGCCGCATACACCATGCCGACGGCCACCGCGTTGCCGTGCCGCCAGCGGAAATGCTCGATCTTCTCGATGGCATGGCCGAGGGTATGCCCGTAGTTGAGGAATTCGCGCAGCCCCTGCTCCTTCAAGTCGGAGGAAACGTGATGCACCTTGACGCGCACCGTGCGTTCGATCAGTTCGCCGACCACATCCTTCAACGGGGATTCCAGGAACGTCGCGCCATCGAATCCGCGCAGCGCCGCGGCATGGGATTCCAGGATCCGCAGGATCTCCCCGTCCATGATGAACCCGGATTTGGCCACTTCGCCGAGCCCTTCGATGAAGATGTCGTTGGGCAGCGAAGCCAGGGTCCGCACGTCGGCGAGTACGCCGGCCGGCGTGTAGAAGGAGCCGACCAGGTTCTTGCCCTGCGGCGTGTTGATGCCGGTTTTGCCGCCGGTGGACGCATCGACCATCGCCAGCAGCGAGGTGGGACAGTTCACGTAGCGCACGCCGCGCATCCATGTGGCGGCGATGAACCCGGCCAGATCGGTGGCCGCGCCCCCGCCGACGCCCACGATCGCATCGGATCGTGTGAATCCCTCCTCACCGAGTCGCTGCCAGATGCCGTTGGCCACGTCCACGGTCTTGCCGGCTTCGGCATCGGGCACAACGATGTCCGACACCTCATAGCCGCCCTGGCGCAGCAACGCGCGTGCGTGGTCGGAATGACGCTGCACCGGCTGCGTATGAATCAGTGCCACACGGGTCGCCTTCCGCCCCAGCAGCTCGGGCAGGTGCCCCATCGCCCCTTCGCCGATCCGCACATCGTATGCGTCGATGCCGGATCCGGTCACGTACACGCAACGTTCCTCGATCATGTCCTTCATCCTCCTCGCAGCCTGCGCCGGCGTCAACCCGTAGGTTCGCACGTACACGTTCGCCACGTCGCGGAACACCGGGTCGCGCTGACGGTACAGCGTCTTCCAACGTTCGTCGGCGTCGCCGTTGAGCATCGGCCTGCCTCCGCCCCTGCGCGCGCGTTCCATCGCCTCTCGCGGATCGGCCATCAGGTATATCACCTTGCCGCCGTCGGCGATGTAACCGGCCAGTGTCTCCTGTACCGCAGGCGTCATCGGGGCGCCTCCGCCCAGGGAGAAGATGCCGTCGAACCCATCGACCGTTCTGCGGATCAGGTCGCTTTCCACATCCCGGAACGCCGGTTCACCGTACCGCTCGAAGTATTCGGGGATGGACATGCCCACCTGACGCTCAATCTCCACGTCCGCGTCGAGGAACGGCAGGCCCATGACCTGCGCGGTCTCACGCCCGACGCGGGTTTTGCCGGCGCCCATCATGCCGATGATAACGGCCTGCGGATGGTTCGTCATCTTCCGTCCTCTCCTCCTATCCGTCCACCGCGACGGATGATTCATGCCCGGCGGCGGCATGGTATGCTCCGACCGCCGCCGAACCGCACGCATTCCAGCTGGAATCAGCGCATGTGCTCCGGCCAGGAGGCCAGATACGTCTCCGCGTTGCGCCGTGTTTCGGCGATGTTGTCGCCACCGAACTTCTCCAGCACGTACCGTGCGAGGGTCAGCCTCACCATCGCCTCGGCCACAACCGCGGCGGCCGGAACGGCGGTGGAGTCGGAACGCTGGTTGATGGCCTGCGCCGGCTCGCCGGTCAGCACGTCAACGGTGCGCAACGCCTTGGGGATGGACGGGATCGGCTTCATCGCCGCGCGTACGCGGATCGGCTGTCCGTTGGACATGCCGCCTTCGATGCCGCCGGCGCGGTTGCTCAGCCGCATGATGCGCCCGTCGTCACCGACCGCGATCTCGTCGTGCGCCTGGGAACCGGGACGCATGGCCTCCAGGAACCCGTCGCCGATCTCCACGCCCTTGATGGCCTGGATGCCCATCAACGCCGAAGCCAACGCCGCGTCGAGACGGCGGTCGGATTCCACGTAGGTGCCCAGTCCCGCCGGCACGCCGTAGGCGACGACCTCGACCACGCCGCCCAACGTGTCGGCGTTCGCCTTCGCCTCATCGATGCGGGCGATCATCCGTGCCTCCGCGTCCTTGTCCAGCGTGCGGACCGGGGAGGCGTCCAGCGCCGCCACATCATCCGGGGTGGGCAGCGGCGAGGCGGCGCCTTCTGCAACGCCGGCGCCGCCGATGGAGATCACATGGGAGACGGTACGGATGCCCAGCACCTGTTCCAGGAATCGTGCCGCCACGGCACCCAACGCCACACGGGACGCGGTTTCGCGCGCGCTGGAGCGTTCCAGCACCGGCCGGGCGTCGTCGAACCCGTACTTGCGCATGCCCGTCAGGTCGGCGTGGCCGGGGCGCGGACGGCTAAGCGGCGCGTTGCGGCCTTCGCGCGGCAGCTCATGGTCCAGCGGATCGGCGCTCATGACCTCGGTCCACTTCGGCCATTCGGTGTTGCCGATCTCGATGGCGATCGGCGAACCCAGCGTCAGGCCGTGCCGCACGCCGGTGAGCAGCCGCACCCGGTCCTGTTCGAACGACATGCGCGCGCCGCGCCCATATCCGAGCCTGCGACGGGCCAGCGCGTCGACGATGTCCCCCGAGGTCACCTGCACGCCGGCGGGCAGCCCTTCGATCATGGCCACCAACGATTCGCCGTGTGATTCCCCTGCCGTCTGCCAACGCAACATGCCTGTGCTCCTTCGTAAGTGGTGTTCCTTGCGACTTCGGTCTATCCTACCGGCATGGGCTACCTTGTTGCGCTGCCGAGTCTTCTATGTGGACTGGCCGTGAGTGTTGAGGATATCCGATGCCGCCGAGTGCCGCGGCGTTGGATCGCCGTGGGCTGCCTGCTGCAACTGGCGGCGACGCTGGTATACGCCCTGGTCGCCAATGATCTGTTTGCGGTGATGCAGTCCGCGCTGTTCGCCGTGCTGTGCGCCTTGGTGCAGTGCGGTCTCGCGCTGATCAAACCGGGTGCGTTGGGCTTCGGTGATGTGACGATGACCCTGATGATGGGGTTGGCCGTGGGGATGACCGGTTTGACCGGTGTGGTCTGTTGGTGGCTGGCGATGGGGGTGCTGGGACTGGTGTGGATCGTCCTCTGGCGCCGATTCGATGGGCAGCGGGATTCGCCGTATGCCGGCAAGGCGCCGTTCGCCCCGGTCATTCTGCTGGCCGCCGTTCTGGTGCTGCCGTTGGGATTGTAGCGAATATACGCGTGGAGCCGCGGTTGTCGCCGCGGCCACGCATGTGTCCTGTCGGATGATTCGAATCAGTTCGCTCCGGGGTTGTTGGTCTTGTACTCGTCGCGGATCTTCCAGAATTCGTCCTCGGTGCTGGCGAACTTGGTCTCGCCGGTCTGCAGATCGGTGGTCACGAAGTACAGCCAGTCGCCTTCCTCCGGGTTCAGCGCCGCCTGGATGGCATTGTCGCCGGGGTTGCTGATCGGGGTGGGCGGCAGACCCAGGTTGATGCGCGTGTTGTACGGGTTGGACGCGTCGGCCAGCATGGCATCGGTCAGTTCGGCCGCCGTGATGCCCAGACCGTAGGCGACGGTCGTGTCCATGCCCAGCGGCATGCCGACATCGATGCGGTTGAGGATCACGCGCGTAACCTTGCCGTAGTATTCCTGCGAGTTGACCTCGGCCTCCGCGATCGAGGCCATGATCATGATCTTCTCGCGCTCCTCGCCGGTCGGGACTCCCATCTCATCCAGCTTGGCGACGCGGGCGTTGACCATCTCGGTAAGGATGTCAGCGGCCGAGGTCTTGCCGGCGGGATTGTACGAGCCCGGCTCCAGCCATCCCTCGAAGCTGCCGTTCGCTTCGGCGGGCAGGATGCCGTCGCCGCCGCCGTCGACGACCGCCTGGAAATCGCTTTCGGGGATGCCCGTCATCTGCGCGGCCGCCGCGATCACGTCGGAGACACGCTCACCGGGCCGAACCTCCAGGAAGCCGCTCGCCTGCTGCTGGTCGGACAATACGGCCAGCACGTCCTCCGCCTTCATCTGGTATTGCAGGGAGAAGGTGCCCGGATACAGGGTGGACGACCCGGCGATGCTGGTCAGAGCCTCCGGGGATTTGATGATGTCCTGGTCGGTCAGGTTCTGCGCGACGGTATACCAGTCGCTGCCGCTGTCCACCGTGAACTGCACGCTGCCGTTGCCTGGACCGGGATAATCCTCGATGACCACCTGCTGCTGGCTGGCGAGCTCACGGTTGATGCGCCACTGCCGCAACGCACGGTATCCGAAGAACGCGCCCACGCCGATCAATGCCAATACGACGACGACCACCACGGCCGTGATGACATGCCGGCGCTTGCGGACCGAACGCTTGCGACGCATCTCCTTGCGGGAGCGCGGCGGAAGCGGGGGCATGTCGGTGAAGGAATCACCATCCATGTCGGTCCACTGCGTGTTCTCTTCAAAAAAACCATTGAAGCTGTCGGCCACTGTTCGCTCCTCTTTTATCTCTCTCTGCTGTCCAACGCGGTCTGCAATATCACTATCGCCGACTGTTGATCGACCATCGGCCGATGCCGTCTGCCGGTAACCTGGGCCTCATACAGTAGTCGGTGAGCACTGACCGTAGTCAGTCGTTCATCCACCAATGTTACCGTCGGAACGGCGGACAAAGCGAATTGTCCGTCATCAATCAATCCGGATATTCTCTTTTTGAGGTTATCCGCCCAGCGTTTCGCCTTCTTCGCGCTACGTCCCTCGGACCCGTCCAACTGCAGCGGCAGTCCGACGACCACATGGTCCACGCCTTCTTCCTCGATGAGCGTGATGACCGGGTCCAAGGCGAAGAACGAGTCCCCGTTGACCGCGATGTTCCCCGCCGGATGCGCCAGGGTCAGCTCCGGGTCGGACAATGCCAGTCCGACCCGGGCGTTCCCCAGATCAACGCCAAGCCACACCATAGGTGGACTCAGCCTTTCATCGCCTCGTGCGTCAGCGATTGCAACGCCTCGTCGATCTTGGTGGCGTCCGCGCCACCGCCCTGGGCGAAGTCGGGCTTGCCGCCACCACCGCCGCCGAGGATCTTGGAGGCGCCGCGCACCAGATCGCCCGCCTTGATGCCGCCCTTGCGCGCGGCCTCGTTGGTGGCCACGGCGACCATCGGCTTGTCGTCGGCGCTCACGCCGGCCAGCGCCACCACCACGGGGGCGTCCTCGCCGAGCTGTCCGCGGATGTCCAGCACGGTCTTGCGCAGCGCGTCGAACGAGCCGAAATGTCCCACGTTCCTGACGGCCACCTTGACCGGCGCGGCCGAAGCCTTGGCCTCCGCCACCAGTCCGGGCACCGTGGAGGCCAGCTGGCTCTCGTACATGGCGGCCAGACGACGGTCGGATTCCTTGAGCTTGGCCAGCAGCGTGTTCACGCGTTCGGCCAGCTCGTCCGGACGGGCGTTGAGCTTGTCGGACAGCTGGGAGACCAGCGCGTGCTCGCGGGCGTTGTACTCGTAGGCGCTCTGGCCGACCAGGGCGTCCACACGGCGCACGCCGGAACCGATCGACGCCTCGGACAGGATGCTGACCTGGCCGATCTTGCCGACGTGGTCCACATGGGTGCCGCCGCACAGCTCGCGGCTCCAGCCGTCCTCGCCGATCGAGACGACGCGCACGATGTCGCCGTACTTCTCGCCGAACAGGTGCATGGCGCCGAGGGCGATGGCGTCGTCGAACTTCATCTCCTGCGTGGTGACGGCCAGGTTGTCGCGCAGCTTGTCGTTGACGCGGGCCTCGACGGCGCTCATGATCGTCTTGGCCGGCGCCTTGGACCACTGGAAGTCGAAGCGCAGACGGTTCGGCGCGTCCTCGGAGCCACGCTGGGTGGCCTGCGGGCCGAGCTCCTCGCGCAGCGCCTTGTGCACCATGTGGGTGGCGGTGTGCGAGCGGGCGATCGCGCCGCGGCGGTCCAGATCGATCGTGGCGTTGACCTCGGTGCCCACGACCAGTGTGCCCTCGGTCAGGCGGCACTGGTGCACGATCAGGTCCTTGATCGGCTTCTGCACATCATCGACCTCAAGCACCGCGCCGTCGTCGGACAGGATCTCGCCCTGGTCGGCCAGCTGGCCGCCAGCCTCCGCGTAGAACGGCGTCCGGTCGAGGATCACCTCGATGGTGGCCGGGGCGGTGACCGCCGGCACGGAGCCCTTGCCCTCCTGCATGATGCCGAGGACCTTCGAACGGCTGGAGTAGTCGGTGTATCCGAGGAAGTCGATCGGCGCGGCCAGCGTCTTCTTGAAGTCGTCGTACACGGACAGGTCCACGTTGTGGCGCTTCTTCAGCGCATCGGCGCGGGCGCGGGACTTCTGCTCGGCCATCAGCTCGCGGAACTTCGCCTCATCGACCTTCACGCCCTGTTCGGCCGCCATCTCCAGTGTCAGCTCGATCGGGAAGCCGTACGTGTCATGCAGGGTGAAGGCGTCGGCGCCGGAGACGGTGTCCTTGCCGGCATTCCTGGCCTTGGCGACGGCCATGTCGAAGATCTCGGTGCCGGATTCCAGGGTGCGGCGGAAGGCGTCCTCCTCGCCGTACGCGGCCTCGGACACGTCATGGAAGGTCTGCTCCAGCTCGGGGTAGCTCGGCACCATCGCGTCCTTGGATACCGGGAACAGCGTCGGCAGCACCGGATCGGTCACGCCGAGCGTGCGCATCGCCTTGACGATGCGGCGCAGCAGGCGGCGCAGCACGTAGCCGCGGCCGTTGTTGGCCGGGCGCACGCCGTCGCTCATGATCATCAGCGCGGAACGCACGTGGTCGGCGACCACGCGGAACTTGACGTCCATCGCCTCGTCGTCGCCGTACAGGCGGCCGGACATGCGCTGCGCGGCCTCGATGACCGGGAACACCTCATCGGTCTCGTAGATGTTGTTCTTGCCCTGCAGCAGGTAGGCCATGCGTTCCAGGCCGGCGCCGGTGTCGATGTTCTTGTTCTCCAGCTCGCCCACGATGTGCAGGTCGGTCTTGGACTTGACGTTGTCGACCTCGTAGTTCTCGAACACGAGGTCCCAGATCTCGATGTACCGGTTCTCGTCGGCGATCGGGCCGCCCTCGATGCCGAACTCGGGGCCACGGTCCACGTAGATCTCGGAGCACGGACCGCCGGGGCCGGGGCCGCCGGTGGTCCAGAAGTTGTCCTCCATGCCCATGATCTGGATGTGCTCGGGATCCACGCCCTCGTTGCGCCACATGGCGCGGGCCTCCTCGTCATCGGTGAACGTGGTCATCCACAGCTTCTCCGGGTCGAAGCCGTAGCCGCCCTGATCCTGGGGCTTGGTCAGCAGCTCGTAGGCGTAATGGATGGCCTCTTCCTTGAAGTAGTCGCCGAACGAGAAGTTGCCGAGCATCTGGAAGAACGTGCCGTGGCGGGTGGTCTTGCCCACCTCGTCGATGTCCAGCGTGCGCACGCACTTCTGGTTCGAGGCCATGCGCGGATGGGGGGCCGTCTGCTCGCCCATCAGGTACGGGATGAACGGCACCATGCCGGCGATGGTGAACAGGGTGGTCGGGTTCGGCGAGATCAGGGACGCCGAAGGCACGACGAGATGGTCGTGCTGCTCGAAGTAGGTCAGAAAACGCTTCGCGATTTCAGCAGTGCGCATGGATGGTTGTGCTCCTTGGTTGTGCTCCGGGCATGATGCCGCCCGCTGGCATGATGGATGGTGTGGATTGGCGTTTGACGACTCGCGCCGCACTCCCGGTCTTCTCCGGGAAGGTCAGCGTTGGCGGCCGATGTAGCGTTCGTTGAGTTCAGCCTCCCGGGCCCGACGTGTGGCGTTGAATTCGCTGACTAGACCCTCGAGCGTGCGCATCGGCACATGGTCCTGGTCGGGACCGAGCAGGAACTGGCGGGCCGCGTCGGGCGTATTGGCTTTCACATACGCCTGCGCCTTGCTGACGACCACGATGCCGATGCCCACGCCCACGGCGATCCAGAACAGACGTTTGAGCATCACTCCCCCTTGCCGGATGTCGTGGCGGACTGGGCGCCGCGCTTGGACAGGAACGACTGGGCGGTGGACTTCAACGCGTACACCGTGGAGGCGACCTTGATCACTGGCTTGCCCAGGAACGAGCCATACAGGTCGGTCAGTGCGCCGACGTTATTGGCCGTGGTGGAGGCGGCGGAGGAGATCTTGTTGACGTCCTCGAGGGACTTGTTGACCTGCTTGACCGTCGTCACGCTCTCATCCAGGGCGGGAATCGCGTGGTCCCCGGTCTGCTTGACGGTTTCAGCCAGCTGGTCGAACAACTTGCCGAGGCGAATCAGCGGATAGATCAGGAATCCGGCGAGAATGGCGAACGCTATCGCCGCAATCAGGCCGGCGATCTCTCCAACACCCATCATGAACCTCACATTTCCCGGTACGCGGCCTCATGCCGCGCACACGATACCTACACAAGGGTAGCCAACGCCCCAGACTCAGGCCATAGCCTGAAGACTCCGGGCGCAATCGAACCGAACCCGGAGACTGCCTACTGATTGTAGGAAACCACGCTCAACGCTTCGGCAAAAGGCTTTTCGGTATCGAAATCCAACACCGTCACGCTGCCGTTGGCCGGTCTCTCGCTCAGGTCGTAGCCCGAGGGAGCGAACCGGTGCATCAGGCTGAGCAGCGTGTTGCCATGTCCGATGACCAGCACGTCATCGCCATCCCGCAGATCGGCATTGCCCGCGATCAGCGTGTAGGCGCCTTCCACACGAGTCCAGTATTCGGCGTCCGATTCGGCGTCGTGGAACGGATCCGCCTCCTTGAGGAAATCGCGGGTGGCTCCGAGCCCGTACCGTTCGACAATCGCGTTGTAGGTCGGCGTGCCGTGCGGGGCACCGGCCGCATACCACGCCATCGCCATGTCCAGTCCTTCGAAGTAGCCGTAATACTGTTCACGGAAGTGCATGTCCGAAACGAGCGCCGGGCGCCTGTGCCCCGCCGCCTCGTTGATGTCGAGGATCGTCTGCGCCGTCAGCTGCGCCCGCGTGGTGTCGGAACAGTAAGCCGCAGCGAAATCGATGTCCTTGAGCTTGCCTCCCGCCGTGGCGGCATCGGCCAGGCCCGATTCGGTCAGCGTGGCGTTCGACCATCCCTGCAGCCTGTTGTATCGGTTGAAAAACGTCTGTCCGTGGCGGACCATATGCAGATGCACTCTCATGACCTCCATTATCCGTGCCGATTGGACGCATGGCGCGACGTCATGGAGGGTGCCGCCAGCATGCCCGTAGCACGCCGGAGCGGCGGCTCACCGACCGCGAGGTGCGCACCTACGTGGTGCCGCCATGCCCATGACACGCCGGAACGGTGGCAAACCTATGGCCGAAGTTTGCCGTGATCCGCACTATATGGCCATTCCCGGCAAACTTCGGGGGGTGGTTTGCCACCATCACGGCGTGTCGTTCGCCGGCCTACCATGGTTTACTGGCTGATATGGGACGTTTTATTTCTCGTTGGCTGGTTATGACCATCGCGGCCGGTGTCATGGTCGCTCTTCTGCCGGGGATGACCGCGCTCGGCGAGCCGCCGGTGCTCGGCATCGCCGCGTTCGCCCTGTTCATGGCGTTGATCAACGCCTCGATCAAGCCCGTCGTGCAGTTGCTGGCGCTACCGTTCTCGATTCTGACGCTCGGCATCGTCGCGCTCATCATCAACTGGCTGTTCATGGAGCTCGCCTCTTGGCTGGCGATGTCGATCTTCGGCGTCGGTGTCATCATCGACGGATTCTGGTGGTCCGTGCTCGGCTCGCTGATCCTGTCGATCGTGTCGGCCATCGTCGGCAGCGTGATCGGAGACTAGTCCGACATGCCCGGCCTATGCGGACTCTGACACTTCACAACCGTGACACAGGTCCCCGAATCGTTGGGATTTCAACGTTTTATGAACTTATGTCACGGTCACGATGCATCAGAGTCCGACAGAGTCGCCACACACGAAGAGGGCGCCGCAACGCAAAGGCCCACTGCAACGCCGCAACGCAAAGGCCCCGCAGGGATTCCTGCGGGGCCTTTGCGGTATGTCCTTGTTGGTATGGGATCCAGATCAGCGCGAATAGAATTCGACGACGTACTGGATGTTGACCTGCACCGGAATTTCCTCGGCTTCCGGCTTGCGGGTCAGGGTCGCCTTGAGCGACGGGAGGTTCACATCGAGATAGCCCGGAACCGCCGGCAGCACGTCGCGATGCACGCCTTCGGCGGCGATCTGGAACGGCACCATGGTCTGGCTCTTGGCCTTCACCTGAATGGTCTGGCCCGGCTTGACGCGGTAGGACGGGCGGTCGACGATGTTGCCGTCGACCAGGATGTGACGGTGCACCACGAACTGACGGGCCTGGGCGGTCGTGCGGGCGAAGCCGGCACGCAGCACCAGGGCGTCGAGGCGGGTCTCCAGATCGGAGAGCATCGCGTTACCGGTCTGGCCGGCGGTACGGGTGCCCTTCTCGTAAGCGGCGCGGAGCTGCTTCTCGGAGATGCCGTACTGGGCGCGCAGACGCTGCTTCTCGCGCAGACGCACCGCGTAATCGGACTCGGTGCGACGGCGGGTGCGGCCATGCTCACCCGGGGCATACGGACGCTTTTCGAAGATGCGCTGAGCCTTGGGGGTCAGTGCGATGCCGAGGGCGCGGGAAAGACGCACCTGACGGCGGGAACGCTGAACGTTCGTCATTGAGATATTCCTTCTGTCGTTGTTTGAACGGAACACAGGGCGGCGAACCGCCTTGTGCTGAGCCGGCCTCTCCAACGCTTCCTCGTGCCGAGGCACGAACGGCCGCGAAACGGGATTCCGACGGCCGCCGACCCGTTGATGGGCTAAGGCTCCAGACGGTGTCAGCCGGCAGGCAGACACCAATCGTCCAGTATACGCGCAGGGGGTGGACCACTGCGGGACGCGGTCCGGGCGCTCCCCGCTGAGGAAGACGCCCGGGTGAGGACTAGAGCTTTTCGATGGGGGCGACCGCGAGCATCAGCCGCTTGACGCCGTCCGACCCGAAGTCGACGGTGATCACCGACTTGGGGCCCTTGTCCTGCAGGTCGACGACCGTGCCCAGACCGAATTTGTCGTGCGTGATCTTGTCGCCGATCTGGAAATCCGCGATCGACAGCCCGTTGCCTGCCGTGGACACCCCCGGGTTCTGCTTCGGCTTGCTTCCCGCCGACGGCGCGATGCGGCGGGTCGTCACCTTCCCGCTGCGGCCGGATCCGGAGGAACCCGATCCGTAGGACGACGAACGTGAGCCGGAGGAACCATACGATTTCGACGAGCGCGAGCCATACGACGAGCCTGAGGAGCCGTACGAGCGTCCGGAACCGCCATAGGTGGACCGAGAGCCGTACGAGGAACCATACGACCTGCCTGATCCGTACCCGGACCGCGCCGCGGAGGACGAACCGAACCCATAGGAGGAGCCCGTTCCACGGGCCGACCCGTAGGTAGAGCCGAACGTCGACCCCGCTCCCCCGTAGCTGACGCCGCCGAAGTCGTCGTCATCCCATCCGCCGAATTCGTCGTCGCCGAAACCGCCGTTGCCCCAGCCGCCGCGCATGCGCTCCATGCCCGCCTCGCGACGTTTCCAATCGATGAGTTCGTCGGGAATCTCGTCGAGGAACTGGCTGGGCATCATCTCGGCGGCCTGCCCCCATTGGGCGCGTACGGCGGCACGGGTCACATACAGCCGACGCTGGGCGCGGGTGATGCCCACGTAGGCCAGACGACGTTCCTCCGCCAGTTCGCTGGTGTCCTCCATCGAGCGCGAGTGCGGGAACGTGCCCTGTTCGAGGCCCGTCAAGAAGACGACCGGATATTCGAGACCCTTGGCGGTGTGCAGCGTCATCAGCGTGATCGAACCGCTGTCCTCGCCCTGCATCGGCAGCTGGTCGGAATCCGCCACCAGCGCCGTGGTCTCGAGGAACCCCGCCAATGAGGGGTCCGGGGTCTTCTGCTCGTATTCGGCGGCCACGGATTGCAGCTGGGACAGGTTCTCGACGCGGGAGGCATCCTGCGGGTCATCGGAACGCTGCAGTTCCTCGAGCAGCCCCGACTTGGAGAGCACCTCCGCCACGATTTCGGAGGGCTTGCCGTCATGGGCGACGGCGAACTCGCGTAACGCCGTCATCAGGTCGCGGAACGCTCGCAGCTGTGTCGCGGTGCGTGTGGGCGCGCCCAGCTCGTCGACGTGGAGCACGCCGTCGAAGAACGTGGCGGCGTGCGTGTCGGCGTACATCGTGACCAATGATTCGGCTCGTGCCCCCAGCCCTCGCTTGGGCACGTTGAGGATGCGCCGCATGTTCACGTCGTCCGCGGGGTTGACGATCGCCTGCAAATAGGCGATGGCCTCCTTGACCTCACGACGTTCGTAGAAGCGCGTGCCGCCGATCAGCTGATACGGCAGACCCGCCTTGATCAGCGCCTCCTCCAGCGAGCGCGACTGTGCGTTCGCCCGGTACATGATGGCCACATCGGAGTAGGCGACACCGGCTTCGACGTGCAGGCGCGCGATTTCGGAGGCGATCCACGCCGCCTCCTGCTGCGCGTTGTCGGCCGCGTAGCCGACGATGGGCTCCCCCTTGCCCAGCGCGGTCCACAGCTTCTTCGGCTTGCGTCCCTCGTTGTGGGCGATGACGGCGTTGGCTGCGTCCAGGATGGTCTGCGTCGAACGGTAGTTCTGTTCGAGCATGATCGTCTTGGCGTTCGGGAAGTCCTGTTCGAAATCCTGGATGTTGCGGATGTCCGCGCCACGGAACGCGTAGATGGACTGGTCGGAATCGCCGACGACCGTGATCCATGCGGGCCCCTGCCGTCCGGCGGCCACTGCGCCCGGCTGCGTCGGCTCGTTGGCGTCGACGCCGGCGAGCTCGCGCACCAGCACATACTGGGCGTGGTTGGTGTCCTGATACTCGTCGACGAGGATGTAGCGGAACTTGTGCCGATAGTATTCGGCGACATCCGGGCAGGTGCGCAGCAGCTCCACGGTGCGGGCGATCAGGTCGTCGAAGTCCACGGCGTTCGCCATGGCCAGGCGGTGCTGGTATTCGGCATAGACCACCGCGTACAGTTCCTCGACGTTGCCGAACCGGCCGAGCTGATAGCCCTTCTGCCCCGGCTTGTAGTCGGCCGCGTAGGCGTTCAGCTGCTCCCGCCAACCCTGCAGGTTGTTCTTGTAGTCGGAGATGCGTGACAGGATCGCGCGCGGGGTGTACCGCTTCAGATCGATGTTCAGGTCCGTGCCGATGAGTTTGACCAGACGCTCGCAATCGGCGGTGTCGTAGATGGAGAACCCGGATTTCAGTCCGATCCGCTCGCCGTCGCGGCGCAGGATGCGCACGCATGCCGAGTGGAAGGTGGATACCCACATGCGCTGGGCCACCGGACCGATCAGTCCGCCCAGACGTTCACGCATCTCGGCCGCGGCCTTGTTGGTGAAGGTGATGGCCAGGATCTGGCTGGGCCAGGCGCCGAATTGCGTCAGGATCCAGGCGATGCGGCGGGTCAGCACACGGGTCTTGCCCGATCCCGCGCCGGCGCCGATCAGCAGGGCCTGTCCGCGGTACTGCACGGCTTCGGCCTGCTGGGGGTTCAGATCGCCGATGAGATCGTCGGCGGCACGCACGATGAGGTCCGGATCCTGTTGCACGTTGCTCCCTTTCATCCTGTCGTCGAATGGCTTGGCTGCCGATAGGTCACGTATCGGCGCATTCATGTCTATCACACCGTTCGGTCAGAGCACGTCGCAGAGCCGACCGCCGTCAGGATGCGGTCGCCTCCATCGCCATCCAGTCGGCGATGGTGTTCTTGACGACGTCGGCGTAGAGCGCCATGCCGTCCGTTGTGGGATGGATGCCGTCGCTGGTCAGCATCTCGGTGTGCGCGCCGATGGCCGTCGACCAGTCGGCGATGACCGCCGAATCCGGATGCGCACGCACGTAATCGCCCGCACCCTGATTGGCTACGGGAATCCAGCTGCGGTCGCCGTATCCGGTCATGATGACCAGCACATGCCCCTCGCCTGCGGCGGCGGCGATCTGTTCGAAGGAGTCCTGGGTGGCGGCGGCGTTCGTATTGGCGGAAATCACCACGAACCGGCGCAGCTGCCCCTGGGCCTTCAGCTGGCTGACGATTTGCGGCACATCCTGGATGAACCGGGAGGTCTTGGCATCCACGACCACGCCCGGCAGGGCCTGCTGCAATGCCGGAGTCGAGCCGACCGTCACCGAATCGCCGACCACGGTGATGTCATGCCCGTCCATTGTCTGCAGAATCTCCGCCTTGGCCTGCTCCCGGGCTTTGGCCAGTTCCTCGGCCCGACGCCGGGCCTCCTCAGCTGCCTTGGCGTCGATTTCGCGCTGCTGCGCTTCCGCGTCCAGCGCGGCCTGGTTCTGCTCCAGCATCGCCTGCACGCTGGATTTCGCGGGCGCGACGCTGATCGCCTGGGCCAACCCCAGGTACAGTGCGATGACGACCACCGCGGCGACGCCGATCCGGAACCATGCCACCGACCGGCAGCCCGTACCGTCGCGTCCGGCGCTCCCCCGGCCAGCCTTGGACCAACGCAGCAGCGGACGCTCCACGCACACCCATGACACGGCCGTCATCGCCGCGCTCGCCACGAGCGTCAGCGTCCAGATCAGCCAGATGCCGTCGCCGCGCCAGCCCGGCAGCAGGCATTGCATCAGCAGATACAACGGCCAGTGCCACAGATACAGCCCATATGAATACCTGCCCAACAGGACCAGCGGACGCCAGCACAGCAGTCCATGCATCCACGAGCTGCGGGGCATGGTTCCGACGATCACCAGCATGGTCAGCAGCGCCACGATGGCCAAACCGCCACGGAACGCCGCGCCATCCTGTTCGATGCGCGTGGCGATCACCCCCATGGCGATCAACGCCGCAGTGGCGATCCACGGCATGACATGGCCGGCGATCGCAAGCGCGAACCGCGGCATGCCTTCATGCCCGGCGGCCAGCCAGGCCAGGAATACGCCGAACAGGATGCCGAAGCAGTGCGTGCCCGTGTTGAAGTACACCATGGTCGGGTCGGCGCCCGGCGTATACAGCACGCCCATCAGCACCACGGATATGACGGCGAGCGCCAGCGGCACCAATGGCCGCAGTCTCTCGCCGACCAGACGTTCGGTCAGCGCGACCAGAACCGGTAGGACGACGATGACCTGCGCCATCAACGCCACGAACCACAGATGCCGCAGCAGCTGCGGGGACGTGGATGCGAAGTAGCTGCCTCCGGTGGCGATCTCATACCAGTTTGTGGAGAAGGTCAGCGCGGCCATGCTGCGCCCCGCGATGCCCACCAGCGTGTCGCGGTCGATGATCATACCCAGGCATGCGACCGCCGGAACCATCACGACCAGCGCGGGCCACAGCCGCAGCAGACGACGCACATAGAACCGGCCGACCCTGATGGCGCCCCGCTCCCGATACTCGTTGAGCAGACTCGTGGCGAGCAGGAAACCGGATACCGTATAGAACACCTCGACGCCGATGAAGCCGCCGGGCAGCGTCCTCTGCGACAGGTGGTACCAAATGACGCCGATCAAGGCCAGTCCCTTGATACCGTCCATACCCGAATACCGCATGGTTCTTCGCACGATGCCTTCCTCTCTTTCCGGCAGTGCACAGCCTACCATGACGGCTAACGGCGGCACGGGAAAACACCGTCGGCTCCCGTCAGCGGACGGACGTAAGCTGGGGACTCATACGCGCGTCAGCACGTTTCCCATCCATCAGCAGAGCAAAGGGACGATCCATGAAGGAACTTGAGGAACGTATCCGCAAAGAAGGCACCGTCAAGCAGGGCAATGTGCTCAAGGTCGACGCCTTTCTGAACCATCAGTGCGACGTGGCGTTGTACGACGCCATGGGCAGGGCCTGGGCCGAGCATTTCGCCGGGCGCCAGATCACCAAGATCCTCACCATCGAGGCCTCCGGCATCGGCATGGCCTGCGTGGCCGCCCGCCATTTCGGCGACGTGCCCGTGGTGTTCGCCAAGAAGGCGCAGTCGATCAACCTGGACGGCGACCAGTATGTGTCCACCGTGTATTCGTTCACCAAGCAGCGCGAGTTCCCCGTCATCGTGTCCAGGAAGTATCTGGGCCCCGAGGACCACGTCCTGCTCATCGACGATTTCCTCGCCAACGGCAAGGCGCTGCGCGGCCTGATCGATATCTGCGAGCATGCCGGCGCCGCCGTCGAGGGCATCGGCATCGCCGTCGAAAAGGGCTTCCAGGGCGGCGGCGACAAGCTGCGCGAGGAGGGTTACGACGTGGACTCGCTGGCGATCGTGGAATCGATGGATCCGCAGACCGGTTCGATCGAATTCCGTCACTGATCGTAGACACGGTCGTGCGACGTCGATCGCCCGTCCGATGAAGAGATAACACGCGGCACGGCGTGCGGAAGGAACACCGAATGAGTGAGAAGAAGAGCGGTAAGGCTTCGGGTATTTCGTTCGAGGCGCTCAGCAGTCTGGATGCGCCGGTATCGTTCTGGCGCGGAATACCGTTTGGATTGCAGCATGTCATGGCCATGTTCGTGGCCAATCTGGCGCCGATTTTCATCGTCGCTTCCGCCGCGAACATGACGCCGGAGCAGTCGGCCACCGTCATTCAGGCCGGTCTGCTGACCGCAGGTCTGGGCACATGCCTGCAATTGTACGGCGCATGGATGATCGGCTCCCGTCTGCCGATGGTGACGGGCATCTCGTTCACCTATGTGGCGGCCGCCGTGGCGATCTGCGCGGACAAGGGATACGGCGCCGTGGTCGGTGCTGTGCTGGTCGGCGGCCTGCTGGAGCTGGTCCTGGGTCTGACCGCCAAATATTGGCGTCGGTTCGTCCCACCGATCGTCTCGGCCATTGTGGTCACATCGATCGGTTTCTCGCTGCTGACCGTGGGCGCCGAAAGTTTCGGCGGTGGCTCCGGTGCCGAGGATTTCGGCAGCTGGCAGAACCTGACGCTGGGCCTGATCTCGCTGGTCGCCTGTCTGGCGTTCCAGCTGCTGATGAAGGGCACGGCCAAGCAGCTTTCGGTACTGTTCGGCCTGGTGGTCGGCTATGTGGTCGCCATCATCATGGGCAAGGTAGATTTCTCCGGTTTCGCCGATCTTCAGATCGTGTCCGTGCCGCGGATCATGCCGTTCAAGCCCGAGTTCGACCCGGGTGCGATCATCTCGCTGGGCCTGCTGTACGTGGTCTCCTCCGTGGAGGTGCTGGGAGACACGGCCGCGCTGACGAAGGTGGGTCTGAACCGTCTGCCCACCGAACGCGAGACGGCGGGCGCGATCGCCGGCGACGGCCTGATCTCCTCGGTCTCCGGCCTGTTCGGATGCCTGCCGCTGACCAGCTTCGCCCAGAACATCGGCCTGGTGGCCATGACCAAGGTGGTCAACCGCAAGGTGATCCTCTCCGGCGGTCTGATCCTGATCCTGGCCAGCTTCGTGCCGGCCATCGCCGAGGTGTTCAACTCGATGCCGCAGGCGGTGCTCGGCGGCTGCACGATCATGATGTTCGGCAACATCATCCTCTCCGGATTCCAGATGATCGCCGAGGCGGGCTTCACCCAGCGCAACATCACCATCGCGGCGCTGAGCCTGACGATCGGCATCGGATTCACGCAGGTGAGCGACATCTTCGTGCACTTCCCCGCCCTGTTCCAGCAGATCTTCGCCTCGAACTGCATTGCGGTGGCCTTCGTCGTCGCGCTGATCCTCAGCCTGGTCCTGCCGAGCGAGGAGCATTTCCTGAGCGTTCCGACGGCGAAGAACGACGCCGCGGTCTGAGCATCTCCGGTATATGCATCGGCAGCGGAGGGCTTAGGGTGCCTGTCCGCCGCCAATGCATATACCGACGACTTGCCTGCGCTACAATGACTTTCATCGTCCCATTTCGTCAAAGGAGATTTGGATGTACATCGTGCGTATGCGTCTGGTCTGATCCGCCGCGGACCCGTGCTCCGTGGCGTGGCATCGGCATCACGATTCCGTACCAGACCATAGGAGTTTGTTATGAATACCCCCAAACCTGTTCCGTCGCGCCCATATGCCTGGGTTTCGACCATCGCCATCGTGTGGGGTGGCGAGCTTTTCTCCGTATTGACCAGTTCCATCGTGCAGATGGGGCTGATCTGGCATATTGCGGCGCAGGGCGGTTCCGCCGGCACGATCACGCTCGCCTCCATGGCGGGGTTCCTGCCACTGGCGCTTATCGGCCCGTTCGCCGGTGTCATTGTGGACCGGCATCCGATTACGGCCACCCTTATCGGTTCGGACCTGTTCATCGCCGCCATCAGTCTTGTCGTGGCCATGGCGGCCCTGCTCGGACACGCACCGGTGTGGCTGATCATGGCATCGCTGTTCCTGCGGGCGATTGGCTCGTCCCTGCATACGCCGGCGTTCAACGCGCTCACCCCGATGGTGGCCCCGGCGGAGCAGCTAGGTCGGCTGTCCGGCATCGCCCAATGCGTGCAATCGCTCGGCTACATCGCCGGTTACGCGATGGCCGCCGTCCTGTATCCGATATTCGGGTTAGGAGTCATGGCCCTGATCGATGTGGTCGGCGCACTTGTGGCCTCCCTGGCCGTATGGATGACGCGCCTGACCACGTACGTCCGTCCGGTCTCCACTACCGCGACGGACTCCGAGGGCTTGTCCGTGGCGGTCGGACGCATGCTCTCGGAGACCCGGGATGGCTTCCGTGTACTCCGGGCGGACAGCGGTCTGTTCGCTCTGCTGATCTGCGGATTCGCGTTCTCATTGGTCATTTCGCCGGTGAGCGCCCTGTTCCCCGTCATGTGTCTGGACCATTTCAACAGCGGCACCTCCGGAGCCGCGACCGCCGAGGTCGCATTCTCCGCCGGCATGCTGGTGAGCAGTCTTGTCATCGGCGCCACCGGCGGATTCCGACGCCGGGTTGTGAGCGTGGAGTTGGCCACGGTCACATACGGCGTGGCCACGTTGATCGCGGGCTCGGCCGCCCCCTCCATGTTCCCGGCGTTCCTGGCCTCGGCCGTGGTCATGGGATTTAGCTCGCCGCTGTACTCCGCGCCGCAGATCGCACTCATCCAGGAACGCATCGCCCCCGAGTATCTCGGGCGCGTGTTCGGCCTGTACGGCAGTCTGATGGCGTGGGCTCTACCGCTCGGTACCGCCATATCCTCGCTGTTCGTCGATTCGGTCGGCGCGACGGTCTGGTTCATGGGATCCGGCGTCGCCATACTCGCCCTAGCCGTAACGATGGTACTGATCCCGTCCATCCGCGCCATCGACGACGACCGGCACGCCTGACATCGCTGATTCCGGGGTCATCGGCACGCTCCGCGGCCGATGGCCTCGGCCCGTCGGGTCAGCGCATGGTCGACGACAGCGAAGTCGCGGTCATTTGGAGACCATCCGCCGTCTTCAGCCCCCACAGCATACGCAGCTGGATCGGCACCGTGATCGCGAACGTCAGCAGGTCGGAGATCGGCTGGGCCATCTGGATGCCCAGCAGCGCCGGCAGGCCGAACGCCGGCAGGATCGCCGGCAGCAGCCAGACCAGCGGCACCAGGAACAGCCCCTGACGGGCCACACCCAGGATCGAGGCCGCCAACGTCCTGCCCATGGTCTGCTGGCTCATATTCGACATCATGTTGAACCCGTTCATCCACAGCGTGCAGCACTGCAGCCGCAACGCCACCTCGCCGATCCGGATCACGTCGGGGTCGGCCCGGAACAGGCCGACCAATTCGGGGGCGAACAGCGCGAACACCACGGTCGCGCAGACCAGGATCGCCGTCTCCACGCGCACACCGAACCAGAATCCGCGGCGGACGCGGGCGAACAGACCGGCGCCGTAGTTATAGCCGCACACCGGCTGGAACCCTTGTCCGAAACCGACGATCATCGAGTTGGCGGTCAACGCAATGCGGTTGACGATCGCCATGGCCGCGATCGCCGCATCGCCGAACGGGTTCGCGGCCAGATTCACGCAGGTCACGGCCACCGACCCCACGCCGTTGCGCAGCAGCGACGGCAGTCCCCCGCCGATCATCTCCCGGATGAGCAGCATGTCCGGCTGGAACCATCGCGGGGACAGCCGGACCACGCCCACCTTGACGCACATCACGGTCAGGATCGTGAAGCTGATGGTCTGGCAGATCGCGGTGGCCAAGCCCGCGCCGAAGATGCCCAGACCGGCGCCGAAGATCAGCGCCGGGGCCAGAGCGATGTTCAGGATCGCCCCGGTGACCAGACCGATCATCGAATAGGCGGACAACCCCTGGAAGCGCAGCAGGCCGTTCATCGTGAACGAGCCGGTGACGCAGGGCGTGGCGACCAGCAGCGGCGTCAGGTACTGCACCGCATAGGGGGCGATGGTGTCGGTGGCGCCCAGTCCGTGCACCAGCGGCTGCAGGACCAGCAGCCCCAGCACACCCAGCAGTACGCCGAAGCCCACCGATCCGAAGAAGGCGACCGACAGCAGTCTTGAGGCGCGCTCCTCGTTGCGTTTGCCGAGCTCTCGCGACAGCGAGTTGCCGCCGCCCTGGCCGAAGAAGAAGCCGATGGCCTGCATGATGGTCATCACCGAGAAGGCCACGCCCACGGCGCCGGACTGCGAGGTGCCGAGCCGGCCGATGAACCAGGTGTCGGCCATGTTGTAGGTCACGGTGACGAGATTCGAGACGATGGCCGGCACGGCCAGACGCAGAATCAGCGGTTCCAGCGGGGATCGGGTCATTTGGACGTACTTCGCGTCCGCCTTGGCATGGACGTCCGATGCTGCCGCAGCCGTTCCGTGTCCTCTACTCACGCCCGCATTCTATCATCGCGGCCGGCGGCGCGGCCCGGAACCGTCCACCGATCGCACTCAGCCGACGGCCAGCTCGGTGGTCCTCTCCGCGGTATCCGAGCGCGGCCGGCGCGCCCGGATGGCGCCCACGGCCAATCCCACGCAGGTGAAGGCGGCCGCATACATCAGCACCAGACCGGTCGATGACGCCCACGCCCCCGCATCCGGACCGGAGGCGGCATGCTCCCCCAGTCCCAGCGCCGCGCCCAGCGCGTCGCCGTACCACCAGCCGGGCAGCAGATGGCCGAGCACCAGCATGGCGTCCGGCATCAGCGAGGCGGGGAACCAAGCGCCGCCGGTGAAGGCGACCACCAGCGAGAACACATTCGCGAACCCGTTCGCCGCCTCCTCGGACACGCCGCACTGCCCGAGCGCGAATCCCAACGCCACGGCCATCAGCGCGTACGTCAGCACCGTCACCGCGCACAGCGCGAAGGACTCCGGCGCGATCGAGGCGTCCGTGCCCAACGGCAGCATCAGCAGCGCCGACAGCGCCAGGTAATAGGCCGACGCGATGACGCCGAGCAGCAGGCAGGCCAGGAACACGCCCATCCCCCGCCGAGAGGGATGCTCCGCCGACGCGGCCAGCCTGCGCCGGACCCGACCCGCGTTGAACACACCGGCCACCAGCGCCACGGTCACGGTCATCGACGCCATGATCGGATACCCGCCGAATCTCATCGACACGCCGAACACCGACGCCCCGGTGCGGGAGTCGCCGGCCGTTCCCGTCTGCGCCACGGCGATGCCGTCGCGCCCGTCGGCCTGCGCCTCGTCCACCACCTGTTGCACGCTGTGCGCCAGCAGCGTCCCGTCGGCGTCCGCGTCGACTCCCGCATGCACCAGCCGCGCGCGGTACTCCGATCGGAGCGACGATAGCAACCCTTCCATCTGCATCCTCGCCATCGCCCCCACGCCGGAGGTGTAGCTGGTCACGGTCCGCACCGCCGGCACGTCGCCGCCTGTGCGGACCGCCTCGGCGAACCGTGCGGCGTAACCCTCCGGCACGATGATGATCAGGCCCACATAGTTCGTGGCCACGGCGTCCTGCAACGCGCGCTCGGTATCGTCGAGCGCAATCAGATCGCAGCCGTCGGAAAGCCCCTCGCGCAATCCCTGCGCGATGCCGGCCTCACCGCCGTCGCGGTCCACCACGGCGACCGTGGCCCTATCGGGCTCGTAGACGTCGGCGGACGCCGCATCCTGCTGCGCGCCGGCCACCGAGCCGGACATCAGGACGATCATCATCAGGCTCAGTCCGAACAGGTAGACGAGCAGATAGGCGCGGTGCCGCCAGATGACCCGCAATGCGGCCTTAAAGGTGTTCATAGCGTTGCCTCCTCAACATCAGCGCCGCAATGGCCAGGAATACGATGCTCATCACCGCCAGCAGCGCGGCCGTGCGGACGAAGGGCTGCAGGCTGTCGTAGTACAGGATGTCGTGGAACAGCTGGGAGACCTGCCGGACGGGGTTGATGTCCGCCAGCAGCGGCAGCTCCCGCTGGATCATGTCGCCCAGCTGCATGGCCGGCTGGCCGTAGAGCCCGGCGAACAACGACAGCAGACATGTCATGCCGGTGGAGATGCCCACCTTCGGGCCCACGCCCAGTTTCGGCAACGCGCCGATCAGCGAGCCCAGCGACGACGCCATGAACGTGGCCACGCCGATGCCAAGGAACGCGAACGGTTCACGCCCCGCCACGCCCACGCCGAACACGTATCGGATGACGACAAACGACAGGCTCATGCAGCATGCGGACACCAGCCAGGCGGCCAGGAACCCCGCCGTCAGTATGCGCCACTTCGGCAGCGGCGCCAGGCAGCGGCGCGCGCCGAGGGTGGACAGATTCGGCTGGGATTCGCTGATGGCGCCGATGGCCAGGGTCATGGTCATCAGACAGGCCATGCCCAGCAGTGCGAACTGGTAGCGCACGGGTTCGTCCGGGGCCGTGCGGGTGAGCCGGATCTCCTCGCTCAACCCCGCGGTGGCCCCCAGCTGCCCGGTGAAGGAGTCGTCCAGAAAGGCTTCGGGAGCGTACCGCCCCACCGCCTCCCCCAGCTGCGCCGTGTCGTTGTACCGCGCCACGGCATCCGAGATGATGCTGAGGGTTATGCCCACGGCCCCGTCCGATTCGGCCGTGGTCGCGGCCGAATCGCTGATGACGAACGCCAGTTCGCCGTCCCGCGCGGCCAGATAGCCCACCGCGCGACCCTCACGCAGGTCGGCGAGCGCCGCGTCCGCGTCCGGCACCTGCGTGGCCTTGAGCACGGCCGTGTCGGCGTCCTGCAGGGCTTCCACGAGGTCCTGCGCGCCTGTCAGGCCGTCCCATGCGTCGTCACGCACGATGTCTATGGGCTGGGCCTCGATGCTGTAGCTGCTCGCGATGTTCTGGAACATGGCGTGGAACATGGTGGCCAGGATGATCGGGAAGGCGAGCGCCCAGAAGATCATGGCCGGCCGGTGCAGCATGGTTTTGATCTGTGCGATGAATGTGGTGAGCATCGTCCGCTCCTTTCAGTCGCGCAGCGCCGTGCCGGTCAGTTCGAGGAACACGTCGTTCAGGCTCGGCGGGCGCGAGGTCAGGTGTCCGATGTTGGTGCCGGATCGCTCCAGCACGCCGAGTATGTCGATGAGGTTGGTCTCGCCGCGCCGGCAGCGGATGTCCAGCTGCTGGCCGTCGTAGGTGGCCTCGATGACCGCGGGCAGGGCGTCGACCTGTTCCAGGGTGGCCGGGGTGAGGTCCAGGGTCTGGACGGTGATGCGTTCGCCGGTGTCGATCATGAGTTTGAGTTCCTCGGCGGTGCCGAGCGCCAGATGCCGGCCGTGGTCCATGATGAGGATCCGGTCGCAGATCTGCTCGACCTCCTCCATGTAGTGGCTGGTGTACACGACGGTGGTGCCGCGGTCGCGCAGGGTCATGATGCCCTCCAGGATGGCGTTGCGGCTTTGCGGGTCCACGGCCACGGTCGGCTCGTCGAAGAAGATGAGGTCGGGCCTGTGCGCTATGCCGCAGGCGATGTTGAGTCTGCGCAGCAGACCGCCGGAGAGCTTGCCCGGACGGAACCGCCGGTAGTCGTCGAGTCCCACGAAGGCGATGGCCTCGTCGACCATGGGGGTTCGGGTGCGTCTGTCGGGCACGTACAGGGAGCAGAAATAGTCGATGTTCTCCTCGACGGTCAGCTCGTAGAAGACGGCGACCTCCTGCGGCACGACGCCGATGCGTCGTTTGAGCGCATAGCTGGTGGGCGTCATCGGCGATCCGAAGACGCCCACCTGCCCGGCGTCGTAGGTCAGCAGCGCCAGGATGCAGTTGATGGCGGTGGTTTTGCCCGAACCGTTCGGGCCGAGCAGGCCGAAGATCTCCCCCTGTCTGACGTCCAGGTCGAAATAGTCGAGGGCGAGCACGTCGCCGTACCGTTTGACCAGCCCATGAACGCTGACCGCGGGTGGAACGGATGTGGTCATCGCTGCCTCCTGTCTTGTGTAGGTATCTCCATGATGCAGGATGCCGGCGGGGCCTGCATGGTGAGACACGTCATTGTTCCCGCCCGGATCGTGACGAATGTCACCATGCCCGTCCCCGAAGTCACGGTATGGTGGAGACATGCGCACACTCCTCGACAAGGCCGTACTGTTCGCCTTGTGCCTGATCCTGCATATCACCCTCACCGGCGATATGCGGCCGGGTTCGGTCGTGGCGCTGCTGGCCGCGGTCTGCTGCACGTCGCTGTGCGAATGGCTGCCGGCCGCACGGCTTCGTCCCCTGATGCCGGGCTGCTACGCGGTTATGGCTTGCCTGTCCGCCGAATTCCTCTGGTTCCTGCCGACAATCGCCTATGACGCCATGCGTCTGCGGCCCCTCCGCTTAATACGTGCCGGCGCATCGCCCGTCCGCGGGAGCGGTGCGGACGGGCCGCCGCGTTGGATGATGGCCGTGTCGTGCTGGCTGTGGATCGCGCCGTTGGCGATGCGCCTGTTCGGATTGGGTGCCGACCGCGGGCAGGCCGGGCCGGATTCGTATCTCATCGTCGTTGTTGCGGCGGTGGGTGCGCTGCTCGGGGAATCCGCGAGACGCTGCAACGCGCTCGACGCCGGCAGGACCCGGATCGAGGATGAGTCCCGGGACATGCTGCGCCGCTACCGGATCCGGCTCGCCGACGGCAGCGAGGAACGCGCCGCGGCCATCCATACGGCCACCGTCAACGAACGCACGCGCATCGCCCGCGATATCCATGACAACGTCGGCCATCTGCTCACCCGCGCCATCATGCAGGCCGAGGCGGGACGGCTGGTGGCCGAGGCCGGCGGCGCGCACGATGCCGCCCGTGGGTTCGCGCAGATCCACGATACGGCGGACCAGGCGATGACGATGATCCGCCGTTCCGTCCACGATCTGGAGGATGACGGCACGGATTTCGCCGCGCAGATCCATGCCGCGGCGCACGCGTTCGACGGTGCGGCGGATTTCGACGTTCGGCTGCGCAACGATATCAGAACGGCGCCCGCGCCGGTTGCACGGTGCCTGGCCGCGGTGATCCGCGAGGCCGTGTCGAATGTGGCCCATCACAGCGACGCCGCGCAGGTATCGGTGCTGTTGCACGAGTTCCCCGCCTTCTGGCAGCTGACCGTGCAGGATGACGGAGGCCGCATGCCGCACGCCGCGGCCACCGCTCCGCGTGGCATGGGGCTGGCCGATATCGAGGCCCGTGTCAGGGCGTTGGGAGGCACGGCGCTGTGCGGACCGTTCAACGACGGATGGCGCGTCTTCGCATCGATTCCCAAAACACCATGGACCGCCGAGGGAGGGCACGCATGAAAACCGCCATCGTGGATGACGACCCCATCGTCTGCCAGTCGCTGGCCACCATCCTCTCCGCCACCGGGGCGGCCGAGGTGCTCTGGACGGCGAACAACGGAACCGACGCCGTGGAACGCTTTCGATCCGGCCCGCATCACCGGCCGGACGTGCTGCTGCTCGATATCCAGATGCCCGGCGTGAGCGGATTGGACACGGCCCGGCGCATCCTGGCGTTCGACCATGCCGCGCGCATCCTGTTCCTGACCACGTTCTCGGACCGGGCCTATATCGACGAGGCCATCGCCATCGGCGCCCGTGGATACCTCATCAAGCAGGACGTGTCCGCCGTCGCCCCCGCCTTGCAGGCCGTGATGGCGGGGCAGGTCGTACTCGGCGCCGAGGTGCTCGGCAAACTGACGGAGGAACGGCCCCACCGCCACGACGGCGACGTGCCCAGCAATCCGTTCCCGAATCTGAGCGACCGCGAGCGGGACATCGCCGCGCTGGTCGCGCAGGGACTCGACAACCGTGACATCGCGGCATGTCTGTGCCTGTCGGAGGGCACCGTGCGCAACCGCATCAGCGGAATCCTGGACAAGCTCGGCATGACCAACCGCACGCAGCTGGCCATCGCCTGGCTCAAGGGCGAGCGGTAGGCTCAGCTGTTCTTCATCACCACGTTGTCGATGACGTCGGCCACCTTCTCGCAGGCGTCGGCGCACTCCTCCAGCTGCGTGTACACCTCATGCCAGGCGAACACGCGCAGCGGGTCGGTCTCGGCGGTGTGCAGCGTGCGCAACGCATCCACGAACATCGTATCCGCATCCTGCTCGATGCGGTTGATCGCGAACACACGCTCGCGCAGGGTCTTGGACCGCTTGAACCGGCGCATCTCGGCGACCAGGTCCCTCATCTGGCCCACCTCCTCGACCACCTTGTCGAGGGTGACGAGCGCATCGGGGCGGATCTCGCGGACGTTATCGTAGTACAGCCGGTGCAGCACGCCTTCGATCTCATCGACCACGCTATCCAGATAGTCGCTGAGCAGCGCGATGTCCTCGCGGTCGATCGGGGTGATGAACGCGGTGACCAGCTCGTCGACCAACGCGTGACGCACCTCGTCGGCCGCCTGCTCGATGGCGTGCATCTGCCCCATGCGCTCCTGGAGCGTATCCGGGTCGTAATGGCGCATGACGTCCGCCAGCAGCTGCACGGCCTGACAGGCGTATTCGGCGCTCCTGTCAAAGGAGTCGAAATAGAACGCGTCGTTCTTTCTTGCCATGTGAAGCAGTTCCTTCCGTTAGAAGATGAACATGAACAGTTTGGCCATGATGTAACTGATGATGCCGCAGCCGGGGAATGTGAACACCCAGGTGAGCATCATGTCCTTGACCACGCCGAAGTTGATGGCGGACAGACGCTTGACCGCGCCGACGCCCATGATGGCGCTGGTCTTGGTGTGCGTGGTGGACACGGGGATGCCGAGCACCGTCATCAGCAGCAGACACAACGCGCTCGACAGGTCGGCGGAGAAGCCCTGAAACTTCTCCAGCTTGACCATGTCCTGGCCGACCGACTTGATGATGCGCTCGCCGCCCACCGAGGTGCCCAGGCCCATGATGACGCTGCACAGCAGCATCAGCCACACCGGGATCACCACGCCGGCCACGCTGGACTGCCCGTTGCAGAACGCCATGCCCAGGAACAGCACGCCGATGAACTTCTGGCCGTCCTGCGCGCCGTGCATGAAGCTCATCGAGGCGGCGCCCACGATCTGCGCGTATTTGAAGAACCCGTTGGTGCGGCGGCGGTCCATGCCGGCGCAGATCACCGTGACCAGCTTGCAGACGACCCAGCCCATCGCGAAGCCGATGACCAGGCTGGCCACCAGACCGTACAGCACCTTGACCCACTCGTCCATGTTGATGCCGCCGATGCCGCTCTGGATGGCGATGGCCGCACCGGACAGGCCGGCGATCAGACTGTGGCTTTCCGAGGTGGGGATGCCGAACAGCGAAGCGATCACGCTGTAGACGACGATGGAGAACAGCGCGGCGCACAGGGCGATCAGCGCCTCATGCGTGTTGCCGCCGAAATCCACCATGTTGCTGATGGTGGAGGCCACCGAGGCGTTCAGCTGGGTCATGATGAACACACCCAGGAAATTGAAGACCGCGGCCATGATGACCGCGGAGCGTACACGCATGCAGCGCGTGGTCACACAGGTGGCGATGGCGTTGGGGGCGTCGGTCCATCCGTTGACGAAGATCACGCCAAGCGTGAGCAACGTAGTCACGGTCAATGCGGGGTTGGTGAGGATCTGTTGGATGAAGTACATGAATGAAACGTCCAACGGACTCGCCACCTTTTTACTCGGTTTTCAACAGTGAACACCCTGAGTTTACCTGATGTTCGCCCGAGAGTCATGCAGCGTGGCTACGTAGCGTTTCATCAATGGCGTGTCGCGGCAGAAATCATCCCCCGTCACGGTCGTATTCCATCCATGTCACGACACGACATTGCAGCGAAATACGCCGATGCCGAGTCGATGCTCCGCCATATCGTGCCTCTTCGTTCAGCCTTGCCGCGAAGACCATGCGTGGATGAAGAACAGACTGGCTCCTATCCCAATGCGCCCAAAACCTCACTGCGTTGTTCCTCGATGGCTTCGACGATCTCCGCCTTGTACTCGTCGCGGTTCTGCCATTCGTCGATGTTCAACATCAATGCGTCCACGCCGACTCCGACCGCGGCACCGGCGGCAAGCCCCGCAACCGTGCCGAGTGGACCCGCAACGGTACCCGCAGTACCGCCGATGGCGCTTCCTATAGCGCTCGCACCGAGTTTGCTTCCGATCTGACTTACGAATTTCTTAAAGAACTGTTTCGATGCCGCTTTCATGAGCACACCGGCGGCCAGGCCGATCGTACTGCTTATCACGACCCGATCATTCGCATCGAGTAGCCGCTGGGCCGGTTCAAACGAGTCGGAGAAGAAATCGTCATCCAGTTCTTCCTTCTCGACGATCAGCCATTCGGGTACGTCATCCATTTCATACGCGGCGAGCTCCTCCTCCGCATCCGTGCGATATTGGTCGATCTGGGCGGCGTAACGCTCCAACTGCTCGTCAATAGCGGAGTCGTCGATGCCGTTTTCGATGTGCGCGGTGAACTGATCGGTTACGAATTCCTCCGCGGAACCGGTGATCATACTCGCCAATCGTTCGTAATCGGCAGGCAGGCTGTAGTACCAATCAAGGTAGTCATCCACATTCTCGAGACGCTTATCGAACGATTCGTTAATGAGATTCGTTAGCACCTCGCTATTCTTCTCGCTGAGCTTGGCGACCTTCCTTTCGGTTTCCTCACGCACCATTTCGACTGCCCGCTGGTCGTAGTATTTGCCGTCGAGCACATATATGGCAAGATCCATCTGGTCACGGACGAATCGTTCGGCCATGGTATATCCTCGAGTCGTCGCTACAGTGGCCATCCAGGAATCGGCGCCGACGAATGATGCGATCAGGACGGCAGGCATAGCCGCAGCCACGACGATATACGCCTTCTTGACATGCAGATCCGCAATCTTCTGTCCCTCCGCCGGCAAAGGCGAAAACACCCTCTTCATCTCACCGATATCGATGGAAGCCACCCTCAGTAAACCCGCGATGCCGAAGAACGTGGAAACAGACAAGATGATCACGATCGCGAATGAGATGGCCGCGGACACGTGGGATGCCGTCGAGATGCCATACAGCTTCATCCCATCCACGAAACTCATCAATATCCCCGACTCGGACACCAACGTGGAAGATGCGCCTTCGAGAGGGTTCTTCGCAGCCAGGAACGCATCAACCGCACTGTCGTACGTCGTCATCGGCCGTACCAACGTGGCGACGGTATACAAAACAACCAGTAGCACCCCCACGACGATATAGCTCCAGAACAAACAGCCCGACAAACGGTAATTCTCCGTATATTCCCTACGCGACAACTTGTCCGCGACAAGGAACACGACAATATACAGCGGAATCGAAATCACGGTAAGGATCCATTCGAGGGTTCCCCATCGAGGAGTGCTCAGGATCAATCCGGCCGAACATACCGCGGAAAACACGAATCCAATAATGATGGACAGAATTCGCCCATTGTTGAAGCGGGCGTGCATACCGCCTTCACGATATCTGACCTGACGATATGTCTTCTTTACAACGACACGGTAAACATGACCGATCGTCATGACAAAAGTCAGCACCGCCCAAAGCAGCGCAATCACGAATGAAGGCATAACCGGTACCAGACGAGACATCAGGAACAGCAGGCCGATGAGAACCATGGACTCAATGAGGTACAGCCCCCATCGTTTCCATGATTTCGGCACAGGTTTGCGAGCGAAACACATGCTCGCTGAGGTCAAGGCTTCTTCCATATCCGTCCCAATCGCTCTTCCCGTTCGATTGGTATACAAGTGTAATTCGCAGCCAGATCAGTCTTGGATGGAACACTCCCGGTAGCATCACCATAGATTGCACTTGGACTGACGCTACAGGGAACCGGCCCATGCGTACGACCGAATGCGCCAACGAATGCCCGCACGAGAGCCGGAATAGGACCAGACAATAGCAAAGGGAGGTCCGAAGACCTCCCTACAGAGTCAATGTCATCGTATCGGGCCGTTATGTGCGCCCTGTCTACATCACTCCCACTCAGTAATCAAATCGTGCACTTCCATAGCCTCTCGTCCACGTGGTGTATCGGTGTCCCCCTATTCGCCGGAATCTGGCAATTTTCGAGCACTTGAGTTGAACTCAATATGAACTCAACGCCGATGTTCGCTCGACAGCTTCCGAGCGGCTTGCATTCCCGCCGAGGAGGACGGACGCCTCTGGCAAGACCAAATCCTGCTAGATGCGCACAACATAGCCGTCCTTGCGCGGGGCGGCCGCGCCCTCGGGCCCCGCGGCGTATCCCAAGGCGATGGCGCCCACGCCGCGCAGCGTCTCGGGCAGGCCCCACTCCCTGAGGAGCGCCTTGCTCTCCGCATAAGCCATCGGAACGGCGGTCAGACTTCCTCGCGGTGCCGCGCGAGGAAACCAGGCACCTGTGCAAGGCACACTCCAGCAAGAATCACAACCACGCCCAGCCACTCGGCAATGCCAAGCGGCTCGCCGAGCACGATCATGGCGATGAGGAGGCCGGCGGGAAGCTCCGCAGCGGCCATAACGGTCGAGAGCCCGGCGGGAAGGTGCGGGGAGCCTAGGCCAAAGAGCAGCACCGGACATGTAAGACCGAAGAATCCCGCTATGGCGGCGAAAGGCAGGATGCCTTGGAAAACAACACCGGAGAAGAGGTAGTCCGGGCACACGGTGAGCGACATGAGACCCGCGCCCAGACACACGACAACACCTCGCTGTTCGTTGGAGCAGTCCACCTTGACCTTTCCGGAAAGTGTGACGAACAACGAACAGGTGACCGCTGCGCCGAGGGCGCAGACGAGCGCGACAGGATTGTAGCCGGCGAGTCCCGTCCTGTAGACGCCGCTCGCGAACACGGTGCCGAACACGATGAGCGCGGCCGAGGCGATCGCAAGAAGCCTGGGCGCGCGCCGCATCATAATGGTTTGCCAGACAAGTCCCATCCAAGTGAACTGAAACAGCAGTGTGAGGGCCACCGGAGCAGGCAGCACGCTCATGGCATAGCAATACAGAATCGAGGTGGTGCAGGTGAGGGCACCAAGCCCCATGAGCTTGAACACCTGTGCGCCCCCAAGACGGCTCAGACGGCCGCCGCGCAGCAAACGTACGACCGTTGCGAGGATGAAGAACAGGCAGCCGAACCACGCCTGACTCGCCACCACCTGCGCCGAAGTGTAACCCGCCGCGTAGGCGAGCTTGTACGTAGTGGCCATTGCGCCGTAGCAGGCACCACCTGCAAATACCTGCAGGGCAGCCGTTACCTGGCGATGTCCCGAAGCCGAGGTAACCACAGACGTCGTCTGCGAATCGATTGCGTTTTCCATACTCTCTCCTTCCTTCGCCCCATCCCATGCAAGGCAAGCTTCACACGTCCCGAGTCTTCGGAAGAGAGGTCATCTCGTCGGATGTTGCCGACCAATACAAAAACCACGCGACCGACGCTCGGCTGCGTGGCAAAAAGGTGGCTTACGCCCAGAAAAGTCCACACGATTTTAGACGGGTCCAATCTACGAGGTCTCCCTGGAAATGTCAAACGCGGTCGCGAAATTGCTCCCAACGCATGACAATAGTCCGCACCGATTCCCTGGAGCGAATGATTCCGCGATCATGCCGATCATGACATGTTCTGTCGCGTGGGAAGGACGGGGCTGCGGATTCAGCACTGCCATTCGTCCGGCTTACGGAAGGACAGGATCCCGTGTTCGTCCAACGCCCAGGCCGTGGATGCGGCCAGTCCCACCGCGCACAGGTACAGGGCGATGTCCTCTCCGATCATGTCCGCGAACGGTCCGCCCGCCAGCGCGCCGATGGGCTCGGCTGCCAGGGCGATGATGCGCTCCACCGAGCTGACCTGCCCGAGCTGATATGGCCTGGTTTTTGTTCCGCATTTCACCTAACTCGATGGGAGATGATGGAATCATGTCCAAGGGCACGAGATACACGGATGAGTTCAAGGCGAAGGCCGTCAGGCTGTTGACGGAGTCCCGTCCCTCGTATTCGTCGGAGACGAAGGCGATCGCCGAGGTGGCCGGGGATCCGGGCGTCTCGTCCGAGACGCTGCGGCGTTGGCGGAACCAGTCGGATGCGTCGGCCGCGGAACAGTCGGAACAGTCCGCGCAGGAGGCGATGGCCGGGCTCAGGCGTCTGCGGGCGGAGAACGCGGAGCTGCGGCGGGCGAACGAGATTTTGACGACGGCGTCGGCTTTTTTCGCGGCGCGGCTCGACCGGACACGGCCCTGATGGCCGCGTACGTCGACGCGCATCGGGATTGTTTCGGGGTCGGGCCGATTTGCAGGGTGCTGGGCGCGGCGTCGGATTGCGGGTTTCTCACGCCGCGCGGCTACCGCATGTTCAAGACCAGGCCGCCCGGCCGCATGAAGGCGCGCCACGAGGCGCCGGCCCGGGACATCCTCCGGATCCATTCGGATTTCTTCATGGCCGTGTACGGATACGGGAAGGTCCATGCCCGGCTGCTCGCCGAGGGGTGGGATCCGTCCGAGGTCGGCCGCGCCCAGGTGATGAACATCATGCGCGAGCTCGGCATGCAAGGCGTCAGGCGCGGCAGGACGCCGGCGACCACCGGGCCGGCGAAGGGCGCGGGCGGCGGGCCCGACCTCGTGGAGCGCAGGTTCCGGGCCATGGCGCCGAACCGGCTGCACGTGGCCGACATCGCCTACGTGCGCATGACGGACGGGCGGTTCGGCTACGCCGCGTTCGTCACCGACGTATTCGCCCGCCGCATCGTGGGATGGGCGTGCGCCACCAGCATGAACACCGAGGAGCTGCCCCTGCAGGCGCTGGAGCAGGCGATCTCCTGGGCCGCGGGGCACGGCGGCACCCGGGGGCTCGTCCACCACTGCGACCACGGCTCCCGGTACATCGGCACGGTGTACACCACGCGCGTGCGCGAGTACGGGATGCTGCCCTCGACCGGCACGGTCGGCGACTCCTACGACAACGCCATGGCCGAGTCCGCCGACGGCGCGTACAAGACCGAGCTGGTCTGGCGGCGCAAGCCGTTCCGGGACGTGGGCGACCTGGAGCTGGCGACGTTCCGATGGGTCTCATGGTGGAACTCGAAACGCCTCCACGCCAGCCTGGGCTACAGGACACCCGAGCAGGTCGAAACCGAGTACTATACGAACCAGGCGACACAAGCCGCCTTACTATAAAGGCGGAACAAAAACCAGACCAGTTCAAGCCTCGAATACTCTATTCTTTGCGACAACCATGGCCAGCTCAATGACGTCTTCTGTAAGGTAGTTTTCGGATGCGATGCCGCATGCGGGACAACTCACCTCGAGAACGTCGTCAGACTCATAATCGGTAGGTCTAAGCTTGAAGAATTCGCCACATTGAGGGCATTGCATCAATACGAACCCATCCTCATCACAGGGTATTTCGATTGTAAAGCTAAAGTCGTCATCCATTGGCGCTCCTTACAAAGTGCGACACTGCAATCGTATCGAGCTGTTTGCGTATCTCCTCGAACTCCATGTTCAGATCCAGCGTCTTCACGCTTATCTGGTTGCCGCTCATCTGATACACGCCGTCGGGCTGGATCTCCTCATCGGTCTTGGCGTAGAGCAGCATGCCGCTCACCTCGTGCTCCAGGTCGGCGAGCTCCGCCTCCTTGTTCTTCACGTAGGTGAAGATCTGGTACAGGTTCGCGGAGTGGATCGTGGCGACGTTGAATGACTGCTGCGTTGCGTGCGTGTAGTATTTCGCGTCGATGATGAGCACCCTGTTCCTGCGGCTCAGCACGATGTCGCTCTGCATGACGGGCAGCATGGTCCCGAGGCCGTCGTCGAGCGCCCACTTGATCTGCGGAGACGACGCGCTAGCGCAGTCGCACTCGGCCGCGTAGTACTCGAGGATGAACTTCTCGTACAGTCTGCTCATGAGCTGGTCGTCGACGAATCTCGCAAGTTTTCGCTCGCCCTCGTCGGTCGTGATCAGCATGCCCTCGAGCACGAGCTGGCAGATGCTCAGCAGGAAGCGGTACGAGACGTTGCTGCGCTGGAAGCGTATGGCGTCCCAGCGGATCTCGGCCGGCTCGATCTCATCAACGTCGGAGAAGTACAGCATCACCTTGCGCAGGTCCGCGCGACGCTCCTCGCTCACCTCGCCGTGCCTCAGAAGGATCATCGACGTGGTCTTGAGCACCTGGTTGTGCACGTTGTTCTCGGAGAGCTCGTCGAACTCGCACGTTATGCGCCGGCTCCGAGCTATCCGGTTGAGCAGGGTTCCCTGCAGCTCTATCTTCCCACGCACCGTCGCTAGGTCCTCCGTGCGCCCCAGGTACTCCCGGTAGAGGCCCTGCTTCACCTGCCGAGCGATACCCTTGGCGAGTATGGCGGCGAAGAGGTCGTGCATGTGCTCGAAGTCCTCGCCGGCGAGGTCATCGTACTCGCCCATCTTCAACGCCCGGAACGCGTAGGCGAGCATGTAGTAGACGTTCTTGATGAAGATGCTCTTGTCCTTCGTGGCCACTACTGGAACACCCCGTGCAGTATGTTGTCCCAGCGGGTCACCTTTGCCTCGTCGTCGAACCAGTACTCGCGAAGCATAGGCAGGATGTCGAAGTCGACGACCTGCTTGCCCCACTCGTCGGCGTCGTCGGTGGCCTTCCTCCCGCAGAAGTAGCTGTGGCCTATGCAGAAGCCCCTGCCGAGCGACTTGTCGCGGGCGATCTCTGCGTTGAGGTCCTTCACCTTGCCGACCAGTTCGTCAATCGTCTCGCTGCCCAGGCCCTCGCGGTACTCCGAGAATCCCTTGGTGTCGAAGCCGGGCTCCATGTCGAAGAAGCTGAACCGGCGCCTCAGGGCGTAGTCGATCATGGCGAGGGACCTGTCGGCGGTGTTCATCATGCCGATGATGTAGAGGTTCTCCGGCACGCTGAACTGCAGGCCGTTGTACGCGAGGGTCGCCTTGGTGCCACGGTAGTCGGCCTCGATGAGCATGAGCAGCTCGCCGAAGATCTTGCTCATGTTGCCCCGGTTGATCTCGTCGATGATGAAGAAGAATGGCCTGTCGGGCTGGTTGGCGGCCTTCTGGCAGAATCGGTAGAAGATGCCGTACTTGAGCTCGAACGTGTCTCCCTCGGGCCGGTAGCCCATGACGAAGTCCTCGTAGGAGTAGTTCTGGTGGAACTGCACGAACTCGATGCGGCTGTCGTCCTTCTCCTCCATGATCGACCAGGCGAGCCTGCGCGCGCAGAAGGTCTTGCCGACGCCAGGCGCGCCCTGCAGGATCACGTTCTTCTTGTGCATCAGGATCGCCCGCAGCTGCTCGTAGCGGGCGTCGTCCATGTACACGTCCTTGAGGAACGCCGCCTTGTCGTAGCGGTCGGCCTTCTTCTCGTCGGGCAGCGGGTTCTCCTCGCGCACCAGGTCGAGGATGAAGTCGTACTCGCCGGGCGTCAGCTTGAAGAGGCTGCCCTGCTGGTTGACGAAGTACTCCATCCGCTCGAGCTCGGGGCACTCCCTCAGCGTCTTGTAGTCTATGGGGGTCGCCAGGCCCTCCACCTTCTCGAAGTAGAGCCTCTCTCCGTCCTGCTCGGCGCTCACCTTGGCGATGGCGACGACCTGCTTCACGGGGTATGACTCGTAGCCGATGATCATGTCGCCGGCCTTGGCGTCCAGGAAGTTCTGGAAGATTCGGCGCTTGTTGCCGTTCTCGTTGTAGAGGGTGTAGTCCTGCACCTCGCCGACGGCTATGTCGGCGAAGCTCCAGATCTTCGGGTTGGCGTTGAGCCACCAGTAGCCGGGCTCGTCCTCGTCGCCGCCGGCAGACGCGTAGAGGCGCACGCCGTCGAGGTTCGCCTTGCCGAGGGCCTCGGCGAGCTCGTCGCGCAGCTTCCATACGTATGAGCCGTCCTCGTCCTTGCCGGCATGTCTGCCGACGTAGAGCACGGGCCACCATCGGGAGTTCTCGGAGTCGCGGTCCATCACTGCGCATCCGGTCTTCTCGGCGACGCGCTTGGCAAGGGCTACGGAACCGCTGTTGTAGAAGTTCTTGGCCTCGCCGTATTTCACGGCGAGCTGCGTGCACGTGGCGGCGCCACCGTAGTCCAGCAGGCGCCGCATGATCTGCAGGCTGCTCTCGGTGAACACCTCAGGGTCTCCGAGCAGGACCGCCCAGTCGTCGGCGGTGAGGCCCGGGTCGTACTCGCTCTTATCGGGCCACCACTTGTCGTCGTCTTTATTGTGGTCGTGCAGGTATCGGCTGATGTAGAAGCCGAAGTCGATGGTAAGCGTGCGCATCTCCGGGTCGGGATAGCAGTCTGGGGTGAGGCTTGCGCTGAGGAGAGCCCGAAGCTCCTCGTCCTTGCGAAGCTCGGCGTTGATCTCGTCGTATAGCGCCAGGTGGTTGCGAACGTTGTCTGCGTACCGCCCCTGTTTGATAACGCAGTCGCTGCCGAGCTCCTGTGCCGTCTTGCGCACCTCGCCGTACTTATAGATGTAGTAGCGGTCCGGGTAGCGCAGCCAGAGGTAGGTGGTTATGGCGTTCTCGGTCTGGTAGCTCTGGCCCTTCTGCCCGGTCTGCTCGAGCAGGTCGTTGCTCCGCTGCTTGAATTCGTTGATGCGCTCCCAGTAGTCGCGGCTCTCGTCGAAGAGGGCCATGAACATAGCCCGCACGTCCTCGGGCGCGGCTTTGGCGCTGTTGACGATCATCCCCTTGGGGTAGCTGTTCATGGAGGCAAGTAGGTTGTAGGTCTTGGCCAGCGCTCTTTCGAGCATCTCGGCGAAGTCGTCAGCATTGATGTCCCAGTTGTCCTGGAAGTGCTTCACGGCCTCCCACTTGTACTTCTCGTTACCCCAGGTGACGGCAACGAAGTCTTGCTTGTAGAGGGTGAGCACCTCGGCGAAACGGGAAAGGTCAATCATGTCGTTCTCCTAACGCACCGATAGTGAACTGCGCCCCGTTTGTTGGACGTTGTTTATTAGGATACCGTTCTAGGCTGCGAGGGACATGCTCCGGTATTCCTCCGGGGTGTGTCCCTCGAGTCGTATCTGGCGTCGTTTGGTGTTCCAGTGGATGATATAGGCGTCGAGCTCGGACTTGAACTGCTCGTACGAGTCGAATTCGCGTCCCCGGTAGAACTCGTCCTTGAGGTGGCCGAACACCTGTTCGGTGGCGGCGTTGTCCAGGCAGTTGCCCTTGCGGCTCATGGACTGGCGGATGTTCAGCCGTTCGAGCTCCTTTCTCCACCACGGGTGCTGGTACTGCCATCCCATGTCGGAATGCAGGATCGGGTTCGCGCCGTCGGGCAGCTTGTCCCCGAGCATGGCGAGCAGGCGCTTCTGCTGGTTCATGTCGGGGTGCCGGCCGGCGTCCCAGGCCGTGATCTCCTTGCTGGCCATGTCGTACACGGGCGCGAGGTACGCCTTGGAGCCGGCGACCTTGAACTCGGTGACGTCGGTGCCGAGCTTCTCGAACGGCCCGTCCGCCTCGAAGTCGCGTTTGAAGGTTCGGCACCTTCCCGCCCGTGTCGCCCCTGTACGAGCTGTATTTCCTCCAGGGGTTGGCCGCGCGGATCGGGCATCTGAGCCCCATGCGGCGCATGACCCTGAGCACGGTCTTGGCCGATACCTTCTGGCCGAACTCGTGGACCAGGCACATGTGGATCTGCCGGTGGCCGCATCCGTTCGCCGTCCGCGCCCAGATCTCGCCGACCAACGGTTCGAGGTCGGCCCGCGTCACATGCCCCGGGTGCGACAGGTGATGGAAGTATGTGGATCTGGCCAGCCCGGCTATCCTCAGCAAATGGTCGAGCCGGTGTCCCTGCCCTGCGAGCAGTCGGACGACGGCGCTTTTCTCGCGTCTCGTGACTTGTTCGCCCGCAGGGCCCGCAGTTTTTCCAGGTACGCGACCTTCGCCCTCGGATAGGCGATCTCCTCGGCGAGCTCCTGCTCGCGCGTCGGCTCGGGTTTCGGTCTGGATCTCGAGCCTTTGGGCCTGCCCTTGGGCTTCGGCCTCAACGCATCCGCGCCGCCGGCCCGGTACTCGCGGCACCAGCGCTCCAGCGTCGCGATGCTGGCGATGCCGTGCTCGGCCATGACCTCCGTCTTGGTCAGGCCGTTCTCGACGTGGTCGCGCGCGGCCGCGACCTTCGTCTCCCAAGCGTACCGTCGATTGCCCCGCGAGCCCATGACCGCCTCCTCCCCGCCGGATCTATACAGCATGACCCATTGTTTCGCGGTATACACCGGCATCGCAAGCCGGCGGGCCAACGACTTGCAGCCCACACCCGCTCTGATGAGCTTCAATGCCTCTCGCCGGAACCCGTCGTCATAATGCCTTCTCCGACCCTCACACATACGAAAAACCGCACCTCCGATCATCGAATCTGAATTTCTTCAGTCCAACAATCGGGGTGCGGTTCAGAATAAACCGAGGGGTTCTCAAAGAGATTGGTCCGAGGTATGCCTTGCAGGAATTGACCGGCTTCGACAGCTTCGGCAGGGTGAGGGACATCGGGTGGCCGCCAGCGGTGAAAAACTACTGGTCGAGCCGGGCGGGCAGCCCGGCAATCAGCCTGGCGTGTCCGGATACGTCGCGGACCAGCTCGTCATGGGTGACGGTCTTGAACCTAACCGCCAGCTCATCCCACCCTTCCGCGAAGCTCGTGTAGGGGTTCTGCTGGTAGTACAGCACTTCGAGGTCCCGCAAGTGCTCGGCGGGGAGCCCTTCGAGGAAATCGGTGAAGGCTTCGGATGCCGCCTGCACCTCTGGGTTATCGAGGCGGGAGGCCAAGGAGGCCATCGACTGATGCGTACCGTCCTGCGGGGACTGGGCGTCCAGATACGCCTTGGCGAGGAGCGCTGCCTGTTTCACCTTGGCCGGTGGGATGGTTTGCTTCGTCTTGCCTTTTAGAAATGTCACTTCTGAATGGGACATCGTTGACTCCTTTGTGTTTCACGAAACACAATACCACCGCGACGAGGGGGTGCGGTGCATCGCCACGCCCGTGGGTGCCCGAAATGTTTTTGTTCAATTGTTTGTTGAGGTTTCG
>NZ_JDUI01000006.1 GCF_000771405.1 Bifidobacterium pullorum DSM 20433 | reverse complement strand
GGTCCACGCATATCTGCACCCACACCACCAGTTCACCACGCAACGCGGTCTTTGACGGACACACACGGACCCGGTACCACACCAACGCAACCGTAATCGTCATATCATATCTAGTACCGTTGCGACCCACCCGGCTTAAGGAGGAGCATATGCGCTACGCGCAGATCGGCACCACCGGCGTCAACGCCTCACGCGTGGCGCTGGGCGTGATGCGTCTGGAAGGCAAGAGCAGGCAGGAGGCGGCCGACATCGTCGGCACGGCCATCGAGCAGGGCATCAACTTTTTCGATTCCGCCGACATCTACGGGGCCGGTCGCAGCTCCGAAGCCCTGGGCCGCGCCTTGGAGGACGTGGACGCGCCCCGCGGCTCCGTCTATCTGCAGTCCAAGGTCGGCATCGTGCCTGGCCAGCGCTATGACTTCTCCAGACGGCATATCCTGCAATCCGTGGATGAGGAGCTGGTCAGGCTCCGCACCGACTATCTGGACTTCCTGCTGCTGCACAGGCCCGATACGCTGGTGGACGTGGATGAGCTGGCCGAAACGTTCAATGTGCTGCAGACCGAGGGCAGGGTGCGTCATTTCGGCGTCAGCAATATGAATCCGATGCAGATCGGGCTGCTGCAAAGCGCGTTGAGCCAGAAGATCCAGGTCAATCAGCTGCAGTTCGGATTAGGGCACAACGGAATGCTCCGGCAGGAGTTCCACGTGAATATGGATGACGCCGCCGGCGCCGACCATGACGGTGGCACGCTCGCCTACGCACGGCTCAAACGCATGACGATCCAGGCGTGGAGTCCGTTCCAGGATTCCGCACTGGGCGCGACCTTCATCGACGATCCCCGTCGCCCGGAGCTCAACGCCACGCTCTCCCGCATCGCGGACGCTCACGGCAGCACCAAGAACGCGGTGGCCACGGCGTGGATCCTGCGGCATCCTGCAGGGATCCAGGCGCTGGCGGGGTCGATGAACCCCGATCGGCTTACGCAGATGATCGCCGGTGCGGATCTCGAACTGGACCGGCAGGAATGGTACGACCTGTATCGCGCCGCCGGCAACGATCTGCCTTAGTTTCGTCGGTCGCGCCGACCGCGTCCCTCGCGTCCACTCCCGGCCATCCGCCGCACGGGAACCTCGTGCGGCATGTCGCACTATGATGTGAGCGTGCATTACTTTACCCCGAAACGTTGCGCGTCGTCGAACAAGATCATGTATCACGACAAGGCCCAGGCCCAGCGCGCCGCCGACGAGAGCTTCCGAGAGCGCGGCATCGAGCTATGGGTGTACCGGTGCGAGCTGTGCGGGACATGGCATCTGACCAGCCGCGATCCGGATACATCGTATCGGTACGTGCCGTTGAACCAGCAGATCAGGCCCCATTCGCGCAAGAAGGGGTACAAGCCGCGGCGACGGTAGCCGTGGGCCGCGGCATCGCACATGGCGCCGTCCGGTGATTAGTCGCGACGGTTGTGACGGTGGTTCACCCAGGCTTTGGAACCGCGGTCGGCCAGTTGCGTCAGCACCGCGCCGAAGGCGGCGGATCCGGCCGCGAAGAGCAGACTCATCAGCAGCCCCTGTTGCTGCGCGTCGGTGCCGGGTTTGCGGGCCGTGCCTTTGTTCCACAGCGTCTGGAACAGTTTGCCCGCAACCAGTCCGGCACAGGTGGGAATCAGGTATTTGATGAGCTTGTCGCCCATGGAATCGGGGTCGTTCAGCCGCTGTTCGCGCATGGCGTTCACCCTTTCATCGATGGCATGGAACCCCGCCACCACCCGGTCGGCCGAGGTGCCGGACCCGCCGGCGTATGCCGCGTACTCATCACTCATGGTTCCATGATAGACGCGGCGCGCGGCTGAATCACGCCTATCGGTGTTGCACGGCGGGCACCGTGCCCGGTCGGGAGTACAGTTAGCAGTATGACTGACAAGATTGTTGGCGGCAATGAGGCCCCCAAGCCCGGACGCCTGGTATTGCTGCGCCATGGACAGACCGCGTGGAGCGTATCCGGGCAGCATACCGGAAGAACCGATATCCCCTTGACGGCCGCTGGCGAGCACCAGGCCATCGAGGCGGGCATTCGCTTGCGGGAGGCGTTCCCCGATGGGTTCGCCGAGGGGTGCGTGTTCGCCAGTCCGCTGCGGCGGGCGCGGCAGACGGCCGCGTTGGCGGGATACGGTTCGCATCAGGTGTTGCCGTTCATCGCCGAATGGGATTACGGGCGTGCCGAGGGGCGCACCCGGGTCACGGTGGGTGAGCTGTTGGGCCGGACGTGGGATCTGTGGCGCGACGGCACGGAGTCGCTGCCCCCTTCGATGGACGCCGATTGGGTCGAGACGCTGCCGGACGGCACGCAGGTTCCGGTGCACAACGGTAAGGGCGAGACCTTGGACGAGGTGGCCTCCCGTACGCGGCTCGCCATCCGTGAGGTGGTTCCGCTGATCGAGGCGGGACATGACGTGCTGCTGGTTGCGCACGCCCATGTACTGCGCATTCTGACCACGCAGTGGCTGGGCGTCAACCCGTCGGCGGCCCGTCTGCTGCGGCTGGATACGGCGCGGTATTCGGTGCTGAGCCGGTACAAGGGCGATAACGTCATCGAACAGTGGAATATCTGAGGAAAATCCGACGCCACGCTTCCAACGGTATGACAACGTGTGCAGTATCCTTGAAACGTTGTCATACCGATGCCGTGACTGTGGCTGCGTGGCTGCGTCACGATGATGCAGGGAGGCGTGTGCATGGACAAGGCCGGTATTCGTGAGGTGGCGGAAGCCGCCGGTGTGTCGATTTCCACCGTATCCCGTGCGTTCACCCGGCCGGAGCTGGTTTCGGAGAAGACACGCAACAAGGTGCTGGAAACCGCGGACCGTCTGGATTTCAATATCTCCCGTTCGGCGACCGCGCTGAAATCGGGGCAGACCTACCGCGTGGCGCTGCTGATGAACGAGGACATCGCCAGCTGGTTCAATACGCAGGTCTTCGCCGGGATCGAGTCGGTGATGCATGACGCCGGCTATGACATCTCGCTATATCAGCACATCGACACGGCGCAGGCCAGGCGCGAGTTCTTCTCCACGCTGCCGGTGCGGCGCAACGTCGATGCCGTGTTCGTGGCCTCGTTCGCGGTGGATCAGCAGGAGATCGAGCAGCTCAAGCGCATCCATGTGCCGATCTTGGGCGTCAACACCCCGACGATCGAAGGCTTCGACGCCTCGATCAGCATCGATGACGAGGACGGGATGTTCACGGCGGCCCAGCATCTGATCAACCTGGGGCATCGGCATATCGTCTACACCTGTTCCGCGCCGGTGGAGACCATGCACTCCAGCATTGACGCGCGCGGGCGCGGGTTCATCCGTGCCTGCGAGATCGGCGCGCAGAACCATGACCTGCAGTGGGAGGTGCTGACCGTACCCCGCGGCACGGAGTTCGTGGAGTCGACGCTGTCGGCGTTGCTGGCGCTGGATGATTTCCCGGACGCCATCTGCTGCCAGATGGATATGATGGCGATTCCGCTGGTGCTGCGGTTGGGACGGTACGGCCACCACACGCCGCAGGATTACTCGATCATCGGATTCGACGACGCGCCGTACGCCGACACCGTCGGTCTGACGACGATGCGGCAGAATCCGCGCGAGATGGGCCGAGCCATCGCCCGCAAGGGACTGAGCCTGATCAAGGGGGAGCCGGTGGAGCAGCCGCACGAACTGGTCAAGGCGCATCTGGTGCTGCGCGACACCGATCAACTGTATACCGGCGAGTAGCGGGCCTCAGGCCAACAGGAACCGGACCAGCCCCTCGTAGTCGGCGCCCTTGAGCGAGAGCACCGCGGCGGAGGACTCCATCGGATCGGTATACGGCGAGATGCCGGTGCGCAGATAGATGCCGTCGATGCCGGCACTCCGGGCCCCGAGGATGTCGCAGTCCTCGTCATTGCCGACCATCACGGCCCTGTCGGGAGTGACGCCCTGACGGGCCAGGGCGTGGGCGAAGAACTCGCGGCCGGGCTTCCTGACGTGTTCCTCGCTGGAAATCAGCACGTCGTCGAAGACATCGTCCAAGCCCAGCACGGTCAGCTCCGGGCGCGTGTAACAGGATTGGGCGTTGCTCAGCAACACGATGCGCACCCCTTGCCGTTTGAGCAGCCGCAGCATGTCGATGGCACCCGGATACAGCCAGATCAGCCGCGTCGACGCCTGACGGAACACCCATGCGGCCTTGCGGCTCATACGTTCGCCCACGCGCATGCCGCGCAGCGAGAACATCGCGCGGTAGGCGGGCAGCAGATCGGGCTCGTAGAATTCCGCATCGTATCCGGGCGGCACCACGCTGCATAGCGCCTTCGCACCCGTGAACCGGTCGCGCAGCTGGTCGGCGTTGTCATAGTGGGCGCCGGCGTCGTCGAGGAAGTCGCGCAGCTGCTCCCATGCGTCGATGGACTCCTCGTCGGTGCGGATATCGACCAGTGTGCCGTACAGATCGAAGAGCACGACGTCATACCGGCGGGCGCCGGTGTCATGGGCCGTCGCTACCGTGCGGAATCGTTGCATCCCCGAATCCATTGGAACCACCCTCTGTCATATGGCGAATACGCCAAGGCTTTGCGGACCGAGCGTCACACTGGCGTCGTTGACCGTGACCTCTCCCCGGTTGAACACCATCGTAGGGGTGCCGTGCGACGAGTCCGATTCCGGCATGGCGCAGGTTTCGGGCTCAAGGCCGGGATTGAGCGCGACGACCAGGCGTTCCGAGCCGTCCAGGGCGGTGCGTGAGTAGGCGAACAGGCGACCGTTATCGGGTGCGGCGACGACGTCGAACGGGGCGTCGGCGTTGAGCGCGGGATGGCGGGCGCGCAGGGCGAGCAGCCCGCGCACCCACTGGAACAGCGAATGCGCGTCATCCCGCTGGGCCGCGACGGTGGGCGCGTCGGCGGCCGGGTCGACCGGCAGATACAGGTCCGAGGCGTCGGCGGTGGAGAATCCGAGGTTGGCGCTCGCATCCCATTGCATCGGCGTGCGGGTGCCGGTGCGGACGTAGCCGCCCTCCTTGGTGGGCAGGTTGCGGTAGCGCATGCCGATCTCGTCGCCGTAATACAGGAACGGCACGCCGGGCATCGTCAGGATCATGCCGTAGGCGATGGCGAGTTCATCCGGGGTGAGCCGCGGTGCCAGTCGGGCGGTGTCGTGGTTGCAGGTGATCAGACAGAAGTAGCCGTCGTCCCTGGTCGCCTCGTACTGCGGCAGGTACTGGTCGAGGAATCCGTGGATGCTGCCGCCGCCGTGCGCGCAGAAGTAGCTGCGATCATGCTTGCGGTCCAGCGGATCCAGGGTGTCGCGGCACAGCAGATAGTATCCGTTGCGGTCCCAGCTCCAATCCAGGTAGAAGTCCATGTCGAACCCGGCCCGCAACGCCTGTTCGGGCACGCCCCATTCGGAGACGAACGCCGCCTCGGGGTATTCGCGCTTGATGGTGCCGAGCATCTGCCGCCAGGCGGCGATGGTGGCGGTTTTGCCGGCGTCGTCGTTCTTGACCAGCGAATTGGCCATGTCCACGCGGAAGCCGTCGCAGCCCTGGCCGAGCCAGAAGCGCATGACGTCGACCATGGCCTGGCGGGTGTCCTCGGCGGCGGGGGAGTCCACGCCCATCTGCCAGGGGCGTTCGGGGTGCGCGAAGCCGTAGTTGAGCGCGGGCTGGCATTTGAAGAAGTTCAGTACGTAGGTGCCGTCGCGCGGCGCCTCCCCGCCGACGAACGGCAGCCCATCCGCGCCCGACATCCACGAGTCGGTCCAGATGTAGCGGTCGGAGTACTGGTTGCGTTCCGCCCGGCTGCTGATTCGGAACCAGGGGTGTTCCTCGCTGGTGTGGCCGGGGACCAGGTCGAGCAGCACGTGCATGCCGCGCCGATGGGCCTCGTCGAACAGGGTGATGAGGTCGTCGTTGGTGCCGTAGCGCGGGGCGACCTTGAGGTAGTCGCGCACGTCGTAGCCCGCGTCCTTGAACGGTGAGTCGAAGCAGGGGTTGATCCACAGGGCGTTGCAGCCGAGGTCGCGGATGTAGTCGAGCCGGGAGACGATGCCGGGGATGTCGCCGATGCCGTCGCCGTTCGAATCGGCGAAGCTCTGCGGGTAGATCTCGTAGAACCGAGCCGTGGCGAGCCATTGGGGTCGGGGGAACATACTGGGCATGTCGGTCCTTTCTTCGGGGTTGGCGGGCGGCTGCTGGCGGGGACGCGGGTCGGCGCGGCGCGCTCGCATATACCGTCTGATTATGCCACGATGCGGCCGTGAACATGCGAACGTTTACATTACTATGGCGGCGGAAGAGGGGGCGGATGTGGAGATGCGTAATCTCTTGTGAAAAGATGAGGGCAACACGTGTTGCGAACGTTTGCAATACGGGTTATACTTTCATCAGCAATGCGGGATATTGCCTGTACTGAAACGGCGCTTGTGCAATCGTTGTCAAACAGTTGACGCCATGATTGCCAACGTGTTTCGGGGTTCGCCGCATTGCGGGTTCGGATACCGCAGTCGGGCCCGAAGAAAGGAAAAAATCAACGATGATTGCGCGATGGAACAAGGCCTTGGCGGCCGTGGCGGCATGTGCGCTGTTCGCAGGAGGGCTCTCCGCCTGCGAGCCGGGCACATCGGCCAACGGCGACGCCGAGAACATCACCCTGGTCGTCTGGGCATCCCAGGAGGACCAGGCCAATGAGGACTCCTGGCTCCAGGAAATGGAGAAGGCATTCCAGGAGGAACACCCCGAATACAACATCACCTGGAAGAACCAGGTCGTCGCCTCCGCCGACGCCGCGGGCGTGGCCAAGCAGGACCCGACCGTGGCGGCCGACGTCTACTCGTTCGCCTCCGACCAGCTGGGCACCCTGCTGGACGCCGGCGCGATCGGCCAGGTCAGCGATCCGACGATGGCGCAGCTGGAGGAGCAGACCGAAGGCAGCGAGACCATGCTGGACACGGTGCGCGGCGAGGACGGCAACGTCTACGGCGTGCCGCTGGCCGGCAACACCTGGTTCATGTACTACCGCAAGAGCAAGTTCACCGAAGAGGACATCACGTCGCTGGACGCCATGCTGGCCAAGGGCAAGGTCTCCTTCCCGCTGACCAACTCGTGGTACGTGCCGGCGTTCTACATGGGCGCCGGCGGCGAGCTGTTCGGTCCCGACGGCACCGACGGCGCGGCCGGCGTGCAGTTCGGCGGAGAGATCGGCGCGGCCGTGACCGAGTACCTGGTCAATTTCCGCAACAACCCGAACTTCGTACTCGACTCCAACGGCTCCGGTCTGGCGGGCCTGAAGGACGGGTCGGTGGACGTGGTCTTCACCGGCAACTGGGACGCCGCCACCGTGCGCGCGAACCTCGGCGACGACTGGGGCGTGGCGCAGCTGCCCTGCTTCACCCTGAACGGACAGCAGGTGCGGATGAAGGCGTTCGCCGGATCCACCGTGTACGCGTGGAATCCGTACAGCAAGCATCCGAAGGCCGCCGACCAGTTCGCCGCGTTCCTGTCCGGCACCTACTCGCAGGAGAAGCACTACACGATGCGCTCGGTCATCCCCTCGGACGTCAAGGTGGCCGCGCTGCCCGAGGTCGAGGCCGACGCCGTGGCCCAGGCACAGATCGATACGATCGCCAACACGTCGGTGGTCCAGCCGTCCATCTCGGAGATGAACAACTTCTGGGTCCCCTGTGAGAACTTCGGCAAGGCCATCTACAACGGCGAGGTCACGCTGGACAACGCGGCCGAGCAGACCGAGCGGTGGATGGCGTCCTACGAGAGCCTGATGTGACGCAAGGAAGGGTTTGAACATGGAAGCAACCGTTTCGCCACGCCCCGCCAAGCGTGGCCTGATCCGCCGCAAGACGGACTATATCCCGCCGTCGCGCTACACGCTGCGCGCGGCCGCCAAGGACGGCGACGCCCTGACGCGCCTGTCGTTCCTGATCCTGGGCGCGGGCAACATCGCCCGCAAGCAGATTGTCAAGGGCCTGCTGTTCCTGGCCGTCGAGATCGCCTACATCGTCTACATGGCGACGGTGGGCGTCGGCAGCCTCGGCACGCTCGTCTCGTTGGGGTCGCGCACCCAGACCCGCCAGAAGATCGACGGCTACTGGTACTACGACGCCGGCGACAACTCCGTGCTGCTGCTGACCGCCGGCGTGGCCACGGTGTTCATCACCGTCCTGTTCGTGGTGTTCTGGTCGTACGCGGTGCGCAGCGCCTACAAGGCGCAGGTGCTCCAGCGCGAGACCGGCGCCGCGCCCACGCTGCTGGACGACTGGCGCAACCTGACCGACCGCAACGCGCAGGTCTCGATGATGTTCCTGCCGGTGGTGGGCATCCTGGTGTTCACCGTGCTGCCGACGCTCATCATGATCTGCATCGCGTTCACCAGCTACGACTCCGATCATGTGCTGCTGTTCGACTGGGTGGGCTTCAAGAACTTCGGTTCGCTGTTCGCCGAGACCGGCGCGGTGACCGCCGACCAGTTCGTGCGTGTGCTCGGTTGGACGCTGATCTGGGCGATCTTCGCCACGTTCCTGAACTTCTTCTTCGGCCTGTTCCTGGCGATGATCATCAACCGCAAGACCACGCACTTCAAAGGCATGTGGCGGTCGATCTTCTCGCTGTCGATGGCCGTGCCGCAGTTCGTCTCCCTGCTGGCCATCAACCAGATGCTCCAGCCGGAGGGCGCCATCAACAGCACGCTCGAATCCTGGGGGTGGATCACCGATCCGCTGCCGTTCTTCACCGACCCGACCTGGGCCCGCGTGACCGTGATCGTCGTGAACCTGTGGATCGGCATCCCGTTCACCATCATGCAGATCACCGGCATCCTGCAGAACATCCCCGCCGACCAGTACGAGGCCGCCAGGATCGACGGCGCGAACTGGTGGCAGACGTTCACCCGCATCACGATGCCGTACCTGGTGTTCGTGCTCACCCCGTACCTGATCACCACGTTCACCGGCAACGTGAACAACTTCAACGTCATCTACCTGCTGTCCGGAGGCAACCCGACCGCCGTCGGCGACACCGCCGGCTCCACCGACCTGCTCATCACCTGGCTGTACAAGCTCACGGTGGATCGCGGCGACTACAACCTCGGCGGCGTCATCGGCATCTTCACATTCGTGGTGCTGGCGATCGTCTCGCTGATCACCTACCGCAGCAGCGGTTCCTATAAGAACGAAGGAGGCTTCCGGTGAGCCATGCAACCCAGTCGGCCACTGTCAAGGCCGAAAGCAATCCGTTCCTGCACGACCAGCGCAAGCGGCGCATCGTGGGCGATGTGCTGAGCCACCTGCTGCTGGCGGTGCTCGCCATCATCTGGATCATCCCGATCGCGTGGGTGGTCATGGAGAGCTTCAACGCGAACCCGGGTCCGTACAACCCGTCGTTCTTCCCGGAGGAGTACACGCTGGACAACTACATCCAGCTGTTCACCGACACGCACATCCTGAACTTCCCGAAGATGTTCATGCACACCTTCATCATCGCGGTGATCTCATGCCTGATCAACGTGTTCTTCGTGCTGTGCGTGGCGTTCTCGATGAGCCGCCTGCGCTTCCGCTTCCGCAAGTCCTTCATGAACGTGGTGCTGGTGCTCGGCATGTTCCCGAACATCATGTCCGTGGTCGTGATCTACTTCATCTTGAAGTCCATGGGCCTGACTCAGGGCATCGGTGTCACCATCGCGCTGATCCTGGTGTACTCCGCCGGCGCCGGCGCGGGCTTCTACGTGATGAAGGGCTACATGGACACCATCCCGATGTCCCTGGACGAGGCCGCCGCGCTCGACGGCTGCACCCGCTGGCAGACCTTCCGGCTGATCATCCTGCCGGTGTGCAAGCCGATGCTCGTCTACCAGGCGCTGACCGCGTTCCTCGGTCCCTGGCTCGACTTCGTGATGGCCAAGGCCATCTGCCGCACGCAGGACAACTACACGGTGGCGCTGGGCCTGTACCAGATGCTCAGCCGTGAGTACCTCAACTCCTGGTTCGCCCGTTTCGCGGCCGCCGCCGTGATCATCGCCATCCCGATTGCCATCCTGACGATCGTGATGCAGCGTTACTACCAGGAGGCCATGTCCGGCGCGGTCAAGGGCTGAGCCCGCGCTCGAAACCGACACCGGTCACGCGGACGGAGGCGGGGGAATCCCTTTCCTCCCCGTCTCCGTCCCGCGGGACGGTGGCCCGGAGCAATGACCATCGTTGCCTCGGGCATGTACCATCGTTGTCATGCAAGGAGTTCCGATGACGCAACCCCGTGATTACCAACGTGCCACGGTCAATCCGATTTCCATGTTGCCCGTGTACGACGGCGAGCTGGGCGCACGCCTCACCGCCGACGGCACGGCGTTCACCGTCTGGGCCCCCACCGCCGAAGCCGTGACGCTGCGCTTGTTCGCCACCGGTTCCGACGACGAGCCGGGCGCACGCGCCATCGCCGAGCGTCCCATGGCGTCCGGCCCGCGCGGCACCTGGCATGTGGAGATCCCGGAATGGCTGGCGGGCGTCTACTACGACTTTCTGGTCGCCTTCCCCGACGGCACCGTGAACCGCGTCGCCGACCCCTGGGCGCGCGCGGCCGGCGTGAACGGCGCGCGCAGCATGGTCGTGGACCTGGCCCAAACGGACCCCGAAGGGTGGGACGAGGACCGCGGCCCCGAGATTCCCGACGGCGAACTGGTCGTGTGGGAGACCCATATCGGCGACTTCAGCAACGACCCGGACTGCGGGGTGCCCGCAGAACATCGCGGGCGGTTCCTGGCCTTCACACATGACGGAACCCACATCACGGGCGATCCCGCATCGCCCACCTGCCTGAACTACCTCAAGCGACTCGGCGTGACCTGCGTGCAGCTGCTGCCGTTCTACGACTACGGCTCCGTAGACGAGACCCTGCCCGAGGACGGCCAGTTCAACTGGGGGTACGACCCGGTCAACTACAACGTGCCCGAAGGCTCCTACAGCACCGACCCCTACCACGGCGAGGTGCGCATCCGCGAATGCAAGACCATGATCCAGGCCCTGCACCGCGCCGGGTTCAAGGTCATCATGGACGTGGTCTACAACCACATGTACTCCGCCGACAACTGGTTCGAGCGCATGGTGCCCGGCTACTTCTGCCGCCGTACGGACGACGGGGCGCTCGCCAACGGCTCCGGCTGCGGCAACGACACGGCCAGCGAACACGCCATGTTCGGCCGGTACATCGTGGATTCGGTGACCTACTGGGCGCGCGAATACCACATCGACGGGTTCCGTTTCGACCTGATGGGTCTGATCGACGCGGAGACGATGAACGCCGTGCGCGCCTCGGTCGACGCACTGCCCGGCGGACGGGGGATCCTGCTGTACGGCGAACCATGGTCGGCCACCGATTCGGCCGTGGAACCCGGCACGATCCTGGCGAACAAGGGCGGCGCGCTGCGGCTGGACCGCCGTATCGGCTGGTTCTGCGACGCGACGCGCGATGCGATCAAAGGCCATGTGCTGTACGCCGACCAGGCCGGTTTCGTCAACGGTCTCGGCCGGGCGTTCGCACCGTCCGTACGCAAGGCGGTGGACGCCTGGCACGGCGCGGTGGGCGAGCCGAAGGACCCGATGCAGCTGGTGCAGTACGTCTCCGCGCATGACGACCTGACGCTGTGGGACAAGCTGTGCGCGACGATGTGCCCGGGAGGGCCGACGGAGGCGGACTACGCGGCCGGCGCGGCAGGCGGGGCAACCGGCGAAGCGGCGGGTCGTGCCGGTGGCGGTGCGGCAGGCGGCGAAACCGGCGGATGCCACGGCGACATCGCGGACATGCTCGCGGCCAACGCGATGGCCGCGGGACTGGTGATGACCGCCGCCGGCCTGCCGTTCCTGCTGTCCGGCGAGGAGTTCGCCCGTACCAAACTCGGCTGCTCCGACTCCTTCGACAAACCGGCGGAACTCAACCTGCTCGACTGGCATCGTGCCGCGCGGATGGCGTCGCTGGTCGAGTGGTACCGGACGCTGATCGCGGTGCGGCGCGGCCATCCCGAACTGTGCCGGGGCGCGCACGTCGCATTGCCTGCGGGTCCGGAGGTCGCGGCCTATCGGGTCGGCGATCTGGTGATCGCCGCCAACGCCGGATACCGTCCGGACGAACTGGCGGTTTCTTCCGGGGGCGCGGAGGCTGACGCGGCCTTGTGGCGGCGTATCGCCGATTCGACGCAGGCGTTGGCTTGTGGCGGCGGCTCTCAGGTGACGGTCGGGCCCTCCGGCGCGGTCGTGCTGCAGCTGCCCGAACGGTCGTTCGTGATATGGCAGGCGCCGGCGGCGGCCTGACGGCGGCGCGGCGGCCATGTGACGGCGGTCCTGCGGCGGCCTGACGGCCGGGCGGACAACCACACGGAACCGTGCGGACAATCAAGCGGACAAGGCGCGGCTGAACGCGCCAAGAGGCGAAAGGAGACGAATCATGGCGGACAACGTGGTGGCGGGGCATGACGCCTCGCTGGACAATGCCAAGGGCATCACCACCTTCGCGATGAAGATCATCGCGCTGCTGCTGGTCATGCTCGGCTCGGCTTCCACGGCGGTGCTGCTGCCCGGGATCGGGGACCTGGCCTCGGCGGACGTCGGGGCGTTGACCGGCGTGGTGGCGGCCGACGCGTTCTCCTGGTGCGCGGTGCCACTGTACGCGTGGATGCTGGTCAACGGATTCCGGCGCACGCACGCCGCCGGATGGTATCTGGCCCGGTTGGCGGCGTTGGCGGTGATCTGCGAAGTGCCGTACGACATGGCGACATCGGGGCGCCTCTTCGACATGGCATCGCAGAACCCGGTATGGGGGTTGTGCATCGCGCTGATCGCGCTGATGACGCTCCGCGCGTTCCGGGGACGCCGTGACGCGGCGGCGTGGGCGATCAGGATCGCGGTGCTGTTCGCGGCGCTGCTGTGGGTGTTCCTGTTCAACGTGGGGCTGCGGCTCGGGCTGGTCGGCGAGGGGTTGATGACCCTGGTGTTCGCCGTGATCTTCTACACGCTGGATAGGCGCGAGAACACGATGATGCTCACCGCCGGCGCGTTCGGCGCCTGCATGTTCATCCTTCCGGTGCTGGGCGTGATGCTGCTGCACTGGCGCTCGCGGAATGAGGGATATCCCGCTCCGTGGGTGAAGTGGCTGTTCTATGCGCTGTATCCGCTGCAGCTGGTGGTGTTCGGGCTGATCGGCATGGCGTAGCCGCCCGATGAGCATATCCCGACACATGCTTGCAAGCGTTAGCATCCTGCGATAGGCTGTGGCGTGTGCCCCCGTGGGCGTCACGACTGCGGTCATATGGCGTATCGGGTGGGTGTGGCGTTCCAAAAATATGAAAAACATAGGGTTGACGGCGGTCGTCTCGGGCGTTTCGTCGATGCCGCGCTTTAAAATCTAAGCGGATAGATTATCTTGCAAGCGCTAGCATCACAGGGTCGTCCTTGCTGGCACCGCATCACCGCATCATTGCAGAAAAGGTGGGAACCGATGACTGATAGCAACGAAGCTCAGAATCCGACGACGGATACCCGGCGGCGGGAGGAGAGCCCGGCGCGCCTCAAGCGTCCGCTGATCCGGCTGGCCAAGGCCTGCGGCGTGTCCACATCGTATATCGACCAGCTGGGCGCCTATGTCGAAATCCGAGACGAAGTGCTCGTCGCAGTGCTGGCGTCGCTGGGCGTGGAAGCCTCGAACCCCGCGGCCATCAGCAAATCGCTGCTGGAGACCGAGTGCCGGCAGCGCGAGCAGCTGGTGCCGCCGACCGTGCTGGCCATCGTCGGCAAGCCGAACGTCGTGCCGTTGCGCTGCTCGGCGGACGCGCTGGTCGCGCTGACGCTGGCGCTGGAGGACGGCAGCGCGTACGCCGGCGACCTGCACGCGAACCTGCGCGTGCACAAGGACGCCGACTTCGGCGAACAGCTGGAACTCACGCTGCCGGACGACCTGCCGATCGGATACCACACGCTCAACGTACAGGTCGGCGGAGTGCAGCGCCGTGCCACGGTCATCGTCGCACCTCCGCGCATCGAACTGCCCGAGGCGGTGCGGCAGCGCCAGCGTTGGGGCTGGATGGTGCAGATGTACTCGGTACGATCCGCGGAATCGTGGGGCATCGGCGACTACGGCGACTTGAAGCGGCTGGCCGGCGACGCCGGCGAGAAGTCGCACGCCGATTTCATGCTCATCAACCCGATCCACGCCGGTGCGCCGGTGCCGCCGCTGCAGCCCTCGCCGTACCTGCCCGAATCGCGCCGGTTCCTCAACGTGACCTACATCCGGCCGCAGGACATCCCCGAATACGCGGCGCTCGACGATGAGGCCCGCGCGCGGGTCGAAGCGTTGCACGCCTCGGTGGCCGCCGCCAACGACAGCGCCGAGCCGATGGACATCAACGCCTCGTGGGACGCCAAGCGTCAGGCGTTGTGGACGATCTTCACCGCCGCGCCGCGCTCCGAGGAGCGCGAAGCCGCCTTCGCCGCATTCAAACGCGAGGCCGGGCCGGACCTGGACGCCTTCGCCACCTGGTGCCTGGCGTTCGAGGTGTGGGGCGCCCCGTGGGAGGAACGCTCGTGGTTCTATCGCACGGACAAGACCTCGCCGCAGGTGGCGCGGCTCGTGCGTGAGCATCGCGACATGTTCGAGTTCCAACGCTGGCTGCAGTGGATCGCCGACGAACAGGTGGCCGCCGCCCAGCAGGCCGCCAAGGACGCGGGCATGGCGCTCGGCCTGATGCAGGACATGGCGGTGGGCGTGCACTCGCTCGGCGCCGACGTGTGGTGGAGCCCCGAACGCTTCGCCGATGGCGTGACCGTCGGCGCCCCGCCGGACTTCTACAACCAGCTCGGCCAGGACTGGGGACAGCCCCCGTTCAGCCCGCAGTATCTGGAACGCACCGGCTACCAGGTGTACCGCGAGATGGTCCACAATATGTTCGCGCATGCCGGCGCGCTGCGCATCGACCACGTGCTCGGCCTGTTCCGCCTGTGGTGGATCCCGCGCGGCCGCACCGCGCGCGACGGCGCCTACGTGACCTACAACCACGAGGTCATGCTTTCCATCCTGGCGATCGAAGCCACCCGCGCGAACGGCGTCGTCATCGGCGAGGACCTGGGCACCGTGCCCGAATACGTCTCGAAGATCCTGGCCGAACACGGCGTGCTGGGTACCGCCGTGGAATGGTTCTCCCGCGTGGACAACTCGCCGAACGCCGGCGACCCGTACGCCCCGCCGGAGGATTACCGCAAGTACGCGCTCGCTTCCGTGACCACGCATGACCTGCCGCCGACGGCCGGGTATCTCAAGCTCGAGCACGTCGACCTGCGCGAGCAGCTCGACCTGCTCAACGAGCCGGCCGAGCAGTTCCGCGCCGAGGTGCAGGCCGAGATCGACCAGATGCTGGCATTGCTGGTCTCCCGCGGATATCTGCCGCAGGAGGTGGCCGACGGCCTCAAGGCCGCCTGTGCGCCGGACGCCGGCGACGCCGAGACGGCCGACCGCGAGGCGCTGATCCAGCGCGTGGTGGAGGCCATGCATGTCATGCTGCTGGACGCGCCGAGCGTGCTGGTGCAGGCCGCGCTGGTGGACGGCGTCGGCGAGCATCGTACCCAGAACCAGCCGGGCACCAGCTGGGAATATCCGAACTGGCGCGTGCCCTTGGCCGATGAAACCGGGCGTGTGGTGCACACCGACGAAGTCTTCGACCTGCCGCGCGTGCAGTCGCTGGCCGCGGCGCTGAACCGTTGAGGCGGGGCTTCGCACTACTTCGGGGTTGAAATTTCAAATGGCGGAAAATCAACCCTCCACCATTGAAACCCCGAAGTAGTGCGAACCCGGGTTCGGTCGCCTTTGCCGCAACGCTGATGATAACGTTTGCATAATTTGATACACTGAACTCAATCCGCGATGCATATCCGCATCGCCAGAATGCTGACAGCGCTGTACATCATACGCGGCCGAAAGGAGTTGCATATGACCCTCAACAACACCCATGCCGACTGGTGGAAACAGGCGGTGGTCTACCAGGTCTACCCGCGCAGCTTCAAGGATGTGAACGGTGACGGTCTGGGCGACATCGCCGGCGTGACCGACCGCATCCCCTATCTCAAGGAGCTGGGCGTCGACGCGATCTGGTTGTCGCCGTTCTACCCGTCCGAGCTGGCGGACGGCGGCTACGACGTCATCGACTACCGCGACGTGGACCCGCGCCTGGGCTCCATGGACGACTTCGACGCCATGGCCGCAGCCGCGCACGAGGCCGGCATGAAGGTGATCGTGGACATCGTGCCGAACCACACCTCCGACCGGCACGTCTGGTTTGAGGAGGCGCTGGCGGCAGAACCGGGCTCCCCCGCGCGCGACCGGTACATCTTCCGCGACGGTCTGGGCGAACACGGCGAGCTGCCCCCGAACGACTGGCAGTCGATCTTCGGCGGCGGCGCATGGGAACGGGTGCCGGACGGCCAGTGGTACCTGCACATGTTCGCCAAGGAACAGCCCGACCTCAACTGGAAGAACCCGGAGGTCCACGAGGAGTTCAAGAAGACCCTGCGTTTCTGGTCGGACCATGGCGCGGACGGGTTCCGCATCGACGTGGCGCACGGCCTGGCCAAGGACCTCGACAGCGCGCCGCTGACCGAACTGGCGTTGAAGGGCAACCCGCTGGAGGGACTGTGCCATGACGGCACGAATCCGCTGTGGGACCGCCCCGAGGTGCACGACATCTACCGCGAATGGCGCGAGGTGTTCAACGAGTACGATCCGCCGCGCTTCGCCGTCGGCGAGGCCTGGGTGGTGCCCGAACACCAGCACCTGTACGCCTCCGAGGAGGAGCTGGGGCAGGTGTTCAACTTCGAATTCGCCAAGGCCGACTGGTTCGCCGAGGATTTCCGCACCGCCATCCGCGAGGGTCTGGAATCAGCCGAGGAATCCGGCTCCACCACCACCTGGGTGATGAGCAACCATGACGTGGTCCGCCACGCCAGCCGGTACGGCCTGCCGCAGGTGAAGACGCAGTGGTACCACCAGCTGGCCGACGCCTGGCTGCTGCGCAGCGGTTCGAACTTCATCGAGGACCGTGAGCTCGGCACCCGCCGCGCTCGCGCCGCGATCATGATGGAACTCGGTCTGCCCGGTTCCGTGTACGTGTACCAGGGCGAGGAGCTGGGCCTGTTCGAGGTGGCGGACATCCCGTGGGACCGTCTGGAGGACCCGACCCCGTTCCGCACCGACCACGGCCGCACCGCCAAGGGTCGTGACGGCTGCCGTGTGCCGTTGCCGTGGTCCGCCGCCGACGCGCCGACCCCGGCGCCGTGGGATGCGAAGTTCGGCACCGGTGCCTCGTTCGGCTTCTCCCCGTCCATGCGACCCGACGGCGAGCCCGCCGCCGATCCGCACCTGCCGCAACCATTGTGGTACAAGGATTTCGCCGCCGATGTGGAGGACTCCGATCCGGATTCGATGCTCAACCTGTACCGCAGGGCCATCGCGTTCCGCCAGCGGATGCTCACCCCGACCGGCGATACGTCGATCCGGTGGATCGGGGATTCCGAGTTCGGCGACAAGGCCGGCCAGGTGGTGGCGTATTCGCGCGTCAGCACGGACGAGGGCGGCGACCGCTTCGCCAGCATCACCAACTTCGGCCCGGATTCGGTCGAGCTTCCGGCCGGTGAGATTGTCTTTGCTTCGGGCCCGCTGGATGGCGTCCGGCTGCCCGCCGACACCACCGTGTGGATGATGGTCTGATTCTTCCGGTCCGGGTCTATGCGGCTCGGGCGCATGGGGTGCGACACGCCGAGGGGTGTGGCAAACCTAGTGCCGAAGTTTGCCGGATTCCTTGATTTTCCAAGGAATCCGGCAAACTTCAGGGGGTGGTTTGCCGCACCCCTCGGCGTGTCGGGATCCGTCCTGCTCAGCCGCGCGTGTCGGGAGCCGTCCCGCTCAGACGCGCGGGGCGGCGGTGGAGTGACGCAGCATCAGCTGCACGGGCGCGGTGATGTGCGGGGTCTCGAGCGTTTTGCCGTCGATGAGGTCGAGCGCCATGCGCGCCGCCGTCGCCGCCATATCCCGGGGACGCTGGCGGATGGTGGTCAGACCGACCTCGTCGGCGAAGTCACTGTCGTCGAATCCGGTGACGGACAGATCCTCAGGGATGCGGATGCCATATTGGGGCAGGCGAAGGAATAGCGGTATCGCCCAGGAATCCTGGTGGACGCAGATGGCGGTGGGCGGTTCGGAACTGCCGAACAGGGCGGTGACGGCTGCGTTGATGCAATCATCGCCGTTGCCGACTTTGATGGCGGTGCCCGAGACCCCCTCGAGTTCGTCGCACAGATCGGTGAATCCCGTTACGCGTCGGTATGAGCTGAATCGGAGCGGGGATATGGCTTCCTCGTAGAGATAGGCGATGCGGCGGTGCCCGAGTGACACCAGATGGCGGACGAGCATCTGGATGGCGCTGGTGTCATCGATGCCGATCGAAGCGTCGAACCCGTCGGTCGAGACAACGTTGATGCCGACCACGGGGATGCCCATGGCGCGTAGTCGTTCGGTTTCGTCCCGGTTCAGATTGAAGGAGGAGACGATGATCGCGTCGGCGTTGCGGCGTACCGGGAGCTGTTCGAAGAAGCGCGCGCGCTCCTCGTCGTGGGTGATGGCGTAGATCGAGAAGTCGTAGCCGGTCTCGTGCAGCACCGAGTTCAGTCCCTCCAGGATGTGCGCGGAGAACCAGTCAATGTGGCCGCCCGACAACAGTGCGATGCGGAAGGTCTGTCCGCGTTTGAGCGCGGCGGCGGAGCGGGAGACGGAGAAGTTCAGCTCCTCAGCCACCTGCAGCACCTTCTTCCGGGTGCGTTCGGAAACCAGTTCGGGGCGGGTGAACGCGCGGGAGACCGTGGAGACGGAGACGCCGGCCCGTTCGGCTACGTCGTTGACGCTTGCTTTCATACGTCCTCTTTGCAATCGGTGGCAATGCCGCTGTGGGGCAGTATGGCGCGGTATTGCGGACTTGGTTTATGCAGTGCATGGTTGGGTGACTGCATGTTGCAATTCTATCGTACGGGAGTTGGGGTATGGCGGGGTGTCCGGGCGGCGGTGCGGAAGGGGTTTGTCGACGGCGGCGGTTGCGGGGCTTGGGTGTCGCCTGGGATGGGGTCTGTTGGGTAAGGCCGGGGTCGGCGCGGTGGAACGCCGGAGACCGAGGGCGTGGGTGCAGCGTATTTTGACATAACCCGATCCGTGAGCCTTGGCCTGAAGGCTGCGTGCCTGGGCGCGACACGCCGAAAGAGAAGAGTCGAACCGGTTTTGCGTCGAGGATGTTCCCAAGTATTGCAACGGGTTGCAGAACATAGTTCAATAATTTGAACAAATCAAGTGATTTCAATGGCTCAACCGGTGGCATATACTGGTGTTGTCCATAATGAAAGTCTTACGAAGGAGTAAGCGTCCATGAATATCAAACGCATGGTGGCGGCGCTCATTGCAACCGGTGGCATCATCGGTTTTGCTGGCTGCGGTGCCGCCGAAGACGCTCCTGTGGTCGATACCCAAGCGGACAAGGGTCTCGAGGTGATGGGCGACGCCATTACCTACGACCCCAACCATTTGGTCAACGACGGCCAGCCGATCACCGTGGAGTACTGGACGTGGGGACAGGCCGCCACAGACCCGATCTACCAGATGATCCAGCAATACGAGAAGATCCATCCCAACGTCCGCATCGACGTCAACGTGGTGGCATGGGACGACTACTGGACCAAGCTGCCGCTCTCGCTCAAGGGCAACAAGAACGCCCCGGTGCTGTTCAACGTCCACAACTCCTATGACGCGCTGATCCGCCCGCATATGGAGTCCTACGACATCCCGCTCGAGGACCTTGAGGCCGACTACACATTCGTCGACACCCATGTCGACGAGAACGGCGAGGTCAAGTACATCGACTCGGTCATCAACACCGGCGCCATCTTCTACAACAAGGACCTGTGGGCCGAGGCCGGACTGACGGAAGCCGACATTCCGACCACATGGGACGAGCTGATCGAGGTGGCGCAGAAGCTCACCAAGTTCGACGGGGACACGATGGTGCAGGCCGGTTTCAACATCAACGGCAGCTACAAGGCGGCCTGGCAGGGGCTGAACTACCAAAAGGGCGTGCTGATGTTCCAGGAGGACGGCCACACCGCCAACTACGATTGCGAGACCACCAAGGAGAACCTCGAGTTCCTGCAGTCCCTGTACGACGAGTACCACGTTGGCGCGGTCAACTTCGGCGACGACCGCGAACTGAGCTTCGGCAACAACCAGACCGCGATGATCTACGACTGGGGTTCCTACGTCGGCACGTTGGCCACCAACTATCCGGACGTGAACTACGGCGTCTTCCCCACGCCGGCGTTCAGCGAGGAAACCCCGTTCGCGTACGACCGGTACAACGGCGAGTCCACGCCGGGCATCAACGTCCACCAGAGCGATGAGCAGAAGGCCGTCGCCCAGGATTTCATCCGCTTCATCCTGGCCAACGACGACTACATGCGCATCGCCTCCGACGTGCTGAATTCGTTCCCGGGCAAGAAGTCCCTGCAGGACGATCCGGAAATCCTCGACAACCCGATGATGGCCGCCATCGCCCCGCGCCTCGATCGTCTGATCTGGCCGGGCCCGACGCCCTCCACCCTGGAGACCAGTCCGCAGATCGCGTTCGAGAACGTGCTGCAGAAGGGTCAGGATGTCGATTCGGCCGTCGCCTACTCGCAGGATCTGATCATGAGCGACATGGAAGACAGCGACTTCACCTCGATGGAAAGCCGCTACGCGCACTATGACGAGCGCAAGGACTAAGGAGGAACGCACATCATGACCAACGTCAATCGCAGCGCGGCACGCGCCGCGCAGCCGGCCTCCGGGGAGGTTTCGGGCGCCAGGCGGATGCTCGGCCGCATCTTCACGATGCGCAACATCGCCGTGGTCTCGCTCGTCGTCTACTTCGCCGTGTTCATGGCATACCCGATCTTCAGCGCCTTCGCGGGCAGCCTGCACGACTGGAACCCGCTGATCGACAAGTACGACTGGGTCGGGTTCGACAACTTCGTCAACGTGCTGACCGACGGCCTGTTCTGGAAGTCGCTGTGGAACACCGCGATCTACTCATTCTTCTCCATCCTGTTCCGCGTGGTGCTGGGTCTGGCGCTGGCGCTGCTGCTGAGCTCCAAGCTCGTCAAGTGCAAGGACACGCTGCGCGGCCTGTTCTACATGCCGACGATCACCCCGCTGGTGGCCGTCTCCTTCGTGTGGATGTGGATGTTCGATCCGCAGTTCGGCATGATCGACAAGATCACCGGACTCGACATCAGCTGGCTCAACGATTCGCGCTACGCCATGCCGGCGGTCATCATCATGACCATCTGGAAGGATTTCGGCTACGCCACCGTGCTGTATCTGGCAGGCATTATGGCGCTGCCGCGCGACGTGTACGAGGCGGCGCAGATCGACGGCGCCAACTGGTGGCAGACCTTCCGGTCGATCACGTTGCCGCTGCTCAAGCCCACCACGCTGCTCATCGTCATCACCTCGCTGATCTCCTACCTGCAGGCGTATGTGCAGATCCTCGTGATGACCAAGGGCGGCCCCGGCACCGACACTTACACCATCAGCTACCTGATCTACGACCAGGCGTTCCAGAAGTACAACTTCGGCACGGCATCGGCGATGAGCGTCATCCTGTTCGTGCTGACCGGCATCCTGACGATCCTGATGTTCAAGGCGTCAGGCGACAATACGGAGGCGTGACATGTCCAAAAGCACCAAGAAGGTAATCTCCATCGTCGTCACCGTCCTGCTGTTCGCGCTCTCGCTCGTCACGATCGTTCCGTTCATCTGGATGTTCGTCTCGTCGTTCGCGCCGAACAGCGAGATCGTCAAGATCACCGGTGGCATCTTCCCGGCGCCGACGACGCTCGACAACTACGCCAACATCCAGAAGACTTTCAACTTCTTCCGGCTGTTCGCCAACTCGGTGTTCATCGCCACGGTCAAGACGGTGCTCGTCATCTACATCAGCGCCGTGCTCGGCTACGTCTTCTCCAAGATGCACTTCCGCGGCCGCAACGTGTTGTTCGGCGCGGTGCTCAGCACGATGATGCTGCCGTGGGCCGTGACGATCATCCCCCAGTACGAGATGATGGTGCAGTTCGGGTGGCTCGACACCTACCGTTCGCTCATCGTGCCCGGCCTGGTCTCCGGCTTCGGCGTCTTCCTGTTCCGCCAGTCCATCGGCTCGATCTCCGACGAGATCATCGAGGCCGCTAAGCTGGACGGCGCCGGTGACGCCCGCATCTTCCACCAGATTATCCTGCCGATGAGCCGCAACAGCATCGCCGCGCTCGCGATCTTCACGTTCCTGTGGAACTGGGAGGACTACCTGTGGCCGTTCCTGATGATCACCGATAGCGACAAGATGCTGCTGTCGGTGGGCCTGAAGATGTTCAACGGCCAGTACGGCACCGACTACGGCGGACTGTTCGCGGCCACCTCGCTGGCGATCATCCCTGTGATCATCGTGTACATGGTGTTCCAGAAGCAGTTCATCGCCGGCATCGCCACCGGCAGCGGCAAGTAAGTCGGGGTGTCCGGGCATCGTGCCGGCGTGGCGGCAAACCTCGGCATCGGGGGTTGCCGCCACGTTCAGGCGTGTTATGCGAACGTTTGCAGTATACTTGCATGCAAGCGCAATCATCCGTAAGAACGCAATGAAAACAAAGGAGTTGAAGCACATGTCTTCTCAGGATTTTCAAGGCTTTGACCGTTTCCTCAAGGGCATGCATCCCGTCATGAACCCGGTCACCACGTTGCAGGGCGATCGCTGGCGCATCGGCCTGATCACGGAGTCGCTGATCCGTCTGGAGTGGTCGGACAGCGGCGTCTTCGAGGACAACGCCTCGCTGATGGCCGTCGACCGCGTGTTCCGCCCGGCGGGGAGCGTGGAATTCACCACCAGCGAGCGTGACGGCCTGCTGGTCGTCGAAACCTCGGCCCTGCGCCTGACCTACGACCGCAAACCGTTCAGCAAGGAGGGGCTGAGCATCGTGGTCAAGGGCGTGCCGGATTCGCAGTTCAACACCTGGCACTACGGCGACGTGGACAGGGGCAATCTGGGCGGCACGGCCCGCACGCTCGACGAGGCGGACGGTGAGATTCCGCTCGGATACGGCGTGGCGTCGCGCGACGGCTGGGCCGTGCTCGACGATTCCGCGTCGAACGTGTTCGTCCTCGCGGATGCGGACGGCAACCTTCCCGACGGCGTCGTGGCGTACGGCGGCTTCGGCGTCGCCCCGCGTAGCCACAAGGAAACCGATATCTACTTCTTCGGCTACGGCCGCCGCTACCGCGAGGCCGTCCACGACTTCCAGAAACTCTCGGGCCCGGCGCCGCTGCTGCCCCGCTATGCGCTGGGCAACTGGTGGAGCCGGTATTACCGGTACTCCGAGGAGGAGTATCTGGACCTGATGGATCGGTTCAAGCGCGAAGGCATCCCGTTCACCACGTCGGTGATCGACATGGACTGGCACCTGGTGGACGACGTCGATCCCCAGTACGGTTCCGGCTGGACCGGATACACCTGGAACCGCAAGCTGTTCCCCGACCCCAAGCGTTTCCTGGAGTCCCTGCACGAGCGCGGGCTGAAGACCACGGTCAACGTGCATCCGCGCGACGGCATCCGCGCCTTCGAGGAGCCGTACGCCAAGGCCGCGGCTACGGTCGGCGTGGACGCGGAGGCCAAGGAGCCGGTCGAGTTCGACCTGACCAACCCGAAGTTCGTGCAGGCCTACTTCGACATGCACCACGACCTGGAGGCGGACGGCATCGACTTCTGGTGGCTGGATTGGCAGCAGGGCGGAGTGACCCGGCAGCCGGGCCTCGACCCGCTGTGGGTGCTCAACCACCTGCACTACTGCGACTCCGGGCGCGACGGGCGCTGGCCGTTGACGTTCTCGCGCTTCGCTGGGCCTGGCTCGCAGCGTTACCCGGTCGGGTTCTCCGGCGATACCGTCATCACCTGGAAGTCCCTCAAATTCCAGCCGTACTTCACCGCCACCGCCTCCAACATCGGCTACGGCTGGTGGAGCCATGACATCGGCGGGCACATGTTCGGCTACCGTGACGAGGAGCTTGAGGCCCGTTGGTATCAGTTGGGCGCGTTCAGTCCGATCAACCGTCTGCACTCGAGCTGCTCGCCGTTCTCCGGCAAGGAACCGTGGAACTTCCACGAGCCGGTGCGCTCGGCGATGGTCGACGTGTTGCGGCTGCGTCAGGCGCTGATGCCGTACCTGTACACGATGAACTGGCGTGCCGCCGTCGACGGCGATCCGATCGTCGAGCCGATGTACTGGGAGGCGCCCAACGTTGGTGAATCGTATGAGATCCGAGACGAGTTCCGGTTCGGCACCGAGCTGGTGGTCTCCCCGGTCGTCGACCCGATGGACAAGGCCTCCCTGCGCGCCAAGGCCGACGTGTGGCTGCCGCAGGGCGACTGGTTCGACTTCTTCGACGGGCGCCGGTACGCGTCCCCCGATCCGGCCGGCCGCCGTCTGGCGGTCTGGCGCACGATCGACCGCATTCCCGTGTTCGCCAAGGCCGGCGGCATCGTGCCGATGCAGTCCGACGCGCTGGACAACACGTCCGCGAACCCGAAGGCGTTGGATGTGACGGTGTTCCCCGGTGCCGACGGCGCGTTCGTGATGCGCGAGGATTCCGGCGATTTCGGCGACGTGTGCGGCGGGGCGGACGCCACCGCGGCGACCGTCATGACCTGGCGTTGGGATGAGGGCCGCGCCCCGCAGTTCGTCATCGAACCGGCCGCGGGTAATACGTCGGTGGTGCCGGAACGCCGCGACTGGACCCTGGTGTTCCGCGGCGTCGCGAAGGCGACGATGCAGGCGATCGTCGGCGGCGAGGCCTGGGACAAGGACCTGGTCGGCACCACGGTGGTGGATTACGACGAGGCGACGATGAGCCTGAGCGTGCGCTTGTACGACGTGCCGGCCGCGGCCCGCATCCAGGTGCTGTTCCCGCAGGGCCTTCAGGTTGCCGAACAGCCGGTTCTCAAGGATTGCGAACGCATCCTGTTCGATGCGCAGATGCTGTACACGACCAAGGAGAAGGCGCTGTCCCTGGTCCAGCGGTTCGGCGCCGGCGCGCTGTCCGGCCTGCGCGCATTGGAGCGCGAGCAGAAGAACGAGCGTGACTTCTTCCAGTCGCACATGCCCGAAACCGTGATCGGCGCGTTGGAAGAGGTGCTGCTGAGAGGCTGATGTCGTGAGGTGGTTCGCACTACCTCGGGTTTCGTGTTCAGGACCCGCGGAATTTCTTGGGTTGGAATCTGAAACCCGAGGTAGTGCGAACCTACTCTTGCGTGAGATAGGTGCGGGCGGATGTGAATCCGGCCGCGTTGGTGCGGAAATCCTCGTCGCCGCGGTATACCACGCTGCGCCGTTCGGGAGGGATGCCAAGCGCGGTGCCGATGGTGACCAGATGTCGGCAGAATGCGTCTTTGGCGGTCTGTCCCGATTTGACCTCGATGAGGAGTGTGGACTCCGGACTTGTGCAGTCCATAAGGTCGACTTCCACGCCGTTGGTGTCTCGATAGAAGTACAAGCGGGGGTCCTCTCCTTGGTTGCAGTGGCGCTTGTATGTTTCCTCGACGATGAGGTTCTCGAAGACGTCTCCGCGTTTGGGGTGCTGGATGAGCTGTTCGGTTGAGGTGATGCCGAGAAGATAACAGAGTAGCCCGGTGTCATGGAAGTAGAGTTTTGGTGTCTTGGTCAGGCGTTTCCGCTCGTTCGAGGCGTAGGGTGGCAACAGGAATATGATGTAGCTGGTTGCGAGGACTGAGAGCCATTCCTTGGCGGTTCTGGGTGAGATTCCGGCCTCCGATGCCAAATGGGTGAAGTTGACCAGTTGGCCGGCACTCTGGGCGCATAGTGCGAGGAATTTCTGGAAATCGGTCAGGTTGCGGATGTTGAGGACTTCGCCGGCGTCCCTTTGCACATAGGTGGTCACATAACTCCGGTAATACAGTGCTGCAGGCATGTCGACCTCATACAGGTGCGGGTAGCCGCCGCGGAACATGAAATCATCGACGGTGAGAGAGCTGTCGCTGGACGCCGCTTCCTGGAAGCTCAGGGGGAGCAGTTGCAGCAGCCCCACTCGGCCCGCGAGGGATTCGGTGATGTCATTGAGCAGCAGGAAGTTCTGGGAGCCTGACAGCAGATACTGGCCCATGGTTCCACGCTGGTCGGATGCCGCTTGTATTTCCGGGAACAGGTCGGGTGCGTACTGGGCCTCGTCGATGAACAGCTTGTCGGAACGTGAGCTGATAAAACCCACGGGATCGTTCTGTGCGCTCAGACGCAGATTGCGCGTTTCCAGATTGAGATAGGCATAGTCCGGGAAGGTGTTGCGTAGCAGCGTGGATTTGCCACTTTGCCGGGGACCGGTGACTGACACGACAGGGAACCATTGGCTCATGCGCTGAGTTAGTGCGGATATCGTACGTGGAATCATGTCGGCTCCTGGTTGAGACGGAATATGCGGATCTGATGGTAAGGGATAGGATAATCCGGCAGTAGAAGTTATGATAATCATGCAGTAGGACTTATGATAATCAGGCAGTAGAAGTTATGATAATCATGCACTGGAGGCGGGGCGGCCTGGTGCACGCAGCTTCTCAAATCGATGCGTTGCTTATGGTTGTGGCGTTATGACGCCATGTTTCTAACCCGTTCTGGTAGTGAATCTGCCGTTTTCCCAATCTGATTCGAGGGGGGCGATCTGCCACTTTTTTCAACTTTCGGCCGACGAAGGCCACAATCCTATGTGTAGCACCGCGGCCTGGATACGTAGTCGCCCGCGGTTCACGGAGAGTTCGCCGCCCATTGCGATTGTTCACCGTCGCGTGGCGGTTCCGTCAGCTGGGCGACGGTTTGGCGACCTACCGTGCGTGGTGGGAAACCGGAGGGCCGGAAAACAGGCATGACCGGAATCCCGAGGGCGGCCGTAACCCATGGGGAGCGCGGCTGGCCTTGTTGTGAAGCCAACGAAAAGAGGCAGAAGTGAACAAGCATCACGTGTTGAAGGGAACCGTGGCGGCGCTCGTCGCCACCGCCGCGCTCGCCGGCGCCAGCGGCATGGCCTACGCGGCCGACGGCAAGCAGGCCGCCGACCTGGCCGTGCACGGCGGCGCGCAGCGCATCGAGAACATCACCATCGGCAACACCCAGGCCAAGAACGTCATCCTGTTCATCGGCGATGGCATGGGCGATTCCGAAATCACCGTCGCCCGCGATTATCTGCATGGCGCGAACGGCACGTTCGACGGCCTCGACCGCATCGGACAGCCGTCCGCTTACGGCGACACCACCGTTGGCACCGGCCAGTACACCACGTTCTCGCTCGGCGCGGGCATCGAGGATAAGAACGATCCTGCGGTGACCCCGGTCACCGACTCCGCGGCGTCCGGTTCCGCATGGGCCACCGGCACCAAGACCTACAACAACGCGCTGGACGTGGATGTCTACGGCACTCCGCAGATGAACCTGACCGAGCTGGCCAAGGCCGCCGGCAAGGCCACCGGCAATGTGACCACCTCCGAAATCCAGGACGCCACCCCGGCAGCCCAGATGTCGCATTCCACGCTGCGCTCCTGCTATGGACCGCAGGGCAAGACCGACGGCTCCAGCAACAACGCCGCCGACCAGTGCGAGGTCGCCCAGCTCAAGGAGAACGGCGGCATCGGCTCGATCTCCGAGCAGATGCTCGACACCCGCGCCGACGTGACGATCGGCGGCGGCGCCAAGTATCTGCACCAGACCGTGCAGGGCGGCGAGTACGCCGGCATGACCGTGTGGGATCAGGCCAAGGCGATGGGCTATGAAACCGTGGAGAAGGATGTCGACGCACTCAACGCCCTGCAGTATGACGGCAAGCCGGTGCTGGCCCTGATGGCCGACGGCAACCTGCAGACCCAGTTCGCGCCGAGCGTGGCCACCAAGAAGGACCCGGCCAAGGACGAGAACCCGATCCAGTGCTCCACCAACCCCGACTGGCTCGGCAACAAGAACGCCAACGGCAACTCCGCCTCCCTGGCCGACATGACGAGCAAGGCCATCGACCTGCTCGAGGCCAACCCGAACGGCCAGAGCAACGGCTTCTTCCTGCAGGTCGAGGGCGCCTCGATCGACAAGCAGGACCACAACGCCAACGCTTGCGGCCAGATCGGCGAGACCGACGACCTGGACAAGGCCATCTCCGCCGCGCTCGACAAGGTGGACCTGAACGAAACGCTGATCATCGTGACCGCCGATCACGCGCACACCAGCCAGATCGTCGAGGAGCAGCCGAACTACGCGCTGAGCACGGTGCTCGAGTCCCCGGTCGACGGCGCCAAGATCACCGTGGCCTACGGCACCTCGCCCGACCAGATGTACGCCAATGACGATGCCCCGAAGTTCGACGAGGTCGAAAGCTCGATGTCCCACACCGGCACCCAGCTGCGCATCGCCGCCTCCGGCCCCGGCGCCCAGCGCGTCAACGGCCTGACCGACCAGACCGACAACTTCTACACCATCGCCAAGGCGTTGGGGCTTGCCTCCACCGCCGACGACTACAAGAACCTGTCCTCCGGCATGGATTACGCCGTCAACGTCAAGGACGGTAAGGTCTCGCTTGACGTGACCGGTCTGAACGGCGACGCCTCCTTCTCCTACGCGGTCACCGATGCCGCCACCGGCCAGGTGGTCGCCCAGTCCGCTGACGGCGACCCGGTTTCGGGTGAGCGCGTCCGTACCATGCAGACCACGTCGGTGGATCTGACCGACAAGGTCATGGAAGGCAAGACCTACAAGGTCACCGTGACCGGCCGCCAGACCGGTGTGGCGCTGGACAAGGAGATTCAGATTCCCGCCCAGACGACCTCCGAGGTCATCCCCGGCAAGCCGACCGGCGGTAACGCTCAGGCCGCCGGTGACGCCGCCGCCTCCGGCACGCCGCTGAGCACGACCGGCGCGGCCGTCGCCGGTGTCGTGGCGCTGATGGCGGCCTTGGTCTCCACGGGCCTGGCGATTCGGATGATCAAGTCCCGTCGTTCCGGCTCCGCCGAGCAGCGCTGACGGCTTTCGCCCGTCGTTTGGACGTGCCCCGCGACCATAAGGCCGCGGGGCACGTGGATTCGCAACAGGTTGAGGACGGGGCAATCCGGAGTGTGTGTTGTTTCCGGCGTCTACTCGTTGGTGAACAGCCCGACCATATATATAGGCAGGTAGGTCACTCTGCCGGAGACCGAGACGTTGTCTGGGCCGAGTACATAGCCTTGTTGGATGTGGTATGTGTCGGCGGCGAGGACGTTGTGGAGCGCCCGGTGGCGTTTGTATCCCTTTCCGGATTTGATCTCCAAGGGGATGACGTTATCGTTCCGGTCCTGAATGAGAAAATCGAGTTCGCCCAGTTTCTTGCTGTTGTAGTAATACAGGTCGTCGAACCCGTGTGCCGTGAGCTCCTGTGCGACCAGGTTCTCGTAGATACTGCCGTAGTTCACATCTTCTACGCCGTCGAGTATGTCCAGCGATGTGCTCTTGAGGAACGAACCGGTCAATAAGCCGACATCGGAGTAAAACAACTTGAACAGGTTGCGTTCCATCGACATCTTCAGGGGGCGCTTTGGCTCGTCGACATTATAGGCGGGGATGGCCACGTTCGCGGCGGCCAGCCAGTCGAAATCCGCCGCGGTCGTTCGGAATCGCGCGTTCTTCTCTATTTTGGAGAATGTGAAGCGTTTGTTGGGGTTGTTCAATTCGCCTGGGATGAGGTCGTAGATCGAGCGAATGTGCAGCCGGTCCTCCCTACGCGCGTATCGGCTGATATCGCGTCGGTATTCATGTGTGATGTTCTCCTGGATGGTGCGTACATCGCCGATGCTCTTATTGTCTGTGAACGATGCCACGGCCGCGGGCATGCCGCCGATAACCAGATATTGGGAGAATAGGCGTTTCAAACGGTCGTGAACGAACTCGTCCACAGGGATCCGTCGCTCGAAGTGGTCCCGCAGCATGGCGAATACATCCTCGCTGACTCCCTGCGACCAGCAGAACTCCTCGAAGTCCAGCGGGAACATGCGGATCTCGGTCAGATAACCGGTGGGAACCGATCGGATATCCTCCAGCTCCACGCCGAGCAGCGAGCCGGAGAGTATGAAGTCGTAACGACCGTCATCCACAAGGAATTTGATGGCGGTGGCGACTTCCTTGCATTGTTGGATCTCGTCGAGGAAGACCAGCGTATTCCCTGGCTGCATAGGTTCGTCGGAGGCGAGTTCCATGCGCATCAGTATGTCGTCGGCTTTGCGTGGCTTGCCGAACATACGGGTGAGGTCCGGGTCTTCAATGAAATTGAATTCGACCAGATGCTGATAGTGGGTATGTGCGAATTCGCGGACAAGGTACGTTTTGCCGACCTGGCGGGCACCGTCAATGAGCAGCGCCGTCCGGTTCGGCGCATTGTGCCATGACTCCATGAGCTTCATGGCTCTTCGTTTGAGGTCAGGCATTGTACCTCCTTCAAAATGTTGTGTTTCTTATGATTGTAGTGTTGCGATGCCATTTTTCCAACCGTCTTTGGTGGTCTGTATGCCATTTTTCCAACCAAAAATGAGGCTCAATTTGCCATTTTTTCAACTTGTGTCGTGGATGTCCCGAAAAGCCTGGTATGACGCCATGACCTATATGGCTGAAGACAGGCACCCGTCGTTTCGTGCCTCGCGACCATAAGGCCGCGGGGCACGTTCGCACTATTGACGGGTTTCGATGACGGGCTGGCGGAATTCCGCCAATTGAAATTTCAAACCCGAAGTAGTGCGAACCTGCCCCCTGGCCCGATCTCTAAAAAGTCCCCCCAAATCCGGGAATAAAAACTTGCGTTACAAAGTTGAGTGGTGTAGGCTCAAGTTTTGGAAAGCCCAAGACGAGGGCACATCCTCCGGTCGGGGATCGGGCGGCGCAACGGCCGCCGGACCCAAGACTTGGGCGAAGAAACGTAACGGATAACCGAACACAAAGGAGACAACACTATGGGACGTGCAGTTGGCATCGATTTGGGTACCACCAATTCCTGCATCGCGACGCTGGAAGGCGGCGAGCCCACCGTCATCGTGAATGCCGAGGGCGCTCGCACCACGCCGTCGGTCGTGGCGTTCAGCAAGTCCGGCGAGATCCTCGTCGGTGAGGTGGCCAAGCGTCAGGCCGTCACCAACGTGGACCGCACCATCAGCTCCGTCAAGCGCCACATGGGCACCGATTGGACCGTCGAGATCGACGGCAAGAAGTGGACCCCGCAGGAGATCTCCGCGCAGATCCTGATGAAGCTCAAGCGCGACGCCGAAGCCTACCTGGGCGAGCCGGTGACCGACGCGGTCATCACCTGCCCGGCGTACTTCAACGACGCCCAGCGCCAGGCCACCAAGGACGCCGGCACCATCGCCGGCCTGAACGTGCTGCGCATCATCAACGAGCCGACCGCGGCCGCCCTGGCCTACGGTCTGGAGAAGGGCAAGGAGGACGAGCGCATCCTGGTCTTCGATCTGGGCGGCGGCACCTTCGACGTGTCCCTGCTGGAGATCGGCAAGGATGAGGACGGCTTCTCCACCATCCAGGTCCAGGCCACCAACGGCGACAACCGCCTCGGCGGCGACGACTGGGACCAGAAGATCATCGACTGGCTGGTGACCGAGGTCAAGAACAAGTACGGCGTCGACCTGGCCAAGGACAAGATCGCCCTGCAGCGTCTGAAGGAAGCCGCCGAGCAGGCCAAGAAGGAGCTGTCGAGCTCCACCTCCACCACGATCTCGATGCAGTACCTGGCCATGACCCCCGACGGCACCCCGGTGCATCTGGACGAGACCCTGACCCGCGCTCACTTCGAGGAGATGACCTCCGACCTGCTGGGCCGCTGCCGCACCCCGTTCAACAACGTGCTGGCCGATGCCGGCATCGGCGTCAGCGAAATCAACCATGTGGTGCTGGTCGGCGGTTCGACCCGTATGCCGGCCGTCAAGGAGCTCGTCAAGGAGCTGACCGGCGGCAAGGAAGCGAACCAGTCCGTGAACCCGGACGAGGTCGTGGCCGTGGGCGCCGCCGTGCAGTCCGGCGTCATCAAGGGCGACCGCAAGGACGTCCTGCTGATCGACGTGACCCCGCTGAGCCTTGGCATCGAGACCAAGGGCGGCATCATGACCAAGCTCATTGACCGCAACACCGCCATCCCGACCAAGCGCTCCGAGGTGTTCTCCACCGCCGAGGACAACCAGCCGTCCGTGCTCATCCAGGTGTACCAGGGCGAGCGTGAGTTCGCCCGCGACAACAAGCCGCTGGGCACCTTCGAGCTGACCGGCATCGTCCCGGCGCCGCGCGGCATCCCGCAGATCGAGGTGACCTTCGATATCGACGCCAACGGCATCGTGCACGTGTCCGCCAAGGACAAGGGCACCGGCAAGGAGCAGTCGATGACGATCACCGGCGGCTCGGGCCTGCCGAAGGACGAGATCGACCGCATGGTCAAGGAGGCCGAGGCGCACGAGGCCGAGGACAAGAAGCGCCGCGAGGACGCCGAAACCCGCAACCAGGCCGAGTCCTTCGCCTACCAGACCGAGAAGCTCGTCAACGACAACAAGGACAAGCTCTCCGACGACGTGGCCAAGGAGGTCACCGACAAGGTCAACGAGCTCAAGGAGGCCCTGAAGGGCGAGGACATCGAGGCCATCAAGACCAAGCAGACCGAGCTGATGACCTCCGCCCAGAAGATCGGCCAGGCGCTGTACGCCCAGCAGGGTGCCGCGGACGCCGCCGGTGCCGCGTCGGGTTCCGCCAGCAATGGCGGCGACGACGATGTGGTGGACGCCGAGGTCGTGGACGACGACAAGGACAACAAGTAATAAGGGCCGGTAATCATGGCTGAGTTCAACAAGGACGATTACCTCAACGACCTGCCGGACGTCGACGATTTCGCGGCCGATGCCGCGACGTCGGCTCCGGCCGGGTCGGCCCCCGACGCGGATGCGTCCGCACCCGAGGACGACACCGCCGCGCCGGCCTCCGAAGCCGCTGCGGCCGGCGACCAGGCCGATGCGCCGGCCTCCGACGGTTCGACCGCCGAGGGCGAGTCCGCCGAGAACGAGGACACGCTGACCCCGCTGGGCAAAGCCAAGCAGGAGGCCGCCGAGTACCTCGAGGCGTTGCAGCGCGAGCGTGCGGAGTTCATCAACTACCGCAACCGCGCGGCCAAGGAGCAGGAGCGCTTCCGTCAGCACGGCATCATCGACGTGCTCACCGCGCTGCTGCCCGCGCTCGACGACATCGACCGCATCCGCGAGCACAGCGAGATGGACGACTCCTTCAAGGCCGTTTCCGCGAAGATCGACAAGGCCTTCGAGAAGTTCGGCGTGGAGAAGTTCGGCGAGAAGGGCGAGGAGTTCGACCCGACCCGTCACGACGCGATCCTGCACAAGCCGGACCCGACCGCCGACAAGGAGATCGTGGATACCGTGGTCGAGGCGGGCTACCGCATCGGCGACCGGGTGATCCGCGCCGCCCGCGTGGTGGTGGCCTCGCCGCAGGCGTGAACGCGTAGCCGGGCGTCCCTCCCATTCGCGGGATGCCCGGCACCCAATGCAACTCATGATTTTCGCAATGAAAGGAGGCAGCGAGAATGGCTGAGAATGAATGGCTCTCCAAGGATTTCTACAAGGTCCTCGGTGTCTCCAAGGACGCCACCGACCAGGAGATCACCAAGGCCTACCGCAAGCTCGCCCGCCAATACCATCCGGATCTGAACAAGACCAAAGAGGCCGAGGAGAAGTTCAAGGACATCTCCGAAGCCTACGACGTGCTGAGCAACAAGGACAGCCGCCAGAAGTACGACGCCATCCGCCAGTTCGGCATGGGCGGCGCGCGCTTCGCCGGCGGTGCCGGTGGCGGCGGGTTCGACGCCGGCGGTTTCTCTGACGTCTTCGGCTCGATGTTCGGCGGCGGCAACGGCTCGCATATCCGCTTCCAGACCAACGGCGGCGGCCCCACGAACCTGAACGACATCTTCTCGATGTTCGGGGGAGGTGCCGGTCCTGCCGGCAGCGCGTATGGCGGTTCGCCGTATGGCGGCCAGCAGAGTGCGCCGCGCCCGGAGGACGGCGAGGACCGCAATTCGAAGGTCACGCTGACGTTCCGTCAGGCGGTCAAGGGCGCCACCGTGTCCTTGGGCATGGATGGCAAGAAGTTCAAGACCCATATCCCCGCCGGCGTGAAGGACGGACAGAAGATCCGTCTGGCCGGCAAGGGCAAGCCGGGGCGTAACGGCGGCAAGGCCGGCGACCTGTATCTGCAGCTGAACGTCAAGCCCGACGAACGGTTCGAGATGCGGGGACGCGACATCGTGATGACCCTGCCCGTCACCGTGGGCGAGGCCGTGTGCGGCGCGAAGGTCGAGGCGCGGGATATCGACGGCGAGCCGGTGAGCTTCAAGGTGCCGGCGGGGTCGTCCAGCGGCGCGGAGGTGCGGGTGCCCGGCAAGGGTGTGCAGTCCTCGCGCGGCGCCGGAGACCTGATCGGCCGCATCGAGATCCGCGTGCCCGCCAAGCCCGGCATGGGGCTCAAGCATGCGGCGAAGGAATTCGACAAGGAATCCGGCGACTTCGCCGCCGAACTGGCCGAACAACGATAATCGATATGGCGGCACGTCAACCAGCGGTTGACGTGCCGCCAATCATATGGACCGTGACACAAGTGGCGTCTCCACAATGGCGGAATTCCGCGGTTACGTAACCTTGGAATGTGTCACGGTCCGGCAATGGCGAAAACGGGAGAAAGGAACACCATGGCACGGGTGGCACAGCAGGTGCGGCAGCTCTATGAGATGTGCGCCGTGGCGTTGGTTTCCGGGCGTGCGAACCTCGACGGCGCGAGCGAGGTGGGCTTCGACGTGGAGCTGCCCGTGTTCACCGTCGGCCGCGCCGCCGAGCTGGCCGACATCCACCCGCAGACGCTCCGCCAATACGACCGGCTGGGTCTGGTGGTGCCGCAACGCACCGAAGGCGGAGCCCGCCGCTATTCGCTGCGCGACGTCTCCCGGCTCGCGCACGCGCAGAAGATGAGCCAGAACGAAGGCATCAACCTGGCGGGCATCACCCGCATCCTTGAACTGGAGGAGGAGAACCGCGAGTTGCGCCGTCAGGTGGCGCGCCTGCGCAAACCCTCGGGCTCCAGCGTGTTCGCGGCCGACGCCGACGGCGGCATCGTGGAGATCGAACAGAACCGCAGCGCCCGGAAGTGGCGTCGGCAGATTCACGTGGATCAGCGGGCGCTGCCGTCGCGCCGCGAACGGTATGACGCTGACGATGCGGGCGACGGTGCCGGGTCCCAGGCCGTGGTCGTCTGGCATATGGTGTGAGCGGAGGGGACTCTGGCACCGCGCTCTGCTTGTAGTTGCTGATTCGCAACTACAAGCAGAGCGCGTATACGAGTGATGTTCCGCGCGCAGGACGGACGGTGCCGTTCGTCATGACCGGCAATCGTCCCGGTTCTCTGGTGAGATGGCGTTGAGAAACTCGAACACCGGAGGACGACGATGGAACTGAAAGCCGTATTCTGGGACTTGGATGGCACCCTGATCGATTCGGAGCCGCTGTGGCACCAGGGCGAGATCGAGATTGCCCACGCCAACGGCGGCGAATGGAATGAGGACGACGGCTGGGCCGGTTCCGGCACGCCCGTTCCCGACGTGGCCCGCCGCATGATCGCCAAGGGGTGCACGCTGTCCGTCGACGAGATCGACGTGCAGCTCAAGCGTTATGTCTACGAGTCCGAGTTGAAGGGCCTGCCGTGGATCGACGGTGTGCTGGACGTGCTGCGCTCGCTGAAGGACGCGGGCGTGCCCTCCATGCTGGTATCCACATCCCCCCGTCCGATTGTGGAGAATGTGATGCGTCAGGCGGGCGACCTGTTCGCCGGTTACGTCTGCGGCGACGATCCCGTGGCGCACAAGCCCGATCCTGCGCCGTATCTGGAGGCCGCCAAGCGGCTGGGGCTGGGCGCCGCCGACATGCCTCGCTGCGTGGTGCTGGAGGATTCGTCCTCCGGCCTGCGTTCGGGCGTGGCGTCGGGTGCCACCGTGATCGCCCAGACCGGCTGGATTCGCACCGACACCTCCGGTCTGGGGCAGTTCGCTTCGATTGATTCGTATGACGGCATCGACGTCGAATCGTTGGAGGCGATTGTGTGCCGCAGATTGGCGGCGCACGTGTAACGTGTGAGATTCAAGACGAGAACGTCGAGATGAGCCGTGGGCCGGTATCGGTCCACGGCTCATCTGTTTTCGGGCAGAGCCGGGGAACGGCCGTCCCTGCCGTCACGCCCGCAACCGGGCCAGCTGCTTGCGGGCCAGATCCTTCACCTTGTCATCGGTGTACGGCTGGTCCAGCAGCCAGGTGAAACAGTTCCGAGCCTGGTCGGTGTGTTCGCCGATCAGATTGAGGATGCCCAGATTGTAGACCGCCTTGCGGTCGCCCTCGTCCGCCGCACGCCGATACCACGTCCCGGCCGCCGCATAGTCGCGGTGCAGGCAATGCCCGCCGCGGTAGTACAGGGTGCCCAGGAACCGCATCGTTTCGCCCTGCGGATGCCACTGCGCGGCCGACGTCGGAGGATCGTAGGCGGGCGTGGCCGTCAGATCCGGCGTGGGGGCGAAACGGTTGATCACCACGCGCAGCATCTTCAGAATGCTCGAGGACGTCGGCCGTTTCCGCGGATCCGGCTGCGTCATCGCCAGGAACAGGTCATCCACCCTACCGGGCAGGGTGTCCACCACATTGGATGGCACGCGGTTGACCTGCAGCGCCTGCAAACCGGTGCGCGGCGCCGACTGCGGATGCTGTCCGGTGAGCAGTTCGAACATCACCACGCCCGCCGAATACACGTCTGTGGACTCGTCCACGTCGTCGCCCCGCTTCTGCTCGGGCGAGGCGTAGAGCCGGCTGCCGACCACCTGCCCGGTCTGGGTGACGCCGTCGGCCCTGGTGGACCGGGCGATACCGAAATCCATGAGTTTGACGCATCCGGTGACGTCCAGACTGATGTTGTCAGGCTTGACGTCGCGGTGGATGAATCCCAGACGATGTATCTGCGAGAGTCCCTCGAACAGCTCCACCATGATCCGGCAGACGTCGGACAGCCGCAGCACCGGCTTGCCGCGGTTCAACTGGATGAGTTTGCGCAGCGTGCATCCGTCCACGTACTCCATGACGTAATACGGGACGCGTGCGGTTTCGGGACCGACATCGTAGAGTGCGGGAATGTGGTGCGGCGAGCTGACGGTGGCCAGTACGCGCTCCTCGCGGGCGAAGCGCCGTAGGAACGATTCGTCGCCGCACAGGTCGGCACGCAGCTGCTTGAGCGCCACCGAACGGTGGAACAGCCGCAGGTCGGTGGCCAGGTAGACGCGCCCCATGCCGCCCTCTCCGAGCAGCGATTCCAACCGGTAGCGGTTGTCCAGGATGAGGGCCGTGTCGCCGCCCGACGGTTTGGCCAGCGGCAGGGCCTGCTCGGGGATGTGATAGGCGCTGGTCGTCTCGCGTGGATTGACGGACTGTTGCGCGACGGGGGACTCCGGCGCCGGGTTCTCCGGCGCGGGCTGTTGCGTGGCGGCCGTGGGTTGCTGCACGGTCGTGGGTTGCTGCGTGGCTGTACCCATCACCTTGGTTCCGCCGGGCGCATCCTGCGCTGTGGCATCGGGGAATACGGCCGTCATGCCGTCCGAGGGCGCGGTTCCCGGCAGTACGGCGGTTGCCCCGTCGCAAACCGCGGCCCCCAGCGCCATGGTGGGTTGGTCGTTCCCCGCGGCCCTGAACAGCTGGGTCGCGTCATCGTTGCCCTGCGCGGCGGGGCGGTTGGAAGCGGTCCGTGCCATAATCGTCTCCTTTGCTCGATATGTGGCTAGAGAATCAACGACGTGTTCAGCAGCGCGTTCACCAGCGGCTTGGCGGCATCGGGAATGGCCCAATAGATCGCGGGCGCGGCGGGCGAACTGAACGTCAATACGATCAAACCGGTGATGCACAGTATCCACGCCACCGGTTTGGCCACGCGCCACCGCGCCAGCAGCCACAGCGCGCCGATCACCAGCGCGCCGGTGAACCACAATCCCATGTAATCGGGATCGTAGAGCACATCCTGAATCGTCACCCCGTTGCCGCCCAGGTCGGCACTGTTACGCAACGTCAACGTTCCGCCGGAAAAGCCGAACGCCGTCGACATGAACTGTCCCACGGCAATCGGAATATGCCACTCGACCAGTGTCACCGCCAACAGTATCGGGGAGATCCAGCCGTACCCGGACGGCTTGGGATCGCGGTCGGCCGGCTCGCGGAACGGCGTGAGTTGGGGGCCGCTTTCGCCCACGGACACCGTCAGACTCAGCAGCTCCAGACCGGCCGCTATCGTCGAGGTCCACCGTACCCACGATTCGGCGGTGTCGTTGGCGTACACCGCGCCCAGCAGGACGAGGAACAGGGCGGCCGTGCCCATCGCAACGGCGTTTTCATCCGTTCCCTGCCGGGCGGTTTTCGGCAGGATCAGCAGGCTCAACACCGTCATCATCAGCAGGATGGCCCCCACCGGGGAGCACAGGCCCTCCGCCATGTCGCGAATCGTGTACTCGTCCAACCCGAACGGCAACGTCTGGAACGCCGGCAGATCCGGCATCACGGCGGCGAGCATCACGTACAGGATGCATCCCAGGCACACGGCCGACGCCAGCGCCATCAGTATGTAGGTGTTGCGGCGCTTTCTGACCGGTTCGGGGATTGGTGCCGCCGACTTCGACTTGGATTTGGTTGCGGACGGTTTGGTTGCGGCGGTCGCGGATGCGGAAGTCGCGGCCGGGTTTGCATTGGCCGACTTGCCCTTGGCGGTCTTCTTTCGCGGGGCTTTCCCCGGAACGGACGCGGGCGCGGTTTTCGGCGCGGGAATCGGATCGGGGGTTGCGCTGGCGTTTGTTGTGACGGAATCCTCGCTGGTCGTTTCGCCGTTCGCGCTGTCTTGCAGAATCTGTTCGAGGAACGCGTCGAAATCCAAATCGTCCAGCGGGCTGTCGGCGGGGGAGCCGCCGGTGGTTGCGTCTGTGCCCTTGTTCGTGTCCGCGGCGCTCGCCGAAGTCGCCGCAATCCCCGCCGCCGTGTTCGTGACGGCTGATGCGGCTGTTTTCGGCTTGATTGTGGTCCGCGGCATGATGCGCGTCCCCGCCGTCTGGTCGATCGCCTGTTCCAGACCGGGGACGCTGTGCAGGTCGGCGTACGCGTACACGTCGATTCGCGCGTCGGGATCATCGATCAGCGCACGTGCGGTCCACATCTCGGATGCGGTTTCGATACCGTTGCCGGTGGTGTTGGTCGGTTCGGACGCCGAGCCGCCGGATGGCTGGAAGCGTCGGATCGGCCAGTGCATGATGCTGGCCAGCGGCGCCGCCGGGCAGACGACGGTCGCCCGGTCTTGTTCCGTCATCAGGATGATGCACTGCGTTCCACCCGGTGCCGACGGACACAGGTCGCATACGACAACGCCATCCTGCTGCATGGTCTGCCCGTCGACCACGAGCAGCGCCACGTCGCTGCCGGAAGCCGGGGCGGCGGCACCGCAGCGGTTCCGCACCGGACGACCCGTGCAGAACGCCCAATACAGGTCGTCCATCGTCGGACGGACGGCGGGGTCGTCCTCCAGCGCGTCCTCCAGCGCGCGGATCGCGGTCTCGCTCCACACGCGGCGCAGCCGTTCGCGGTGATGGTCGCCGCGAACGCAACGGATGCTGGTGGGAAACCGCTCCTCGTCGGAGAACAGCCGCAGCACGACCAGCGCGGCCTTGTATACGTCGGAGGCCTGCGTCTGCAGCAACGACTTGGCCTGCGCGTAGCGGCGCTCGGACTCGGATTCGGCGTGTTCGGAGCGTTCCAGCCACGTGTCCGCCTCCGGCACGGTGAAGGTGGGCGAGGTGCCCTGCGGCATGCCGCCGGCCCGTCGCACATGCCGATAGGTGTCGACCTCGATGAACCCGACGTTCACCCGTTCCGACTGGCCGGATTCGGGCACGAACAGCATGATGTTGGAGAAACTGATGTCGCCGATGACGAATCCGAGCCCGTGCAGCATCGCGTAATAGGCCAGGACCTGCAGCGCGGCGCGGCGGCGACCTTCATCGGTCAGCCGGTTCAGGCCCGCCTCGTCGATCAGATGGGTGGCGGACTCGTCCCTGATCCACATTTCCAGGCATTCCGCGCGGCCGGAATCCGGACCGCCGAGGAATCGCGCGTCGACCAGCCGTTCGACGACGCCGAGCGAACCGTCGGCCGCCTCCACCACCGCCAGCGGCCACGCCGCATGGGCGTCGATGTCCCGTTTGAGCTTGATGCCATGCGGCAGCGAACCCAGGTCATCGTAACTGGCGATGAGTTGTTCCAGACTGACGCGAATGGCGGTCCGCCGCTCCCGCAGCACGGTGGAGGGCGCGTACCGCTTGTAGACCAGACGATCGCAGCCCTTCACCCGCATGTCGGCCGGCAGGCGGTAGACGGTGGCCTGGCCGCCGTGGCCGACCTTGTCCAATCCCAGTCGAACGGGATCCGATTGGGACAGCTCCTCCACGGTCATGCCCATAGCAGCATCGCCGTTCGGTCATCATTCGACTGCCGCCTCAGGTACGAGACGACGCGCAGCAGTTCGTAAGGCGGCACGGGCCTGCGCAAACGCTCCCACAGGTAGCCGGCGATGGGCGAGTCCCCGTCGGCCATATCGTCGCCGATGCCGTCGGTCGTCACCAGCACCGCCTGCGTCCCACGATGCAGCGTGCCGCGTGAGATGATCGGATAGCCTTCGCCGGGTTGCGCCGGCAGCGGGGTGACCTCGCTGGACAACAGACCGGCCGCATCCTCCGATTTGGTGGAACCCAGCGGGCGCAATCCGCGCTCGGTGTCGAGGACGAAGGCGTAGCCGTCTCCGGCCAGGGTCGCGCGGACGAACTCGGGCTCGCTCGCCTCGGCGTCGACGACCAGCACCTCGGCCGTGGTGCCCAGCAGCAGGGCACACTCCCGGTCGTCGGTGTCGGCCTCGGCGTCGCGGCCAAGCATCACACGGGCGCGGCGGCGCAGCATCGTGCGGACCTCCTCGGTCACGCCGCGCCAGTCGATGTCATCGAGCGGAACCTGCCGCTCCAACTGCCCCTGCACGGCCGCCATGGCCGCACGGCAAGCCACGGAGGCGCCGACATGGGAGAAGCGCGACTCGGAGACGCCATCCGCCATGGCGGCGATCAGATACCGACCCTCCTGCGCGATGGCGGCGTAATCCTGGCGGGGACGGCCGAAATCCTCATGGCCGAGCCCGCGAATCGAGGCGAACGCCAACGTGAGCCCGCTGCATTCCAAGGTGTCGAGTGCGAACGCCGGTCCGGCGGTGGACGCCTCCCGCACGTCAACCGGGCGGCGTTCGGGCATGACGGCAGTGGCTCCCGGACCGAGCGCATCGACGCCGGCGCGCGTACCGTGGTCGACGGTCGTGATATCGGCGGGAGCGGGCGGCATGATCCAGACGTCTTCGGGCGGGACGGCAGGCTGTGCGTCGATCGGCGGGAAGAGCAGTTGCGTGCCAGACTCTTCGGCGGGCTGCGGCTCGGGGGCGTCGGTCTCTTCGACGGCGGTCCGCGCATCGGCGGGTTCCTCGGCGGTTTGCGCAACGGTCGGCGGGGCGGGAGGCAGCGGGTTGGACAGGACCACGGTCGGCGCATCGATCTTCGCGGCATCCGCGCGGGCCCCGTCATCCCCGGGAACCTCACGGTCCTCATGATCCGCGCGCGGCGGAATCTCACTGCCGGCGGCCAGCTCGTTCAACGTCGGCACGGAGGATGGGGGAATGGCGGGCGGCGCGGCGTTGTCGGCTGACGGGGTGCCGTCATCGGCTGCGCTGTCGGACGCATCCCCGCCGGCGCCGACCGCGCGTTCGTCCGCGCCGGCACCGGTCGGCGGGTTCGCGGCGTCGCGTTTATTCTGCACCCGCAGCGCGATGGCGATGATGATCGCGGGGATGATCACGGCCGCGACCAGCGCGACGCCGATCGGCAGCAGTATGGCGAACACGGTCTCCCACACGGATGCGTCCTGCATGGTCGTCTCCTTCGCTTGGGGTTACAGCACGTCGTACTGGTCGTTGAAGTTCAGCACGTCGAAGTTCGCGCGCCAGCTGTCGTGATCCGCCGCGAACAACGATTCGTCGTCCCGGCGGGACGGCCCGCTGTCGTTCATTGTGACGATGGTGGCGCACATCAGTTCGATGAGGTCGGTGATGTCGCGGGCGACGTTCGCCGGGTCGCGGGCGAGCAACACACGTCCGCGGCGGTTGCAGTACGGGGCGATGTGCTCGGCGCGGACGTTGCCGACGCCGAAGGTCACGAAATGAGGGGACAGTTCGTCGTCCCCGACCAACGCCTCCCAGGCGGCTTTGCGGTCGGCGTCGGAATCGTTGGGGCGGCCGTCGGTGATGAAGAAGACCACGGGGCGGTGGTAGCCGACGCTCAGCCCCTCGAGATGCTCGTGCTCGAACAGGCGCTGGCGCACCTGCTGGAGCTCGGAATGGATGAGTTTGAACGCCGCGCCGTAGTAGGTCAGTCCCTGCGGCTTGAAATCAACACTCTTGCCGGCGAGGTCGGAGAGTTTGCCGACCTCGCCCAACGGCAGCTGCACCTCGGCGCCGGAACTGAACGTGATCAGGCCGATGCGGGTCATGTCGTCGACGGTGGGGAAGTGTTTGCCGAGCTCCGCAAGTTGGGGGATGATGCCTTCGGCCACCTGAAGGGGATGGTTGCCGCTGTCGTCGGTCTCCATCGAACTGGAGACGTCGAGCGCGATGATGACGGGGGAGAATTCGATGTCGTAGTATTTGCGGGGCATGGCTCGTCCTTCCTGTCTCTTAGTACCAATGTATACCGTGGGAGTCCTTGGATATGACGGTCTGTCGGAGGAAGGAGGCGGAAGTGCCGGGCGGATGCGGCATACGTCGCCGTCGGGATATCGCGACGGGTCGGTCGGGAAAAAGAAAACCCTCCGGGGTGGAATCCGGAGGGTCCTCGTGGAGCTGATGGTAATCGAAACCACGACCTCTTCGATGCGAACGAAGCGCTCTACCAACTGAGCTACAGCCCCGTGGATGTTGTCTTGCTCCGCAGGACAACATCGGCCACTATAGTGCGACCCCTGCCCAAATGCAAGTTCCGTGGCGCCGCTTTTTGGACTCTGATCCATCGTGACCGTGATCCATCCCCGAAAACCGCGGAATTCCGGGGTTTTTGAAAACGGGTTGACGTTGCAATGTGTCAGAGTCCGTAAACTGGGACCCCGAGGCGGGGACCCGGGATGACCCCGGGATGGGGTGCCCGGGGATGGGACCCGGGGTGGCGGGGTTAGTTGGCGGCGGGACGCTTCTTGCCGAACTTGGCCTTGAGCAGGCCGACGATGGTCGGGATCAGGGAGATCACCAGAATGGCCACGATGACCAGCTCGAAGTTCTCCTGCACCACCGGGATGCCGCCGAAGAAATAGCCGAGCAGGGTGAACAGCGTGGACCAGCACAGGCCGCCCAGCACCGAGAACGGGGTGAACCGGGCCCAGCGCATGCCGGAAATGCCGGAGATGAACGGCATGAACGTGCGGATGAACGGGAAGAAACGTCCGAGGAACACGGCCAGCGGCCCCCACTTCTCGATCATCGACTCGGTCTTGGCCAGACGTTCCGGGGTCAGGGCCTTGACCTTGCCGGATTCGATGATGCGGCGTCCGAAGAAATGACCGATGAAATAGTTGCACTGGTCGCCGATGATCGGCGCGCACCACACCACCGGCAGCAACGCCATCAACGGCAGCGCGGACTCTCCGGTCGCCGCGTCCGGAGCGGCGAAGAATCCGGCTGCGAACAGCAGCGAGTCGCCCGGCAGGAACGGGAAGAAGACCACGCCCGTTTCGATGAAGATGATCAGGAAGATGAAGCCCAGCGTCGGCGCGACACCCATCGCGATCCAGCTGGCGATCGCCGCGCGCGGATCCTTGAGCAGCTCGACGATGAAATTGACGAAACCCATACCTTAGATATCCCTCTGTCTGTGGTCGGTATTGCGACACATTGGCCGGAACCAACCATACCGCCGTGCGCCAACAATGGGTGCGGCTTCGCGGGATGCCTTGGGGGCGGAACGCTCTTCTCCGGGCGGGAAACAAGGAAGGGCTTCCGCCCGTTGCCGGACGGAAGCCCCAAGGAAGGAGGAGGATGAAACGGGTTGTTGTGTCGGGCGTCCCGCTAGAGCGAGGCGCTGCTGTTGACGTAGGTGGGCTGTTCCTGCGCCTTGTTCGGATCGGAGAACTTGTCGAACGCGCGCAGCAGCACGAGCGACTTCGCATAGGCGATCCAAGCGAAACCGAAGATGATCAACGCCGCCAGTACGAGGAAGATGATGGACGACAGCAGCCCCGGCAAGAATTCACGCTTGAAGCGCTTGAGATATTCGCGATGCAGGTTGATGTCCTCATGGTCGTTGTATGCGAACACCGTGCTGTACAGCGCGGTGAGCGCCGGGCCGATGGTGACGACCGGGATGCAGGTGATGACGAACAGCACGTTCAGTGCCGTGTATCGGGTCAGCAACGTCATGAACCGCCAGAATGGGGCGGGCCCGGCCCGCCGGCGAGATCACCATGCTCGACGTCTTCCGCGCCGTCGATTCACTGGACGGCGGCCACCTGTTCGATTTCCACGCGAATCCCAACCCGGACTGCCCGGTCGGGGGCCATATCCACGAGGTGTTGGACGGTGAGCTGGCCGATGCCCAGGCGGCGTTAGAGCACCGCCTCGCGCAAACCACGCTCGCCGACCTCCTGAAGCGCCTGGATTAGCTCAGGCCGAACAACGCGCCGAAAGCACCGTGGAGCGATTTCTTGGAGCACTCGGATTGACCGCCGAATCACACCGCTTGGTGTTGGGCACGCACGATGGTCGCGCTGTCTTGCGGTGTGGCGGGCGTGTGCGATGTCGCCAATATGCGTTTAGTTGCGAATCCGCAACTAAACGCATATTACAGGGTCATATCAGCGCACCCGCGTCCCCGGTGGAATGGTTCGGGTCGGACACCGTCGATATGCGGAACCTTATTCCTTGATTCGGTAGGCTGTGGACGGACCGTTGCCCACGCGGCGTAACCGGCCCTTTTCGACCATGGCGCGTAGCAATCTGGCGGCGGCCGCCTGGGACATGCCGGTGATTTGTTGGGCTTCGGCTCGGGTGATTACGCCGTGGTCGCGCACATACTTCCGTATCAGTGATTCGTGTTCGTCGGTGTGGCCGGAATGAGAGTCGATCCGCTTGGTTGGGGAGTGGGAATCTTGAACCCTTGTGCTTATGGCGGGATCCTCCTTTGTGGGCGGGTTCGGGGCGAGGGCGGGGATGCTCAGACTGAAGGTGTGATCGGTGATGGAAAAAACCGGTTTTGCCGACATGTGTGCGTAAGCGTGGGTAATGCGGCGGATTCCGGTGCCATATGCTTCGACCAGGCGTAAACGATAGAATATGGAGGCGAGTTTGGGGTTGCGCTGGACGGAGATGCCGTTGAGCATGTCCTGCTTGGTTAATCCGGTCGGTAGTCCTCCGAGATTGACGAATTCAATATGATCGGGGAGGACGCTGATGAGACTTGGGGCAGAGATGCCGTAGTCGCGGTGGATGATGAGGTTAAGTAATGCCTCCCTCAATACGTCCGGCGGGAAATCGTACTCGTCCACTCGGCGCATATCGGGGCCGACGGCTGAGCGGACATGATTGTATTGGGACAGTAGAGACCTCGCCTGTTCGAATTGTTGGGGTAGCGGGCCCGTGATTTCACTGCGCGACTGGAATGCCTCTTTGCCGATATCGGCGAATGCGGCCACTTTGATGGAGGCCATGCATTGGTCGGATAACAGCAGTGCGAGATTGGTGTACACGCCGTCGGGGGTCAGCAACCCCAGGGATCGGTGCTGATGCTCGCCGAAAGGTATGCCGGATGCATCGAAGAATGCCTTGGTGGCAATGAACGTGAGTTGTTGCTGGAAGCTGGGCATGTCTTCGTATGCAACGGGGGCGCTTTGCCGGAGCATATCGAGAATGGCGGTTTCCGTTGCGGGGATGGAGGCGGCTCCGGATCGAATGTACACGCCTGCCGGACGGGGGCCTTTGTCGGCCAGATAATAGGGTGGATGGGTGCCCCGCCTGACCTGCACGACGACGACCGGTAGTCCTTCCATGTGGTTGGTGGAGACCGAAATGAAGTTCAGGATATCGGGAAGAATCGCATTGGCGGCGGCTTGGGTCGCTTGCCGCATGCATTGATCGGGGTCCTTGACGCCTATGACCGTTCCGTCGTCATCCACGCCGATGTATATGGTGCCGCCATCGGTGTTGGCGAACGCGACGATGGATCGTTTGGCGCTGTCGCTCCAGGCGCGTTTGAATTCGGTGTGTTCATCTTCGGCGAGTTCCATAATCTTATCTTATCTTATCTTATCTTATCTTATCTGATCTGATCTGGATGGCGGGACGGCGCATCGACCGGTTGCGGGATACTGGATGGTATGGAAGACGTGCAGCACCTGACCAATGCGATGAACCCCAACGGCTCCGGTGACTCGGCCGCAGTCATGGACCATGCGACCGCCATAACCGGTACTGACGATTCCGCGGCGGACGCCGAAGATCCGAACGACGCGACGGGTATCGACGGGACTGACGCGACCAGTGCCGACGAGGTCACGGCGGACGCCGCCGCCCCTGCGGCGTCGCGTGCGATCGCCATTCCCCGCGGCACCGTGGTGCTGGCCGCCACGCCGATCGGCAACGACGGCGACGCCTCCGCGCGACTCGTCGCATTGCTGGAACGCGCCGACATCGTCGCCGCCGAGGACACCAGACGGCTGTACGCGCTCGCGAACCGGCTCGGCGTGCGGGTCGGCGGCCGCGTCGTCGCCTACCATGACCACAACGAACGCGAGAAATCGGACGGCCTGCTCGATCAGGTGGAGGCGGGCGCCACCGTACTCGTCGTCTCCGACGCCGGCATGCCCACAATCAACGACCCCGGACTGGCGGTGGTGCGTCGCGCCATCGAACGGGGACTGCCGGTGACCTGCGCTCCCGGCCCCTCCGCCGTCCTGGACGCGCTCGCCCTGTCCGGACTGCCGACCGACCGGTTCTGCTACGAGGGGTTCCTGCCGCGCAAGCATGCGGAACGGATGCAGCATCTGCGCGCCCTGCGCGCGGAACGCCGCACGATGGTGTTCTACGAGACGCTGCACCGCATCGACGAGTCGATGGACGACCTGCTGGAGGCGTTCGGCGCGGACCGTCCGATGGCGCTGTGCCGTGAACTGACGAAGGAGTACGAGCAGGTGCGCCGCGGCACGATCGGCGAGATCCGGCAAAGCGTCCTCGACGATCCGCCGCGTGGGGAGATGGTGCTGGTGGTGGGCGGTGCCTCGGAGGGCGAGGCGCAGGCCGCGGCCCCGGCATCCCTGTCCGTCACGGATCTGGCGGTGCTGGCGGTGGATCGCGCGAGGGAGGACGGTCTGCGCATCAAGGACGCGATCATGCAGGTGATCGAGGAGCATCCGTTGGCGGACGGCACGCTGGCCAACCGCAAGGAGGTCTACGCGACCGTATTGGCGATGCGGCAGTAGCGGCGTTGGCGGCGTCGCCGCTACCGCGTGCGCTGCTCGAGGGAGTCGAGCAGGACGCTCAGTGATTCGCGGACGTGCGGCCCTCCCCGCTGGGAGATGTATTCCAGCAGTTCGGCGTCGGCGTGCGGATTGGCCACGATCCAGCGGCGCAGATCCGGTCGCTCCCGCGCGATGGCCCAGAGCACCGCGTCGGGGGTGAGCGGGTCGCAGGCCATGGCCGGCGTAGGCTGGATGGGCGGGTCCGGCGGTGTGACGTGGACGGCGGGCGCGCGGCGGACGCGACCGATGGTGATGGCGTTCAGCCGGCTGATGACGGAAACCGGCGTACGGCGGCGTCGCTGCGTGGACAGGAGATCGAGACGGTTGCGCATGGTGTTCTCCGATTGTTCTCCGATTGCGGACGGATGGTGGTGCGGGCGGGGACCGGAATCAGAAACAGGGGGCGATGTACTCGAAGAACGCCCGCGCGCGGGGCGCGTTGGGCCAGTAGCGGTTCTCGTCGAGGATGGCCAGGCATTCCTGCGGAGTGCACTGTTTGGAATCCATGAGGGCGCACACCATATCGTTGACCTCGCGGCGCGGTGTCTCGTCGGGAGGCAGCAGCGCCAGGTCGCAGGCGGTGCGGGCGGGCGTGGTCGTCTTGAGCCGCCCGATGGCGGCGATGTGCGCGTCCGGGGCCTTGCGGTTGAACACGCGGACCCGTCTGCCATGGACCGGGGCGCGGAAGTGCGAGGCGGAGATCACGTCGATGGTGTTGGGGAACGTGCCGCCGAGCCAGACCCACGCGGCGCTGACGGCGCATGCCACGGTGTTGTACGGTTTGAGCGCGGCGAGAATGGAGGCGCGGCCGAATAGGGTTTCGGCGTCCTCGGTCAGGTAGGCGCTGTCGTCATCGAGTTGGCGGACGGCGCCGAGCCCAGCGAGACGGTGCAGGCTCATCGGGCCGGGCAGGTCGTCGTCGTACAGCAGTGGCGACCGCGGTTCGTTGGTTGTGGTTTTGCTCATGATTGCGACCGTACGCGGCGGAGGGGGAGGGCGCCACCGGGCTTCGGGAAAAAGTGGATAAGTGGATAAGCCGATGTGGATGGAACGGATACGTGGACGGCGTGCGCGCAGTCGGGACGATGGTCGGGACGGCGGTGCCGCTGTGTCCGCGCTGGGCCTGATAATCGGGGCTATGACTCATGTACTGGTGAATGTTGCCTGGCCGTATGCGAACGGCCCCCGCCATATCGGCCATGTGGCCGGATTCGGTGTCCCCTCGGACGTGTATGCGCGCTACGAGCGCATGAAGGGCAATGACGTGCTCATGGTGTCCGGCACCGACGAGCATGGCACCCCGATCCTGGTCGAGGCGGAGAAGGAGGGGCTGAGCGCCCAGGAGCTGGCGAACCGGTACAATCGCGTGATCGCCAAGGACCTGTGCGATCTGGGCCTGAGCTATGACCTGTTCACCCGCACCACCACCGGCAATCACGAGCAAGTGGTGCAGGAACTGTTCAAGCAGTGCCTGAAGAACGGGTACATCTATAAGGGTACGCAGAAGGTGGCGATCAGCCCCTCCACCGGGCGCACGCTGCCCGACCGCTACATCGAGGGCGAATGCCCGATCTGCCACACCGACGGCGCGCGCGGCGACCAGTGCGACGCCTGCGGCAACGAACTCGACCCGGACGAACTGATCAACCCGGTCTCGAAGATCAACGGCGAAACCCCGCGCTTCGAGGAGACCGAGCACTTCTTCCTGGATCTGCCGGCGCTCGCCGAAGCCAACCTGGCGTGGCTCAAGACCCGCACCGACTGGCGCACCAACGTCATCAACTTCTCGATCGGCCTGTTCAAGGAGGTCAAGCCGCGCGCCATCACGCGCGACATCGACTGGGGCATCCCGGTGCCGGTGGACGGCTGGATCGACAACCCGAACAAGCGCCTGTACGTGTGGTTCGACGCGGTGATCGGCTACCTGTCGGCCTCGATCGAATGGGCCCGCCGCTTCGGCGAGACCCCGGAGGACTGGCGCAAGTGGTGGTGCGACCCCTCCACGCCCGGCTACTACTTCATGGGCAAGGACAACATCACCTTCCACTCGCAGATCTGGCCCTCCGAGATGCTCGGCTACAACGGTGCCGGCTCCAAGGGCGGTGAGGCCGGCAAGCTCGGCCCGCTCAACATGCCTGAACAGGTGGTGGCCAGCGAGTTCATGACGATGGAGGGGCGCAAGTTCAGCTCCTCGCGCGGCATCGTGATCTACGTGAAGGACATCCTGGCGCGCTACCCCGTGGACGCCGTGCGCTACTACATCTCGGTGGCCGGCCCAGAGACCTCCGACGCCGACTTCACCTGGAGCGAGTTCGTGCGCCACAACAACGAGGAGCTGGCCGCCAGCTGGGGCAACCTGGTCAACCGCGTGGCCAACCTCATGCATAAGAACTTCGGCGAGATCCCGGCGCTGGACGAATCGAAGATGACCGACGAGGACCGCGCCCTGCTGGAGGAGACCCGGGCCGCGTTCGCCACGGTCGGCGACCTGATCGAACGCCACCGCCAGAAGAACGCGCTGACCGAGGCGATGCGCGTGGTCGGCGACATCAACAAGTACATCTCCGCTACCGAACCGTGGAAGATCAAGGACGACCCGGCGCGACTGGGCACCGTGCTGCATGTGGCCGCGCAGGCCGTCTCCGACGCGAACCACCTCCTGGCCCCGTTCCTGCCGCACTCCGCGCAGAAGGTGTGGGAGGCGCTGGGCGGCACGGGCGTGTTCTCGCCGCTGCCGCGCATCGAGGAGGTCGAGGACCTGGACAAGCCGGGCTTCACCTACCCGATCATCACCGGCGACTACAAGCTCGGCGAGACGGTCCGTCCGTGGGCCAGCGAGCCGATCGTGCCGGGCACCCCGGTGGCCAAGCCCGCACCGATCTTCGCGAAGATTCCGAAGGAGGCCGTCGAGGAGGAGCTGGCGCGCTTCGAGTCCGAGCTGGCCGCCCGCCGCGAGGCCGAGGCGCAGCGCCTGGCTGCGGAGAAGGCCAAGCTGCAGGGCTGAGACGCGGAATCCGGACGGATTCATGACAAGGAAAAACCGTGTACCCCAGGATCCGGGGTACACGGTTTTTCGCGTAGACGGGAAAGGAGAGAGAGGAGATCAGTACTTGTACAGCTTGAGCAGGCGGGCCTCAGGCATCGGTCCGAACTCGACGCTCATCTTCTCATCGCCATTGAGCACGCGCGAGGCAACGAATTGGCCGTCGGCGATTGTACCCTCCTGGTAGGAGACGATGCCTACCTTGCTGTTCTCTCCGATCTTGGCGGTGAAATTCATCGAGCACATCATACCGACCATCAGCAGTGTGTCGTCATCAAGCTCGAACAGCGCGCCGGAAGCCAACGGCTGGGATTCGGCCTTGGGGGAGAACGCGACCTTGAGATCGTAGTTCTTCAACGTCAAGTAGCGACCGAAGTCCGTCTCGCTCTCGCGAACCCAGCTGTGCAGGCGGTCCGTGCCACGGTATTCGAGCAGCAACGGCTTCATGCCCTGGATGAGTTCATAGACGCGTGACAGGTACGGCTTGCTGTTGGTGATGTCGAAGGACGAGGGGTCGATATTCAGCGCGATCATCACGCTCATCGGCGGCTTTGGAATCGAGTCGGGGTCGAGGGCAAGCTGTTCGATGCCGAACGGCGAGTAGCCGATTGCGTTGTACTTGGTGAACGCGTGCAAGGCGTACGATGCGGTCTGTGCATCTTTGCGGACCTCCGGCACGAATAGCGGGTTGCCTTCGTAGCTGTAGTCGTTCATCGCCTTGGCGATGGTGGGCACGTAGATGTCGGGGGCAAGCGTGAACAGCGAAGGTGCCATGGCTTTCCAGACGCGGTGCGTCGGGGTGGACGGACCGCCCGCCGGGTAGGAACCCGGGTTCCAGGGATACTGGTACAGCCAGGAGTTCGTATAGGCGGGGATCGGATGTTTGTCCATGCCTGCCGCAGCGATGCGTTCCACATCCTTGGCATAGTGGTAAGCCATGAAGTTTTCGCCGTCATGGCCCGGGAATTCATCGGCCCACGGGGTGCCCGCAGCGACGCCAAGCTTCTCCGCGAGGTCGGTGGGGATGCCCTGGACGAACAGCTCGTTGGCCATGTCCGAGTAGTCTCGGTCGGAGCCGAGCAGGCCGATCTCGTTCTCGACTTGCATGAAGATGAATGTGGTCTGGTCGCGGTCGAGCTCGGCGATATGCTCCATGAGCTTGGTGTATGCATTCGCATCTTTCTCGATAGCAGCCTCGCACAGCGGGGAGATCGAGTCGAGCGGTTCGCCGCTGACCTTGCGCGCGCGGAAATAGGTGGCGGTGTCGGTTTTCATCCAACCGGGCACGTACATGGACTCGGCGTTCTTCCACAGGCCGAACCACAGGCCGATGATCTTGGTGTCGTGCTCACGGGCCTGCTTGGCGATGCCGTCGACCAACGTGAAGTCGAACTTGCCTTCCTCGGGTTCGATTTGCTCCCAGTACAGCGGGATTACCAGGGAATTGACGTGCATGCCCTCCAGGTTCGGCCAGACGTTCTTCTCCATATAGTCAAGGCTGGCGGCCGACGAATTCTGCAGCTCGCCCGCGGTGGCTAGGAACGGCTCTCCGTCCACGAACAGCGTGGGGATGCCGTTCACGTCTTCGATGTGCGGAATGGATTCCATTGTTCCTCCTTTGGAAAGTGGTCCCCTTCATTACACCGCGGCGCAAACGGACTGTCTATCGCAAAAATAAACTATTTATACTAAAAAATTAAGAATAAAGTGAATTAATTGTGCAGATCGCTGATGTTTGCAGTTTGTCGGTACTTTGCCGGTGTGCTGCCGGAATGCTTCCTGAACACCGAACAGAAATGGCTCGCCGATCGGAACCCGCAGTCGGTCGCGATGTCGGCGATGGGCCTGTCGGGGAATTGCAGCAGTTGCAGACGGGCGTTGACGATGCGGGTGACGGTCAGGAAATGGTGGACGGTCTGCCCGACCGTCTTCTTGAACAGGCTGCAGAGGTATTCGTTGGATACGCCGGCCTCGGCCGCGATGTCCTCTATGGACAACGGCTCCATGTATCGCCGTTCGATTGCGGAAATGGCGCGGTCGACGATCGGGTTGGCGTTGTAGGTGCCGATGTGCTCGACCTGGCTGATGCGTTCCGACAGGCCCAGCAGCAGGTGGAAGCATGCGGCGGCGATGCCGTTGTGGTCCTGACGGTCGCGCATGTAGAGGTGGAACATGTCGGCGATGCGGTCCCGGAAGAAATCCGGATCGGAAAAGTAGTATGCGCCGGAGTCGTACATGCCCAGCTGCATCAACAGGGTGGCGCACATCGGCCCCTTGAATCCGACGAAGTGGACGGTCCAGTCGTCACTGAGCGGCCGGTAGGTGTGAGTGACGTGCGGATGCAGAAGAAAGCCCTGTTTCTCGCGGATGACCATACGCTGATCGTCGACGGTGAGGGCGCCGCTGCCGCGTTCGCAATAGAACCATTGGTACAGGCTCATGCCGCGTGGTCGGTCGATGGTTTCCTGCTTGTGGTTGTAGCCGAGGATATTGACCTCAAGCGGCATGACGTCTTTGCCGCGCTTGCGGTTACTTAGTGTGATAATCACGATATCTCCACAAAAAAATTAATTATTTACTATCAATATTATTTTATTGCGATGGACGACGATTGACTTCGGCGCTGTAATAAGACTGTTCAGACCAAAGGAGTTTGAAACATCGGCCCGTCACCTCAATGGGGTGTCGTCCGTCGATGAAGCGGTTCGATTGTCGAAGGAGATGGTATGGCTGCTGCTTCCGGTAGCTTGGCGTCGAAGTATTTGCCTCGTATCGGTTATATGTCGACCGAGATGGGCACGACGTTCAGCTTTTACATGATCAGTTCGTTCCTGAGTGTGTTCTACACGGACGCGGTGGGTTTGACGCCGATGGTGGTGAGCACGCTGATGCTGGTGGTGCGCGTGATCGACGCGGTGGTCGCGCCTGTGCTGGGTGGCATCATCGACGGCACGCGCAGCAAGTGGGGCCGTTGCCGTCCGTGGCTGTTGTGGGGCCTGCCGTTCCTGGTGCTGCTGTCGATCCTGACGTTCTCGGACTTCAACTTCTCGGGCACGGGCAAGGTGATGTATGCGTATATCACGTACATCGGTCTTGAGCTGGCGTTTATGCTGGTGGACACGTCGAAGGCGGCGTTGGTGAACACAATCACCGCGGACGGTCAGGAGCGCGTGGTGCTCAACTCGTGGCGTTCGGCCGGCGGCTCGATCATCAACATCGTGCTCTCGGCGGTCACGATGCCGATCATCCTGTTCCTGGGCAATGATTCCGGCGCCTACCAGATCACGAACGTGATCTACATCATCGTGTGCATCCCGCTGATCCTCGCCGGCTTCTTCCTGTGCAAGGAGACCGTGGTCGACGCGACCACGAGCGGCGAGAAGGTGAAGTTCTCGGAATCCATGGCCTCGCTGGTGAAGAACCCGATGCTGCTCCTGCTGGTGGTCTCGAGTGTGCTGGGCACGGCCGCCTCGCTGTCGCGTATCGGCACGCAGGTGTACTACTACCAGCATTCGCTGCAGCGTGCGGATCTCGCCGGCACGATCATGGTGGCCTATCAGGTGGGGCAGTTCCTGGTCCCGTTCGTCGTGCCGACCGTGCTGCGGTTCCTGGGCAAGAAGGTGGGCATGATCGTGGCGAATGCTTTGGATGGCGTCGCGCTGCTGGTCCTGTTCCTGATGGGGCCGAATGCGAACCCGATCGCGGTGATCGTGTGCACGTTCTTCGTCGGCTTCTTCGCGATGAGCGCGCTGATGAGCTTCTCCGCCACCTCGGACTGCATCGAGTACGGCTACTTCCGCAACGGCAAGCGTACGCCGGGCGCCTCGGTGGGCGTGATGACGATGAGTGTGAAGCTGGGCTTGGCGCTCGGTGGATGGCTCGGGCTGTTCCTGTTGGGCGTGTTCGGCTACCAGCAGGGCGTGGAGGTGACCGAGGGCATGCGCGAGAGCATCAACTTTGTGGTCAACGCGGTGCCTGCGATTCTGACCTTCCTGAGTGTGCTGCCGATGATCCCGTATTCGCTGACCAACAAGCGCATGCAGGAGATCAACGCCGCCAACGCCGAAGCCGACGCCAAAGCGGCTGAACTGCAAGGTGCCGATAAGGCCTGATCGTCAATCGCAACGTGAGCCGTTCGACCATCTCGGCCGAGCGGCTCACGGTTCCCGCCGTCGCCCGGCATCCGTAGGAGCAGGTGTCGGCATGCAGGCAAAAGTGGTCGTAAAGAGAACAATCGGTTCATCGACGAACCGTCGGAAGGCGTGACGCGCGCACAAGAGCAGGCCGAAGTGTTGGGTCCATCCATCGGCAGTGAGCGATGATTCAAGCGAGGAAGCGCGGGCATTGCGCCTTGGGTGTGTCTTGGAAAGGAATTGTGGCAATGGCTGCTGCAGTAGGTGTGAAATCCAAGTATTTGGCTCGTTTTGGTTATATGTCGGCTGAGATGGGCACGACGTTCAGCTTTTACATGATCAGTTCGTTCCTGAGTGTGTTCTACACGGATGCGGTGGGTTTGACGCCGATGGTGGTGAGCACGCTGATGCTGGTGGTGCGCGTGATCGACGCGGTGGTCGCGCCTGTGCTGGGTGGCATCATCGACGGCACGCGCAGCAAGTGGGGCCGTTGC
>NZ_JDUI01000005.1 GCF_000771405.1 Bifidobacterium pullorum DSM 20433 | reverse complement strand
CCGATGGTGGTGAGCACGCTGATGCTGGTGGTCCGCGTGATCGACGCGGTCGCGGCGCCGATCATGGGCGGCATCATCGACGGTACACGCAGCAAGTACGGGCGCGCCCGTCCGTGGCTGTTGTGGGGCCTGCCGTTCCTGGTGCTGCTGTCGATCCTGACGTTCTCGGACTTCAACTTCTCGGGCACGGGCAAGGTGATGTATGCGTATATCACGTACATCGGTCTTGAGCTGGCGTTTATGCTGGTGGACACGTCGAAGGCGGCGTTGGTGAACACAATCACCGCGGACGGTCAGGAGCGCGTGGTGCTCAACTCGTGGCGTTCGGCCGGCGGCTCGATCA
>NZ_JDUI01000004.1 GCF_000771405.1 Bifidobacterium pullorum DSM 20433 | reverse complement strand
TCCTGACGTTCTCGGACTTCAACTTCTCGGGCGCGGGCAAGGTGATGTACGCCTACGTCACCTACATCGGCCTAGAATTCGCCTACACCCTCATCGATACGTCGAAGGCGGCTTTGGTGAATACGATTACCGCGGACGGCGACGAGCGCGTCATCCTGAATTCGTGGCGCTCCGCCGGTGCGGCCATTGTCAACATCGTGCTCTCGGCGGTCACGATGCCGATCATCCTGTTCCTGGGCAATGATTCCGGCGCCTACCAGATCACGAACATGATCTACATCATCGTGTGCATCCCGCTGATCCTCGCCGGCTTCTTCCTGTGCAAGGAGACCGTGGTCGACGCGACCACGAGCGGCGAGAAGGTGAAGTTCTCGGAATCCATGGCCTCGCTGGTGAAGAACCCGATGCTGCTCCTGCTGGTGGTCTCGAGTGTGCTGGGCACGGCCGCCTCGCTGTCGCGTATCGGCACGCAGGTGTACTACTACCAGCATTCGCTGCAGCGTGCGGATCTC
>NZ_JDUI01000038.1 GCF_000771405.1 Bifidobacterium pullorum DSM 20433 | reverse complement strand
GTAATCATTGCAATATCAAGGTTTTGGAGAGTTGATACGATCCATCATGCAAGTTCGCCGAACGCGTGGGACCGCTCAGTGCGGTTCGCTGATCTCCAGTGGGCGCGTGCTGTCCCGGACGATCAGCGTGGTCGGGTAGATGGAGCGGTTCTGGATCGGTCGACCGTGCGGTTTGTCGATGATCATGCGCACGGCCGCGGCGGCCATGTCCTGCAGCGGCTG
>NZ_JDUI01000037.1 GCF_000771405.1 Bifidobacterium pullorum DSM 20433 | reverse complement strand
CAGCGGATCGATGCCGCTCGGAGCCACCACCACCCCGCCTTGTGCGGGGTTTTTGCTTTCACCCCCTCCCCCGAGAAACGGATGACGGCCGAAACACCTTCATTCGGAAGCAGGCGGAAGACACGCCGGCGACACGATTTGCATAATGCGCAGAACCATGTAATATCTCTTCTTGGCTTCTTTTCCGAAAGAACGCCACGGCCCCGTAGCTCAGTTGGTTAGAGCG
>NZ_JDUI01000036.1 GCF_000771405.1 Bifidobacterium pullorum DSM 20433 | reverse complement strand
GCCACGGTGTCCAAGGTGCTCAACGGACGGACCGACGTCGCGCCGCAGACCAGGAAAACCATCGAGGAGGCGCTTCGGGCCAGCGGCTACACCAAGCGCATCTCCACCACCAAGAACCGCAAGCTCATCGAAGCCGTGTTCCAGAACTTCGACAACATCTGGTCGCTGGAGGTGCTGCGCGGCATCGTGCACGAGGCCAGCGCCCATGAGATGAGCGTCGTCACCACCGAAAGCGGCGACCGCTCGCACCCCGATTCCCGGTGGGTCGAAGGCGTGCTGCGCCGGCAGCCGCT
>NZ_JDUI01000035.1 GCF_000771405.1 Bifidobacterium pullorum DSM 20433 | reverse complement strand
CCTTCATCGTCACATCACGCCACGCACGGTAATACACCATGAAATGACGGTCCGAGGATTCCACACCCGTCAGGCTCGCCATGGCGGCCTCGATGTCGGCCTGCAGGTCGGCGGTCCACATCGCCACCTCGTCGGCGGTATAGGTCCTGCCCGTCAAGCCTTCGACCGCGGCGTCACGGGACTGGCGCACCGCGGACTTCACGTCGTCGGACATGACGTCGCCCGCCAGGATGTTATCCGCGGCCGAGATCTGGTCCATCAGTTCGGTGGTGTCGACGCCCAGCAGTCCCACTTCCAGTGTCGGGTCGTAGGTGTTGCTGAAGCCCTCGTCGTAGT
>NZ_JDUI01000034.1 GCF_000771405.1 Bifidobacterium pullorum DSM 20433 | reverse complement strand
AGACCTTGCCCGCGGGGATGCGGAACTCCGTCAGGTCGGCCGCCCACAACCGGTTCGGCCCCTCGGCGTGGAAGTCCCGGTTGACGAGGTTGTCCGGCGCCTCGCCGCCGATCTCGCCCTTGTACGAGCTGTAGCGGCGGGCCCGCTTGAGCAGGGGGACGAGCCCGTGCCGCGTCATGAGCCGCATGACGCGCTTCGCGGACACTCGTATGCCCATGCCCCGCAATTCCAGATGGACGCGCTTGTACCCGTAGCGCCGTCCGCTGTTCTCGAACGCCTCCCTCACCAGCCCCAGGAGGGACGCGTCCCGGTCCGGCCTGTTCATCGCGTTCAGCTGATGATAGTACGTGCTGCGCGCCAG
>NZ_JDUI01000033.1 GCF_000771405.1 Bifidobacterium pullorum DSM 20433 | reverse complement strand
TCCTTGCCGCCGAGGAACTGGATGTCGTCGATCAGGAGGACGTCGACCTGGCGGTAGCGTCGGTTGAATTCGGCGATGCGTCCTTGGCTTTGGTTGGGGTTCTGGAGGGCGTCGATGAATTCGTTGGTGAATTCCTCGCTGGTGACGTAGCGGACCTTGAGCATGGGGTCCTTGACGAGGGCGTAGTTGCCGATGGCGTTCAGGAGGTGGGTTTTGCCCAGTCCGCTGCCGCCGTAGATGCATAGGGGGTTGAAGTCCTGTCCGGATCCTTCGGCGACGGCGAGGGCGACGGTGCGTGCGAAGCGGTTGGAGTCGCCGGGCACGAACGTGTCGAACGTCGCGTTCTTGTTCAGATGCGTCTC
>NZ_JDUI01000032.1 GCF_000771405.1 Bifidobacterium pullorum DSM 20433 | reverse complement strand
TTGGACTCCTTGAGCGGGAGGAGTCGTCATCATGGCGAGGTATTCGAGGGAGCAGCGCAGGCGCGCGGCGGAGTTGTACGAGCGGTACGAGCACAGCGCGGCGGACGTGATCCGGGAGCTGGGGTATCCCAGCAAGGAGGCGTTGCGCATGTGGCATCGCGACTGGCTGGAGGAACGGCGCACGGGGATCCCCTCCAGTCGTGGCGAGCATTATTCGAGGTACACGGATGGTCAGAGGCGCGCGGCGGTGGAGCATTACCTGACACATGGCAGGCGTCTGAGCAGGACCATACGCCAAATGGGGTATCCCAGCCGTGAGGTGCTGGCGGCGTGGATCGACGAGCTGGCGCCCGGGGAGCGCGCGGTCAAGCGC
>NZ_JDUI01000031.1 GCF_000771405.1 Bifidobacterium pullorum DSM 20433 | reverse complement strand
TCCGGCTGGCAGTCGGTGGGTGGCGAGACGTACTGGTACCGGGACGGCCAGCCCGTGTGCTCCGAGCTGATCGCCGTGGACGGGGAGAAGTACTGGCTCGAGTCCGACTGCACGCTCGCCCGCTCCAAGGAGATCTACGACCCCGCCTCGGACGCCTGGTACTGGGTGGACTCGGACGGCACCGTCGCCACCGGCAAGGACGTGTACATCCCCGCGCACGACAAATGGGTGCGCTACGACGGGCAGGGCAGGATGATCAAGGGCGAGGACTACCGCTACGGCGGCTGGTACTACTTCGACCCGGTCACCGGCGCCATGGCCAAGGGCATGCGGCACATCCCGTCCAACGGGGGCAAGTGGGTGTACTACGACGTGGTCACCGGACAGATGGCGCACGGCGAACGCTACGTGGACTACGACCGCGAGCACACCGGCTGGTACCACTTCGACGA
>NZ_JDUI01000030.1 GCF_000771405.1 Bifidobacterium pullorum DSM 20433 | reverse complement strand
GAATTTCTGTCACACAAGGCTGGCTCCGGCGGCACGGAAGCCCACAGGGCTTCCTCTACGGCCGCCTCACGTGCAATGACCTGTGAAATTCCCTACGGGAATTTCTGTCATTGCACCTGTGCGCGAGCGATCTTGCCGGTGAAGGAGTTGGCCTCGTCGGCATCCTTGACACCGTCGTTGTTCCAGGAGAACATGGCACGCAGCTTCGGGCCGACCTCCTCGATGCGCACGTGCGAGTACTCCTCCTGCAGCTGCTTGAACTTCGGGGCGCCGGCATCCTGGTCCTCGATGAACTCGCGGGCGAAGGAGCCGTCCTGGATGCGCTTGAGGTGGTATTCCATGCGCTCACGGACATGCTCGTCGATGCAGGTGTTGACGTAGTCGCCGTACTGGGCGGTGTCCGAGCAGGACCAACGATCCTTGTTCAGGCCGCCTTCGTTCATCAGGTCCACGATCATCTTGAGCTCGTGGCAGACCTCGAAGTAGGCGATCTCCGGCTGATAGCCGGCGTCGGTGAGGACCTCGAAGCCCATCTCGACGAGCTTGTTCACGCCGCCGAGCAGCACGTTCTGCTCGCCGAACAGATCGGTTTCGGTCTCC
>NZ_JDUI01000003.1 GCF_000771405.1 Bifidobacterium pullorum DSM 20433 | reverse complement strand
ATCTACATCATCGTGTGCATCCCGCTGATCCTGTGCAGCTTTCTCTTCTGCAAGGAGACGGTCGTCAACGTCAATGTGTTCGATAAGCCCGTCAAGTTCTCCGAGTCGCTGGGCTCGTTGTTGAAGAACCCGATGCTGCTCCTGCTGGTGGTTTCGAGCACGTTGGGTACAGCCGCGTCTCTGACCCGCGTCGGCACGCAGGTGTACTACTACCAGTATTCGCTGCAGCGTGCGGACCTGGCCGGCACGATCATGGTGGCCTATCAGGTGGGGCAGTTCCTGGTCCCGTTCGTCGTTCCCGCGCTGATCAAGGTTGCAGGTAAGAAGATGAGCATGATTGCCACGAACCTGCTGGACGGCGGGGCGTTGTTGGTCCTGTTCCTACTCGGTCCGGACGCGAATCCGATTCTGGTGGTCATCGGTTCGTTCTTCGTCGGCTTCTTCGCGATGACGGCGCTGATCATGTTCTCCGCCACGTCGGACTGTGTGGAATACGGGTATTACCGCAACGGCCAGCGCATGCCGGGTGCCTCCGTGGGCGTGATGGCGATGAGCATCAAGTTAGGGTTGGCTGTTGGCGGATCGCTCGGCCTGTTCCTGCTTGGCTTGTTCGGTTACCGCCAGGGTGTGGTCGTGGACGAAGTCATGCGCGAGAACATCAACTTCGTGGTCAATGCGGTGCCTGCCATTCTTACGTTCCTGTGCGTGATTCCGCTCATCCCGTACAAGTTGACCAACAAGCGCATGAAGGAGATCAACGCTAAGAACGCAGAAGCCGACGCCATACTCGCCAGTCGGAATGCCAGCGTCGATTAGCGTCGATTGATGTGTCTAGGCCGTGGATAATGATACGGTTCGAATAGTGTTGTCTATCCGTCACATCCCCGCCACATTCCTCTCAGCGAGCTTTGAGGGAAACGCTGAAGTTCCTCCAAGCAACGAGCGGTTATATGGATGTCGTCAGCAGTTACAGCTGGTGGCGAGGTTCCGGTGGAACCCCATAACTGAACCCTTCTTCTCTCTTCTCTCTCACCCGGCGGCTCCCTCCGCCGGGTTTCTCTTTGTTTCAGTGGGATCCAACATAAACGCTACGTCGTTTGCGTGCAGCCGTATAGCTGCGATAGACTAATCTGCAAGAAATTAGTCTATATTCTAGTCTATGGGGGGCTTGTGATCAGGGATTTGTCGGAAATGCCAGCGCTTGTTCATTTCCTACTGGGGGATGTGGAAACCGAGGTTGTTGAATACAAGGAAGCAAAACGAAATTTTGATTTCGAGAAGCTGGGCAAATACTTTTCAGCGCTTAGCAACGAAGCGAATCTTCGCGGCGTGGAGTGCGGATGGCTTCTATTCGGGGTGACCAATAAGAGGGAGATATGCGGCACTGCTTATCGGCAGGAGCAACGACATCCGAGTGTCGGGCTTCGTAGCCTTAAACACGAAATCGCGGAGAACCTCAACAACGGTCTTACATTCGAAGAGATTTACGAGTTCGACGTAGACGGGAAACGTGTGGTGGCGTTTCAGATACCGCCGTGCGAGTTTGCCTCTCCGACAACGTGGCGCGGTATTCCGTGGTCGCGGGAGAATGAGTCGCTTGTGCAGATGCCCCGGTTCAAACTGGAGGCGATTTGGGGACAGTCGCGCCCCGACTGGTCGAAAAAGGTGTCATTCGAGGCGAATCTCGACGACCTCGATCCTGAGGCGATTCGATTCGCATGCGAGCGTTACGTTGACAAGTACGCCGTGAAGCAACCTGCCGTAAAGTCGCTTGACGAGGGGGAGATGCTTCGCAAGATGGGTTTCCTCGTCCACGGCCACATCACAAACGCTGCGATTGTGCTTCTTGGACGCCCCGAGTCGACCGTCTTCCTCGGAGGGGCGGCCCCCAGAATCACGTGGACTCTTTACGCCTCCGATGGACGCGTGGAGACATATGAGCATTTCGATCCGCCGTTCATCCTTCAGGTGGACAAGGTGCTGGGGAAAATCAGGAACGAGCGGTACCGCTATTTCGATAGTCGGGTCACGCTATTTCCTACCCTCGCCAACAAATACGACCCTGAGGTCATCCGTGAGCTGTTGCATAACGCCATCGCCCATCAGGACTACCGAAATTCAGGCAAGATCAACGTGTTGGAATACGAGGACCGCCTCGTGTTCAAGAATGAGGGTTCCTTCATTCCCGGAACCATTGAAAGGGCGCTGGAACCCGGCTATAAGCCGCCGTATTACCGGAATCGCCTGCTTGCGGACGCGATGGTCAATACGGAGATGATTGATCAGAACGCTATAGGTATCAGGAACGTTTACGAGATCCAGCGTGGCAGGATGCTGCCTTTGCCCACCTACGACCTTTCGGAACGAAATCGTGTCTCGGTCACCATTTATGGCAGGGTTCTTGACGAAGCGTATACGCGATTGCTCGCTGCGGAGCCGGAGATGGACCTTGAGACAGTCTTCATGCTTGACCTCGTTCAGAAGAGAAGTCCTATCACTCGGGAACAAGCGAGGGTTCTTCGCAGCAGGGGCCTTGTCGAGGGCCGCTATCCGAAGCTTACGCTCTCGTCGAAAGTCGCGGGGATTATCGGTACCCATGAGGAGTATGTGCGGCGGAAGGGGTTGGACGCGAGCATCTGCAAAGAGCTCATCATAAAGCTTCTGCGCACTCGTCCATGCACGCGGGCGGAAGTTGTTTCCGCCATATCGCACGCACTCCCGGAAGACATGAACGACGCACAGCGCAAGAAGCATGTGAGCTATTTGCTTCAGGAACTACGCAAGGAGCGCCGCATCAGGCCTGACGGCGCACGGGGGAACGCACAGTGGATGTTAGACGAATAGACTAGAGAATAGACTAATAGTTTGCGTTTCTAGTCTGCTCGGCGGGCTCATCAAGCTGCATGCGTGCATTTCCTTCGCTATTTGGAATTATGTCATCGAGGCGTATTCCCAGATTGGCGCGTGTCCTCAGTTGACTCTGGCGGGCAAACCGGCGGTATCGTGTTTCGTCTTTTCGATGGAGGGTGGGTTGAAGAAAGGTAAACGATGTACTATGGTGGTGGGCACAACAGTGGGATATCGCAGCGGATACCGGCCCGACGATGAGGATTGGGGAGCGATTCCCGCATGTGAAAGGAACCGTACATGCAGTATCGTAACGTCGGCAAGGCCGGCATCAAGGTCAGCGAGATCGCGCTGGGCAGCTGGATGACCCGGCTCGAGGACACGGCGGCCGTGGAGAACGCGGCGCAGATCGTACGCAAGGCATGGGAGGCCGGCGTCAACTTCTTCGACTGCGCCGACGCCTACTCCGGCGGCGACGCCGAGATCTTCCTCGGCCGCGTGCTCAAGGAGTATCCCCGTGACGAGGTCGTGGTGTCCAGCAAGGTGTTCTTCCCGACCGGCCCCGGTGCGAACCAGCACGGCCTGTCCCGCAAGCACATCCTGGCCAACTGCGAGCGGAGCCTGAAGAACCTCGGCATGGACTACATCGACTTGTACTACTGCCACCGCTTCGACCCGACCACCCCTATGGAGGAGACCCTGCAGGCGTTGAGCGATCTGGTGGATCAGGGCAAGATCCTGTATTACGGCGTCTCGGAGGAGTGGAGCGCCGCCCGCCTCGAGCGCGCCCAGCGCATCATCTCCGAGCGCGGCCTGCACCCGATGACGGTGGTCCAGCCGCAGTACCACATGATGGACCGCTACATCGAGCATGAGATCGTCGAGACCTGCGAACGCTACGGCATCGGCATCACCCCGTTCTCCCCGCTGGCGCAGGGGCTGCTGACCGGCAAGTACCGCAAGGGCCAGCCGCTGCCGGAAGGCTCGCGCGCCACTTGGCAGGCCGACCGCCAGATCAACGACCTGCTCACCGACGAGAACCTGGACAAGGTCGAGGAGCTGCGCAAGGTGGCCGACGGGCTGGGCCTTGCGATGCCGGTGCTCGCGCTGGCGTGGATCCTGCGCCTGCCGGTCATCAGCTCGGTGATCGTCGGCGCCAGCAAGCCCAGCCAGCTCGAATCGAACCTGGCGGCCTCGGGCGTGGAGCTGCCGGCGGACGCGCTCGCCGAGATCGACCGCATCCTCGGCTTCCATCGGTTCGAGCGCCATATCGGCTGACGATCGGGAGCGAACAAACGCGGTGTGGCCCAAACTCGTTTGGGCCACACCTAAGTGGCCCTTGTGATGCAGGGTGCCGGCGTTGGTGCGCCATATGGACCTGACAGGCGCCGGCAGCCACGAAAAAACCACATACATCCGCATAGGGCTAAGCAGTCGGAAAACGTTGCGATGACGCGGCAACACGCGGATGTGGTACATGGTTGCAGTCGTTGACGGTTGTTCTAGAATGAACCGCGTTTGCGAATCCGAACAGGGGGTTCGGCCGGGAGAAGAGCCGGTGACGGGACTACTCGAAACACGACGGACGTGAATCGTAGCGGCCGCGGAATGGCCGCACCACAAAACCGAAACCGAAAACCAAGCAAACACAATCCAAGAGTCAGCCGGTGACCGTCGAACGGGACGGCGGCGTAGCCATGCACACCGGGTCCTGCGCGGCCGTGTCCGTCCAACGGCACCGACGCGTCTCACGGATTGCCTACCTACCACAGGAGTGAGGGTTCCCATACCATGTATGTCGATCCGAACCGCAATCAGCAGGCCAGCAACTACCGCTGGATCCTGCCGTACTGCAAACCCGACCTGCCACGAGTGCTCGGCGCGGTGCTGCTGTTCATCGTCAATGACACGATGGCGCTGATCATCCCGCTGATCACCGGTGTGATCGTGGACCAGGTCATCACCGGCGGCCACGCCGACATGCTGACACGGCTGTGCCTGATCATGATCGTGTTCACGCTGATCCGCGTGGGCTCCCGCTACGGCTACCAGATGTTCATGGAGCGCTTCGGGCAGAACACGATCTTCCGCCTGGTCTCCGACCAGTACGAGAAGCTGCACCAGCTCGATTTCACCTACTTCAACCACACCCGCGTCGGCGACATCATGAGCCGCATGACCTCCGACACCGACGCGATGCGCCACTTCCTGTCCTGGACCACCTACAACATCCTCGACTGCATCGTGATGTTCATCGGCGCGATCTGCGTGATGTTCGCCATCGACTGGCGACTCGCCCTCGCCCTGGCCTGCGTGACCCCGTTCATCTGGCTGTTCGCCCGCCAGCTGTCCAGCCACGCGCGCCCGCTGTTCCTCGACATCCGCAACTCCCTGGCCTCGCTCAACTCGATGGTGGAGGAGAACATCGAAGGCAACCGCGTGGTCAAGGCCTTCGTGCGCGAAGACTTCGAAACGCAGAAGTTCGACGAGCACAACGAGGACTACATGCAGCGCAACATGGCGCAGGCCTACAACTCCCGCCGCTACCTGCCCTGGCTTGACGGCTGCTCGTTCTCCCTGCAGCTGATCACCCTGGTGTTCGGCGGCTGGCTCGTCATCAACGGGTACATGACCCTCGGCAACCTGGTGAGCTTCAACAGCTTCCTGTGGATGATCGACGGCCCCGTCCGCCAGTTCGGCTGGCTGCTCAACGACGCCCAGCGCTTCAACGCCAGCTGCGTGAAGATCCGTCGTCTGCTCACCGCCAAGTCGCGCATCGTCGAGAAGCCCGACGCCGAGGAGACGGTCAAGCAGGCCGTGACCATACAGAGCCAGGTGGGCCAGCAGCGCGCCGCCGCCCCCGACCGCATCAGCGGCGAGATCCGCTTCGACCACGTCAGCTTCGCCTTCCCGGACGACCCGAACACGCCGATCCTCAAGGACCTCGACTTCTTCGTCCCCGCCGGCACCAAGCTCGGCATCCTCGGCGAGACCGGCGCGGGCAAGTCCACGCTCGTCAACCTCATCTCCCGGTTCTACGACCCGACCGTCGGGCACGTCGTCATCGACGGCATCGACGCCCGCGACTGGCCGCTGACCACCCTGCGCTCGCAGGTGTGCGTCGTCGCGCAGGACACGTTCCTGTTCTCCGACACCATCGGCGGCAACATCGCCTTCGGCGCCGGCAGCAACCGCGACGAGAACTACATCCGCCGCATGGCCACCATCGCCGGCGCCGACGGATTCATCCGCTCGATGCCCGACGGCTACAACACCGTCGTCGGCGAACGCGGCGTCGGCCTGTCCGGCGGACAGAAGCAGCGCCTGTCGCTCGCCCGCGCGCTCGCGGACGACCCGGCCATCCTGATCATGGACGACACCACCAGCGCCGTGGACATGGAGACCGAGGCCGAGATCCAGCAGCACCTCAAGGACATGGGCGGCGCGAAGACCATCATCACCATCGCCCACCGCATCTCCTCGATCAAGGACGCCGACCTGATCCTGGTCCTCGAGCACGGCCAGATCGTCGAACGCGGCGACCACGCCAGCCTGGTCAAGGCGCACGGCCGGTACTGGGAGATCTACAAGAAACAGCTCGGCATGCAGTCCGGGCGCTCGCAGGGATACGACGAGTAAGGAAGGAGGAACCGACCATGGCACAACGCAACACCTACCGTGAGGACGAGGCGCTCGAGGAGCAGATCAACTTCAAGGACATCCTGCGCATCGGCACCTATCTGAAGCCCTACAAGGCCGATGTCTTCCGCATCTTGGCCGTCGTGATCTTCATGAGCTGCATCTCGGTGTCCATCCCGTACATGACCAAGATCATGATCGACCAGATCATCCCCGCCGGCGACATGGCCAGCCTGCTGATGCTGGGCGGCGTGTTCGTGGTGGCGATCATCGTGTTCGAGCTCTGCCTGCGGTACCGCACCGTGGCGATCACGCGCGTGGGCCAGCTGATGCTCAAGGACATGCGCCGCGACATCTTCACGCACATCCAGACCCTGCCGTTCAGCTACTTCGATTCGCGCCCGCACGGCAAGATCCTGATCCGCGTGGTCAACTATGTGAACACGCTGTCCGACACGCTCTCCAGCGGTCTGATCAACGTGATCTCCGACGTGTTCACGTTCATCATCACGCTGGTGGTGATGTTCGCGATCGACTGGCGGCTCGCGCTGTTCAGCCTGGTGCTGTTCCCGGTGCTCATCATCTGGGTGCGCGTGCTGCAGTATTTCCAGCGCAAGGCCTACCAGAAGCTCTCCAACAAGCAGAGCAACCTGAACGCCTATATCCACGAGTCGATCGCCGGTGTCAAGACCACGCAGACCTTCGCGCAGGAGCAGGCCCAGTACAAGACCTTCCAGGAGCAGTACGCCGACCAGCGCCGCGCGTGGATGCACGCCGTGCACATCCAGTTCCTCATGTGGCCGGGCGTGCAGACCATCTCCGTCATGACGATCTCGTTCATCTACTACGTGGGCGTGATGGGATTCGGCGGCGTGAGCGTGACCACCGGCGTACTCATCGCGTTCGTGGGTTACGCGAACAACTTCTGGAACCCGGTCATCAACATCGGCAACTTCTACAACCAGCTGATCACCTGCTCGGCCTACCTGGAGCGCATCTTCGAGACACTGGACGTGGTGCCGGAGATCCGCAACAAGGAGAACGCCTGCGACCTGCCGCAGATCCGCGGTCGCGTGGACTTCAACGACGTGGTGTTCCGCTACGAGGAGGGTGGCCGCAACATCCTGAACCTGGTGGACTTCCATGTGGAGCCGGGCAGGACGATTGCGCTGGTCGGCCCCACCGGCGCCGGCAAGACCACGATCATCAGCTTGCTCTCCCGGTTCTACGACGTCTCCGAAGGCTCGGTGACGATCGACGGGTACGATGTGCGCGACGTGACGCTCGAATCGCTGCGCCGGCAGATGGGCGTGATGCTGCAGGACACGTTCATCTTCTCCGGCAACGTGCGCGAGAACATCCGCTACGGCAAGCTGGACGCCACGGATGAAGAGATCGAGGCCGCGGCCAAGGCCGTGCACGCCCACGAGTTCATCATGGAGCTGCCCGACGGGTACGACACCGTGGTGGAGGAGCGCGGCTCGACGCTGTCGGCTGGGCAGCGCCAGCTCATCGCGTTCGCCCGTGTGCTGCTCGCCGATCCGCGGATCCTAATCCTGGACGAGGCCACGTCGAACATCGACACCCGCACCGAGGAGGCGTTGCAGGCGGGCCTGAACCACCTGCTCGAGGGCCGCACCTCGTTCATCATCGCGCACCGTCTGTCCACCATCGAGAACGCGGACGAGATCTTCTACATCGACCACGGGCAGATCATGGAACACGGTTCGCATGACGAGCTGTTGGCGCAGAAGGGCGCGTACTACCGCCTGTACGAGTCGCAGTACGCGATGATCCGCGCCGCGCACAACGCGGATCTGTGAGCCTCGGCCCCTGCTGGAACGGAACATCGCTTCAGTGGGCGGATGATGGCTTCAGTGGGCGCCTCGCGGGGGATTTCCTCCGCGAGGCGCCTTGATATTGCAAGGATTAACGGGCCGGGTCTCGGCTGTGGGGCGCCCACTGAAGCGTCAACCCGCCCAGTGAAGGAAGATTGAGGGCGGAAGGAGACGCGTTGCTGGCGAGGGACTTTGGCCGCTCCGGTTCGATTTCGCCAGTTGTGGAACGAGGCGAGATTAACACCTACCGTTATCCGAATATGCCGTGATGTTCGAAGAATCGGGTCTGAATCATTTGTAAAATCCAGTCTGACTAATTCGAAAAAGCCTTAGTGAATCATTCGAAAAAACCATAGTACAATAGTTGAAAAAGCAAGTTTGCATTGTTCTCATGTGTAGGATGTGCGCTAGGAGCCACCCGGTGCGCATCCGCGCGGCCATGAAACGGCATCTGGCCGACCCTTCGCTGGCTGCGGCGGCTATCGGCGGTACCGCGGAAACGTTGCGGACCGATCCGAAGACGTTGGGGTTCCTGTTCGAATCATTGGTGACGCATGATGTGCTGGTATATGCCCGTGCCATGGATGCGCAGGTGATGCACTACCGGGATGATTCTGGTCTGGAAGTGGATCTGATCGTGGAGATGCGGGACGGGACGTGGGGTGCGTTCGAGGTGAAGCTGGGTGCCGTGCAGATTGATGAGGGAGCCGCCAATGTGCTGCGGCTTGATCGTAAGATGAGCGAACGGGGGCAGCGTCCTGCTTCGGTGAAGGCCGTCATCGTGGGGGTGGGGAGCTTCGCATACCGTCGCGACGATGGCGTGCAGGTTATTCCACTGGATACGTTGGGCGTGTGAGCGGCGCTGATAGGTGTACGACGCCCATGGGTTCGCGCATTCGGCATACGCCGAGGACGGCGGTGTAGACTGAGCGGGAACGCATGCGGTCACCATGGTGGGATGGAGGTGTTCGATGTCGGAGCGGAACGACGATGATATGACCGGTATGTCAGGTGACGCCGGGCGCCACGATGATCCCGGTGCGCGCGAGGGCATCGTCTTTACCGAGGAGCAGCGGGAGGCGTTGGCCGGGCTGGCCAGCGAGAACACCTACGCCAAGCAGTCGAAATGGAAGACGCTGCACGAACTGCCGATGAAGGACAAGTGGCCGTTCTTCGCCCAGCATTTCCTCGGTGCCACCGTGGCCATTGTGGCGGCCGTGGTGGCGGTGATCGCGTTCGTGGTGAATTTCGTGACCCAGCCGCCGGATCCGCTGCTGTACATCGCCGGCGTGAATATGTCGCAGGGGTATACCGAGCCGATGGAGGCTTTGGAACGGCGGTTCGTGGCCGATGAGGGGCTGGACTCCGAGCTGGTCACCTACGATGCGAACTTCACCATCACCGAAACCGGCGTGAGCGGCGGCATGGTGGACGGCAGCTCCCGGTTGTTCACGATGGCCTCCGTCGGACAGGTGAACACCATCATCACCGACGAGGAGACGTTCCGGGAGTTGTGCGAGCGTGGACTGACGTCCGCGCTGGAGGAGGTGCTGCCCGCAGACCAGATCGAATCGTTTGAATCGGCGGGGATCACGGTCGATTCCGGTGTGAAGGATGCGCAGGGCGATCGGTTGCCGCTCAAGGGACTCGACCTGGACCGTTCCGCCGAATGGACGGCGGACGGCGACCTGCCCGAAGACGCGGTGCTGTGCTTCTCCAACGTGACGGAGACCGGCGTGGAATACCCGCGGGCGTTCGTGGAATTCCTCGATTTCGCCTGATTTCCGAGGTGTCTGGACCAGACGCCTCCGGTTACTGGGTTCCGGCTCGTTCAGTGGGTGCCGGGCCCTCGGCGATTGCCGGCGATGGTGGATTGACGGAGTCCAGTTGAGTTGTCCGCTGACGCAGGATGTGCGACGATGATTCCGCATCGGCGTGTACAGTCCACCGCATCGACGATTTGTCCACCTGCTGCCGGTGGCCATGTTCGCTATCGTGGACGGCATCCCATGCCGGAATATGATGCGCGAACCGAGCCATCCGCGCCCGGAATGCACCTGTAAGGAAGGAAACCCCATGCAAGAGCACAACGCACAACACAGCCGTCCGCTGGAGGTGTCCCGCGTCACCGTGACCGACGCGTTCTGGCACACCGAACAGGAGCTGGTGCGCACCGCGGTCATCCCCTTCCAGTGGGACGCGCTGAACGACAACGTGCCCGGTGCCGCCCCCAGCTACTGCATGCACAACTTCAAGGCTGCCGCGCGCCAGAACGCGTCCAAGGCCGCCCAGGGCAAGGCGTTCGTGCCCCCGACCTACACGTTTCGCGGCTTCGAGGCGCTGCCGGAGGATCCCGCGCACCCCGATCCGGACGCGTTCTATGGCTTCGTGTTCCAGGACTCCGACTTCTCCAAGTGGATCGAAGCGGTCGGCTACAGCCTGGCGCAGCACCCCGATCCCGAACTCGAGGCCACTGCCGACGCCGCCATCGACATCGTCTGCAACGCCCAGTTGGATAACGGCTACCTGGACACCTACTACATCCTCAACGGCATGGACCGCGCGTTCACCAACCTGAAGGACCACCACGAACTGTACTGCCTGGGGCATCTGGTCGAGGGCGCCGTGGCCTACTACCAGGGCACCGGCAAGGACAAGCTGCTCAAGGCCGCCTGCCGCTTCGCCGACTACGTGGACTCGGTCTTCGGACGCGACGAGGGCAAGCTGCACGGCTATCCGGGGCATGAGATCGCCGAGATGGCGCTTGTGCGGCTGTACGAGACCACCGGCGAACGCCGGTATCTGGATCTGGCGCGCTACTTCGTCACCGAACGCGGACGCTCGCCGCTGTATTTCGAGGCCGAGGACCGTCGTCGCGCCGAACTCGACGGCACGGCGGTCGAACCGAACACGAACCTGCCCAAGCCGTACGCCTACTATCAGGCGCACGAGCCGGTCGTCGAGCAGACTGAGGCCGTCGGGCATGCGGTGCGTGCCGCCTACTTCTACTCGGGCGTGGCCGACGTGGCCCGCCTGACCGGCGACTCCGACCTGCTGGCCGCATGCGATCGGCTGTGGCGCAACATCGTGGACCGCAAGCTGTACATCACCGGCGGCATCGGCGGCACACACATCGGCGAAGCGTTCTCCTATGACTACGACCTGCCGAACGACACCGCGTATTCGGAGACCTGCGCGGCGATCGCGCTCGCATTCTTCGCCCGCCGTATGCTGCAGATTCGCCCGGTGTCGGAATATGCGGACGTCATGGAGCTGGCCCTGTACAACACCGTGCTGGCGGGCATGGCGATGGACGGCAAGAGCTTCTTCTATGTGAACCCGTTGGAGGTGGACCCGACCGCCTGCCATCGCGACGAGCGCAAGTTTCACGTGAAATCCGTGCGTCAGAAATGGTTCGGATGCGCCTGTTGCCCGCCGAACATCGCCCGCATCGTCGAGTCGATCCAGCAGTACGCCACTACGGTGAGCGACGATTCGTCCACCTTGTACACTCATCTGTACGTGGGTGGTGAGGCAACGGTCGAGCTTGGCGGGCGGCCGGTGGCGCTCGTGATGGACGCGAACCTGCCGTGGCGGGGCGACGGCCGTGCGGTGGTGCGGATTGCGGACAAATCGGACATGCCTGCCAATGCTGTGACCACTGCCACGTTGGCCTTCCGCCTGCCGGCCTGGGCGGGCGGCGAGGCGGCGGCCGACGCGATCCGCGTTGAGGGCGCCGCCGGCAGCCGCCTCTCGCGCGAGGTGCGTGACGGCTACCTGTACCTCACCGGCGAATGGCGGGATGGCGATACGGTGACGTTCGACTTCCCGATGCCGGTGCGGATGCTCGCCGCGAACCCGAATGTGCGCGAGGACGCCGGCAAGGTGGCGTTCATGCGCGGACCGGTGACGTACTGCGCCGAGGGTATCGATAATGGCGCGGCGTTGCACCTGTTGCACGTGGACGCTGCGGCGGTCGCGGCCGACCCGGACGAGGTGCGCATCGAGCGGACCGGGTTCCACGCCGGAGCCGAAGGTCTGGATGAGCGAGGAACCGGCGAGGTCGAATCCGTCGAGCGTGACATCGTCCGACTGACGGTTCCCGGCTGGCGTGAGTCCGGTGACGTCCGGAGTGTTACCGGCGGCCCGCTGTATGCCGCCTGGCATCCGGCTGAGCGCGAGTCCGCGTCGATCACGTTGATCCCGTACTTCGCATGGGCCAACCGCGGCGAGACCGAGATGACCGTCTGGCTGCGTGTGTGAGCGTATGGCGGTGATGGTTGGGCGGCTGGATGGGCCGGTGGCGTTCCAATCGGTCGGGCGGTTCGTGTCCGGGCCGGGGTGGCGGCATATGCGGCGCACGATGGACCAGCATGAACTGGTGTTTGTGCGCCGGGGTGTGCTGCCGATCCGTGTCGGGGAACGCCGGATGCACATCGCCGCGCATGAGGTGGCGCTGTTCCCGCTTGATGTGGAGCATGCCGGCACCGAGTCCATCACTGCCGACCTGGAGTTCTATTGGATGCATTTCCGATTGCCCGTGTGCGCCGTTGCGCAGGCCGATGCCGGCCGGACGGTTGCGGGGTGTGCCGTCGGCATGGACACGGCAGCGGAGGTGGATGCAGGGCATCGCGCGGTCGGAGGAAACGGCGATGACGGGTTGCATCCCATGATGTCCGGCAGTGCGCTGCCGAAGGATGACCGGTATCTTATCCTGCCTGATCTGGCCGAGGTCGCGAATCCGGATCGACTGTCCGTCATGTTCGCCCAGATGGTCGATCTGTTCGCCGAATTCGGCCCATACCGTAACGCGTACTGCGATTACTTCGCCACCAGCCTGTTGCTGGAGGTCTCGGCGCAGGAGCGGGCGCGGAGATCGGGGCGGACATCGGATTCCGGGCTGGCGGCCATGCGGTCGGTACGCGCATGGCTGAGGGCGAACGCGTATGAGGATGTCACCGTGGCTGGTGTGGCCGAACGGTTCCACTACACGCCCAGTTACCTGACCTCGCTGTACCGGCGGGTGTTCGGCATCGGCGTCGCCGAACAGATCGCCGAATACCGGATCGACCGGGCGCGCGAACTGCTGTCGTCCACCACCAGCCCCGTGACCGATATCGCCGCCGAGGTGGGATACGACGACCCTAAGTATTTCATGCGTGTTTTCAAACGCCGTACCGGCCTGACGCCGACCCAATACCGTGAAGCCTTCCCCGCGCGCCTGTTCAACACGGAGTGAGGCCGGTGGATTCGCGGGCGATGAGGCGGTGGCCGACGATGGCGCGGGAGGCGGGGCGACGGTCTGTGCCATCGGCATGGTGTGTCTCGTCGATGCGCCGGATCAGTGCGTCCAGCGTGAACCGGGCCAGCTGGTCGAAATCGATGGCGATGGTGCTCAACGAGGGGGTGGCGTACGCACCTTCGGCGATGCCGTCGAACCCGATGATTCTGACGTCCGCCGGCGCGCGCAGGCCGAAATCGACGTCGTACTTGCCGACCCGCAGACGAAACGTATCTTGCTGGGAGAATGCACGTGGCGCAACTCGTTCAACGAGACCGAAGCCGTGGAGGCGCTTCTCGGTCGGGAGGGGCTCATCCCCGGGTACGACGATACGCGGTTCATGGTTTTCAGCAAGCATCCGATGTCCAACGCCACCCGCGATAGGTATGCCGGTAAGGTGGACTTCGTCACCGCCGAGGAATTGTGTCGGCGCTGATGCCAAAACCTGCGCGGTCGTCGAGTCCCTGACCGTGGCCGGATCAGTTGGCGAAGGTGTCCTCGATCGCCTCGTACTCGGCCTCGGTGATCGGCAGGATCGCGCCGTGGCGCTTCTTGAGCCGGCCGAAGTCGATGTCGTCGGCCACGGACCAATCCTGCGGGTCGCGGGAACCGAGGTCCGCCGAACGGAACGGCGTGTACCCCTTGCCCTCCGCATACTGATCGCACATCAGGCCGTAGCGCATCGGACGTCCGTTCACCGTCGCCACGTCGTCGTCATTGAACACGAACAGCTCCGGCCCCTCCAGATAGTGCTCCGAATAGCGGCCGTTACCCAACAGATCGGTGAGCGTGCCGACGAAACTCCACTCGTTCGGGTCGTCGGTGCGCAGCACCTCGCGCGCGACCGCGTACGGGTTGCGGGTCCTCTCGATCGTGATCTCGGAGTCCTTGGACGCGCGGTACCACCAGCCGTCATCGTCGCGCAGCATGGTGGTGTCGATGATGACGTTCTTGCGGTCGATCCACTTGACCGGGTCGGAGAATGTACGGAAATCGGCGGTGGTGGCGTAGTACATGTTCGTCGGGTCGCCGAGTTCGTTGTTCAGTGCCGCCGCATCGCTGCCCGCGGGAGCGTCCGCATTCGTTTTGGTGGCCCAGAACACGATCCATTGGCCGCGGTCCGGATCCCAGGCGGCCTCGGGCGCCCAAGCCATGCCGGCGCCGGGAATCTTGGAGGCCACGTCGACCAGCCGCGGCTCGCTCCAGTGAGACAGGTCGGGCGAATCCCAGATCACCAGGCCGGTGGAGCCGTTCTCGGTCGCACCGTCATGCGGACCCCAGCCGCCGCGGTGGTAGATGCTCAAATCGGTGGCGACGATGTGGAACCCGCCACGCGGGTCGCGAACGATATGCGGATCACGCACGCCGCCTTCGCCGCCCTTCCAGGTCAGCACGGGGAACCCAGCCTCCCGCAGGTCGCGCCAGTGGCGGCCGTCGCGGCTTAGCGCGAAGTAGAGCTGTTCGTCGGTTTCGGACTGCTCCAAGCCGGTGAAATGCACGAACAGATAGGCGGTGGTGGGTTCTGAAGCGTTCATCTGGACTCCTTGTGCGGAAACGCGTATATCCCGCCGTCCTGCGCCGGGCGGCGGTGATTGCAGCCAGCGATGCTGATAGTATATCAACCGTAATGGTACAACGTTTTCGTACGGGTCGTCGCCGACCCGCGCCCAAAGGCGATCGGCGCGGCGGAAAGGGGAATCAATGAGCGCAGCAACCAAAGCATGGCGTCCGCCGATGGGCTGGAACAGCTGGGATTCATACGGCACCACCGTCACCGAGGCCGAGGTGCTCGCCAACGCGCGGTTCATGGCCGAACATCTACTGGACGCCGGGTGGGATACGCTCGTCATCGACATCGACTGGTACGACCCGACCGCCCGCGCCCACGGCTACAACGAGAACGCGCCGCTCATCCTCGACGAATACGGCCGGCAGCTGCCCGACCCGCAGCGGTTCCCGTCATCGGCCAACGGCCGCGGTTTCGGGCCGATCGCCGAACAGGTGCACGCGCTCGGCCTGAAACTCGGCGTGCACATGATGCGCGGCATCCCACGCATCGCCGTCGAGAACGACCTGCCGGTGCTCGGTACCGACTACACGGCCCGCGAAATCGCCGACCTCGACCACGTCTGCGTGTGGAACCCCGACAACTACGGTCTGAACCAGAACCATCCCGGCGCGCAGGCTTGGTACGACGCGCAGATCGACCAGTTCGCCGCTTGGGGACTCGACTTCCTCAAGGTCGACGACATGCAGACCCCGTTCCACGCCGACGAGATCGCCGCCTACCATCGCGCCATCGCCAAAGCCGAAGCCAAATACGGGCGTGAGATCACGCTGTCGTTGTCGCCCGGCGGCTGGGTGTCCACCGGCTACGTGGACTTCCTGCGCGGCAACGCCGAGATGTGGCGCATCTCCGACGACCTGTGGGACCGCTGGGAGGACATCTACCAGCAGTTCGCACGCCTGGCCCGCTGGGCGCCATTCCAAACCACCGGCCACTGGGCCGACGCCGACATGCTCCCACTCGGCCACATCGGCCTGCGCGCCGAACGCGGCGACGACCGCGACTGCCGCCTGACCCCCGACGAACGCCGCTCATTGCTCGCCCTGTGGTGCATGGGCCGCAGCCCGCTTATGGTCGGCGGCGACCTGCCCACCTCCACGCCTCAGACCATCGCCGCGCTCGCCAACCCCGCGCTGCGCGAGGTCACCGCCGGGTCCCGCAACAACCACGAGACCGTGCGCGAGCGGATCTTCGCCAGTTGGGACGACGAGAGCTCCTACCGCGGCGAACTCATCGTGTGGGCCGCCGACGCCGTCGACTGGGCCGACGGCACGATGTCCGCGCACGACGGCGGCCACTACGCCGCGCTGTTCTGGACCGGCGACGATGCGTACGAGCTCGGCCGGAACATCGAGTTGCAGTCGATTGTGGGACTGGACGAACGCGACGGCCGTTGGACGCTGACCGACCTGTTCGCCGGCATCGAGGACGGCGCCACGCCCGCCGACGTGCGGATCGAGGGCGAAGGAGCCGACCGTGTGATTCGCGGCACCATCCCGCCCCACGGCGTGCTGTGGATCGCCCTCGATCCCAAGTGAATCAGATCATGCCGTTCAGGGCGTGATCGGCGCCGTTGCGGGCGAACAGCGGGAGCACGTCGAGCGGCGCGTCGACTGTGATGGTCCGACCGCCGGCGTACTCGGCGCCGTCGTGCAGATTCGTCCACGTGGTCGACTCGTCGCCCGGCAGATAGACCTCGCGCGAGCGCGCGCCGAGCTCGGTGACGGGTGCCACGAGCAGGTCCGGGCCGAACAGATACTCGTCGGCCACGTCGGCTGCGGCCTCGTCGTCCGGGAACTCGTAGAACAGGCCGCGGGCGACCGGCTGGCCGTCGGCGTGCGCCTGCGCGAACAGGTCGCGTGTGTACGGGCGCATCGTCTCGCGCACGGCGATGTACTTGCGCACGATCCGTTCGACGTCCTCGCCGTAGCTCCACGGCTCGTTGTCCGCGCCGGTGTGGATGTGGTCGATCGGGTTGCCCTTGCGGTCGAACGTCGGCTTGCCGGGCACCTTGGTGGCGGGCGAACGGTCGCCGTGGTTGCGCATCACCGGCGAGAAGCAGGAGAACTGGCACCAGCGCACGTACAGTTCACGGAAGTCCGGGTCGTTCGGGTCGCCGCCTGCGAACCCGCCCATATCGGTGGTGAACCACGGGATGCCGGCCATGCCCATATGCACCTGGCAGGTGATCTGCGCCTTCAGGTCGTCGAACGTGGAGTGCACGTCGCCCGACCAGACCAGCGAACCGTAGCGCTGCGAACCGGCCCAGGCGGCGCGCGTCAGGTTCACGATCTCGCCTTCGCGGCCGATTTCGAGCTGGCCGTCGTAGAACGTCTTGTTGTACAGCTGCGGGTACACGTTGCCGACCTTGTTCACCGGGCCGATGTGATACAGATAGTGGCTGTAGTCGTAGTCGCCGCCCCACTCGGGTTCGGCCTCGTCCAGCCAGAACGCGTCCACGCCCAGGTCGGTGTAGTTGCGCTTGGCCAGCGCCCATACGAACGCGCGCGCCTCGGGGTTCGTGGCGTCGAGGAACTGGTTGTCGCGCGGCCACCACATGCCCACGTCCTTGCCGGCCGTCACGTGGGCCAGATAGTTGTGGGCGCGCATCTCGTCGTAGTTCTCGGATTCCAGGTCGATCTGCGGCCAGACCGACACCATGAGCTTGATGCCCATCTCGTGCAGTTCGTCGGCCATGGCCTTCGGGTCGGGCCAGAACTCCTCGTCGAAGCGGAAGTCGCCCATCAGCGGCCAGTGGAAGAAGTCGATGACGATCAGGTCGACCGGGATGTTGCGGCGTTTGAACTCGCGGGCGGTCTCGAGCAGCTGTTCCTGGTTCCAGTAGCGCAGCTTGCACTGCCAGAAGCCCAGGCCCCATTCGGGCATGACGGGCGCGTGGCCGGTGGCGTCGGCGTACTGCCGTTCGATCTGCGCGGGGGAGTCGCCTGCGGTGACCCAGTAGTCGATCTGGTCGCAGGCGGCGGCCTGCCACTGCGTGCCGGTTTTGGCGAAGGTGGCGCGGCCGACCGCCGGGTTGTGCCAGAGGAAGCCGTAGCCCTTCGAGGAGACGACGAACGGCACCGACACCTGCGAGTTGCGGTGAGCCAGTTCGAGCGAGGTGCCCTTCAGGTCCATGACCGGCTGCTGGTATTCGCCCATGCCGTACAGGTGCTCGTGCGGGTCGGCGTCGAACGTGACCGTGGTGCGGGCGCCGCCGCCGGACAGCGGCTCGTACTTGCGCGCCTTGAGCCGCAGCGCGCCGCCGTCGTCGGTCTCCTTGAACAGCACAGTGCCGTCGGCGTCGGTGAACGTGAGCTCGCAGCGGCCGTCCCAACGGGGCATGCGCGCGGTCACGGTGATGCCTCCGTTGGTCAGGGAGGCCTGGGAGCCGTCATCGGCGATGACGATGGTCGGTGCGGGGGCGTCGGCGGGCGGCGGCAGCAGCGCCCAGTCGGCGTCGGCGATCGGCTGCATGAAGCGGGCCCGGACGCGGATGCTGTTCGCGCCCCATGGTTCGATGCGGACGGTTTCGCCGTCGCCGACCCAGGTCAGGGCGCCGTCGGCGGCGGTGAATGGCGAGGTGATGGTCATGGAAGCTCCTTCGCTGTGTTGGGTGGAATGCGTCCGCGGGTTTATGCGGTCGGGGCGATGCTGCTCCGCCGGGATGCGCGGGATGCATTCCCTGTCGTCACGTGAATTGTAGCGCTAAAATTTCGGTGCGGCAAGCACGTGTGGCTTGGGTGGCGATATCAAGGGGTGCGCCTGCGAATCACAGGCGTTCGCCGCTGCCACGCGATTCGAGCCGGTACCCGAGGGTGATCGTCCGCGGCGGTGCGGTTCCGTCATCCGTGGGGACGTCCGGCCGCTGTCCGATGCGTTCGATGAGCAGATCTAGGCAGACCTCGGCGGCCTGCCTCGGGTCGATGGCCACGCTCGTCAGACCGGGGGAGAGATATCGGCCGTCCTCCACGCCGTCGAACCCGATGACCGCCACATCCTGCGGCACGCGGATCCCGGCGTCGGTCAGCGCCGTGAGCGCGCCGATCGCGATCGGGTCGTTCAGACAGCAGACGCCGTCGAAGTCGCGGCGTTCCTCGAGGATGGCCCGCATGCGGCGGTACCCCGCCTCACGCGTCCAGCCGCAGGGGTAGACGTCGTCGGCGCGGTACGGCAGGCCGTTCGACAGTAGTCCTTCGGCCGTACCCCGGATGCGGCGCCGTTCGGAGGTGTCGGCCTCCGCGAACCGTTCCGGCGGCAGATAGCTGCCGCCGAGCGTCAGCACCCTGCGGCAGCCATGCTCGATCAGATGCCGCATCGCCGCCGCCATGCCTTCGGCGCAGGGGGTGAACACGCAGTCGCAGCGCCTTTCCAGGCCGAACCCGTCCAGCAGCACCAGCGGGTGGGTGCGGGCGAAGGTCTCCATCTCGGCGGAGGCGGAACTGGGCCAGCAGATGATCGTGCCGTCGCAGATCTGGCTGGTGGCGCTGGACAGCATGCGGCGTTCGAAGTCGTGCGAGAACCGCGTCTGCTGCACGATGACTTGGTATCCGAGCGTCTGGGCCCGGTCGGAGATGGCCGCGGCCAGGGCGGCGGGGAAGATCAGGTCGAAGTCGGCGACGGTCAGACCGATGACGTGGGTGCGTCCCGAACTGAGCTGGCGCGCCGCAAGGTTGGGGTGGTAGCCGAGCTCCTCGGCGGCCGCGATGACCTTGCGAGCCGTTTCCGGGCGCACGACCGTCTTGCCCCGGAGCGCGTTCGACGCCGTCATGCGTGAGACGCCGGCGCGTGCGGCGACATCGTCGAGCGTGACCATGGCATCTCCTTCCAAACGGCTCCGGCTCCATGGTATATCGCGCCGCCCCGCGGTCCGCGGCGGATGCGGCATGCCGTGCGACAATGATTGAATCGATTAGCGTGTTGTGTCGCCGTGGTCTACACTAGGCCGACGATACAACGTTGTCCCGAATGTCGTCGCCATACCGACGCCGCGTCGCGCCGGCGCCGACCGCAGCCCCGACCCGATTCTGCACATCCCCGCAAAGGAGCTCTGATGACCGACACCCTGACCGCAACCGTGGACACCTCCGCCATCCGCCGCATCAGCACCGACCTGTGGGGCATCTTCTTCGAGGACATCTCCTCGTCGGCCGACGGCGGTCTGGCCAGCGAACTCGTCCAGAACGGCGCGTTCGAATACTCTCGCGCCGATCATCCGGATTGGAGTAACTACACGGCGTGGCGCAAGCTGGTGCCATCCGGCTCGTTCGCCACATTCGGCGTGCGGACCGTGGACCCGGTGGCGGAGGAGAACCCCCATCATGCGCGCATCGAGATCCGTTCCGTGGCGGGCGGTCCGGTCGGCCTGGAGAACACCGGGTTCGACGGCATGGTGTTCCACGCCGGGGAGACCTACCGGTTCTCCATGTGGGCGCGTTCGATGTCCGGCAGCGTGATGCCGGTGCATGTGGCGTTGGCGGGTGACAACGGCGAGTCGGTGGCGGACGCCGAACTGTCCGTGGCCGGCGAATCGTGGGCGAAATACGAGACGACGCTGTCCGTTCCCTTCCCGACGGCCGCGGACGATGAGCCGACGGATGGGGGGTCGCGGGGAGTCATCGCGACGCAGGGCACGCTGCGGGTGCTGTTCCGGGATGCCGGCGTGGTGGACGTGGACTTCGTCTCCTGCGAGCCGACGACCACCTACAAGGGACTGGAGCATTGCCGCCCCGATCTGGTCCGCGCGCTCGACGAGTTGCACCCGCGGTTCATGCGCTTCCCGGGCGGCTGCATCACCCACGGCCTGGGATTGGACAACATGTACCGGTGGGAGCGCACGATCGGTCCCGTCGAACACCGCCCTCACAACTTCAACGTCTGGGGCTACCATCAGAGCTTCCGCATCGGCTTCTACGAGTATTTCCGGCTGTGCGAGACGATTAGCGCAAAGCCGCTGCCGGTGCTGCCCGCCGGCGTGAGCTGCCAGAACACCAGCCAGGGGCCGGTGCCCATCGCCGACGAGGACATGCCCGGCTACATCGACTCCGTCATCGGCCTGATCGACTTCTGCAATGCGGACCCCGAGACCAACGCGTGGGCGGCGAAGCGCGCCGCAATGGGGCATCCGGAGCCGTTCGGGTTGGAATACCTCGGCATCGGCAACGAGGACCGGATCGATCCCGTTTTCGAGGACCGGTTCCGTCGTATCTATGACGCGGTGCGTGCCGCGCATCCCGAGATCACCATCGTCGGCACGGTCGGCCCCGACCCGAGCGGCCGCGATTACGACGAGGGATGGCGCATCGCCCGCGAACTGAGAATCCCGATTGTGGACGAACACTCCTACCGTTCGCCCAGCTGGTGGTTCCATCACCTCGACCATTACGACCACGCCGACCGGAATGGTTCGAGGATCTACCTGGGCGAATACGGTTCCTGGGACACGCGGCTGATCAACGGTTTGGCCGAGGCCGCGGTCATGGGCCGGATGGAGGCCAACGGCGACGTGGTGGCGATGGCCTCGTACGCGCCGCTGTTCTGTAAGAACGGCCATAACAGCTGGGACCCCGATCTCATCTACTTCGACAACGAGCGTGTGTTCCGTACCTACAACTATTGGGTGCAGCGCATGTTCGCCACCACCACGGCCGACACGGCATGGCCGGTCGCCGTGGACGGCGACATCCTGTTCCGCCGGGAACTGCCACGCACGGTGGGGCTATCCGTCACGGGCGGTGCGAGCGCGGATCTGACGGATATCGTCGTCACCACCGAATCGGGGGAGCGGGTCGAACTGCCGGACATCGCGTACCGCGGCAACGGGCCGGTCACGACCGGCTTGGCGCTTGAGGCCGACTCGTACACGGTGGACATGACCGTGACCTACCACGAGGGCATGTGGGGCGTGCAGGTGCATACGGGCGACGTGAACGGGCCGGACCACAACGTCGCCTCGTTCGGGCGCAGCTTCGAACTGCAGCTGGTGCGCGAGGGATGCGGATCCACCCTCGCCGGCACCGAGGTCTCGATGGATATGGTGCGTCCGGGCACCGTCTGGCATGCGCGGATCCATGTGGCTGACCGGGGCGCGGACATGGCGTTGGAGATCGACGGCCAGCCGATCGTCGCGGGGCGGGAGGTCGCGGACGAGCCGCGACGCACGGTGTCCGTCGCCCGCGATTCGGCCGGCGGGGTGACCTATCTGCGCGTCGTCAACGCGATGGCCGATCCCGTGTCCGTGGACCTGTCGCAGGTCCTTGACGCGTTGGACGTCCCGGTGTCGTCCCGCGCCGCCGCCACGGCAACGGTATTGACTGCCGACGATCCATATGCGGGCGTCCACGGCGAGGAGGCCCCGACCCGTCCGGTCGAACGGCCGTGTGATCTGGCATCCGGCATGTACGAGGCGCCGGCGTGGTCGTTCACGGTCATTGCGTTGAAGTGATACCCAACTGAGGTTTGCACTACCTCGACTTTCGGAAACGGAGGCAAGGAAAATCAAGGCCTCCTGATTTGAATCGCGAGGTAGTGCGAACCCCCTCCCGGCTACACTGGGGAACCATGAGCAAGCATCACCGCGACCGCAGCTGGGCACCGGCCCCCGAGCCGCTGCCCGAAGACGCCCGGACCATCGACAACCATACGCATGTCGCCTCCGTCGTCCCCTTCTCCAAGGCGATGAGCCACGAGGCGGAGATGAAGGGGCAGCCGGCGGTTCCCGTCTACAGCGTCAGCGAGCTGCTCGACCAGGCCGCGGCCGTCGGCATCGAAGGCGTCATCGACTCCGGTTGCGAGCTGCCGGACCTGATGACGGCCGTGCAGATGGCCCTGGACCATCCGGGTGTGGTGCACGCGGCTTTGGCCATCCACCCCAACGAGTCGGTGCTGCACGGGCACCGCGGCGTACCCGGGCCGGACGGGTTGGAACTCAAGTACAGGCCGCATCACGACGTGCCCTTCGACCAGGCGCTCGCCGAGGTGCACCGGCTGGCCGTCGCCTACCCCGAGCAGGTGGTGGCCATCGGCGAGACCGGCATGGACTTCTTCCGCACAGGCGGTTCGGCGCGCGAACTGCAGCGTCAGGCGTTCCGTGACCACATCGCACTCGCCAAGGAGCTGAACCTGCCGATGCAGATCCACGACCGCGACGCGCACCGCGAGGTCATCGAGACGCTGCTGGCGGACGGCGCCCCGGAATTCACCGTGTTCCACAGTTATTCGGGCGACGCGGAAATGGCCAAGGTGGCTCGCGAGCACGGCTGGTACCTGAGCATGTCCGGCACGGTGAGCTACAAGGGCAACGACGGCATCCGCGAGTCGGCGCGCATTGTGGGCCTCGACCATGTGATGGTGGAGACGGACGCGCCGTACCTGGCACCGATGCCGTACCGCGGCCGGACGAACGCCCCGTACATGATTCCCTACACGCTGGCCGCGTTGGCGGACGTGTTCGACCTGCCGGTCGCCGAGGTCGCGCGCGCCACCCGCCGCGTGACCCGCACCGTGTACGGGGTGTGAGCGGTTACCGCAACGCGCTGAGGTCTATCTCGAACGGCATACTTGCCGGCTGCTGCGGCGGCTTGATGAACATCGTCATGTACAACGGCAGATATGTCACATTGCCGTCTTGGCTGAGGTTGCCGTTGCATAGCACGAGTGCGCGGTCAAGATTCCACTCGTGCACGGCCATGACGTTGTCCAGCGCCGTATGTTGAGTCCAGCCCCTGCCTGATTTGACTTCGATGGGCAGCACCGCATTCCCGGTTTGCACCACAAAGTCCACCTCTCCCAGGCGTTTGGTGTGGAAATAATGCAGGGCGAATCCGTTCGCCGCCAGTTCCTGCGCCACCACGTTTTCCGCGATCGCCCCCATGTTGATGTCGATCTGACCGTTGAGAATGGCGAACTGCACGTTCTCCATCGACGAGGCGCAGAGCAGGCCCGTATCCGCAAGGAACAGTTTGAACAGGCTGTATTTGCGGTTTGCCTGCAGCGGCACGGTGGGAGCGGTGACGTTGTAGCAGGGCAGGGTCACGCCTGCGTCGGCCAACCAGAGGAAACTGCTGGCGTAGCGGTTTTGGCGTGCGGTCTTGCCAAGGTCCGCGAGGACGAACCGGCGATTGCGGTCGTCGAGCTGTACGGGCACCGCGTCGAAGATGGCACGTATCTTCGGCATGTCGGTTTTGTCGGCGTATTTCGTGATGTCGATGCGGTAGAGGTCGAGCAGATTGTGCTGCAAATCAACGACCTGGGCTATGTCATGGGTGTCGACGTAGCGTTGCACAATCTCCGGCATGCCTCCGACCACGATATACGACATGAACAGTCGTTGCATGGTGTTGTGTATGGCGTCGCTGACGGGGGTGGCCGTATCGAAATGCTCCCGGAGCATGGTCAGGGTGGACTCGGGTACGCCGTTGGCCAGACAGTATTCGGCAAAGGTCAACGGATACATGCGGAAGGATTCCTCGAAACCCACCGGGTATGAAGGGACCTCCTTCGTTCGCACGCCGAGCAGCGATCCGGTCTCCACGTAATCGAATCGTCCGTCCTCCACGAGGAATTTGATGGCCGTTCGCGCTCGTGGGCATTCTTGTATCTCGTCAAGGAGGACCAGTGTCTCGCCAGGGGGAAGCGTCGTTTTGAGATAGGCGGTGAGATTGGCCGTCACGCTGTCCGCGTCGAGGGCCCCGTCGAAGACGGTGGCGGCTACCGGGTCGGTGAGGAAGTTCAATTCCGCGAGGCGCTTGTAATGTCGGCTTCCGAATTCCCTTACCAGTGTGGTTTTTCCGACCTGGCGTGCGCCGGTGATCATCAGGGCTTTGGTGTGCCGGCCATGTTTTCTGGCCGCGGTATTGCCGGTTCGCCAAGTCTCAAGCTGCTCCCATGCATTGCGGTACAGCATGTCGTCACCTCGCTTGTAACGTTTTTCTGCGTTTGGTGTGTCTCTATTGTAACGTTTTTCCGACGGCGGAGAATGTCTGTTGTAACGTTTTTCGCATACATGGAGGGTGGTTTTGTAACGTTTTTCCGAGGCGAGGCGGATGGGTGTCCGTCTGCCGTCGCGTGGATTCGCGCACGACCAGCTCGTAATCGGCGGTCAGACGCACGGGTGCGTCGTCGGTTTCGACGCCCACGGTGCAGGCGCCGTCGGCGGACGATGGGTTCCCGTCGTCCCGCCGACGGCTTCTTCACATATGGTCGCGGTGTGTTGCCAAAGTTCGGAAGACGTTGCGGGACAACGGTTTCCGGGGTCGTCTTCACAATTCGATTCGCAAAAGGTGAAGGAACCGTATAGACTATCCAGCAGTGCAGGGAAGCGGCGTCGAAAATCGGCGCCGTTTCTCGTACTAGTGAGAGAAACTCGCGTGCGGGGAAGGTCCCCGGCGATGGAGGATATGTACTATGGCGGAATCACGTCAGCGTGGGTCGTCGCAGAACGGGAAGCAGTCCGGGAAACGTAACGGTGCCTCCCCGGCTAATCGAAATGCCGAGAAACCCGATCAAGCCCTGCTCAGGGCGGATTCATTCACCAACGCGCCGAAGGTCTCGCGCAGCAAGCTGACCAAGGAAGAGCGCGAGGAAATCACCAAGCAGCAGGAGGCCGAACGCAAGGAGGCCGAGAAGCTCGACAAGGTCGCTGCCCGCGGTCCGATCGGTCGCTGGTGGTGCAAACTGCAGTCCAGTCCGGATAAGGTCAGCCTCGGCATGGCCATCGTGGCGCTCGGCGTCGTCTACGGCGACATCGGCACCTCGCCCCTGTACACCGCGCAAACCTTCCTGTCCGGTCAGGGCGGCCTGGCCAACACCGGTCGTGAGGCGGTGCTGGGCATGCTGTCGCTGGTGTTCTGGTCGATCACGCTGATCACCACGGTCAAGTACGTGCTGATTGCCATGCGCATCGACAACAACGGTGAAGGCGGCATCTTTGCTCTGTACTCGTTGATTCGCAAATACGGCGCATGGCTCGTCATACCGGCCATGCTCGGCGGCGCAGCGTTCCTGGCGGACTCGGTGCTGACGCCGGCCGTGTCGATCTCGTCCGCCGTCGAGGGCTTGAAATCGTTGCCGGCGTTGGAACATCTGTTCACCGAGAACAAGGACCTGACGATGATGATCACCGCGGTGATCATCGTGATCCTGTTCGCCGTGCAGTCGCGCGGCACCGAGTCCATCGGCAAGGTGTTCGGCTCGGTCGTGATGGTCTGGTTCATCTTCCTGGCGGTGGTCGGCGTGGTGGCCATCGGCAACGACTGGTCCGTGCTCGCCGCGCTCAACCCGTACTACGGCATCAAGTTCCTGTTCAGCCCGAACAACGCGGCCGGGCTGGCGCTGATGGGCACGGTGTTCCTGTCCACCACCGGCGCCGAGGCCCTGTACTCCGACATGGGCCACGTGGGCCGCGGCAACATCTACTTCACCTGGCCGTTCATCAAGGTCGCCCTGGTACTCAACTACTTCGGTCAGGGCGCCTGGATGCTGCGCAACCAGGACAACCCCCAGCTGGCGGACGCCCAAGGCATCAACCCGTTCTTCCAGATGATGGATCCGAACGTGCGCTATGTGGCCGTCGTGCTGTCGGTCACCGCCGGCATCATCGCCTCCCAGGCGCTGATCACGGGCGCGTTCACCATGGTCTCCGAGGCCACCGGCCTCAACTGGATGCCACATCTGCAGGTTCGTTACCCGGCCCGTACCCGCGGCCAGCTGTACATTCCGGTCGTCAACGTGGTGCTGTGCGTGGCCACGCTGGCCGTGCTGCTGCTGTTCCGCGATTCGGAACATATCTCGGCGGCCTACGGCTTGGCACTGACCATCACGATGATCACCACCACGATCCTGCTGGGCATCTACCTGTGGCACCGCAGCAACAAGTTCGGCGCCGTTGTGTTCACCATCGTGTTCCTGGCGATCCAGGTCCTGTTCTTCGCCGCTTCGATGGCCAAGTTCCTGCATGGCGGCTGGTTCACGCTGCTGCTCACGCTGGCGATTCTCATGGTCATGTACACGTGGAACGAGGGCACCAAGCTGGAGCGCTCGCAGCGTCGGCACATGATGCCGAAGGACTTCCTCCCCGCGCTGGACAAGCTGCACGGCGATAGCCGCATCCACCGGTTCGCGGACAACATCGTCTACCTGACCAGCGATCCGGACCTGAAGCGTCTCGATACGGACATCTTCTTCTCGATCTTCGCCGACCACCCCAAGCGCGCCCGCGCATGGTGGGCGGTGGCCGTCGAGACCACCGACGAGCCGTTCACCCGTGAGTATTCGGTCGAGAGCTTCGGTACCGACTACCTGTTCCGTGTGCGCATCCGGCTCGGCTTCAAGGTCTCGCAGTCCATCCCGGCCTACCTGCATCAGATCATGCACGATCTGGAGAAGACCGGCGAGCTGCCGAACCAGCAGTCGATCTACCCGAAGCTTGACGCCGATCCCGGCATCGGCACCATCCGCTACGTGGTGATCCACAAGGCGCTGATGCCGGAGTCGAAGGTCTCCGGCCGCGGCGCGCTGTCGCTGCAGATCAAGTACGCGATCCGCCGCGTGGCCGGCTCCCCGGTCAAGTGGTTCGGCCTGGCGCCGTACAACCCGCTGGTTGAGGTGCAGCCGCTGTTCGTGTCCACGCGCAGGCCCCCGCGCCTGACCCGCGTGGCCAGCCAGCCGCCCAAGCGCGACTGATCGGCGTGCCGGGTCGGCAGGCCCGTCCGCCGGGTGCACGGCGGTGCGTCATGGAGCCGCGAACCGTTTCCACGGTTCGCGGCTTCTGCGTATGGACGTGCGGGTGGGCGGCTTCTGCGGGTGGGGTGCTTCTGTAGGTGGGCTGCTTCTGGGGGTGCTGCTTCTGCGGGTGCTGCGGCATGGTGTGCGGATGGGCGGTATGGTGTGCGGTGCCAGGTTGGTCGTGGGTGGGCGATGGCACTTCTGTCGCATGATTACGGTGCTTGTGCGACGGATGGTCTTGTGGCGGGCTTCCTGGGGCCCTTTTGATGCAGAAGTGCGGTGCTTGTGCGGCTTTTGGGCTCTTTTACGGAGCTTCAAAGGCTCTTTCGATGCAGTGGCATGGTGATGCTGCGGCAAAGGGGACCGGTCTGCTCCGCGACACGCCCTCCGTCCAAAAGTACAAGGTTGTACTAAGCTGGGGTCTGGAAGATTTCCAACGCTGTATATCGCTCTTCCGTTGACACTCCCACAGGAAAGGACCTCTATGACCCAGCAGGACAATCTCGCCGCCCGGCTCGTCGTCGATGACGATTTCGAAGTGGCCCCGGTCAACGACCGTCTGTTCGGTTCGTTCGTCGAGCACCTCGGCCGTTGCGTGTACACCGGCATCTACGAGCCCGACCACCCGACCGCCGACGAGCACGGCTTCCGTAAGGATGTCATCGACCTGGTCAAGGAGCTCGGCGCCACCGCCATCCGCTACCCGGGTGGCAACTTCGTGTCCGGCTACCGTTGGGAGGATGGCGTCGGCCCCAAGGAGGACCGCCCCCGCCGCCTCGACCTGGCCTGGCATTCCACCGAGACCAATGAGTTCGGCCTGCACGAGATGGTCGAATGGCTTGAGGCCACCGGCGGAAACGAGCTGATGGAGGCCGTGAACCTCGGCACGCGCGGCTTGGAGGAGGCCCTCGACCTGCTCGAATATGCGAACGTCCCCGGCGGCACCGAACTGTCGGAGCTTCGCCGCGCCAACGGTGCCGACAAGCCCTTCGATATCCGCATGTGGTGCCTGGGCAACGAGATGGACGGCCCGTGGCAGCTCGGCCACAAGTCCGCCGAGGACTATGGCACGCTCGCCGCATCCGTGGCCGCCGGCATGCGCCAGATCGATCCGAGCGTGGAACTGGTGGTGTGCGGCTCCTCCGCCCACGGCATGCCGACCTTCGGCGCGTGGGAACAGACCGTGCTCGAGAAGACCTACGAGAACGTGAACTTCGTGTCCTGCCATGCCTACTACCAGCCGTTCTTCAAGGAGGACGGCACGCGCGACATGGCCAGCTTCCTGGCCTCCGGCGTGGATATGGACGGCTTCATCAAGGACGTCGCCGCCGTCATCGACGCCACCAAGGCCCGCCTGAAGAGCAAGCATGAGGTGTACATCTCGTTCGACGAGTGGAATGTCTGGTATCAGGGCGAGGAGCCGAGCAAGACCCCCGAGGGCATCGGCAATTGGCCGGTGGCCCCGCGTCTGCTCGAGGACATCTACACCGCCGCCGATGCGGTGGTTTTCGGCGACCTGATGATCACGCTGCTGAAGAACGCCGATCGCGTGCACGCCGCAAGCCTCGCGCAGCTGGTCAACGTCATCGCCCCGATCATGACTGAGCCGGGCGGTCCGGCCTGGCGTCAGACCACGTTCTACCCGTTCTCCCTGACCGCGCGCCTGGCCAAGGGCGGCACCGTGCTGGAGCCGAAGCTGGCCGCGGACGCCGTGGATACGCCGCGCTTCGGCGAGGTCGACGGGGTGAACGCCGTGGCGGTGCGCTGCGCCGACAGTTCGCTCGCCGTCTTCGCGGTCAACCGTTCGCTGGATGAGGCCTCCGAGTTCGAGATCAAGCTGCCGGAAGGCGCCGAGGTCGCGTCCGTGGACGCCCGGACGCTGCACGACGACGATCTGTTCGCCGCGAACACGCTCGACGACCAGAACCGCGTGACGCTGCACGCCAACGAGTCGGCCGCCTACGACGCCGAGACCGGCACCGTCCGCGTCTCGCTGCCGCCGGTGAGCTGGAACGCGCTGCATATCAAGTGACATGACGGGCCGTGCGATCCGTTCGGCAAGGACGGATCGCACGGCCTCGGCTGTCCGGAGCCCGCACGATGGAACGGGTTCCGTGGGGAAAACACGTTATGCTGGAAAACAGGCGGGCGTTCCGGGCTGACTGCGCGGACCATGCCCGATGGTGCGACGAGAGGGGTGCCGTGGCGAAGCGAGTAACCATCACCGATGTGGCACGTGAGACGGGAGTCTCCATCAAAACGGTGTCGAACGTGCTGAACAACACCGGCAGCATGCGACCGGAGACCCGCGCGCGCGTTCAGGAGGCCATCGAGCGTCTCGGCTATCGGGTCAATGTGTCGGCCCGCGCCATGAAGACCGGCGGCACCCAACTCATCGGCTTGGCGATCAGCGATTTCTGCCAGCCGTTCATCCCGTATCTTGCCAACAGCGTGGTGACCGCGGCGCGGGCCCGCGGCTACGCCGTCATCACCGACACGTACAGCGGTGCCGGCGGTCTCGAGCAGGTGATTCCGGAGACGAAGAAACTCGCCGCGGACGGCTGGATCTTCTTCGTCGGCTCGCCCGACGACATCAGCGCTTCCGTGCTGAAGCAGCCCTACCCGTTGGTGGTCGTGGGCGATTACGATACGCGTGGGTTGACGGATTGGGCGACGATGCCGAACGTCGAAGCCGTACGCACGGCGGTGGGGGCGCTGCTGGATTCCGGATGCCGGCGCATCGCATTGATTGGCGGCACCGCGGAGAACGCTTGTCCGGATGTGGCGGATGAGTCGCTGCCGGAGACGACCAGCACGCAGCGTACGCGTGGGTATTGCCAGGCGCATGAGGAGCGCGGTCTGCAGGTCGATTGGCGGCTGGTGCGCAACGCCACATGGGTGCAGTCCGGCGGCCGTGATGCGGTGGCGCATCTGCTGGACGATGCGGACGTGCCGATGCCCGATGCGATCATGTGCCTGAACGACGCGTTGGCGATCGGCGTGATCCACGAGCTGCAGCGGCGCGGCGTGCGGGTGCCGCAGGATGTGCAGGTCGTCGGTTTCGACAACGTGCCGGATGCCGAGTACTGCATGCCTGGATTGACGTCGATCGATCCGCATGTGGATGATTTCGCCCGGCATGCGGTGGATATGCTGATCGCCCGCATCGAGGGGTCGGCCGTGCCGGCTCGCAAGTACGTCACCTCGTTCGATCTGGTTCGCCGCGCGTCCACGCGTTAGGAATCGCTGCGTTGGATGTTCCGCCGGCTCCGGACGCGAGGCCGCACGGTTGGTATACCCGGGGCCGGTGCACCAGAGCACCTTGCCCACCCAGTTCGCGCAGGTTGCACCTTGGCACGCGGGGGGCGGTGACTGGGCCTCCCGGATGATTCGGGGAACCGGGAGACGGAAAAGGAAACGCCGGACCGTGAAAGCGCCTGTCGGCGCAAACGCCGCTCGCGGCGGCAACAAATGGAGCCCGGGGCTTAAGCACGGTCCGACGCGACTTTTCATTGTACCGGTTCGGCTTCCGTGCCACGCCGTGCGCGAGTCTGACCGATTTTGGTTTTTCAGGGCTTAACGGACGTGCGAGCGTTCACAGCCGAATGGTTGTTGTCGGTTGAGGTCGGAAAAGACAAAAGATGGGGGATGAGGGGCCCGCTACTCGAGCTTGCCGTGCCGCCAGAGCGTGGCCCCGTGGCGGAACACTTTGGCGGTGCTCAACAGGTTGCCTGCGGTGTGCAGGAGTCGCGCGGCCGTGGTGCGCGTCGTCTTCTCCTCGTCCGAGGCGGCGTCGGGGCCGTATTCCGCCACCATGTGCCGCGCCTGGAGACGTAGGCCGTTGGCCACCACGTCGGTGAACGCGGCGGCGCGGTCCAGCGCCACGGCGAAATCACCCGTGAACGCACCCGCCAGAATCGAATCGGCGGTGGTCTCGATATCCTCCTCGGTCGGCGCCTGGTTCACCCCCGCAATCGCCGAGGCCGAGGTCACGGTCGACTCGCCGAGCCGCCACAGCCGCGCAATCGCCGCTTTGTGGTCGCGCATCCAGGTGCGCAGCAGATACAGCCGCCACAGCACGCCCGGCAGTGAATCGGGTTCGGCGTGGCTCCACAGTTCCGCGATGATATCCACGCCCTCATGGTCGACCAGGGTCAGCACGCGTTCGACCACGGCCGGGTCCTCGGTATGGTGCACCCGGTCGAGCAGCGCGGCCGCCGAGGTGTGGCTGAGCTCGCGGATCGTCTCCGGGTCGGAGCCTCCCGCCAGCCCGTCCAGGATCGCCGAACTGAGTTGTCCCGGGCGCGACGGCCTCGCCCCGCCCGTGGATGCGGCGAATCCGGAGCGGCTGGGCAGGATCGAGCCGGAACCGTAGTGCAATGCGCTAGTAGACAATGGGTGCCACCTTCTGGATGTCGATGATGTGTGGGCCGGCGGGGGAGCTGACGACGTGCAGCACGATCGCGTTGCCGGTGGGCATGTACGGCGATTTGGCGATGAGCCGTTTGCCGAGGATCTTCGTGGTGCACATCGCGCGCAGGTGTTCGAACATGCCGCCGATGACCGGCCGGTGCATGCAGATGGCCGTGTTCTGCCGGTCGGCGAGGGCACCGTCGATCTCCCGCCGGAAGCATCGCCATGCGGCACCGGGGTCCTCGGCGAAGGCGTCCTCGGTCAGCTCGTCGATGTGGATCATCGGACGGTCGGTCTGCCAGGAGAGCACCTGCAGGGTCTCCTGGCATCGCATCCACGGCGAGGTGGCCAGCCGTGTCGGGTTGTAGCAGGCCAGCTCGCGGTTGAGTGCAAAGGCGTAGGCGGCGCCGCGCGGCGTGATCGGGCGGTTCGCGTCGGTGCCCTTCCACACCTTGCGGGCCTCCGCCTTGCCGTGGCGCACGATGATGACGGCCTGCGACCGTGCCGCGCCCTCGCGTACGCGGTCGGCGAAGATCGCCAGCAGGTCCTTGCCGGTGGAATGGGTGAGCTTGCGTCGGGCCTCGCGGACGGATACCCAGACGATGCCGTCGATCTCGCCGACGTCGGCGCGGTGCACGGGGCCGAAGGCGTCGATGAGGTGTTCGGCGGCGACCGCGTCGATCGGGCGTGCCATCCAGAACATCACGTGTTTGCTATCCACGGTGCGGTCCTTGGAACGGCGCGTCTTCTTGCCTTCCTCGGACAGCGGGTACTCCACCTCGCCAAGGTAGGGGCCGAGTTCCACGGTGATGCCGGTCTCTTCGCCGAGTTCGCGCACGGCGGCGTGGCGATGCGATTCGTTGGGGTCGAGCTTGCCCTTGGGCCAGCTCCAGTCGTCGTACTTGGGCCGGTGCACGATGCAGACCTGCAGATTATCGAGGTCGTCGGTGCATGAGGCGACGTCCGCCTCCGGACGCCAGCGGTACAGGATGCCGCCCGCCGCCTCCACGACTCGTCTGACTTTGTTGCCCATTCCACTCATTGTAGGTCACTCCCGGTTGTGGCTACGTAGTTTTCTCGAGAAACGACGATGGCCGACCCCGTGGGGCCGGCCATCGTGCGAGTTGCGGGTCGGATGTCAGCTATTGCCGCGCGGACGGCGCTGATGCCGCTTGATCAGATAGTCCTGGCTGTCGACCAGCGGGCGTCCCTCCTCGTCGCGGGAGTGGCGGATATACGTGCCGTCGGGCTGCATGTGCCACGAGGCGGTGCTGTCGGCCATCTGCAGGTCCACGTAGTTGATCAGCTCGTTGATCTGGTCCGGGTCGGTGATGCGCACCAGCGCCTCGACACGGCGGTCCAGGTTGCGGTGCATCAGGTCGGCCGAGCCGATCCACACCTCCGGGCCGGAGACAGGACCCTCGCCGATCTGCGGGCCGTCGGAGTTGCAGAAGGCGTAGATGCGGCTGTGTTCCAGGAATCGGCCGAGGATCGAACGGACGCGGATGTTCTCGCTCAGTCCGGGCACGCCCGGCTTGATCGCGCAGATGCCGCGTTCCACGATGTCGATCTTGACGCCGGCCTGGCTGGCGCGGTACAGCGCGTCGATGGTCTTCTCGTCCACGATCGCGTTGACCTTGATCTTGATCCAGGCCTCCTTGCCGGCGCGTGCGGCGTCCTCCTCGCGGCGGATGCGCTGGATCAGTCCGGTGCGGATGGTGCGCGGCGCCACGAGCAGACGGTGGAAGCTCGACTTGGGGGCGTACCCCGACAGCTGGTTGAACAAGCGGGTCAGATCCTGGCCGACCACCGGGTCGCAGGTCAGCAGACCCAGATCGGTGTACTGGCGGGCGGTCTTCGGGTTGTAGTTGCCGGTGCCCACATGGCAGTAGCGCTTGAGTCCATCGGCCTCCTGGCGCACCACCAGCGAGATCTTGCAGTGGGTCTTCAGGCCCACGATGCCGTAGACCACGTGCACGCCGGCCCGTTCGAGCTTGCGCGCCCAAGCGATGTTCGCGTCCTCATCGAAGCGGGCCTTAATCTCGACCAGCGCCAGCACCTGCTTGCCGGCGTGGGCGGCGTCGATCAGCGCGTCGATGATCGGGGACTTGCTGGAGGTACGGTACAGCGTCTGCTTGATGGCCAGCACCTTCGGATCGGCCGCGGCCTGCGCCAGGAACGCCTGCACGGAGGTCGAGAACGAGTCGTAGGGGTGGTGCAGCAGGATGTCGTGCTGACGGATCGCCGCGAAGATGTCCTGCGCACGGCTGGACTCGACCTCGGCGATCTGGCGGTTCGTGGTCGGCACGAACGGACGGTACTTCAGGTCCGGACGGTCGATGCCGCCGAGCTCGAACAGCACGGTCATATCCAGCGGGGCGGGCAGACGGTAGACCTCGTCGCTGGTCACGCCGAGCTGGTCGGCGAGCAGCTGCGAGAGGAACGGGCTGGTCGCGTCGGAGATCTCCAGACGGATCGGCGGTCCGAAGCGGCGGCGCAGCAGTTCCTTCTCCATCGCGTTGAGCAGGTTCTCGGCGTCGTCCTCCTCCACGTCGATGTCCTCGTTACGGGTCACGCGGAAGGAGCGGGCCTCCTTGATGATCATGCCCGGGAACAGCGATTCCAGGTGCGCGATGATCAGGTTCTCCATCGTGATGAATCCGTAGCGCTCCTCGGCGCCCTCCTCGTCGGTGCGGTCGTCGACCGGCACCAGGCGATTGAGGTTGTCCGGGATCTTCACACGGGCGAAGTGCGACTTGCCGGACGTGGGGTTCTCCACGATGACGGCCAGGTTCAGCGACTTGCCGGAGACGTACGGGAACGGGTGGGCCGGGTCCACACCCAACGGCGTCAGGACCGGGAACACCTGCTGGCGGTAGTAGCGGGAGAGACGCTCCTGCTCGGCGGTGGTCAGCTGGTCCCAGTTGAGCAGCACGATGCGCTCGTCGGCCAGGGCCGGCAGCAGCGTATCCACCACGTAGTGGGCGTGCTCGTCCTGCATGACGTGCGCCTGCTCGCTCAGGGAGCGGATCAGCTGGCGCGGGCTCATGCCGCTCGAGGAGGTCACGGCGATGCCGGTGTCGATGCGGCGCTTCAGGCCGGCCACGCGGACCATGAAGAACTCGTCCAGGTTGGAGGCGAAGATCGCGGCGAAGCTGGCGCGTTCGATCAGCGGCAGGCTCTCATCCTGGGCGAGCTCCATTACACGCCAGTTGAACTTGAGCCAGCTCAGCTCGCGCTCAAAGAAGCGGTCATCGGGCAGCGGGGCCTCGCCGTCGCGAGCCTCGCGTTTGTCGTCCTTATCGGTTTCGGCGATGTGCTCAGCGATTTGGCTGCGCAGGATCGCCTTCGATGATGCGTCGAATATCTGTGCCATAGCTCTCTACTTTAGAATGACAACGATTGCGGCGCACGCGAAATCGCAAGAATTTAACCTCTGTTTACATAACATGTCGCATGGCGGGCATAATCGGGCGTTTCCGCCGTGAATGGCGTTCGCACGCGTCCGCATGGTGGGACGCAGGACGTCCCATTCCTCGTCCTCGACCAGCTGGTTCGCGCGCGTCTGCATGGTGGGATGTCCCCGCCGTGGCCGGGATGGTGTCCGGATGCGTGGGGATCCCCATGCGTGACGTTGGGTCGGGGCGCCGTGCGGCGACACGCCGCCGGGGTCGGGGAAGCGCACAGGAACGAACAGTAAACCCGTTCGATGATGACGCGAACCGCCATGGTCGAGATGATTGTGTTCGTTTGCCGCACACTTTGGCAAAAATGCGCACATTCGACGATTGCGGGTTGCGGTCACGCCCAAGCTGAGCATAATGGCAAGTACAAGGACAACTTAACAGGTGGAAGCCCACAAAAGTGTATGGTCACAAAGGACTGTTACGTTGGACGGGCATTGGAAAGACTTACCGTTACAACGATGATGTTGTGTTGCGATTCCACCGCGTTGGACTTGGCGAAAGACCCGCTTCGGCGGGTCTTTTCGTATTATCCGCCGTCTTGCGGATGGGGATAACACGCCGGGGGTGTGGATAACCGCCGGCGTTCGACCACATCGCCTCAGCGGCCTTGTCCGCGCGCTCCGCCGGCCGTTCAATCGTCATATGTCCACGAAACCTACAGCATATCCAACAGTCGGTGGCCGTTCGACGGGCCGCCGTGGCACGTCGTCCGTCGCCGTCGCGCCGTCGCGTGCCCCCGTCCGGCGTCCGGCCGCACGCCGTTGCACGGGTGCCTCCGCGGGCCCCGCGCTCGCCACCGCCACGCGATGCGCCAATCTGGTGACGGTCGCCGCAGCCGGCGGCGGCATCGGGGCAAGCACGGTGGCCGCGCTGATGACGGCGGAACTGGACCGTCGCAATCGCCGTTGCGCGCTGGTCGACGCCGATTTCGACGCGGGTGGCATCGACGTGCTGCTCGGATTGGAAGGTGAACCGGGCGTGCGCTTCGAGTCGGTCGATGCTCCGCTCGGCAGCATTGACGGGCGCTCGCTGAACCATGAACTGCCGCATTGGGGGCATGTCGGCGTGCTGGCGTTCGACTCATGGAACGGTGCGGCCCCCGATCCATGGCAGGCCGGCGCCGTGGTGCGCGCGCTGTGCGAAGCCAATCGCGTGGTCATCGCCGACATCGGGCGAACGCCGGCGTCGGTGCGGATACCCGATTTGGTGGCCGGGATGTCGGTGCTGGTGTGCGAACTGTCGGTATTGGGACTGGCCCGCGCGCGGGGATGGCTCGACCGGTCGGCGGGAGGCGCCGGCAAGGACGTGATCCTGGTCGGCGTCGAGCCCCGCGGCTCGGCTGTGCGCGGCGCGGTGAGCGTGGCCGAAGCGGAGGACTACCTGGACCGGTCCGTGGACGTCAGCCTGCGGTATGACCGGCGTCTGCACGGGGACATGCTCGCGGGGCTGGGCATCCGAACGTCGACGCGCCATAACCGCCGCGCCATCGGGGTACTGGCCGATTACGTCGAGGCGATGACGTTGGCGGGGCGGGACGATGACTGATCGGCTGATGTTGGGGCCGCTGGAGGATCTGGCCCGTGACCCCGCGGTCACCGACGTGGCGGTGACCTGCGACGGCCGTGTGTGGGTCGACGCGGGTGACGGTATGACCGAGTTCCATCCGCGCATCGCCTTCCGGTCGCCGCAGACGGTGCGTGACTACGCCGTGCAACTGTGCGCGCAGCTTGGCCGGCGTCTGGATGACGCCTGCCCGATCGCCGACGCGTCGACGGTCGGCGGCGTCAGGGTGCATGCGGTCATCGCGCCGTTGGTGCCGCAGGGTGCGGCGATCTCCATCCGATTCCCCGAATGCGGTGTCCCTAAACTGGCGGCGTTGGCCGTGCGCGGTCTGATGCCGGGTGCCTGGCTGCCCGTGCTGCGCGCGTTGGTGGCCGCCCGCGCGACGATACTGATCACCGGCGGCACGGGCAGCGGCAAAACCACGCTCATGAGGGCGCTGCTGGCGGAATGCGGACGGCGGGAACGCATCATTACGGTGGAGGAGGTCCGTGAACTGGGCGCGCTGGGCATCCCCGACCATGTGTCGCTGGTCTCGCGCGAGGCGAATGTGGAGGGTGCCGGCGCGGTGGGGTTGCCGGAGCTGGTCAAGGCCACGCTGCGGATGAGGCCGGACCGTGTGGTGTTGGGGGAGTGCCGGGGCGAGGAGATTGCCGACCTGCTGCGCGCATTGAATTCCGGACACCATGGCGGCATGACCACGCTGCACGCCGACGGCGTGGCCAGGGTGCCGGCCCGCCTGATCTCGTTGGGGCTGCTGGCGGGGCTGTCTCCGCAGGCGTTGGGTATGTTGGCCGCCGGCGCGTTCGACGTGGTCCTGCATCTGGAACGCAACCGGGGCGTCCGCCGTATCGCCCAGATCGGCTGCCTGGTTTATGACAGGGGCAGCCTGGTCGGCGTCCCGCTGGCCGTATGGGACGGCGCTCGTGTGGCGTATGGGCAGTCATGGGCGCCGTTCGTGCGGCGATGGTGCGGTGGTCCGCCATGACGGGAACTGTGGCGGGGATGTTCTGGTATGCGGTGTTCGCGGCGGCCGGTGCGGCGGCGTTGATGCCGGCGCCACGAGCGCGGCGGTCGATGCTCCGCGGAGCGTATGGAGGCGCGGCTGCGCGAGAGCGTTGCGGCATGGCGGCGCTGCTCGCATCGGTGTGTGCGCGGCTGCGCGGCGGGGGCACGGTGACGGAGACGCTGGAACGGTATGCGGAGCGGCCGTTCGCCACGCGGACGGCGACGCTGCGGCGTTGGCACGGTGTGCTGGAGCGGGTGCGGACCCGTGATGAAACAACGGCGCAGGTGCGGGTCGTGGCGTTTGAGGCCTATGCGGCCTGCCGGTTGAGTGAGCTGTCCGGATGCGAGACGGTCCGCTGTCTGGAGGTGGTCGCCGCCGACTACCGGCGGCTGCGTATGACCGAGGATCTGCGCCGCAACGCCTTCGCGATGCCGCGGGCCACGGTGCGTCTGTTGTCGGCGTTGCCGTTCGTGACCCTGGGTATGGGGATGCTGCTGGGGGCCGATCCCGTGGCGTTCCTGTTCGGTTCCGCCGGCGGGGTGACGTGTCTGTTGCTGGGGTCGTGTTGCTATCTGCTCGGATTGGCATGGCTGCGCATTCTGCTGGCCGATTCGGGGGTGCGGCGATGATCGGTTGGGCGTTGGGGGCGGCGATGGCCGCCGCGGGCTCGGTATGGGCGGCGACGGCCCCATGCCGGGCCCATCCTGCGTTGCGGCGCGCCGAACCCTCGTGGGACGTCGTCCCCTCGCCGACGCTGGTGCTGGGCATGCTGGCCGTCGTCATCCGGCAGGGGGCATCTATTCCCACCGCGTTGGACGAGGTGGGTGCGGTTGTCGGCGGCGGGCTCGGGCAGCAGCTGCGGCAGGCCGCGGAGTCGTTGCGGCGGGGGCATCCGTGGCGGGGGACATGGTCGATTCCCTGCGACGGGGAAGGGCGTGACGGGGCATGCTGCCGTGCGATACGCGACGCATTGGAGGATGCATGGGTGCATGGCAGCTCGCCGGTGGAACGGTTGCAGGTGGCGATCGAGCGGTGGGACGCGGACGAGCGCGCGACGATAGAACGGCATGCCGCCGGATTGTCCGTTCGCCTGCTGATGCCCACGGGGCTGTGTTTTCTGCCGGCGTTCATCGGTATCGGCGTGATCCCGTGCGTGGTGTCGTTTCTGGCGTGAACCCGCCGGGCCGCGGTCTCGTCGCCGCTCGATCGGTCCGGACTTCGTTTCGGGGCGGGGTGTCGGCATGGAGCGGGACGCGATGGTTCCGTTGATTGCGGCGCGACGTATGCGTTTGCTGCCGGGATGGGCGGTGGATGACACGCCGGGGATGTGGATAACCGCCATCGTTCGACCACATGGGCGGGAATGCTCCCCGCCGCGCGCCGCGATGGCGCATAGTGGAGTGCACCTGGTCAGCCGGCCGGGGAACATCGGACGAAAGGGGAACATCATGGGCAAGACGATGGGGGCCGTCGGCATGCGAACGCCGATGAGGCAACGGGCTGCGGAACTGCGGGAACGGGCGATGCGCCGCATCTGCGTGCTGGACGCGCGGATGCGCACATTGACCGAGGAGCCGGAGGAGGGCGCGGCCACCGCGGAATATGCGGTGGTGCTGGTGGCCGCCACGGGCTTCGCGGCGCTGCTGGTCACGCTACTGAAATCCGGCACGGTCAAGAATCTCTTGACGGATATCGTCAAGCAGGCGTTGAGCGTGGCGTGATGGGGCGCGGGAACGGGCCGGCACATCGGCGTGCCGGCCCGGGGCAGGCGGATACGGGAGCGGTCACCGCGGAGTTCGCGGTGATCCTCCCGGCCGTCATCCTGATCATGGTGGTGCTGCTGGCGCTGGTGCGTACGGTGACGGTATCCATGACATGCCAGGATGCCGCGGCCGTGGCGGTACGGGAGCTGATCGTCGTGGCGGACGGGTCCGACCCCGTCGGCGCGGCGCAGGCCGTGGCGGGATCCGGGGCGGACGTGTCGGTGCAGCGGGGAGGCGAAACGGTACGGGTCTCCGTGTCGTGCCCGGTGCTGCCCGATCCGTTGGGGGTGCTGCCCACCACGGTGACGGCGGATGCCGTCGGGGTCGTGCAATAGCGCATATCGGACGGTTGCGGACGAAAGGGGAAGACGCATGGACGGATGGATGCGGACGCGGATGCCGCGACTCGTCGGCGGTCGTGGTCGCGGTTGGGGCGATTGCGACGAAGGGTCGGGCACCATGGCCGGTGCCATGCTGGTCATGGCGGTCGCGGTGCTGATGGGTGCCGCGGCCGCGGGCGGGGCCGTGCTGATCGACGCCGCCAAGGCCCGCGGCACGGCCGACACGGCTGCGGTATCCGCGGCGCAGTCGCTGCTGCAGGGGAACGCCGAACCCTGCACGGTGGCCGGCGTCATCGCACGGACGCAACATGCGACGTTGGAGACATGCGCCGTCGAGGGCGAGGATGTGCAGGTGACGATACGGTTGCCGACCACGGTCCCCATCGTGGGATCGGTGCGGGGGAGCGCCCGTGCCGGACCGGTGTCCTGCGAATCGTCATGAAACGGTGGCGCACGCCGCAGCCATCGGATAAGGTGGCGATATGGCAGAAACGATCAGTACAGTGGCGTGCATCGGCAATCCCATCGCGGACAAGGGCCATGGCGAGGCGGCCTACGAGCGGGTGTTCGACCTGCTCGGTCGCCGCGGCCGGGAATACGGGTTCGCGGTGATGGACCTGACCGGGGCCAGTTTCGAGGAATCCCTGAGCAACGCTCGGGCTCACGCGCGACTCTATGACGCGCTGGTGGTCGTGGGCGGCGACGGGATGATCGCCTTGGGCGCGAACGCCGTGGGCGGCAGCGGCAAACCGCTGGGCATCGTGGCCGTGGGGTCGGGCAACGACTTCGCCAGAGGTCTGGAACTGCCCGTGAACCGAATCGAAACCGCGGTCGAGGGCATCGTCGGCGCCATCGCGTCCGGCAGCAGTCTGGACGTGGACATGGGGCATGTCGTAGGTTCCGGCGCAGCGGCCGATGCCGGTGAGGCGACGCCGATCGATCGGTACTATGCGGGCATGCTGTCCTGCGGCGTGGACGCCAGCATCAACGACCGCGCGAACCATTCGCATCTGCCGAACGGCTCACTGAGGTACCTGGCGGCCGTGGGCGTGGAACTGACACGGCTCAAGTCGTACGGGTACCATATCCGGGCCACGCTCGCCGACGGCCGTGTGGACGAGCGGGACATCGTCTCGCCGCTGCTGACCGTGGCCAATTCGCGGCATATCGGCGGCGGCATCGAGGTCTCGCCGTACTCGCGGTTCGATGACGGTCTGCTGGATCTGGTGTGGCTGGACCATATGCCGAAGCTGAAGGAGCTCGCCCAAATCGTGCCGAACATCTACAACGGACGGCTGCTCGCGCATCCGCTGTTCGGCTGGCGGCGCGTGCGCGACGTGGAGATCTCCCGCATCGACGGCCATCCGGTGCCGCCCGTGCTGATGGCGGACGGCGAATACGTGGGCGAACTGCCCGTGAAGGTGACGGCGATGGATCGAGCACTGCGCGTGCTGGTGCCCCCGGCGGTGGCCGACCAGCAGCTGCGTCGGCTGGATGACCGGTCCTCGGTATGCGTGCGCCGGGACGGCCGCGATCTTCTGACCGGCGAATTCCGGTGAGGCCGTCGCCGCACGGCGGCCGGCACCGCGGCGAGCCCCGCATGGCGGCGCGTGCGGAGGTGGGCCGCCACCTCGGCGCGTTCCCGTCGGTGGGGTAATGTGAACACGCTAGAGATTGAATACGGCGGCACGGGGAAGTGAAAGGCAGGCGGCCATGGCACTCGCACTGTATCGGCGGTATCGTCCGGACACCTTCGAGGGCGTGATCGGGCAGGATCAGGTCACGGTGCCGCTGATGCGCGCCCTCGACCAGGGCAAGCTCACCCATGCGTACCTGTTCTCCGGGCCGCGCGGCTGCGGCAAGACCAGCTCCGCCCGCATCCTGGCGCGCTGCGTGAACTGCGCGCAGGGGCCCACCTCGCATCCGTGCGGCGAATGTGAAAGCTGCAAGGACCTGGCCACCGGCGGGCCGGGCTCGATCGACGTGGTGGAGATCGACGCGGCCAGCCACAACGGTGTGGACGACGCCCGCGAACTGCGCGAACGCGCCGGATTCGCCCCCGCGCGCGACCGCTACAAGATCTTCATCCTCGACGAGGCGCACATGGTCACCCAGCAGGGGTTCAACGCGTTGCTGAAAATCGTGGAGGAACCGCCGGAACATGTGATGTTCATCTTCGCGACCACCGAGCCGGAGAAGGTCATCGGCACCATCCGCTCGCGCACCCACCACTATCCGTTCCGCCTGGTGCCGCAGGAGGTTATGGGCCCATATCTGGAACGCATCTGCGAGCAGGAGGGCATCAGACCGGAACCCGGCGTGCTCAAGCTGGCCATGCGCGCGGGCGGCGGCTCGATGCGCGATACGTTGTCGGTGCTCGACCAGCTGATGGTCGGTGCCGTGGACGGGGCGATCCCCTATGATTCGGCCGTCGCGCTGTTGGGATTCACCCCTGAGGCGCTGATCGGCGAGGCGATTGACGCGGTGATCGACCGGAACGGCGAGGCGCTGTACGCAGTGGTGCAGAAGGTCGTGGTCGGCGGATTCGATCCCCGCCGGTTCGTCGAGGACCTGCTGTCACGCGTGCGCGACCTGCTGGTGCTCACGCTGGGCGGCGAACGCGCCGAACATGTGTTGGGCGACGATGCCGCCGAGGACATGGACCAACTGCACCGTCAGGCTGCGGCGCTGAATCTTGCGGAACTGACGGCGATGGCCGAGACGGTCAACACGACGTTGGGTGCGATGTCCGGTGCCACCTCGCCGCGTATGCGTCTGGAGCTGCTGGCCGCGCGCCTGCTGGCCGGACGCGAGCAGGGGACCGCGTCTGCCGCGCCCGCTGCCGCGCAGCCGCAGAACGTCGCCGATACCGGCCAACAGGCCGCCCAACCTGTGGCGCGTGTCGGATTCGCCGGTGCCGCGCGCAACCGCAAGCCCCAGACGCCCGCAAGCGGGCAGCCAACCGTCGCGACACCGCATGAGGCCGCTGCCGCGGCTGCCGCCGGCGGTGCCGCGTCCGCCGCACAGGCCGACGGAGGCTCGGAGCAGGCCGGTTCGGGGCAGTCGGCGGACCACGGCGTCGCCGAACAATCCCAGGCGGCCGATGCGCGGACGCCCGAACAGAAGTGGGAGGCCGTGCTGAAGGCACTGCCCGATGAGATCCGCGAGTATGTGGACCGCGGCAAGGTGCCGACCGTCGCCTATGCCGTGGATGCTTCGGGGAAGGGTCGCCTGTCGATGACCTTCGACAGCGCGCTGAGCCAGCACGCGTTCTCGCTGGCGGTGGCCACCGACGAGGAGCATAGCGGCAAGAAGGCCGCCAACGTGGTGCTGGAGGAGGTGCGGCGCACCTTCGGACCCCGCACGATGATCGCGCCCACGGGCACGGCCGCCAACGGCGAGCATGTGGTGCCGATCAAACGGTTGAACCCCGAACAGGTCAAGCAGATCAAAACCCAGATCCTCATGGCCAAGGCCGGGGCCGCGGCGGCGGGAACGGCGGCCATGACCGCCGGACGCGCGGCCGCCGAACCGGGCGGGCATGCGGCCCATGACGGCGGGGATCCCGCTGAGCCCGACGACGCCAGTCACCGAGGCGCGTCGGCGCAACTGGCCGCCCCGGCACCTGTCGACCAGCTGCCGGCCGATGATCCGTGGGCAACGGAAACGCCACGGCATCACGGCACCACGAAACCCGTTGCCGAACAGTTGCCCGATGACGACCCGTGGGCGCAGCCGGAGCCTGCCACCCCCGTCACTCCGGCGCCGGAACGGCATAAGCACGTCGCAGTCCCCGACCTGAGCGATGACGACGATCCCTGGGCGCAACCCCCGCCCGCACTGCAGCCCGTTGCCCAGGCCGTGCCGGTGACGTCCCCGGCGTCGGCCGGTGCCGTGGTCCCCCCGGCATCGCAGCCTGAAACGGCGCATCAACGGCATTTCTTCGCGGGTGCCGCCGCCGAACCTCCGGTGGCGGACGACCCGTGGGCCGCAGAGCCGGCCGCCGCGGCCGGCGCGCAGGAAGCGGTCGCACAACCGGTGCCGCAGGTCGACCCGGATGAGGACGAGTACTCGCTGAACGACGAATCGTTGGGAACGGCCACCGCGTTGAGCGTGGACGAGCTGACGAAGATGTTCGAGGTCAAGAAGATCGAGGAGTTCGCCGCGGATGATCCGAAGAACCCGAGGAACGCGCAGCCGCCCAGGCACGGCATGGGCTGAACCACGACGAGGGAATGACACGAAGGGAGCGGAACGATGGCATTGGTCTATGACGGCGCGATCCAGCGGCTGATCGACGCGTTCGCGAAACTGCCCGGCATCGGGCCGAAGGGCGCGCAGCGCATCGCGTTCTACCTGCTGTCGGCCGCAAGCGAGGAATCGCAGGAGCTGATCGACGCGATCGACGAGGTCAAGACCAAGGTGCGGTTCTGCGAGGTGTGCGGCAACGTGTGCGAGACCAGCCCCTGCCCGATCTGCGTGGATCCCAGGCGCGACCGTGGCGTGATCTGCGTGGTCGAGGAAGTCAAGGACGTGATGAGCATCGAACGCACGCGGACCTTCCACGGCCTGTATCACGTACTCGGCGGCGCAATCAACCCGATGGCCGGCGTCGGACCGGAATCGCTGAACATCACCTCGTTGCTGGAACGCCTGAAAGGTGACGACGGCGTGCGCGAGGTCATCCTGGCGCTGAATCCGAACGTCGAAGGGGAGGCGACCACCAAATTCCTGTCCGCGCTGCTGCGGCCGTCGGGCATCCAGGTCACGCGTCTGGCGAGCGGCCTGCCGGTGGGCGGCGACCTGGAATACGCGGACGAGATCACGCTCGGTCGCGCGCTGGAGGGACGCCGCGACGCCTGAGCCGTCCGCATCGTGGGCGGATTCGTCGCGTAGCGCCCCTTTCTCCCCCGTATAATCGTGCCGCCTGCGTAGAATCGTGGACGGAATCACGCAGAGGAAGAATGGATCAACAGTGGCTCTCATCGTGCAGAAGTACGGCGGCTCATCCGTCGCCGATACCGAATCGATCAAGCGCGTCGCGCGGCGCATCGTCGAAACGAAGAACGCCGGCCATGACGTGGCCGTGGTGGTCTCCGCCATGGGCGACACCACCGATGACCTGATCGACCAGGCGCTCAGCATCGACTCCAATCCCCCCTCCAGGGAGATGGACATGCTGATGACCGCGGGCGAACGCGTCTCGATGAGCCTGCTGGCCATGGCCATCCATGCGGCGGGCTCGCACGCCTACTCGTTCACCGGTTCGCAGGCCGGGTTCATGACCGACGCCCAGTTCGGCGCCGCCCACATCAAGGCCGTCAAGCCCGATCGCGTGCAGCGCGCGCTGAACAAGGGCAGCGTGGCGATCGTGGCGGGCTTCCAGGGGGTCAACGAAGGCGGCGACGCCACCACGCTCGGCCGCGGCGGATCCGACACCTCGGCCGTGGCGCTGGCCGTGGCGCTGGATGCCGACATCTGCGAGATCTACACCGACGTGGACGGCATCTTCACCGCGGATCCGCGCATCGTGCCGACCGCGCGCCGCATCCCCGTCATCGACTACGACTCGATCACCGAAATGGCATCCTGCGGCTCCAAGGTGTTGGCCCTGCGCTGCGTGGAATACGCGCAGCGGTTCAAGATGCCGCTGCATGTGCGCAGCTCCTTCTCCCATCGCCCGGGCACGCTGGTGGTGCCGGACGGCGTGGACCCCCGTACGCTTCCCAACATCGACTGACAACAACCCACCATCGGATAAGGCGGACCAATGAACGATAACGACAACAAGTCCATGGGCGATCTGTTCCCGGACCTCGGCCCGGAGGCCCCGGTCATCTCCGGTGTGGCGCATGACCGCACCGAGGCCCTGGCCACGCTGCGCGGCGTGCCGAACGAGCCGGGCATGGCGGCCAAGGTGTTCACCCAGCTGGCCGAGGCCGGCGTGAACGTGGACATGATCGTGCAGGCCGGCGCCTCCACCGGCACCGCCGACATCTCCTTCACCGTGCCGGAGACCACCGTGCGCAGCGTGCAGGAGGTGCTGGAGGTCAAGCAGGACGAGCTGGGCTACCAGGCGTTCGAAATCAACAACAACGTCGGCAAGGTTGCCGTGGTCGGCGTCGGCATGAAGACGCATTCCGGCGTGGCCGCCAAGTTCTTCAACGCGCTGAGCGAGCATGGCATCAACGTGCTGATGATCTCCACCTCCGAGATCCGCATCGCCGCGCTGGTGCCGCTGCCCGAACTCGACGACGCGGTGCGCGCCCTGCACACCGCCTACGGGCTGGACGCCGACCGGATCGAAGCGGTCGTCTACGGCGGCACCGGCCGCTGAGGCGTTTGCATCATAGAGAAGGACCCCCTGATGGATACCCATCAGGGGGTCCTGTCGTATGCGTGCTACTTGGCTGCGATGTAGCCCAGCGCCTTGAGCATCTCGGCGCTCTCCAGCGCGCCGCCGGCCGCGCCGCGCAGCGTGTTGTGAGCCAGGCCCACGAACTTGTAATCGAACAGCGTATCCTCGCGCAGACGGCCGATGGACACGCCCATGCCGCCTTCATAGTCCACGTCGAGCCGGACCTGCGGACGGTCGTCCTCGGTCAGATACTGGATGAACTGCTTGGGCGCATGCGGCAGTTCCAGCCGCGCCGCCTCGGACGTGTAGTTGACCAGCCGGTCGATGAGCTCGTCCTTGGACGGCTTCCTGCCGAAGTTGACGAACACCGTGGCGGTATGGCCGTTGAGCACGGGCACGCGGATGCACTGCGAGGTGATGCGCAGCGGCCCCTCGAACGGCACAATCTCGCCCTTGGCCTCGTCCACATGGCCGAACACCCGGAGCGGTTCGCGCTCGCTCTTCTCCTCCTCGCCGGAGATGAACGGGATGATGTTGCCCTCCATCTCGGGCCAGTCGGCGAAGGTCTTGCCGGCGCCGGAGATGGCCTGATAGGTGCTCACCACCACCTCGCGCGGCTCGAACTCGCGCCACGCGGCCAGCGCCGGCGTATACGCCTGGATCGAGCAGTTGGGCTTGACCGCGATGAAACCGCGCTCGGTGCCCAGACGGGCCTTCTGGTACTTGATGACCTCGTAGTGTTCCGGATTGATCTCCGGCACCACCATCGGCACATCCGGGGTCCAACGGTGCGCGGAATTGTTGGACACCACCGGGGTTTCGGTCCTGGCGTACCGTTCCTCCAGCGCGCGGATCTCGTCCTTCGGCATGTTCACGGCGGAGAACACGAAATCCACTCCGGCGGCGACCGCCTCCACATCCTCGGCATCCTGCACGACCATGCTCTTGACGGAGTCCGGCATCGGCGTCTCCATCTTCCAGCGGGCGCCCACGGCCTGCTCATAGGTCTTGCCTGCGGAATGGGCGGAGGCGGCAAGCGTGGTCACCTCAAACCACGGATGGTTGTCGAGCAGCGTCACGAACCGCTGGCCGACCATGCCGGTCGCGCCGATGATGCCGACTTTGAGTTTCTCGGACATATCTCACCTCTGGAATCATGGGGATGACGTGCCCCTCATTGTAGGGGACAGCGGGAACTTCGCTTTCCGCCGCTTCCACATGCTGGCCGCAGGTGCGGCGTTGTGGAATACTGGAGGCATGTCGAAGGCATCGGAAGAGGCGTCGAGGCAGCTCGACCGGATCGTGGCGTTGGGATACCCGGACGTGGCCGATATGAGCGAGGCCGCGTTCCGCGCGCTCGCCCGTCCCCTGATCGCGGCGCTCGAACACAGCGACCTGGGCCGCAACATCCTGCTCGTCCCCACACGCGAGCTGGTGTCGCCGGAATCGCTGATCGCGCGAACAAGCATCAACCGCATGGCCGGGTTCACCACCATGCCGCCGCGCGACATCGCCAGCTTCCTGCCGCAGGACGGGTTCACCCCGCCCGAAGGACCGTTCTACCTGGTCGTCGATCCGCATACCGGCACCTGCTACGTGAACCGCGAGCCGGATGTGGCGCGCAAACTCATCGACTCCGACGAGCGGCTGCCGCTCACGCTGGAGGAGGGGCTCGCCATCGCCACCCAGCATCCCGAATGGCTGCTGGAGAAGAACGGGTTCAACCTGCTCGGCTCCCGCAGCGCGGACGGACGCGTGCCCAGCATCTGGATGAGCCAGAACGCCCCTCGTCTGGGTGCGGTCTGGCCCAACTCCCGCCACACCTGGCTGGGCAACGCCTACTGCGTGGCCCGCCGCGGCGTCAGCCTCTTCCCGTGAACCCGACCGCCCTTCGGCGGGCTAGCGCCGTGCCATCCGGCGAATCAGGGCGGTGATTCCGGCTATCGCGGCAGTCGCAAGCCCCGCCAGCGTGGCGAGCACCATCGGACGTCGCAGCTCGTTGCGGATGCCGATGGCATCGGTCACGCAATGATCCTCGAAGAACACGCGCACCTCGTTGCGGGAATACCTGCCGATCAGATCGCCCCAGGTCAGCATCCGCGTCTCGTATGCGGACGGATCGGACTCGTGGAACTCGAACAGCCGCACCCCGCGCAGTCGTGATTTGGGACCGTAACTTTCAAATCCGCAGGTCGGCGCGTACCCCAGATCCATGCCGTGGACGTGTCCGACGAACGCGTTCTTGTGGTCGTGACCGCAGAACAGGGCAAAGTAGCCGCCTGCGTCGCACATCGTCTCAACCTGCCCCACGTTGTCGTCCGGGCAGGCAATGGCCTCTCCCAGGTAGGAGCCGGCACGGCAGAGCGATTCGTTGAGCACGTAGCAGCGTCCGGCGTGCGTGCGGGCGCCCTCCACGGCGTTGGGCGTCCACGCCGGCACTTCGGTAAGGCAGTCGTAGAACTCCTGCGGTGGGATGTGTTGGAACGCGATCGCCGGTACCGGTCTGCCGTCGCCGTTGCGTGCGGCAAGCTCCTGCTGCACGCCGCCCAGCCATGCGATCGCTTCGGGGGAGGGCGTGCCATAGCCGTCTGCGTCGGCAAGATCCAGGCCGCGCGAGTTGGCGGCGTATGCCGGGTATTCGGCGTCGTTTTCCTCGGGGGTGCCGGCATAATCGCCTGAGTTGACCATCATGACCGCCATGGCGGCACGCCCCGAGCCGTCCGATGCCTCGATCGGCAAGGCGAACGTGCCCGGCTCCACTGCCAGCGCGTCCGGCGTCGCCCGCGTGTCGGGATTCATGCAGCCGGGGAACTCCCGGTACATGTCATCCTGGGCGTCCACCAGGATGCCGCACTGGAAATCATGGTTGCCATAGGTCACGGCGAATGGTACGCCCGCATCCACGATCGGCCGAAGGAAGGCCTCGAGGGTCTGGCGCACCTTGCCGGCCGTCTCGTCCATGAGGGCGTCGATGCTCGGCGGTTCGGTTTCGGTGAGCAGCGCGGGCGGGGTATGGCCATGCTCCTCCAGGCGGTCGGCCAGGCGGTCGGCCAACTCGTCGGCTTTGGGATACTGCCGTTTGACACCGTAGAGCTTCGCTTCGATTTCGGTGATGAGCCGTACGCGCGCCCCCGGTTGTTCGCCGCGGCGGCGCAGGAACGTGCTGATGTATGCCGGGTCGTAGCCGCGGATCTGGTCGCCGGTGAGCACTACCAGATCAGGCTTGGACTCGCGGATGGCGGCTTCGATGAGCCGGATCGTGTCCTGATTGACCTCGGGCTTGTCTTGGATGTCGGCCATCTGCAGCACGCGGAACGTGCCGTCCTCATTGAATCGCAGCGTCATAGTTCCACTGTATCCGTAGTGACCGAAACACGGACCTTTCAAGTGTCGTCGAATATCGGTGACTACACTGATGTATACGTATGCCCTAACGTGCGTTGGGGCGGCGAAAACCCATACGACGGTCCGCCATGAGGGCGGCGCTACCAAGCAAAGGAGGAGAGATGGGTCAGGATCAATCATCGGTATTCGATCTTGCGGCGGTGGCCGCCGCATCCAACGGAGGGAACAACGACCCGCTGCTGCCTCCGGCGCGTTTCATCGGCGAACCCCAGAAGCCGAGCAAGATGCCGTACAACAAGTACGTGGCGTATGACAAGCAGGTGCCGTTCGACTATCCGGAGCGCACGTGGCCGGGCAAGCGTCTGCAGCGCGCGCCGCGCTGGTGCTCGGTGGATCTGCGCGACGGCAATCAGGCGCTGGTCAACCCGATGGATTCGGAGCGTAAGCTGCGCTTCTGGAACATGCTGATCTCGATGGGTTTCAAGGAGATCGAGGTGGGCTTCCCCTCGGCCTCCGAAACCGATTACGACTTCATCCGACTGCTCATCGAACGTGAACTCATCCCGGACGACGTCACGATCGTGGTGCTCACCCAGGCGCGCGAGCACCTGATCCGCAAGACCTACGAATGCCTGCGCGGCGCCAAGCGCGCGGTGGTGCACTTCTACAACTCGGTGTCCGTGCTGCAGCGCGAGGTGGTGTTCCGCAAGGATCGCGCCGGCATCAAGAAGCTCGCTACCGACGCGGCCGAGCTGTGCAAGGAGCTGGAGGGCGAGGCCGGCGAGACCGAGTTGTACTACGAGTACAGCCCCGAATCGTTCACCGGCACCGAACCGGACTATGCGGTCGAGGTGTGCAATGCGGTGATCGACGTGATCAAGCCGACGCCCGAGCACAAGATGATCATCAACCTGCCGGCCACGGTGGAGATGACCACGCCGAACGTGTTCGCCGATGAGGTCGAGTACGTCTCGAACCATCTGCAGGACCGCGATTCGGTGGTGCTTTCGCTGCACCCGCACAACGATGAGGGCATGGCCGTGGCGGCCGCCGAGCTGGGCATCCTGGCAGGCGCGGACCGCATCGAGGGCTGCCTGCTCGGCAACGGCGAGCGCACCGGCAACGTGGATCTGGTCACGCTGGGTCTGAACATGCTGACCCAGGGCATCGACCCGCAGATCGACTATTCGAACGTGCCTGAGATCCGCAAGACGGTCGAGTACTGCAACCAGATCAAGATCTCCGAGCGTCACCCGTACGCGGGCAGCTTCGTGTTCACCGCGTTCTCCGGTTCGCACCAGGATGCGATCAAGAAGGGCTTGGAGGCCCGTCAGATGGCGGCCGACATGGCCGGCGCCAACCTGGAGAACTTCGTGTGGCTCGTGCCGTACCTGCCGATCGACCCGAAGGACGTCGGCGGCAGCTACGAGGCGATCATCCGCGTGAACTCCCAGTCCGGCAAGGGCGGCATGGCCTACCTGCTCAAGACGAACCACAACCTCGACCTGCCCAAGCGTCTGCAGGTGGAGTTCGACAAGATCGTGCAGAAGTATGCGGACGAGACCAAGAAGGAAGTCAAGGACGCGGATATCTGGCGTCTGTTCAAGGACGAGTACCTGCCGGTCGAGGAGACGGGTGCCACGGCCGCCGGCGCGATCGTGGGCGACAGCCATGACGAGACGCTTGAACAGTGGGGCCGCCTGAAGCTGCTCAAGGTGCAGGTCTCCTCCGGTGAGGATGGCTCCGACACCGTGCTCAAGGCCAGGCTGCTCGACCGCGGCGTGAACGTGGGCGTGGATGAGCCGGTCGAGCGCGAGCTGATGGGCGTGGGCAACGGCCCGATCGCCGCGTTCATCAACGCGATTGCCGCCATCGACATCAACGTGTCGGTGATGGACTACGTGGAGCATACGATGACCGCTAGCACCGACGCCATGGCCGCCTCCTACGTGGAGTGCGAAATCGGCGATGAGGCGGACACCACGGTGATCTGGGGCGTCGGCATCGATTCCTCGATCATCACCAGCTCGCTGAAGGCCATCATCTCCGCCATCAACCGTTCGATGCGCTGAGCGGTTCCGTACGTGCCGCCGTCAACGGCGGCGCGCCAAGACTCCTGAAGGGTCCCGCAGCTCCAATGGCTGCGGGACCCTTCGTTATGTCCCTGTCTGAAAACCGGGGAACGGTAACAGGCGCGATCGTGATGATCCGCCAATGCCGGCTTCGCACATACTTACCACTTACTTACCACATCTGGTAAGTAAGTGGTAAGTCAAGTGGTAAGTTGCCACGTGCAACGGGCTATCGCTTGAGTCGGTAGCGTTGTTTGGGGCTTCGCGCGATGTGTGTCGGCTCGATGACGTCGGCCTTGATAAGGCGATTGAGATGATTGACAATGGCCGACCGTGAGAGTCCTGAAAGCTCCACGAGCTCGCGGGTGCTTGCCGAACTTTGCTCGTGCAGCAATGCGATGATGGCCGTTTCGACATCGTCCGAGGCGATGACTCGGCGTTCGCTTTCGCTGACGCGACGTTTGGCGAACGTCAACGAGAAATACGTCAGCGTATTCGACGGTTCGGGCGGCGGCATGAGGGCTTCCTGCAGCTCATCTTCGATTACCTGATAGCCTGTCCCACGGTTCTCCACCACGTACCCGCCCCCGGGGTACGGGGTGGTCTCCAATATGTTGGAAAGGAACTGGTTGCGCGAGGCGGAAATGCCGGCATGCCCCAGAGTCTCTATGGTCACATTGCCGAACAGTCCTCCCGGATTGAGGATTTCCAGACGGTCGAGATACATATTCACCTGCACCTGCGAACCGCGTGCATCGGGGGAGTAGTCGCGGTGCATAAGAGCGTTGGCTATGGCCTCTCTGACCGCTTTATCCGGATAATCGGGCACATCCTTGCGGAATGCTCCGTCGATGATGGCACCGGTGCGCATGTTCTTGACCACTGCATTCACGGCATCGTCAATCATGAGGGGAATGGGGCCCACCAAGGTCTGTGCGTCGAGGAATCGTCTGCCGTCGGACGTGGTTTCCGCCTTGGTGGTGCCGGGGAACACGGTGAAGGTCACGTTCAGGCGTGGGAAGAATTGTTGGGGGAATATGCCCAGCGACATCAGTCCGCCGAGAGTAGGGCGGAGCATGTCGCCGTCGCGGTGCACAACGTGCATGCTGGTAAGGATGGTTTCATCGTCCCTCGACGCGAACACCCGTGGGTGCAATGCGCGTTGCCGCGCGATGAACGCGGATACCAGATCCCTGTCGAGGTCGTCGAGCGTGGCGCCTGTAACGATTTCGTCGTCATAGGTCGGCTGGGTGTGTTCCTCGATAAGGCGGTCGATTTCATACTGGGTGAGTTTGCGGTCGCCGTCTCCCGTGCGGATGTATGAGCCTTGATACCGCCCGCGTGTGGTCACGTAGCAGGGTTTGTCTTTCTTGGACATGGCCGGTATCTCGGCAACCAGGAGATTGATGCCCTCGAAGAGCAGGATTTCGGTGATGGGCCGAACCGGAGGCGTCATCTTGGCGCAGGCCGCAGCCAGCGATTCCTGCATGGCGGTGGCGTTGAAGTTGCTGACCGGCGTAAAGCCGTTCTTCTCCGACAAGCCCAGAATCAGTGTACCGCCGGTGCCGTTGGAGAATGCGGACAAGGTCTCGACGACGGACTCCGGAAGTTTGGACGACGCTTCCTTGACTTCACACGTTTGGGTGTCGTTGCCGATCTGTCTCATATGTGCGATGAGTTGTTCAAGATCCTCGGTGCCCATGTTGTCTGCTCCGTGTTCGTTGCCTCTTGGTGTTTCAACTTACCACTTAACTTACCACTTACTTACCAGATGTGGTAAGTAAGTGGTAAGTTAAGTGGTAAGCTTCCGAATCGTCAGATGCAATGATGCGTTGAGAGTCCTCGTATGTTCCGGTTTCTCGACTGCGAGTTGCGAACTCGGGTGTACTGGCGCGGTGTTGTTGCCCGTCGGCCGAGTTTGTCGTGTGTTTTGTGCTCTGCTTTTAGTTGCGGATCAGCAACTAAAGCAGAGCGCCTCGTTCATCTGCTCGCTATGCCTGAAAACCGGAACGACGACGGGCATAATCGGGAACAAATGCGGGGGATAATGGTGGGCATGGGCAATGTCAGTGTGGTCATCACCAGCTACAACCAGAACGAGATGATTCGTGAGGCCGTCGATTCGGTCCGGCGGCAGACGCTGCGTCCGGATGCGATCATCGTGGTGGATGACGGGTCGACGGATCTGGCATCCGTACAAGTGCTGGACGAACTGGAACAAGCGGACGACATCACCGTCGTCCGGCAGGGGAACGCCGGACCGTCCGCCGCGCGCAACGTCGGCATCCGAGCGGCGCGGACCGACTGCGTGACCGTGCTGGACGGCGACGACCGGCTGCTGCCGACATTCCTGGCGACGACGGTCGGCCTGTTGGACGGCGACGCGTCCGCCGTCGCCGCATCCGGCTGGCTACGGACCTTCGGTGTGCTGGACGCGGTCGTCAAACCGACCGGCGGCACGATCGCCGACTTCCTGCCGCGCAACGCCTGCCCGGCGACGTTCACGTTCCGGCGAACCGTCTGGGAAACATGCGGCGGCTACGACGAGTCGATGCGCTCCGGATTCGAGGACTGGGATTTCTGCCTGTCGTTGCTCACAGCCGCGGCAACGGCGGCGGACACAACCGCGACCGGACAGGAGCCCCGCATCGCCATCGCCCCCGAGCCATTGATCGAATACCGCACCGCGCCGGCAACCCCGAACATCACCAGCATGACCACGCGTCTGGAAACGATGCGCTATCTCATCGACAAGCACCATGCCGCATACGCCGCCCATCTCACGGATGCGCTCCTGGGCATCGAGGCCACGTCGATCGCCCGGCTCAACCTGTGGGAGCGCACGGTCCGCGAACACCCCGCGTTGCTGGAGAATCAGCCGGATTCGCGCGCCTTCATGGCCTCGCCCACATACGGCGACGGCGGTATGGCCGCCGCCGTCCGTCTGCGCTCGTGATAGAACGATGCGGATGCCTTTGACGAGAAGAAGGCATCCGCATCAGGTGTTGGAGGGGAGGGGCGTCGTCACGCCAGGCGCGCGCCCCAGATGGTCCGGTTGCCGCCGATCGCGGAGAACGTCAGCGTCATGCGTCCATCGGTCTCACGCGGCAGCTCGGCGAACACGCCGGTGTAGGTCACGCCGTCGAGCGTGATCGCCATGTCCGTCTCGCAGCAGCGCACTCCGGTCGCCCCGCCCGCGCCGAGCATCCGCCAGGTGCCGCGCACGGCCGGGCCGTCCGTCGACCGCGGCAGATTCGCGTCCGGGGTGTCGAAGAACGAGACCACGCCGCCGCTGGTCACCCGGCCATCCGGCTGCAATGTGATCGTCTCCGGGCGGTTGATGCCGACGAACTCGCCGTCGGCGCCGCGCTCGCCGTTGTAGAACGTGTGCGGGTCGTGCCGGACCAGCTCGTAGTCGCCCGCCAGATACGCCGGAAGCGTAGAGGCGTCCGGGCCCGCCGACGGCATGGTGCCGACGGAATCGGATGCTGCGGCGTCGTCGCTTCCTGCGGCCGGGCGCGGCGGCATGGCCACCTGCCCGCGGTACTCGTACGGCGCGGCCACGAGCCAGCCGTCCTCGGTCGGCAGCAGCTCGCGGATATGCGTCTCGTAATCCTCGCCCTCGCGCCCGATGAACCGCGTGTGATACGTCAGGAACAGCCGGCCGTCGCTACGGCGGTGCAGCACCGAGTTGTGTCCCTGCGAGACCTCGACCGTGTCAAGCGTGGCCGGGCCGCCGCTCCACAGCACCGAGGACGTCAGGCGCACGCCGGTGTCCTTCGTCAGATTGTCGGGGATCTCGCCGGCGGAGATCGCCGGATTCCCGTTCTGGTCCACGTACGGGCCGAGCAGGTGCTTCGAACGGAAGATGCGGATCTGGTAGCCGCCGGTCGTGCCCAACCAGCCGTAGGAGAGGAACAGGTACCACCAGCCGTTCTTGCGCACGAAATACGAGCCTTCGCCGGAGTTCCAGTAGCCGCCGGCCACCTTCACACCGTAGTACGGGTCGGAGGCGTCCTTGACGTACGGATAGGTGGCGTCGTAGTCGCGCAGACCGGTGGCCGGATCCAGCTTGAACATCCAGATGCCGCCGAACCAGGAGCCGAAGCTCATCCACATCTCGCCGTGCTCGCACAGGATCGGCGCGGCGTCGATGGCGTTGATGCGGGTGTCCTTGAGCGAGAGGTACCGGTCGGGCAGATCGCGGGCGGCGTCACCACCGAGCACGCGCGGCACGTCGGTGTTCCCCACGTTCGAGGCGTCGAACCCCGAGTAGACCACCGGGCCCACGTAGGTCCAGTCGCCGTCGAGCCGGTCCGCGGTCAGCAGCACGATCACCGAACGGAACTCGTGGCCGTTGACGGACAGGTACATGCACCACTTGCCCATCGCGGGGTTCCAAATCACGTCCGGCGCCCAGGTGTTGCCGCGCACGTCCGGGTTCTCCGGCTGCTTGGGCCACGCCTCCCAGATGCCGCCGAGCACGGACTCGGGGTCGCGGCTCAGATTGTTCTCGAACCGTTCCCAGTACACCATGTCGGTGCTGCGGGCGCAACGGCGGTGGGTGCCGAAGATGTAATACGTGCCGTGGTCCTCCACGATCGCCGGGTCATGGATGGCCACGCGGCCGGGGGCCAGGGGGTATTGGGGGAAGGCCATGGTTGCTCCTTACTGCTGTGAACCCCAGATGCACAGGTTGTCGCCCAGGGCGCTGAAGGTCATGACCTCCTTGCCGTCCAGGTCGCGCGGCAGCTTGGCGAAGTCACCGGTGTAGGTCACGTCGCCGAGCGTGATCGTCATCTGGTTGGATCCCTCGGACGCCTCCCAGGTGCCGGTCTGGTCGCCGGAGACGGTGCCGTCCTCGTTGAGTGTGATGTTCACCGGCTTGTTGACGCCGCGGTAGTCGGTGCTCTCCTTGTCGGTGACCTTCTTCGGTCCCTTGAAATAGGTGCTCTTCTCGTGGGTCACCAGCTCGTAGTCGCCGGCCAGGTCGGCGGCGTCGTAGCCGGCGGTGTCGGCCTTGGTACCCGTGTATTCGTACGGCGCGGCCACCAGCCAGCCGTCGGCGGTAGGCATGAGCTCGCGCACGCGCACCTCGTGGACCTCGCCGCGGCCGGAGAAGCGGGTGTGGTACACGATGTACGTGGTGCCGTCATCGTCCACGAGCACCGAGTTGTGGCCTTGGGAGACCTCGATGTCGGCGTTGTCGTTGCCGCTCCACTGAATCGAGCTCATCAGGCGGATGCCCGTGTCGCCCTGCCAGTTGTTGCCTTCGGCGCTGGTGGCGACGGCCGTGTTGCCGGCCTGGTCCACGTACGGTCCGGTGATCGAGTCGGAGCGGAAGACGCGGACCTGGTAGCCGCCGGTCTGCTGGAGGTGTCCGTAGGAGAGGAACAGGTACCAGTGGTCGTTGGTGTGGGCCAGGTACGCGCCTTCGCCGGAGTTGCCGAAGCCGCCGGCCACCTTGATGCCGTAGTAGGCGTCGGACTGGTTCTCGACGGTCTCATAGGTGGCGGTGTAGTCGCGCAGGCCGGTGGTCGGGTCGAGCTTGAACATCCAGACGCCGCCGAACCAGGAGCCGTACACCATCCACATCGTGCCGTCCTCGTCGGTCTTGACGGTCGGGTCGATGGCGTTGATGCCGGTGTCGCTCTGCGACTGGTAGCGGGTCAGGTCCGCGTCCTCGCCCAGCACCTGCTCCACGTCGGTGCGGTTCACGTTGACCTTGGTGAATCCGGAGTAGACGACCGGGCCCACGTAGGTCCAGTCGCCCTCGATGTCGTCGGCGGTCAGCAGCACGATCACGGAGCGGTAGTTGTCGCCGTTGACGGACAGGTACATGCACCACTTGCCCATCGTCTCGTTCCAGAACACGTCCGGCGCCCACATGTTGCCCTCGACGTCCGGGTTGGTGGACTGCTTGGACCATTCCTCCCAGATGTCGGCGAGGATCGTCTCGTAGTCGGTGCTCAGGTTGTTCTCGAAGGTCTGCCAGTTGACCAGATCGGTGCTCTTGGCCCACGCGCGGTGGGAGCCGAAGACGTAGTAGGTGTCGCCGTCCTTGACGATGGACGGGTCGTGCGAGGAGACGCGTTGGATCTCGGACGACGAGTCGCCGCCCTCGCCGGCGGATTGCGTGCCGGAGCATCCGGCGAAGGCCGTGACCATCAGTGTCATGGAGGCGATGGCCGCAGTGATTCGACGCAGTGTGGTGGATAGTGACATGGGCTTCTTCCCTTCCCGGCCGCTGCTGCGCGGCCTTGTTCCGCATCGTTGCGTGTCGTATATACAACGATGTAATACACTATACTGTACAACGATGTAAAACATGACACAACTGAAAGGGTCTCCACCATGGCCGGTACGTATTCCCTGCTGTGCTACACGCGCAAACCCACCAAACGCGAGGAGGCGAACAACGCCGACATCGCCCTGAGCATGCACCTCGCCCTGCGCTCCCACATCGACAGCGTCTGGACGCCGCTGAACGAGAACTACGGCATCCTGTTCGCCGCGGGCGTTCCCGTCGCCTCCGTGCCTGCCTCCGCCCGCCGCGCATGCACCGCCGCCCGCCGGTTCAAGGCCGACCGGTTCGATGCGCCGCGTCCCGCCAGCGCCGCCGCTGCCGTCGACGCGGTGATGCCCGACGTCGACATCGTCCTCAAAAGCCTGAAGGACCCCTATCTGTTCCGTCTCAAGGACGGCCGGTTCGCGGTCGCGGCCACCCGCACCACCCGCGGCGGCGACCCCGACGGGTCCGAGGCCTCCGCGTTCCTGCTCACGGTCAGCCGTGACCTGACCTCCTACGACCAGCTCGGCCTCGTCCGTCTCGACACGCTCGCCGGCGTGCACCACCCGAGCGTCGCCTACGACGCGCAGGCGGAACGTTACGTCATCCGTTGGCGTGACGACGAGGGCCGCGCGCTGTACGCGGTCGTCGACGACATCGAATCCGCCGTGGCGGACACCGTGCCCGTGGCGGGGATCGACCACGATGCGGCGCCGGCCGCGTCCGGCTCGGACGAGGATGCCGCCGTGCGCTTTGGCATCCCCGACGTGGTGCCGGGCAACGTCATCACCGTCAGCGACGTGGAGGCCTCCCGTCTGATCGAACGGTTCGGCCGCGTCTACAACACCGGATCCTCCGCCCCCACGTGCAGCCTCATGGCCTCGCTGCGCGGCCCGGAGGCGCGCGAGGCGGTCCGCTGGTTCGCCGACGTCCGCGCCGACCTGACCTATTCGGACGGCTCCAAGGCCACCCGCGCCGTCGACTGGGATATGGCCGCGCTCGAACGCCTGGCCGACGACGCCGCGGAAGGGCGGCTCAAGCCTGGCGAAAGCCGCGCGATCCGCGGCCGTATCCGCCAGACCACGTACCCGGTGCCGTTCGCCGTGGAGCGCGCCGACCCGTCGGTGTTCGCCTGGAGCTTCAACGGCAAGCCGATGTTCATGTTCATCGCCACCGAGGATGCGGACGGCAACTGCATCGACCCGCGCGACGGCCGCACCCACATGCCGCTGCGCGTGGCCGACACCATCGAGGGGCTGTCCGACGCCGCCGGCGGTCGCGAACGCGAGATTGACCTGCTGGTGCGCGGCGACCTGAACTCCGAGGGGCGGGCGATGACCGGCTGCTTCTGGGCTCCGGAACTGCACGTGATCGCCGGACGGCTGTCCATCCTGTTCATGCCGTGCTTCGACGGCGAGGCCACGAACGCCGACGGCACGCCGAACGACCGCGCCGGCAAGCCGGACATGTGGACCGGCCGCTGCCACATCATGCAGCTGAAGAAGGATGAGGCCGGCCTGGACCTCGACCCGCGTGACCCCGCCAACTGGACGGTGCCCGAGCCGATCCTTGGACCGGACGAGGACATTCTCAACCCCGTCCAGCTCATCTCCCTCGACATGACCGTGATCGGCGACTCCGGCAACTGGTACTACGCCTGGCAGCAGGTCGGCAGCGTGTGGATCGCCCGCTTCGACCCGTCGAACCCGGCGCGGTTGACCAGCCGTCCGCGGCAGATCGTGGTCCCCGAATTCGCCTGGGACAACCTCATCGCCGAAGGACCGAACGCGGTGGTGCGCGACGGCCGCATCTTCCTGATCTATTCGGGTTCGTCGGTCGGCATCGACTACACCACCGGACTGGTGACCGCCCCCGCCGGACAGGGCGCGGACCTGCTCGACCCGGCCGTGTGGACCAAGCTCGACTACCCGCTGCAGAAGTCGGGCCTGTACAACGGCGAATGGCAGCTCGGCACCGGGCACGGCATGTGGTCGCGTGACGAGGACGGCAACATGATCTACGTGTTCCACAACGCCGAATACGAGAACGGCCGTTACGGCGGGCGCGACGCCCAGGTGCGGCGCGTGCACTGGTCCGCCGAGGGCATGCCGCTGCTGGACGTGGAGACCCGCGAGGAGCTCGACCCGGCGTATGCCGAGGTGATGATGGAGGTCACCGTGGCGTGACCCCTGCCCGGTCCGGACCGGCGAATCGGCCTGACTCCCGCGGATGTTGCGCGGGGTCAGGCCGATTGTCTATCGTTGTAGGGGGAATGGGTACGCGGAAACGGAGGCACCGATGGCTCGCAGGGAGAACGATCACGCCGTAACGATGCGGGATGTGGCCGAGGACGCGGGGGTGTCCGTCAAGACGGTGTCGAACGTGGTGAACGACTATCCGTTCATCTCCCAACGCACGCGTGACAAGGTGATGGCCTCGATCAAGAAGCTCGGCTATACGGTGAACGTGACGGCGCGCAACCTGCGCACCGGGCACACGGGGATCATCGGTCTGGCGGTGCCTGATCTGGTCATGCCGTATTTCGCGCAGCTGTCGTCCCTGGTGATCGAGGAGGCCAAGAAACTGGGCATGCGCGTCATCGTCGAACCGACGCTGTATTCGCGCCAGGGGGAGCTGGAGGCGTTGCACGGCACCCAGCAGGCCATGCTCGACGGGCTGATCTTCAGCCCCTTGGAACTCGGACAGGACGATGTGGCCGAGCTGGATGTGGACTATCCGCTGGTGCTGATCGGCGAACGCATCTTCACCGATAAGGTGGACCATGTGGCCACCGAGAACGTCGAGGGCGCCAAGCGCGCGACCAAGTACCTGCTGCAGACCGGGTGCCGGCGGTTGGCTGTGGTCGGCACGCATCCGGGGGAGAAGGTCGGTTCGGCGGCGCTGCGCCTGCAGGGGTATCTCGAGGCGTTGGAGGAGATGGGCATCCCGTTCGACGAGCGCCTTGTGGTGCCGTCGAAGATGTGGCATCGTGACGACGGTCTGCGCGCCATGAACACGTTGCTGGATTCCGGCGTGGTGCCGGATGGCGTGGTGGCGCTCAACGACATGCTCGCCTCCGGCGTGATGCATGCGATCCAGATGCATGGGCTGCGCATCCCCGAGGATATCGCGGTGATCGGCTTCGACAACTCCGACGATTCGCAGTACCTGACTCCGGCGCTGACCACGATCGCGCCGGGATTGGAGGCCGTGGCGCGGCTGTCCGTGCGCGTGCTGCGTGACCGGATCGACGGGGTGTCGCCGTTCGGCGCGCCCGAGGGCACCTCGGTGTTCCGCAAGGTGTCGTCCACGCTGGTGGTGCGCAACTCCACGCGCCCGATCCCCGACGGCGGTTTGCGGCTGTAGGCCGGGGGCGGCGTGAGCCGGCCTTGGCCTGGCCGGGTGCACCGGTCTGTCCTTTTGACGCAGCTTGATGGTGCCGGTGCGCCAAATGGTCTAGTTGGGCTGGCTGAGCTGGCCCTTTTGCGGCAGCCTGGCGGTGTTTGTGCATCAGGTGGTCTAGTTGGGCTGGCTGAACTGATCCTTCTGTGGCAGCCTGATGGTGCTTATGCGCCAAATGGTTCAGTTGGGGTGACCGTGCTGATCCTTTTGCGGCAGCCTGTCGGCGCATGTGCATCAAATGGTCCAGCGGTAGGTTGGAGTGCGGACCTGCCCGAGGCGCAACACGCGGGACGATTTGTTCCAACGATGTAAATCCGCTATATTCAACGTTGTAAACAACGAAACCGATGGATTGATGAGGTTGAAACAATGGCTGTTTACAACAATCCGATCGTGCTTCAGCGTGCGGACCCATGGGTGCTCAAGGTCGACGGCGAATACTACTTCACCGCGTCGGACCCGGAGTACAACGTCATCGCGATCCGCCACGCCTCCGCGATCAACGACCTGCAGAAGGCCCCCGAGACCATCGTGTGGCGCAAGCACGAGTCCGGCCCCCAGAGCAAGTACATCTGGGCTCCGGAGCTCCACCGCGTGAATGGCGCGTGGTACATCTACTATGCCGCCGCCGAACGCGAGTTCGAACCCAACGGCATGCCGACGCATCGCATGTACGTGATCGAGAACACCGACGCCGACCCTACCACCGACAATTGGGTGGAGAAGGGCCAGGTCGTCACCCAGTTCGACACGTTCTCGCTCGACGCCACCACCGAGGTCATCGACGGCGTGCAGTACCTGGTCTGGGCGCAGAAGGATCCCGATATCCCGGGCAACTCCAACCTGTACATCGCCCGGATGGAGAACCCGTGGACGCTGGGCAGCGAGCCGGTCATGCTGACCAAGCCCGAGTACGACTGGGAGTGCATCGATTTCCTGGTCAACGAGGGTCCGGCGTTCCTGTTCCACGACGACAAGATCTACATCACCTACTCGGCCTCCGGCACCGGCGTTCCCTACGCCGTGGGCCTGTTGACCGCCGACCGTGACGCCGATCTGCTCGATCCGAACAGCTGGTCCAAGAGCCCGGTGCCGGTGTTCAAGACCTGCGCCGAGAACGGCCAGTACGGCCCCGGCCACAACTCGTTCACCAAGAGCGAGGACGGCGCCGAGGACCTGATGGTCTATCACTGCCGCAACTACACCGAGATCAAGGGCGACCCGCTGTTCGATCCGAACCGTCACGCCCGCGTCGGCGTGGTGCGCTGGACCGAGGATGGTCCCGACTTCGGTGTGCCCGCCCCCGATGACGTGTGGACGCCGACCTCGACCGAGGTGCTGCCCGCGGACGGCGGCCCGCTCGCCGGCACTCCCGTCAATCACGACTGATGTCGCCGCCGGGCGTCGTCCCGGCGGGGCATCCGCCCCCTCAGGCCTTGTTTTTCAAGGCGTGTCGCACAATTTGTACAACGATGGAAATCGCTGTACAATGCATATTACAACGTTGCAAAAAGCGTTGAGGCTACAGCAGCAGACAACGGTGTTGTAAGGCGCAAAACCGTCCGTTCGGTGGACCGCAAGCCGGTGGGATGGTGATATGGCCTGGCAGCTTCGAGCAGCGTCGATACAGTTCTGGTATCAATCCAGGAGATAAGGAGAAATCCATGAACATGAAGAAAAGCCTCGTCGCCGGCGTGGCGCTGACGATGGTCGCCTCGCTCGGCTTGGCCGGTTGCGGCTCCAACGGCGGTGTCGAGAAGACCGAAGACGGCAAGATCAAGATCACGATGTGGCACGGCTTCTCCGAGGCCGACGGCAAGACCCTCGAAGGCATCGTCGACGACTTCAACAACTCGCAGGACGAGTACTTCATCGATGCCCAGCTGCAGCCGTGGTCGACCATCGGCGAGACCATGGTCACCAAGGTCACCTCGGGCGATGGCCCGGACTTCGTGACCACCGGCGCCGACAACGGCCAGGGCTGGTCGCTGGACGGCACCTTCCAGTGCGTCACCGACTTCTATGACGATCCGGAGAACGAGACCGAGAACTACATCCCGAACGTCGTCGACCAGATCACCTTCGACATCGACGGCTCCGAGGAGAAGTGCGCCGTTCCGATGGGCTACGCGCCGACCGCCGTGTGGTACAACACCGACATGTGGGCTGAGGCCGGCCTGACCGAAGCCGACATCCCGACCACCTGGGACCAGCTGCTTGAGGTCGCCAAGAAGCTGACCAAGTCCGACGGCACGCAGTACGGCATCGCCCTGCCCGATCTGGGCTGGGGCTCCTTCCTCAAGGGCAACGGCAGCGGTGTGTACACCGTGGACGGCGAGGTCTCCATCAACACCCCGGAGAACAAGGCCTTCCTGGAGAAGATGCGTGACTTCTACAAGGGTGGCTACACCATCGCCGGCATGGACGAGACCGCCGCTCGCGAGTCCTTCGAGTCCGGCCAGTCCGCGATGGTGATCGTCGGCCCGTGGGAGGACCAGGCCGCCACCGACAAGGGCATCGCCCACGACCTGTTCCCGGTTCCGGCCGGCGAGGGCACCTACGTCTACCCGGACGGCACCTCCGGCTCCAACACCGGCTCCACCGGCCTGTACTGGTGGGTCACCTCGCAGGTCGGCGATTCCGAGAAGCTGCCCGGCATCTACGAGTTCTTCAAGTTCTACAACAACCATGACAACCAGGTGACCTGGTCGCTCGGCTCCGCCTACCCGCCGAACAACACCACCGTCACCGAGGAGGAGCTCTCCGAGCGTCCGCTGATCGCGAAGATCGCCCAGTACACCGACCAGTCCTTCATCGCCGTGGCCGGCCTGAAGGGTGGCTTCGGCGACATCATCGCCACGATCGACACCCTGACCTCCAACACCACTCGTACCGACGACGACATCCAGACGATGCTCGACGAGGCCGAGACCAAGATCCAGGGCTACCTCGACGAGTACGCCGAGTAATCGCCCCCCGGATACCCCAACATCGCGGTCCGGCCATCCGGATCGCACCTGACACGCAACGGCCGCCGACGGCGCTCCGCCAGCCGCGGCCGTTGCCGTGCCTTATCCCGTTCCATCCAGACAAAGTCGTTTACTGGAGGAGTGCATGACCACCGCATCTTCTAAGGCGAACAAGCACACCGCAGTGGCGCATCAGAACAAGAAGGCCATCGCGCGCCGCAACCTGCGCGTCGGCCTGACGTTCACCGCCCCGGCCCTCATCGTGCTCGCCATCTTCGTCTTCTATCCGGCGATCAAGACGTTCATCACGTCGCTGACCACCGACCGCATCAACCGTTCCGGCAAGTTCGTCGGCTTCCAGAACTACATCGACCTGTTCCAGAGCGACGATTTCTGGACCGATGTCATCAACACGCTCGTCTACGCGGTGCTGTACGCGCCGATCGTCGTCATCGTCGCACTGGCGTTTGCGCTGCTGCTCAACCGCAAGGACCTGAAGTTTGTCGGGTTCTTCCGCACCTGCATGTTCCTGCCGTTCGTCATCTCCCTGACCGTGGCCGCCATCGCCTGGCAGTTCATCCTCTCTCCGTCCCTCGGTCTGGTGCCCTACTGGCTGGACCAGCTGTTCGGCATCGAGGGCCTGAACCTGCTCGGCACCCGCGAGACCGCCATGGCCACCATCGTGTTCATCACGGTGTGGAAGAACTTCGGCTACTTCATGGTCATCTTCCTGGCCGGCCTGCAGGGCATCTCCGCCGAGCTGTATGAGGCCGCCAGCCTCGACGGCGCCAGCGCCTGGCAGAAGTTCCGCTACATCACCCTGCCGGCCCTGCGCCCGACCTTCAACTACGTCGTCATCTTCGGCCTCATCGGTTCGTTCCAGGTCTTCGACCAGGTCTTCATCCTGACCTCCGGCGGCCCGGCCCGCGCCACCGAGACCATCGTGTACCGCATCTACACCGAGGCGTTCGGCAACGGCAAGCTCGGCTACGCGTCCGCGCTGTCGTACGTGCTGCTGATCATGACGCTGATCGTCGGCCTGATCCAGCTGTACACCAACGCCAAGCATGAGAGGGAGGAGATCGCATGAGCTCCGCAACCATTTCCGCTGCGCAGGAGGCCGAGAACAAGCGCATCAACGCCGAGAACGAGCGTCTGCGCCGCAAGGCCACGACCCGCCGCCGCGTCGGTCTGGGCTTCAGCTATCTCGCGCTGATCCTGGTCACCATCCTGATGCTGTTCCCGCTGATCATCGTCGTGCTGGTCTCGTTCACGCCGAACGAGATCACCCAGACCTGGCCGCCGAAGCTGATCCCGAGCGCGTTCACCCTCGACAACTACACCGATCTGTTCGGCCGTCTGCCGATCGGCCGCGAGCTGCTCAACACCATCGTGTTCGCGGGCGCCGTGACCATCATCTCGGTGTTCTTCGACTCGCTGGCCGCCTACGGCCTGTCCCGCGTGGACTTCAAAGGCCGCGGCGTGCTGCTCGGCGTGCTGATCGCCACGATGATGATCCCGGGCATGGCCCTGCTCATCCCCGTCTACAAGCTGCTGGCGGACATGGGCCTGGTCAACAGCTACCTGGGCATCATCATCCCGCGTATGGCCGATGTCGGCGGCATCTTCCTGCTGCGCCAGTTCTTCATCTCGATCCCGAAGGACCTGGATAACGCGGCCCGCATCGACGGCGCCGGCGAGTTCCGCATCTTCGCCCAGATCGTCCTGCCGAACTCGATCCCCGCGATCCTGACGGTCGGCATGTTCAACTTCATGGGCAACTGGAACGACCTGCTCTGGCCGTTGATCATGACCTCCCGTCCGGAGACCCGCACCATCACCGCCGGTCTGGCGATGCTGACGGGTCACGGTTCCTCGGTCACCCCGTACGGCGTCGTGATGGCGGGCGCGCTGATCTCCGCCCTGCCGCTGCTCATCGTGTTCTTCTTCGTCCAGAAGAGGTTCGTCGAGGGCATCGCGATGACCGGTATGAAGTAATCCTCTTCCCTTCCTTCCTCCTTCCGATGCCGTTGGGCCGGTGTCGTCAGCAATGACGGCACCGGCCCAACGGTTTATAGGGTGAGGCAATTCACTGTTTGGGCCTTCGCAAACCGTGAATTGGGGCGGTCGCTACGGCAGCGAATCGGGCGCGCTGGATTCGCGCTCCACCAGCCTGGACGGCACCACCACTTCGGCGAATCCATTGGGCCCCGCCTCTTCGGGCACCCGTCCCTCGATGCGGTCGCAGAGCAGTTCCAGCGACATCCGTGCCACTTCCCGCAGGTTCGGATCCACGGAACTCAGCGAGGGGGAGAGATACTGCGAATCGGTCGAATCGTCGTAGCCGATGACCTTCACGTCCTGGGGCACGCGGATGCCGCGGCGCGCCAGTTCCTGCATCGCGCCCATCGCCAGCAGGTCGTTCATGCAGACGATGCCGTCGGGGCGGATGCCGCCGTCCAGCATCCGGGCCACCGCGTCGGCGCCGTCCGGCTGGTACCAGATGACCGCCGGGATCTCAAGCGCCGGATCGTTGGGCAGTCCCGCGGCGGCCAGCGCCTGCCGGTACCCCTTGAGGCGGTACGGCGACGAGCCGTAGTCCTGCTCCCACTCGTGCACGCCGATGATGGCGATGCGCTGGCATCCGAGTTCGATGAGTCGTGCGGTGGCGTTGCGGAAGCCGGTGGTGTTCTCGGTCAGGACGCGGTCGTAGGTGTCGAGCCGCAGGTGCTCGCCGATGATGACGAGTGGGTAGTCGACGTGGATGTCGGCGGCGTCGCTGGTGTTCAGGTGCAGCGGACTGAAGATCAGACCGTCGGTCAGGGTACTGAACGAGCCGTGGAGCACGTCGAGCTCGGTCTGGCGGTCCACGCCGGAGGGGTTGAAGATGACGTGCTTGCCCCGGGCCCGCGCCTCCTCCATGACATACGCGGAGAGTTCGGCGAAGTAGGGCATCCGCGGGTCGGGGATGGACAGGCCGATGATGTTGCTGTGCCCCTGACGCAGGTTCTTGGCCGTCATGTTGAGCGAGTAGCCGAGTTCGTCGATGGCGGCGAGGACCTTGGCCCGCGTGGAGTCGCGGACGAACGGGTAGTCGTTGACCACATTCGACACGGTTTTGACCGAGACGCCGGCGCGGCGTGCCACGTCGTGCATGGTGACGTGTCGTTGCTGTATCATGGACGTCTCCTCGTCGTGGCGATGATGCGTGGTGTGCGATACCGCTACAGTATACGGTGCGCGGTTGTGATTATGCTGTAGCTTCGCGTTTTTTCAACGTTTATATCGTTGCAGTGATTCTCGCTGCAACGATGGAGAGACGCGTGTCGCATCGTTGAACATCACGAGTGCGTCGTATAATAGTACAACGTTATATCTATCATCGTCCCACCTCGCAGACGGGAGAGCGCCTATGGAAGCACAACCAACCGACCCCTACGGCTACCTGCTCGTTCACTTCCTCGAAGACCCCGACGGCTACGCCGAACGCATCTACATGGATCTGTCGGACGGCGACAATCCGCATCGTTGGATCCCCCTGAACGGCGGCGAGCCGCTCCTGACCTCCACCATCGGCACCACCGGCGTGCGCGACCCGCACATCACCCGCAACCCGGAGACCGGCGTGTGGACCATCGTCGCCACCGACCTGCGCGTCTTCGGCGGCGCCGAAGGCCTCAGCGGACGCGAGATGTCGTCTTGGCACCACTGGTCGCGGCACGGCAGCACCGATCTCATGGTCTGGCAGTCGGACGACCTGATCCACTGGACCGGCCCGCATACGCTCGACGTGGCCCGCCGCCCCGACGGTTCGCGGCTGGAACTTGGCATGGCCTGGGCCTGCGAGAGCCTGTGGGTGCCGGACTACTATCCCGAGGGGCATGACGGCGGCCGCGGCGCCTTCGTCATCTACTGGTCGAGCACCGTCTTCCCCGACGACGACCGCGACCACACCACCGCCGACGTGCGCCCGCAGGTGCTGTGGGGCGTGACCCGCGACTTCACGCAGGACACCTACGAGTACGGCGGCGTGTTCATCGACACCGGCGGCGACTCGATCGACACCACGATGATCCAGCGTCCGTTGCCCGACGGCGGACAGCGGACCTACCGCATCACCAAGGACAACGCGTTCGGCAACGGCATCTGGATGGATTCGACCGACGCCCCGCGCTGGTGGGAGCCGGGGACGCCGTGGACGACCGTGCAGACCCGCATCGGCGCGGAGTACGCGGTCAGCGGCGACCCGGGCGGCGTCGAGGGGCCGGCCGCGTTCGCTTCGCACAGTGCCGACGAATGGTACCTGTTCGTCGACGTGATCCCGGAGATCGGATACCGGCCGCTGGTCACGGACGATCTGGACGCCGGTTGGCGACCGTTGCAGGCGGAGGACTACTACCTCTCGCCGCACACCAAGCATGGCGGCGTGATCGGCCTGACCCGCGCCGACTACGAGCGGGTCAGGGAAGCGTTGCTCTGATACCGGACTCTGACACAATGAGGCGGGGCATCCCGGAGAAGGATGGCCCCGCCTCATCATATGTCGGTATGGACACGGGAATTGTACTGGCACAGCCTCTGATATGCAGGTGCCATATCAGAGGCTGTACGGTACATGGCGACAACCGGCAGCGGCTACTATGATTGCTCGGAATCGTCGTCCGTCTCGCCATCTTCGACTTCGGACCCGTCTCCGGACTCCTCTCCGGCGCCTTCGTTGCCGCTTGTGTTGCCGCTGCCTCCGCAGGATACATCGTTCGGATTGTTCTGGCAGTATTCCAGACGTTCCTGTTCGGCCTGCTCCTGCTGGCGCCGTGCTTCCTCCTCGGCTTGACGCTGGGCCTCCTCTTCGGCCTGGCGCTGGGCCTCCTCTTCGGCCTGGCGCTGTGCCTCTTCCTCGGCCTTTCGCTGCGCCTCCTGCATCTGCTGCAGGGCCTGGGAGCCCAGGCCCCACGAGCCGTCGGGGCCGCCGACCTTGCCGTGGTCCACCGCGTTCGGGAAGGTCTCGTTGTCGGTGCCGGCCAGCGCCTGCGTCATGTACTGCGTGAACAGGTGCACCGGGTAGTCGCTGCCGCCGCTCCATCCGCCGAATGCGGGGACCTCCTGCGGGTTGCCATTCGCATCCGGGTACCACATGGCGAACACGCTGACCACGGACGGGGTGAACCCGACGGCGCTGGCCGCGTAGGAGTCGTTGGCGGTGCCGGTCTTCATGGCCAGGTTATGCCCGACGGCCAGGGCCTCGGTGGCGGTGCCGTTCTGCACGGTGCCGGTCATCGCCTTGGTGACCAGCGCGGTGTCGTTCGCGTCGAACACCTGCGTGGTTTCGGTCGGCGCCTTGTAGATGTCCTCGCCGTCGGTGTTCTTGACGTAGGACACGATGTGGATATTCGGACGGTTGCCCTGGTTGGCGATGGTGGCGTACATGCGCGCCACATCCTTGGTGGTCAGCGCGTTGTTGCCCAGAACCGTGAAGGGGTTAGTGCCGTCCAGCGCGTCGCTTTCGGCGCCCGCCTCCTTGGCTATCTCGGCGATGCGCTGGGTGCCGAGCTTGGCCTGCACATCCATATAGACGGTGTTCAGCGACTGCGCCGTGGCCGTGTACAGGTTCACGTTGCCGTAGCTCATATTGCCGAAGTTGCCGACCGGGTCGGCGATGCCGTCGAACTTGCGCGGCGAGTTGCCGTTGAATACGGTGTCCAGGTTCACGCCCTCCTGGATGGCGCCCAGCAGCGCCATCGGCTTCATGGTGGAGCCGATCTCATACACCGATTGCGTGGCCTGGTTGAGCTGCTTGGACAGGTAGTCCTCGCCCGCGTACACGGAGATGATCGACCCGTCCTTGGCGTTGACGGAGATGCCGCCGAATTCCATGCCGTCGGGGATCACGCCCTGCATCCCGTTCTGCGCGGGGCTGACCACCGAGTACATGAGATCCTGCTTGGATTTGTCGATGGTGGTGACGATGGCGTAGCCGCCGGTGTCCAGCTGTTCGGCGCTGAACGTGCCGTCGCCGGTCAGCTCGTCGCGCACCATCTGCAACAGGTAGCCGTTCGCCCCCTGATAGGAGTTCTGCTGCGTGTACTCGATGGTCTGCGGGAACTGGGCCTCCTGCTGTTCCTGGGCGGTGATGTAGCCGTCCTCCTGCATGATGCGCAGCACGCGCGTGAACCGGGCCTGCGCCTGTTCGGGGTCGACGGCTGGATCCCAGGACGACGGGGAGGGGATGATGCCGGCGATCATGGCCGCCTCCGGCATGGTCAGGTCCTTGGCGTCCTTGCCGAAGTAGGCCTTGGCCGCGGCCTGGATGCCGTAGGTGCCGCGTCCCAGATAGATGGTGTTCATGTAGTTGCACAGGACCTGGTCCTTGTCCTGCGCCTGCGCGATCTTGAGGGCCAGGATGGCTTCGCGCGCCTTGCCGAGGTATGAGGTGGTCTCGCCGAGATAATAGCGCTCGGCGTACTGCTGGGTGATGGTCGAACCGCCCTGCCTGGATCCGGTGGTCAGGTTGTTCCAGAACGCGCGGGCGATGCCGACGAGGTCGATGCCGCGGTTGGTGTAGAACGACCGGTCCTCGGAGGCCACGACGGCCTGCCCCACATAGTCGGGCAGGACCGAGCAGTCGATGATCTCACGGTTCTGCTCCGAGAACGTGCCGATGGGGGTGGTGCCGTCGGCGTAGTACACCGTGGTGTTCTCCGCCACGGCGATCGATTCCGGCTGGGGGATCTCGGTGGTGGCGTACAGATACGCGAACGCGCCGATGCCGAGCGCCAGCAGGGCGCCGATGATGCCCAGCACCCATTTGAGGATGAGGTGCTTGCTTTTGCCCTTCGGCTTCGGGCCCTTCGAGCCGTGCGAACGGTGGATGCCGCCGCCGAAATGGCGTGCGGCCGGCGTGCGTTTGGCGGTACGAGTCTGTGAAACCATAAAGTCCAAGGTAGTAGCCGCCCCTGAGAATCCGCGGCGCTGGAAGCGAAAAACGGCTTATGGACGCGGTTTTTCCGCCGAACCCTCACAAATGGGCGGATGGCTGCGGACTGGCCAAAATCACTGCATGCTGTCTGGGAAAATGGTGGGAATCCGGGATGCTGCGTCATGTCGGTGCGGTGGCTGGGTAAGCTAGGACGGTGATATTGGCAATCACACTATCAAGTGGACAGAGAGGTTTTTGATGAGCATTCGTGTGGCTATCGCCGGCGTGGGCAACTGCGCCTCGTCGTTGGTGCAGGGCGTCGAATACTACAAGGACACGGCCGACGATGAGAAGATCCCCGGTCTGATGCACAACAACTTCGGCGGGTACCGCGTGCGCGACATCGAGTTCGTCACCGCGTTCGACGTCGATGCGCTCAAGGTGGGCAAGGACCTGTCCGAGGCGATCTTCGCCTCGCAAAACAACACGATCAAGTTCTCCGATGTGCCGGATCTGGGCGTGGAGGTGCTGCGCGGCCCGACCTATGACGGTCTGGGCGAGTACTACCGCCAGATGATCGACGAGTCGGACGCCGAGCCGGTCGACGTGGCCGCGGTGCTGCGCGAGAAGCAGGTCGACGTACTCGTCTCGTACCTGCCGGTCGGCTCCGAGCAGGCCGATAAGGCGTACGCCCAGGCCGCGATGGATGCGGGCTGCGCGTTCGTCAACTGCCTGCCGGTGTTCATCGCCTCCGACCCGGAGTGGGCGCAGAAGTTCCGCGACGCGGGCGTGCCGATCGTCGGCGACGATATCAAGAGCCAGGTCGGCGCCACGATCACCCACCGCGTGATGGCCCGTCTGTTCGAGGACCGCGGCGTGCGCCTGGACCGCACCTACCAGCTCAATGTGGGTGGCAACATGGACTTCATGAACATGCTGCAGCGTTCGCGCCTGGAGTCCAAGAAGATCTCGAAGACCCGCGCCGTGACCTCGGTGGTGCCGCATGAGATGGACGATTACAACGTGCATATCGGCCCGTCCGACTATGTGGCTTGGTTGGATGACCGCAAGTTCGCGTTCGTGCGTTTGGAGGGCACCACGTTCGGCGATGTGCCGCTGAACCTGGAGTACAAGCTGGAGGTGTGGGATTCCCCGAACTCCGCCGGCATCGTCATCGACGCCGTGCGCGCCGCCAAGATCGCGCTCGACCGCGGTCTGGCCGGCCCGGTGCTGGCCCCGAGCTCGTACTTCATGAAGTCCCCGGCCGTGCAGCATGAGGACAATGAGGCGCGTGAGCTGGTCGAACGGTTCATCGCCGGCGAGGTCGAGGCCGACGAGGCCCAGCTCGACGCCGACGTGGCCGCCGCCAAGGCCGCCGGCAAGGATGTCTGGCGCGCCTGAGCCGTTAGCGGCCAATAGCATGTGACGCCTGCCGAGGATGTCGTCCTCGCAGGCGTCACGTCATATTGGCCCTGTGCAAAAGGTGGTGCAACCGGGCCGGTTGGCGCCACGTTTTCAACGGTTGCCTAGGTTGCCCTGTGCAAAAGGTGGTGCAACCGGGCCGGTTGGCGCCACGTTTTCAACGGTTGCCTAGGTTGCCCTGTGCAAAAGGTGGTGCAACCGGGCCGGTTGGCGCCACGTTTTCAACGGTTGCCTAGGTTGCCCTGTGCAAAAGGTGGTGCAACCGGGCCGGTTGGCGCCACGTTTTCAACGGTTGCCTAGGTTGCCCTGTGCAAAAGGTGGTGCAACCGGGCCGGTTGGCGCCACGTTTTCAACGGTTGCCTAGGTTGCCCTGTGCAAAAGGTGGTGCAACCGGGCCGGTTGGCGCCACGTTTTCAACGGTTGCCTAGGTTGCCCTGTGCAAAAGGTGGCGCAACCGGGCCGGCTAGCGCAACGTTTTCAACAGGGCCACCAGGTCAACTGTTGAAAACGTTGCGGTAATGGCCGGATTCGCGCACCATATTCAACAGTTGAATCCGGTGCCTACTTGCCGAGCAGGGGGTGGATCTGCTCCTCATAGGCGGTCAGCGCGGTATCGATGACCTGGTGCATGTCGTAGTACTTGTAGGTGCCCAGACGGCCGCCGAACACGGTGTTCGGCACGGTCTTCTCGAGCTCCACGTACTTGGCGTACAGTTCCTTGTCCGCCTCGGTGTTGATCGGGTAGTACGGCTCGTCGCCGCGCTCGGCGAACCGGCTGTACTCCTCCCAGACCACGGTGCGCTCATGGTTCTGCGAATCATGGCGCTCCGGGTTGAAGTTCTTGAACTCGATCGCGCGCGTGTACGGCACGTCCGCATCGGAGAAGTTCATCACCGGGCAGCCGAAATGGTCATCCTCGTCATAGCGGACCTCCTTGAAGTCCACCGTGCGCCATTTGAGGTCGCCCAGCTCGTAGTCGAAATACCGGTCCACCGGACCCGTGTACACCACCGGCACGCCGGCCGCGTTCAGCGCGGTCTTGTTGTACGGCTGCGATTCGTCGAAGAAGTCCACTCCCAGCTCCACGGTGATGCGCGGATCGTCGATCATCCGCTCGAACCAGGCCGTGTACCCGTCCTTCGGCAGGCCCTCCCAAGTGTCCTTGAAATACCGGTTGTCGTAGTTGAAGCGCACCGGCAGGCGGTTGATGATCGAGGCGGGCAACTGCTCCGGATCGGTCTGCCACTGCTTGGCCGTGTAGTTCTTGATGAACGCCTCATACAACGGGCGCCCGATCAGCGAGATGCCCTTGTCGTTGAGGTTCTCCGGATCCTTGCCAGCCAGCTCGCCGGCCTGCTCGGCGATCAGGGCCTTGGCCTCGGCCGGCGTGTAGTGCGCGCGGAAGAACTGGTTGATCGTGCCCAGATTCGTGGGCAGCGGATACACCTCGCCGTTATGCGTGGCGTACACGCGATGCACGTAATCGGTGAATTCGGTGAAGCGGTTGACGTAGTCCCACACGCGCTGGTTCGACGTGTGGAACAGGTGCGCGCCATACTTGTGGATCTCCGCGCCCGTCTCCTCGTCGAAGTACGAATACGCGTTGCCACCGATGTGATCGCGCACGTCGATGATGTGCACGCGCGCGCCGGCCTTCTCCACCGCCTGCTGTGCCACAGTCAGTCCGAACAGGCCGGCGCCGACCACCACCAGATCCGGATATGTCACATCCCCAGCCATCATCACTCCTTGTCGTTGGGCTGCTTCGGTCGTTCGTCTTATCGGCGGGGTCCGCTCGCGCGGACGGTCCGTGCCGATGAGCGTCGATTCCATGCTACCCGTGCCCCTGCCGTTACCCCTTTGGCCGGAGCTCACCCCCGTTCCCGGAGGGTGTCGCATTCCCGGGGAACCCGCGCGATTTGCGGTGGTCCCCGGATGGTGTACACTGGTGCAAGCCTCCATGTGGCGTTACGTCACCCAACTCCCCCAGGGCAGGAATGCAGCAAGGGTAAGTGGCCTCTGACGGGTGCGTGGAGGTTTTTCTTTTGTCCGCGGTGTTGTGGGGGTTCGCCGCAGGGAACGGTAGATATCTACGCTGTCGGGAGTCATCTCGTAGAGTCGTGGGTATGACAGACGAACAGCACATGAATCCCGCGGTGGCGGATGACGCCTCCGAGTCCGCGCAGATCGAGCGTGGCCTGGCGCAGCTTGACCCCTTGACGGTCCGGCCGAGGCCATCGAGCCGCGTGCTGTGCGTGGTGTTCGCGTTGCTGCTGGCAGGTGCGGCCGCCGGTGTGTGGTGGCTGGGCGTGTGCACTGAGGACGGGCAGGCCTATGACGATATGGTCTGGGCCAATCTGGCGGATCGGCTGCCTGCGTGGTTGGGGCCGGTGGTCAGCGTGTTTACCGTTTCGCTGGTGGTGCAGATCGTCAGTGCCGTGCTGGCCGTGGGATCGTTGGTTGTGGCGGGCGTGCGTCGCCGGTGGTGGCTGCTGGGGCAGTCGGCGGTGTTCGCCGTGCTGTGTTTCGCCTCGTCGCTGCTGAAAGCTCATCTGCCGCGCCCGTTCATCATTCATGTGGAGGCGCCGGAGGCCAATTCGGCGCCTTCGGGGCATACGATTCTTGCCGCGGCAGCGGGCATCGCGCTGCTGTGCGTGGTGCCGCGCGTGTGCCGCGCCGCGGTGGCGGCTGTCGGCGCCGTGTATGCGCTGCTGGTGGGGATTTCGGTGATGGTCGGGAAATGGCACCGTCCGACGGATGTGGTGATGGCGATCTGCATCGCGGGGGCGATGGCGATGCTGACGCTGGCGTTCACCCGGACGTCCGGTATGGATGAGCCCGGCAAACGGGCGTCCTCGGCGAGCATCCAGATCGTCGGCACGGTGATGATCACCGGCGGGCTGCTGCTGACCGCGTATGCCGCGTACGTGCTTTGGCAGGTCGTTCCGGGATTGGAGCTGCGTGCCGAGTGGTGCGTGGACGGTGCCTGCGTGTCCGCGGTCGTCGCGGTGACGGGCGTGGCGCTGTTGGTGTTCGGGTTGACGTTGGCGATGCGGCAGATCACCGCGGCGCCGCTGACCCGGATCGGACTGGTCGGCGGCCCGCCTTCGCCGCCGCGCCGGTGAGCCGTCGGCACACTGCCGATTTGCCGATAGTTGTCCGGACATGGGTAAGATGACGTGCAAACGCAAGTCGTAAGGAGAAGACATGGGTAACGGCACCAAGCTCGTCATAGTGGAGTCTCCCACCAAAGCCAGGAAGATCGGGGGATATCTTGGCAACGGCTACACCGTCATGGCGTCGGTGGGCCATATTCGAGACCTTGCGCAGCCCAGTCAGGTTCCCGCTGCGGACAAGGCCAAGTTCGGCAAGTTCGGCGTCGATGTGGACGACGGGTTCAAGCCGTATTACATCGTGGGCAGCGAGAAGAAGAAAACCGTCACCGAGCTCAAGGCCGCGTTGAAGAACGCCGACGAACTCTACCTCGCCACCGATGAGGACCGCGAGGGTGAGGCGATCGCCTGGCATCTGGTGGAGACCTTGAAACCGAAGGTGCCGGTCAAGCGCATGGTGTTCCACGAGATCACCCCGGAGGCCATCAGGGCCTCGCTGGACAAGACGCGCGACGTCGACGCCCATATGGTGGACGCCCAGGAGACCCGCCGTGTGCTGGACCGCCTCTACGGGTACGAGCTGTCCCCGGTGCTGTGGCGCAAGGTCGGCCCTGGCCTGTCCGCCGGCCGCGTGCAGTCCGTGGCCACGCGTCTGATTGTGGAACGCGAGCGGGAGCGTATGGCGTTCGTCCGCGCATCCTACTGGGATGTCGTCGCCACGCTGTGCGCGCTGGATGCCGAGGGCGAGGAAAGCCGCTTCGCCTCGCGCATGGTGTCGCTGGATGGCAAGAGGCTTGCCGGTTCCAAGGACTTCGGTTCGGACGGCAAGCTGACCCCGGACGGTTTCGCCGGCAATGTCCGCCAGCTGGATGAGGCGCAGGCCACGGCAGTGGCCACGGCGCTCGAATCGGCCGCGTTCACCGTCGTGTCGATGGAGACCAAGCCGTATCGTCGGCGTCCCCAGCCCCCGTTCACCACGTCCACCCTGCAGCAGGCCGCCGGCAACCGTCTGGGCATGAGCTCGCGTCAGACCATGCGCGCCGCGCAGGGGTTGTATGAGAACGGCTACATCACCTACATGCGTACCGATTCGGTCACCCTTTCGCAGGAGGCGATCGAGGCGGCGCGCAACGCCGTCGAATTCCACTTCGGCAAGGCGTACCTTTCCGACGGGCCCAAGCAGTACGCCACCCGGTCCGCCGGCGCGCAGGAGGCGCACGAGTGCATCCGCCCCGCAGGCGCGCAGTTCCGTGACCCGCAGGAGCTCGCCACCAAGGTGCCTGCCGACCAGCTCAAGTTGTACACGTTGATCTGGCAGCGCACGCTCGCCTCGCAGATGGCCGACGCCACCGGTTCGACCGCCACCGTGCGCCTGTCCGCGCAGGCCGGCACCTACGGCGAGGCCGTGTTCCAGTCGTCCGGCACCGTCATCGAATTCCCTGGTTTTATGAAGGCCACCGGCACCAGGTCCGCGGAAACCGCGCAGACCACGCAGTCGGATCGCGCATCGAAACCGGCGGATGCCGATGAGAACGCGTCGCTGCCGCCCCTGAAGCCGGGCGACGCGCTGAGCGCGGCCGACGTTCAGGCGGATGGGCACGAGACGCAGCCTCCGGCACGGTACACCGAGGCGTCCCTGGTGCGGACGCTGGAGGCCAAGGAGATCGGTCGTCCGTCCACCTATGCCAGCATCATCTCCACGATCATCGACCGTGGATATGTGTACGAGCGGGGCCGTGCGCTGATTCCCTCGTGGCTGGCGTTCGCGGTCACCAAACTGCTGGAGACCAAGTTCCCCAAGTACGTGGACTACCAGTTCACCGCCGACATGGAGAACGGGCTGGATCAGATCGCGCATGGCAAGGAATCCGGCCGCGACTGGCTGACCCGCTTCTACTTCGGGTCGGGGGATGGCGCCGCGGCGAATGCGGACGAGGCCCATGCCGGTCTGCAGCAGCAGGTCGCGCAGCTGGGGGAAATCGACGCCCGGGCCATCAACACCATCGAGATCGGCGATGGCCTGCATGTGCGTGTGGGCCGGTACGGCCCGTACCTCGAGGACATGAACCATCTCGACGATCAGGGCAACCCGAAGCGCGCATCGCTGCCGGATACGATCGCCCCCGACGAGTTGACCGTCGAGGTCGGCCATGAACTGATCGAGAAGAACGCGGGCGGCCCGCGTGAACTGGGCAAGGATCCTGCCACCGGCGGCACCGTGGAGGTACGCAGCGGGCGTTTCGGTCCTTATGTGGCACTGATCGCGCCGGAACAGCCGGCGACCGCCGCCGAGGAGGACGAGGGGGCGAAACCCGCGAAACGTGGCACCCGCAAGGCCGCCGCGGCACCGCGCCCGAAGATGGCGTCGCTGTTCAAGACGATGACCCCCGAGACCCTGACGCTCGAGGACGCGCTGAAACTGCTGAGCCTGCCGCGCGAGGTCGGCACGCTCGAGGAGGCCAACGCCGAGACCGGCGAGCTCTCGCAGGCGGTCATCACCGCGAATAACGGACGATACGGCCCGTATCTGACCAAAACCGGCGCGGACGGCAAAACCGAGACGCGCTCCCTGGGCAGTGAGGACGAGATCTTCACCGTCGACTTGGAGAAGGCCAAGGAACTGTTCGCCCAGCCGAAGTATGGCCGCGGTCGTGGTCGCGGCGCAGCCAAGCCGCCGCTGCGCGAGCTGGGCCCGGACCCGGAGACCGGCAAGCCTGTGACCATCAAGGACGGCTTCTACGGTGCCTACATCACCGATGGCGAGACGAACCGCACGCTGCCCAAGCAGTACACGCCCGAGTCGATCGAACCGGCCGAGGCGTTCCGCCTGCTCGCCGAGAAACGCGCCGCCGGGCCGGCCAAGCGTCGGACCCGCCGCACGACGTCGTCCAAGTCGACCAAATCATCCACAGCCAAGAAGACCGCGACCCGCAAGACGACGGCGAAGAAGTCCACGGCGGCCAAGACCAAGGCCGAGTAACCCGTCCCCGGCCGCTGACGCGAGGACACCCGGCCTTGGACTTACGGGAGTGTTGCGCGAACCGCGGTGTGTAGGCTTGGTGGAACCGCATGAAAGGGGATCCGATGGCAGGGTTGTTCATCTCGTTCGAGGGGGTTGACGGCGTGGGTAAAACCACGCAGGCCACACGGTTGCGCGAACACGCCCTGTCGCTGGGGTTTGAGGTTGTGGTGACCCGCGAGCCCGGCGGCACGCCGTTGGGCAAGGCCCTGCGCCAGCTGCTGCTGCACGGCGTTCCCGAGGGGGCGGCCGACATCGCGCCGCGCGCCGAGGCCCTGATCTTCGCCGCCGACCGTGCGCAGCATGTGGCGGAGAAGATCCGGCCGGCATTGGAACGCGGAACCGTTGTCATCACCGACCGGTATCTCGATTCGTCGTTGGCCTACCAGGCGGGCGGACGCGAGCTGACGCCTGCCGAGATCCGGGATCTCAGTCTGTGGGCCACAAACGGCCTGTTGCCTGATCGCACATACCTGCTGGACATGGACCCGTCACGGTCGCACGAACGGCTGACCCATAGCGCCGACCGCATGGAATCCGCTGGCGGCGACTTCCAGCAGCGCACGCGGAATGCGTTCCTGGAGCTGGCGCAGTCCGAACCCGATCGGTTCCGCGTCGTCGATGCGGCACGGACCGTCGACGAGGTGTGGGACGTCATCCGCGCCGACTTCGACGCCCTGCTGGCCTCCCGGACCGCCTCGGTTGACGAGGGGCGCAGCGTCATGCCGGGCAGTGGCTCGTTCGCCGCTCCGGTTCCGCACGCCGGAGGTGCGCGATGAGTGTCTGGGACGCCATCGTCGGTCAGCGCCAGGTGGTCGGTCAGCTGAGCGCCATCGCCGCCGGCGATCCGAAATCCATCGCGCAGTCCTGGCTGATCTGCGGTCCTCCCGGATCCGGCCGGTCCAACATGGCGCGGGCGTTCGCCGCGGCGCTGGAAAGCCCCGATCACGGTCTGGGCGAGGTCTCCACGCGTGTTACGGAGCAGGTGATGGCCGGCACCCATCCGGATGTCACCGTGCTGGCCACCAACAAGGTCACCATCGGCATCGATGAAGTGCGTGGGCTGATCGCCAAGTCCGAACAGATGCCCAGCACGGCGCCATGGCGGATCATCATCATCGAGGATGTGGACCGCATGCTCGAACGCACCACGAACGTGCTGCTCAAGGAAATCGAGGAGCCGAGCGAGCATACGATCTGGCTGCTGTGCGCGCCCAGCGCGCAGGATGTGCTGCCGACGATCCGCTCCCGCACCCGCATCGTCAACCTGGCGGTGCCGTCCACGCAGGCGGTGGCCGATTTCCTGCAGCACAACGACGGCGTCGACGCCCATCTGGCGGCAAGGGCGGCACGTCTGTCCGAGGGGCATATCGGGGTGGCGCGTCTCTATGCCACGCAGGAACGGGTCATGGCCGACCGCGACGAATTGGTCGTGGGCGTGCTGAACCTCAGGCGAGCCTCGGAGGCCGTGCTGCTGGCCGGCCGGCTCATCGACAATGCGCAGGGGCAGGCGCAGGATGATGTGAACAGGCAGGCCGCGGCGGCGGAGGCCGATTTCCGGCGCGTCAACGGCCTGGGGGAGAAGGACCGCATCCCACCCGCGCTGCGTGGCGCATACAACGCCATCGCCAAGAAGGACGAGCTCAAACGGCGGGCGACCCGCCGCAGCCGTGACGTGTTGGACCGTGCGCTCAACTCGGTGGCCAGCATCTACCGTGATGTGGCCGTGCTGCAGAACAACGCCGAGGAAGCGGTCGGGCTGATCAACCTGGAGAACCGGACCGCCATCACCGAACTGTCGGTGAAACTGAGCCGGGCGGATGCGGTGCGGCGGCTGGAGGACATCGCCACGGCGCGGCGCAGGCTCAACGGCAACGGCAACCCCACGCTGGTGTTCGAGGCCCTGTTCTGCGCGTTGATGCCGTAAGGCGGTTCGCACTACTTCGGGATTCAGATGGCGAACGGCCATTTTCCGGGCGTCGTGTGTTGAAACCCGAAGTAGTACGAACCTATACTTGGGGCATGAGAGTCACAGCTGATTTCACCATCATCCCGGACGTGTTCGCCAAGGCGGCGGACCCCGAATACAAGATCGACGGCACGCCTGTCGTGTCGTTCCCGTTCTACATCGAGGATTTCGACAAATCCCGCATCAAGTATCTGCACTGGGAGTTCGTGGACCCCGATTCGATCCCCGTATGCGGATTCGAATGGATTCACTGGTCGGTGGCCAACCTGCCCGTGGATGCGCTGATGTTCGATTTCAACGATTCTCGCGCGCTGCAGATTCCGCCGGACTTCTCCCGCCAGATGCCCGCAATGATCCCCGAGGCCGTGCAGGGCCGCACCTCGGCGGCCTCGCGGTTCGTGGGCGATAAGGATCCGGCCGTCACGATGCGGTACAACGGGCCGAACCCGCCGGACCAGGACCACGAGTACTACCTGCATGTGTGGGGCACGGCCAAGCCGTTGCCGGGGCTGAACCAGGGCTTCTGGCTCAACGAGCTGCAGCATGCCATCCGCGACTGCGGCGAAACCCCTGAGCAGGCCGGCATCTTCCTGATCGGCAAGGCCTGAACGCATGGCTGCCGCGGGCGGCGGGACGCCGGCTGTGGCAGTCGCGGGTGGAATCTCGCCTCGGTCCGCATGGCGTCCATATGGCAGCCGTATGGCGTTCGTGTAACGTCCGCATGACGCCCGTATGGTGTCATATGGCGTCCGTATGGCGTCCGCACGACGCCCGCATGACGCCCGCATGACGTCCATGTGGCGTCGTGCCCGTGCCGTCACCGGCCGCCGCTCGTGTCCGCTGGACCATTGGTCTAGAATCGTGGGGGTTCATCGTTTTCCCCACAGGGGATCCAGCAGACGCGTGAAAGGAAGTACCAGCAAATGGCCTGCACCACGATTCTGGTCGGCAAGGACGCCAGCTATGACGGCTCCACGATCATCGCCCGCAACGAGGATTCGGCGAACGGCGAGTTCTGCCCGAAGCGTTTCATCGTCGTCAAGCCCGAGGAACAGCCGCGGCGGTACCGCAGCGTGCTGAGCCACGTGGAGATCGACCTGCCGGACGATCCGATGCGGTACACCGCCGTGCCGAATGCGGACTTGAAGGAGGGCATCTGGGGCGAGGCCGGTGTCAACGAGGCCAATGTGGCGATGAGCGCCACCGAGACCCTGACCACCAACGAGCGTGTGATCGGCGCCGATCCGTTCGTGGAGCTGCAGCCGGCCAAGGGCAAGGAGGGGGAGGACGGCTATGTGCCCGAGGTCCCCGGCGGCATCGGCGAGGAGGATTTCCTGACCCTGGTCCTGCCGTACGTCAAGACCGCGCGCGAGGGCGTGCTGCGTCTGGGCGCGCTGCTGGAGGAGTTCGGCACCTATGAGATGAACGGCGTCGCATTCTCCGATGTGGATGAGATCTGGTGGCTGGAGACCGTCGGCGGCCATCATTGGATCGCCAAGCGCGTGCCCGACGAGGCGTACGTCACGATGCCGAACCAGCTGGGCATCGACGAGTTCGACCTGGAGGACGCCCTGGGCGAGCAGGAGGACCACATGTGCTCCGCCGACATGGCCGAGTGGATCGCCGAGAACCATCTGGACCTGTCCGTGGAGGCGACCAGCCCGTTCAACCCGCGTGACGCGTTCGGCTCGCACTCCGACTCCGACCACGTGTACAACACGCCGCGCGCCTGGATCATGCAGCGCTTCCTCAACCCGTATGACGAGGTGTGGGATGGTCCGGACGCCGATCACAAGCCGATGAGCGACGACATCCCGTGGGCCCGCCAGCCGGAACGCAAGATCACGATCGAGGACGTCAAGTACGTGCTCAGCTCCCACTATCAGGGCACCCCGTACGATCCGTACGGCAAGATGGGCGACGAGCACACCCGTCACATGTTCCGCCCGATCGGCATCAACCGTCAGAGCCAGCTCGCGGTCATGCAGATCCGCCCGTATCGTCCGCAGGCCAGCCGCGCCCTGCAGTGGATCGCCTACGGTTCCAACCCGTTCAACACGCTCGTGCCGTTCTACGCGAACATCGATTCGACCCCGAAGTATCTGGAGGACACCACCACCCGCGTGACCACCGAGAACTTCTATTGGGAGAACCGCGTCATCGCCGCACTGTGTGACACCGCGTTCGCCGACACCGCCAACGCCGTGGAACGCTACCAGGAGAAGACCGGCGGCTGGGGACACCGCCATGTGGCGCAGACCGACGCCGCGATCGCGGATCTGCTCGCGTTCGAGCCGTTCGAGGCCGAGGCAGATGACGACGATCTGGACGATGTGCAGCCGATGGAGCCGGACGATATCATCGCCGCCGTGCGTAACGACGAGGTCCGCGCCGCGCTGACTGACGCCAACCAGAAGCTGGCCGACTTCCTCAAGGAGGAAACGGACAAGCTGCTCGACTCCGTGCTCTACACCACGAGCATGAAGATGAAGAACGGTTTCCACATGTCCGACTTCTGACGTCGTCCCGGAGCTTACGGCCCCATTCACGGACTCTGACACTTTTGTGACCTTGATGCATCGGTGTTTCCAACGTTTTTGGAAACCCAATGTGTCAGGGTCACACGTTATGCGCTGGTGTTCCCTCCCGGCGGTAGTCTGGTGCCATACCGTATGATCCCGCGTGAAAGGACGGCAATGACCGGTATCGAAGAGTTCACCAGCCAATACGGCCTGGTCAAGAAGATCGACGCGTTCGGCTATCTGGATTACCTCAAGTCCAATCCGGATGCGCCGCGCAAGTACGGCAAGGTCGTGCTGGTCACCGCGGACACCCCGCTCAAGGCTTCACGCGGCGAAGGCAAGACCACCACCACCATCGCCCTGATCGACGCGCTGAACGCGCGCGGCATCGACGCGGCCGCCGTGCTGCGCCAGCCGAGCATGGGCATCACCGCCGCCGGTTCCAAGGGTGGCGCGTCCGGCGGCGGCAAGGCGTCGCTGACCCACCCCGAGCTGATCGACTGGGGTCTGACCGGCGAGATGGCCGCCATCGCCGCCGCCCAGAACCTGCTGGTCTCCTTCGCGGAGAAGGCCGTGGACGAGGGGCGTCTGGACACGATCCTCGTGCCGCGCGTCTCCGAGGTGCCGTCGCGCTCGCTGCGTCAGATCACCGTGGACAGCGGCAAGAACAACGTCGCCGAGCGCGTGGTGCTGACCCCGACCTGCGAGATGATGCAGATCGTGGTGCTCTCCCGTTCGATGGATGAGATCGGCGAACGCGTGTCCGCGATGATCGCCGGCACCAAGGACGGCAAGCCGGTCACGTTCGGCGAGTTCATCGACCTGTGGCGCATCACCGGCATGCTGGCCGACGCCGTCAAGCCGGCGCTGACCGAGACCCTCAACGGCTCGCCGGTGTATGTGCACGGCGGTCCGTTCGCCAACGTGTCGCTCGGCATCCCGACGCTGGTTTCGGTGGAGATGGCGTGCGCGCTGCACGACGTGGTGATCGTGGAGGCCGGCTACGGCGCCGACGCGGGCGCGCAGAAGTGGCTCGACATCGCCTGCCGCGAGTATGGCGCGCAGTGGCCGTCCGCCGCCGTGGTCGTGACCCGCGCCTCCACCTGGCGCGACGATCCGGCGCTGTCGTGGCGCTATCCGTTCCATGTGCAGCGTCTGGAGAGCTATGACATCCCGACTTTCCCGCTGATCAACCTGTGGGAGGGCGAGGACGACCAGATCGAGGCGCTGAAGGCGACCGCGGCGGAGCAGGAGTTCCGCGAGCCGATTCTGGGCAATCTGTTCCGTGACGGCGGCGAGGCCCTGGCCCCGCAGCTCGACGGCTTCATCGACGCGCTGACGAATGCGCCGAATGCCGCGCAGTTCCACAGCCGTAAGGGCATGGAGCTGGTGGAGAACGTCAAGTGGATCGCCAAGAGCGCCTACGGCGTGCCCGAAGAGCGCATCCTGCTCAAGGACGGCTTCGCCGAGTCGTTGGTCTCCGCGCGCGAGCTGTGCAAGCAGGCGGGCATCAATCTGGATGATCTGGCCGTGGTGGCGGTCAAGTCGCCGGCCACGATGACCGATGACGATTCCAAGCCGGAGGAGGAGCGCACGGTGACGCTCAAGAAGGTCGAGGTGCATGCGGGTGCCGGCGTGGTGCACGTGAACCTGACCACGTCACTGACCACCCCGATGCCGAAGATCGTCTGATCTTCCCCCCTAATAGTGCGGCCTCCCTCCCCTGACGGGGCGGGAGGCCGTTTCGCTTACGGACTCTGGCGGGCTTAGAAGTTGCCGCCGTTCCAGCCCCAGTCGGTGGTGGCCGTATAGCGGATGTAGGTGCGGTCCTGCGGGATGCCGAGCTCCTGCTCCAGCGCGGCCATGATCTGCTGGGTCAGCTTCTCCCAGGCGGAGCCGGGGACGGAGGAGCCGAAGACGTTGACCTCCACATAGGCGGCGGGCCGGGAGTCGTCGCCGCCGAAGTAGATGGGCATGTTGTCCTCGAACGGGCACATGAGCCAGCCCTCGGACTTGCCCGGCACCGCCGTGATGGCCTTGCCGTAGGCGGTCTTCAGCGCCTCGCGCTGCTCGGGCGTGGTGGGAACGGACACATGGGTATGGATGACGGGCATGGGAGCCTCCTTCTATCAGCTGCAATGATGCTTACCCGCCAGTGTAGTCCCGTATGCTGCATACGCGTTGACTTGTCGTTTTGTCCGAATCGGGGGATTCTTTCGATGGTAGCGTTCCCATAGAACCCAAAACGTAAGAATCCCCCGAATCGGACAAAAGGCGTGCGGGCGCCACCCGGTCACTGCCGCCTAGTTAAATGGGCGGATGTGAGAAAGCTTATTGAACAGTTGATGAAGTTCGGTGTGGTGGGCGTGATCGCCGCCGTCATCGACTTCGGCGTCCTGAATCTGCTGGTCGGCGTCTTCCATATGCACAACGTGATCGCCGGCACCATCTCGTTCCTGGTTTCGCTGGTCTTCAACTATCTGGCCAGCATGAAGTTCGTGTTCAAGCACCGTGAGGATATGGCCCGCTGGATGGAGATCCTCATCTTCGTCGGCGCGTCCCTCATCGGCCTGTTCATCAACGCGGCCATCATCTGGCTGTCCACCTACGGCATGAACCGCGATGCGTTCATCAGCCAGCACGCCGAGTACCTGCTGCGCACCAACGTCGGCAAGATCGTGGCCACGGTGGTGGTGGCTATCTGGAACTTCGTAATCCGCAAGTGGCTGCTGGATGATACGCACACCAACGCCATGAACCGGTTGAAGCGCGCGGACAACCGCCTGCCGGCCGAACAGCTGGAGGAGAAGTGGCAGAACAGCTTCTCCCACAAGCTGGGCGTGTGGTCGCTCGAACACACCCCCAAGGGCTGGCCGAAGTAACCCCGGTCCCTTAGCCTGTTCCGCCCGCGTCGGGAATCCATGCGGCGTGTTGTCGCATGCGGGCGACAACACGCCCTTTTGGCGGCGGCTTGGAGTGCGCGTTGTCATGTCCATGCGACAACACGCGCATCAGTGAGTGTCTTGGAGTGCGTGTTGTCGCAGCCGTATGACAACACGCACTCCGGCGTATGTGGGGGACCATCCGGGTGGCGGTCGGCCGTTGGCCGGCCGCCACAGCCGTAACGGCGCTCAGACCGCCAGTTCGGTCAGATCCGGGGTCTCGGTGCTTTCCTTGATCTGCTTGAAGCCCACGAACGCAATGGCCAGCGACGCCAGCGCCAGCACGGTCACCACCATGAACCCGCCATGCGCGCCGAACCGGTCGATGAACTGCCCGGCGATGGCGGAGCCGGCCGAGGAACCGATCGAATTCATCGCGCCCATCCAGGCCATGCCCTCGGTGAACCGGGTCGGCGGCACCAGATGCAGCATGAGCTGGTTGCCGTTCACCCACGTCGGGGCCTGGCATACGCCGATCAGCAGGTAGATGAGCATGATCACCCACAGGTGCTTGGCGAACAGGAACGATCCGATGCCGATGTTCACCACGGCCAGGCAGAAGTAGAAGCGCTTCCACAGCGGGATCCGCCAGTTCTTCGCCCCGTAGACGAGCGCGCCGATCAGCGAGCTGAACGAGAAGCAGGCGAACACGAATCCGGTGTACTGCTTCATGTTCTGTTCGGTGGCGAACGCGATGATCGAGATGGATGTGGCCGACTGGAACGCGCCGATGGAGAACCAGGTGACGCACACGGCGATCAGGCCGGCGCTGATGATCGACGCCTTGCCCTTGCTCTCATCCTCGTCCTTGCCGCGTAGCGCCGCGGCCTGCGCCGCCACGTGCGCGCGGTATTCGGCGCGGGTCATGCCGGCCTCGCGCGCCAGCTGCGTCTGCGACTTCGGCTCGGTGGTCAGTTCGGTCAGGAACATGAGCGCGCCGACGAGCACGCACACGCCGGTGAACGTGAACGAGAGCACGCCGGAGATCACGGCGAGCGTGGAGGCCAGCGGGTTGCCGATGACCCACATGCATTCGTCGAACACGCCGCACAGGCTCAACGCACGGTTGGTCTTCTCGGGCTGCCCCTTGAGCAGGTGCGTCCAGCGGCTGCGGTTCATCGCGCCCCACGGCGGAATCGCGGCCATGAACGGCACGATGCAGAACAGCACCCATTCCGGGGCGTGCGAGGTGATCGCCGTCACCAGCGAGAACGCGGCCACCATCCACACGCAGATCGTCGGAATCGAGACCTGACGCTGGCCGAACTTATCGACGAGTTTGCCGAGCATCGGGCTGGCGATGGCCAGCGAGATGGCCTGCACGGCGGTCAGCGCGCCCGCCAGCGAATAGTTGCCGTAGTAATGCTGCACGGAGATCGTGATCGTCATGCCGACCATCGGGAACGGCATGCAGGCGATGACCGCGCCGATGGCGTACCGTGCGGTGTGGGGTATGCGCAGAAGCTCGGCGTACCCGCCGAACACGCGACTGCCGACATCCTTGATGCCGGCGATGACAGGATTGGCCATAATCGTCTCTCTTCGAATGACTGATGTGCGCCCGGAATGAAACACCGTCAGTCTAACGTTGTCCTACAACCGACACGCTGTAGATTTGACGGTGAAGCCGGAAGTTTTCCGAACGTTCGGCCACATCGTCCCGAAGGAGTTTCAGATGCAGGCGACCACCATCCATTTCGTCCGCCACGGCGAGGTCCACAACCCCGGCCATGTGCTCTACGAGCGGCTCCCCGGCTTCCACCTGTCCGAGCGCGGCCGCCGCATGGCCGAGGCGACCGGCCGGTACATCGCCGCCAGCCCCCAGATGAACACGGCCGCCGCCGTCTACTCGTCGCCCCTGGACCGCACCCGCGAAACCGCGCAGGCCATCCTCTCGGCCCTCAACGAAACCCGCGCCACCCGTGGCGAATCGCCGCTCGAACTCAATACCGACCCCCGCATCATCGAAGCCGGCAACAACTTCCGCGGCAAACGGATCGGCCACGGCGAAGGCGCGCTGTGGCGCAACGGCAACTGGAAACTCGTCACCAACCTGTGGAAACCCAGCTGGGGCGAGAGCTACCGGCAGATCGCCGCACGCGTCGGCGCATTCGCCCAGGAGAAGGTCAAGGAGTACGCCGGCCGGCAAATCATCGTCGTCACCCACGAATCCCCGATCTGGTCCTACCGCCACCTGCTGGAAACCGGGCACCCCGAACACAACATGCTGCTGCGGCACACGGCGCTCGCCTCGGTCACGTCGATCACCTACGACTCGGACAGCGGCGATGTGATGAGCATCACCTATGTCGACCCTGCGGCCGACGTGCGGTGACGGCACAATGGAGGAAGACCGGAACCCGCGCGGGATGTGCCGACGCGCGTAACCGATTACAGTGAGACATGACACGATGGGCGAGCGTCGCCCGACGGCGAAGGAGCGAATATGGCAGCGGAATTCCATCTGGATGCGGCAGTGATCGATCGGGTTGCGGCGATGCCCGCCGTGCACGAGGCGGCGCGGGCCGCGACCGGACTGATCGCATTGTGGCCGCTGACCGATGCCACGCAGATGGACAACGACGCCAAGTACGCCGAGAACCTGCAGGTGCGCATCACGCGCACGATGGCCGCGATGAAGACCGGCGCGGATGTGACCATGCCCGACGCCGAATACGTGTACGAGGGGGCCGACTGGATTCCCGGGCGCCCGCAAACGATCGTGGACGCGCTGCTCGCCGCGAACGACGCGTACGACACGATGGCCGACTACAGCGAAACCGGCGACGTGACGCTGGTCGCCCAGGCGGCCGGAATCCTGGGGGACATCGGTCTGGCCGGCGACGGCGGCGTGAACGCCGTGCTGGAGGCCGTGGAGGCGCTGATCGCCCCGAAGGCCACCGACGAGGGGCATGTGCCGCCGAGCGGCGAGGAGGATGAGATCGCGCACCGGTTCGCGATCGTCATCGTGGCCTGCGACGCGCTGTTCCGCGCGTTGGCGGGGGAGGGTGCCGCCGAGGCGGCGCACGCCCTACCGGTGATTCTGTACGCCAACGAACTGGGGGAGCGCCTGGCGATCCCACGCGTGTGCATGGATACGGACGAGTTCCGCGGATTGCTGGATGCGGTGTCGGAGGCGGAGGACGCCGAGGCAGCGGCGATGGTGCTGGCCGAGACGGTCGCGCCGTTGGCGGCCGCCGAGTGGACGAAGCATCGCGAAGACGTGCTCTGGGATCCGGAGGAGGCCAAGAAGCGCGCCAAGGAGGAGGACGAGCGCAAAAGCAAGGAGGCGCTTGCCGCCAAGTTCGCGCACGTCAAGGATGACCCGACCAAGGAGACGGTCGAACTGTAGGCGATGGGCCTGCCGCGTCAGCGGCGTTTGTCGAAGCGGGCACCGGCTGGGTTGCTGGGCCAGGCCATGCAGACGGCGTAGGCGACGCCGGCGACGGTGGCGATGATCGACCCCAGCAGGATGAGATTGACCCCTTGCTCCACAATGTCCGGCACAAGGAACAGCACGAATACCGCCGCCATCGCACCCATGACGGATAGGGCCGAACCCAGCACGGTCAATCCCGCAAACGGGATCAGCCATGTCCCATTGAGATTGATGTCATGCAATCGGCGCACGCTGACCGCCAGCGAGGGAACCAGCAGCGCGAAGGACAGAATGCCCTGCACGGTGCCGACTATGCCGATATCGGACGCCGCGGTGAGCGCTCCCAAAACGGTTTCGGCGATGCCCATCATCAGCGTGGGCCACCAGAACTCGCTGCGTGAGGCACGCCCGGAGAACGTGGCGTAGTTGCGGAAGAACCGCTCGACGGCCTGGATCGGCGGACAGCCGGGATACGGGAGGTCGAGGGGATATGTGGCAGCGGCCGGCCGTCCGGAGACCGGGGCAATGGCGGTATTGCCCCGGTCCGGCGTCTCGGCCCCATACGAACCGGCGTCGGCGTCGTGTCGGGATTCACACGAGGGTCGATCGTTGTCGGACGGATCGTCGAACGGCACCTGATACTGGTCGCGCATGAGTGGCCTCCGCTAGTCGTTGGTTGCCGGCTATTGGTTCTGCGGCGCGAAGGGGTTGCCGCCTGTGGCGTACGGGTTGCTTCCCGACTGGGCGCCGGCGTTGTAGCCGGGGCCTTGCATCTGCGGATTCGCGGAATCGGCGTGCGGGGCATCGAAGCGTGCACCTTCCGGCTTCGGGGCGGCGCACATGAGCACCAGGCCGGAGACCAGGAAAATCAGGCCGCAAAGCGAACCGAACACGGACGGGCCGGCCATCGCTCCCAACTGGTTGACGAACATCTGGGTGGCCACATCCTCGTCGAGTCCGGAGGCCACATCCATCATCGTGTTGGTGAGCTGGTCGGTGGCGGGGACAAGGACCGTGTAGTTGATGATCTCGGAAATCACGTAGGGGATGCCGGGCAACAGCACCCACCAGCCGGACTTGTTCGAGTCGTGCAGACGGCGTACGGCCACGGCCAGATACGGCACGATGGTCGCCAGCGTCCACAGCACGCTCAGCACGGTGGGGATGGCCGCGGAAACAAGCATGAACATGCCGCCGACGAAGCCGATGGCGATATTGCACAGGACGAAGAACAGGATGACCCACCAGAACTCGCGGTGCGAGGCGCGGCCGGAGAACACGGTGTACTTCTTGAAGAAGCGCTTGACCGCATTGCCGAATGTGCAGCGGTAATCGGGCTGGTCGAGCGGCACCATGCCGATCGAGGCGTCGCCCGGCATGTATCCGGGAACGCCTTGGGGCAGCGGGGCGCCGTACTGCGGCGCCTGACCGTACGGGTTGGCGTACTGGCCCTGATACGGGTTGGCGTACGGAGCTCCCTGCGGCTGGGCGTAGGGGTTGCCGGTCGGTGGCTGTCCGGCGTAAGGCGCGCCTTGCTGCTGGACGTATGGGGCGCCGGCCTGGCCGCCGTCATAGGGGTGGGCGGGCTGTTGGCCGGTCGCCGCATTGGTCGTGCCGGCATACTGGCCGTACTGCGGGGTGGCCTGCTGGGGAGTCTGCTGGGCGTACTGCCCGTATTCGGGAGTCGGCGCGGACTGCTGCGCAGACGAGGTCGGTGTGGCATAGGCCCCGTATTCCGGCGCTGGCGTATAAGCCGGGGTCTGTGTTGCATCCGGCTGCGCGTGAATCGGTGTGGTCGGCGTATCCGCACTGGCGGTGTAAGAGTTCGGGAATTCCGTGGTGGGTGACGGTATAGGCTGGGTGGGCTGTTCCGGTTGCGGGTTTTGCTGATTGTTTTCGGGCGTGGCTCCGAACTGGTTGGGATCGGTCATGGTTCCCCTTTCATTGGCAGACGCTTTCCACCACCATTCTCTCAGATTTCGGGGTGTTCGGGGGCGTTCCGCTCACTCAGTAGGGGGATTATCCGCTCAGTTGGGAACCAGTGGGGGATTCCTGCGTCGAAATGCCGGCTTTTCGGACTCCCTCGGGCGGGGCCGCCCGGAAAAGTTTCCAACTGAATGGATAATCCCCCTACTGAGTGGAGACGGGTCAGTGTCCTTCGTCGACGAGGCTCGTCGTATCATCCACGCCCAGCAGCAGTCGTTCGGTCAGGGCCACCAGCCCCAGCAGAATCGCGGTCTCAGCCACCACCACCACGGCGGCGGAGAAGATCAGCGGCGTGCGAAACGAGTTGAACGCGGCCTGCAGCCAGATGCCCAGACCGTTGACGGCGCCGAGGTATTCGGCGGTCACGGCCGTGCCGAACACATAGGCGGCGGAGATGCGGATGCCGCCGAAGATCTGGCGTGCGGCCACGCGCAGCTTGACATGCCAGAGCGTCCAGGCGCGGGTGGCGCCGCAGGTCAGTGCCACATCCTCGTAGAACCGCGGCACGGCGTCGAGCCCGCGCGTGGTCTGCACGGCGATCGGGAACACGCCCAGCACGGCCACGAGCACGATCTTGCCGAACGGTTCGAACCCGAACCAGATGACGAACAACGGGGCGATTGTGATCAGCGGAATGGTCTGTGCAGCCACCAGCAATGGGCTGACCGCGCGGTTCAACATCTTCGACAGATACAGCCCGATGCCGATCAGCACGCCCGCCGCCACGGCGATCAGGAATCCGACGACCGCCTCCAGCGTGGTCACTGCGGCGGCATCCATCAGGTCGGGCCAGGTGCGGACCATCGAGGCGGCGATCTGGCTGGGGGCGGCCAGCGTGCGCTCGGAGACGCCGCCGACGCGCACGCACAGCTCCCATACCGCCAGCAACCCGCCGACGGTCAGCACGGGGGGCAGTGTCTTGGCCCACCATGGTTCGGTGCGATGCTCATGCATGTTGTGTCTCCTGATTATGTGCCTTGTGTTGCAGGTTCACGGTACCGCTGCCGCAAATGTGTTGTTTGCCGAGGTGTTTGGAGCCCTTGTGTTGCAGCTGTGTGGTGATCCTGCATCAAATGAGCCTTTTTGGGGGAGGCTTTGAGGCCCTTTTGTTGCACGGGCTTGCTGTTTATGCGTCAAAAGGGCCTCGCGGCCGGCCGTGAGTGCAGGGCAATCAGCCCAGATACTCGTTGGTGGCCAGGTCGGCGGCCTGAGGGGCGGCCGGCAGCGGCGAGCCGTCGGCATCCGTGTAGGTGCCGTTCTCGTAGAGGAAGTCGATGTAGTCCTGCGCGGCGTCGAGATCCACGGTGCCCGGCACGGAGTCCGGGTCATCGACGGTCCAATAGCCGCCGTCCACGATCTCCCGCATCGAAGCGCGGACGAGTTCCGGATCGAGCTGCGCCTCGCCGGCCTGCTCGACCAGGATGTCCGACGCCTCATCCGGGTGCGTCAAGGCGTAGTCGTAACCACGACGTGCCGCGCCGAGGAACCGTTCCAGCGCGTCGGCGTGGCCGGCATCCTGAAGCCAGGAATCGTTCACGGCGAACCCGAGCTGGTCCGGATTGCCCGGCACGCCCCAATCGGACGCCACGAAGCACTGCAGCGCAGGTCCGTTCAGCTCGCTTTCCACGTTCTCCCACGTCACGTAGAACCCGCCGAAATCGCCCTGGCCGTTGGTCAGCGCCTGGAACGTGTTCGTGCCGGCCGTGGCGGTCTCGAACTCGCCCGAACCGCCGGCGGTGCGGATCATCTGCCGCAGCACGGCGGTCTGCTCGGCCGAGCCGAAGCTCACGAAGGTCTTGCCATCGAAATCCTTCGGCGTGGAGATGTCGGCGCGCGAGGCGAGCGAGCACCAGCGAGCCACCGGCTGCTGCGTCAGGTCGAACACCATCTTCAGGTCCGCACCCTGCGCGTTGAATGCGGCCACGTTGCTCAACGTGGTAAACCCCACGTTCGCCACGCCGTTCTCCACCGAGGTTTCCGCCCCGGCCTGCGCTGTCGGCAGGATGGTCACGTCCACGCCCGCATCCTTGAAATAGCCGAGCTCCTGCGCCACATACAGGCCGATATGGTTGGTGTTCGGCGTCCAATCCAGCATGAACGAGATCTCCGCGTAGGCGTCCGAACCCCCATTGGTCGCCGTGGTTCCAGCCGAACAGGCCCCCGCCCCCATGACCAGCGCGAGCCCCGAAAGCAGCGCCGCAGCGCGCCGCAGCGCATGTGTGGCGGACAATCGCTTCACCCAGGAACCCAAGAAATGACGACGCACGGCACGCAGCGTCGCTTGTGTGAATGACGATCGTCTTGTGGTTGCCGGCTGGCGTGTATCGGACTGGGCTGTGGTTGCCGGCTGGCGTGTAGCGGACTGGGCTGTGGTTGCCGGCTGGCGTGTAGCGGACGGTTGCCTTAAGGCTTCCGTTCGCATGGTGTCCCGTGTTGTTGTCGTCCTCAACCTCATGTCATCACCTTGCCTTCCGCGCGGTTACGCGATACCTACGGCCCGAGGCGATGGAGGCGGGAAGGTGAGGAGCCCGCGCGTCGCATCGAACCGGCACCTGCCATGGTTCCTGCCGTCGGACGCGGCACAGGCCGGGCGTCGGACGCAGATCACCACCAAAGGTGCGTGAATTGTCGATGTGTGGCACGGTTGCTGCCACCAACCGCGCGAACCCTCCCAGTATATCCGCCCTAAGGATTTCCGGCCTGTCCGGCGGAGCCACCTTCTCAACTGTTGACTGGTGTGCGGGGCCGGCCCGTTTTCCGCCAGGTTTTCTACAGTGTCGAGTTTCAACTGTTGGATACTGTGCGCGGGATGGGCCTTTTCCGCCATCTTTTCTACTGGGCCATGTTCTCAACTGTTGATTGGTGTGCGGAGCCGGCTCGGTTTTCGCCACTTTTTCAACTGTTGACTAATGGAGTGAACCCCCTTGCCGGCCACGGCCGCAACACATGAAGGCGGCGGACGCCCCGCGTCCCGCACGCGCGGCACAATAGGGGCTATGACTGAAGCTGCAACCACTGAACCGACCGTCGACAAGCGCGACGACAAGCCCGAACTGCCCGAGAACGTCCGTGTGCGGTTCTGCCCCTCTCCGACCGGCACCCCGCATGTGGGCATGGTCCGCACCGCCCTGTTCAACTGGGCGGAGGCCCGCCACACCGGCGGCACCTTCGTGTTCCGCATCGAGGACACCGATGCCGCCCGCGACTCCGAGGAGAGCTACAACCAGATCCTCGACGCGCTGCGCTGGCTCGGCCTGGACTGGGACGAGGGCGTGGAGGTCGGCGGCCCGCACGGCCCGTACCGCCAGTCCGAGCGTTCCGCCATCTACAAGGACGTGGCCGCACGCCTGCTCGAGGCCGGGTACGCCTACGAGTCGTACTCGACGCCGGACGAGATTAAGGAGCGCAATATCGCCGCCGGCCGTCCGGCCGAGTTCGGCTATGACGGCTTCGATCGCGACCTGAGCGAGGAGCAGAAGGCCGCGTTCCGCGCGGAGGGCCGCCAGCCCGCGCTGCGCATCCGCATGCCCGATGAGGACATCGTGTTCGACGACCTGATCCGCGGCCGCATCGAGTTCAAGGCCGGTTCGGTGCCGGATTACGTGATCGTCCGCCCGAACGGCGACCCGCTGTACACGCTGACCAACCCGGTCGATGACGCGATGATGGACGTGAACGTGGTGCTGCGCGGTGAGGACCTGCTGAGCTCCACCCCGCGCCAGATCGTGCTCTACCGGTACCTGATGGAGCTGGGTGTGGCCAAGGAGATGCCGGTGTTCGGCCACATGCCGTACGTGATGGGCGAGGGCAAGAAGAAGCTCTCCAAGCGCGACCCGGAGTCGAACCTGTTCCTGCACCGCGAGAACGGCTTCATCCCCGAGGGTCTGCTCAACTATCTGGCGCTTCTGGGCTGGTCCATCGCTCCGGACCGCGACGTGTTCTCGATGCAGGAGATGATCGAGAAGTTCGACGTGCGCGACGTGAAGGCCAATCCCGCCCACTTCGACCTGGATAAGGCGATCTCGATCAACGCGGAGCACATCCGCATGCTCGACGCCGATGATTTCCTGCGCCGCTCCGTGCCGTACCTGCACCGCGACGGCGTGGTTTCGGCCGATGCATGGGATGCGCTGACCGACCGTGAGCGCGAGGTGCTGACCGCCGCCGCCCCGCTGGTCCAGCCGCGCGTGCGCCTGCTGGGTGAGGTGTCCGGCATGGCCGGTTCGCTGCTGTCGACCGAGGGGTACATCGAGCCGGATGCGGACGCCCGCAAGCAGCTGAAGGATTCCGCCGGCGACGTGCTCGACAAGGCGATCGAGGCGCTGCGCGGCGTGGATGAGGCCGATTGGAAGGCCGAGCCGCTGCATGAGCTGCTCGACAAGGCGCTGGTGGAGGAGGGCGGCTACAAGCCGCGTCTGGCGTACGGCCCGGTGCGCGTGGCGATGTCCGGCCGTCGCGTGTCCCCGCCGCTGTTCGAGTCGATGGAGATCGTCGGCAAGGCCGTGTCCATCGCCCGTCTGGAGGGCCTGCGCGCCCACCTGTGATTGACGCGCGCCCGCCGCTCCGGCATAGTCCGGCTGCGGCGGGTTTTTCTGTATCCGTGGTTCCGCTGCGGTGTCTGCTCGTGGCACGTCCTGCGGAGACGCTGCGTTCCGGTAGTCACCTTTTGCTTGTCGATTGTCAAGCAAAAGGTGACTGGATGGTTGGTTGGTGCGCCCCACCATCACGTCCGGCGGCGTGTTGTCAGAAGGTTGCGGGCACTGTCTCGAAGGATTGGTGCAAATCGTTGGAAAATAAGGCGACACGCCGTAAGTTGCGCAGGTGCGGAAACCTCTGTATATTAAACATCTGTTGCCGCTCAGCGAGCAGCAAGAAAACAGAACAGAGCCCCCATCGTCTAGCGGTCTAGGACTACGCCCTCTCACGGCGCCAACACCGGTTCAAATCCGGTTGGGGGTACGAAGACGACGCAGCTGTTAGTTGCAGTCGCCTCCCATTGGGGTGTGGTGTAATTGGCAACACAGCTGATTCTGGTTCAGCCATTCTTGGTTCGAGTCCAGGCACCCCAGCCAAGGACCCTCGCAGTAGCGAGGGTTTTTTGTTATCCACCGTGAGGCGCGGCGGACTGCACATTGCCGTGCGAGTGGTCTACCCTGTAAGCATGAGCGAACAACAGCACGGTGAGAAAGCCACGCAGTCCTCGCGCCCGCGTATCCGCCCGGCCGATGCCGCCGATGGGCGTCCGGTCTCCGTGTCCGCGCGATTGGGCCGGCTGCAGTTTCACGAGTCCGGTAAATTCCGCGTGTTGCAGTTCGCCGACATCCAGGACGGTCCGAAGGTCTCGTCCGACACGATCCGCCTGATCGAGGCCTCGTTGGACGCCACGCGGCCCGATGTCGTGATCTTCACCGGCAACCAGGTCGCCGGGTATGACACGGCCTATGCCGATACCTTCCGTAAGCGCCGCTGGTCGGGCGGATTCGCGGCGGTCAAGTCCGCCGACCGTCGCGCCGCGGAGCGCCGTGCCGCCGATCTGGAGCGTACGCGCGAGAAGGTGCGCGGCATGATCGGCCAGTTTACGGCGCCGCTCGCGGAGCGCGGCATCCCGTGGGCGGTGACCTACGGCAACCATGATTTCCAGTGCGGCTTGGACAATGCCGAATTGGATGCGATCTACCGGGAATTCCCCGGATGTCTGAACCCGGAATCCACGGCCGCCAGCGCGGACCATCCGCGTACGATGCCGGGGTCCGGTCTGCCTGACCAGTTGGTGTACCCGTGCGAGCCGGGCACGTTCGCCCTGCCGGTGTCGGATGTGGACCACACCCATACGGTGTTGGGGCTGGTGTTGCTGGATTCGGGCGACTACGCGCGCTCCGGGGGGTACGGTGCGCCGTCCGGCAAGGGGTTCTCGTTCCTGCGCAGGGTGCCGGAGCTGTTGGGGGAGCAGTCGATGCTGTTTCAGCATATGGCGATGCCGCAGTATTACGATCTGCTGCGCGAGGTTCCCGCGAACGCGGCGAACGCGATTCAAGGCTACCGTGCGTTTGATGGACACAGCTACGTGCTGGATGAGACGAAAACCGAGCCCGGCAGCTACCTGGGCGAGGGCATCAGCTGCCCGGACCATGATTACGGCGAGTTCGCGCTGCTGAAGGAGACCCGCGGATACTTCGCCGTGGCGGTCGGCCATGATCATCGCAACGGGTTCGTCGGCGCGCATAACGGCATCATGCTGGTGGCCACGCCGACCTGCGGGTTCGGCTCGTATGGTCCGGTGCCGGAGAAACGTGCCGCCCGTCTGTTCGAGTTCGATATCCGGCATCCGCATGAGCCGCGCACGCAGCTGCTGGAATTCGGCGACCTGGTGGGCAAGCCGAACTCCAAGAAGGCGTATGTGTACGGCATGACCAGCGTCAAGCCGGATGCCGAAGGCATGGATCTGCTGCATAAGCCGGGCATATGGTCCTGGCTGGCGGGAATCGTCCGTCGCCGTAAGGCGCGCTGAGCGTGACCAAAACCGGCCGGGATTGGCCGGGACCGGCAAGGTAGCCGGAAGGCCCCGGTCGGAGTCAACCAGGGCCTTCCGAAATACATGGAATCAGTAAGGGTCAGCGGCTGGTGCTGGCCTTGACCAGTGCGTCGGTCAGATACTTGCCTGCGGCCATGACCAGCGGTGCGTAGCGACGCCCGGGTGCGGCGCCCATACGGCTGTTGGGGCCGGAGATGGAGATGGCGGCGATGACCTGTCCGGAGGCGTTGCGGATCGGCGCGGACACCGAGCACACGCCCTCGTCGCGTTCGTTGATCGATTCGGCCCATCCGCGCTTGCGCACGGCGGCGAGCTTGGCGGCGGTGAACTTGGCGTGGCGCAGGCCCTGGTGCAGCCGTTCCGAATCCTCCCAGGCCAGCAGGATCTGCGCGGCCGAGCCGGCCTCCATCGACAGCATGGCGCCCACCGGAATCGAATCCCTCAGGCCGGAGGCGCGTTCCACGGCGGCGATGCACACGCGCTGGTCGCCCTGACGACGGTAGATCTGCGCCGACTCGCCGGTGCGGTCCAGCAGGGTCTGCAGCATCGGACCGGCGGCGGTGAGCAGGCGATCCTCGCCGGCGGCCGCGGCCAGCTCGGCGAACCGCGAGCCGAGCGTGAACCGCCCGTGCTGGTCGCGCAGGACGAAACGATGCCGCTCCAACGCAATCGCCAGACGGTGTGCGGTCGGCCGCGCCAAACCGGTTGCGGAGACCAGCTGCGCCAGCGTGGCGGGGCCGGATTCCAGCGCATCCAGGATCTTGACGGTTTTATCGAGCACGCCGACGCCGGAGTGGATCTCGTTATCCGGGACAACATTGAGCGCGGACTCGGCGGTCTGATCCGCAATCTGGTCAGTGGTGTTGGAAGCAGTCATACATTGGATTATGCCATCTCATATTTCGAAACGCAAAAGTTCGCGCCCCCGTTCAGGCTCCATACTCGTACAGGAGAGGCCATGTGGATACCGCATGGCTGAAGTTTTTTTACGGTGAGAAACCCAAAACGGTTGACACCAAAGGAGACTTGGAATATGGGAAGTACGTTGGCCGAAAAGGTCTGGGCCGACCATCTGGTACGCAAGGGTGACGATGGCGCGCCCGATCTGCTGTACATCGACCTGATGCTGATGCACGAAGTCACCAGCCCGCAGGCGTTCGAGGGACTGCGTCTGGCCGGACGCAAGCCGCGCCACGTCGATCAGTTGATCGCCACCGAGGACCACAACACGCCCACCGTGGACATCGACCGTCCGAACCCGGACGAGACGAGCGCCACGCAGCTGACCACGCTGGAACGCAACTGCGAGGAATTCGGCGTGCGCCTGCACCCGCTGGGAGACGCCGACCAGGGCATCGTGCACGCCTTCGCCCCGATCCTGGGCCTGACCCAGCCGGGCATGACCATCGTATGCGGCGACTCGCACACCTCCACGCACGGCGCGTTCGGCGCGCTCGCGTTCGGCATCGGCACCTCCGAGGTCGAGCACGTGATGGCCACGCAGACCCTGAGCCTCAAGCCGTTCAAGACCATGGCCGTGAACGTGGAGGGCGAGCTGCCCGAAGGCGTGACCGCCAAGGACATCATCCTGGCCATCATCGCCAAGATCGGCACCGGCGGCGGCCAGGGCCACGTGATCGAATACCGTGGCGAGGCCATCCGCAAACTCTCGATGGACGCGCGCATGACGATCTGCAACATGTCGATCGAGGCGGGCGCCCGCGCCGGCATGATCGCCCCCGACGAGGTGACCTTCGAGTACCTGAAGGGCCGTCCGCACGCGCCGGAGGGTGAGATGTGGGACAAGGCCGTCGAATACTGGAAGACGCTGAAAACCGACGACGACGCCGTGTTCGACAAGGAGGTGACGCTGAACGCCGCCGACCTGCAGCCGTTCGTGACCTGGGGCACGAACCCGGGCCAGGGCGCGCCGATCACCGCCACGGTGCCGGTTCCGGAACAGATCGCCGACGAGACCGCGCGCAACGCAGCCGCCTCCGCGCTCAAGTACATGGGGCTGGAACCAGGCACGCCGATCAAGGACATCCCGGTGGACACGGTGTTCATCGGATCGTGCACGAACGGCCGCATCGAGGACCTGCGCGAGGCCGCCGCGATCATGAAGGGCCATCACAAGGCCGAGTCGATCCACCGTGTGCTGGTGGTACCGGCCTCCTCCCGCGTGCGCCTGCAGGCGGAGAAGGAAGGGCTGGACCGGATCTTCAAGGACTTCGGCGCCGAGTGGCGCAACGCCGGCTGCTCGATGTGCCTGGGCATGAACCCGGACAAGCTGGTGCCGGGCGAACGCTGCATCTCCACCTCGAACCGCAACTTCGAAGGCCGGCAGGGCAAGGGCGGCCGCACGCATCTGGCGTCTCCCGCCGTGGCCGCCGCCACCGCCATCCGCGGCACCATCTCCTGCCCCGCCGATCTGTAAAGGATAAAGACTGATGGAAAAGCTGACTGTTGTTACCGGCGTGGGCGTGCCGCTGCGCCGTTCGAACGTGGACACCGACCAGATCATCCCCGCCGTGTTCCTGAAGCGCGTGACCAAGACCGGCTTCGACGACGCCCTGTTCTACGCGTGGCGCCGCGATCCGGACTTCATTCTGAACAAGCCCGAGTATGCGGGCAAGGGCCGCATCCTGGTGGCCGGGCCGGACTTCGGCATCGGCTCCTCCCGCGAGCACGCGGTGTGGGCCCTGCACGACTACGGTTTCCGCGTGGTCATCTCCCCGCGCTTCGCGGACATCTTCTACGGCAACACCGCCAAGAACGGCGTGCTGGCGGCCATCATGCCGCAGGAGTCCGTGGAGCTGCTGTGGAAGCTGCTCGAGGAGGAGCCCGGCCGCGAGATGAACGTGGATCTGGGCGAGCGCACCGTGACCTGCGGTGATGTGACGCTGCCGTTCGAGGTCAACGACTACACCCGTTGGCGTCTGATGAACGGCTACGACGACATCGACCTGACGCTGCAGCACGAGGACGAGATCGCCGCGTACGAGAAGATGCGCGCCGAGAAGTTCCCGTTCAAGCCCAAGACGATTCCGGCCAAGCATCTGCCGGAGGAGCCAGTCGAATCCGCGCGTGACGTGGAGTATCCGGACTGGCAGGGGCCGCTGAGCGCTCGCTGATCGGTATGATCGGGCCGGCCGGGCCGGCATTGACGTGACCGCGTCGTGACTGCGGATTCGCCTGAGGCGGGTCTGTGGTCGCGGCGCGGTTTTGTGTTGGGCGGAGGATGACGTTCCACTTCGGGGTATGTGGTGGGAGCGGATGCCGAATGGCATAGTACGGGGGTTACGGGGGTGTGGGCGGGTTCCGCGTGTGTGTCGAGACCGCCGTATTCAAGGAATTTAGCGGTGTTGTTGCGATGGAGCAATGGGGGATGGGCCCGCGCGGAACCCTCGTGTCGACATAATGTCGGGGGTGTTAGGGTGGTCGAGGGGGGTATGTAAAACGGTATGTACATCAACCACAGTTTCGATGAAGGGGAGCCGCGATGGCTGAAACCGGTCACGCTGAACTGTTCAGCCGCAGGGAGAGGTCGTACCTGGCCTCGCTGCCTGCGGTCGAACGCGTGACCGAAGGACGTATCTACTACAACGACGCCTTCAAGCAGGAGTGCGTCCGTCGGTACCGTGCCGGCGAGTCCGCCACCCACATCTTCGATGAGGCGGGCATGCCGTCGCAGTTGATCGGGCAGAAGCGCATCGAACGGTCGATCGCCCGCTGGAACAAATCCGTTCCCGGCGGGGAGGATCGGGGACGCATCAGCCCACGTCACACGACGGCCGTCGCCGAACCGACGCTGACGGATATGGCGGCCTGCATACAGCGCATCGAGGAACGTCTCGCCTGCATCGAATCCCGTCTGGACCGACTCGGCGGGGAGGGCGCGGAGCCATACGGGCTTGACACTACGACCAGGGGAACCATCACGGCGGCGCAACCGGTGCCGTCGGAACGCTAAGGAGAGAATATGAGGAAGCTACGCTCAGTAGTCGCGGCGTTGGCGGCGGTGGCCTGCCTGTATGTGCCGTCCGCGGCGGCGGAACCGGCTTCGACGTCGGACCCGGTGCCGCCGGCGGTGGTTGCGCCGACGCAGACGGAGGACCAGACCGAGACGCCGACCGGTGACGAGGAGGTTGCCGGCGACGCAGAAACGCCGGATCAGGCGACCGACGAGACGCCCGCCGAGACCGTCGACGAGACGCCGAAGCAGGACGCCGACGTGGTGGAGGAGCAGCCCGACGGCACGGTGACGCTCGACCAGACGCTGACCTACGCGAACGACGAGTACACCGTCGACGTGACGGTGCGCGGCGACGCCGTGGTCTCGGACGCCGAGGCACCCGCCGCCGACGCGGTGATCTCCGACGCCTCCGGCGATCTGGCGATGACCGTGGACGTGCTCGACGAAAGCCAGCCGGAGTGGCAGGCCGTCGAGGACTACGCCGAATCCAAGGATGATGCCGGCGACGTGCTCAACGTGACCGCGCTGGACTTCGGATTCACCTACCAGGGACAGGCCCTGGACGTGTCGGGCTGCGAGCTCAGCGCCACGGTCGCTCCGACCGCCGCGCTGGTCGCCGCCGGTGCCGCTCCGAAGGCGGCCGCCGAAGCGGAGACCGGCGTGGAGGTCACCGCGCTGAACGGCGCGACCGAGGAACTCGGCACCGTGATGGTGGCGCAGAACGAGGACGAGACGAAGACGCTGGACGTGACGTTGGACAGCGCCGCGCCGGTGCTGGGCCTGACCGCCAACTCGGCGTCCAACCCGCACTTCACCGTGCAGTACTACGCGTACCTTGACGTGGCCACGAGAGACAATGGTGGCGTTCTGGAGATTATCAATACCGACAATGGCGGCAACAGCCTAGGCGGAAAGCTCCCCACTAATGCTGAGGGCGCTGGTGTGTCGACTACTAGCTTGAGTCTTGCGGATGCCGGCAATGGCAGGTACAAAATCGAAACCGAAACGAAACTCACCGAGCTATACACCGCCAACAAGTACAAATACTTTGAAGCGCCGAGCCTGCCGTACATGAATATCTTCAGTGATAACGACAACTATACGGTCAACGAGGTCTGGGTACTCAAGCACGGCAAGAACGCAAACAGCACTAATCGTGAGGATTGGAGTATTTACGACGATCCCGACGGTCTTACTTTTACCAACAGTGAGAGTTCGGCTGGTGAAAATGCCATTGTTATTGATGACAACACGGTGATTCGTCTTGTCGCGAACACCACGACGGACACGTACAACAACGCCGCCACGTTCTATGACTATGACATCACTGATGACGGCAGGCACACGTGGGATGAAGTGAGCCAACAACATGGTATCAATAGCCCCGGCAACTACACGGGCAGTGGTGCCAAGCTGCTCTTCGGCAATGCCAACACGGGCATCGGTCTCGAAGGTAAGAACTATAGCACCGGTCAGGTCTGGGGAGTGGAGTGGACGGATAAAGACGGGAAAAGCAATTATCTCAACCAGTATAACCATCTCGGAGGTGGTAAGAACGGTGCTACGTTCGGCTTGGTGACCGGTCTCGACTCCGAAGGCCATATTCAATATGCTGACGGTGTCAATGCGCCCAACCTGTTCGACGACGGCAATGCGACGGGCAAGACTATTTATGACGATTTGTCTCTGGGCTTCAATCGCTCTGGTGACACCTATACGCTTACCGCGGTGAATGGTACCGAACTGACCGGGCTGGAGTACTTCAACAATCCTCAAACTCCCGGCCAGGCTCCCTATGACCATATCTGGACCAACAACTTCTGGCCTATGGATGGACACGCCGGTAAAGACGGTCTTACGGGAGATTACCGAGGCGAGGGGGACTACGTCGGATTCGGCGGCAACAATCAATACCCGACCAGCGACGACGGCCACGCCCACAACAACATGTTCGGCATGCAGTATACGGTCGAGTTCGAGCTGACCGAGGACTACGTCGGTCCGCTGGAGTACTACTTCTTCGGCGACGACGATATGTGGGTCTTCCTTGATGGCAGGCTTGTCTGCGATATCGGCGGCGTGCACAGCTCCATCGGCGAGTACGTCAACCTGTGGGACTACATCAAGAAGGGCAACGCTGGCAAGCACACGCTCAAGTTCTACTATACCGAGCGCGGTCTGTCCGGCTCCACCTGCTACATGCAGTTCACGCTGCCGTCGGTCTCCTCGGTGCCGGTCAAACACGACACCGGTCAGCTGAAAATTCTGAAGCAGGTCGTCGGCACCGAAAATGAGAACCTGAAGTTCTCGTTCGATGTCAAGCTGACCGATGCCGACGAAAACCCGCTTATCGATAAGTATTCGATCATGCGCTATACCGCGGATGGCAGCCCGTTGGGTGCCGAGCTGATTCAAGGTGGCCAGGGCTCCTTCGAGCTCAAGGCAGACGAATACGTGATTATCGACTACCTGCCGTATGGCACCAAGTACACCATCGAGGAAACCGGCGATCCAGACGGTTACACGGTCAGTAACCAGGTGGACGGTGCGGAGGTCGTTTATGGCGTGACTGCCAAAGGCGAGATTCTGGATGGCCAGAACGGCTATGTCGTGTTCACCAACACGTTCCGGCCGATGTTGCCCAACACCGGTGGTTCCGGCGTCTGGGCGCTGAGTATCGGCGGACTCACGCTGATGACGTTCGCCGTGGTGTACGGCGTGCGCCGCAGGAATCAGGCAATCAATCTGGCGCGGTCCTGAACGGGCTGCACACATACCTAATGGGGAACAATGCAAGAAAGGACAACACCCATGAGGAAACCAAACAAACTGGTCGCGTTGATCTTCGCGATCCTCGCGTCCGTCGCCATGCTGCTGCCCACCAGCGCGTACGCGGCGAACGGAACCAATGACAACAGCGGCTCCATCACCATCAATGACGCCGTGTCGGGCCATACGTACAACGCGTACCAGGTCCTCGTGCTCGAGAGCTACAACGAGGAAAAGGATGCATACGCCTACAAGGCGAACGCCGACTGGAAGACTTGGCTGGAGAGCCAGACCCAGGCCGAGTACGTCTCCATCGACGCCCAGGGCTATGTGACCTGGGTCGAGAACGCTGACGCCGCCGCCTTTGCCAAGGCCGCGATCGCCCACGCCAAGGAGGCCGGCATCCAGCCCGACGAGACCGTTACCGCCGACGGTACGACCGTCGAGTTCACGGGTCTGAACCTCGGCTACTACCTGGTTGACACCTCGCTCGGCACGCTCTGCTCGCTCGACACCACCACTCCTGACGTCGAGATGTTCGAGAAGAACGAGCAGCCTCCTGTGAAGAAGGAGGTCAAGGAGGACTCTGCCGGTTGGGGCGATAAGAACACCGCCGAGATTGGCCAGACCGTTGAGTTCAAGACCACCATCGGTGCCAAGCCTGGCGCCGAGAGCTACGTCCTTCACGACGTCATGTCTGCCGGCCTTACGCTCGATCCCGATTCCATCGAGGCTGCCGGCCTCAGCAAGGGCCAGGACGCGAACTCTGGTCACTATCACGTCGTCACCACCGGCCTTAACGATGGCTGCACCTTTGAAGTCGTTTTCCACCAGTCCTACCTCGACACCATCACTGAGAACACCGACATCGTTGTGACCTACAGCGCCGTGTTGAACGAGAACGCGGTCATCGCTGGTGACGGTAATTCCAACAAGACCCAGCTCAAGTTCGGCGAGGATAGCGATTACGAGACCACGTGGGACGAGACCAAGACCTACACCTATAAGGTCGACGTTGTGAAGACCGACGGTGACAACAAGGTGCTCGACGGCGCCCAGTTCAAGCTCTTTGACGCCAAGACCGACGGCAATGAGATCGCCTTGGTCAAGGTGTCCGACGGCGTGTACCGCCTGGCGAAGGACGGCGAGACCGGTGTCGGGTACATCACCACCGTCAACGGCCAGCTCGAGATCAAGGGCTTCGACGCCAACACCAACTACTACCTCGAGGAGACCAAAGCCCCGGACGGCTACAACAAGCTCCCCGAGCGCGTTGAGATCGCCGTCAAGGAAGCCAACCTCGACGCGACCGTCGATGGCGGCATCTGGCATGAAGGCGGCATCCACGTCGTCAACAAGACCGGCTCCCTGCTGCCGTCCACCGGCGGCATCGGCACCACGATCTTCTACGCGCTGGGCGGCGCGCTGGTGCTCGGCGTCATCGCCGTGTTCCTGGCCCGCAAGCGTGCGAAGTGAGCGGTGAGCTGAACCGATGAAACATGACGTGTCCCGTTCCCCAGCCGGACGGCACCGGAGCGGGGCACGCCCCGCTGGCGGCCGGTCGCGGCGGTCCCGCAGCAGGCGCATCAGCCCGTCCAGCATCGCGCTGGCGCTGGTGTTCCTGATCGGACTGGGACTGCTGCTGTACCCGACCGTCAGCAACCTGTGGAACTCCTACCATCAGTCGCAGGCCATCGTGGCCTATTCAGAGGAGACCTCCGCCATGGATGAGGCGCGAGTGACCGAAATGCTCGACGCCGCCCGCGAATACAACGCCGGGCTGGCGGCCGACGCGGACCGGTTCACTCCCACCCCCGCGGACACCACCGAGTACAACAACCTGCTCGCCGTGTCCGACACCGGCATGATGGGCTATCTGGAAATCCCCTCGCTGGGGGTTTCGATGCCCATCTACCACGGCACCGAAACATCGGTGCTGCAGGTGGGCGCCGGCCACCTGGAAGGCAGCTCGCTGCCCGTCGGCGGCAAAGGCACGCACACCGTGCTGTCCGGACATCGCGGACTGCCGAGCTCGAAGCTGTTCACCGACCTTGACGATCTCGAGGAAGGCGACATCTTCATGCTCCACGTACTTGACGAAACACTGACCTACGAGGTCGACAAGATCTCGGTTGTGGACCCGTACGACATGGACGATCTGGCCATCGACCCGGATCAGGACTACTGCACGCTGGTCACGTGCACGCCGTACGGCATCAATACGCATCGGTTGCTGGTGCGCGGACATCGCGTACCGAACCGGACCATGGAAGAGACGACCCGCACGCCGCAGGTCGGCACGACGGCTATCGCCGTCGCCGCCGTCATCGTCGTGATCGCGGCAGCGGCGGGGCTTGCGGTGTGGGCGCGGGCCCGCAGAAGGACAAGGAAGGACGTCGGATGACAAAGCACAAGGGGTTGCGGGCGTTGGTGCTCGCAGTACTGCTGATGTTCGTCCCCAGCGGCATCGCGTGCGCCCACGAGGTGCCGGATGCCTCGCGATTGGGGACGATCAGCGCCGTGATGACCTATGACGGGGCCGCGGTGCCGGGCGGCTCGCTCACACTGTATCGCGTGGGCGACGTGGTCTCGGACGACGGCAACTACGGGTTCGCACTGACCGAGGCATTCGCAGGCAGCGAAGTGTCCCTGGACGACGTGGAATCGGCCGAAACCGCGGAGGCTCTGGCCGACTACGCCGAAACCGCGAAGCCGGAAGGCGTCACCGTGGCCGTCGACGGTGAAGGCCACGTGACCTTCCCCGATCTCGAGATCGGCCTGTACCTGGTGGTCCAAGGCGAACCGGCCGACGGATACGAGCCGATCAACCCGTTCCTGGTGAGCCTGCCGATGAACGACGGCGAGGCATACCTGTACGACGTGGACGCCAGCCCGAAGCTGGAACTGGAGAAGGCGCCCGTGCCGCCGGAAACCCCGCCGCAGACCGGCTCCGCCGTCGTGCCTGCCGCAATCGTCGCGGCGGCCGCGCTCGTCCTGGTCGGCATCATCGGCGTGGCGCGTTTCCGCCGCGCACGTCGCACCGGCCACGATCTGACCGACTGACGGGAGCGACAGTCGTCGCAGCGGCGCTCGGCATACGACCGGGCGCCCCGGCGTTGCCGGATTGGCCGGACACTTTGACCGCGGTGGCGGACAGCCTTGGGGAGGCTGCCCGCCACCGCCGCGTTCCGGGGCCGGCTTGTGACAAGATGGGACCATGAGCCAGAATTTCGAGCCATTCTATGACGTCAACCGCACGTACGAGGACAACTATGCGCAAGGCCCCTTCGGCGCGTTCGCGCAGGCGCTGACGCAGTCGGAGACGAGCGGTGGCGTCGCCGACGGGCGGTCGCCGTCCGAATCGTTCCTCGGCTTCCCCGTGAACCTGCCGTTCGGTATTCCCGCCGGCCCACTGCTCAACGAACGATTCACCACGGCCGCATTCCGCATGGGCTTCGATCTGGCCGTGTACAAAACCGTGCGCTCGCGCGCCTGGGGCTGCAACGCGTTCCCGAACGTGCTCGCCGTGCACCCCCGGTCGGCCGACGGACTGCTGACCCCCGGCAGCGCCGAACTGGACGAGGGCGTGCTCGCCGACACCCGCTACGAGACGCCGATCTCCATCTCCAACTCCTTCGGCGTGCCCTCGCGCGACCCGGACATCTGGCAGCCGGACATGCGCAACGCCATCGCGGCGGCCGGTCCCGGCCAGCTGCTGGTGCCCAGCTTCCAGGGCTCGCGCGTCGAGGGCATGACCACGGACGACTACATCGCCGACCATGTGACCACCGCGCGGCTCGTCTGCGAGACGGGTGCGGGACTGATGGCCATGAACACCAGCTGTCCGAACGAGGGACACAACCGTCTGCTGTGCCACGACCCGCATCTGGTCGGGCGTATCACCGAGGCCGTTAAGAACGAGATCGGCGACCGTCCGCTCGTCATCAAGCTCGCCTACATCCCGCCGGTGGCCTCGGAGCCGTGGGCGGACGGCACGGACGCCGGGCGGTACACCTACGCGCGCGTGACCGACGACTCGGCGCTGGAACTGATGGTGCGGCAGACCGTGGCCCGCGGCAATGTGCAGGGCATCGCCGCCATCAACACCATCTCCGCGCGGCTCGTCGACGCGAACGGCAACCAGGCGCTGCCGGGCGCGGGGCGCGAGCGCAGCGGCGTGTGCGGGCACGCGATCCGCTATGCCGGACTCGACATGGTGGCGCGTCTGGCCGCGATCCGCGAACGGCTCGGGCTGGACTTCGCGATCATCGGCGTGGGCGGCGTGGTGGAGCCGTCCGACTACGACGACTACCGCGCGGCCGGGGCCGATGCCGTGATGAGCGCCACCGGCGCCATGTGGGACGCACGCCTCGCCCGGCGCATCAAGGAACGTTAGCGCATATACCCCAAAGGGGACATCGCGGCTGGGGTGGATGCGGCTTACGGCTCATTTCACCGCGTCGCCACATGGGTTGTGGCACACTGGAAATAGTGTGTTTTCGTCATGCCGACAGAAGAGGAAAAGAGGGTTGACTGTGGCCGAGAACAAGGAAGACGTCCTGCACGTTGAAGGCGGCAAGCCGCTGAACGGCACCATCAAGGTGCGCGGCGCAAAGAACTTCGTCAGCAAGGCGATGGTCGCCGCGCTGCTCGCACCGGGCACGTCGGTGCTCAAGAACGTGCCGGAAATCCGCGACGTGCACGTCGTCTCCGACCTGCTGCGCCTGCACGGCGTGGACGTGGACGTCAACGGAGACAAGGGCATCGTCACCATCAACGCCTCCCATGTGGAGATGCCGTCCGTGGCCGACGTCGACACCCTCGCCGGCTCCTCCCGCATCCCGATCCTCTTCTCCGGCCCGCTGCTGCACCGTCTCGGCGAGGCCTTCATCCCCGCGCTCGGCGGCTGCAACATCGGCGGCCGCCCCATCGACTTCCATCTCGAAACCCTGCGCAAGCTCGGCGCGGACGTCGACAAGGAGCATGCCGACGGCATCCACATCACCGCGCCGAACGGCCTGAAGGGCGCGAAGATCCACCTGCCGTACCCGTCGGTCGGCGCCACCGAGCAGACCCTGCTGGCCGCCGTGCTGGCCGAGGGCAAGACCGAACTGTCCGGCGCCGCCACCGAGCCCGAGATCATGGACCTCGTGGCCGTGCTGCAGAAGATGGGCGCCATCATCTCGGTGGACGTGGACCGCACCTTCCGCATCGAAGGCGTCAAGGAGCTCAAGGGCTACACGCACACCTCGCTGACCGACCGCATCGAGGCCGCCAGCTGGGCGTCCGCCGCGCTCGCCACCCACGGTGACATCTTCGTCAAGGGCGCCACCCAGCCGGAGATGATGACCTTCCTCAACGTGTTCCGTAAGATCGGTGGCGAATTCGACATCACCGACAAGGGCATCCGCTTCTGGCATCCGGGCGGCGACCTGAACCCGGTGGCCATCGAAACCGACGTGCACCCCGGCTTCATGACCGACTGGCAGCAGCCGCTGGTCGTGGCGTTGACGCAGGCCAAGGGCCTGTCGATCGTGCACGAAACCGTGTACGAGAACCGTTTCGGCTTCACCAAGCCGCTTGTGCAGATGGGCGCGACCGTGCAGCTGTACCGCGAATGCCTCGGCTCGCTGCCCTGCCGTTTCCAGCAGCGCAACTACAAGCATTCAGCCGTGATCTTCGGACCCACCCCGCTGACCGGTCGCGACATCGACGTGCCGGATCTGCGCGGCGGCTTCAGCCACCTGATCGCGGCGCTTGCGGCCTCCGGCCCGTCGAACGTGCGCGGCATCTCGCTGATCGATCGCGGCTACGCCGACTTCCGCGGCAAGCTCGCCGCCCTCGGCGCCGACGTGGACTGATCGGCGGCCGGTAACGGGCGAACACCTGCGTGTATGCCCGTTTTCTATGACGTGGAACGCCGTCGTCTCATACTCATGTATCGGTGAGAATGAGACGACGGCGTAACTGTAGGCAGATTGCCGCTTAAGTAGGCAGGTCATTGACGTCCCTAATTATTCAAAAACGGCTTGATACCGCCAGTGTTGTGTCCAGAGGCGTTGAATGTGGCTGCCTACATCGGCGATAATCTGCCTACATCATGGGCGTTACAGGGCGCAACACAGACGAGCCTCCACAATCGTTGGCTCCCGACCTGGAGCGGGACGACGGTATGCATGCCGCATAAAGCGCAGTTCGATCAGAAGCGTCGTTCCCGCGCCGATACCCATGAACTGACAGCTATAGCATTTGTGGCATTCGGCTTGGTGGGGGTGCCCGGCATCGGCATCTATGAGGCATCGCGGCTCTACTGCCGCCCGCGCACATGCATCGGAAGGCGCGGGTGTGTGGAATCTGGTTCGTGCCGGCACTGCCCGTAGCCGACGCACCGCGTTCGGAAGGCGCGGGTGTGTGGCTGGTTCGTGCCGGCTTCCCGCCGCCCGCGAGCCGGCAGCCCCGAGCCGACACATTCGACCAGCCGGAACCCAAATAAAACAAGACCCCACACGGACAACAACGCCACACAATCTGGCCTATCAGCCGCCTGCTTTGCATGGCCTGCCAGGAATGGAATGTACATCGGCGACGCGTATTGTCACTGTGCTGCGTCTCCTTACCAGTTCGTGTGCCCATAGATAAGGATGTCGCGGCGACCTTGCCCAAGCGCTCTGGCCACCATGGCGATGAAATCCTCCAATGCCCGGGGTGATGCGAAATCCTGCTTGGTGGCGACCAGTACCTTCCAACCGAGATGCTGAAGCCTGTTGCGCTTGTGAAGGTCCTGACGCCAGCGGTTTTTGTCGTAATGATATTCGCCGTCATACTCGATGACAACGTGCTCGTCGACATAAACGATGTCACAGAGCCATTCCGTGCCTTCCTCGATATCGGAGATCGGATGGTTGACCTCGGGCGTCGGCAGTCCGAAATCAACCAAGCCGAGCCGAAGCTCGGATTCGCGCGGGGAATCGGTTCCTTCGACGCTTCGAGCCAGCGCTTTTCTGCATCGGGTGACGCCGCGGAAACGCCCGACTTCATTAATGTAATCGCTGAGCTCAGTGTGCGTGCATTGGCGCAATTCGTCGTTATGGCAGGTGAGCCAATCCATGGCCACGGTTAGGGAATCCTGACTGGTATATGGCGCCATTTGACAGAGTGCCTGTTGTGGTGTGACGGCGGTGACCAGTTCGTCGGTGTCGGCGGAATAGGTCATGTCATGAGACCACACGTGTTCCTGGACCCCAACGAGATGTGATCGCTGTTTGGTCGAAGCGATAGTGATGTGGAGCAGCGTGGTGTCCAGCGTGGTGTCCAGCTCCACCGTCATACCGGCCAGTCGTAACGCGGTGATGTGACTGAACACCAGCACACGTTTGGTTCGCCGTGCCGCCTGCCTACAGGCGGCACGGGTCTCGCGCGCTATATTCTGCGCTTCATCGAGCGTGAAGAAGTGATGTGCCCCCAACATATGTCAACTGTATGTGGGTCGCAGTCTTTCCGCAGCGCCACGGCGTGTTTCGAGAGTAGTTGGTGGCGTGAGCTGTTGTAGGCAGGCTATCGCTTAAGTAGGCAGGCGCCTTGGGCGCCTGCGGAACAACAATGGCGGAACTAAGCCATTCCGGTTCGAATGGCTCTACGGCGAGGTGCCTACTTAAGCTGCGGTCTGCCTACAAATGACGAAGGGACGGGCCAACGGCCTCCCCACGGCTGCACTGCTCAGCTCGAATATGTCTCACGCCGATTGCAGTCGGTGTGGGCCTCCCGCGGCTGCTCTGCTCGGATATATGCATGCCACCGCATGCCGAATTCTGGGGAGTGATGCACAATGGAACCATGGCATCGAAAGGAAAACCCTCGCCGCGTTCAGCCGTCAAGCCGCTCAGCGATGAGCAGGTCGCGCGCCTCGACGCGAAGCATCACCTCGTGGATCCGACCCGCTACTATCCGACCGGCCCGCGCACGCCCAACACCGCGGAAATCAACGCTCAGAACCCCAAAGCCACCGAGCGCCTGCTCGAAGGCGTCTCCAAGGTGCTGCGCAATCGCAGCAAGGTGCGCGCCTGGGGTCTGGAGCACGTTCCCGAAACCGGCACGTTCATCACCGCCGCCTCGCATGTGACCATGTACGACGTGTTCGTGCCGATGATGAGCCTGTTCCACATGGGCCGCCGCCCCCGCTACATGGCCAAGGCCGAAATGGCCAAGTGGCCGCTGATCGGCAAGTGGTTCCAGCTCGTCGGCATGCAGCCGGTCCCGCGCCGCAGCGGTCAGGCCAAGGCCATCGAGGAGGAGTCGATCAAGATCATCACCTCCGGCCGTCCGCTGACCATCTGGCCGGAAGGCACCGTGACCCGCGACCCGCAGAAATGGGTCATGAGCCTCAAGCCCGGCATCGGCTACATCGCACTTGAATCCTCCCGCCGCCTGGGCCGGCAGGTGCCGATCTTCTGCGCCGTCACCTGGGGCGCCGCCAGCATCAACCAGTGGTGGCCCTGGCCGCGCAAGAACGTGGTCATGTGCTATGACGGTCAGCTCGACTACGCCGACCTGCTCGCCGACATGGACTCCTGGGGCGAGGATCCGCCCGCCGACAAGGTGTCGGAGCTGACGATGCGCGTCTTCCGTCGCATGAACGAGGTCATGGAGGAGATCCGCGGCGAGAGCATGCCCGCCGAAGGGTATTGGGATTACCGCAACATGCGCCGCAAAGCATGGTGAACCACCGCGCGAACGTGTAGGATGGCGCAAGACGATGCGTGTACAGGCAAGCGAAGGAGCGGAACGATGAAGATCACGGTACTGGGCGCAGGCGCGTGGGGCACGGCATTCGGCCAGGTGCTGGCCGATGCGGGCAACGATGTGACGATGTGGGCCATCGAACCCGAAATCGTCGAAGGCATCCGCGACCGTCACCACAACGCCGTCCGCCTGCCCAGCGTCGAACGTCTCCCCGAGAATATGACCGCCACCGGCGACCGCGCAGAAGCCGTCAGGGACGCGGAGATCATTATCGTCTCCATCGCCGCGCAGGCCGCCCGCGTCGCCCTTGAACCGTTCCGCGACCTGATCCCTGGCGACGCCATCGTCGTCTCACTGATGAAGGGCATCGAACGCACCACCGGCAAGCGCATGGATGAGGTCGTCACCGAAGCCCTCGGTCTGCCGGAGGACCGGTTCGCCGCCGTGTCCGGGCCGAACCTGAGCAAGGAGATCGCCGCGCGCGAACCGGCCGCCACCGTCGTCGCCTGTGCGAACATCGATAACGCGCGCCGTGTGGCTCACGCCTGCACCACGCATTACTTCAAGGCGTTCGTGACCACCGACGTCATCGGATTGGAGATGTGCGGGTCGTTGAAGAACGTGATCGCGCTCGCCGTTGGCATGGCGCGAGGCGCGGGGTATGGCGAGAACACGGCCGCGATGATCGAGACGCGCGGCCTGTCCGAGATGACCGCCTTGGGCAAGGCGGCCGGTGCCGATCCCAAGACGTTCTGCGGGCTCGCGGGTGTTGGCGATCTGATCGCCACCTGCGGCTCGCCGTTGAGCCGCAACTACACGTTCGGCGCGAACCTGGGCAAGGGGCTGAGCGTGGAGGAGGCGACGCGCGTGAGCAACGGCGTGGCTGAGGGTGTGCCGACCACCGACGCCGTGGTGGCGTTGGGCGCGCGGCTGGGCGTGCCGACGCCGCTGGCCACGGCGATGAGCCACGTGCTGGATCGCGGCATCAGCTGTGGCGAGATGTTGGCCGAGCTGTTCGGTCCCGATATCACCGAGGAGTAGCGGCTTCCGCCTCCGGCGGGTGACAGTGGCATGAGGCTGTGCCGTCCTGAGCGGTATACTGCTGCTTACATGGCAATTGCTTGACTGCGCCGCATCGGCGTAGATGCGTGCATGTGGTGAACAAGGGAGTACGTATGCCGCTGGTACCTGCGAAATGCACTCAGTGCGGTGCGACGCTGTCCATCGATTCGGCGCAGGATGCAGCCATCTGCTCGTTCTGCAATACGCCGTTTGTGGTTGAGAAGGCCATCAACAACTACAACGTCACCAACACCACCAACATTGGCGCGGTTGAGCATCTGCATGTTGAGGGCGCGCGCTCGGTGGAGTCCCAGCTCAGGAGCGCCGAGACGTTGATGGAATTGCGCGACTATGTCAAGGCGTTCAAATCATTCAAGGCGCTTGCCGATGACCATGCTTACGAGTGGCGTTCCTGGTGGGGTATGGCGCGGGCCAAGACCTGCGATTACACCAACGTTGTGGGCCTGCGTGAATACGAGAAGGGGGATGTCGAGGAATGGGCCAATCGTGCCATGCAACTCGCGCCGGCCGTTGAGAAGCCGCGTTTGGAAAAGACCTTCAACGGGTATAAGGATGCCTACAACAAGGCTAAGCATGCCGAGCGGGTCGAGATTGCAGGCGGCGAGGCGAACCTGTCTCGCATTGAAGGGATGTCGCAGGCGGAGCTGTTGGAACGGTACAAGGAGCTCTACGAAGCAACGTGGAAGCTCAAGTGCCAGGTCAAGGAATGGAGGGATCGACGCTGGCGGAGTATGGTCTGCGGCGTCATCTGCATGGTGCTGTTTGCTGCATCTGTGTGGTTCGGTAACGGTAATCTCGCCGAGCCGAGCCTGTTCGCCATCGTCACGGGTGCTGCCGTTGTGCTTTGCGTGCTGTGGTTTGTGGCTGCGCAGTTCATGCTGGGCTCTTTCCGGAACAGGCATGCTCACAGTAAGGACGAGTTCGGTCTGGCCGAACAAGATGCGGCGATCATGGAGAAGCTGGGGTGGTACACCTACTGGCAGGACCCCTACTTTGACCCGTATTCGTTTGGTGAGGAGCTCCGCAGATGCAGAGTGCATGGCGTCATTGATTGAGCCGCACGGCACGGAACGCCCGGTCTCATAATCCCGTGCACGAGAAAGACCCAATCATGGGCATTTTCAGGAAGGCCAATGATTCCGCTTATGCGGACGGGCTAAAGCCCTTTTGCTGCAGTACTGTCGTGCTTGTGCGACAAATGATTCTTTTGTCGGGGGATAAAAGGTCCCTTTGTTGCAGGGGTATCGTGCCAGTGCGTCAAATGGTGCTTTAGCGATGCTCCATAAGGTCATCCTTTGCGCGCCGGCCATCGTGTTCGGTGTATGCCTGCAGGTAGTCTGGTGTGCGGTTGTACGCCTAGGCCAGCGTGTCGAGCGGACAACCGGATGAACACGTGAAGCAAAGGAATGGGCAGCATGGCTAAGAAGCGCATTGTGGTGTTGTACGGCGGCAAGGCGGATGAGCATCCGATCTCCTGCATCTCGACCGCCGGCGTCTTGAAGGCGATGGACGCCGAGCGTTTCGAGCCGATTCCCGTCGGCATCACCAAGGACGGCCAGTGGATTGTCAATGGCGAGGATCCGCGCGGCTGGGACCTGAGCGGTGATGCCCTGCCCGAGGTCAAGGTCACCCCGGAGTCGCGCCCGGTGCTGCTGGACGTGAGCCGCGGCTGCGACGGGTTCCTGGTCGGCGGCGACGCCGTCGAGTCCCTCGGCCACATCGACGCGGTGCTGCCGGTGCTGCATGGCCCGTACGGCGAGGACGGCACCATCCAGGGCCTGCTCGAGATGATGAACGTGCCGTACGTCGGCTGTGGCGTGCTCGCCTCCGCCGCGTGCATGGATAAGCATTACACCAAGGTGCTGCTGAACGCCGCCGGTATCGCCACGGCACCTGGCGTCACGGTCGACGCGCGCAATATCGAGGCCTCCGACGTGATGGCGCAGGTCGAACAGGCCGGACTGCAGTACCCGCTGTTCGTCAAGCCGTCGCGTGCCGGCTCCAGCTTCGGCGTGACCAAGGTGGAGCGCGAAGGCGACGTGGCCGAGCTTGCCGCCGCTCTGACCGAGGCCGCCGAGCACGATTGGCGCGTGCTGATCGAACAGGGCATCGACGCGCGTGAGATCGAGTGCGCGGTGCTGTGCGCCAAGCCGGGCGACGAGCCGAAGGCCAGCTGGCCGGGCGAAATCGTGCTCGACCGTCGCGAGGACGGCGGCGACCAGTTCTACGACTTCGACAGCAAGTACATGGACTCCTCCGCCTCGCACGTGGAAGTGCCGGCGAACCTGCCGGAGGAGACGCTGCAGCGCGTGCGTGAAACCGCGATCAAGGCGTTCAAGGCCGTGGACGGCATGGGTCTGAGCCGCGTGGATTCGTTCGTGACCGCCGACGGCCGGATCATGATTAACGAGATCAACACGATGCCCGGCTTCACCCCGATCTCCATGTACCCCAAGGCGTGGGAGGCCACCGGCCTCAACTACACCGACCTGATCACCACCCTGATCGAAGGCGTCCTGCGCTGAATACCGCGCTCATGTCGATCCTCGTATGATGGAACGTAGGGAAACTCCATCGTAAAGAGGCGATCGACATGAGTGGTCCGTTCCGCAACCTGCGCCCGCCCGCTGTGGCGGGCGCATTCTATCCCGCCGATCCGCGCGAGCTCGCCGACATGATCGACGCACAGCTCGTCTACGCCCGCACGCTGCCGGGGAACAGGAGCGGCGACCGACCTGACGGCATGGGGGAAGCCGGCAAAGCCGAAGCATCGCAATGTTCCAGACCGATGTGTGGGACCTGCGGGACTACTGCGCCTCCGCCGGAACGTTCCGTCCGCCCATGGCCGAAGGCCATCATCGTGCCGCACGCCGGCTACGTCTACTCCGGAACCACGGCCGCGCTCGCCTACGCGCTGTTGGCGCCGGGCCGCGGCACGATCCGCCGCGCGGTCATCGTCGGCCCGACCCATCGCGTCGCCGTTCGTGGCGTCGCCTGCGCTACCTATGACGCGTTCCGCACCCCGCTCGGGGTGGTGCCGGTGGACGTGGCTTCCGAATGTCGTGCGTTAGGTCTTGTCTCGCCAAGCCGCAATACCGCGGCCACACTCCCTGACGCCGGCGGTCGCGATGTCCCCGCAGCCGTTCCACCGCTCCGCTCCGGCATGACCGCCGCTCCCGGCGCCCCGGCGCTGATCGTCAACGACCCGACGCACGCGCAGGAGCATGCGGTCGAAGTGCAGATCCCGTTCCTCCAGCGCGTGCTCGGCGACATCGAAATCGTCCCGCTCAACGCCGGCCTCGCCACGTCGCGGCAGGTGGGCGACGTGCTGCGCGCGTTCTGGGGCGGACCGGAAACCGTCATCGTCATCAGCTCCGACCTGTCGCACTACCACCGCGAACGCATCGCCCGCCACATCGACGACGAAACGATCCGCCGCATCACTGCCCTCGACTATCCGATCGACCCCGATCTCGCGTGCGGCGCGTACCCGATCAACGGCATCCTCGACGTCATCGCACGCGGCGTCGCGCGTTCATCATCGCGCGACTCTAGTGCCGCTGTCGTGAAACGGACGGCGACGGGTACGGTGTCGTCCGCTGCCGATTCCGTACCTGTGCTCCGGTCGGGCGCGTCTGACGCCGCGCTGCGACTCGAATTCCTGGGATGCAGCACCTCCGGCGACGACGGGGTGGTGGCGCTCGCCGGACAGAAGCGTCCCGCGATGGCCGATCCGGACGACCGCGTGGTCGGATACGCGGCGTGGGCCGTGTGGGAGGAAAGCGCCGGTGCTCCGGCTGTCCCTCCCTCCGTCGAGCAGGGGGCGACGTCCCCCTCGTCAGGAGAAATCGTCGAGGATGGTGCCGGGCCACGTATGGCAGATGTCTCGTCGGAGAAGGGGCATGGTGTTCGGAGGGCTTCGTCCTCTGCTTCGCGGGGTACGGGACATTCCTCGTTAGGGGGCAGTGCCGGGGATGGTGCCGGGCCGCGTATGGCAGAGTCCTGTGGCGATGTGTTGCTGGACCTGGTGCGAGCCTCCCTGCGCGCGCATCTGGGACTGCCGGTCGGACGGACGCCCGCCGACATTGTGGCCGCGCATCCGTGGCTGAACGAGCCCGGTGCGAGCTTCGTGACGCTCAACGAACACGGCGACCTGCGCGGCTGCATCGGCACACTCGAAGCGTACCGACCGCTCGGCCGCGACGTGGCCGAACACGCGGTCGACGCCGCCGCCCGCGACCCGCGATTCCCGCCCGTCACCCCGGACGAATACCCCAGTCTCGACATCGAGGTTTCCGTCCTGTCCGAACCCGAGCCCATCATGGTCGTTCCGGCTGGCGGCGCGGCGCATCCGGTCCGTTCGCGCGTCGAACTGGAACGGGCGTTGCGCCCGGACGAGGACGGGCTGGTCATCGAGGACCGGTCCGGCCGGTATCGTGCCACGTTCCTGCCACAGGTGTGGGAGGATCTGCCCGATCCGCATCGGTTCGTCGCGCACCTGCTCGTCAAGGCCGGTCTGCCCGCATCGACCGACTGGCACGACGGTGAGATCCGCTGCAGCCGGTACACGGTCACCGCGTATCGTGGCAGGGCCGACGCATGAGTACGGCAGCGTCGTCGCAATCGTTTGCCGCCGCACTGTCCCCGCGGCCGTCGGCCGTCGCGTCCGACGGCATCCCCACGTCTCAGCCGTCCGCGTCCGACCCCGCGGTCGGCCGCTGGCAGCACGCCCTCCCCGACGGCCGTGTCCAATGCGACCTGTGCCCGCGCGCCTGCCGACTGCGCGAAGGACAACGCGGTTTCTGCTTCGTGCGCGCGAATCACGGCGGCCGCATCGTCCTCGACACGTACGGCCGCAGCTCAGGCTTCGCCATCGACCCGGTCGAGAAGAAGCCGCTCAACCATTTCCTGCCCGGTTCGCGCGTGCTGAGCTTCGGCACGGCGGGTTGCAATTCGGCCTGCCGGTTCTGCCAGAACTGGGACATCTCGCGCGCCCGCGACTGGGACCGCGTCGGCGTTCAGGCCCCGCCCGAGCGGATAGCGCAGGTGGCGGCCGACTACGGTGTGGAGTCGGTGGCGTTCACCTATAACGACTCGATTGTGTTCGCCGAGTACGCGATCGACACGGCCGCGGCCTGCCGGGAGCTGGGCCTCCATCCGATCGCAGTGACGGCCGGGTACATGTCCGCCGCGGCCCGCCCCGACTTCTATGCGGCGATGGACGCGGCGAACATCGACCTGAAGGGGTTCACGGAGTCGTTCTACTGGTCGGTGACCGGCACCCACCTGCGGGACGTGCTGGACACGATCGAGTATGCGGTGGTCGAGACTCCGGCGTGGGTGGAACTGACGACGCTGCTGATTCCGGGCCACAATGACGACGATGCGCAGTTGCACGCCGAATGCGTGTGGATCCGCGAGCACTGCGGCGTGGACGTGCCGCTGCACTTCTCCGCGTTCCATCCGGCGTACCGGATGATGGACGTGCCGGCGACGCCGCTGGACACGCTGATCCGGGCGCGGCGGATCGCGATGGAGGAAGGGCTGCGGTACGTGTACACCGGCAATGTGCACCATCGTGAGGGTGATGCGACGGTCTGCCCGAACCCGGACTGCCATGCCGTGCTGATCCAACGCGACTGGTACCGGATCGAGCTGGACCGGTTGTCCCGGAACCATGGCGGTGACGAAACGGTTGGCGTCTGTCCGGATTGCGGCACCCCGGTGGCCGGGGTCTGGTGACGGGTCCGCCATCCACTATTCAACTGTTGACTTACGCGCGTAAGCGTGCTTTTGGACGCAAGGTTTCCTACAGCCTCACTATTCAACTGTTGACTTATGCGCGCAGATGGGGTCCTTTGCGCAAGGTTTCCTACAGTCCCACTGTTCAACTGTTGACTTACGCGCGTAACCATGCCTGTTTCCGCAACCTTTTCTACAGGGCCGCTTTTCAACTGTTGGTTTACGCGCGCAGATGGGGCCGTGGGCGCAAGGTTTTCAACAGTCCCACTATCCAACTGTTGACTTACGCGCGTAACCGGGGTGGTTTCCGCCACCTTCTCAACTGTTGACTTAAGGAGGGACGCCGGCTTAGGGGACGTAGGTTAGACTAGGGCTGGACTGGACCGTTTTGGGGAAAGGAACGGCAATGGATTGGCTGACTCAGGCGCGGTGGCGGTTCGGCCGCATCGGCGCGGGCGCATGCGTGATGCTGGCCGCGTGGGTGGTGCTGAACGTGGCGTTGAGCGTGATACTGGTGCGGATAATGGGCGAGGGGGCGGCGAATGCGCCGCTGTGGCTGATGTTCCTCATCTCGAGCGGTCCGTTGTATCTAATCGCCATGCCAGCGGGACTGATGCTGATGCGGGCGGTGCCGGAGCTGCCGACCCGCAGGTTCGGCATGACCCCGGGCAGGTTCGTGACGTTGCTGCTGATGTGTCTGCCGATCATGTACGGAGGCAATATCATCGGCACCGTGCTGTCGGCGGTCCTGTCCGGAGGCGCGGCGGAGAACAGCGTGGCCAACTTGGCCATGGCCAATGATCCGGCGATGCTCGTTTTCGGCGTGATTCTGGCGCCGATCTTCGAGGAGTGGATGTTCCGCAAGCAGATCATCAGCCGCACCCGGCGCTACGGCGAGAAGCTGTCGATCCTGTTGTCGGCCCTGATGTTCGGCCTGTTCCACCTGAATCTGTTCCAGTTCTTCTATGCGTTCGGGCTGGGGCTGATGTTCGGCTATGTGTATATGCGCACAAGCCAGCTGCGGTACTCGATCGCGATGCACATGATTGTCAACTTCAACGGTTCCGTGCTGGCCCCATGGGTCATCTCGCAGGTGGATCTGGAGGCGCTCGCCAACGCCGACCCCACCGATCCGGCGGCGGCCCAGGCGCTGTTGGCGCAGAACGGCGCCGGCATGATGCTGGTGACCGGCTATGGGCTGCTGCTGATCGGTTTGACGATTGCCGGCGTGGTATTGCTGATCGCCAAGCGGCGTGCGTTCGAGTTCTATGTCACACCCGAGCAGCTGCCGAAGGGGCTGGGTGGTCAGGTGGCGTTCGGCAACCCTGGCATGGTGGTCTACATCGCCGTATGCGTCGTACTGATGGCCCTGTCGGTGTACGGCCTGTTCTAGGAGGCGGTGCAACCCCGATGATGGCGGCTGGCCGCGCTATTCCACCGTGCCCAGCGCCGCGTGCTGCTCGATGAAATCGGCGCCGGCCAGCGCCCGCGCCGCCGCGTCGGCCGCGGTGGAGGGGAAGACGTCGAACCGTGCGTACACCTGCACCTCTGCGGTGATGCCGTAAGGCGTGAACCCGGTGAACTTCACGAGCGTGGGCGCATTCTCCAACCGCATGCCTTCGGTCGCCTTATTGACCACTTCCAGCGCCCGCCGTTCGACCTCTTTGAGATCGCTGCCCGCGGCCACCGTGAACGGCACGGGCACGTAGCCTTCGGCCGTCGGCGTCAGTTTTTCCAGGGACGACGTGTTGAGCACGGAGTTGGGGATGACCATCTGGCTGCCGCCGCGTTCCAGGATCACGGTCTGCCGCCAGGTGATGTCCTGCACCACGCCGGTGGTGCCCTGGATGCGCACCAGGTCGCCGGGTTGGATCACCTTGCCGAGCATGAGGCCGAAACCGCTGATGATGTTGGCGATCGTGTCCTGCATGCCGAGGGAGATCGCGACGCCGCCGACGCCGAGCGCCGCCAGGATGGTGGTGGGGTTGATGCCGAATACCGGCTGCAATACGATGGCGATGGCAGCCGCCCAGATGACGACGCGCAGGATGTTCACGAAGATCGACGCGTTCGGCACATTCGCCCGGTCCAGCACCTCCTCGGTGATGCGGGCCACGACCTTGGTGGCCACCACCGCGACCGCCATTACGATCAGCAGCAGGATGACTTTGCCCGCGTGCTGTTGCAGCCAGTTCGTCACCATATCCATCGCATGCCCCATTTCCGTCGGTTCTCCTATTCACATCCTACTGGCCTGACCGGTCGCCGGGGACTCTGCCGGATTCAACTGTTGACTTACACGCTTAGCTGGCCTCTTGGCGCCACCTTTTCAACAGTCTCACTTTTCAACTGTTGGTTTACGCGCTTAGCTGGGCCTTCTGGCGTCACCTTTTTAACAGTATCCTTTTTCAACTGTTGACTTACGCGCGCAAATGGGCTTTTGGGTGCAAGGTTTTCAACAGTTCCGCTTTTCAACTGTTGCGTTACGCGCTTAGCCGGACCTTTTGCCGCCACCTTTTCTACAGTATCCCTGTTCAACTGTTGACTTACGCGCTTAGCTGGGCGTTCGGATGCTGCTTTTTCAGCTGTTAAATAGTTGGCACTAGCCGTACCGTTCCCGCCAAGTTATCCACAGACACGCCCGAATCGGCAAGCCTTCGACCACATTCCCCGAAATCGGTTCCCCCGCGGCTCGCTATCAACTAGCGTCGGCTCCATGAGAAGGCATGACGGGTTGGCCAGGCTGATTGAGCTGGCCGAACAGGAACGGCGGTGCGTCTATGTGGACGAACCGGCGGACTTGTATGCCATCCGTCGCCGCGTGAAGGAAGGCAGCCTGGCCAATCCCTTCCGCGGCATGTATGCGGAAGCGGAGTATTGGCGCAAGCTGAACCTCACCGAGCAGGCGATGCACGTCATTCGCACGCTGGCCAAACGCAAGCCCCATCGCGTGTTCGCGGGATTGAGCGCGGCCACGGTGTATGACTTGGAACATTCGTGGTCGCTGCACAGCAATGGCATGGTCACCATCGCCACCCGCAACACCACCGGCGGCCACACCTACGGGAAACTGCAGCGTATCTATGTCCGCGAGTCGGATTGGGCGGATGTCAGGGATCAGGGCGGCATCCGCGTGACTTCGCCCGCCCGCACGTTGGTCGATTGCGGATTGCGGCTGTCGTTCGTGGATGCGCTGGCCATCTTCGACTCGGCCTTGCGCAAGCAGCTGGTGACCAAAGAGGAGGTCGAGGCGATTTGCAACGCCTTACGTCAGGACTGCACGCCGGTGCGTAAGCTGCTTGAATATGCGGATCCGGCCAGCGAGAATGGCGGCGAATCCTACTGCCGTGCGGTGATCATCGAATTGGGGTTCGAACCGCCGCAGTTGCAGGTGGAGTTCCGTGACCCGGACGCGCCGGCGAATGTGATTCGCGTCGACTTCCTGTGGCGCACGCCGGATGGCGGGATGATTGTGTTGGAATTCGACGGGATGCGGAAGTATGTGGATCCGTCGATGACGAATGGCCGTGATGTGCAGCGGGTGGTGCTGGATGAGCGTCGACGCGAGGAGTCGTTGAAGAAGGCCGGTGTGACCGTGATCCTGCGCACCGACTACCGTGAGGTGCGCCAAGGTTCCGGCCTGTTCGCCAAACTCTCCCGTGCCGGTGTTCCTTTGGCGACAGTTTGAATCCGGCAGGGTGATCGGGCGGCGGGTATGGTCGTGGCTGCAACGGTGCCGCCGTGGTCGGCGGTGATCGGGGCGTTGTTCCGCTCCCAAGCAACGGCGGCCGGCCTCACGCGTTCAACTGTTGACTTACGCGCTTAGCCGGCCCTTCTGTCGCAACCTTTTCAACAGGACCACTTTTCAACCGTTGACTTACGCGCGTAGCCGGGCCTTGTGGCGCCACCTTTTCAACAGGACCACTTTTCAACTGTTGGCTTACGCGCTTAGCCGGGCCTTGTGGCGCCACCTTTTCAACAGGACCACTTTTCAACCGTTGACTTACGCGCTTAACCAACCCCTCTGGCGCAACCTTTTCAACGGTAACGGTTTTCAACTGTTGGCTTACGCGCTTAGCCGGGCCTTGTGGCGCCACCTTTTCAACAGGACTCACTATTTAACCGTTGACTTACGCGCTTAGCCGGGCCTTCTGGCGCCACCTTTTCAACAGTCTCGCCTGCCTGGTGTTGAAAGGTGGCGGACGGGCCTGGCTCTGTGCCGGCGCGTGTCCCTACCGGTTCGCCGGTCGGAAGATGCGCTTCCAGGATTCGCGGACCTCTTCACCCGACATCGACAGGTACAGCCCGATGGCCATGGCGGCGATGTCGTCGTCATACAGGGTCTGTGCCACGTTCATCATGCGCAGTTCCGGCCATCGGCGGAGAATCGCCAGAATCCCGCCCACGGCGAAGTCGATGGTCAGGTCGCTGCGCAGCGTGAGTTCCTCTGGCGTGAGTTTCAGCGCGCTGATCAGCGTCATGCGTGTGAAGTCGCGCAGGGATTCCATGAGTTCGGGGGAACTGTGCGGGCCGGCCAGTAGCGCCAGATGGTTGAGCCTGGTGCGGTGCTCGGGCGAGTTCAGGGCTGCGCTGATGCGTTTGCTCCAGTGCTCGCGCACTGCGTCGTCGTTCATGACGGGGGTGCCGTCATCGTCGATGGTTTCGTCGACCAGCTGGGCGATCGAGGTGTTTTCCACCTCCCGCAGGATGGCCGCGTCGGCGAGCTCGGCGAGGCTGCCGAAATGGTAGTAGAACGAGTTGCGGTTCACCTGCGCCTCGCGCACGATGTCCGTAACGGTGATTTTTCGATACTCCCGATTCTCCAGCAACGCCCAGAACGCGTTCTCCACCCTTTCCTTGGCGGGCAGCAGTTCGGAATCGTGACGTGGTCGTGACATGGCATCATCTCCAACCTGGATATTAATTAGACGCGCTGTCTATATGATATCCGAAGCCGTCGGCTTCGCTCGGCTGACGGCGAACCCGCCCGGCGTCGTGCGGGGTAAGATGGGCACAATCCCGCTGACAAGGAGGTTGCCATGGCGGTTCCGCAACGAGTGCTGGACATCATGCAGTCCGGAGATGTGTACCTGTGCGATGACGAGGAGATGCTCGACGCCCAGCGCGCCCAGCTGGAACTCCTGTACGACTTCAACGCCACCCGCCCGGGCGAGGCCGGTCGCCGCGCCACCCTGCTGCAGCGGCTGCTCGGCGGCATCGGCGAGGGCTCCTACATCGAGCCGCCGCTGCGCGCGAACTGGGGGTGCAACACGTTCATCGGCGAACGGTTCTATGCGAACTTCAATCTGACCCTGGTCGACGATGGCGTTGTGATCATCGGCGATGACGTGATGATCGGCCCGAACGTGACGATTGTGACCACCGGGCATCCGGTCCGCCCCGACCTGCGCAAGGCGCCGACCGTCACCCAGTACTCGCTGCCCGTCACCATCGGCAATGGCGTGTGGATCGGGGCGAACGTGACGATCCTGCCCGGCGTGACCATCGGCGAGAACAGTGTGATCGGCGCAGGGTCGGTCGTCACCAAGGACATCCCGGCGAATGTTGTGGCCTACGGCAGCCCGTGCCGGGTGGCCCGTGAAATCGGCGAGCATGACGACATGTATTACTGGCGTGACCGTGTGATCAACGCGCCGTTCGGGCCTCGGGAGGTGTAGGCCCCGCGGGGCCGTCAGGCGGACTGCCAGGGCAGAGGGAAGGACGCCTTGAGCAGGATACCGGCGGCCTCCAGGATATGCTGCCGCTCCTCGTCGCTCAGATCCACGAATGCGCCGAACATGGCTGGGATCGTCTTCGGACCGGCCTCCACCAGGCCGATCAGACCGTGCTCGTCGCTGGCGGCCAGCACCTTGAACATCGCGTCCACCGCACGTTCGCACTGCTCGGGCGTCATATCGGCCAGCATCGCGTCGAGCGAACGTTTGAACTCGCGGGACGTCACCGAAACCTCCGGCACGGTCACGAACCCGTCGCGGTCCACCTGCCATGAGAACGCCAGATGCTGCATCGGGCCGTACTCGCTCGACTTGACCACCACGCAATCCTCCGGCGAATCCAGGATCATGCCCACGATCGACGAATCCGGAATGATCTTGACGATCCGGTCGGCCATGGCGCGATACCGGTCACCCTGCACCACCTCGGCGGGGAATCCCGGTCCATCCAACGAATAGATGCGGCGGATCCTGTCGCGCACGGCGTCATCGGACTCCACGGCCGCATACACGGCCAGATTCCCGCCCTTCGAATGTCCCAACAGCATCAGATCTCCCCGCCACAGCCGCGCCACGCGCGCCACGTACTCGGCCGCGAGCCGCTGGGCCGGCACCGGGTACTGGAAGGCCATGTTGAAGTCCTCCTTCCAGCCGACGAACGAGGTGTCGGTGCCGCGGAACGCCACCGCCAGCGTACCGTCGGGCAGGAGGAACGTCATCGCCGCGAACTGCGTCTGATGCTCGCGGCTGAACTGCTCGTCGACCGCCCCCACGCGGATCGACGAGAACCGGGGGTTGCGCGCCGCTTGCGCGAACAGCATCTCGGTCAGTTTCGGATCGGCCAGGCCGGTATAGCCCGCGTTGTAGTCGAAATCCTGCGGGCTGAGCGCAGCGGCCGCGTCGGCCAGCGTCGCGTCCGGGAACGGAGGGTGCCGGAGCGTGCGCAGCGAGGCGAATGGAGCGGTCAGGGCATGTGACATGTCGGCCGTCAGCGTATGCAGGCGTGCGGAGAGCGTGCCGTAGCGGCGCTCCCAATCGACCAGCGTGGGCACCACGTCCGGCATCGTCTGGTAGGCCAGCGAGGCCAGCACCAGTGCGTCCACGTCGTTGAACGGGCGCTCGTCGAACGACCCCGTGCGCGTGCGCACGTAGTCGATGATGTTGCCGGGCTGACCTGCCATGGCGGCCTCCTTCCAACCCACCATCTTAGTGGCGGCGCTTCCGTGTGCGCACGGATTCGCGCGCGTGTCCGGTCGTTTCCAGCCCCTGATGCATTCGGGTTCCCCGCGTCTGTGGCGGCTGTCGAGGGCGCTCGCAGCGTAACCGTGTTACTCTGTGGACAGAGCTTTTCTGGCTCCCGGACGATGGTCAAGTACCCGGTGTGCGACAAGACTTGCCAGGAGTGTGTGCCATGTCATGGATTGTGCTGGTGGTGTCTGGAGTGTTCGAATCGGTGTGGGCCATCGCGTTGGACCATTCCGAAGGATTCACCAAGCCTGTTCCGGTCATTGTGTTCGTGGTTGCGCTGGTGCTGAGCATGGGCGGGCTGTCCTATGCGATGCGCGACATCGGCGTCGGCACGTCCTACGCCGTGTGGGTCGGTATCGGGGCCACGATTACGGTGTGCTACAGCATGATCACGGGGGCGGAATCGTTCTCGTGGGTCAAGATGCTGCTGATTCTCGGACTTGTCGGCTGTGTGGTCGGGCTGAAGCTGGCCGCCTGAGCCGCCAACTTTTCAACAGTTGAAGAGTTGGCGCCAGGAGGGGCCGTTAAGCGCGTAAGTCAACGGTTGAATGGTGGTCCTGTTGAAAAGGTGGTGCCAAAAGGTCCGGCTAAGCGCGTAAGTCAACAGCTGAAAACCGTTACCGTTGAAAAGGTGGCGTCAGAGGGGCCGTTAAGCGCGTAAGTCAACGGTTGAATGGTGGTCCTGTTGAAAAGGTGGCGTCAGAAGGCCCGGCTAAGCGCGTAAGTCAACGGTTGAACAGGTGAGGTCGGCCATCCGTCCGCCGGCCTCAGCCGCGGCGCTCGCGGCAGGTTTGGCCCAGGCGGCGGGAAAGAGCAATCGGGTCCAACAGGGCGTCCAACTGCTCCGCCGGCAGATCCGTGCGCTTACCGGCCACCTCGCGCACCGTGCGATTCGTCGCCACGGCCTCCTTGGCGATTGCCGACGCGCGTTCGTAGCCGATTGCGTCGTTCAGCGCCGCCGAGATGGACGGCGAGCCCTCCGCGTACCGGCGTCCGGTCTCCAGGTTCACCTCGATGCCCTCCACGCAGTTCTCGCGGAAGATGCGCATCGCGTTGTCCATCAGCTCCATGCCGGTCAGAATTTCGTGCGTCATCACCGGGTCGAACGCGTTGAGCTGCAGCTGCCCTTCGGCCGCCGCCCAGTTCACGGTCACGTCCATGCCGAAGATCACGAAGCAGCACTGGTCCACGCATTCGGGGATCACCGGGTTCACCTTAGCGGGCATGATGCTGGAACCGGCCTGCCGTGGCGGCACGCGCAGGTCGCCGAAGCCGGAGCGCGGGCCCGAGTTGAGCAGACGCAGGTCGTCCGCCGCCTTCTTCAGGTGGATCGCCAGGTTCTTCAGTGCGGCCGACGCGGCGATGTACGCGCTCATGTCGGTCACGGCGGCCAGCGGGTCGGGTGCGGCGGTCACCGGCAGTCCGGTGATGCGCGCCAGATGGGCGATGGAGGCCTCTCGGAACCGCAGGTCGGCGCAGATGCCGGTGCCGATGGCGGTGCCGCCCAGATTGAGCACGGCCAGCTGCGGCACCAGTGATTCGAGCGCGGCCACGTCCATCTTCAGGAACGTGGCGAAGGTGTGGAACTCCTGGCCGAAGGTCATCGGCACCGCATCCTGCAGTTGGGTGCGGCCGATGGTGACGTCGTGGATGTGTTTGTCGGCCAGGTCGTGGAAGGCGCGGGCCAGTTTGCGGCACTGCTCGGTCAGCGGGCCGAGCGCGTCGATGATCGCCAGTTTGCAGGCCGCCGGATACGTGTCGTTCGTGGACTGCGAGTGGTTGACGTGGTCGTTGGGGTGGATGAACGCGTAGTCGCCGCGCGGGTGGCCGGCTAGTTCGAGCGCGCGATTGGCGATGACTTCGTTGATGTTCATGTTCGTGGAGGTGCCGGCGCCGCCCTGCAGCACGTCGACGGGGAACTGGTCGGCGAGTTCGCCCGCCTCGATTTCCAGACATGCGGCCGTGATGAGCCGTGCGCGCTCGTGGTCGAGCAGGCCGAGCTCGTCGTTGGCTTCGGCGCAGGCGCGCTTGATGGTGGCGTAGGAGCGGATCAGGCTGGGATGTTGCGAATCGGTGACGCCGGAGACCGGGAAGTTGCCGATGGCTCGCTGCGTGTTGATGCCCCAGTAGGCGTCGGCGGGCACGGGCAGCTCGCCCAACGAGTCGTGTTCGATGCGGTAGGTTGCGTCTGTCATAGCGTCTCCTGATGGGTTTCGTCTGTATCAATCATGGCCCGAAAACGCGCAAAAAGCCACCGAAACGGGGATTACGCCGAGAGCTGGGGAGCGGGCCGAGGATTCTCAATGACGTGGGATATGATGAGACCCCAATCCCTCAACCGTTGATTCGGAAGGCCGCATAGTATGACGGATCTGACCACCGTGACCAGCCGCGTCACGCGCCGCGCGGTCGGTGCGTTGTCGGTTGCGTCCGTGCTGTGCGCCGTCGCCGCGGTCGCCTCCGTGCTGGCCGTGCCGAATACGGGGAACGTGGAGGGGGATGAACGAACCGCGGCGGTGGCGACGAACGCGGTCGGCAGTTGGGAGACCTCCGAGCATGGCGTCATGGACGCGGACGGCGTCATCGGTCAGCGGATCGTGGACTGGCGCGGGCCTTCCGGCGGGGAGTATCCGGACACTTCCGTCACCCCGATCACCGCCGTGACCGTGAGCATCGCCGACCAGCGCGTATATCTCAAATCCGGGAAGGACACCATCTACACCATGCTCGCCAGCACGGGCATGGACGACAGCACGCCGACCGGCGATTTCACGATCCTGACCCGCGGCGAACACTTCTACAACGCCGAGGAGAAGCAGGGCGCCGATTGGTGGGTGGCGTTCATCGGCACCACGTACCTGTTCCACACCGTCCCCACCACCGAAACCGCGGGGGATTACATCGAATCCGAGGCCCGCAAGCTGGGCGAGCCGGCCTCGCACGGCTGCGTGCGCCTGACCGTCAGCGATGCCAAGTGGCTGTACGATCATCTTCCCGCCGGCACCCCGGTCCATATCGCATGAATCGACCACTCACTGTTTACTTGCCGATTGTCAAGTACGTTTCTTTGGGTGTGCGGTTCCGTGTGCTTGCTGTCACCCACTTTTTACGTGCCGATCGTCAAGTACTTGACATCTGACAAGCAAAAAGTGAGCGGCCGGTTGGTTTGGTCGGCTGGCTGCCACGGCGGGTACACCATCCTAGGATTGAGCTGGCTGCCACGGCTACTTGGCCGTCGGGTCCTTCTGTATGAGCAGCAGGGCCAGCGCCGCCACCAGCAGCACCGCGATCGACAGCACGCCGACCGACGCGTTGCCCGTCACGGCCGTGGTCGTGGCCACCAGGAACGTGCCCAGCACCGAGGCGGTCTTGCCGAAGATGTCGTAGAAGCCGTAGTACTCGTTCGCGTGGTCCTTCGGAATGATCTTGCCGTAGTACGAGCGCGACAGCGCCTGGATGCCGCCCTGGAACATGCCGACCAGAATCGCCAGAATCCAGAACTCCACGGCCGACTTGAGGAAGAACGCGGCGAACATCACGATGCCGAGATACGCGATCACCGCGATCACAATCATCGTCTTGGCACCGAACCGTCCGGCCAGCCGCCCGTACAGGATCGCGCACGGGAACGCCACGAACTGCGTGACCAGCAACGCCACCACCAGCTGTGTGGAGTCGATGCCCAGTTGCGTGCCGTACGAGGTCGACATGGAGATGACGGTGTTCACCGCGTCGATGTAGAAGAAGAACGCGATCATGAACAGCAGCAGCGACTTGTTGCGCGCGATTTTGCCGAACGTGCCGGCCAGCTCGCGGAACGTGCCGCGCACCGCCTCGGCCGTGTGGTCGGCGGTCGTGCGGTAGTGGATCTGCCGGTAGCTGCGCAGCAGCGGTATGGTGAACGCCACCCACCACACGGCGGTGATGAGGAACGAGACGCGCGTGCAGGTGGCCGTGTCCAGTCCCAGCAGCGCCGGACCGCCGAAGATCACCGCGATGCACACGATGAACGGGACCGTGGACCCCACGTAGCCCCACGCGTACCCGTGCGAGGACACCTTGTCCATCCGATCGTTCGATGTGGTGTCGATCAGCATCGAATCGTAGAACGTGAGCGAGCCGTTCAGGCCGATCGTGGCCAGCACGTACACGATCAGGAACGCGAGCCACCCCAGTGGCAGCGACATGCCCAGGCACATCACCACGCCGGTCAGGAAGAACCCGAGGAAGAACCTGATCTTCATGCCCTGCACGTCGGCGATCGACCCCAGGACCGGCATGAGCAGCGCGATCACCAGCGAAGCGATCGTCTGCGCATACCCCCACGTCGACACGATGTTGTCCTGGCCGGCGGCCTCCAGCAGCGAGTTCGCGTAGATCGGCACCACCGCGGTCGACAGCAGCACGAACGCCGAATTGCCGACGTCATACACGATCCACTGCTTTTCGCGGCGGGTGAGTTTGCCGGCCGGCTGCACCGGGAATTCGCCGGTCGACAGGGCCTCGGGCGCATCCTGTCCCTTGATGGCACCGGCCAGATTGCCGGCACCTTGCGTGTTCTGTTCCATAACGCTCCTTTGTCACTGCTCATCCTAAATGGTGCGCCGACGCCGCGCATGTCCGAACATGAACGCCGGATGAATTCCCGGTCCGCCTTCGGCCGAGCGGGTTGGTCGGACGCCCGCCAAGTGGGCTGGAACTGGCTAGGATGGAACATCATACGAGGACAAGGAGGTCGTCATGGACCAGGATCCCGCCGTCATCAAACTGCCGTTGTTCTCCAGGACGAGCAAGCTGGCCGCCATCCCCGGCCAGCCCGAAGGCGTGACCTATGGCGTGGTGTGGAACGCCTGCCGCGATCCCGGGCACGGCTTCGGCTATGTGGCCGAGCTGCTGCCCGGCCGTCGCGTACGGCTGCTTGCATGGCTGGCCGCCGGCGGCAAGGTCTATTCGTGCGACCGTCCGCTGCCCGGTCTTGCTGGTCTGCGCCCGTCGCTGGAACTGGCCCAATGGCGGGATCGGAAGGGGCAGGGTGCCATTCGCGTCCCGGCTCCGGACGGCGGCGGCAAACCCGTGATCGTGGGCGAATACCAGACGACATGGGACATGAGATACGGTTTCGTCAACCCCACGCGTGATCCGGGGCGATTCTTCCTCGCCCGCAACTGGGAGCTGCGCTACTTCCTGGCGGTCAGCTGGCTCACCTTCGTCCATATCCCGCAGACGCAGGGCGTCGCGGCCGGCACGGGAGGCGGCCGTATCGGCGAGGTCATCCTCAACCTGCTGGACGGTCCGCTGCCCGACGCGCTCGACGCGTTGATCTGGCGCGGCACCACCCAGCAGGGGCAGGCGAGCGGGTTCGAGCGATTCGCCGCCCGCCAGCTGGTGGAAGCGGGGGCGGCCGACGTGCGTGCCATCGCCGCGGAACACAACGTGACGCTGATTCGACTGGGCTCCACATCGCTGTTCTGGTTGCGGTTCGACGACGACGTATCCCCGGGGCAGCGGGCCACGCTGCTCGCCGTTGAAGCGGCGCTGAACCGCCTGTGGTTCGTGGAGTGGGCGGCGGGGGCGGCCGACGGCGGCACCGGCATGCTCCACGCGTTCGACGAACGGTTCTGCGCGCAGGCCGCCCAAGGGGCGCTGCGCGAGATTTCGCGCAATGCGGGGGTGGTGTCGCAGCGCGGGCGCGCCGACAACCCGTACCGTACCATTCGGGACGCGGAAGGCGTCCGCGGTGGCATCTGGGATGTTTCCACGCGATTCGTTGACGCTTGTGAACGGTTGCAGCTGCCGTTCCGGCTGGAATACCGGTTCGATATGGATCTCGACGCCGGGGTGATGACGCTGCGGTTCACCGTACCATCGCCGAACGTCTTCCCCGCTTCCCGCATGGGGGAACAGGGCTGGTACGACGCCCGCGCCGGACGTCCGGCCTGTGCGGCGGCCTATGCCGTGCGATTGGCCGGTCTGATGGCGCAGGTCGCATTCGCCTCCAGCGTGCGCGTGATGGCCGTGGACGTGACCGCGCACGAAGGGGACCTGCGGGGGCGGCCGGTGCTGTCGCTGGGATTCGACCGCACCCCGTTCATGATGGAGGCGCTGCCGCCGTTGAAGGACGGACGCCTCGACCGTCCGGCGTTCGACGATGATCCGCTGGCTGTGCTGAACGCGCTGCGACCCATCCGTCATGCGGTACGGTTCGGGAACGATCGCGGGTTGTGCGATATCACGCCGCTTCCGTCGCATCCCTCATCGGCGGAGCGCCGCGGGGAGGTGTGGAACGACCGTCGTCCGTTGCCCGAGCCGCTGCGGGGACTGCTACGCGCCGACACGGTGGATGAGCTGGATGTGATGCACGACGATGCGCCCGTCGGCAACGACGAGGTGCGGGCGATCCTGCAGGAGAACAAGGACTCGCCGCTGGTCGCGTCGGTGCAGTTGGAGGCGGTGCTGAGCCGCATCGGCGAGATCGGTTTGGATGAGCGGGGGCGGCTGCCGTTGTACTGCGCCTCCCCTCTGGACCGGCTGATTGTGTCTTTGGATTCCGGCATGGGCGGCGATGCGGTCCTGCCGGATACGGAACCATTGCGGTCGGCCGACACCCGGTATTGGAAGGCGCCTGATGCGGCGTACGGGGCGCATCTGTGGCTCTCGAGGTTCGCGAGGCAGGAGGGTGACGCGGACCGCGGATTAGCCGAGGCGTTGCAGTGCCTGGCGCTTGCGCCGACCACGGCACGGGCGTACGTCGAGGTGGCGGTGTGCCATGCCGAACGGGAGCAATACGCGCAGGCGGTGGAGACGTTGGCTCGGGGGCTCCAGGTGGCGCTGATGCCAGGCGACATCTCGTACATGTACTACCGGCTGGCGTATCCGCTGTGGCGCATCGGGCGGACGAACGAGGCGGTGGCCTGCTACACCATGGCCGCGCGCGATCCGAACTCCGCCCTGACAGAGACCGCCCGCGACGAATTGGCGGAGCTGCGCCGGCAGACCGGCGATATGCGCCCGCCGATGGCGGTGGGCGAGGCCGAACAGGTGCTGCGCGCCGCCGCCATTCCGGTCGCGCCGACCGAGCGCACGTTGGATGTGCTGGCTCAGGTCGCGGTCGGATTGACGGACGCCGGTGTGCCGATGCTCGCGCATGAGGCGGTATGGTTCATGGGCCGTCACCTGCGTGGCAGCGACGTCTTCGACTCCCTGGCCGCCAGCCTTCGTGCCGGATGATCCTTGGACGCCGTGGAACCGGCCGCACTCTGCCGCGGTTGACGGTAATCAACTGTTGCAAAGGTGGCGGAAAGTGGGCTGTTTCCGCACGTTGTTCAACTGTTGAATCGGTGGCCCTGTTGCAAAGGTGGCGGAAAGTGGGCTGTTTCCGCACGCTGTTCAACTGTTGAACGGTGCAACAGGCGCACCTTACTCGGCGCCGCGTTCGACGAGCGCCATCACCTCGTCGCGCGTCGGCGGGACGGGTACGCCATTCTCGCTGTGTTCGATCGACAGCGATGCCGCCGCGTTCGCGACCCGCGTCGCTTCGACCAGGGTCCTGCCCGCCGCGAGCATGGCGCACATCACACCGGTATGTACGGTGCCGGCCGACCGCTTATGCACGGCCTTGGTCGGGAATCCGTCGACATGCGTCACCTCGCCGCCGGGCAGGCGCACCCAGGCGCCGCGGGCTCCCGCGCGGATGACGAGCGGTGCGCGCAGCGTCGTGCCGAGATTGTCGCACAGCGCCTTCATCTCGTTGTCGAACGTGCCACCCACGGTCACCGGCACCTCGTCCAACGGCGCGCCCAGCCGTTCGGCCAGCTTGGCCGCGGCCTGACGGTTGCACGTCCAGATCGGCCTGGCCAGCACCAGATCCTCGAGCAGCCGGTCGTTGACCCGGTCCAGGGCGCTGGTCGGGCTGACCACGATCTGGTACGGCCGCTGGTCGGGGTTGTTGCCGGCGTTGCGGACGAACGCGTCGACGCCCTCGGCCGTGGCGTCCATCAGCGAGTTGCTGCTGATCGAGATCACGTCCCCGGACTGCGGGTCCACGTGGTCGAAGGTGTCCGCACCGCCCTGCGATTCCGCGCCGTACGTGGCGATGAACGTCTTGCCGCCGTTGGCGTCGTTGAGCACCAGGCGGAACCCGGTGTCGGTGTCGAGCAGGTCGGGGCCGATATGCGTGATGTCATGCTCGTAGAAGGCGTGCCGGACCATGGAGGCCCAAGGACCGGCGCCGATGATACCGGCGTGGGCGGTCGGTGTTCCCATCAGGCGCGAGGCGAGTAGCGCGCGGTATGAGCCGTCCACGGTGGGGACGGTGCTGCGCGCCGCGGCGAACCCGCCGGTTACGGGCAGCGTGTCGACCTCCATCATGATGTCCACCCACACCTCGCCGAGCGAGACGACCCGTGCGGCATGGGGCTCGTCCGGGGGCGTCTGCCCGTCGGCAGGGACGGGCTCCGCCGTGACGCCTGAATCGTCAGGCTTGTCGGAGAGCTTCGTGGCCAGTCGCCGCCACGCCGTGCGAATGTCGAACATCGTTGCCTCCTTACCCGGGCACCCCTTCGCGCTGATTTCATCTGTTGTATCGCCGTTGCATGAATATTCCCTGAAAAGACGCTGCCGTTGTTTTGATATTAGCGTGTCGCTGCCGGACTGCACTCGTTCTGAAGGTTGATTCACCAAGGGCTGAGTTTGTCGGATGCCGCGCCTTTCCGGCTACCGATGGGGATGACGGGCGGATTGACGCCCGTGCCGGAGCCGTTCGGCGGGTGGGGCATGATACACGCTGTGTTTGCGATTTGTCGGATATAGGGGCTATATTAGTGAAGTTGTGTTCTGGCAGACGTGCCTGAACAAAGACTTGCAAGCAAGTATTAAGGGAGTCCATTATGGCAGCTCGTTGCGCAGTGTGCGGCAAGGGACCGCAGACCGGTTACACCGTGTCGCATTCGCATATCCGCAATAAGCGCACCTTCCGTCCGAACCTGCAGCCGGTTCGCACCACGGTCGACGGCGAGAACGTCCGCGTCCGCGTGTGCGCCAAGTGCCTGAAGGCCGGTAAGGTCGCTCGCGTCGCCGCGTGAATCACGCGCTAACGCTTCTGAAGCCCCGGAGCAGCTCCAAGCGCTCCGGGGCTTCGCATATCCCGCCCCGTCCGGTCACGCCCGTTCCGTCCCCGTTTTGTGACGCTGAACCATCGTGACTCTGATCTATTCACAGGAGTGGCGGTATCCCAAAGGTCGTCACGATGTTCCGGAGTCTAGGAAGCCTGGCCGCTGGACAGTGACATTTCCGGCCTTCGCCGTGATGTTGCGAATCCTCGGAATCTCGACGTTTGGGGAATTGCGTCACGGTCACGATGTGCCGGAGTCCGGAAGGACGGGGTGGGAGGATGGAGCGCGGGGTGTCGGCCTGGGTGGGGAGAATGGATGGTTATGAACGTTACCCTGAACACTCCGATCGCGTCGGTGATGACGAACAAGCGGCGTGTGGGTGCGCTCAAATCGCTCGGCGTGCTCACCGTAGGTGACGCGCTGACCTATTACCCGTTCCGTGTGACCGACCCGGTGCCGTTGCGCGCGGTCCGTGAAGCCAAGGTCGGTGAACCGATGGCGTTCGCGGCGGAGGTCCGCGGCGTGCGCGTGGCCACGTCGGGCGCGCGGGGAAACGGCCGGCTGGAGGTCGTCGTCGACGATTCGGCGTTCGCCGCCTCACGCCGCCAACCCGGTGCCGTGGCCCGACTGGTGTTCTTCTCCCATAAGAAGCAGTACCTGGAATGGATGAAGGGCCGGCTGCACCAGGGCGCCGTTGTGGTGATCGCCGGCACTCCGAGCGTGTTCAACGACCAATTGCAGTTCACCCACCCCGAAGTGTTGACGGTGGCGGTTCGCACTACTTCGAGGTACAAATTTGTACTTACGGAAAATCAACCCTTCGATTCGGCAAACGCCAGTTTGTGCGAACCGGGGTCTGCGAGACATGACGTGGAAACCGTCGAAGAGGGGCTGACGCGTGTCTGCCGCCCCCGCTCGGTCTACCATGCGAGCTCCCGCATCTCCAGCGAGCACATCCACGACTCGATCCTCGGTTTTCTGCGATTACTGGCCGAATGTGACGACGAGATCCCCGCTCCGAATGTGTCTGAGTCCGTACCGGGTGAGGCCGGTGTGAATGTGTCAGAGTCCGGAAACGTGACTGTGCCGGGTGGGGCCGCTCCGAATGTGTCAGGCTCCGGGAAGGATGCCGCGTCGGATGAGACCAATGCGCTGGATTCCGCGGAGGACCGCGCCCGCCTGCTGGCCGGCCTGGCCCGCGCCATCCCCGACATCCTGCCCGAACCGATCCGAGCGGACAGGGGCCTCATGCACCGCGCCGAGGCGTTCCTGAACATCCACAACCCGATCTCCACCGAGGACTTCCACCGGGCCATCGCCACCCTGCGCTACGAGGAGGCGTTCATCTGCCAGACCGCCTTGCTGCAGGCCCGCGCCCACGCCAGCCATTCGACCGCCGAACCCTGCCCTGACACCGCCCTGCGCGACGCCATGATCGCCTCACTGCCGTTCGACCTGACCGACGGCCAGCGCGAGGTCATCGACACCATCGCCGCCGATATGGAAAAGGACCGCCCGATGCAGCGTCTGCTGCAGGGCGAGGTCGGTTCCGGCAAGACGGTGGTGGCGCTCGCCGCCATGCTGCAGGCGGTCGGTTCCGGTAGACAGGCCGTGCTGGTGGCGCCGACGCAGGTGCTCGCCGAACAGCACCACCGCACGCTGTCCGACATGATGGGACGTCTGGCCGAACACGTGGAGGGTGAAACCGTCCCGCCCGTGATTCTGCTGACCGGTGGCATGAAGCTGGCCGCCCGCCGCCGCGCGCTCGCGGCCGCCGCCAGCGGCGAGCCGTGCATCGTGGTGGCCACGCATGCCGCGTTTTCCAAGCACTTTCAGGCGCCGAACCTGGCGCTTGCCGTCATCGACGAACAGCACCGGTTCGGCGTGGAGCAGCGTGAGAGCCTGCGCGGCAAATCGCTGTCCGGCAAGGCCCCGCACCTGTTGTTCATGACCGCCACCCCGATTCCCCGCACCGCCGCGATGACCTGGTTCGGTGATCTGGACCTCTCCTGGCTGTCCGAACTGCCCGGAGGGCGCAAGCCGATCCGCACGTTCGTGATTCCGGAATCCGACGGCCGTCTGATGGGCTCGATGTTCGCGCATATCCGCCAGCGTATCGACGCGGGGGAGCGCGCGTATGTGGTGTGCGCCCGCATCGACGAATCCGATGAGGCCGCAGACGGCGATCTGCTGGATGATGTGGATTCCGTGTCGGCTGTTTCGTCGACGGCGCCGGGCGGCGTCCCCCCGCGCCCGTTGCATACGGTGATGCAGATCGCCGAGCGGTTGGCGAAGCTGCCCCAGTTCGCGGGTATCCGGTTCGCCACGTTGACCGGCCGTGATGACGATACGACCAAGCAACAGGTGATGGCGGGGTTCGCGAACGGCGAGACCCCGATACTGGTATCGACGACGGTGATCGAAGTGGGGGTGGACGTGCCGCAGGCCAGTTGCATGGTGGTGTTCGATGCCGACCGGTTCGGCCTGTCCCAGCTGCATCAGCTGCGTGGTCGCGTGGGCCGTGGCGGGACTGCGAGCTGGGCGTTTCTGGTCTCGCAGGCGCAACCGGGGAGCTTGGGGGAGCGCAGACTCACGGTGATTCGCGACACGACCGACGGTGCGGCGATCGCCGAGGCGGACCTGCTGCTGCGCGGGGCCGGCGATGTGTTGGGGGATGCGCAATCCGGCGGCAGGTCGAGCCTGAAACTGCTGCGTGTGGTCAAGGATGCGCCGCTGATCGAGGACGCCCGGAACAGGGCGCGTACGCTGTTGCGGGACGATCCGGAACTCTCCGGTGACGTGCAGTTGGCGGGGGCCGTGTTGGACTTCACCCGGGGCAACGAGACGTATCTGACCAGCAATTGACGTCGGGGTGCCGCCCGTGCCCTCCCCCCATCGTTTTTCCCAATGATGGCAACGGGTCCCTCGGTCCTTGGGATTTGGCACGTGCCGCCCCCGATACACTTGAGGCATCTCACGTCCGGATTCGTGGACGTCGGTCGGACAGCAGCGAGGCTGCGTCCGGATGATGTTGGAGGACAGAACCGTGCCGAATGACGAATAACCTCAGCCCGAGGCTGAACGCCCTTTACTCCCGCGCCGCGGCGGCGTGTAATGGAGACCAACCGACCTCCATCCGTACCGGACGGGAGGTTTTTCGAAACAGAACCCAGAATGCGCGGACCGGCCCCTAGGCGAGTTGTTCCCCCGGTCCGAGGCGGCGACGGCCGTCTGATTCGAACAGAAACAATGCAATGACAGACATGGGATAGCCGCATACCGATATGCGGACGGCTTCCCGATATGACGGGACCGGGACACGGTCAGGAAAGAATCGCAATGAGACAAGGAAAATTCACCACCAAGGAGCGGGCGTATCTGATGACGTTGCCGGCGGTCGAGTCGGTGACGCAGGAGCGCATCTTCTATTCGGAGCGCTTCAAGGCCGAATGCATGCGCCGCTACCATGCCGGCGAGTCGCCGACGAAGATCTTCAACGATGCGGGGCTCAACTCATCGTTGATCGGATACAAGCGCATCGAACGGTGCATCGCGCGGTGGCGCGCCGACGAACGGGCCGGTCGCCTCGATATCGGGTATGAAACCGGCGATTCGGTGGTGGACGGACTGGTCGGGGCGACGCCTGCTCCGTACCGGGCGGAGCGCTGGGCCGGAGGGATGCGTTCCAATCGTTCGGTGCAGGATGTCAGCGGACTGCTACTGACGCAGTACGAGAGTCGGTTGCGCACGTTGGAAAAACGGATCCTGACGATGAGCGAGCGCATCAACCAGATGGAAAGCGCCGCGGCGCAGAACGGCGGCGATCTGCTGTCGCACGGAAGCGACGCCTCGGCCGCCAACACGGACGCGCGTGTATGGATAATGGAAGATATGCGTGTGATTGCAGGACGATTCAAAGGTTTGGAGCTCAAGGCGGCGAAGAGCGGCACGCGGCCGACGACCGACCGTACCAAGGAGGCCATCTTCTCCAGGCTGGAATCCTGGAATGTGTTGGAGGACGCCCGCGTGCTCGATCTGTTCGCGGGAACCGGCGCGTTGGGCATCGAGGCGTTGTCGCGCGGTGCGAAGGAACTGGTTTCGATCGAATCGGCGGCGCCGGCGGCATCGCTGATCTCCGGGACGTTCGCGCAGCTGCGTCGCAACAATGCCTGGGAGCCCGGCATGAGCGTGCGGTTGGTGCGCAAACGCGCCGAACAGTACGTGGCCGGCTACACGAGGCTGCCGCGACACGAGACCATGGTCCCCGGAGACGCGGCTCCGGGGCCTCAGCCCGAAGCGGTCGGCGAGACCGGTTCGGTCCAGCCCTTTGACGTGATCTTCATCGACCCGCCCTACGCGTTCACCACGGAGGCCTGCAACCGTCTGCTTGCGGATCTGGCGACGTCGGGATTGGCGGTATCGGGCACGGTGATCGTGCTGGAACGGTCGACCCGCAGCGACGAGCCGAAGCCTCCCGCGGGATGGCGGATCACCGACCGACGCGATTACGGCGAAACCGCGGTCCACTATATCGAGGCCGTCTAGCCCGTCATCCCAAGTGACGCGGATGCTCGCCGGAGACCTCCCATCCCAGCGCCATCAGCGTCTTGCGGTCGGCCTTGTCGAGCGCTCTGCAATCGAGACGCTCAATGAGGTCCGGGCGGATTTCATTGGTGCGGGCCAGGGCCTCGTCGCGGCGGAAGCGGTCCACCTTGCCGTGGTCGCCGGACAGCAGGATGTCCGGGACTGCCATGCCCCGCCAGGTGGCCGGTTTCGTGTACTGGCGGTGTTCGAGCAGCGCGTTGCCTCCCGTATAGGACTCCTCCACGATGGAATCCGGATTGCCCATGAATCCGGGCAGCAGACGGGTGATGGCCTCGAGCATCACCGACACGGCTACCTCGCCGCCGTTGAGCACGTAGTCGCCGATTGAATATTCGCGCACGTCCACACCCTGGGCGCGGTAGTACGCGGGGATGCGCGCGTCGTATCCCTCATAGCGGCCGCAGCCGAAGACCAGACGGCCGGCGCGGCTCAGCTCGGTGGCGTCGCGCTGGGTGAACAGGGGCGCGGAGGGGTTCGGGAAGATGAGCACGGTGGCGTCCGCCGTCGTGTCCGAATCGGGGGATTCTTGCGTTTTGCCGTCATACGCAACGTTGCAATGGAAAGAATCCCCCGATTCGGACAACATGGGGGCAACCCCGGCAGGAGACGATGCGGCGGTGGCAGGCGTATCCGTGCCCACTTCCACGGGAGCCAGCCCCAGCAGGTCGTCGAGGCATTCGGCCCAGACCTCGGGCTTCATCACCATGCCTGCGCCGCCGCCGACCGGGGTGTCATCCACGGAATGATGCACGTCGTGCGTCCAATCGCGCAGGTTGTGCGCGTGCACCTCGACGAGTCCCTTGGCCTGGGCCTTGCCGAACAGGCTCAGATTCAGCACTTCGAAGTACTCGGGGAACACGGAAACGATGTCGATCTTCATGCGGATAACCACTCCATGCCATAGTCACGGCGATGCCATCGCGCCTTCCCAGCGGGTTGTCGGATGGCGGCACGCCTGGGTCGTCTTCGTCAGTTGAGGCCGGGAATCAGGCCGCCGGGCGGATCGAGGGTCAGATATCCCTCGCCAAGGTCGATGTCGGGCACCAGCTGTTCCACGAACGGCACCAGCGCGGTCTTTTCGATGCGCGGCGCGTCCGATTCGCCATCGTCGTTCGCGGTCGGAGCGGGTGCGGGGGACGATTCGCCATCCGCGACATCGGCGGGCTGTCCGTCCGCACCCAACGACGCCAGATAGGTGTCGGACAGCCGGATCTTGAGCAGCGACTGCGCGCCGTCGATCACGTCCACAACCTTGCCGATCACCAACCCGGGCCGCACGCCGAGCCCGTTGCCCTCGGCCATGCGGGCCTCGAGACCGACCAGATCGCGGGGATACCAGGCGTCCTCCTCGAGCATGAGGTCGGGGTCGTCGGCCTCGCCGTACAGCTCCACCCCGTTCAACGCTTCGGAGGCGTCGCGATCGTCGACGCCCTCGAACTTGATGATCCAACGATCCTTGAACGTGCGCGACCGTTCGACGACATACTCCTGCGAGCCGTCACGGGCATACAGCACGGAACCGGGAGCGAACCGGTAATCCGGTTCGTCCGTATACAGGCGCACGGTGACTTCCCCCTTGAGCCCCTGCGCGCGACCGATACGACAGACCCGCAGCAGGTCGAGCTGCTGCGGGTCGTCAGAGTGTTGTTGACGCTCCACGCTACGGAACTCTCTTACCGACGCACGTCCATGATATCGACGCGCACCTTGTGGTCGGACAGCGCCTGCACCACGGTGCGAATCGCGTTTGCCGTACGCCCGTTGCGGCCGATCACGCGGCCGATGTCCTCGGGGTTCACGCGCACGCGCAGCAGTTCGCCGCGCGCGTTCTCATGCGACTTGACGGACACATCGTCCGGAAAATCGACGATGTTCTTGATGAGATGTTCAACAGCCTGGGCGAGCATGATCACTCAGCTTCCTCTGCGGGGGCTTCCTCAGCCGGAGCCTCTTCCTCGGCGGCCTGGGCCTCAGCCTCGGCAGCAGCCTTGGCGGCGGCCTCGGACTTGGCGGCCTTCAGCTTCTGGGCCTGAGCCTCGACGGCCTCGACGCGAGCCTGCGCGTCCGGGCCGGCCTCGGCGGTCTTCAGCGTGCCTTCGGCACCGTCGATGCCCTTGAACTTCTGCCAGTCGCCGGTGATCTTGAGCAGGTTCAGCACCGGCTCGGTCGGCTGCGCGCCGACACCCAGCCAATACTGAGCGCGCTCGGAATCGATCTGGATCAGCGAGGGCTGCTTGTTCGGATCGTAGACGCCGATCTCCTCGATGGCCTTGCCGTCACGCTTGTTGCGGGAATCGGTGATGACCACGCGGTAGAAGGCGTAGAACTTCTTGCCCATGCGCTTCAGACGAATCTTGGTTGCCAAAATGGCTCTCCTTGTATCACTAGGGGTGCGGGTTTTCGGTTTCGGTGTGGGGCACGGAATCCGAGAACCCACGCGTTCCTCATGCAGCGCGGGAGTAGAGGGCACCGCGCCCATGAATAACCTGATGATTATAACCCCATCCCCGCGACACGCCGTGTTGCGGGGATCGGTCGCCGGTGTCGTCGGGTGGCGTGCCGCCATACGGATTCCGGTCCCGCCACGACATAAGTGGCTACGGCATGCGGAGCGTCGCGACCGTGGCCAGGTGATCGGTACCGGGGACGATGAAGGTCTCGATGCGGCCGGCTGTGATACCGCCGCTCAGCAGCACGTGATCGAGTTCGATGCGCGGCCAGACGATCCATGAGGGGAACGACACCGACGGCTTGCGCGTGGCGCTCATGCTGGCGTCTCGGAATCCGGACGCCAGCAGCCTGCGGAAACTCGGATGGTCGATGCCGCAGTTAAGGTCGCCCAGCACCACGACGGCGTCGCCGGGGGCCGCCGCGCTCTGATGTCGGCGTACCAGCCGGCCCAGTCCGATGATGCCCTGCGACCAGGCGCGGCAACCCCGCATCGGGGACTTGGTGTGTGCCGAGGCGAACGCGACGGTGGCGTCCGCGGCGGGCGTGGCGACGACCATCGGAACGTCGGCGGCGGGGATCTCGACGGAGGATGATTCGGAGGAGACGGGCGTAAGTCGTGTCCACAGGCCGTTGAATCCGCCGTTGTCGGTGGGACGGTCTTCGCCGAGCTGACGGTGGGGGAGGGTCTCGCGGATACCCGCATCGTCGAGGGCGGTGACGAGTCCCTGCGTGAGTTCCTGCAGAGCGAGGATATCGACGTGACGATCGCGCACCGCGTCGGCGATCGTGCGCGCATCCGCGCGACCGTACCGGCAGTTGAGCGTCATCACGGTGAGGGTGCGGTCTGTTTCACGCGCCGTTTCACGCAATGTTCCACGCGCTGTTTCACGATGATGATGCAGTCGATACAGCGGCACCCGCAGCAGGACGACGATGGCGAGGACCGCGGCGATGCCGGCGAGCCACCAGTCGCCGACTGCAATGGCGGCGACGGCGAGTATGAGCGCCGGAATCCACAGAAACGGAATCAGCGCAATCAGATACGGCAGCGGCAGATGCCCCTCCGCGCCGGCGGGCAGGAACCGCAGCGCCCACCACAGCACGGTAATCGCCAGCACGATGCCAATCGCAACACCCACAGCAAATCCTTTTCCGCTATACGCAACAGATGAACGAAATGTCCCGCAATCCAAGGCGGACTGCGGGACATGAACAATCGGATCGATCAGCGGCCGAACAGACCACCCAAACCGGCGCCGAGATTCGGCGGCACATCCGGGGCGCCGTTCTCGCCGAGCATCTCCTGCAGACCGGCCGGCAGCGCCGGATTCTGCGGCTTCTTGGCGAACGCCGAACCGCCGCCCTTGCCGGCCAGACGGTCGCGCAAGGCCTTCTCCTCGGCCTCGCGCTTCATCGGATTGCCCGACTTGGAACCCTTCTTCTTGCCGCCCTTCTTGCCTTTCTTACCGCCCATCGCAGGACCGCCGAAACCGGGGATGCCGCCCATGCCGGCCTTGTTCGACATGCGCTTCATCATCTTGGCGGCCTGCTCGAAACGCTGCAGCAGCGCGTTGACCTGCGAGACCGTCACGCCGGAACCATAGGCGATACGGGCGCGGCGCGAACCGTCGATGATCTTCGGGTTGCGCCGCTCCGCCGGCGTCATCGAACGGATGATCGCCTCGGTGCGGTCGATCTCGCGCTCGTCGAACTGCTCCAACGCCTGGCGATGCTGTGCCATGCCCGGAATCATGCCGAGCAGGCTCTTCATCGACCCCAGCTTGCGCACCTGCTGCAGCTGCTCGAGGAAGTCGTCCAGACCGAACTCGCCCTCGGCCATCTTCTGGGCGGCCTTGCGGGCCTCCTCCTCGTCGAACTGCTTCTGCGCCTGCTCGATCAGGGTCAGGATATCGCCCATATCCAGGATGCGCGAGGCCATACGGTCCGGGTGGAAGACCTCGAAATCCTTCAATCCCTCGCCGGTCGAGGCGAACAGGATCGGCTTGCCGGTCACGCTCGCCACGGACAGCGCGGCACCGCCACGGGCGTCGCCATCCAGCTTGGAGAGCACCACGCCGGTGAAGTCCACGCCCTCGTCGAAGGCCTTGGCGGTGCGCACCGCATCCTGGCCGATCATCGCGTCGATGACGAACAGGATCTCATCGGGCTGCACGGCATCGCGGATGTCGCGCGCCTGCTGCATCAGCACCTCGTCCACACCCAAGCGGCCGGCAGTATCGATGATCACCGTGTCATACAGCTTCTGCTTGGCCAGCGCAATCGAATCACGGGCCACCTTCACCGGGTCGCCGGTGGTCATGCCCGGGGCGGAGACCTCGTCGCCGCCGTCCGACTGCACGCCCTTCTCCGGCGCGTACACCGGCACGCCGGCGCGCTCGCCTACTACCTGCAGCTGCGTCACCGCGTTCGGACGCTGCAGATCGGCCGCCACCAGCAGCGGCGTATGACCGGCATCCTTGAGCCAATAGCCGAGCTTGCCGGCGAGCGTGGTCTTACCGGCACCCTGCAGGCCGGCGAGCATGATGATCGTCGGCGGATTCTTGGCGAAGTTTAGCGGACGGTCCACACCCTGGCCGAGCACGCCGGTCAGCTCGTCATAGACGATCTTGACGACCTGCTGGGCCGGGTTGAGCGCCTCGGAGACCTCGGTGCCGAGCGCGCGCTCGCGGATGCGGCCGGTGAAGGAGCGCACCACCTCGAGCGCCACGTCGGCGTCGAGCAGGGCGCGGCGGATCTCGCGGATCGTGCCGTCGATATCCGCCTCGGAAAGCTTGCCTTTGCTCTTCAGATGCTTGAAGGCATTCGAGAGCCTGTCTGTCAAAGAACTAAACGCTGCCATAATGTCCCCCAGTCTAGCCGTGCGTAGGGAGAAGCGGCGCGCGGCGTCCAACTGGCCCATGTGCGGCAGGATTACAGGCATACTGCGTTAAAAGGGTCAGATGCCCGGCCCAAACTGTGCCCAATGATGCAGGATCATGGTGCATATGCGTCAGATGGTTCAGTTGGCTGGCCCTAACTGTGCCATTTGGCGCAGGACCATGGTGTTGCTGCACCGGATGGGCCGTCAGCCCACGGCATAATCCGGGCGTGTTGCGTTTGGTACAATGGGAAGGCACATTTTTCAGGAAAATCCCTGGACACCCCTATCGCAGACATGCCAAGCGCGCGGCCACGGGCGGCGCGACGCCTGACTGCCATGCAATATGGAAGGACCATCGATGCAGCATAAGCAAATCGAACGCAAAGCCCTCGGCGTGGGCATCGTCATCAACATCCTCATGGTCATCGCCGGCGCGATCGTGTTTTTCATGACCGGCCTGAAGGCCATGTTCCTCGACACCACCTTCACCGTGATCTCCGTGGTCTCGGGCCTGGTGGCAACCTATCTCTCCTCGCGCACCGTGCGCACCACCGAACGGTTCCCCAATGGCATGTTCGCCCTGGAACCGATCTACGCGATCTGCAAGGCGATCTTCACCCTTTCGCTGCTCGTGTTCTCGTTCCTTGATGTGGCGCAGGTGGCCTGGGACTACTTCGTGCTCGGCGTGGGGGAGCGCGCGACCTTCGGCCCCGTGGTGATCTACCAGATTCTGACCGTGGCCACCTGCTTCGGCCTGCTCATGTACTACCGCCGCCAGAACGCCCGCATCGGCGATTCGAGCATGATGCTGCGCGCGGAGGCGCAGAGCACCCTGGTGGACGGCATGATCTCGTTCGGCATCGGCGTGGCCGCGGTGGTGCTGGTGCTGCTGCCGGCCGGTGGGCCGCTTGATTTCCTGCACTACACCGGCGATTTCTTCATCACCACGGCGATTGTGATCCTGGCCGTCAGGGAGCCGGTCGAGGTGTTGCGCGACGCGTTCGTGGAACTCGTCGGCGGCGTGCACGACGATGATGAGACCAACGCCTTCGTGGAGGCGGCCGCACAGCGTCATCTGCCGGCCAACACCGAATACGAGCGGACGATGATCTTCAAGACCGGCATGAACTACACGGTGGACGTGTATCTCGCCGGCACCGGCGAATCGATCGACGTGACCGATCTGGTCGAATGCAAGCGGTCCCTGGAACGGGAACTGAAGCGCAGACTGCACATCGTGGATGTCGATTTCGTGTTCGACTGAGAGGGATGCGCCGAGCATCGTCCCGCAGCCTGTCGGCGGTCGAGACACGGATGGTCCCGCGCCGGGCGGCAACGACGGATCGGCGGTCGGCGGCTCCCTTCCCGCAGGGGAGCCGCCGCGCTATTTGAGACTCCAGGTGGAGCCCTGCGGGGTGTCCTCGATGATGATGCCGGCCTCGCCCAACGCGTCGCGGATCGCGTCCGCGGTGGCGAAGTCGCGGGCCTTGCGCGCCTCGGCACGGCGAGCCAGCTGTCCCGAGACCAGCGTGTCGAGTGCGGCATGCTCGGGCGATTCGCCGCTGTCGGCTGCACCCGTCGCGCCGCCGTTGACCCACGGTTCGGCCAGCGGGTCGAGACCGAGCGTGTCCAGCATCGCCCGCACCGCAACCAGCACGCGGCGCAGCATCGCCTTCGCGTCGTCGGCTGTCGTGGTCGCGGCATCCCCGATGCCGACGCCCCAAGCGGCCACGACAACGGCGGGCAGATCGGCGTAGCGGCCGGTGTTCACCGCCTCGACCAACGTGTTGCCTTCGCGGATCGCGGTGAAGATCGCGGCGGCGGCACCGGAGACGTTGAAATCGTCGTTCATCGCGGCAACGAATGCGGTGGGCAGGTCGTCGGCGCCCATCGCCTCGATCTCGTCGCGCGCCGGTTGCCCGCCGACCGCCGCGGCGGCTCGTTCGATGAAGTTCGTCACGCGTTCGTATGCGGCGGCGGCCTCCGCCAGCGTCTGATCCGACCATTCCAACATGGACCGGTACTGCACCGAGCCCAGCGCGTAGCGCACCACCCAAGCCGAGTGTTCGGCGAGCACCGCGGGCACGGACAGGCCGTTGCCCAGCGACTTGGACATCTTCTCGCCCTTGGCCGTGACCCAGGCCGAATGCATCCAGTGGCGCGCGAACCCCCATCCGGCGGCGCGCGACTGCGCCATCTCGTTCTCATGGTGTGGGAAACGCAGGTCCAGCCCGCCGCCGTGGATGTCGAACTCGTCACCCAGATAGCGGTGGCTCATCGCCGAGCATTCCAGATGCCAGCCGGGGCGGCCCACGCCGAACGGCGTCGACCAGCGGGCGGTCGGCGGATCGGTCGGCTTCGGACGCTTCCACAGTGCGAAGTCGCGCGGATCATGCTTGTCGGGGGAGGCGTCGGCGGGGTCGACCGGATTGTATTTGTCGTCGCCCGCGTTGTCGACGCTCGGGCCCATACGGTCGGCCACGGCGGCGGCCTCGTCGGCCACGGTCTGCTTCTGGTGGGTCAGCTCGCCGTAATGCGGCCAGCTGGGCACGTCGAAATACACGTCGCCGGTCGGGTCGCCCGCTTCGTCGAGCACCATGTAGCCGTGACCGTTGTCCAGGATGCGCCGGATCAGGTCGATCATGTCGAGCATATGGCCGGTGGCGCGCGGCTCATAGGTGGGCGGCAGCACGCCCAGCGCGTCGTAGGCTTCGGTGAACTCGCGCTCGTAGATGTAGGCGCGCTCCCACCACTGTTGGCCGGCGGCCGCGGCCTTGTCCAGGATCTTGTCGTCGATGTCGGTCACATTGCGCACGAACGTGACCCGGTACCCGAGGCGCAGCAGCCAGCGGCGCACCACGTCGAACGCCACGGCCGCGCGGATGTGGCCGATATGCGGCGAACTCTGCACGGTCGCGCCGCACACGTAGACGCCCACATGCCCGGGGCGGACCGGGACGAACGGTTCGACCGCGTGCGAGGCGGTGTCGTACAGCTTGAGGTTCGCGGCGGCCTCGGACAGCGGGCGGACGGCCGGGTCATCGTTCGTGTCGACGGCGAGATTCGTGGTGTCGGTCATGGTTCGAGCGTATTCGCTTTGCCAGACAAGGCATGCCGCTTCAAACCGCGCTTTTCGGGCGTCTTTGGTTCGATGCGGCGTGCCTTTCTACCGTGCCGGTGCAACAATGGAGGCTATGACGTCACCGCAAGTGCTTATTCTGCAGCACGTCCCGTGGGAGAAACCGGGGCGGATTCTGGCGAATCTTGAGGATCTGGGGTTGGAGACGCTCTCGCTCAACGTGGCCAAGAAGAAGAAACCGGACATGCCGGACTTCGACGAACTGGCCGGCGTGGTGATCATGGGCGGGCCGATGGGTGCCGCCGACTACGACCAATACCCGGGGCTGAAAGCGGAGGCCAAGCTGGCCAAGGCCGCGATCAGCGTGGGCAAGCCGGTGCTGGGCATCTGCCTGGGGCATCAGATCATCGCCACGGCGTTGGGGGCCAAACTGTGCAAGGGGGACGGTCCGGAGATCGGCGTGGGGCCGATCAAACGCGTGGACAAACACGATTACTTTGCGATGTGGGGCAAGCAGCTGGATGTGCTGCACTGGCACCGCGACACGGTGGGTCTGCCCGACGGCGCGCAGCTGCTGGCTCGTTCCCCGCAGACCAAGGTGCAGGCGTTCCGGTTCGGTTCGGCGCTGGGATTGCAGTTCCACCTGGAGGTGAGCGCCGCCATGCTGGAGGAGTGGCTGGAGGAGCCTTCGATGGTCAAGGAGCTCAAGGCCGCCGGCGGTTCGAAGTCCAAGCTGCGCGAGGCCTTCGCCGAGGCCAACGCGCAGATCCAGCCGCTGGCCGAGCAGGTGTTCTCCAGCTTCGCCGCCCGCTGCAGCACCTACGCCAAGACCCTGGGCTAACCGTCCCTTCCCCATCCCGGGTCCTTTTCCCGTCCCGGGTCCATCCGGCGCGTCTCCCGCCACGCCCGGATTCTCCGGACTCTGACATATTCGTGACTCTGACACAATTCAAGAACCTTGTAAAATCAACGATTTTGGAGATGGATCACGGTCACGATGCATCAGAGTCCGGAGAATCCGGGCGTGGCGGGGCGGGTGGTAGATTAAGGGATTATGCCGATTTACGATATTGGGTTGGAACAGGTGTCGCTTGCGTTCGCGACCAAGACGATCTTCACCGACGTGACGCAGGGCGTGTTCGAGGGCGACCGCATCGGCATCGTCGGCCGTAACGGCGACGGCAAATCCACGCTGCTGCACCTGTTCAACGGCACGCAGGAGCCCGACGCGGGCCGCGTGACCAAGCGCGGGGGGCTGAGCTTCGGCATGCTCGACCAGCGTGACCCGCTCGACGACAACGCCACCGTCCGCCAGGCCGCACTGGAGGGACGCGAAGACTACGAGTGGGCGTCGGAGACGCGCTCGCGTGAGATCGTGGAGGCGCTGCTCGGCGGCATCAGCCTGGACGCGCGCATCGGCTCACTGTCCGGCGGCCAGCGCCGCCGCGCCGATCTTGCCCGCCTGCTGCTCAAGGATTGGGACATCCTGGCGCTCGACGAGCCGACCAACCATCTGGACGTCGTCACAATCCACTGGTTGGCCGAACACCTGAAAACCCGCTGGGGCAAGGGGCAGGGCGCGTTGCTGCTGGTGACGCACGACCGTTGGTTCCTGGACGAGGTGTGCGAGTCGATGTGGGAGGTGCACGACGGTACGATCGACCCGTTCGAGGGCGGTTACAGCGCGTACATGCTGCAGCGCGTGGAACGCGACCGGCAGGCCGACGTGCGCGAGGCCCGCCGCCGCAACCTGGCGCGCAAGGAGCTGGCGTGGCTGAGCCGCGGCGCCCGTGCACGCTCCACCAAGCAGAAGTTCCACGTCAAGCAGGCACGCGAGCTGATCGCCGACGTGCCGCCGTTGCGCAACACGCTGGAGCTGAAGCAGATGGCGACCTCCCGCCTGGGCAAGCAGGTGGTGGACCTGATCGACGTGACGCAGGTGTTCGCCGCCGAGAACGGTGTGACCGTGGACGGCACGCCGCGTCCCGACGCGGTCCGCCCGGTATACGTTCCCGATGACGATGCGGTCGACGCCAATGGTGCTGGCGGCGACGTCGCGGCGTCCGCCCGGAGCGCGGGGGCGTTGGCCGCAATCGACCCGGATGTGTCCGAGATGGCGGCGTCCGTGTCCCGTGTGGACGTGGTGCGTCCGATGTATGCGGAGCCGCAGGCGTACGGTGCCGTGGAATTGGCCGTCGACGACCTGTCCGCCGACCCGCGCCTGCGCGATGCCGGCGTCGCCTTTGCCCCGACTGCCGTTCCCGACCCTTCCGCAGCGGAACCCGACACCTCGAAGGCGGCGGGGGAGCGGTCCTCTGCCCATTCCGCTCCTTCCGGAGCAGGGACCGCTGCTCAGGACGCGGACGGAGAGACGACGCTCCCTGCGACCTCCGCGGCGCACAGGGTCTCCGTCACCGGCCGCAAGGTGCTGGACGACGTGACCTGGCTGATCGGCCCCGGCGACCGTTTCGGCATCGTCGGCGCGAACGGCGCCGGCAAGTCCACGCTGCTCAAGATCCTCGACGGGTCGATCACCCCGACCGCCGGCCATGTGAACATCGGCAAGACGGTTCGTTTCGCGGTGCTCTCGCAGCGGCTGGACGAGCTGGAGGCGCTCGGCAAGTACAAGGTCAAGGAGGTGCTGAGCCGGTACAAGCCCAGCTACATCGTGGACGGCAAGGAGGTGACCCCGGGGCAGCTGATGGAACGGCTCGGCTTCGAGGCCGCGCAGCTGATGACCCCGATCCGCGACCTGTCCGGCGGGCAGAAGCGCCGCATGCAGCTGCTGCTGATCCTGCTCGATGAGCCGAATGTGCTGATCATGGACGAGCCGGGCAACGATCTGGATACCGATATGCTGGCCGTGATGGAGGATCTGCTCGACACCTGGCCGGGCACGCTGATCGTGGTCAGCCATGATCGCTACCTGCTGGAGCGCGTGACCGACCAGCAGTTCGCGCTGATCGGCGGCAAGATCCGCCATCTGCCGGGCGGCGTGGACGATTATCTGGCGATGACCGAGGCGATCAAGGCCGGTCGCGACCCGTTCGGCGGCGACGCCGCGCCCGTGCGGAAGAAGGGGGCTGCGCCGGCCGCGGGCGATACGACCGGCATCGTGGCCGACGCCGCTGCGTCGGAAGATGGGACACCGTCCGAAAATGATGGGGTCGCTGGGGCTGCGACGGTTGCGACGACGCCGAAGCTGACGGGCAAGGCGTTCCATGAGGCATCCAAGCGCGTCTCCCAAATCGAGCGGAAGCTGGCCAAGCTGGAGGAGGAGAAATCTGAGCTTGAGGCGGCGATGGCCGCTCATGATCCGAGCGACTACGCCGGTCTCAACGAGATGAACGTGCGTTTGCAGGCCATCGCCGAGGAGACCGAACCCCTCGAAGCCGAATGGATGGAGCTCTCCGAACAGTTGGAGTAGCGGTCACCGCTCCCACGGATTGAACAGTTTGACGCCGGTGTGCTCGAAATCCTTGACGTTGCGGGTGACCAGCGTGGCGTCGCACGCCAGTGCGATGGCGGCGATCATCACATCCTGAGTGGTGACGGGTCGTCCTGCGGCGCGGCGTTGGGCGTGGACGGCAGCGTAATATGGTGCCGCAGCGGCGTCAAACGGCAAGGTGCGGGGAAGATAGAGGCTGATGAACCGCTGCACGGAGTCGCCAAGCCGTCGTTTCCGCGCTCCCTCGGGCAGCAGGGCTATGCCCGTCAGCAATTCGGCCGTAGTGACGGATGTCGTGTAGACCTCATTCATCGGAACATGGATGAACCAATCGATGACACGGCGGTCGGCGTGGTTCTTTCTGAGAATCTCACTGATGACATCGGTATTGAGGATGATCATCGTCATCACCCCAAATCGATCGGACGGGCGTCGTCGGTGCGCGGAGGCGCGAGCTCCTCGCCGGGCTGAAGGGATTCGTCGCCAAGCAGGTCCCACATCTCCTGCACCAAGTCGGAGTTGGACATGATGTCATGCGCCAGCACGCCTGCGGTGAAATCCTCGATCAGCGAACGCGCCTGGGCTTCCGCCGAACGGTTGTTCTTCTTGGCGATGCGCTTGAAATCCTCGACGACTTTGTCATCAAGCTTGCGAATGGTCAGTGTCGCCATGATATACCCCCTAATAATGAATTCGTAACGACAGCACAATGATAGCATCATCTTCCGTTGTCGTACAGTGCGTGTCCTCGTTCCGGAAGGAGGGGGGCGGGGATCGATACATCCTGCGTGACCTCATATGCGATTAGTTGCGGATCCGCAACTAATCGCATAGTGCGAACCATGCATGACTGGCCGACCAGTCAGGACAGGTCACACGCGAAACCGGAAGAGTTCTTGACGAAACGGGAATCCCGCTGTCACGGTGCGCTTACTTTTTCTCGGGAGAGTGAAAAATCCCCGGGAGAGAGAAAAAAGAAAGGGGTGGCACGGTGTGCCACCCCTAGGATGTGTCGATGGTGCAGCGCTCCTGCAACGCGCGCGCAGCACCGCTGCGATATGCTGCGCGAACTCAGCGGCCCTTGATCTCGGAGCCGATCACCTTCTCGCTCAGCGCCTTCGGGCCGCGGGTCAGCGCCACGGAGCCCGAACGCACGATCTCGATGATGCCGTAGTCCTCGAGCAGCGCCAGCATCGAATCCAGCTTCGCGCCGGCGCCGGTGGCCTCGATGACCAGCGATTCGGGATGCATATCGACCACGCGCACGCGGAAGGTCTGCACGATCTCCAGCACGTCGGACCGGGTCTTGGCGTCGGCCGCCACCTTGACGAGCACGAGCTCGCGGTTCACGGTGTTCTCATCGTCCAGATCCACGATCTTCAGCACGTGGAGCAGCTTGTTGAGCTGCTTGATGATCTGCTCAAGCGGCACGTCCTCCACGTCCGCGGTCACCGTGATGCGCGAGATGTCCGGACGCTCGGTGGGGGAGACGGACAGCGAGTTGATGTTGAACGCACGACGTGCGAACAGGCCGGCGATGCGGGACAGCACGCCCGGGCGGTTCTCGACGAGCACCGACAGCGTGTGGCGCTGCGATGTGGGCCGTGATGCGGGATACAAAGCCATGATTATCGCTCCTCTTGCCTGAAATTCCGTCAGTTCTCGGTGTCCGCGGCGTCCGCGTCCTCGTCCGGATCCGCATCCGCGTTATGTCCCTTGAGCGGCTGGATGCCGGGCATGTATACCACGTTGTTGTTGGACTCGCCGGCGGCGACCATCGGCCACACCATTGCGTCCTTCCACACGCGGAAGTCGATGAGCACCGGACGGTCGTTGATCTCGTTCGCCTTCTTGATGCACTCCACGGCCTGTTCCTTGGTGAACGCGCGCATGCCGACGCAGCCGTACGCCTCCGCCAGCTTGACGAAGTCCGGCACATCGAAGAACTCGCCCGCCGGCTGTTCGCCGTTCGGATAGTTCTCGGCCTTGCCCTCGCCGTCATGCAGGTTCGTGGCCGAATAGTGGTGGTCGTAGAACAGCGTCTGCCACTGGCGCACCATGCCGAGCGAGGAGTTGTTCAGGATCGCGATCTTGACCGGGGCATGCTCCAGGAACGCGGCCGTCATCTCCTCACTGGTCATCTGGAAGCTGCCGTCGCCGTCGATCAGCCACACCGGCTTGGTCTTGTCGAAGAAGCGCTGCGCGCCAATCGAGGCGCCGATGGCGGCCGGCAGGCCGAAGCCCATCGTGCCCAGACCGGACGAGGACAGCCATGAGTGCGCGTTCTCGAAGTCCAGGAACTGCGAGGCCCACATCTGATGCTGGCCTACGTCGGTGACCCAGATCGTGGACGGATCGGCGTACTTGCCGAGCTGCTGCACCACCCACTGCGGGGCGAGCGTGCCATCGGTCGGCTCCTCGTACGTCATCGGATACTTGTTGCGCCAGCGGTCGATCGCGGCCCACCACGGCTTCAGGTCCGGCTTGCCGTGCTCGGCCTGCAGCTTCTCGATTTCCGGAATCAGGTCGTCCAGCACCGTGGCCACGTCGCCGACGATCGGCACGTCCGCCAGACGGTTCTTGCTGATCTCGGCCGGATCGATGTCGATGTGGATGACGCGCGCGGTCGGCGCGAACGCATCGAGCTTGCCGGTCACGCGGTCGTCGAAGCGGGCGCCGATGGCGACGAGCAGGTCGGAACGCTGGATGGCGCCGGTGGCGGCGATGGTGCCGTGCATGCCCGGCATGCCCAGGTTCTGCGGATGCGAGTCGGGGATGATGCCGCGCGCCGGCAGGGTGGTGACCACGGGCGCGCCGGTGAGCTCGGCCAGCTTCTCGATCTGCTTGCGGGCGTCGGAACGCACCGCGCCGCCGCCGACGTATAGCACCGGGCGGTACGAGCGCTCGAACAGACGGGCGGCGTCGGCCAGCACGCGTCCATGCGCCTTCATCGTCGGGTTATAGCCGGGCAGAATCATGCGCTGCGGCCACGAGTAGTACATCTCGCCGACCTGCGCGGTCTTCGTCAGATCGACCAGCACCGGGCCGGGGCGGCCGGAGTTGGCGATGTAGTAGGCCTCGGTGAGCACGCGCGGGATGTCCTGCGCGTTGGTCACCAGATACGAATGCTTGACCACCGGGTAGGTGGCGCCCACGATGTCGGCCTCCTGGAAGGCGTCGGTGCCGATCGAATCGGTGCCGACCTGACCGGTGATGACCACCATCGGCACGGAGTCCATGTTCGCGTCGGCGATCGGCGTCAACATATTGGTCGCGCCGGGGCCGGAGGTCACGATGCACACGCCCACACGGCCGGTCGCCACGGCGTAGCCCTCGGCGGCATGGCCGGCGGCCTGCTCATGGCGCATCAGCAGGAAACGGAACTTCGAGTCGTCCTTGATCGCATGGTAGACGGGTAGAATCGCGCCGCCCGGGATGCCGAACACATCCTGGACCCCCAGATCCTCCAGAGAACGGACCAGCGCTTCGGCGCCGGTCATCTTCTCGCCGTCTGCAATGGTCTGTTTGTCGGTGCCGGCAGCGGCCTTGGGCACGCTGCTGAACGCCTGCAGAGGTGTCGGTAGTACCATGGTTCCTCTCTCAATCGTCGTGTGTCCGGGTCAGGTCGCGTACCACGGGCGCATCGGTGGGCGCCGCGGGCGCGACACTGCGCCGAAGGCGTCCGCCGCTGATGGCGGCATGGCAATGGCGCATACTGCTCATCATCGTAGTAGCAAAACGCGGGACGTGGCTATTCGCGCCCACATACTGGCGTACTGCCGGAATCCAGCGCGTGCCAGGCGGCTTCGGCGGCGGCCAGCTGGGCCTTGCGCTTGCTGGAACCGGTGCCGGTGCCGATCACCGTATCCGAGTCGCCGAGCATGGCGCGGGCGGTAAACACCTGCGCGTATTCGGGACCGGAGACCTCCATGCGGTACCGTGGCTCGTCAAGGCCCAGCTCGTGCGCCTTGACCACCAGCGAGGTCTTCCAATCCAGGGCGGGTCCCTCGGTGGCCACCTCGTGCAGCGTGTCGTCGATGAGCCGGTGCACCACCTCACGCGCCGTGTCGATGCCGTGCTCCACGAACGTGGCGCCGATCAGCGCCTCCACGATGTCGCACAGGATCGAGCTCTTGTCGGCGCCGCCGTCATCGGTCTCGCCGCGTCCGAGCAGGATGCACGAGCCGGCATGCAGCTTGGTCCGGGCGATGGCGGAGAGCGACTCCTCGGAGACCGCCTTGGCGCGCATCTTGGCGAGTTGGCCCTCGGTCATGTCCGGGTGCGCGGCGAACAGGGTCTCCGTGACGACCAGCTCGAGCACCGCATCGCCGAGGAACTCCAGCCGTTCGTAGTTGGGTGTACCGGGATGCTCGTGCGAGAAGGATCGGTGGGTGAGCGCCTCCACCAGCAGATCGGGGGTTATGGTGGCGCCGAGCGCCGCCAGCAGCTCGTCGGCGGCCGCCGGCAGTGACGCCGGTGTGGCTTCGCCCTGTTGCGCGGTGATGGTTTCGCCCGATCGGGTGCCGTGATGATGACTCATATCTTCGCTTTCGTACGTATCGTTCGCCGGCGCCTGTCGGCGGGAGCGGCGACGTCCCCTGTTGCTCGACGTTCCATTGTAGTCCGATGCGTCGGCGAGGCCCGGATATGAAGGAACCCTGCCACCCGTCGATGGCAGGGTTCCGGAATGCCTGTGGGTTCAGCGGCTCACTTGGTGTGGGCCGGCTGGATGGCGCTGCGGTAGGTGCGGCCGCGGAACGAACCGCAGCTCGGGCAGGCCATGTGAGGCAGGGTCGGGGCGCCGCAGTTCGCGCAGGTCACGGTCTGCGCGGCGGTCGCCTTCCAATTCGCGCGGCGCGAATGCGTGTTGGCGCGCGAGGTCTTGTACTTAGGCAGTGCCATTGTTGTTTCCTCTGTTTCGTTCGAACAGTTGAGCTTAAGCGTTCAGTATCCTAACGCAACCGCGGTACAAAAGCCAAGCCGGCGCGCTCAGCGCCCGGTCTGCTCCGCCTCGAGCTGCGCTTTGAGCTGTTCGAGCGCGGCGAAACGGATGTCGGTCACGTCATGGTGATGATCGGGGTCCTCGTTGAGGTCCGCGCCGCACTGGGGGCACAATCCCAAACAGTCCTCGCGGCACAGCGGCTGCAGCGGCAGGGCTTCGACGAGCGTGTCGCGCAGCAGCGATTCCATGTCGGCGAAGGCGCCGTCGGGGCTCAGCGGATAGACGTCCTCGGACTCATCCTCGCCGGCGATGATCTCGACGTCGTCCTTGCCGTGGCCGGTACGGCGGTCGTCACGGCATGCACCGGAATCGTACGGGAAGAACGCGGTGACGGGCACGGTCCAGTCGGGGTCGATCGGTTTGAGGCACCGTGTGCATTCGGCGGTGACGGGGGCCTCGAGACGGCCGGTGAACACCAGGCCGTCCACGATCGAATCGAAGGATCCGACCACGCGGATGTCGGCGCCCTCCCTGACTCCGACGACGCTGTCCCCGATGCCGGCGGGGGCGGGGAATACGGTGTCGATCGGCTTGCTCTGGCCCGGACGGGACGCGACCTGCGCCACCGAGACGGCCCACACGGAATCTTCCGGACGTGGCATGGGTTCACTCCTTCATGGTGCTGCTATCGGATTCGGCCATCTGCTGCATCGCCGCCTGCTGGCGTTCGTGGAGCACGGTCAGACCGGCTTTGACGTCGTGTTCGAGTTTGGCGAGCTGCTGCTGCAGGCCATCCATCACCGTGATGCAGTACTGGTCCGCGCCCTGGGTCAGATGGTCGGCCTTGGCCTGCGCCTGATCGACGATATCACGGGCCTTCTGCCGTGCGAGCGTGGTGACGTTCTCCTGTCCGGCCAGGAACTGCGCTTGTTCCTCGGCCTCGTGCACGGTGTCCGCCGCGCGGCTCTGCGCCGCGGAGATGATGGCGTTGGCCTGGGTCTGCGCGTTCTCGAGCCGGCGTTCGGCCTCGCGCATCAGCGCCGACGCGCGTTCGAGCTGCACCGGCAGCATCTTCTTGAGCGTGGCGAGCCGTTCCGCGAACTCGTCGCGGTCCACCTTGATGACTCCGGGGGCGAACAGCGTCCCCTTCGCCTGGTCGATCGACTGCTCCATCTGATCGATCACGTCGTAGACCGTGGTGAATTCCTCGCGGCTGCGCGTTTCGTCCGCCATGGCCTCCTCCTGCCGCAGATCGGGCATCGGCGGGAACAACGGTTGGACCTGCGGCGTGACCTCATGCTCGTCGGTCGCGTCGTTCATCGTGGCTTCATCGGTCATCATCGACTCTTTTCCTGGTTGAGCGCCTCCACCAGCATCGGGACCACGCAATCCGGCACCATGCCGGTCACGTCGCCGCCGTGCCGTGCGACGTCTTTGACGATGGAACTGGAGATGTGTTCCAGGACGGGGTCCGCGGGCAGGAACAACGTCTCGACGCCCGACAGCTTGCGGTTGACGAGCGCCATGCCGAGTTCGGCCTCGTAGTCACCGTTCTGTCGGAGCCCCTTGACGATGACGGTGGCGCCGACCCGCTTGCAGTAATCGGTGATCAGGCCTTCGGTGGAGGCCACCTTGACGTCGGAGAAACCATCCTTGTCGAGGGCCCGGCGAATCACATCCACGCGGGTGGCGGCCGGGAACATCGGCCGCTTCGCCGAATTCACGGCGACGACCACATGCACTTCGTCGAAGAACCTGGCGCATCGTTCGATGACGTCCAGGTGACCGGCGGTGACGGGGTCGTACGATCCGGGGCATACTGCGATAGTCATGCCTTAAGACTACCGCGTGCCCGCCCGCCGAGGAACCAGGCCGGCGGGGATGTCGTGGCCGTAGCGCGCAGGTGCGTCCGGGCGGCCGCGGTTTATGATGGGATGCGGTGTACGTTGTCGAGCATGATGGAGGGAACCGATGACAGAGATGATGTGGGACGACGCCGATCCGGTATCCCCGCTGTCCAGCCCCGACGAGGGGACCGGCACGGCGGTTCTGGAACGCCCGGAAACCCGTGAACAGACCGATCTGACCGACGACGGCGACGCCGATCGGTTCGCCCACTACGTGTCGAAGGACCGCATCGCCGAGTCGCGGGCGACGGGACGTCCCGTGGTGGCGTTGTGCGGCAAGGTGTGGGTGCCCAAGCATGACCCGTCGCAGTATCCGGTGTGCCCGGACTGCAAGCGCATCTACGACGAGATGCGCAACTGGTGACGGTTTAGACCCGTGAGATGAAATCGATGACGCTGAGCTCGCGGTCGGTGAACGTCGTGTTCTCCAACGCCTTGAGATTGTCGAGCAGCTGCTCCGGCTTGGAGGCGCCGACCAGCACCGAGGTCACCGCGCCGTCGTGCAGCAGCCACGCCAGGGCCATTTCGGCCAGCGTCTGGCCGCGCATGGCGGCGATGTCGTTCAGGTTGTGAATCTGCTTGAGTTTGCCCTCGGTCAGCGCGTCGGCGTGCAGGAAACGGCCGTCGGCGGCGATGCGGCTGTCGGCGGGGATTTCGCCGTCGAGGTAGCGGTCGGTCAGCAGTCCCTGATCGAGAGGGGAGAACGTGATCAGCCCCAGACCCAGCCGCTGCGAGGTCTCCTTGAGGCCGTTGCGTTCCACGGTGCGGTCGAAGATGTTGTAGCGGTTCTGGTTGATGATGAACGGCACATGCAGCTCATCGAGGATCGCGGCAGCCTTCTGCAGCGTCGGACCGTCGTAGTTCGACAGGCCCACGTACAGCGCCTTGCCGCTGGCCACGATCTGGGCGAGCGCGCCCATCGTCTCTTCCAACGGGGTGTCGGGATCCATGCGGTGATGGTAGAAGATGTCCACGTAGTCCAGTCCCAGGCGCTTCAGGCTCTGATCCAGCGAGGCGATCAGATACTTGCGGCTGCCCAGGTCGCCGTACGGGCCGGGCCACATCTCGTAACCGGCCTTGGAGCTGATGATCAGCTCGTCACGGTGGGCGGCGAAATCCGTGCGCAGCAGCTGGCCCATGTTGCGTTCCGCGGCACCGGGTTCCGGGCCGTAGTTGTTGGCCAGGTCGAAATGTGTGACGCCGTGGTCGAACGCGGTCCGGGTCAGCTGGCGCATCGTCTCGAACGGCGTGCGGTCGCCGAAGTTATGCCAGCAGCCCAGCGAGACGGCCGGCAGTTTCAGACCGCTGTCGCCGCAGCGGTTGTAGGTCATCGCGTCATAGCGGTCGGCGGCGGGGACGTAGGTCGTCGTCGGTTCCATCATGCGCGGGTTTCCTTTGCGAATCGGGGTGGTCACAGTACGGTGGTTTCGGTGGGGATCACCGGTTCGCCGCGCATCAGGCTCTGCGCGGTGATCGGCAGCTCGGCCAGCGCCTGGGCGCGATAGTCGTGCGCGGCCATGATCGCGTCATGCCCCTGCCAGGTCGAATCGATCCGGCCGTGGTCCACGAAGTCCACCAGCAGGTCCTTCCACCCGTCCTCGGGCCGGAAGGCGGCCAGCTTGTCCTCCGAACCGGAAATCACATGCTCGCAGTCGGCCAGGTTGTACTCGTAGGAGCGGTACGCCAGCTTGCGGCCGGGCACGGTGGCCTTGTCCTTCGACTTCTTGGCCACCGGCTGCATCACGCCTGCGGAATTCTCCCGTTCGGTGAGTTTGTAGACCATCGCGCAGGTGGGCGCGCCAGAACCGGTGACCAGTCGCGTGCCCACGCCGTACGAGTCCACCGGAGCGGTCTGCAGCGAGGCCAGCGCGTATTCGTCGAGGTCGTTGGTCACGGTGATCTTGGTGTTCGTGGCGCCCAGGGCGTCCAGCTGGTTGCGCACGCGCTGGGCGAGCGCGGCCAGGTCGCCCGAATCGATGCGCACGCCACCGAGCTCCGGTCCGGCCACCTCCACGGCGGTCTTGACGGCCTCCTCGATGTTGTAGGTGTCGACGAGCAGCGTGGTGTTCTTGCCGAGCGCGTCGATCTGGGAGACGAAGGCGTCGCGCTCGGAATCATGGACGAGCGTGAAGCAGTGCGCGGCGGTGCCGATGGCCTTGAGCCCGTACAGTTGGGCGGCCAACAGGTTGGCGGTGCCCTGGAACCCGCCGACCACGGCGGCGCGGGAGGCCGCCACGGCCGCCCACTCGTTGATGCGGCGGCCGCCCATGTCCATGCACGGGCGGTCCTTGGCGGCGGTGGCCATGCGGGAGGCCGCCGAGGCGACCGCGCAATCGTAGTTGAGGATCGACAGGAACAGCGTCTCCAGCAGCGTGCACTCGCCGAAGGTGCCCTCCACCTGCAGCACGGGGGAGTTCGGGAAGAACATCTCGCCTTCGCGGTAGCCCCTGATCGAGCCGGAGAAACGGAAGTTCTCGAGCCACTTGACGGTGTCGGCGCTGACGATGTTGCGGTCGGCGAGGAATTTCAGATCCTCGTCGTCCAGATGGAAGTGCTCGAGCGCGTCGAGGATGCGCCCGGTGCCGGCCACCACCCCGTACCGGCGGCCTTCCGGCAGGTGGCGGGTGAAGATCTCGAAGACGCACCTGCGGTTGGCGGTGCCGTCCTTCAGCGCGGCGTCCAGCATCGTGTACTCGTACATGTCGGTCATCATGGCCGGCGAATAATCAACCATCGTTGCCCCTCCTTCGGCGAGGAATATTACCCAGAAGCGTAGTGAGCCGGGGAGACCATCCCGGCCCCCAATATGCCCTGGGTGCTAGGTTGGTGGGCATGGCTGAAATCAAGGATTTGCTGAACGATGTGGTGCTGCGCCCGGATGGGCGCGCGGCCGACGAGCTGCGCCCGGTGCGCATCACCCGCAACTTCACCGATGCCCCCGAAGGGTCGGTGCTCATCGAATGCGGTTCGACGCGCGTGATGTGCACGGCCACGTTCACCACGGGCGTGCCGCGTTGGCGCAAGGACTCCGGTCTGGGCTGGGTCACCGCCGAGTATGCGATGCTGCCGCGCGCCACCGCCGAGCGCACGGACCGCGAGTCGGTGCGCGGCAAGATCGGCGGCCGCACGCATGAGATCAGCCGCCTGATCGGGCGCTGCCTGCGTGGCGTGGTGGATATGAAGGCGCTGGGCGAGAACCAGATCCAGCTGGACTGCGACGTGCTCCAGGCCGACGGTGGCACCCGCACCGCATCGATCACCGGCGCGTATGTGGCGCTGGTGGACGCGTTGCGTTGGGCGGAGCGCAACCGCAAGATCAGAAGCGCGGACAAGGTGCTCAAGGATTGCGTCTCGGCCGTATCGGTCGGTGTGATCAACGGCACGCCGATGCTGGACCTGCCGTATATCGAGGACAGCCAGGCCATGACCGACATGAACGTGGCCATGACCGGTTCCGGCCAGTTCATCGAGATCCAGGGCACGGCCGAGCATCGCCCGTTCAGCCGTGAGGAGCTGAACCGGCTGCTGGATCTGGCCGAAAAGGGCAACAAAGAGCTCCAGGCCGCACAGCGTGCGGCGCTGGCCGAGTAATGGGGTTCGCACTACCTCGGGGTTCCGAACGGGAACGGTTGAAAATGGCCGCCTCGGAATCTGAAACGCGAGGTAGTGCGAACCACCGAAAGGAACGACTCATGACCACCACCAACCTGACCATCGTCGTCGCCACCCACAACGAGGGCAAACTGGCCGAGATGCGCCAGATCCTCGAGGAGTGCCTCGGGGAGCGCGCCTCGGGCGTGCGGCTGGTCTCCGCCGGCTCGCTGGACCTGCCCGACCCGGTCGAGGACGGCGTGACCTTCGAGGAGAACTCGCTGCTCAAGGCCCGTGACGTGGCCGAGCGTACCGGACTGCCGGCCGTGGCCGACGACTCCGGCCTGATCGTGGACGTGATGGGCGGCGCGCCGGGCATCCTATCGGCACGCTGGTGCGGCCACCATGGCGACGACGCGGCGAACAACGCGTTGCTGCTCGCCCAGATCGAGGACATTCCTGACGCCAAGCGCACGGCCCGGTTCCGCTGCGCCGCCGCCCTGGTGGTGCCCTCATCCGATGTGGACGAGAACGGACGTCATCGTATCACCCGGGAAATCGTCCGCAACGGCGAGATGCCTGGCGTCATCCTGCGCGCCGCCCGCGGCGAGCGTGGTTTCGGCTACGATCCGCTGTTCGTGCCAGACGACCAGCCCGGCCGCACGAATGCCGACGGCGAACCGCTGACCAGCGCCGAGATGACCCCCGAGGAGAAGAACGCCATCTCCCACCGAGGCAAGGCCCTGCGCGCCCTGATGCCCGAGCTAGCCGCCATCCTCCTCTAAGCGTTCAGCAGGAAGTGGGCGCCGACCATCAGCGCCATCGCGATCACCGCGCTCAACGACAGCGTGAACCCGGCAAGCCGCGCATTGCCCAGCACCTTGTCGGTGTACAACGTGGCGAAGATGGCGGTCGGCGCCAGGCAGCACAACGCCACCGCCTCGCGCGTGAGGGCGTCGAACGGCAGCAGCAGCCAGGCGGCCGCCGCGAACAACACGGCGAACGGCACGCGCCAGCCCAGGATCTCCAGCACGTCGCGCACGTCGTGGCGCGAAGCCGGCAGGTCCATCAGCATGCCGACCATCAGCATCGAACAGAAGGCGTTCGCGTTGGAGAACGGCTGGCAGAACGTGCCCAGCCATTCCGGCAGGCTCACGCCGGCGATCATCAGCACGATCATCAGCATGTAGGTGTCGAACGACGGCGATGACGCGAACCCCTTGAGCACGTTGCGCGCCAGTGCGCGCCGTGCCAGCCGCCGGGCGTCGCGGTCGGCGGGGCGCTCGTACGGCAGCGTCGGCGCATCCCCGGCCCCCTGCTCGGCCAGCGTGCGGCCGGGCTCGATGTGCAGCAGCGTCTGCGTCATCACGTTCGTGCCCGCCGACACCATCACGCAGTTGCCGACGTCGAACATCGCGGCCGGCACCAGCGCGGCCGGGCCGATCAGCGACTGCAACACCGGGAAGCAGAAGCAGCCGACGTTGTAGCCTGACCCGTTGAGCATCAGGAACGCGCGGTCGGCCACCGGTCTGCGCCACGAATAGGCGTACATGACCAGCGTCGGCACCAGAGCGGCGACGAACGCGAATCCCGAGACGATCAGCAGGCTCACGTCATGCGGATTCGTGGCGAACGAGTAGATGATCGCGCCGGGCAGGATCAGGTTGAATTCGGCCTTCTGGATCACCCGGTAGTCGCGCTCGCCGAACAGTCCGAAGCGTTTGAACAGGTATCCGGCGGCGATGATGATCAGCAGGGTGATCGGCTGGATGAGTGCTGACATGGCGGAACCCTCCCGGTTGACCATGGGGTAGGCGACGCAAGCCATGGTACTCCCGTATGCGATGCCGTGGGCGCGGCAGGGATCCGTCCGGGTGATGTGGTGCGCTGCGACCTGGAAAACCGCGGAATCGGCGGTCTCTCGCATTGTGGAACGGGTGCGCGAGATGGGACTCGAACCCACACGTCCGAAGACACAGGAACCTAAATCCTGCGCGGCTACCATTACGCCACTCGCGCGTGCATCCCGGGGCGGTTCCGCCGCCGGTTATGCAAAACCCTAGGCCGCGACTGCCGCCGCGCCTAGGGTTGTGGAGCCACTTGACAGAATCGAACTGTCGACCTGCTCATTACGAGTGAGCCGCTCTACCGACTGAGCTAAAGTGGCGTGGTCGTGCGGGCAGCATTCGCGACCCGCGCACGAAAAATAGATTGTAGCGCAGGGTCGGGATTTGTCCAACTCGCCGTGTCTCCGGGAGTCGTGCGCCCGTGGGATCCGTTCGGGCTCAGCCTGAGCCTGCCCGACATCACGCAGAACTCCGGGCCTCGTGCGCCTGTGCGTGCCGTTCGGAGTTCCGGGGCTCGTGCGTTCCGTTCGGGGTTCGGGGATTCGCGCGCCCGTATGTTCCGCTTGCGGTTCGCGGCTGCCGGCCGTCACGGTATGCTGTGAGGCATTGAAATTCAGATGGATTGAGCGAAGGCGGGTGTCGATGGCGAATGGAGGCGGTGGGCCGCGTTCCCGAAACGTGCGTGTCGAGGCGCTGCGGTTGGCGGCGATCGTCGGGATCTCCCTGTTTCACACGATGATGCCGTGGACGGCCCAGGCGCTGTGCGATCCGCAGACCGGCTGCGGCCCGATCGGAGAGGCGCTGGGGTCGGACCCCGTGATGCTGACCGTGCTGGGCGTCATCTCGCTGATGGGCGCGTGGGGCAACCATGTGTTCTTCATGATTTCCGGGTTGTATCTGGTGCCTTCGCTGGCGCGCCGTTCGACGCAGGTCGGGTACTGGCTGTCGTCGGCCCGCGGCACCGTGCGGCGCGTGCTGGCGATCGCCGTATCCGTGGCGGTGGTGGCGGTGTTCGCGCTCGCGTGCGACGCGTGGGTGACGCCGTTGGCGCGCGTGCACGAGCTGTGGCAGTGGACGTTGGGACTGGAGTTCGTGTGGCTGTATGCCGCCTTTGCAGCGGTGGCGCCGGTTCTGGCGTGGCTGCTGCGGCGCATGCCGGCGCGGGCGCGCGTGGCGGTCGTTGGCGTGGTGGTGGCCGTGGTGATGCTGCTGAACGGGTACATCGCGTTCGTATCCCCCGGGGATGCGGCGCGCGGGCTGACCGACTGGCGCAAGTGGATGAGCGCGGTCACGTATGCGGCGGCGTTCGCGCTCGCCGGGGTCGCCGGCATGTCCGAAGCGCCGCGGGCGGCGGATCTCGAGCGCCGTCGACGCCGCTGGCTGGCGGCTTCGGCCGTGGTGGCCGTGGCGGTGCTGGCGGTGGTGACGGTGGCCGCTGCGCGCAGGGACGTGACGGTGCTGGGCGCCCTGTCCTACAAGTCGACGTCGGCGGCGTCGATGGCGCTGGCGTTCCTGCCGCTTATGGCGTGCGCGATGGGGGCCGGGCGCGAGGGCGAGGATCTGGCGGGCGCGTCGCGCAGGTCGGGCTCGTCCGGCTCGGTGGCGGCGCGGTGCACGGCGTGGTTGGCGGCCGGCATCCTGGGATTCTATATCGTGCAGTCGGTGTTCGCCTCGGTGGTGATGGACGCCGGTATCCAGGGGATGCTGGCGTCCGTGGTCTCCGCGGGTGGCGGCTGGGCGCTGCTCGCCGCCGGCGTGGCGGTTTCCGTGGCGTATGTGGTTGCGGTGACGGTGGCGGATGGCCTGATCAGGCGTCCGCTGCTGCGATGGATGCGGCTGGGCTGATGCGAACGTTTGCATGTCGTGTTCGGCCGACGCGTGTCATGATGCCGCCCTGTCCAATTTCATAGGTACCGTGGAGCATGAAGAGCAACGGCGCGGGGCGACTTCCGTGCCGCTTCATCGGTTAAGGAAAGGACCTGTTTACTATGGCCATCAATCCTCCTGTTGACGCCACTGCCACCCCGGAGTGGGCCGCGCTGCAGAAGCACTACGACGAGCTGCAGCACGAGGGCGTCAGCCTCAAGCAGTGGTTCGCCGACGATCCGGAGCGTGTCGAGAAGCTGAGCTTCGATGCCGGCGATCTGCATTTCGATCTGTCCAAGAACCTCATCAAGCCGGAGACCCTCAAGCTGTTCGCCGACCTCGCCAAGGCCGTCAAGCTCGACGAGCGCACCAAGGCCATGTACACCGGCGTGCACATCAACAACACCGAGGACCGCGCCGTGCTGCACACCGCGCTGCGCCGCCCGGTCGAGGACGAGGGCAAGTACATCGTCGACGGTCAGGACACCGTCAAGGATGTGCGCGAGGTGCTCGGCCGCATCTACGCCTTCGCCGACAAGGTCCGCTCCGGTGAGTGGACCGGCGTGACCGGCAAGAAGATCGAGACCGTCGTCAACATCGGCATCGGCGGCTCCGACCTGGGCCCGGTCATGGTGTACGAGGCGCTCAAGCCGTATGCCGACGCCGGCATCTCGGCCCGCTACATCTCCAACATCGACCCGAACGACCTGGCCGAGAAGACCAAGGGCCTCGACCCGGAGACCACGCTGTTCATCATCGTCTCCAAGACCTTCACCACGCTGGAGACCCTGACCAACGCCCGCGGCGCCCGCACCTGGCTGCTCGAGGAGCTCAAGGCCTCCGGCGCCATCGACGGCTCCGAGGAGAAGAAGGCCGAGGCCATCCGCAAGCACTTCGTCGCCGTCTCCACCAACCTGGAGAAGGTCGCCGAGTTCGGCATCGACCCGGAGAACGCCTTCGGCTTCTGGAACTGGGTCGGCGGCCGCTACTCCGTGGACTCCGCCGTCGGCACCTCGCTCGCCGTGGTCTTCGGCCCGGCCCGTTTCGAGGAGTTCCTGCACGGCTTCCATGAGATCGACGAGTACTTCGCCAACACCCCGTTCGAGCAGAACGCCGTCGTGCTCATGGGCATGCTCAACGTGTGGTACCGCAACTTCTTCAAGGTCGCCTCGCACGCCGTGCTGCCGTACGACCAGTACCTGCACCGCTTCCCGGCCTATCTGCAGCAGCTGACCATGGAATCCAACGGCAAGTCCGTGCGTTGGGACGGCACCCCGGTCACCTCCGAGACGGGTGAGATCTTCTGGGGCGAGCCGGGCACCAACGGCCAGCACGCCTTCTACCAGCTGATCCACCAGGGCACCCAGCTGATCCCGGCCGACTTCATCGCGTTCGTGAACACCCCGAACCCGCTGAAGGACGGCGACCAGGACGTGCACGAGCTGTTCCTGGGCAACTACTTCGCGCAGACCAAGGCGCTCGCGTTCGGCAAGACCGCTGACGAGGTGCGCGCCGAGGGCACCCCGGAGGAGATCGTGCCGGCCCGCGTGTTCACCGGCAACCGTCCGACCACCTCGATCCTGGGCGTGGCGCTGACCCCGTTCGCCGTCGGCGAGCTGATCGCCCTGTACGAGCACATCACCTTCGTCGAGGGCACCGTGTGGGGCCTGGACTCCTACGACCAGTGGGGCGTCGAGCTCGGCAAGCAGCTGGCCAAGGAGATCACCCCGGCCATCTCGCAGGACGACGAGGCGCTGGCCGCGCAGGATGCGTCGACCCAGTCGCTGATCCGCTTCTACCGTGAGCACAGGGAGTTCTGAGCTCCGCTCAGAACGCTGTGCCCAGCGCGGGCGCGCAATACGGCGCGCCCGGCTACGAACAGTCCGCTGGACTGTTCGTCAGAGGAGTTCTGGGTAAAGCTCAGAGCACTGTTGAAGACCCCGGCATCGCCGGGGTCTTCCCGTATCGGGCAGGAATCACGGCGGCCGCCATGCATTCCGGGTATGGTTCGGCACCGATCGGCGCATTGGTGTTGATTTCGTATCCGGCGTATTGTCGTGGCGCTGGCGGTATCGTGAAACCATCACGATCTCAATCGCAAGGAGGCAACAGATGGTGACCACCTATCAGACCGATTCCCCCACCGCGTCCGTGGTCTACATGACCCGGGACATCAGCCCCGCGGGCCTGAAGAAGGCCTACGAGGCGCTCGGCGTCAAGCCCCAGGGCAAGGTGGCGGTCAAACTGAGCACCGGCGAGGGCGGCAACACACATTATCTCCAGCCGGCGTTGATCAAGGATCTCGTGCAACAGCTCGACGGCACGATCGTCGAATGCAACACCGCCTACGCCGGCACCCGCAACGAGTCCTCGAAGCACTGGGAGACGATCAAGGAGCACGGCTTCATGGAGATCGCCCCGGTCGACCTGCAGGACGAGGAGGGCGAGATCGAGATCCCGATCGAGGGCGGCAAGCGCCTGACCAGCGACACCGTGGGCTCGCACTTCCCGAACTACGACTACTACGTGGTCCTCTCCCACTTCAAGGGGCATGTGATGGGCGGCTTCGGCGGGGCCCTCAAGAACATCTCGATCGGCATCGCCTCCTCGCACGGCAAGGAGCGTATCCACTCCGGTCAGGACGAGGCGCTGCCCAACGCGTTCGACGGCGACCACGACTCCTTCCTCGAGGCGATGGCCGAGGCCGCGACCGGCGTGTTCAACGCACTGCACGGCAACATGCTGTTCATCAACGTGATGAACAACCTCTCGGTCGACTGCGACTGCGACGGCAACCCGCATGCCCCGCAGATGAACGACATCGGCATCCTCGCTTCGCTCGACCCGGTGGCCGTGGACCAGGCCTGCGTCGACCAGGTGTACCTGTCCGACGACAACAACGGCCCGCTCATCGAGCGCATGGAGTCGCGCCATGCGATCCATACGGTCGAGCACGCCGTGGAAATGGGGCTGGGCAACCGCAACTACCGTCTCGTCGACCTCGACGCCTGAATCGGCCCCGCACAGTTTGGTTTTGCATAGAAGGGAAACAGTCATGGCAACAACAATGAGCATCAGCCGCACCCGCGCGCTGCCGTCCGTCAAAGTGCAGGCGGCCGCCACCCTCGCCGCGATCGCCGGCGCGGTGGCGATTCCGCAGATCTTCCACGTCGTCGGCGCGATTTCCGGCATGGGCACCGGTCTGGGTGAGGCGTTCCTGCCGATGCACCTGCCGATCATGCTGGTCGGTTTGCTGGCCGGCCCGTATGCCGGCGCGATCGCCGGGGCGTGCGGTCCGCTCGTCAGCTTCGCGCTCTCCGGCATGCCGGGTGCGGCGATGCTGCCGTTCATGGTGATCGAACTGGCCGCCTACGGTCTGATCGCCGGCCTGCTGCGCGCCGCCAAGATGCCGACGATCGCCAAGGTGCTGCTGGTGCAGGTGGGCGGACGCGTGGTGCGTGCCGCCGCGATCCTGTTCGCCGTCGGCGTGCTCGGCAACGCCACCGTCGCCGTCGCCTCGATCTGGACGAGCGTGCTCGCCGGCCTGCCCGGCCTGATCCTGCAGTGGGGCTTGGTGCCGCTGATCATGTTCTGGGTGGAGCATCGCGCCGCCAAGGAGTGACGTCTGCCGCCTCGGTCCGATGATCGTTTGAAAGCCGCTTCCGTCCGTCGCATGCGCGGGCGGGGCGGCTTTCCATCGTCAGGGCGCAGTCGCGTCGATTAGGCCGTCCGCCTGACATCCCGTGGACGGAGAGTCGCGGACAGACGTAAAGGAGAACAACCTCATGACTATGCATGATGACTGGATGCGGGCACGTCGCACGCTTAAGGCCGATGGCGCGCTCGGTTGTGTCGCCTGCCGTGGCGACGAGACCCTCACCGGCGCCGGCCGTGGTGTCAAACCGCTGCTGGCTTGGCTGGCCGCGGGGCAACGGCTCGACGGATTCTCGGCCTCCGATCGGGTGGTCGGCAAGGCCGCCGCGATGCTGTACATCCAACTGGGCGCGGTAGCCGTACACGGCCATGTGATGAGCGAGGCGGGACTGGCCATGCTGCGGTCCCACCACGTCGAGGCCGCCTGTGACGAACTGGTGCCGATGATCCGCAACCGTGCGAACACCGGCATGTGCCCGATCGAACAGTCGGTGCGTGGCATCGACGACCCGGCACAGGCCGAGACCCCCATCCGCGCCGCCGTCGCCGAACTTATGGCCGCGAGGTCCTGACCGGGCTCCCCCGTGCCCGTCGGCGCGGCCCATCCCGCACGGGGCATCCCGGCGGACGGTGGTGTCCGAACGAGCGGGTACAGTGGAAAGTCGCTGTGCCGGGAGATTGGTCGCCGCATGAACCGTTCTCCCCATAAGGGTCCAGCCGGTCGGCCGCAAGGCCTTGCATCCGGCGGATTGGCGGGCTTCCCGAGGGCAAACCCGACGGAATACTGAACCAGGGCCGGCGATGGCCAGACCATGCGCCGCGCCCCGAACCGAGGCGCTGACATGCGGCAGCGTTGGAGGAAACCATCATGGTGAATGCTATCGAGGCATTTGACGCCAAGCACATGAAGCCGGCCGAGGAGATCCCGGATTTCCGTCCCGGCGATACCGTTGACGTGAACGTCAAGATCAAGGAAGGCAACAACTCCCGTATCCAGACCTTCACCGGCGTGGTGATCGCCCGTCAGGGCGCTGGCGTGCGCGAGACCTTCGTTGTGCGCAAGATCAGCTTCGGCACCGGTGTGGAGCGCCGCTTCCCGCTGCACTCCCCGTCCATCGACTCGATCAAGCTGGTCCGTCGCGGCCGCGTGCGTCGTGCGAAGCTGTACTACCTGCGCGCTCTGCGCGGCAAGGCCGCTCGCATCGTCGAGCGTCGCGACAACAAGGCCACCAAGGCCTGAGCCGCATCGCTCACCGTCAAAACGTGAACGCAACCCGGTCGCCGCAAGGCCTCCGGGTTGTTTCATATCCGCAGTCGCTATGATGGAACGCGGTGCCGTCAACCGACCGCGCCGCCAACGCAAGGAGGACGCCAGATGCAGCTGCCATCCAATCCCGACGAGGAACGGGATCTGCGCACGATGATGGTCGCCGACCATGGCGTGGACCCGTCGCCGGTGCCCGGCCGCCGCAGGCCGGAGCCCAAACCCGCGGGCGCGGGATGGCGCGACACCTTGGTCTGGTGCGGCGTGCCGGTGGTCATCATCCTGCTGCTGCGCGTGTTCGTCTTCGGCATGTACGCCATCCCCAGCGGCTCCATGGAGAACACGATCATGCCCGGCGACCGGGTGCTGACGCTGTCGCTGGCACCGAAGGTCGTGGATCTCAAGCGCGGCGACATCGTGGTGTTCAAGGACCCCTCGAACTGGCTGCGCAACGAGCAGACCGATAGCATCTTCGGCAAGGACCGCCTGATCAAGCGGCTGATCGGACTGCCCGGCGACGTGGTCGAATGCGCGGGGGAGGGCAGCCCGGTGACCATCAACGGCGTGGCCATCGACGAATCCGCCTACATCCGTCCGGGTGTGGCGCCCAGCAGCTTCCCGTTCCGGGTGGAAGTCACGGAGGGGCATGTGTTCGTCATGGGTGACAACCGTTCCAATTCCGCCGATTCCCGGTACCACCAGGATGATGAGGAGAACGGGTTGGTGCCGTTGGAGGACATCGAAGGCGTCGCATTGGCCACGTACTGGCCGCTGCAGCGCATTGGCGCGCTGGACTCGCATCACGACGTGTTCGCGGACGTGCCGGGCGCCGACTCCGTGGGCCTATGACCCATTCGGCTGACGGTCCGCCCGGTTGAATTTCCCCGAACCGTATCTATTCGGACGTCGATTCGTTCGGACCGTGATCTATTCGGGCGGTGACCTCTCTAGACTATGGGTATCCGGACAATGATCCATCCGACCGGCTATGCCCCGGACTGTGATCTATCGGGGATACCACGGCAGGAGCAGGATATGGTGTATGAGATTCCCACACTGGAGTCGGAACGGGAACTGGCCGCACAGGGCTACGAGCTGATCGTCGGGTTCGACGAGGTCGGGCGCGGCGCGCTGGCCGGTCCGGTGATGGTCGGCGCCGCGGCGGTGCTCGCCTGCGACCTGCCGGAACTGACAGTGCCTGCCGGCGTGGCCGATTCCAAAGTGCTGACGGAACGCCGCCGCGAGGCGCTGTTCGAACCGTTGCGGGCATGGTGCGCGGCGAGCGCGGTGGGGCAGGCCGGCAACGACGAAATCGACGAGTGGGGAATCGGCCATGCGCTCGGCATCGCCGCCCTGCGTGCGCTCAATGACGTGGAACGGCAGCTGGGGCTTATGCCGTTAGGCGGCGAACGGCCCACGTCCCAAGTCCGGACCGGGCAAATCGGCCGGGTCGGCGCGATTCTTGACGGTCCCAACGACTACATCACCAAAGCGCTCGACACCTTTGACGCGCCGGACGTGCCGGTTCCGGCGCATGTCATCACCCGGGTCAAGGGCGATCGGCATTGCGCCACGGTCGCCGCTGCGGCCGTCATCGCCAAGGTCACGAGGGACAGGCTGATGGTGGACATCGCCCGCGGCAATCCGCGGTATGCGCCGTATGAGTGGGACCGCAACAAGGGGTACGGCTCCGCCGCTCATCGCCGTGCCATCGCCGAACTCGGCCCCACCCCGCTGCACCGCACCAGCTGGCATCTGACCGGCGAGTGACCGCTGCATCAGCTGGCGTCTGACCTGCGGTGACCGCCACATCAGCTGGCGTCTGACCGCCACGGCATCGCGCCGGCACGCTACCGAGTCCGAAAACGGCCTTTGCCGCGTTCCGTACCGTACCGCTGTGGTACGGAACTGTGTTTTGCGGGTTCGAGCTCTTCCGTACCGTCCGTCTGTGGTACGGAGTTCATTCCGTGCGGCTTTATTCGTTTTGTACCACACTGTTGTGGTACGGAGTCGCAGTTTGCGGGGTTTGAGCGTTCCGTACCGTACCACGGCGGATGCCATGCGGCCACGGAGATGGCTTGCCAGTTGAACCCGCAAATCTACGCGGTCAAGCGGATGCCATACGGCCACAGAGATGGTGCCGGGTGCCATTCGTGCGTCACCTGCGCCATGCACCTGCGCCTTACTCTTGCGTAAGAGCTGGACTTGCGTTGAAGGACGTCATCGTCCCCTACAGCCATCGGCTCGGCGTCAGCGAATCGGTCGAACGTGTCCCCCTGTGCCGTTTTCCCCTACGACCATCGGCCCGACTGGGTGGAAGCCCGGCTCGTTCGGAAGGATGAGAATCGTCAATCCCGCCGTTGGTAATCGTTCCGCAGTGCTATGGATGGCGCGGCGGCGCGCCCATAATCTCGGAACCATGAACAGCAATCGAAACGAATACGCGCCGACACACGCCGTGCACGGCGCCGTCCCCGTCCAATCCACGCATTCGCGGACGCCCCAAGGATCCGCGATCCTGAACGCCTCCGGTCTGGTCATGGACTACGGCGCCGCCAACGCCCGCGCCGCCGCCGATCATGGCACCGTCGGCACGGGTCCCGCACCCGCGCACACGCTCGCGCTCAACCATGTCGACTTCACCCTGCACGAGGGCGAGTCGGTCGCCGTCATGGGACCTTCCGGTTCCGGCAAATCCACGTTGCTGCACGCGCTCGCCGGCATCATCCGGCCCACCGCGGGCACCGTGACCTTCCGCGGCACGGACCTGACCGCCATGCCGGACGCGGCACGCACCAGGCTGCGTCGCAGCGCCTTCGGCTTCGTCTTCCAGTCCGGCCAGCTGCTGCCCGAACTGCCGGCGGTCGAGAACATCGCCCTGCCGATGATGCTCGACGGGGTCGCCTACCGTCAGGCGACCGATACGGCGATCCTGTGGCTGGAACGGCTCGGCCTGAGGGCGCTCGCGGGCCAACGGCCCGGTGAGATGAGCGGCGGGCAGATGCAGCGCGTGGCCATCGCCCGCGCCCTGTGCGTGCAACCGGCCGTGGTGTTCGCCGACGAGCCGACCGGCGCGCTCGACCAGGCCACCGGGCGCGAGGTCATGTCGATCCTGATGGAGGCGAGCCGTGCGAACGGCGCCGCCGTGGTGGTGGTCACGCACGATCCGAACGTCGCGGCGTTCTGCGACCGCACCGTCACCATGCAGGACGGGCGTCTGGCGGACCTGCCCGGCGTCGCCGGCGGGCGTGACGAACGCGTGGTGTCGGCCCCCAGCTGGCGGGGGCGGACCCCGAACGAGGGAACCGGGGTGGCCCGATGAGCACCTTCGCACTCTGGCGCCTGTTCCACCGCCCCGGCCGCGCCGACACGACCGCGCACACCTCCGCGCTCGCCATCATCGCCTTCGCCGCCGCCACCGCGATCTTCCTGACCGTGCTCGGCGGCCTGCACGGCTTCGTCTGGCGCGCCTCCGCCGACCACACCATCGGCTGCCTGTTCAGTCCCGACGCCTGCGCGCCCGGCACCTACGAGGCGTTCTCCCGCCGGCTCGCGGACGACCAGATGACGCAGATGGCCTCGACCTATGTGGTGCTGGCCGTGTTCGCCTGCATCCTGCTGGTCGTGCCGTTCGTGGCGCTCGCCGGTTCGGCCGCGCGTCTGGCCGCGTCCCGGCGCGACTCCCGCCTGGCCGCGCTGCGATTGGCGGGGGCGACCACCGGCCAGGTGGTGCGGCTGACCGCGTTGGACGCCGCAGGACAGGCGTTGGTCGGCGCACTGATCGGCATCGTCGGATATTTCGCCCTGATGCCGCTGATCATGCTGTTGAACTTCCAGAATCAACGGTTCACGTTCGAGCAGCTGTGGGTCGGTTCGATCGCGCTGATCGCCGTGCTGGCGGGTGTCACCGTGCTGGCGCTGGTCTCGGCGCTGGTCACGCTGCGCCGTGTGGCGATCACCCCGCTGGGTGTGACGTCCCATGCCGCCGAGCCGCTGCCGGCGAAATGGCGTGTGCTGGTCTTCCTGGCCGTGGTGGCCGCCGCGTACCTGGTGTTCTCGAATCCGACCATGCTGACCGGCTTGGGTGATGCGATGATCTATGCGGTGATCATTGGGTTCTTTTTCCTGGTGTTCGCCGTGGTGAACCTGGTGGGCGCATGGGTGGTGGCGGCTCGCGCCCGCGCCAAGGCGCGTCGTCCGAAGGACGCGGCCACGATGATTGCGATGCGCCGCATCCTCGACAATCCCAAGCGCGCCTGGCGCAACGTCTCCGGCGTGGCGTTGGCCGTGTTCATCGCCGGCATCACCTCGATCTGCGGGTATCTGTCGACGGCCGCGTGGACGTCGGGTGGCGCCGCGCCGCCGGCCGACGATCCGGGTGTGACGATGATGCGCGATATCGGCACCGGCGGTCTGCTGACGCTCGGGTTCGCCGCCGTGCTGGCCGCGGTCAGCTGCGGGGTGATGCAGGCGGGCTCCGTATACGACCAGGCGGCCGAATACCGGATGCTGGTGTTGGAAGGCACCGACGTGAAGACGTTGAACCGCGCGCGGTTCGTGGAGGTGCTGACGCCGTTGGCCACCGTGGTCGTGGTGGCGGGCGGCTGCTCGCTGCTGCTCATGTTCCCGCTGTTCGCGGCATCGATGACGCAACCCGCCACGATCCTGAGCTTCGTGGGCGGCGTGGCGCTGTGCTTCGCGCTGGTCTCGGTCGGTGCGTTCGCGTCCAATCGCGTGGCCGCCAACCTGAACCTGACCGATTACCGCGCCGACGACTGACGGGCCAGGCGCGGGCCCGTGTCGGTGGCGGGCCCGTGTTTTGTCCGAATCGGGGGATTCTTGCTATTTCGGGGTGATGGTTACGTTCACAACGTAAGAATCCCCCGATTCGGACAAACGGGGTCGGCAGGGACCGGGATCAGCCCAACAGCACGGCGATTAGGGCGATGACCACCGGGCTGGTCATCGTGCTCAGCAGGATGCCGTCGCGCGCGAACGTGGTGCCGACGTTGTACCGCGCCGCGTAGTTGTACACGTTCTGCCCGGTCGGCAGGGCGGCGAGCACCACGCAGGCGTACAGCGTCGGCCCGCGGAAGCCCATTACGAAGTAGGAGAGCAGGAACGCCACCGCCGGCATGGCCAGGTTCTTCAGCGCGGTGACGGTGAGCGTGGCGTGGCGCGCGGTCCGCTCTTGCATCGGCCTGGCCCCGTGCAGGGACATGCCGAACGCCATCAGGATCATCGGCACCGCGGCGCCGCCGATCATGTCGATCGGGTCGAAGATGAACCCGGGGATCACGAACCAGCCGACCTGGGCCGAGACGATCGACACCGCGATGCCGAGTATCGAGGCGATGAGCATCGGCTGGTGGAACGGCTGCTTCAGCACCTCCTTGACCGACACGCGGCCGGTGGTGGCCATGTCGAGCACGGTCAGCCCGACCGGCGTGAACAGCGCCTGCTGCATCACCAGGATCGGCGCCACCAGCGCCGGGTCGCCGAGGATGTAGGTGGCGATCGGCAGGCCGATGTTGTTCGAGTTCAGATACAGCGAGTTCAACGCGCCGATGGTGGCGTGCGCCGCATCCATGTGGAAGCACAGTCGGTTGATGATGAGGAAGGCCACGCCGACGGCCATGGCCGAGGCGAACGCCACGACGATCGACGAGTGGAAGATGTCGAAGATCGGCTCCTTGGAGAGGATCGCGAACATCAGGCACGGGCTGCACACGAAGAAACTGAAACGATTGAGCACCATCTGCGCGCTGGACCCGCCGATGCGCAGCCGCGCCGCCACGTATCCGGTGAGGATCACGATGCCGATGACGCAGAATCCCTGCAACGCGTTCAGCAGCCCCATGACTTCTCCTTGCCTGTATGGAATCGCGTCCGCGGCGGTGCCGTTGCGGACGTGGTAACCAGTGTCGCATCGGCGCGCGGCCGTCGCCGCCTTCGTCTCATATCCCGTTGCGCGACACACCCGGTTTCTCCGGACCGCGCGACATCGTGACCGTGCGAGGAGTTGGAACAGTGGCGAAATATCAACGTTTTGGGGACTTGTATCACGGTCACGATGTCGCAGAGTCCGCAATAGGCCGGGCGTGTCGATTATCGGAACGGGGGCGGGTAGGCTGGGGGACATGAGTGATGAGATGATGCAGGCCGCGGCGATCGAGACGCCGGCGGAGATCGGGTTCGCGCCGGACGCCACGATGGGCGAGGCGCTGGCCGCGCTGATGGAGCAGATCATGGCCGTGTATTCGGTGAGTGACGACGAGGGGCCTCTGACCGACATGGTGGAGCGGTTCCTGCGCCGCCAGCCGCATCTGACCGTGCGCCGGCACGGTGATACGTTGGTGGCCTCGACCGATCTGGGCCGTGATCGCCGCGTGATCCTGTGCGGGCATTTGGATACGGTGCCGGTGATCGACAACTTCCCGCCGCGTTGGCTGGAACCCGGCGATCCGGCGATCCGTGCGGAGATCGCCGCCGCGCATCCGGGCGAGCGTGTGATGTGGGGGCGCGGCGCCACCGACATGAAGGCCTCCGACGCGGCGCTGCTGTATCTGGCGGCCGCGTTGACCGAGCCGAAGGTGGACCTGACCTACGTGTTCTACGACCATGAGGAGGTCGTGGCCGAGAAGAATGGCCTGCGCAAGGTGGTCGAGGCCCATCCCGAATGGATCGAGGGCGACTTCGCGATCATCGGCGAACCGACGAACTGCGGCATCGAGGGCGGCTGTAACGGCACGATGCGCTTCGATGTGGTCGCGCACGGTGTGGCCGCGCACTCGGCGCGCGCGTGGATGGGGGAGAACGCCATCCACAAGGCCGGCGAGGTGCTGATGCGTCTCAACGCCTATGAGCCGCAGGCCATCACCGTGGACGGTCTGGAGTACCGCGAGGGCCTGAACGCCACGCTGATCTCCGGAGGCAACGGCACGAACGTGATCCCGGACGAATGCCGCATCCACGTGAACTACCGTTTCGCACCGGACAAGTCCCTGCCCGAGGCCAAGGCGCTGATGATGGGCACGGACGCCGGCGCGGAGCTGAACAACGGCGAGCATACGGCCACCGGCGGCGTGTTCGAGGGCTTCGGCATCGAGATGAAGGACGAATCGCCGTCCGCCCGCCCTGGCCTGGATGACCCTCTCGCCCGGTCGCTGGTCGATCTGGTCCGGGAACGCACCGGCCGCGAGCCGGTCGCCAAGCTCGGCTGGACCGACGTGGCCCGTTTCGCCGCGATCGGCATCCCCGCCGTCAACCTGGGTGCCGGCGATCCGCTGCTCGCGCACAAGCATGACGAGCAGGTGCCGGAAAGCGACCTGACGCTGATGGCCGGCATCCTGCGCGACTGGCTCGGCTGACGGTCCGGGCCTTCCGCGTTCCTGCGCCGCCGTGTCCGCCTTGCGGCATGGGCGGGATGTTCCTCGCATGCGCGGCGGTGGAGGTCGTCGCCGTGCGGACCGGCGACGCGCGGCAAAACCAATGGGTGGTGAACGGCCGGCAAAAAGTGTGTCATACTGGACTGTGGTGGTTCTGCACACCACCGCCGCAGCCTGAAGATGGCGTCGATCCCCTCGCGTGAGTGTTCCGCGAGCGCCGGTGTCCGCCGTCGAGCAGCACAGACTTTTGCAGGAGCAGCCTGTACGGTGCGCGATAGTGCGCGACCACGGTGAGAGCGTGGGGTGACAGCCGGGACGGGCCGGAAAACAGACGACGCGGTGCAGCGCGTCGCGAGGAGCATTGTGCCCAGAGTGAACCGTGAGGGCTTCGACGAGGTCGAAGCCGCAGATCAGTCGTTGTCTGAAGCATCGTCGTCCGAGACCGCCGCGCCGCGCCGCCGCCGTGGCCGTCGCGTCACCCGTGACGTGGGTGCCGCCGGCGCCACCGTCGCGCTGAAGGTGGAGGATCATTCGCTGCCGTTGTTCGAGGAGCCGCATCTGCCGTCCAGGGGCGAGTCGAAGCCCGTGTCCGAGGCCGCTCGCGAGGATGCCGAGCCCACGCCCACGCGCCGTCGCACCCGTCGCCGCGCGGACGCCGAGCAGTCGGAATCCGCTCAGGTGTTCCATTCGCCGTTCAGCGACGCCGCGGGTGATGATCGCGCGTTCGACGCGGTGGCCGCGCTGCCCGAGGGGCATGAGCCGCGGCGTCAGCCCCGCCCGATGACCTCCCTGCTGTTCCAGGAGCCGGTGCTGCCGGAGTCGCGTCCGCGTCCCGTCCATGACGACGAGGAGGAGGACGGGCAGGAGGATCGTCCCGCGTCCCGTCGTTCCCGTTCCCGCCGTGCGCGGGGCCGTGAGGAGGAGCGTATCGAGGTCGAGGAGGAGCGCACGGAGGAGGAATCCCGCCCGTCGCGCCGTCGTCGCGCCGCCAGCGCTGAGGACCGTGACGAGAACCGCCATGACCGCGAGGAGCAGGAACACGCCGATACCGCCGATGCCGAGTCGACGCGTTCGTCGCGCCGTTCGCGTCGTCTGAACGCCCAGGAGCGTCGTGCCGCGGCCGAGGTCGAGCAGATCGAGGAGGACCTCGAGCTCGACGACATCACCTATCTGCCGATCGACGAGGAGCGTCCCACCAAATCCGATGACGAGGAGGAGGGCACGACCCGTCGCCGTCGTCGCCGCTCGCGCGGCGGCAACCGCGAGGAGCGCGCGAACGAGGATCGGCCGCGTGACGAGCATGAGGAACATCCCCGCGAGTCCTCCCGGGAGGATGAGAACGACGACGAGGAGCAGACCGTCAGCCGTCGTCGTCGCCGCCGCCGCGGTGCCAAGGCCGAGCAGGAGCAGGAGCAGCCGCTGGTCCGCCGCTCGCGCAAGCAGCAGTACATCGATGAGATCACCGATGTCGAGGGCTCGACCCGTTTGGAGGCCAAGAAGCAGCGTCGGCGCGACAACCGCCGTGAGCGCAGCCGCCAGAACCAGCTGATGGAGCAGGATTTCCTGGCGCGCCGCGAGAGCGTGGAGCGCCTGATGGTGGTGCGCGAACGTGAGCGCCATACGCAGATCTCGGTGATCGAGGACAACATCCTGGTCGAGCACTACGTCTCCGACATCCAGGAGGTCGCCACCGTCGGCAACATCTATCTCGGCCGCGTGCAGAACGTGCTGCCGAGCATGGAGGCCGCGTTCGTGGACATCGGCCAGGCCCGCAACGGCGTGCTGTACGCCGGCGAGGTGAACTGGGACACCACGCGTCTGGAGGGCCAGCCGCGCCGCATCGAGCTGGCGTTCAAGTCCGGCGACCCGGTGCTCGTGCAGGTCACCAAGGACCCGATCGGCCACAAGGGCGCGCGTCTGACCTCGCAGGTCACGCTGGCCGGCCGCTTCCTGGTGCTGGTGCCCTCCGGCGGCATGACCGGCGTCAGCCGCAAGCTCTCGGAGCGTGAGCGCAGCCGTTTGAAGGGCATCGTCTCCAAGATCGCGCCGAAGGACATGGGCGTGATCATCCGCACGGCGGCCGAGGGCGCCTCCGAGGAGGCGATCGTCAAGGATCTGGAGACGCTGGTGCACCAGTGGGAGCGCATCACCGCCAAGCGTGACGAGTTCCTGCACGGCAAGCGTCCCAAGCTGCTGCAGGGCGAGCCGGATGTGGCGATCCGCGTGGTGCGCGACATCTTCAACGACGACTTCGACAGGATGATTGTCGAGGGAGACAAGGTGTACGCGCGCATCGAGGAGTACCTCGACACGATGGCCCCCGACCTGAAGGGCAAGCTGGAGAAGTGGGACCCGGCCGAGCACGAGGGCAAGGACGTGTTCGACAAGTGGCAGATCGACTCCCAGCTCAGGAAGGGCATGGAGCGCCAGGTCTACCTGCCGTCCGGCGGCTCGATCGTCATCGACCGCACCGAGGCGATGACCACGATCGACGTGAACACGGGCCGGTTCATCGGCCGCGGCAAGAGCCTGGAGGAGACGGTCACCCGCTGCAACCTGGAGGCCTCCGAGGAGATCGCCCGCCAGCTGCGTCTGCGCGACATCGGCGGCATGGTGATGATCGACTACGTGGATATGGTCATGCCCGCGAACCGCGACCTGGTGCTGCGCCGTCTGGTCGAATGCCTGGCGCGTGACCGCACCAAGCATCAGGTGGCCGAGGTCACCTCGCTGGGTCTGGTGCAGATGACGCGCAAGCGCATCGGCCAGGGCCTGGTGGAGGCGTTCTCGGAGGAATGCCCGACCTGCAAGGGCCGTGGCTTCATCCTGCACGACGAGCCGACCGTGTCCGCGGACTTCGACGACCCGTATGCCCTGAAGGGCGGCGATCCGTTCGTCAAGACGAACAAGCATGGCCAGGGTACGCAGGTGCAGGTGCCGCAGGGCTCCTCGCCGGACGTCAAGGCCAAGCTCGCCCAGATCGCGGCCGCCGCGGTGGCCGCGAGCGCCGAGGACTGACGGCGTGTCGAGTTGACACGCACGACTCGTCCATTTGCGTTCGTACACGGGTCGGTGTAGATTAGATAGTCGGTGTCTGGCCGTGAGGCTTTGCCGTGCCGGACAGAACAGCTTCCAAACACTAGCAAGGAAACGGATTATGTACGCGATTGTGAAGGCCGGTGGCCATCAGGAGAAGGTCGAGGTCGGTGACGTCATCGTGGTGAACCGTCTCGATGCGAAGGTCGGCGATACCGTGGAGTTCCCGGTCGCCCTCGTGGTTGACGGTGCCAAGGTCACCCTCGGTGCCAAGGATCTTGCCGCGATCTCCGTCAAGGCGGAAGTGATCGACGACTCTGCCAAGGGTCCGAAGATCAACATCATGAAGTACAAGAACAAGACTGGCGTCACCCGTCGCAAGGGCCATCGTCAGCAGCAGACCATCGTCAAGATCACCGCGATCGCCTGATCTGACGGCTGGGTAAGGACCGAAAGGAACAGACATGGCACATAAGAAGGGCGCTTCCAGCTCGCGCAACGGTCGCGATTCCAACGCGCAGTACCTCGGCGTCAAGAAGTTCGGTGGCGAGGCCGTCATCGCCGGCAACATCATCGTGCGTCAGCGCGGCACCAACTTCCACCCGGGCCAGAATGTCGGCATGGGCAAGGACCACACCCTGTTCGCGCTGACCGACGGCAACGTGCGCTTCGGTGTGCGCCGCGACCGCAAGGTCGTCGACGTCGTGACCGCCTGATTTCCGCAGGCGCAATACGTTTGGGCCGCATCCCGCAATCCACGGGATGCGGCTTTTGCTATCCTCGGCCACGGGCAGGGGCACACGGTAAGGTAGGCAGCTATGAGTGATTTTGTGGATCGCGTGGTCGTCCATGTCAAGGGCGGCGACGGCGGCAATGGTTCGGCCGGCATCCGGCGTGAGAAGTACAAGCCGTTGGCCGGCCCGAACGGCGGCAACGGCGGCGACGGCGGATCCGTCGTCTTCGTGGCCGACCAGAACGCCAACAGCCTGTTGGACTACCGGTTCATGCCGCACCGTTCGGCGGGCAACGGCACGATGGGCCTGGGAGACAACAAGGACGGTTCCAAAGGCGACGATCTGATCCTGCCGGTGCCGGTGGGCACCGTGATCTTCGAGGCGCGCGGGGGCCAGGGGGCGCCGAAGAAGCCGGGCGAGCAGCTGGCCGACCTGCGTCATGACGGCGACCGGTTCGTGGCCGCGGCGGGCGGCGCCGGCGGCCTGGGCAACATCGCCCTGGCCAACAAGACGCGCCGCGCCCCGGGTTTCGCGCTGCTCGGCGAACCGGGCGAGGAACGCGACGTGATCCTGGAGCTCAAGTCCATTGCCGACGTGGCGCTGGTGGGATTCCCGAGCGCGGGCAAGTCGAGCCTGGTGGCCGCCATGAGCGCCGCCAAGCCGAAGATCGCGGATTATCCGTTCACCACGCTGGTGCCGAATCTGGGCGTGGTCATGGCCGGCGACCGCCGCTATACGATCGCGGACGTGCCGGGACTGATCCCCGGCGCCTCCGAGGGCAAGGGTTTGGGCTTGGAATTCCTGCGCCACATCGAGCGCACCGAGATCATCGCCCATGTCATCGACTGTGCCACGCTGGAACCGGACCGTGACCCGATCTCCGACTACGAGGCCCTGGAACACGAGCTGGCCGTGTACGCGGACCGGCTGGAACTGCCGCTCGGCGCGATCCCGATCCCCGAACGTCCGCGCATCATCATCCTCAACAAGGTGGATGTGCCTGAGGCCAAGGAGCTCGCCGAATTCGTCCGCCCGGAGTTCGAGGCGATGGGATACAAGGTGTTCGCGATCTCCACCGCATCGCATGAGGGGCTGAAGGAACTGAACTTCGCTTTGGCCGAGATGGTGGCGCGGATGCGCGAGGAGGTCTCCAGGCGCGAGCAGACGCAGGAGGCCGAGCGCGTGGTCATCAAGCCGCTGGAGCAGCCGGCGCGCCGCCGTCGCGGGCAGGACGCTTCCGGTCCCGGCGTCGACTTCACCGTGGAGCGCGTGGAGGACGCCGGCGGCGAGTTCTGGTATACGGTCAGCGGCACCAAGCCGGAACGTTGGGTGATGCAGACGAACTTCGACAACGACGAGGCCGTCGGCTACCTGGCCGACCGTCTGGCCAAGCTGGGCGTGGAGGACGAACTGCGCCGCCAGGGCGCCAAGCCGGGCGACGAGGTGCGCATCGGCCGCGGCAACCGTGCCGTCGCCTTCGACTGGGATCCGACGATCGCCGCCGGTGCGGAGATGCTGGACGGTGCCCAGCTGGGCGCCCGCGGCAAGGATCTGCGCCTCGAGGCGCAGGACAACCGCGCCCGCCGCCGCACGAACGCCGAGCGTCGCCGCCAGTACCACGAGATGATGGACGCCCGCCAGGCCGTCCGCGAGGCGATGATGGCGGAACGCGCCGCCGGCCACTGGGCCGATCCGAGCATCGACGACGATCCGCACGACGAGCAGAGCCTGTTCGGCCGTGGCGAGGAGGCCGACGAGTAGCGTAAGGAGTCCAACCGTGTCCACACCAAGCCAGACACAGGTGCGGCGGGCCGTCGCGCAGGCGGGGACCGTCGTGGTCAAGGTCGGGTCGAGCTCGCTGACGCGGCCGTCCGGCCATCTGGACGCCGCCAAACTGGAGGCGTTGACGGCGGCCGTGGCGGCCAACGTCAACGCCGGGGCCCGCGTCGTCCTGGTCTCGTCGGGCGCCATCGCGGCCGGATTCGGCCCGCTCGGCTTCAGCGAACGACCGCGCGACGTGGCCACCCAGCAGGCCGCCGCCTCGGTCGGCCAGGGACTGCTCATGGCACGGTACGAGGCCGCGTTCGCGCGTTTCGGCATCCGTGTGGGGCAGATCCTCATCACCGCCGGGGACACGATCCGCGCCACGCAGTACCGCAACGCCCGGCGCACGCTCGAACGGCTGTTGGACCTCGACGTCGTGCCGATCGTCAACGAGAACGACGCCCTGGCCAGCAACGAGATCCGCTTCGGCGACAACGACCGGCTCTCCGCGCTCGTGGCCAACATCGTGCGCGCCGATGCGCTCGTCCTGCTCACCGACGTGGACGCCCTGTACACCGCGCCTCCCGGCAGCCCCGGTGCGCGGCGCATCGACTACGTGCCGAACGTCGTCGACACGTTGCATGAGGTGACGGTGGGCGGCAGCACCTCCGGCGTCGGCACCGGCGGCATGGTCACCAAGCTCGAGGCGGCCAGGATCGCCGCGGTCTCCGGTGTGCCCGTGGTGCTGACCAGCGCGGCGAACGCCGGACCGGCGATGATGGGCGACCCGGTGGGGACAGTGTTCGCGCCCGTGCATGATCGCGGCTCCTCGCGCCGGTTGTGGATCGGATTCGCGGCGGAACCGCGTGGGACGATCGTGGTCGACGAGGGGGCGGCGCGGGCCGTGCGCGGGGGACGGGCCAGCCTGTTGGCGGCCGGTGCGCTCGAGGTGCGCGGCGGGTTCTCCGCCGGCGACCCGGTATGGGTGGACGCCGAGGACGGCACCCATCTGGCGCGTGGCCTGGCGGGGTTCGACTCCGAGGAGATTCCGCAGATGCTCGGGCGCAACACGGCCCAGCTCAAGCGTTTCCTGGGCGAGGCGTACGCGCATCCGCTGATCCATCGGGACGACCTGGTTCTGGTCTGAGCGGGGCCGTGCCGGCGTTCCGCGGCGCGGCGTTCTCGGCGCGTGGGGCTAGCATGGGGACCATGACTATGGCAGACTGGCAGACCCTGAGCGAACGTATCAACAATGTGGCGCCGAGCGCCACGCTGGCCGTGGATTCCAAGGCCAAGGCCATGAAGGCGGCGGGCATCGACGTTATCGGCTTCGGTGCCGGCGAGCCGAACTTCCCGACCCCGGACTATGTGGTCGAGGCCGCCGCCGAGGCGTGCCGCGACCAGCGGAACCACCGGTACACGCCGACCCCCGGCCTGCCGGAGCTGCGTCAAGCCATCGCCCGCAAGATGCTGCGTGATTCCGGCTATGAGGTGACCCCCGAGCAGGTGGTGGTCACCAACGGCGGCAAGCAGGCCGTCTACGAGGCCTTCCAGATCCTGCTCAATGATGGCGACGAGGTCATCATCCCTACCCCGTACTGGACCAGCTATCCCGAAGCGGTCAAGCTGGCGGGCGGCGTGCCCGTCGAGGTGTTCGCCGGCGCCGACCGCGCCTTCGAGCCGGATATCGAGGCCATCGAGGCGGCGCGTACCGAGCGGACCAAGGCGATCATCGTCACCTCGCCGTCGAACCCGACCGGTGCGGTGTGGAGCCGCGAGACGATCGAGGCGATCGGCCGCTGGGCGGTGGAGCACCACGTGTGGGTGGTCTCCGACGAAATCTACGAGCATCTCAACTATGACGGCGCCAAAACCGCCTATATCGGCGCGGTGGTGCCCGAGGTGCGCGACCAGCTGCTCGTGCTCAACGGCGTGGCCAAGACCTACGCGATGACCGGCTGGCGCGTCGGCTGGATGGTGGCGCCCGAGCCGGTGGCCAAAGCCGCCTCCAAGCTGCAGGGGCACATGACCTCGAACGTGGCGAACGTCTCGCAGCGCGCGGCGCTGGCCGCGGTGGCGGGCGACCTCGATGCCGTCTATGCCATGCGCGAGGCCTTTGACGTGCGGCGCAAGGCCATCGTGGCCGCGCTGAACGCGGTCGACGGCGTGCACTGCCCGACCCCGACCGGCGCGTTCTACGCCTTCGCCGACGTCTCCGGGCTGCTGAACCGGCCGCTGGGCGCCAACGGCTCGGTGGCTTCGACCTCCGCCGAACTGGCGGCGATGCTGCTGGACGAGGCGCATGTGGCCGCGGTCCCCGGCGAGGCGTTCGGCGCACCCGGCTACCTGCGGTTCTCCTACGCCTTGGCCGACGACCAGCTGGCCGAAGGCATGCGCCGGTTCCAGGCGTGGGTCGGCTGACGGGACACACCGGAACAAACGGTGAAAAATAGCGGTTTGTCGACGAGCGAACACCGCGAGGTGGACGAAATCGACGGGACCCGCTATGATTGCCTCTTGGCGGTTTTGCCCGCCGGCTGATGCATTCGCACGGCTGTGGGCAAAGTTCACCTAGGGATGTGGCGCAATTGGTAGCGCAACGGTCTCCAAAACCGTAGGTTGTGGGTTCGAGTCCCGCCGTCCCTGCCAATTTTTTCCATTGCAAGCCGAAGTGAAGGACGGACTATGGCGAAGAGAAGCACCAGCGCGCAAGCCAAGAAGCCGAACATCTTCATGCGTATCGGCATGTTCATCAAGCAGATCGTCGACGAGCTGCGCAAAGTGGTGACCCCGACCAGCAAGGAACTGTTCTTCTGGGCGCTTGCGGTGTTTATCTTCGTGCTCTTCCTGATGGCAATCGTGACCGGTATGGATCTCGGCCTGGGCAAGCTCATGCTGTGGATGTTCGGCTGATTGATCCCGATCTGAAGGTGAATGCATGACTGACGAAGTGAATCTCGACAATCTCGACGAGCTGCCTGACATCCCCGAGACCGGCGAAGAGCCGGCCGTGGCGGATGAGCCGCAGGCGGCTGATTCCGAGCCTGCCGTGGAGCAGACCGCGGACGCCGAAGAATCCTCCGACGAGGAGCTCGATCCCGGCGCCAAGGCCGTGGAGGAGTTCTCCAAGAGCCTGCGCACGCTGGAAGGCAAGTGGTATGTGCTCCACACCTATTCCGGCTATGAGAAGCGCGTGAAGACCAATGTGGAGTCCCGTGTGGCCAGCTTCGGCCTTGAAGACAAGATCTTCCAGGTCGAGGTGCCCATGGAGGAGGTCGAGAAGCATACCGACAAGGGCAAGAAGGTCATCACCCGCGTCCGCGTGCCCGGGTATGTGCTCATCCGCATGTGGCCGGATGAGGACGCCCGCCGCATCGTGCGTGAGACCGAGGGCGTGACCGGCTTCGTCGGCCCGACCAAGGATCCCGCGCCGTTGACGCGCAAGGAAGTCGTGGCGATGATGGCCCCGATGATCGCCTCCGAGGCGTTGAAGAAGGCCGGTGACAAGCCCGCCGCGGCCAAGAAGCGCACTGTCGAGGTCTCCTACGCCGTGGGCGATCAGGTCACCGTCACCGATGGCCCGTTCACCACGATGCCCGCCGTGATCTCCGATGTGGAGCCGACCACGCAGAAGCTTACCGTGCTGGTCTCCATCTTCGGCCGTGACACACCGGTCGAACTGGGCTTCGACCAGGTCGAAAAGCTCGGCTGATACTCGTACCAAAGAAACCCCGCTTCGGCGGGGTTTCTTCGTTTCCCCAGGTTTTGCCCGCCCCACCATCCCGTCCCTCCCGGTTCCCGGACTCTGATGCATCGTGACTCTGATTCATTGCTGGAAACGGCGGAATTCCAAGGATGTTGAGATTGGATCACGGTCACGATAGATCAGAGTCCGGAGCGGGAGGGGAGGGCGTGGGAATGTCCGGCAGGGTCGGCATAATGGGAAAGCTTGTGTCTGGAGGGGAGACCCGCTAGCACAGCACAGCAATACCCGTTGCGGGAGGAGGCGGTCGCAGGACCGCCGCCGTTTGCACCGCTTCACAGAAAGAAGAACCATTTATGGCTCCCAAGAAGAAGGTCTCAGCGCTGATCAAGCTCGAGATTCAGGCGGGCAAGGCCAACCCGGCCCCGCCGCTCGGCCCGGCCCTGGGTTCGCATGGCGTCAACATCATGGACTTCTGCAAGGCCTACAACGCGGCCACGCAGGACAAGATGGGCCAGATCGTCCCGGTTGAGATCACCGTCTACGAGGATCGCTCCTTCACCTTCGTTCTCAAGACCCCGCCGGCCGCGGCCCTGCTCAAGCAGGCCGCCGGTATCCAGAAGGGCACCGAGAACCCGCTGACCCACAAGGTCGGCTCCGTCACCAAGGCTCAGATCCGCGAGATCGCGGAGACCAAGATGCCTGATCTGTCCGCTCGCGACGTCGAGGCCGGCATGAAGATCATCGAGGGTACCGCCCGTTCCATGGGCATCACGGTGACCGACTGAGAGGAGAAGGACAGATGGCTAAGCATTCCAAGAAGTACCGCGAAGCGGCCGAGAAGATCGATCGCAACAACCTGTACACCGGCGCCGAGGCTATCGCTCTGCTCAAGAGCATGCCGTCGTACAAGTTCGATCAGACGGTCGAGGCCGTGCTGCGTCTGAACGTTGACCCGCGCAAGGCCGACCAGCTGGTCCGCGGCACCGTCAACCTGCCCCACGGCACCGGTAAGACCGCCAAGGTCCTGGTGTTCGCCCGCGGCCCGAAGGCCACCGAGGCCACCGAGGCCGGCGCCGACATCGTCGGCGATGACGAGCTCATCGAGAAGGTCGCCGGCGGCTTCCTCGACTTCGACGCCGTGGTCGCCACCCCGGACATGATGGGCAAGGTCGGCCGTCTGGGCCGCGTGCTCGGTCCGCGTGGCCTGATGCCGAACCCGAAGACCGGCACCGTGACCATGGATGTGGCCAAGGCCGTCGCCGACATCAAGGGCGGCAAGATCGAGTTCCGTGTCGATCGTCACGGCAACCTGAGCTTCCTGATCGGCAAGCTCTCGTTCGACGAGAACGCGCTGGTCGAGAACTTCAAGGCCGTGGCCGAAGAGGTCAAGCGCCTGAAGCCGTCCACCGTGAAGGGCCGCTACATCACCAAGGCGACCATCACCTCCACGATGGCCCCGGGCGTCCCGGTCGACCCGATGACCCTGGTCTGATCGCGGAACGTTTCGTCTGTACGGACCGCTGAACCCCGCATCCGCTTGCCGGAGGCGGGGTTCAGCGTATTCCGGGGCGAATCGCCGGTTTCCTCAAGCCGGTCAGCGCTGCGCGGCGTCCCTCATGAGCCCCAGCGCGATGGCGGTCTGCAGCACGTAGCTCTCCCGCGGATCGGTGGCGTCCCAGCCGGTGGACTCGGCGGCGCGCTTCAACCGGTACCGCACCGTGTTGGGGTGCACGTTGAGCTCCTTGGCCGTGGTCTCCAGCGAGTTGCCGGATTTCAGGAACGCCGAGACCGTGGCCAGTGTGGGATCGTCGGCATTGTCCCCCTTCAGCGAGCGATACACGGTTTCGACCAGCTCGTCGCGCGCAACGGCATCGCCCAGCAGCGCCCGTTCGGGCAGCACATCGTCGGCCCGCATCGGCCTCGGCAGCGAGGCAAGCGCCGGTGCGGCCGCCAACGCCGACAACACGCTCTGCACGCTGCGGCGGGCCCCCTCGACCTGCTGGCACACCGGCCCCAGACACAGCGGAGCCTGGTCATGGAACGCTTCGGCCATGGCCGTGCAGGCCACTTCCGGGGTGACGGCGCTCTGCATCTCCACCAGGGCCACGCACCAGGCCCCTCTCATGCCGATGACGCAGTGCGAGCCGCCGAGATCGCGGACCGCCTCGCGGATCACCCGTCCGGAATCGGCCATCCCCTTGGCGGGGGTGCCGGCCACGGTGAAGCATGTGAACAGGTCACGCCAGCCCAGCACGCGCAGCAGCGACATCACGCGGTCATCGGCCACGCCCTCCGCCAGACACTCGAACGCCACGGATTCGATCCGGGCATCGACGGAATCCCCCTCGCCGCGCTGCAGCAGCGAGAGCAGGTCGCCGGGAACATCATGCTGCTGTTCGGCATGGCGACGGTGGGATGATAACGGCCAGACGGATGGAGTCATGATTCCACTGTATCCGTATCCGGCGGATTTGCGGGTATGACGTCCGCCTTGCGGCGCGAGGCGAGGGATTCCCTCCAGAACGTCAGGCACAGGAACCCGAAGCAGAACGCCACGGGCAGCATATGCCGCTCGAAGTTGTTGGCCGGCGCGGTGATCATGACGCCCATCAGCAACGCCAACGGCATGTGCCAGGCGAGCGTGCTCCACCGCCGGAGCACGAGTTCCGCCGCGCCGATCAGCAGCGTCAGCGACACGTACAGGTTGCCGTGCGTCAGCCATCCGAGCACCGGCACGGCGCCCCAATCCCGCGCGAATTCGGCGACCGCCGCTCTCCAGTCGTGGCACCAGTCCTTGATCCATTCGGTCTGGTCCTGCACATAGATGCTGTCCACGTAGTAATCCATCGAAACGTACGGGCTGGCGGTCACGTCGAAATAGCCGTAGCACTTGGCCAGCAACGCGTCGAGGGCGATCACCGGGTTGGCGGCCACGATCTGGGCCCACGCGCTGTTGAACTGCGCCATGTCCTCCTCGGTCACCGTGCGCCATTTATAGCTGACCTTCTTGGATTGGACGCCGGAGGATTTGACCGGGTCCGCGTCATCCTGACGGTACGCGTCCGCCATCTGATCCAGATTGAAGATCGGTTCCAGCAGCTCCGCGGCCGAATCGGGGATGCCGTCGGGATTGAGTTTGGCCACGCGCGCGATCTGCTGGAGCTGGATGCCCCGGCTTTCGATCGGGTCGCCGTCGATGATGAGCCCCGATCGGATCATCAGCGATATGCCGCCGTGGATGAGCACCGTCGGCAGCAGCAGGGCGGTCACATAGACGCGCCAGCGCTTCCGGTCAGCCAGCAACGCCAGCACGACCTGCAACACGATGATGTACCACGCGTATTTGGCGGAGATCAGCATCACGCAGGATGCGGCGGCGAACGCCAACCAGGAGCACTTGCGCAGCCGCAGGGGCCTTCCGTCTCGCCGCAGCCCGCCACGTGTCATATGCAGCTCGTACCACACGCCGAACCACCAGACGAACGCGAACGCGAACAGCGGCGACTTGGTCAGCGAAATCGTGGCGAACACGGCCAGCGGGCAGACCATGAAGAACAGCAGGATCAGGAATCGGGGCAGCGCCCCCGCGATCCGGGATTCGCCGGACGCCTCCCGCCCGCCATCCGGCCGCGGGAACGGCAGGTTGAAGAACCTGTGGGCGGTCGCCGCGCAGCAGAACGCGGCGAAGACGTATTGCGCCGCCGACAGCGCCACGAACCCGGCGTCGTTCGAACCGGTGAGATACCGCGAGACGGCGGCGACGGCGCCGTAGCACACGGTGAGCACGATATTGTGCTGGTTGGTCAGATACGTCGGGGCGTCCGTCCACAGGTAATGCGCGGTCGGATAGATGTCCATCGGCACGAAGGAGAAGAATCCGATATACGGCTGGTCCACGCCCAGCCATTGGTTCCACGCCCAACTGAATTCGCGCGCCTGCGAGCGGATGTCGGCGCCGAACGCGCTCAGCAGGGTCGTCGGCACCCACAGCCATCCGACGAGCATGACAAGGAACAGTTTCCACCACCGGTCGGTGCCGCGCATGATGATCCGGCGGAGCCGGCAGCCAACGCGCGCCAGCGCCCGCACCGGCGCGGTCAGGGCCAGATGCACGAGCCGCCGTCTCCAGGGGATGGGCGGCGGGGGCAGGGTGCGTCGTCCGGTGGCGTACCGGACCAGCAGCGTCACGATGCCCAGGTATACGGCGAAGGAGACGAGGAAATACGCGGTGTTGGCCCACGACCAGTCGGCGATCGACCCCTCGGCCCAGTACAGCGGGCCCACGGCCGTGCACAACGCCATCCACAGGCAGGCGAACCCCGCCACCCCCCAGCGGGCGCCGGCGGCGAACCGTGACAGTCGTGTGCGGCGGTGGGACGCGACGTCCTTGGCGGCGGCATCGGTGTGAGCGTTCTCAGCTGGGGATACGGGGCGTCGTCCGTCGGCGGCATGCATCATATCCATACTGGAAGGCTCGGTCATGGATGGCAATTGTAGCGTGCGTGGATGATTGTCGGGTCGGGATCCGGCGCACCCTCGCAAAGCCCCGACACACGTGGGGCCCGCTTCGGGACGGTGCGTCGCCCGCATGGGCGCGTGGAACGACGGATGATGCGCATGGGGTGCGCCGCCTGCATGGGTGCCGGGACGATCGTCGGGACGCCGGGACGCTGCGCGTGCGCCGCGCGGGTGGAGCCCGGTGACGATAGGGTGGAGTCATGGACGGGAACAACAACGAGGCGATGCGGCGTCTGCCGTGCACCTGCCGCGCCGCCGACAGGGTGCTGTGGTTCGACGAGGTGGACTCGACGAATGCGGTGGCGCGACGGCTGCTGTCCGAGATGCGGCCGCCGGTCGATGCTTCGGCCGCGGATGCCGAGGCGTCCGCTGACGCCAGGGGTGCATGCGATACCGGGGTTGCGGATACCACCGCCGCGCCGACCATCGCCGTGATCGTGGCCGACAGCCAGACCGCCGGCCATGGCCGACTCGGACGGCAGTGGGTGAGCCGGCCGGGGGAGTCGTCGATGGTGTCGTTCGCCACGGTGCTGCCGCAATCGCTGGCAACCGATCCCCGCATCAACGGCTGGCTGCAGATGATCGCCGGCCTGGCCGCGGTGGAGGCCATCGACGGTGTATGCGCGCAGGTGGGTGCGACATGCGCACACGCATCGTTGGACATGCCAACCCCATCGCCGGATGCGCCGGACTCCCCGCAGGACGGTTCCGCGGACATCGCTGGCGCGCACCGCGCCGCCGGCGGACAAGATGCGTGCGGTCTCAGGTTGAAATGGCCGAACGACGTGTTCCTCCACGATCACAAGCTCGGCGGGATTTTGTTGGAGTTGGTGCTGCCTTGTGGCGGTGCCGCATCCGCCGTGACAGGTGCGGCTGCCGGGACCGAGGCGCGAGCATGCCCGTCGGTTTCCGATGATGGGCGGATGGTCGGACTGGTGATTGGCATCGGTCTGAATCTGGCGATTCCCGCCGACCGTCTGCCGACGGAGCTTGCCACCTCGTTGCAGCTGCATCGTACGCCGTTGCCCGAGCCGGCGCGACTGCGGGACCTGATCGCCGCACGCATGGTGACCGCGCTTCGTTCGCGGTTGCGGGCGTTCGTCGGGAATCCCGTGGGATATGCCGCTGCGCTGCATGATGAGATGGAACCGGCGTGCTGGACGCTTGGGCGGCTGGTGGAGGCGCGCCTGGCCGACGGCGGAGTGGTGCGAGGTGTCGCGCTGCGGTTGAACCTCGACGCGTCGCTGGTGATACGCGACGCCGGCGGGCGCGAGTATACGGTCACTACCGGCGACGTGGGGGTGCTGTAGACCCGAAGCGGTGCGGGAGGTGTCGCGGAAACCGGCCGTGGTATGGAGCCGGGGCGGCAGGCGTGTCGCGTTTGCGTACCACGACGCTGTGGTACGGAACCAGGAAAGGCGGCGTTTGTGTGTTCTGTACCGTACCACGGGCACGTCAGTGGAGGACGTGCCCGCGTCAGCGCAGGCGGCTGATGCCCGCGACGGCGAGGGTTGCGACCGCGGCCTTGATCAGGTCGCCGATGATGAAACCGGTGGAGGCGATCGCGATGGCGGCGACCGGGACGCCGGTGAGCACCGACTGCATCGTGATGCCGAACGCGTAGACGACCACGACGCAGCCGATCAGACAGGCGGCGAAGTGGCGCAACGCGACCAGCCGGCCCTGGGAGGCGCCCTTGAGCAGCGCGGTCACCACCACGCCGGGCAGGAATCCGAGCAGGAATCCGCCGGTCGGGCTGACCAGCGCGGCCGTGGACATGCCGCCGGCGAACACCGGCAGTCCGGCGGCTCCCGCCGTCAGATACAGCACGATGCAGGCCGCGGCCTGGCGCGGGGTCAGCATCAGACCGGCCATCATGACCACCAGGGTCTGCAGCGTGATCGGCACCGGCGTGCCGGGAATCGGCACGGCGCCTGCGGCCGCGGACGCCCACAGCAGTGCGGCGAACAGCAGCGGCAGCGCCGCGGGCCGGACGTGGGCGGTTGCGGTGCGGATGATTGCGATGACGCTGGTGGACATGGCCCCTCCCTTTCATGACGTGGAACCTCCCGCCGCACCTGGAATCCGGCGACGAACGATTGCGGGAGGACGTGGCATGGCCATGGTAGGCGTCGCGCGTGCGGTTGCGCGCTGTGACCGTGCACAAAAAATCCGGGTCCGTGTTGTACCGGCGGGGTACGCGCGCGTAGGTTACGGCGACGTTTGTGGAACCTCACAAAAGCGGACGCGATGTTTTGTAGATTCTTCGCTAACCCTTCACACGAGTGCCGGAATAAGTTTGGATACCATGGGCAAACGTATCGAAAAAGTGTTGGTCGCGAACCGCGGCGAAATCGCCCTGAGGGTGGTGCGCACCCTCAAGGAGATGGGCATCGCGAGCGTGGCCGTCTACGCCGAGCAGGACCGTGAATCGCAGTATGTGGGCATGGCCGACGAGGCGTATCTGCTCTCGGGCGATACCTACAAGGACACCTACCTCAACGAGGACCTCATGATCGAGATCCTGCAGCGGTCCGGCGCCGACGCCGTGCACCCGGGGTACGGGTTCCTCTCCGAGATCGCCTCCTTCGCCGAGAAGGTCGCCGCCGCCGGCGCGGTCTGGATCGGCCCCTCCCCGCAGGCCCTGACCGACCTGGGAGACAAGATCACCGCGCGCCGCGTGGCCACCAAGGCCAAGGTCCCGCCGGTCCCCGGCCTGTCCGAATCGGCCACCGACATCCACGCGCTGTTCGACTTCGCGCACACGCACGGCTTCCCGATCATGATGAAGCGCACCGACGGCGGCGGCGGACACGGCATCACCATCGTGCACAACGACGACGAGCTGCGCGGCTTCTACCTGAACCATGATTCGCTGCAGGGCGGCGATCTGAAGGAATACTTCATCGAACGCTTCATCGACAAGGCCCGCCACGTGGAGACCCAGTGCGGGCGCGACAGCCACGGCAACTTCACCGTGTACTCCACGCGTGACTGCACCGTGCAGCGTCGCAACCAGAAGCTCATCGAGGAGGCCCCGGCCCCGTTCCTCAGCGAATCCGTGGCCCGCCAGCTCGAACAGTACTCGCGCAACCTGTTCGAGGCGGTCGGCTACGTGGGCCTGGGCACCTGCGAGTTCATGGTCACCCCGCAGCACAAGGTCTACTTCCTCGAGGTCAACCCGCGTCTGCAGGTCGAGCACACCGTCAGCGAGGAGGTGTGCGGGCTCGACCTCGTGCGCGAGCAGATCACCATCGCGCAGGGCGGCGAGCTGACCGAAGCCCCCGAACCCCGCGGCCACAGCTTCGAGCTGCGCATCACCTGCGAGGATCCGGCCACCAACCTGACCCCGAGCTCCGGCACCCTGACCCGGATCGTCTGGCCGTCCGGCGCGGGCATCCGCATCGACTCCGGCGTCAAGGAGGGCGACACCGTCTCCCCGAAGTTCGATTCGATGATGGGCAAGCTCATCGTCACCGCCCAGGACCGCGCCACCGCCGTGGCCCGCGTGCGCCGCGCGCTGGGCGAGCTGGCCATCGAGGGCGTGCCCACCCCGGCGGCCCTGTTCGAACAGATCTTCAACGATCCGGACTTCACCGCCGAGAACGGCCACGCCTACGACGTGTCCACCAAGTGGCTGGAGCGCACCTATCTGAACCGCGAACCCGGTTCGCTGAGCGCCGGACAGCCCGCTTCGCTGAGCGCGGGGGCCGCGGAGACGCCGAAGACCGCGACCGAATCCTTCGTTATCGAGATCGACAACCGTCGCGTCACGCTCACCGTGCCGCAGGACATCGTCGACAATCTGACCGGTTCCGCCCGCGCCCGCGGCGCCAAGCTGCCCACCCAGCCGCTGCGCGGCCAGGGCCTGCACAACGTGTCTGCCAAGGCCGCCAACGATGAGGGCAAGTCCGGGGTCATCGCCTCCCCGATGCAGGCCGTCGTCACGCGCATCAACGTGGCCGAAGGCCAGCAGGTGGCCAAGGGCGACCTGCTGGTGGTGCTCGAGTCGATGAAGATGGAGAACTACGTGTATTCGCCGGTGGCGGGCACCGTCACCAAGATCTTCGTCGGGCCGGCCGCCGGCGTGGAGGCCGGCGAGACGCTGGTCACGCTCGACATCGACGGCGCGACCAAGCCCGAGGAGCAGGGAGGTGAGTCGAAGTGACCGACATTATGACCGCCCCCGCCGTCGTCAAGGCCATGGAGAACGGGGAGAGCGCCGACAAGCAGCCGATCCGCGCCGCCATCGTGCGCGCGGCGCAGCTCGCCCGCGATGCCGAGGAGCACGCCCGCACCCGTCAGCATGCCAAGGGCAAGCGCACCGCGCGAGAACGCCTGGATCTGCTGTTCGACACCGGCTCCTTCCAGGAGATCGGCCGTTTCGCCGGCGGCGACATCAACGGCGGCAAGGCCGGATCGGCCGTCATCACCGGTTTCGGTGAGATCTACGGCCGCAAGGTCGGCGTGTACGCCCAGGACTTCTCCGTGCAGGGCGGCACGCTCGGCACCGCCGAAGGCACGAAAATCTGCCACCTGATGGACATGGCCCTGGAATTGAAGGTGCCGGTCGTGGCCCTGATCGACTCGGGCGGCGCCCGCATCCAGGAGGGCGTGGCCGCGTTGACCCAGTACGGCCGCATCTTCCGCAAGACCTGCGAGGCCAGCGGCTTCATCCCCCAGATCTCAATCATCCTGGGGCCGTGCGCCGGCGGCGCCGTGTACTGCCCGGCCCTGACCGACCTGATCATCATGACCCGCGAGAACTCCAGCATGTTCGTCACCGGACCGGACGTGGTCAAGGCCGCCACCGGCGAGACGATCAGCATGGACGACCTGGGCGGCGGCCTGGTGCACAACGCCACCTCCGGCGTGGCCCACTACCTGGGCGAGGACGAGGCCGACGCGATCGACTACGCGCGCACCGTGCTCGCCTACCTGCCGTCCAGCTCCGACGACAACCCGCCGACCTTCGCCTACGCGGCCACCCGCGGCGACCGCGCCGTGGCCGAGCGTCTGGGCACGATTGTGCCGGAGAACGACCGCCAGCCCTACGATGTGCTGGACGTGATCCGCTGCATCGTGGACTACGGCGAGTTCGTGCAGGTGCAGGAGCTGTTCGCCCCCTCCGCGGTGGTCGGGCTGGCCTGCGTGGAGGGCCATCCGGTCGGCATCGTGGCGAACCAGCCGAACGTCAACGCCGGCGTGCTCGACGTGGACGCCTCCGAGAAGGTGGCCCGTTTCGTGCGTCTGTGCGACGCGTTCAACCTGCCGGTCATCACCCTGGTGGACACCCCCGGATACAAGCCGGGCGCCGAGCAGGAGCACGCGGGCATCATCCGCCGCGGCGCGAAGGTCATCTACGCCTACGCCAACGCCCAGGTGCCGATGGTCACCGTCATCCTGCGCAAGGCGTTCGGCGGCGCGTACATCGTCATGGGCTCCAAGGCCATCGGCGCGGACGTGAATTTCGCTTGGCCGACCAGCCAGATCGCGGTGCTCGGCGCGAAGGGCGCCGTCAACATCATCCACCGCAAGGCGCTGCAGAAGGCCAAGGAGATGGGCCAGGACGTCGAGGCGCTGCGCACCAAGCTCGCCGACGAATACGAGGCCACCACCGTCAACGCGAACCTCTCCCTGGAGATGGGCGAGATCGACGCGATGATCGACCCCGAACAGACCCGCGAGGCCATCGCCGAATCGCTGCGACTGCTGTCCGGCAAGAAGCGGGTCCGCCGCACCACCAAGCATCACGGCAACCAGCCGCTGTAACCCAACACTTGAACCGACTTGAACCAAACAGAAGAAAAGGAACAGCAATGACCGATACCATGTTCTTCCTCAACCGTCTGGCGGGCGAGCCCCATGCGCTCGCCTTCGGCGGGCAGTCCACGCCGTGGACCGTGGCCCTGGCCGACCAGACCACCGACCCGATGCTGGAGGCGTCGCTCAAGGGCCACATGGCCGCCGCCAACCGGCTGCTCACCCCGGTGAACGCCGATCTGCTGGCCGCCACCGGACACCCCGTGGACCTGTTCGGCTTCGAGGCGAACCCGGCCAAGCTCGGCACGGCCGCCGACGCCGCGGCCTCCGTGCCCGGCATCGCGCTCGCCCAGCTGGGCGCGCTGCTCGACATGGCCGGCCTGGGCTACGACCCGGCCGCCGCCAAGCCGGCCGCCGTGCTCGGCCACTCGCAGGGCGTGCTCGCCGTGCACATGGTGCAGGCCGCCATGGCCGCCGGGTCGATCGAGGCCGCATCCGACGAGATCGACCAGATCCTGGCCATCGCCCAGCTGATCGGCGTGGCCGGCAGCCGCCAGACCAAGCTCATCGCCCTGAACGCCAAGGTCGGCGAGGCCACCCCGATGCTGTCGGTCAAGGGCGCCACCGTCCAGCAGGTCGAGGCGCTGATCGCCCGCGTGTCGAAGCCGCGCGGCCCGATCTCCATCGCCGTGACCAACGCCTCCGACAACCAGGTGCTTTCCGGCTATCCGGAGGACCTGGCCTCGTTCGTCACCGAGGCGGAGAAGGAGCACAAGCACCAGGCCAAGCTGCGCGAGGACAAGGTGCGCGGCGGCGCGGTGTTCAACCCGGTGCTCGAATACCTTGAGGTCACGCTGCCGTTCCACTCCCCGCTGATGGCCGACGCGGTCGAGCAGACCGTGGCCTGGGCGCAGGTCTGCGGCCTCGACGGCGAGCGCGCCCGCGTGCTGGCCGACGAGGTGCTCGTCAACCATGTGGACTGGGCTTCGCGCGTGCGCGAGCTGATCGCCTCCAACGATCCGACGAAGCTGTGGATCGTCGATCTCGGCCCCGGCGCCACCGCCGGCAAGCTGATCGCCGCCAACGTGCAGGGCACCGGCGTCGGCGTGGTCGAGGCCTCCACCGGAACCGAACGCGCCGCGCTCGCCACGCTGGACGGCGACCCGGAGCGCACCCAGGATTGGCGTCGCTTCGCCCCGAGCGTGCTGCATACGCCGGCCGGCGACAAGATCCGCACCAAGTTCAGCGAGCTGACCGGCAAGGCCCCGGTGCTGCTCGCCGGCATGACGCCGACCACCGTGGACCCGGAGATCGTGGCCGCGGCCGCGAACGCCGGCTACTGGGCTGAGATCGGCGGCGGCGGCCAGGTGACCGCCGACGTGTTCGACCGCAACGTGGCCAAGCTCGAGGAACAGCTCGAGGAGGGCCGCACCGTCGAGTTCAACGCGATGTTCATGGACCGCTACCTGTGGAACCTGCAGTTCGGCTCCCAGCGCATCGTGCCGAAGAAGCGCGCCTCCGGCACCCCGATCGACGGCGTCGTCGTCTCCGCCGGCATCCCCGAGCTCGACGAGGCCAAGGAGCTCGTCGCCTCGCTCGCGGCCGACGGCATCCCGTACGTGGCGTTCAAGCCGGGCACCGTGGACCAGATCCGCCAGGTCGTGCGCATCGCCAAGGCGGTGGCCCCGACCACGATCATCGTCGAGATCGAGGGCGGCGTGGCCGGCGGCCACCACTCCTGGGAGTCGCTGGACGACCTGCTGCTGACCACCTACGCCGACGTGCGCGACTGCGAGAACCTGGTGCTCGTGGCCGGCGGCGGCATCGGCACGCCGGAGCGTGCCGCCGATTACATCTCCGGTCAGTGGGCCCGCGTCTATGACATGCCTGACATGCCGGTGGACGGCGTGCTCGTCGGCACCGCCGCAATGACCGCCAAGGAGGCGCACACCAGCCCGCAGGTCAAGAAGATGCTGGTCGAAACCCCCGGCATCACCGACACCACCCCCGATCCGGACCCGTTCGCGCCGCGCGGCGAGAAGTGGGTGCCGTCCGGCAAGGCCGTCGGCGGCGTGACCTCCGGTCTGAGCCACCTGCACGCCGACATCTACGAGCTGGAGAACTCCTCCGCCCAGTGCGGCCGCCTGCTCGTGCGCGTCATGAAGCACCCCGAGGAGCTGGACGCCCGCCACGACGAGATCGTCGAGGCCCTGAACAAGACCGCCAAGCCGTACTTCGGCGACCTCAAGGACATGACCTATCTCGAGTGGGCCGAGCGCTTCGCCGAGCTGTCCTTCCCGTGGGTCGACGAGACCTACGCCGAGCGCTTCCTGCACCTGCTGCAGCGCATCGAGGCCCGCGTCTGCTCGCAGGAGTCCGGCGAGCTGGACTCGCTGTTCGCCGACCGCGCCGCCGTGGAATCCGATCCGCAGGCCGCCATCGCCAAGCTGCGCGCCGCCTATCCGCAGGCCGCCGAGCTCAAGGTGACCGCCGCCGACGTGGCCTGGTTCCCGACCCTGGTGCGTGAATTCCCCAAGCCGATGCCGTTCGTGCCGGTCATCGACAACGACCTGCTGCGTTGGTGGGGCCAGGACCAGCTGTGGCAGTCCGAGGACGCCCGCTACTCCGCCGATTCCGTGCGCATCATCCCCGGACCGATCTCCGTGGCCGGCATCACCACGATGGACGAGCCGATCGCCGACATCCTCGGCCGTTTCGAGCAGGCCGCCACCGAGCGCGTCAAGGCCGCCAACAACGGCGAGACCACCGAGGCCTTCGCCGAGCTGGGCGTCTCCGCCGACGCCGAGGCGTTCATCCGCAACTGCCCGAACATCTCCTGGGTCGGCCACCTGATGGCCAACCCCGCCTACGGCACCGCCAACGGCGACGAGCACTACGAGATCCGCCACGTCGGCACCGGCGAGAACGGCGAGCTGTTCGACCTCGACATCCATCTGGACACCTACTGGGACAACGATCCGGACGGTGGCCTGTCCAAGCACGCCGTGCGCGACATCGTCATCCCGCTGGTCGTCAACGGCACCGAATCCGGCCTGTTCCCGGTCGTCGACCGCGAGCGCCTGCCCGAGCACGTCTACGCGATGCTCGCCGCCACCGCCGGCATCGGCAACACCGCCATCACCGGCGACGAGCTGACCGCCATGCCGGTCATCGAGAAGAGCGACGACACGGCCGCCCGCCCGTTCGGCGAGGCCCACGCCACCTACACGCTGTCCGCCAACCTCGGATTCGACCACGAGGCCGCCACCGCCGGCACCATGCCGCAGAACCTCAAGGCCTCCCGCATCGCCCCCGACGCGCTGGTCGGCCCGGCCTGGCCCGCCATCTACGCGGCGCTCGGCTCCGTGTATGTCAACGGCTTCCCGGTCATCGAGGGCCTGCTCAACGCCGTGCACCTCGACCACCTCATCGAGCTCGAGGTCACCGAGGAGGAGCTGCTCGCCCACACCGGCGAGACCATCAGCATGACCAGCTGGGCCGAGGACTACTTCGAGTCCGCCTCCGGCCGCGTGGTGACCATTCACGTGGACCACGCCGCCGCCGACGGCACCGTGCTCGCCCACGAGACCGAGCGCTTCGCGATCCGCGGCCGCGCCTATTCCGACGCGCTGCCGACCGAGGCCCCGGACTACGGCGACTACCTCGACTTCCATCGCGACGAGCTCGCCGTCAAGGAGACGATGTTCGCCCTCGACGGTATGGACGCCAACGAGTTGCTCACCGATTCGACCCCGCGCCGCCTGCTGCGCCGCGTCAAGGTCAAGGCGCCGCACGAGATGACCGCGTTCGCGCGCACCTCCGGCGACTTCAACCCGATCCACACCTCGCACCGCGGCGCCGCCATCTCCGGACTCGTGGCCCCGCTCGTGCACGGCATGTGGCTGTCCGCCACCGCCCAGCACGTGGCCCAGGCCACCGACGACAAGGGCGCCCACTACGAGATCGCCGGCTGGACCTACAACATGTATGGCATGGTGCAGCTGGACGACGAAGTGGAGATCTCCGTCGAACGCGTCGGCAAGGTGCGTCACGGCGGCATGGTGCTCGAGGTGACCTGCCGCATCGATGGCGCGATCGTCTCGCGCGGCACCGCGATCACCCGCGCCCCGAAGGCCGCTTTCGTCTACCCCGGCCAGGGCATCCAGCAGCAGGGCATGGAACTCGACGCCCGCGCCAAGTCCCCGGCCGCACGCGAGGTCTGGGAGCGAGCCGACCAGATCACCCGTGAGCAGCTCGGCTTCTCGATCATCGCCGTCGTGCGCGATAACCCGAAGGAGCTCGTGGCCAACGGCGTGCGCTACTACCATCCGGACGGCCTGCTCAACCTGACGCAGTTCACACAGGTGGCGCTCGCCACCGTGGCGTTCGTGCAGACCGCGCGCCTGCGCGAATCCGGCAGCGACATCTGGCCCGCCTACTTCGCCGGCCACTCGCTGGGCGAGTACAACGCGCTGAGCTCGTTCGCCGGCATCATCCCGCTGGAGACCGTGCTGGTGCTCGTGTTCCACCGTGGCTCCGCCATGGACAGCCTGGTCGAACGTGACGCCAACGGCCGCACGAACTACCGCATGGGCGCCCTGCGCTCCAACCAGTTCGGCATCGGCGACGACGGCGTGAACGAGTACGTGCAGTCCATCGCCGAGAAGACCGGCGAGTTCCTGCAGATCGTCAACTACAACCTCTCCGGCTCGCAGTATGTGATCGCCGGCACCGTGGCGGGTCTGAAGGCCCTGGGCGCCGACGCCGAACGCCGCGCCGCCGAATACGGCGGGCGCAAGTCGTTCATGGTGCTGCCCGGCATCGACGTGCCGTTCCATTCGCGCATGCTGCGCAAGGGCGTGCCGGACTTCCGCGACAAGCTCGACGCGCTGCTGCCGCAGTACATCGACTACGACCGCCTGGTCGGCCGCTACATCCCGAACCTGGTGGCCTGCCCGTTCGAGATGACCAAGGAATTCGCTGCCAAGATCCTCGAGGTCGTGCCCTCCGAGCGCATCAAGGCCGCGCTGGACGATCCGGCCGTGTGGGACTCCTATGCCGCCGACGACCAGAAGCTCGGCCGTCTGCTGCTCACCGAGCTGCTCTCCTGGCAGTTCGCCTCCCCGGTGCGCTGGATCGAGACGCAGAACCTGATGTTCAGCGCCCGCGGCATCGGCGGCCTGGGTGTGGAGGAGCTCGTGGAGGTCGGCCTGGGCAACTCGCCTACGCTGGCCAACATGGCCGCCAAGACCCTGAAGCTGCCGGAGTTCGCCGGCCGCGACGTGACCGTGTACAACGTCGGTCGCGATGAGGGACGTGTCACGATGACCGATTCCGATTCGCTGGTCGTCGAGGAGGAGCCGGAGGAGACCCCGGTCGAGTCCGCTCCGGCCGCCCCCGCGGCCGCTCCTGCCGCCGCCCCGGCCCCGGTCGAGTCCGCTCCG
>NZ_JDUI01000029.1 GCF_000771405.1 Bifidobacterium pullorum DSM 20433 | reverse complement strand
AGCTCGTCCTGCGGGCGGCCGTAGAACTCCGCCGACAGCAGGCTCATCGCCTTGTGCACGTCGTCCACGATCAGACCGGGTGCGGCGGTGCGGTCGGAGTGATCGGTTTCGGCCACGTAGACGGCAAGACCCCGCTCGTCGATGCCGTCCAGGAACTCGGGGCGGAACCGTCCCTTGATGAACAGCATCGTCCCCGGCGCCACGGTGCGCGTGTCGTACGTGACCGCGGTGATCGGGTCGTCCGCGCCGGGAACGTCGGATGCGTCCAGCGTCCAACCTCCGGTGTGGACGATCTCGCGCAGCAGATGATGCCGTTCCAGCAGTTGCACAGCCGTGGCGATGGTGAATGCCGACATGAGTCGTCAAGCCTCCTGGGTCCGTATGTCGGCACGGTCCCGTTGACCGTGCCGACATACGATGCTACTCCAAGGGCTCACTGAGCAGACGCGACACCACCGCGTCGTCGCCCTCATAGGGCACATGCCGGTTCCGGTCCTTGATCCAGCGTTCGTGCCCCTTGCCGATCACCAGCACGATGTCGTGCCGTTCGGGGTGTCGTCGGGCGTCGCCGATGGCCGCGGTGGACCTTGTAGGCCTGGGAGGAGAC
>NZ_JDUI01000028.1 GCF_000771405.1 Bifidobacterium pullorum DSM 20433 | reverse complement strand
TCCCGGCGTCATCGCCAGGCACGCGGCGAACGCCGCCACCGCACACACCACAACAAGAACGTTAGTTTTGCGCCGGATCATGGTCTATACCTCTCCTCTCTAAGGGTGCCCGTAAGTAACAGTGTATTCGGAATCTGTCGGCGCGACGATTCGAAAGAGAAAGTTGCATGCTGATTGCAGAGACTAAGGTCGTGTAACGCGAGTACATTATTGCGTGACATTCTGCATAGGTAGCGGGAATGGAGGGAGTCGTCGCCATGGGTATGCCGAAAATGGGAGCGAAACGATTTGCGGTCGTGATTTTGGGGCTGACCGTGATGCAAGGATTGGTCTTTCCGCATGTGGCACTAGGTGTGCAAGATCCCGTATCAGTGCCGACGTATACAAGTTCCACTGCGGCATCGGTGAGCTCGGACGCTGCTGCCGAATCTGGTGATCCGGCGGTTGGGGACACAGATGTTTTGAAGGAATCCAAAGCATCCGAGGAAACCGATTCTGCTGAGACTTCCGAGACCGTCGGGGACGTCGAGAGTGGGGATAATGCTGGTTCGACGAGTTCCTTGGAAAGCACTGGCGATTTTGAATCTGCGATTGATCCCAGCCCCGCGGATGAATCTGAACCTGTGGATGATTCCGTCCAGGAGCCTGTTTCCGGCTGGCAGTCGGTGGGTGGCGAGACGT
>NZ_JDUI01000027.1 GCF_000771405.1 Bifidobacterium pullorum DSM 20433 | reverse complement strand
AGCGTCAACTGCTGCGAGAACCGGTATCGGAGGGCGATCCAGTGAGACCGGATGATCTGAGGGAAGAGGACGATGGCGCGGCCCGTCCGGATCATGACGTGCCGGACCTGGAGGGGCTGGTCGCGGAGCGTGATCGTGTACGCGCGGAGGTCGAGCGGCTGCGCAGGGAGAAACGGGAGGCGGAGATCGAGCTGTCGATCCTCAAGGGGGCGTTGGATCTGGTGGGAAAAGAGCGGGGCGCAGACCCGGACAACCCGGCCAATAGGGAGAAGACAATCCTCGTCAAGGCCGTCAGTGCCGGACATGGCATCCCCGCGGAGCGTCTGCTCGCCCGGGTCGGTCTGGCGCGCAGCACCTACTACCATCAGTCGGACGCGATGAAGAGGCCGGACAGGGACGAGGGGCTGCTCGCCCTGGTGCGCGACGTGTTCGAGAACAGCCTGCGCCGCTACGGCTACCGGCGGGTGTGGCTCGAACTGAGAAACGCCGGGATCGTCGTGTCCGCCAAAAGGGTCATGCGGCTGATGACGCGGCACGGGCTCGTCCCCTTGCTCAAGCGGGCCCGGCGCTACAGCTCGTACAAGGGCGAGCTGACCAAGGCGCCGGACAACCTCGTCAATCGCGTTTTCCATGCCGAGGAACCGAACCGGCTGTGGGTCACGGACCTGACGGAGTTCTCCATCCCCGCGGGCAAGGTCTACCTCAGCCCGGTGATCGACTGCTACGACGGGATGCCGGTGGCCTGGACGATCGGCACGAGCCCGAACGCCGAGCTGGCCAACCGGA
>NZ_JDUI01000026.1 GCF_000771405.1 Bifidobacterium pullorum DSM 20433 | reverse complement strand
CCACCACCGGCGTGTCGCAAACACCCAAAAACGCGGTCCAGGCGGTGCCGAACCACACGAAAACAGCCGACCGACCCATCAAAAAATATGACTCTCGGCGTGTCGCAGAAACACCTATCGCCCACCGACATGCAAACGGCCCGCACACAGCATCACCGCCATGGCCAACGCCATCCCAGAGCAACCAGCGGGGTGCGTATCGTCATACGCAAGCAACAACATGCCCCCTCGACCCACTAACGTCCGTGTCGTCACACACAGGCGACAACACGGACACTCAGCAACCCACCAACGTCCGTGTCGTCACACGCAAACGACAACACGGACACCAGGCAACCCACGTCAGACTTGGGCTTCTACGGAGCCGCAGACCGCTATAAGCGGATAACAGGCTGAGATCTGGAATCCGGCGCCGTGACGCGGGTATAAGCCGATAACGGGCATTACGTCAGCTTGAAGGCACCAGGAGCGGCGCTGCCATGCGTCCGAACCATCCGATGCCTATAAGGACAGGACACACATTTTGGCCTATCAACCCCACAATGACCAGTGACCAACAGATAGTGAACAGTGAACAGTGAACAACGAGCAATGGATGGCGCGTGGCACATTGGCTGCGCATAGCAACAACACATAGTGGCAACACATAGTAAACAGCGAACATAGGCCGCGCACAGCGGTAGCGGCAGTGCGTAGCGGGCGGCCCAGCAGAATCATCCGGTACACGAGGCCAGGTCACGTCGCGCGTATACGACGCGCGCCACAGTCACCTGGCGATTGGGCTCATCGATCCAAGAGAGCATCGCGTAATCGCCGACATACACGCGTCGGTGCTCGTGTGTCAGCGGCATCGGGGAGTGTCGTTTCGTGGCCGGTGGCGGCCGGAGCACGCCCGGCTCCGTCCGCCGCCGGGGCTGACGGGGATTCCGGTCCCATAGGCCGGTCGTGTTCGTCGGGTGGTGAGCTGGTGGTGTGGGTGCAGATATGCGTGGACC
>NZ_JDUI01000025.1 GCF_000771405.1 Bifidobacterium pullorum DSM 20433 | reverse complement strand
TCGCTGGTTCAAGCCCAGCCGCAGGAGCCACAGAAAAGCCCATCTCCCAGGAGATGGGCTTTCGCATATCGTCAGCGCCCAAGCCCTCGGCACCCGGCCGAGCTTCGGGCCATGCCGCCCACAAGCTACCTGAGCGTGGTGAACACGTAGCCGACCGTGCCTTCGGCAAACGTCGCGTCAAGCGCATACCGATATCCGGGATCCAGATCGACTCTGGCCTTCTCATCCTCCAACGAAACCGTCACCGTCTCCGCCGGCAGCGAGTCCACGTCGATATCCTGGTATGACCCCGCTGCGGACGCCGCCTGTTCGAGCGTCTGTTCGCTCCAGCGCGTCACCGTCAACGCCTCAACCGGCCTGTCGAACACCACGGTGCCCTCCACCGGCTGGTCGATGCCGGCATCCGGCACATTCGCGGGGTCGGTCTGCACCGGATCGGCCGCGTCGGCGATGACCTGGACGGGCTCGCCGTTCTCCTCATACGTCCACGTATACCCGTTGTCCCGCAACGCCACAGTCACCCTTGCCAGGTCGGTGGCGTACTCGAGATTGGCCGCCGCGGGCTGCGCCGGATCCACAGTCACGGACAGCTCGGCGACCAGGTCGGCATACCGCTCGGCATCCGCGGCGGTCCCCTCACTGACGACCTCGATGGTTTCGATGCCCGGATACTGCCCCGGATAGCTTTCCAGCATGATGCCGTTACCGGCGACACGCACCACGTTGCCGGGTCTCAGGTCATCGGCGGTGAGGGCACGCCCATCCACCCCGATGATGTTGGCCTCGTCCACGGCCGTCGGCACAAACGGCGAGCCGGATCGGGTGTCCACCAACAGCAGACCGCCGTCATCGAGACGGACGACCATCGCCTCCATATCCGATTCGGCGGACCGTCCGGTGCTTCTCCCCGTGCCCGACGCAGCAACAGGCTTGCCTTCTTCGGCTGTGGTTCCGGACATCTGATCACATCCTGCAACCGTCATGCACAACGTTAAGCAGCACAGTGCCGGAACAACTGTTCGAGCGGTGAAATATCCCACGGATACCTCCTATGTCGACTCATCAGCGTTTTGACTCGGCATGCCATCACAGGAAACGACCACGCACACTGACTCCGGTTATTGTACTAGAAGACCAGCAACCCAACAGGTCGGCATACCCCTGTCGTTCCCGGGCAATTTGCAACGACATGCCGGACTTGCATTCGCCGAAAAAAGGAATAATATGTTCATCTTGTGCGCGGCAGTTCGCCGGGCATGCAGCATTCCTGCGTAGCTCAGTTGGCAGAGCATCC
>NZ_JDUI01000024.1 GCF_000771405.1 Bifidobacterium pullorum DSM 20433 | reverse complement strand
CGACGTTCGTCATAATGTTTGAGCGTGAAATTCTGGTTCGTTTGTCATAAATGGTGAGCGTGAAATCCCGTCCGGCATGGCCGGGCGCGGGGATGCTTGCCTTATGGAAGGCGGACTGGACATGGCCACGAGGAAGCGGCTGGCGAACAGGTTCAGGGCGGAGTACGCCAGGGGAACGAAGAAGCAGAAGGGCGAGGTCCTCGACCGGCTCGTGGCCGTGGGCATGGGCCGGTCCACGGCACGGCGTCTGCTCTCGCAGGCGGTCAAGTCCAGGGAGGAACCGGGGCCGGGGCGTGGACGCAGACCGAAATACGACGAGGCGGCGCAACGTCTGCCGGAACGGTTGTGGCTGTTGATGGGCATGCCGTGCGGCCCGTACATGAAGGCCATGCTCGACCAGTGGATCCCCGCACTCAGGGCCGACGGCGAGCTCGACGGAATCGACGGGGACGCGCTCGAACAGGTGCGCTCGATGAGCGCGTCGACCATCGACCGGCGGCTGCGGCCGCTCAAACGTGCCGCAATGCCCAGGGCATGTCCCTGACGCGTCCGGCCGGCGAGCATCTGCGCAACTCGATCCGGATCCGCAAGTGCACCGACGAGATCGCGCGCCTTCCCGGCCTGGCCGAGGCCGACACCGTCGCGCGCTGCGGGCCCAGCGCCAGAGGGGAGTTCGCCAGGACGCTGACGATGGTGGACTACGCGACCAACCGGGCCGCGGACGTCACCGTGCGCAACAACGCCAAATCCAACATCCGCAGGGCCGTCGACCTGGCGATCCCCCTGTTCCCGTTCCCCGTCACCTGCTTCGACTCCGACAACGGCACGGAGTCCGTCAACGACGAGCTCATCGACCGGCTCCAGCACAAGGACATCGAGCAGACCCGCAGCCGACCGTACAGGAAGAACGACCAGACCACCGTCGAATCCCGGAACAACCACGCCGTCAGGAGATACGCGTTCTACTGGAGATACGACACCCCCGAACAGCGCGACCTGCCCGACCAGTCGTGGACGAAGACCTACCTGCTGCCGAGCCTGTTCACCCCCACCCGCAAACCCGTACGCGTCGAACAGGGGCGCGACGGACGCAGGAGGACCGTCTACGACCAGCCGAAGACCCCATGGGCGCGCGTGCTGAAACATGACGCCGCCAACCGCGCCGACGGCGGACCCGGCTACGTCGACGCGACCAACCGCGCGCATCGAACGACTCATCTCCGACACCGACCCCGCCCAACTGACCCGCGAGATCACGGCCATCCAGGACGAACTCGAACCGCTCAGCCGCAGACGCACCGAGGACATGGCACGCCGGGCCGGCCTGGACATGGGATACTCGGGAAAGGCGATCGAACGCATGCGCGCCGACGCCCGACAAGACAACAAACAGGAACGCAGGCACCGTTTCGCGCTCACTTCCAACGACGAACGAACAACGGTTTCGCGCTCACTTATTTATGACAAACCTCG
>NZ_JDUI01000023.1 GCF_000771405.1 Bifidobacterium pullorum DSM 20433 | reverse complement strand
CCCGGCGTCATCGCCAGGCACGCGGCGAACGTCACCACCGCACACACCACAACAAGAACGGGGCGCAGCAGATGGCTTATACGGATTCGTGTCATCGTTTCCTCCTTATGAAACCGAAATACTGAAAGAAACCTGTATATGACAGTATAAATCCGTTATCGCAACGTAAATGAGTGTCGAGCTAGCGTGTGCTCTTCTCGGCCACGGATGAACGTTGTTGCATCATCCAACGGAACACGCGGGCCAATGCATGCGATGTGCCAGATAAGCCGGACGCTGCGAGCGGTATCAGCATGATCGCGTAAGGCAGCGTGTACACGCTTTTAGCTTCCCATAACAGGAAGCATCCGAATCCTCCTAGGAAGCAGAGTGAAACACAGGAGATGCAGAGCAGATGCCCAATCGGGATGGCCTTACGTATCGCGATTGAGCGAAAGATGCCGATGACGGCGAATAGGTAAATGATGCTCTGATATACGTTCTCGAAGCTCAGCACCGCGGAATAGCGAGGGCCGAGGAACTCGGAGGTTAGGAAGCCGGGGTCGTTCGTTTCCGTCAAATGTGTGTAATGGAACGCCTGGAAGGAAGGCTCGGCCCATTCGCTGGCGAGCTTGTCTCTAAGGAACTCCCAAGCCATGGCGGGGTCCTGCACGAACGCCGTCAACGAATCCAGAATGCTTTGCTTGGCGATTTGCGATTGCCCTGCCGGGTCTCCGGAGGTGAGTGCATACGCGTTGATGGCGCTGTCGTTCCACCATCCGGGATTGTCCGAAGTGCTGTGCGGGTCGAGACCCATGGCGATCCAGGACAGTTGGGGAAGGCCCTCTCCAAACTGTTCTCCAGTCACTGTTTCAACGATGACAACGGACAGAGAAGACAACTGGTGAGAGACGATGAACATAACGCAACATAGCAACGCAAGCCAATACCGTCGTTTGATTAGTGCCGTAATGATGAGGCAAATGGTGAGTGCGATGACGAAGATGATGACAGTTCCTTTGACCAGCATGGCCACTGCCGCGATGAGATAAGCAGCGACGGCAAGAAGACACATATGCGGATAGGAATCGGTCTGCATGGATATGACAGCGACGAGAACCGCGAGCAGAACGAGGAACAATCCCGCCGTGTTGGGGTATACGAACGCTGCTGAGGTATAGAGAGGCACACAGAGGATGAGCAGAAGTGCTTCGTGGCGTAGCGTAGTTTCGTTGAAGCCGCAGCGTTTGCTGAGCTGCCATACCGCCCAGACGATGCCGGCGGTCAGGAATGCGTTGATGACTTGGTAGCCTGCGATATTACCTGCGCCGATGAAGAAAAAGACAAGTGAGAACCACAGCATGGCGCCGGTTTGGAATGGGTACCAGGAATAGTAGGAGTAGAATTCCGGGGAACCGTCGCCATGGTCAGATGCTGAGGGGTCGAACTGCGCGTAATCACCTTCCAGAAAAGCTCGTGACGAGTCAATCAGCGAACGTGAATCGTTATACCAAAAGGCCCCTTTCGCGTTCAGTGACAGCACCCATAGCAGCGATACGATTAACGTGATAAGAACGAGTGCCTGGGAGATTCTACGCAGGGGAATGCGGCGCAGCGCCGAGCCGATAACCATCGTTCCCGCCGCGAGCAGAATGAAGCCGGCAACGAACTGTATTGAGGGGAGCCCGTAATGGAAAATGATCTCCTCGGTGATGCTGAGGAAATCGGGAGAGACCCCGGAAGAAGGTCCATCGATTTTGAATTCCGTGGTGGAAAAGATGGACAGCACGCCTAGAAATAGGGTGGCTATGCCGGAAATCGTGAGCAGGCATGTTGTAATGGCCGTCCCGATTCGTGGAGCTAATGAGGCGAGGCCGTTGCTGGAAGCGTGTTTCAAGCCGACTGCCATGCGATACTTCTTTCTACGGAATCGGTCGTGTCTGCCACACATTGTAGCTGGAAGCAGGGTCTCTGTATGGGGTAATAGAGATCCTGACTATTTCCACAACTATGGATGCAAGATCTCCAGCAGCGTATATATCCCGGAGAACAGTATAAAAAGTTGACGAATAAGTGTCAGTAGATGGTCACGGACGTGCCGTCTCGCAGTTGGTCATACAGCCACTTTGAGTCCGGTATGGTCAACCTGACGCAGCCGTGCGATGCGGGCCGTCCCAGTTTCTGGGCCTCCGAAACGATGTAGTTTCCGCTCTTATTGATTGGCACGGAATGGAACAGGTAGTTTCCAAGGAACCGCACCCAGTTGTTCGCGCCCATGCCATCGGGATTCATGAATGAGCGACCTCGTCCGTTGACTCGGTAGGTTCCTCGGGGCGTGCAATCATTGAGTCCGGTCGAGGCGATCATGGTGTAGATCACAGTGCTGCCGTCGCGGATATACACTTGCTGGTCTGCGATGGACACTCGGACGTTGAGATTGCGTACCTTGCTGAGATTCGGGTATGCGGATTCCTGTGAGGGGGAGTTCCAGTCGGCGGTCTCCTTTCCCTTGATCCAACGCCCGTCGATATCATCGAAATACTTGTAGCTTTTCCAATCGGGAACGTAGGTCATTTTGTGTGCCATCGCTCCTGTGATGGGGTCGAAATAGTACCAAGCTCCGTCCTGTTTGTGCAGGCCTTTGACCATGATGCCTGTGATTTTGTCGTAACGTACCCACTTGCCTCCATTGGAACGCAGGTACACATCCCCGTGGGACATGGCGCCGGTAGCCTCGTCG
>NZ_JDUI01000022.1 GCF_000771405.1 Bifidobacterium pullorum DSM 20433 | reverse complement strand
GTTGACCCGGTCGATGAGCGCGAAGGGCTGCTCCCCGGACAACGCGGCCGCGGAAGGGTTCTTCGGGCATCTCAAGCAGGAGTTCTTCCACGGCCGGAGCTTCACGGGCGTCACCATCGAAGGGTTCGTCGAACAGTTGGACGGGTACATGCGCTGGTATCGGGACGAGCGGATCAAGCTCGCCTTCGGCACCAGCATCGCCAAACGAAGACGCGAGCTCGGACTCATGGCATAATCAAAGAACAAGGACACCGGAGTCCAACAAAACGTCACCACCCCCGACGGTACACGCCGAGTCGGCAACATGCATCCGCCGCGCAGCTTGCCGCCATCGCGGGCGACGACCCCGAACGCATCCGGGGCGAGGCTGTGTTCGCCAAACTCTGTGGCGCGTGCCCGTTACCCGCGTCCGGCGGCAAAACCAACAGACACAGGCTCGACAGGGGCGGCAACAGGAAGGGCGACCGTGTCCTGCGCAACATCGCGCATTGTGTGCATACGCCACCACCGGCCCACTCGCGACTACGGCGCCGGACTGCGCGGACTACGCACCGGCCACGGCATTGTCCAACAGCAGATCGGCGAGGCGCTCTGCGTGCTATCAAGCCGCATCGGCGAAATCGAACGCGGCAAACGAGACCTCCCCGAACTCGAACAGCGGGCTATCCAATGGATCCACTCGACAGCCGCACCAACCAGCCCAGACAACACGCCAAATGCTTGACGATCTATAGGAGCATCCAAAACCAAGCCATATCAAATCGCCGGAGCAACGCCGCCCTGTACCACATCGCCATAACCCGCATGCGCCACCACCAGCCCACCCGCGACTACGTGGACAGGAAGACCAGGGAAGGCAAAAGCAAGCTCGAGATCATCCGGTGCCTCAAACGCTTCATCGCGCGCGAGGCGTACCACGCGCTCATCTCCATCAGTCGCGGCACGGCACCCCCGAACGAAACGCCCGCCGAACGCGGGCGAAGGCTCCGCGGACTGCGTACCGCGAACGGCATCACCCAGCAACAGGTCGGCGACGCCCTCCACGTCCCCTCCAGCCGCATCAGCGAGATCGAACGCGGCGTCCGCGACCTGCCCGAACTCGAACGCCGGGCCACCCAATGGATCCAATCCATCACAACAGACAACCAACATAACAAAACACTTGACAATGCATAGGAGCATCGTTGAGACGCAGTGCAACCGGGAGCTGCATTGGTTCAAGTAGCGGGAAACATCAGGCTGTAGCCGATGTCCGGCGCAAATGCGGTCTGGCCTGTTGCCGGAGCGGTTTCAGTCGGCTGTCTGCATGGGGCTGTGTGATTGTTTCCAAGAAAACGTCCGCAGCCCCTTATCGACTATGACCCTTTTATCGCCATTCAACAGGTTGAATGTCTTTAGCGAGATGAAGTGGATGATGCGGTGAGCCATCTTTGTTTCGCTTTAAGCACTCAACCGGCCGTCCGATAATTGCCATTACTTCCTTGACTCTGGCCTTCTTTGCGTGCCCTCCCCATGCGACAATAATGCGATTATGCTTCATGCCTAGCTCGTGCAGCCATTTATTGTTATTCTCTCCAACGGGATATTTTGCTTGTGCTAATTCTCGTGGCTTTGTCGCCCGAAAGGCATAAAGATTATATATTTCAATACCCCCGTACCCCCATTGTTTAGCGTAGCTAACACATCGTTTAACAGTCGAATCATCAGTTTCGCCATCAGCGGTCGATGGATTTAGCATGATAAAAGCCAATACCGGTAATTGAGCATCCCATACTCGTGCCAGGAAATACCGATACAGTCCGTCATCGCTAAAACACGCATTTGAAACAAGATAGTCGTTCTTTGACATATTCAAAATATATCAGCATTCAGCCTGGCGCGAGAGGCCAGGTTGAATGCGATCTGGATTTGTTTCACGTTTCCCGTTGGGCGAATTCGATGTTCGAGATGAAATGATGCCTCCCTCGTAACTGGGGGGCTGCGAGCATTATCTCAGTATGATAGCTATTGATCGTAATTCGCCTTATCGATAGAATTCCTCCAATTTTTGAATATATTGGCCGTCTTTTTTGCATTATCTTTTAGATTGGAAATAGGGAACGGCTGAGACTGTGCGCCAAAGGCCCAATCTTTATAACCCTTGATAAGGTAACGCTGCTTACCTAAATAACGATCAACAAGTTCTCTCATATGAGGTATAGCCTTGCGACATTGTCCTGAAGTTTTATGAAAAGCAAACTCAGGATATCTCTCTATGCCATCTTTAAACAGCACATCGGCATCCAACTGTTTAAGCGCAATAATCCATGCAGGTTCAGGCGCTGATGAACAATCATTCGGAAAGTCCTCTAGACTGTTCTGCTCGATTTCAATACCAATAAAACACTGGAATCGAACGTCCTCTAAAGATTGGCGTATATCGCGCCCGGAAACCTGGATATTCCCTCGAATCTCCCTCCCTTTACCCTTGATGATAACCGGCTCGCGGGAAGCGATATCGATATGGGGCATTCCTGAGCCATTTCGATTGATTACCATACTCCAGTCAGATTCCGGTAGAATGCACCGCAGGGAAGGAAGAACCTCATTGAACAATCGCTCCACAGCTCTCTTTTGTGCAGGAAGATGCTCAAGATCCCATGATGTCAAACGCGGTTGATCAAAACATTCAATCGCTTTCTCCCATGTCATTACACCGTCAACACTTCCCTTATCCGGTTCCGCGTCACGTTCATCCAACACCAGTAATAAGAGATAGTCCACCACCTCTTTTTCTCGCTTAAGTTGCCCTCGTGCTACAACATGGTCGCATTTCGCTTCTATTCCAATACGTGTTATCTCGCTGCCGTCGAAGCATGTGAGCACAAGGTCTAAACGCTCTTTCTCTTCGCATGCGACTTTAGTAATCCCGCCCAACGGTCTCCCCAGCAGCTTCTCCAGCAATTGCAGGAACCTATCTGGATCATTTCGAATCTCTGCGGCAAGCGCCCTTGTCAATTCAGGCTCAGTCGTAAATACAAGAGATTTCTCCAAGTTAGAAGAGCACACTGCACCAGCCTCCTTCTTCTTTGATATGGCCTTAAGATCAGACTATATCATTTCTGATTATCCTACGAGTCCGCAGACCCTCATTTCTGTGGAGCTGTTTCAGCTGCTCTTCGACCGTTTCGGCAGCTGCACAGGTTCGGTGTACCTAGTCAAAACAGCGTTACGGTTTTCGTCAGGTTATTAGCAGGTTTTGGATTCGTTGGGCAAGCCGGGGTGTAAAGCAAAAAATGAAATTGGTGTAAACGGGGTGGTGACGGAATGTTGGACTCCTTGAGCGGGAGGAGTCGTCATCGTGGCGAGGTATTCGAGGGAGCAGCGCAGGCGTGCGGTGGGGTTGTACGAGCGGTACGAGCATAGTGCGGCGGACGTGATCCGGGAGTTGGGCTATCCCAGCAAGGGGGCGTTGCTCATGTGGTATCGCGAGTGGCTGGAGGAGCGGCGTACGGGGTTCCCTCGAGGCGTGGCGAGCGTTATGCGAGGTACACGGACGAGCAGAAGCGCGCTGCGGTGGATCACTGCCTGACGCATGGCAGGCGTCTGAGCAGGACGATGCGCCGGATGGGGTATCCCGGCCATGAGGTGCTGGCGGCGTGGACCGGTCGGGCTGGCGCCCGGGGAGCGCGCGGTCAAGCGCGGGCCGGTGGCGGATGGGGTCAGGCGTATGGCGGTGGCGCGCCTGGCCGCGGGCGGCGTCACGTCGCGGCAGGTCGCGGCCGAGGTGGGCGTGGAGGCGTCGGTCGTGAGAAACCGGGTAGCGTCAACTGCTGCACGAGCCGGTACCGGAGGACGATCCAGTGACACCAGACAAGCCGGGGAAGAGGAATGATGGCGCGGCGGATCCCGACGCGTCGGATCTGGACGGGCTGATTGCCGAGCGCGACCGTGTGCGCGCCGAGCTGGAGCGGATCCGCCGGGAGAAACGGGAGGCGGAGATCGAGCTGGCGATCCTCAAGGGGGCGGTGGAATTGGCGGGCATAAGAGCGGGGCGCGGACCCGGACAACCTGGCCAATAGGGAGAAGACGATCCTCGTCAGGACGATCGGCGCCGGGCACGGCGTCCCCGTGGGTCGGCTGCTCGCCCGGGTCGGCCTGGCGCGCAGCACGTACTATCATCAGCTGA
>NZ_JDUI01000021.1 GCF_000771405.1 Bifidobacterium pullorum DSM 20433 | reverse complement strand
GGTGGTGGTTTGAGAACTCAAGAGCGTGTTTGTACTACTTTTTAGAGTCGTTTTTTGATTGCCAGTCCGATTCCCGCTTCGCCTTGTTTGGGGTGGAGTAGCCGAGGGGTTTTGATGGGGGTCGGGGTTTTTGTGTGGATCGTTTTCCTTATAAACGGTCCCGTCAATTCAATGTTTTGGAGTCATCGTTCGGATGTCTTCGCAATGTTTTTTTGTGGAGGGTTCGATTCTGGCTCAGGATGAACGCTGGCGGCGTGCTTAACACATGCAAGTCGAACGGGATCCCTGGCGCTTGCGCCGGGGTGAGAGTGGCGAACGGGTGAGTAATGCGTGACCAACCTGCCCCATGCACCGGAATAGCTCCTGGAAACGGGTGGTAATGCCGGATGCTCCAGATGACCGCATGGGATTCTGGGAAAGCTTTTGCGGCATGGGATGGGGTCGCGTCCTATCAGCTTGTTGGTGGGGTGATGGCCCACCAAGGCTTCGACGGGTAGCCGGCCTGAGAGGGCGACCGGCCACATTGGGACTGAGATACGGCCCAGACTCCTACGGGAGGCAGCAGTGGGGAATATTGCGCAATGGGCGAAAGCCTGACGCAGCGACGCCGCGTGCGGGATGGAGGCCTTCGGGTTGTAAACCGCTTTTATCGGGGAGCAAGCGAGAGTGAGTGTACCCGTTGAATAAGCACCGGCTAACTACGTGCCAGCAGCCGCGGTAATACGTAGGGTGCAAGCGTTATCCGGAATTATTGGGCGTAAAGGGCTCGTAGGCGGTTCGTCGCGTCTGGTGTGAAAGTCCATCGCTTAACGGTGGATCTGCGCCGGGTACGGGCGGGCTGGAGTGCGGTAGGGGAGACTGGAATTCCCGGTGTAACGGTGGAATGTGTAGATATCGGGAAGAACACCAATGGCGAAGGCAGGTCTCTGGGCCGTTACTGACGCTGAGGAGCGAAAGCGTGGGGAGCGAACAGGATTAGATACCCTGGTAGTCCACGCCGTAAACGGTGGATGCTGGATGTGGGGCCCTTTCCACGGGTTCCGTGTCGGAGCTAACGCGTTAAGCATCCCGCCTGGGGAGTACGGCCGCAAGGCTAAAACTCAAAGAAATTGACGGGGGCCCGCACAAGCGGCGGAGCATGCGGATTAATTCGATGCAACGCGAAGAACCTTACCTGGGCTTGACATGTTCCCGACGACCTCAGAGATGGGGTTTCCCTTCGGGGCGGGTTCACAGGTGGTGCATGGTCGTCGTCAGCTCGTGTCGTGAGATGTTGGGTTAAGTCCCGCAACGAGCGCAACCCTCGCCCCGTGTTGCCAGCGCGTCATGGCGGGAACTCACGGGGGACCGCCGGGGTTAACCCGGAGGAAGGCGGGGATGACGTCAGATCATCATGCCCCTTACGTCCAGGGCTTCACGCATGCTACAATGGCCGGTACAACGGGATGCGACATGGCGACATGGAGCGGATCCCTGAAAACCGGTCTCAGTTCGGATCGCAGTCTGCAACTCGACTGCGTGAAGGCGGAGTCGCTAGTAATCGCGAATCAGCAACGTCGCGGTGAATGCGTTCCCGGGCCTTGTACACACCGCCCGTCAAGTCATGAAAGTGGGCAGCACCCGAAGCCGGTGGCCTAACCCTTCTTGGGGGGGAGCCGTCTAAGGTGAGGCTCGTGATTGGGACTAAGTCGTAACAAGGTAGCCGTACCGGAAGGTGCGGCTGGATCACCTCCTTTCTACGGAGATTCAGGGCGCGGGTTTTCGCGTCCGGTGTCGCCCCCGGTCCGGATGGTCCGGTGTCCGGTGGGCTGCTGGTGTGGAAGAGATCATGGCGGCTCTTGTGGTATGGGCATGCTTTTGGGTTCCCGGATCGCCACCGGGCCTTCGGGTCTGGCGCGGTCCCCATACCGGGTCCCGTCCCCTCCGCGTGCGCGGGTGGGTTTCGGTTCCTGGTCGTGGTGGTGGTTTGAGAACTGGAGAGTGGACGCGAGCAAGAATTCTTTGTTCTTGTTTACTGTTTTTTCGGACGAACTCTATTGTTAGGGTTTTGTTCTTTTGTTCTGATCGTTTTTGTGATCATGAGTGCGAAGATCTGTTGTCCGGTGTTTGCTGGCTTTTGTCGCGGGCGCCTTGTGTGGGTTGTCCGTGAAGGGCGTATGGTGGATGCCTTGGCAGACAGTACCGATGAAGGACGTGTGAGGCTGCGATAAGCCTCGGGGAGCCGCCAGCAGGGCTTTGATCCGAGGATTTCCGAATGGGGGAACCCACCACCCGTCATGGGGTGGTACCGCCTTTGGGCGGGGGGTACGCAGGGAAGTGAAACATCTCAGTACCTGCAGGAAAGGATACTCCGTGAGTAGTGGCGAGCGAAAGCGGATGAGGCCAAACCGTGTGCGTGTGATACCCGTCGGGGGTTGCGCATGCGGTGTTGCGGGATCGCGCGTCCGGGCCCCGACGGGCCCGGCGGGAGTGATAAAACGGCGTTCGAGGCGAACGGGATTGAATTCCCGGCCGCAGAGGGTGATGGCCCCGTAGCCGAACGTGCGTCGTCTCCCGGTCGCGTCTCCCAAGTAGCACGGGCCCCGTGGAATCCCGTGCGAATCTGCCCGGACCGTCGGGTAAGCCTAAGTATATCTGTCTGACCGATAGCGTACTAGTACCGTGAGGGAAAGGTGAAAAGCACCCCGGGAGGGGAGTGAAACAGTTCCTGAAACCGTGCGCCTACAATCCGTCGGGGCCTTCCTTTTGGGGGGTGACGGCGTGCCTATCGAAAAATGAGTCTGCGAGTCAGTGGCGTGTGGCGAGCGTAAGCCGTGTGGTGTACGCGTAGCGAAGGCGAGTCTTAAAAGGCGTTTGAGTCGCGCGTCCTGGACCCGAAGCGGGATGATCTAGCCCTGAGCAGGTTGAAGCGCGGGTAAGACCGCGTGGAGGACCGAACCCACCTGGGTTGAAAACCGGGGGGATGACTTGGGGTTAGGGGTGAAAGGCCAATCAAATTCCGTGATAGCTGGTTCTCTCCGAAATGCATTTAGGTGCAGCGTCGGGTTATTGCGTCCGGGGGGTAGAGCTACTGGATGCTTGCGGGCCCATATCGGGTACCAATAGCAGCCAAACTCCGAATACCCGTGACGTGTATCCCGGCAGTGAGTCGGCGGGGGATAAGCTCCGTCGTCGAAAGGGAAACAGCCCAGACCGTCGTCTAAGGTCCCCAAGCGCGTGCTAAGTGGGAAAGGATGTGGAGTCGCATAGACAGCCAGGAGGTTGGCTTAGAAGCAGCCACCCTTGAAAGAGTGCGTAACAGCTCACTGGTCTAGTGGTTCCGCGCCGACAATGTAGCGGGGCTCAAGCACGCCACCGAAGACGCGGCAGCGTTTTTGACGCTGGGTAGGAGAGCGTCCCCTGCGGGGCGAAGCGGCGGAGTAATCCTGCCGTGGACCGTTGGGGAGTGAGAATGCAGACATGAGTAGCGAGAGGCGGGTGAAGATCCCGCCCGCTGGATGACCAAGGGTTCCAGGGCCACGTTCATCGTCCCTGGGTGAGTCGGGTCCTAAGGCGAGGCCGACAGGCGTAGTCGAATGGATGAACGGGTCGATATTCCCGTACCGGCTTTCAGCCGCCCAAACCGAAAGGGTGAGTACTAACCTCCGCGTCGTCGCGTCCCCGGCCTTCGGGCTTGGGGCGGGTCGTCGTGTTGGGAGCGTAGCCCCGGTAGGTCAGCGCAGGAGTGACGCAGAGAGGTAGCCGGCCGCGGAGGTGGTTTTCCGTGGCCAAGCACGCAAGCCGCGGGGCAGGCAAATCCGTCCCGCATCAGGCCGAGGTGTGATGGTGGGGCCCGTTGGGGCCGAATCCGGTGATCCTAGCTGCCGAGAAAAGCTTCGGCGTCAGGCTGTCAGCCGCCCGTACCCCAAACCGACACTGGTGGTCAGGTAGAGAATACCAAAGCGATCGAGCGAATCCTGGTCAAGGAACTCGGCAAATTACTCCCGTGCCTTCGGTATAAGGGAGACCCCCGGCGGTGACGGCCCTTGCGGCCCGAGCGGTTGGGGGTGGCACAGACCAGGGGGTAGCGACTGTTTACCAAAAACACAGGAGCGTGCGAAGACGTAAGTCGCTGTATACGCTCTGACGCCTGCCCGGTGCCGGAAGGTTAAGAGGATCCGTCATCCCTTCGGGGGGCAGCGGTGAATTCAAGCCCCGGTAAACGGCGGTGGTAACTATAACCATCCTAAGGTAGCGAAATTCCTTGTCGGGTAAGTTCCGACCTGCACGAATGGCGTAACGACTTCCCCACTGTCTCGACCAGGAGCTCGGCGAAATTGCAGTACGAGTAAAGATGCTCGTTAAGCGCAGAAGGACGAAAAGACCCCGGGACCTTTACTATACCTTGGTATTGGCATTAGGCGCGGATTGTGTAGCATAGGCGGGAGGCTTCGAAGCATGGGCGCCAGCTCGTGTGGAGCCGTAGGTGAAATACCGCTCTGTTCTCGTTTGATGTCTAACCTCGAGCAGTCATCCTGCTCAGGGACAGTGCCTGGCGGGTAGTTTAACTGGGGCGGTTGCCTCCCAAAGAGTAACGGAGGCGCTCAAAGGTCCGCTCAGCCCGGTTGGCAATCGGGTGTCGAGTGCAATCGCACAAGCGGGCTTGACTGCGAGACCGACGGGTCGAGCAGGGACGAAAGTCGGAGATAGTGATCCGGTGCCGGCGTACGGACGCGGCATCGCTCAACGGATAAAAGGTACCCCGGGGATAACAGGCTGATCATTCCCAAGAGTCCATATCGACGGGATGGTTTGGCACCTCGATGTCGGCTCGTCGCATCCTGGGGCTGGAGCAGGTCCCAAGGGTTCGGCTGTTCGCCGATTAAAGCGGCACGCGAGCTGGGTTCAGAACGTCGTGAGACAGTTTGGTCTCTATCCTCTGCGCTCGTCGGAACCTTGAGGAGACCTGCCCATAGTACGAGAGGACCTGGGTGGACGAACCTCTGGTATGCCAGTCGTCACGCCAGTGGCGCGGCTGGTTGGCTACGTTCGGAAGGGATAACCGCTGAAAGCATCTAAGCGGGAAGCCTGCTCCAAGATAAGGGTTCCATGCGCCTTCGGGCGCTGTAGTCCCCATGCAGAACACGTGGTTGATAGGCCGGACGTGGAAGCCCCGCGAGGGGTGGAGCTGACCGGTACTAACGGACGAGGGACAATTCATCACGCATCGTACGCGACACGGCCGCATCCCGGACGACAGGGAGCGCGTGGTCACAATGCGCGGAACACGAAACATCGCGTCCATCCTCCGGTTCCCGATCCGTCACCCGGAACCATCCCCCGCCCCCAGGGGCGGGAAGAACAACAGAAGATTTGCGGCGGCCATGGCCCAGGTGAGACGCCCGGTCCCATTCCGAACCCGGAAGCTAAGGCCTGGCACGGCGATGGTACTGCACCCGAGAGGATGTGGGAGAGTAGCACGCCGCCGCATT
>NZ_JDUI01000020.1 GCF_000771405.1 Bifidobacterium pullorum DSM 20433 | reverse complement strand
GCGAGCACACCGGCTGGTACCACTTCGACGAACACACCGGCGCCATGTCCCACGGGTTCGTGTACCTGACCGGCGGCAAGAAGTGGGTGTACTACGACGAGGTCACCGGCATCATGCAGTACGGCGAACGCTACATCGACGGCGGCTGGTACTACCTCACCCCCGGAACCGGAGCCGTAAAGTACGGCTGGATGACACTGTCTGACGGTCGTCGCGTTTTCTATGACCGCACCACCGGACGCATGGTCTACGGAAACCAGACCATCGACGGTAAAAAGTATTACTTCAACACCACTACCGGTGCACTGCAGAATACGACTCCGTCGCAATCACAGAAGGCGTGGTGGGTCTCTTCAGGAAAGGTTTATCACACCCATCGCGACTGTCCCTCGTTAGCCCGTGCGAAGCATCTCTCGTCAGGTACAGTCGCACAAGCTAAGAAAGCGGGCCACACCCAGCTTTGCAAGAACTGTCAACAAATGGGATGACCGCTAACCGCAAATGATGAATGGGCGGACAGCTATAGCTGTCCGCCCATTCATCTATGCGGCCATCTATGCGGCACCATTCAAATCGACTTTTCCACGATGTAGCGCGGACGCTGTTTGACCTCGAGGTAAATCTTCCCGATGTACTCGCCGACGATGCCGATGGCAAGAAGGACGAAACCTCCCAAGAACCACATCGAACACATTATCGATCCCCATCCGGCAACCGCGTGACCGGAAAACACCGACACCAGAGTATAAATGAACATCACAATGCCGATCAGAACGGAGAGAGCACCCATTCCCGTAATCATCGCCAGCGGCTTCGTGGAGAATGAAGTCACGCCCTCCAACGCGAACGTCAGCATCTTCTTGAGCGGATACTTCGACTCCCCTGCAACACGGGTACCACGCTTGTAGTATACCTTCGCTGTTTGGAAACCCAACGATGGCACGATACCGCGGAGGAACAGATTGACCTCACGGTATTGGGACAACGCCTTCAAGGCCTCACGACTCATCAGGCGATAATCCGCATGATCGGGCACTGTCTCGGTACCTAGCCATCCCATCAACGCATAGAACGCGTGAGCCGTTCCCCTCTTGAATGCCGTATCGGTGTCTCGATTATCACGGACGCCGAACACGATTTCGGCACCGTTTTGATACTCCCGAATCATCTCATCCACGGCATCGGGATCATCCTGCAGATCCGCATCCATAGATATGCACGCGTCAGCATCATAGGCCAACGCCTGCATCAGCCCCGCATACAGCGCATTCTGATGCCCGCGATTATGTGCCAGCTTGACGCCGTGATACAAATCTGGGAACTGGCCATGCAAACGTTCAATAATCGACCATGTGCCGTCATGGGAACCGTCATCCACAAAAATAACGCCACTCGTCTCCTGGATCAGTCGGCCCTGCTTCAGCTCCTCTAACTTGGCGCGAAGAGCCTCTGCGGTTACCGCGAGCGCTTCCTCTTCGTTGTAGCATGGAACGACAATCATCATTCTTGGCGCTTCTCGCACTGTCAAAGTCTCCCTGCCTTATAACCAACCATCTCCGGATATATCGAGCATAACCCAACAATGCTTCGCGCATTGCATGCACTGCAATGAAGGGGGCATCTTTCACCGAAAGTTCATCCCCGCAGCCCAGCACACACCTAAGGGATCCGAACCTATCGCCTACGCCTATTTGCGAATGACGTCATCAATACACATATGGCGTTATTCGGCTGGGCACTCATCGACGTCATACGCAATCCCGGATTCCAGCCAACCTGCAGGACTTTGATCAATCTTCAAGTCGGAAGTGGCTTTCGGCGAGGTAGTCACATTGAACTCATAGGTCACTGATGTTCCCGGCTCCAAGTAGGCCACATTGGTGATCAGTTCCTTGCCATCCATCGTCTTGTTCACTTGATCCTGCACATTACCCGTCGATGTGAAATCAGTGATGGTGCCACCTGCAGGAGCATAGAACAACATACGTTGCACCGAAGTGCCGCCTTGCATGACATACGAGCTACCGACCGAATTCTGCGTTGGGCCAAGAATATAATCGGTCGCCGTTTGAAGTTCCTCATCCGTGATTGTGTTGGCGAGCGTGTACGTCACATGATAGGTACGTGATCCGTCGCCGTTGCACGAGGTCTTGGTCACAGTCCCCTCACGCGTGATATACCAACCCATCTTCGAACCATGCTGCTCATTCAAGTAAATGCCCACTTCCGGTTCGGATTCGCTGGAAGGCACGCTCTTGGCCAAACCGCCATCCTGGAAATACTGCGCCTCATCTTCGTGGAATGTATAGGCATAGAAATGGCGATTCTCCGCCAAGCTACCCATCGCTTGCACAACCTGCAGCATCTTATCGGTAGTCATATTGGAGAAGGCACCATCCATTACGGAAGCGGCCACGTATTCGAAATATCCGTCCTGCTCCTGCGGCTCATACCACTTGTAAATGCTGTTGAGCATGAATTCCGCGGTATTTTCCCCCGTAAGCACGTAACCATTATCCAACGTGATATCACCGTTGATCCGCACCATCTCCTGAATAAACACGGGGTCGATCACGATGATGCCGTCCAGCGGGCACGCATATTCCGATTTCTGCCACACATTGTCGAGCATCTCGGCCACACGGGAGATATCCGGAACCGCAAACAAATCCCGGATATCCATCGAGAAACGCAACGGCGCCGAAAACACGTCATGTTCCTCCTCGTTAGCGCTCTCACCCAGGGAGATGAATTCCGTATTCGAATGGAAATCCCCCACCGAAATCTTCCCCTGCTCGGTATGCATCGTACCCAGGGACCCGACCAGACCGCCGCCCGAACGCTGTTCGGACGTGGTCTGCGCCACCAGCAGGTAGGTGCGCGAGCCTTCCGCGCCCAGCATCTTCGGGGCCACCTGCACCATGCCGCTCACCCCGTCCAGCATATCCGCCACCTTCGTGAGCTGGTCACGCCCCTGCTCATACGCCGAGCGGACCATGCCGATATGCGGGGTCGGCAGATCCTCGATGGCCGACGCCTGTTCCTGCATCAGTTCATTGGCGCGGACCAACCCATCCTGCGCGTCGATGATCGGTTGCAGGTTCAACTGCCCCTCGCCGCCGCTCAACTCCGCACCCATCAGATTCTGCATGGTCGAGGCGAGCACCGGCAGCGTCTGCCCGACCACGCCATCCACCACGTCGACCATGCCGCGCACGGTCTTCACATCATCCCCCACAACCGGCACGAACGACGCGGCCTTCCACAACCCACCGTCGGTAATCTCCTTGGCGGCGGACGCATGCTCCTGCGCCTGGGCGACCGCCTCGTTCAACGCGTCGGTATCCTTGAGCTGTTCCGAATCCTGCAGTCCCTGCAACGCCTGCACGGCAGCCAGCTCGTGGTCACGCACCTGCAACGCTTCCCGGTAGAACCGGTATCCAAGGAATCCGCATACAGCCGCCAACGCCAGCACTACGCCGACCACCACCAGAACAATGTTGCGCGTCCGTCGCGCGCGAGACGCGGAACGCGTCCCTTGCCGTACAGAATGCTTTGCCATCCCGTGCTCCTATCTGTTGCTGTCCGCCGGTCCGGCGCCTCGCGGTCGACCACCCTACGGCATCACGACCCCATCCAGCACCCTATATTGACACACTCCCCCGAACGGAACCAGCCCGATACCAAATCCTCCGCATTTCCCAACCATGCGGCAGACCGGTGGAGTATTACAGAAATAATATCCATCGTTCCGTATGCCGGGCAAGCGTAATAATTTCACTAAATTGGACGCAATAAACGAATCAATCATTTACAATAAATACATCAAATTAAAACAACAAAATGGAGGTAATTCCTATGGCATCACTTCAGGGTTTCCAGGAAATCTCGCTCTCCGCTCCCGCAAGCAAGGCCGTCATGACCATCACCGATTCCGTGGTCCGTTTCAACAAGGCGACCGCCGCCGAACTGAAATACCCCACGCATGTCCGCGTGCTGGTGAACGAATCCGCCAAGCAGATCGCCATCCAGGCCTGCAACGCCGACGAACCGAACGCGGTGAAATTCAGCAAGGCCGCGGAAAAGCAGACCACGTCCATCAACATCAAGGTTCCGGCCGTCGTCACCACCATCGCCAGCTTCTTCACCCTGCACAACCCGTCCGAGGATGAGATCGACTACCGTTCCATCCCTGGCATCGGACAGCCTGACGACAAGGCCATCATCTTCGCCATCGCCGACGCCAAGGCCGGCACGATGAAGAAGCGCGGCCGCAAGAAGACCGCCGACGCGGAGTGATGGCGCGCGGAAGCGCAATAGATACCGATATAACGTTCCGTACCGTACCACTGGGTGATATTCCTTGCAGGAAGGTTGATTTCCCAAGGATCGCGACGCAAATAACACCTGTGGTACGGTACGGAACATTCAATTTGGCCTTCACCGGCCCGGATATCGTCTGCCGCACTGTGGCGTTCAGGCAGCAACGCGTGCATTACCTCCGCCATGCTTTTGCACCTGTACAGCCTTGTCTTCCCGGAAGACGATCGACCGTTCACCACCGCGCCAGCACGTTGTCCGACCAAAACCACAACCGTTGAATCCAATGGCGCACCAACCTGCGATCAGAAGAAAGTCTCCTCGACACCGTCCGAAACGGCATTTCCCTACCTCGCCTACGGACTACGTAACGCCCCGACTATCCCATTAAGCCGATTTCATCCATACGACTTCATCTGTTGCGCGTGCAGCACAAATAGATCGAGAGAGCGGAAATTGATGTAAGACACCTGCTAGTAAACGCATCCGAACTTCTCGGGCCAGGAAACTATTGTTGATATTCATTGTTTCAAGATGTGGATTTCGCGATATCCAACATCTCCTTCATTGCCGCAATCGAATATTTTGACGACTCGAGGCGGTCCGAATCGGTGTAAAATTCGACTGTCTGCTCCGCACACGCGGAGATGATCCCAGGTCGATCCACGCCGTCGGGTTGCTCGCGAAGTCTGCTCCGCACACGCGGAGATGATCCCTGGGCGCGCACCGCCCCGCCAGCGGTGTCGGCGTCTGCTCCGCACACGCGGAGATGATCCCATCGGCTGGAGCGTGGCCAGGACCTGGGTGAGGTCTGCTCCGCACACGCGGAGATGATCCGTGGACGGAATGGGCCGGCGTGTCGCAGAACGAGTCTGCTCCGCACACGCGGAGATGATCCACGTGAACATCGAGGTCAAGGGAGCGTAACAGTGGTCTGCTCCGCACACGCGGAGATGATCCCGCAACTCACGCAACTCAGCGCGGGAAAACCGAGTCTGCTCCGCACACGCGGAGATGATCCCCATGCCAGCCGGTGCACCGTGTCCTGACCCAAGTCTGCTCCGCACACGCGGAGATGATCCCGCGGGCAGCCTGTATATCCCGAACCCGAACGGCGTGGTCTGCTCCGCACACGCGGAGATGATCCCGCAACTCACGCAACTCAGCGCGGGAAACCCGAGTCTGCTCCGCACACGCGGAGATGATCCCGATATTCAGAACACTTGGAACTCGTTCTATCAGTCTGCTCCGCACACGCGGAGATGATCCCGACACGATAACAGTCACCACCGGGCGCACGCTGTCTGCTCCGCACACGCGGAGATGATCCCGTTCGACGCGAGCATCTGGCCGACCAGTATCGGTCTGCTCCGCACACGCGGAGATGATCCCGCCCTTCGTCCGGGCCTGTCCGTGCGCGTGACGTCTGCTCCGCACACGCGGAGATGATCCCACCTGCACCTGTACGACGACTTTTACCTGTGCGTCTGCTCCGCACACGCGGAGATGATCCCATCATAATCCTTACGCATTCCCATACTCCTTGGTCTGCTCCGCACACGCGGAGATGATCCCCATTGATCCGCAAACCCTGCGGCGTCAACCCGGTCTGCTCCGCACACGCGGAGATGATCCCCTGACGCCCGAGCAGAAGACCACGTTCATGAAGTCTGCTCCGCACACGCGGAGATGATCCTCATTTGTTACGTTTGAACCGTAGATTTTAGTAGTCTGCTCCGCACACGCGGAGATGATCCGCTGGTGTGGGTGCCGTTCCAGAACGCTAACGAGTCTGCTCCGCACACGCGGAGATGATCCCGCGCCGACGCGGTGACCGGGTCGATGCGACCGGTCTGCTCCGCACACGCGGAGATGATCCCGCGGAGGAAACCGTGCGTTCGCACCACTCCCGGTCTGCTCCGCACACGCGGAGATGATCCCTGATCCGCGACATTTCATCGGGAGATGACGGTGTCTGCTCCGCACACGCGGAGATGATCCCTGCCGAAACCACGCCTTGTTCTGGGGGGACTAGTCTGCTCCGCACACGCGGAGATGATCCGCTGGTGTGGGTGCCGTTCCAGAACGCTAACGAGTCTGCTCCGCACACGCGGAGATGATCCCGCGCCGACGCGGTGACCGGGTCGATGCGACCGGTCTGCTCCGCACACGCGGAGATGATCCCGCGGAGGAAACCGTGCGTTCGCACCACTCCCGGTCTGCTCCGCACACGCGGAGATGATCCCCTGACGCCCGAGCAGAAGACCACGTTCATGAAGTCTGCTCCGCACACGCGGAGATGATCCTCATTTGTTACGTTTGAACCGTAGATTTTAGTAGTCTGCTCCGCACACGCGGAGATGATCCGCTGGTGTGGGTGCCGTTCCAGAACGCTAACGAGTCTGCTCCGCACACGCGGAGATGAT
>NZ_JDUI01000002.1 GCF_000771405.1 Bifidobacterium pullorum DSM 20433 | reverse complement strand
ATGGCGTGGATGTGGTGAACGTGTTCAGTTACGTGCCGGCAGGTCAGGAGGAGCTGGCCCAGCCGTATTACGACAAGCTGAAGTCCGACTACGCCCCGTATCTGCATTCGCGTGGCATCAAGCTCGTGCGCGGCGTGGACTATACGGGAGTCATCGTCGACGGGTTCCGCGACTTCATCGAAGCCAAGGGACTGACCGAGCAGGAGGCCACCGAGGCCGACTATGACGAGTACGCCCTGCAGGTGATCGACGAGTACATGACCTCGGTCGGCCTGGACGGTCTGGACATCGACATGGAGACGCATCCGGACGAGGCCGACGTCGCCGTGTCCGACAACGTGATCCGCGCCCTGTCCAAGCACATCGGCCCCAAGTCGGACGATCCGGACGGCACGATGTTCCTGTACGACACCAACGCGTCCGACCTGGCGCCGTTCAGGAACGTGGCCGATTGCTTCGACTACGTGGCCTACCAGCAGTACGGCTCGAACGCCGAGCGCACCGACGACGCGTTCGGTGACTACGCCCCGCACATCGGCAGCGAGTTCGTGCCCGGCCTGACCTTCCCGGAGGAAGGCGACATGAACAACCGTTGGTATGACGCCACGGAGCCGTACGAGGAGAGCAACTTCTACCAAGTGGCCTCGTACGTCAACGAGCACGATCTGGGCGGCATGTTCGTGTACGCGCTGGACCGTGACGGCCGCGACTACGAGGACGATCTGACCCGCATCGTGCCGTCGAACCTGCTGTGGACCAAGACCGCCATCGCCGAATCCCAGGGCATGCCGCTGGATCAGGCCAAGGCCGCCGCGAACCACTACATCGAACGCATGTCGCTGGCTTCCGCGGAGGGTGTGGCCCTGAACGCCGATGAGGCGGGCGCCGCGGCGGCTGCCGCCGCGAACCTCTACGAGGTCAACAAGGCCGTGCTCGGCGGCGACTACGACGAGGGCTTCAGCAACACCTACGATCCGACGCTGGAGGCCGGTCTGCTGGATATCGACATCGACGAGCTCATGTCGCTGATCGAGCAGGCGGACAAGGCGCTGGAAGCCGATGACGACGACACCGTGCGCACCGCGCGCGACGCCGCCGTGGACGGTCTGACCGGCAAGATCTACACCGCCGACGAAGTCGGCCAGTGGGTCGACGCCCTGACCGCGGCCCTGAAGGGGGAGGAAACCCCCAGTGGCCCGGACGATACGTCCAAGCCGAATACGGATGCCCAGAAGCCTGCGGATGAGAAGCCGCTGGCCTCGTCCGGTTCGGCCGTCACCGCGGTGCTGTCCGTGGCCGTCGCCGCTGCCGTCGCCGGCATCGGTCTGACGGTGTGGCGTCGCAGGAAGGCGTGAATTCCTGAACGCTGAAGCGGACTGAAACGGAACCGGTGGCGTCCCGCCAATCGCGGACGCCATCGGTTCCCGTATCCGTCGACCGGATGCCGGCTTGCACACGGTATCCTTGAATCAGGGTTCCCGGACGGACAGGATCGGGTCCGCCGCAACGGTGCCATGGATATGGCGGGAACGAATGACATAAGGAGGCATGATGGCAGGGGCCGGCAAGCGCGCCGCGGCTAAAGCGGTTGAGCACTCGAAGCAGTCCCAACGCGTCAGCCTGAAGGACATCGCCGACGAACTGGGCATCTCCCAGACCGCGGTATCCTTCGCCATCAACGATCGCCCCGGCGTCTCCGCCGAAACCAAGCGCCGCGTCAAGGAGACCGCGGCGAAACTGGGGTGGAGCCCCGTCTACGCCGCCCAAGCCCTCGGCTCATCCCGGACGATGACCATCGGGTTCGCACCCGCGCGAGCCGCCAACGGCATCCAGAACGACAACTTCATGATGCAGTTCATGGCGGGCATCCACCAGTCGCTCAGCCGCAAGGGATATGGCCTGCTCTTCCGCCCATGCTCATCGGACAAGGAGGCGATCGCCGTCTACCGCGATTGGGCGCGACGCAAACGCGTCGACGGCGTGATCCTGGTCGACCTGTACGCCGGCGACCCCCGCCCCGCGCTCCTGACCGAATTGGGGCTGCCATCGGTGCTGGCGGGCGGTCCCGACCCCTCCAATTCCATCCCCTCGCTGTCCATCGACGACTCCGCGACGATGGGCACGATTCTGGAACACCTCAGCCTGTTGGGGCACAAACGGATCGCATACCTGTACGGGGACAAGTCATTGGACTACTGCCGGTCGCGAGTGGCCTCGCTGCAGGAGTTCGACAAGAAAAGCCATTTCAGCCAGATCTGGGTGGAGGACACCGGCTTCGACGCCGGGCGAGGGGTTGAACTGACGCAGAAACTGCTGCTGGAGGCCAAGCCCCCGACCGCATTCATCTACGAAACCGATAGCATGGCCGCCGCAAGCCTGCGGGCGCTCAGCACGGTGATGCTGGCCAGCGACATGATGTCCTGGGATTCGGGCATCCGCCGGTTCCCCTACGATCTGCCGGCCATCGTCAGTTTCGAGGACAGCGTCATCTGCGAGACCTCGTTCCCCTCGATCACGGCCGTGCACCGCGACGCCAGCCTGTACGGCACGAAGGTGGCGAACCTGCTGCTCAAAGTGCTGGCGGGGGAGTCGGTGGCCGGGAACCGCAAGATTCTCACCCCCAAACTCATCGTGCGGGAGAGCACCCGCATGATCCTGCCCAATGTCGATACGATGTGACCTCGGCCGCCAATCCCGGCCATCAACCGCGCAACTCGGCGCGCGATCCACGAAACGCTGATCGGAGCCCTCATGACCCTCGCAACGAACCATACCGACATCCCCCTGATCCCAACGCCCCGCCTGATGCGGGCGGATGGTTCCACCGCGGTGCTGGCGGCGGTCGGATGCATCGGGGAGGGCCCGTCCGCGGCCGCCTGCGATGCTTCGGGACACCTGATGCGGCTGATCCGGCGGGACCTTGAAACGTACGCCGGGCTGCGCTGGCGTTCGGGTCGGGGCGGCGTGGGGCGGTGCGACATCCGGCTGGACATCGATGACGCGATGGCCGACCGGTCCTACCGCCTGGATGTTGCCAGGCATGCCGACGGTTCCGCCTTGGTCCGCATCGTGGGCGGGGATGCGGATGGCCTGCGGTACGGCGTGCAGACGTTCCGCCAGCTGGTGCGCCACTCGGGACCGGCCGTCCCTGTGGTGCACATCGAGGATGCCCCCGTGCTGCCGGTGCGCGGATACTACCTGGACGTGACCCGCGGGCGGGTGCCCACGCCCGCATCGCTGAAGGCCCTGGTCGATACCTTGGAGCTGTACAAGTACAACCAACTGCAGCTGTACGTGGAGCACGCGTTCCGTTTCGACGGTCTGAGCCAGGCCTGGCGCGGCACGGGCACGCTCGAGGCCGACGACATCCTCGAACTGGACGAATACTGCGCGAAGGCGGGCATCGAACTGGTGCCGTCCATCTCCACCTTCGGGCACCAGTACATGGCGCTGCGCACGGACCGCTACGCAGGGCTCGGCGAATTCCCGGAACAGGCGGGGCGTCCGTTCAGCCTCATCGAGCGGATGGAGCACCATACGCTCAACCCGCTGATGGACGAGTCGCTGGCGTTGGCGAAACGCCTGATCGACCAGTATGCGCCGCTGTTCCGGTCTCGTACGTTCAACATCTGCGCCGACGAGACCTTCGACCTGGGCAAGGGACGTTCGGCGGAACAGGCCCAAGCCGTGGGCGTCGGCACGCTGTATGCCGGCTATCTGACCGAGTTGTGCTCGTATCTGGAGGAGCGCGGCCTGCAGCCGATGATGTGGGCCGATATCGCGGTCGGCCATCCGGAGGCGTTGGAACGGCTGCGTGACAAGGCCATCCTGCTGAACTGGCAGTACGAACCCGATGTGGACGAGTCGCGCACCGCCCTGGTGGCCTCGACCGGCGCCGTGCAGTATGTGTGCCCGGCGGTACACTGCTGGAACGCGCTGCTGCCGCGCATCGACACGGCGTGGGAGAACATCTCCCGCATGGCCGCGTATGGCGCCGCGCACCGCGCCGAAGGCATCCTCGTCACCGATTGGGGTGATTACGGGCATGTCAACGACCCGGCGATGAGCCTGCCGGGTCTGTGCTACGGGGCGCAGTGCGGCTGGAACGGGGGAGGCGAGTGCGGCCAGACGGCCACCGATCGCGCGATCGACCGGCTGACATACGGTGTGGCCGGCGGATTCGTGGACGTGCTGCGCCAGGCCTCGGCGTGCACGACCTTCGGCTGGGATGATGCCGTGCGGTATCTGGAACTGGATATGCACGCCTATGACCGTGCCTGCCACCGGCCGGTGCTGAACGGGGATGTGGCCGCGTTCTGCGACGTGTGCATCGGACCGGAACCGGCGGAGCGTGTCGCCGAGGCCGCGGATGTGCGCCAGGCGCGAAGCCGGTTGCTGACGGCGTTCGCGGCGCGTATCGGCGACGTCGGGACGCGTGATATGGAGCTGATGTCGGTTCGGGAACGGCTGGCCCGGCTGCTGGGCGGGATGAGGGGCGAGCGTGCGCGGCTCGGCGGCTCGGCGATGCTGGCTCTCGAGGGCGTTGCCGCGATGAATTGGGCTGGCTGGCATCTGCTGCGCATGCATGGGATCGGCTGCGACGCGGACGGCGAGGGATGCGCGCCGTCCGCGGAGGAGACCGCATGCCGCCTGGAGGAGTGGGGCGAGGCGATGGCGGACGCGTGGCGGGAGTCCAGCCGCGAGTCCGAACTGCGACATGTGACCGATGTGGTGTGGGCGTTGGCCGACGAGGTGCGCCGCAGTCAGGTCCCGGCATGAGAGGGCGCTCGCGTGCCTCCGCCCGATTTCGATACCATGTGACCATTCCGATCATCAACCGCACAGGAGGAGCATTACGTTGTTCGTTTTCGACAGGGACGCCTACGAGCGTCGCATGACCTGGTACCGCCACGCCCGATTCGGCATGTTCCTGCATTGGGGACTGTACGCGATTCCGGCGCGTGGCGAATGGATCCGCAGCGTGGAGCAGATGCCCGAGGAGCCGTACCTCCGGTACTTCGAGGAGTTCAATCCGGTGGATTTCGACGCCCGCCGCTGGGCCCGCGCCGCCAAGGAGGCGGGTATGCAGTACGTGGTGCTGACCGCCAAGCACCATGACGGCTTCTGCCTGTTCGACTCGCAGTACACGGACTGGAAATCGACCAACACGCCGTTCGGGCGGGATATCGTGCGCGAATTCGTGGACGCGGTCCGGGCCGAAGGGCTGCGCGTGGGCTTGTATTACTCGCTGCTGGACTGGCATCATCCCGACTATCCGCATCGGCACGACGCCAACCATCCCGATCGCAACAACGAGTCCGTAAGCGACGAGGGCCGCGACTTCGACCGGTATCTGGACTACATGCACGCGCAGGTCAGGGAGCTGTGCACGAACTACGGCAAGATCGACGTGCTCTGGTTCGACTTCTCCTACGACAACCTGCGCGGCGAGGCCTGGCGGGGCACCGAGCTGATGCACATGGTGCGTTCGCTGCAGCCCGACGTCATCGTGGACAACCGTCTGGAGGTCAGCGGCGAGGGATACGGGTCGCTGGCGGCTGGCGAGCCGACGCCGTACCATGGCGATTTCGTCAGCCCCGAGCAGATGATCCCGCCGAACGGCATCCAGGACGTCCACGGCAACGACCTGGCATGGGAGGCGTGCGTGACGATGAACGGCAGCTGGGGCTACACGGCCGACGACCATGCGTTCAAGCCCGCGCCGATGCTCATCCGCAAACTGGTGGAATGCGTCTCCAAGGGCGGGAACATGCTGCTCAACGTCGGCCCGGACGCCCGCGGCCGGTTCCCGAAGCAATCCGTGGAGATCCTCAGCCGGATCGGCGCATGGATGGACGAGAACCATGACAGCATCTACGGTTGCGGGCGCAGCGACCTGCCGAAGCCCGAATACGGCCGCATCACCGCGAACGCCGAAACCAAGACGCTCTACTTCCACGTCTACGAGAACAGCATCGGCGCACTGCCCCTGATCGGAGTGCGCAAGGAGCAGATCGATTCGATCCGCTACCTGGCCAGCGGGGCGGAGGTGCCGATCTCCACGAGCTGGACCCACAGCGACTACCCGGATATCGTATTCGCCGATCTGGGAGCCGATCCGGTCCTGCCCGATCCGGTCGACACCGTGTTGGCGGTGAAGCTGCGGTAGCGCAGTGCACCGGCGCGCAACACCGGACATGACAACGCCCGGCGGCACCATGAACGATGGTGACGTCGGGCGTTGTCGTCGGTGCCGAATCAGAGCCGGATCGGAACGACGGGTCGGAATCAGTGCAGCTTGCCGTTGCAGGCGAACAGCGCGTGGTTGTCGCCTGCGGCCTTGTTGCGCAGATACTCGTGCACGTAGCCGATGCGCTGCACCGTGCTCGGCGTGATCGGCTCGGGCAGGTCGTCCGGATCGAACCAGCCGACCTTCAGGCTCTCGTCGTCGCCGACGAACGGTTCGGCGTTGCCCTCCGGATCGATCTCGCACAGGAACAGGTGATCCATGTACATCGTCCGATCGCCGTTGCCATAGGTGATCACCCGGTTGTCGGATTTGACCGCCACCATGTCGGTGACGACCGCGTCGATGCCCGTCTCCTCCCTGATCTCACGCACGGCCGTGTCGGCCGGTTCCTCGCCCGGCTCCACGATGCCGCACACCAGCGCCCACTTGCCCGTGTCGGAGCGCTGCCCGAGCAGCACCCGCCCTTCGGCGTCGCGCACGTAGGCGGTGATGCCCATCATCCACAACAGGTCATGGCCGATCTTCTCACGCAGCTTCAGCACGAACTCCGGAGTCGCCATCGTTCATCTCCTTAATCGTGTGGGCCTCATCGGAGGAGGCCCACACGCGATCCATCGGTAGGGGTGTTTCGAGCCTATTCGGCCATCGCGGCCATCCAGGCCTCGACATCCTCCACGGTCTTCGGGATGTCCACGGAGATCCATTCGGGGCCGTGCTCGGTCATCAGCACGTCGTCCTCGATGCGCACGCCGATGCCGCGGAACTCCGGCGGCACCAGCAGGTCGTTCTCCTTGAAGTACAGACCCGGCTCGATTGTGAAGATCATGCCCGGGCGGATCTCGGCACCCTGATACGACTCGTAGCGGGCCTGCGCGCAGTCGTGCACGTCCAGACCCAGGTGGTGCGCGCAGCCGCAGGCATGCCAACGGCGGTGCTGCTGGCCTTCGGGGGAGAGCGACTCCTCCACGCTCACCGGCAGGATGCCCCAGTCGTGCAGACGCTCGGCCAGCACGCGCATGCAGGCGTGGTGGATGTCCGAATAGGTGGCGCCCACCTGCGCGGCCTCGAAACCGGCGGCCTGGGCGCGCAGCACGGTCTCGTAGATGTCGCGCTGCAGCTCGGTGAAATGCCCGTTGACCGGGAACGTGCGGGTGATGTCGGCCGTGTACAGGCTGTCGGTCTCCACGCCCGCGTCGATGAGCAGCAGGTCGCCGTTGCGCACCACGCCGGTGTTGCGCATCCAATGCAGGATCGGGGCGTGCGGGCCGGAGGCGATGATCGTGTCATAGCCGACCTCGTTGCCCTCCTCGCGGGAGACCGAGTTGAACGCGCCCTCGAGCATGCGCTCGGAACGCTCCTTGTCGATCACATGGGGCAGGGTCTTGAGGATCCGGTCGAAGCCCTTCTTGGTGGCGGCCACGGCCTTGCGCATCTCGCCGATCTCATAGGCGTCCTTGATCATGCGCGCCTCGGCGGCCACCTCATGCAGCTTGTCGTCGGCCGCGGTGTTGTCGTCCGGGTCGGCGAAACCGTTCGCCTTACGCACGCCCTCGACCAGTTCGGTGATCGCGGCGTCGGTCTCACGGATCACGCGCACACGCACCGCGCCGGCCTCGGCGCCGACATCCTTGCCGATCGCATCGGCCAGCTGGGCGATGTCATGGGTCTCCAGGCCGGTCATCGCGGCCAGCTCCTTCAGACCGGCGCGCGGACCGACCCAGTACTCGCCGTACTGGGCGGAGGTGTAGTACTCCTCGGTGCTGTTGTCGGCGCGCGGCGCCACGAACAGCTCGGCCGTATGCGTTTTGCCGGCCTTGGCCTCCTCGGAATCCGGGTCCACCGGGTTGAGCACCAGCACGGCGCCCGCCTCATAGTCCTGGCCGAGACCCGTGTAATAGGCGAAGGTGGTGTCCGGACGGAAGGCGTAATCGCAGTCGTTGGAGCGCACCTTCGGCGTGCCGGCCGGAATCACAATGCGCTCGCCCGGGAACTGCGCGCCCAGCGCGTCGATGCGGGCCTGGATGTACCTGCTGGACTCCAGCGGCTCGATCTCTGGCTCCTGGTCATCCCAGCCCGTGGTCATGAACTGCTTGAACGTCTCGCCGGTCGGCCGCAGCGTGCGGTTGTTCACACGATCGGCGTTCGGCTGCTCCGCGCCCGGCGCGGCCGCCGCCTCGCGGGCCTCGTATTCCTTGTCCTTGTCGGTCACGACTTCGCTCATATGATCTGACTCCTCGTTGATGGGGCTAAAACCGAGTACCATCCTAGCCGCATGGTTGCCCCATCAGCCTAGAATGGGATGAGTTTTGCAATCGTCAGGGAATACGAGGGAACACGGCATGTCATTCGAGCATCCGAATCGGAACAACGAGTCCATCCACGAGGTCGAGCGCGAGATCATGCGCCGGCCGCCGGAGCACAACACCACCAACCTGGACCTGGACCGGATGAACCTGATGCTCGACGTGCTGGGCCATCCCGAGCAGTCGTTCCGCGTCATCCACGTCACCGGCACCAACGGCAAGGGCTCCACGGCCCGCATGGCCGAGGCCATCTGCCGCGCCTACGGCATGCGCACCGGCCTGTACACCTCGCCGCATCTGGAACGCATCAATGAACGCATCGCCATCGACGGCCAGTCGCTGAGCGACGACGACTTCGTCGACACCTGGGATCAGGTCAAGGACCTGGTCGATCTGGTGGACATGAGGATGGAGGCGCTCGGCAAGCCGAGGATGAGCTTCTTCGAGGTGCTCACCGCCATGGCGATCTGGAAGTTCGCCGACGCCCCGGTGGATGTGGCCGTCGTCGAGGTCGGTATGGGCGGCGCATGGGACGCCACCAACGTGCTCGACGCCGACGCCGCCATCATCGGCCCGGTCGATATGGACCACATGCAGTGGCTGGGTGACACGGTCGAGCAGATCGCCACCGAGAAGGCCGGTATCATCAAGCCCGGCTGCACGGCGGTGATCGGTCCGCAGCCGCACGAGCAGGCCGTAATGCCGATCCTGGAGGAGGCGGCCGCCCGCAACCACGCCACGCTGCGGCGCGACGGCTACGAGATGGAGGTCGTCTCGCGCGCCCCCGCCGTCGGCGGTCAGCTGGTCACGCTGCGCACGTCGTTGGGCGAGTACGCGGAGATCCCGGTCGCCAAGTTCGGCGAGCATCAGGCGCACAACGCGCTGGCCGCGCTCGCCGCCGCCGAGGCCGTGATCCCGGTCTCCGGACAGTTGGATGCGGATATCGTGTCCGAAGCGTTGGGCGGCGTCAAGGTGCCGGGCCGCATCGAACAGGTGCGCACCTCGCCGACGATCATCATCGACGGCGGCCACAACGTGAACGCCGCCGAGGCATTGCGTGCCGCGATCGAGGAGAACTACGACTTCACCCAGCTGGTCGGCGTCGTCGCCATGATGGGCGACAAGCAGGTCGAGGAGTATCTGGGCGTGCTCGAGCCGCTGCTCAGCCATGTGGTCGTCACCGAGAACTCGTGGCGCGAACGCGTGATGCCCGCCAAGGACCTGGAGGCGATCGCGGTGCAGGTGTTCGGCCGTGACCGTGTGACCTGCGAGCCGAACCTGCCCGACGCCATCCAGACCGCCGTGAACATGGTCGACGCCGAGGACGAGCTGGGCGTCGGCTACGGACACGGCGTGCTGATCTGCGGCAGCTTCGTGACCGCCGGCGACGCGCGCACGATGCTCAAGGAGAACCGTCCGGAACACTCCGTCGCCGCCGAGGCCCTGACCGCCCGCGTCAACCCCGCCGACGTCACCCCCGAATCCCCGAGCGGCGCCGATGCCGCCGCCGGTCCGGCCGTCGATGCCGACACCGATTTCGAAACCGACGCGAACCCGGAGTTCGCCGATTCGGATTTCGGCATCTTCGACGTGGCCAAGGCCCAGTCTGAGTTGGAGCAGGACGCGCGGGCGATCGTGGACAAGGTCGCCGGTGCCGCCAAGGACGAGTCATGACGTTCCGACGCATTCCGACACCGTCGGAAAGGGATCATTGACATGTATCTCAAGGAACTCACGCTGCGCGGCTTCAAGTCGTTCGCCTCGGCCACAACCCTGCGGTTCGAGCCCGGCATCACGGCCGTGGTCGGACCGAACGGTTCGGGCAAGTCGAACATCGTGGACGCGCTGACGTGGGTCATGGGCGAGCAGGGGGCCAAGAACCTGCGAGGCAGCTCGATGGAGGACGTGATCTTCGCCGGCACCTCGAGCCGCCCGCCGCTGGGACGCGCCCAGGTGAGCCTGACCATCGACAACACCGACCGCACGCTCGACATCGACTACACCGAGGTCACGATCTCGCGCACCATCTACCGCAACGGCGGCTCCGAATACGCCATCAACGGCTCGCAATGCCGTCTGCTGGACATCCAGGAACTGCTGAGCGATACGGGGCTGGGCCAGCAGATGCATGTCATCGTGGGCCAGGGGCGTCTCGACGCCATCCTCAAGGCCGATCCGAGCGGCCACCGCGCCTTCATCGAGGAGGCGGCCGGCATCCTCAAACACCGCAAGCGCAAGGAGCGTGCGCTGCGCAAGCTGGCGAACACCGAAACCAACCTGTCCCGATTGGACGACCTGCTCGGCGAGATTCACCGCCAGCTCGGCCCGCTCGGCCGTCAGGCGCGCATCTCGCGCCGTGCGGACGGCATCCAGGTCGCCCTGCGCGACGCCCAGGCCCGTCTGTATGCCGAGGATGCTTGCGAGTCGGTGAAACGGCGCGAGGCGCTGCGTGCGGAGCTGACGTCGGTGCGTGCGCAGTTGGGGGCCGCGCAACAGGAGCTCGCGCGGGTCAAGGTCCGCATCGAGCAGGTGGAGGCGTTGAGCTCCCAATCCAGCCCCGCCATGGCCAGCATCAACCAGACGTTCCACGAACTGTCGCGCATCGAGGAACGCCTGCATGCGCTCGTCCAGCTGGCGGGGGAGCGCAGTCGGTCGCTGACCGGCCAGATCGTCACGAACTTCGGTGAGGACCCCGAGATTCTCGAGCGGCGTGCCGCGGAATTGGACGCTCAGGCGCAGGAGGTGCAGCGGGCCGTGTCCGACATGCGCCTGGCCTTCGACAAGGCCACCGAACAGCGCGCGGATGGCGAGAAGCGCCTGGCCTCGGTACGGCAGACGCTGAACGAGCTGCGCCGCACCGCACAGCAGCGCGAGACGCAGGTGGCCAATCTGCGTGAGCTGGTGGCCCGCGAGGAGTCCGCGGTGCAGCTGGCCGAAACACGAGCCCGTGACTTCGCCGGTCAGCGCGCGACGTTGGAGCGCCAGCATGAGGAGGCGGAGCGCCAGCATGAGGAGGCGGAGCGCGAGGCCGAATCCGTGGGCGATGACGGCGGCGCGGAACTGCAGGCCGCGCGCGAGACCGTGTCCCGGCGGCAGGATGAACTCAACGCCGTGGAATCGCGTCGCCGCGAGGTCGAGGGACGCATCATCTCGCTGCAGGCCAAGGCCGACGCGTTGAAGGACACGTTGGAGAGCCGCAACGCTTCCGGCAGTCTGGAACGGGACGGCTCCGTGCGTACGTTGGGCCGGCTGACCGACTTCATCCGCGTCGAGGAGGGATGGGAAGAAGGCGTCGCCCACGCGCTCGACCAGTTCGCGGGGGCCATCGTGGTGCCGGGAACGGACCAGATGCTGCACGCGCTGGAGAAGGCCAAGGCCGACAAACTCGGCAAGGCCGTGGTGCTGGCCGCCGTCGGCGTGCAACCGGTTGCGGCGGATGCCGATACCGTTCGGACGCAGGCATTGTCCGATGCGGACGCTGTCGTTCCGCTCGCATCCCTGGTTGGCCCCAATCCCGACGCCTCGGACCAGGCGCAGGCCCGCAGCGTGGCCGATACGGTGCGGCTGCTGCTCTCCGACGTCGCCGCCGTGGACGATATGGCGCAGGCGCAACAGGTCACGGCCGGCGCATTCGGTTTCGGCCGTGCGGTGACCCGCGATGGCGAGGTGGTGGTCGCCGGCGTGGCCGCGCTCGGCGGCTCGTCGCTGGCGCAGAGCGACCTGTCGTTGGCGTCCCGGCGCGACAAGGCGTTGCATCAGGTGGCCGAGCTCAAGGAGGAGCTGGCCGGTCTCGATGAGCAGGCGCGTCAGGCGCGCGAGGCGCGCGATCAGGCGCGGCTCGCCGTCGATGCGGCATCGCAGCGGCGCACCGAAATCCGGCTGCGGGTCCAACAGGCGGAGAAGGCGTTGCGCAGCGCGGCCGATCGTGTCGCCAACCTCGCCCGTCAGATCGCGTCGGTGGATGAACGAATCGCCACAACCCGCGACGACGAGCAGGCGCACCGGCTCAAACTGGACGATCTGAACCGGGCCCTGGCCTCGGCGCAGACCGCCACCGGCGAACAGGTCGACTTCGACGATCTGGCCAACCGCGAACGGGAGTTGGAACAGGACCTGACCCAGGCCCGCGAACGCGAGGTCACGGCCAGGATCGCGTGGACGGAGGAGAAACGCAAGGCCGAATCGTTGAACCGCCAGGCGGGGCTGCTGCATGACAACGCGCAGCAGGCCGCCGAACGACGCACGCGGCTGGAGGCGTTGAACGAGCGTCGTCGCGAGCAGGCGGCCCGCATCGACCGCATCGCTGCCGACGCGGACGCCGTGGCGGGGCTGGTGGCGCAGAGCATCCGGCAGGTGGTCGCTCGCCGCGAGGAGCTTGAGGCCGCGGCCTCCAGCCATGATGCGGAGCTGAAACGGCTGCGGGTCCAACGCAACGGGATCGAACCGCGTGTGGCCGAACTGCAGCGACGCGAACACGAGCTGGATGTGGACCGGGAGCGACTGGCCGCCGCATACGGGCAGTTGACGCAGAAGGTGTCGGACGACATCGGCATGGGATTGGACGAGCTGATTTCGACGTATGGTCCCGACCAACCGGTGCCGGTATTGGACGACGACGGGCGACCGGTGCCGGTGGAGGAGGAGGGCGACGCCGGTGCGGACCAGGCCGACGCGGACCGGACCGACGATCCGGCCGCGGCATACCGCACGGTGCCGTATGTGCGCGCCGAACAGGTCAAACGTCTGGAGAAGGCGAAACGCGACCTGGCGGCGCTCGGCAAGGTCAATCCGCTGGCGGCCGAGGAGTACGAGGCGCTGGAGGCCCGCAACCGGTACCTGAACGACCAGCGCAACGACGTGGTGAACAGCCGTGACGACCTGATGACGCTGATCCGCGACCTGGACAAGACGATGGTGGAGGTGTTCCGCAGCGCGTTCGAGGATACGGCGGCCGCGTTCGAGCAGGTGTTCGCCACGCTGTTCCCGGGCGGCACCGGCCGGCTGCGGCTGGAGAACCCGGACGATATGCTCACCACCGGCGTACTGGTGGAGGCCAGCCCGGCCGGCAAACGCGTCAAGCAGCTGAGCCTGCTGTCCGGCGGCGAACGATCGCTGACCGCGCTGGCGCTGCTGTTCGCCATCTTCACCGCACGTCCGAGCCCGTTCTACGTGATGGACGAGGTGGAGGCTGCGTTGGATGACGTGAACCTGACCCGGCTGCTCAACGCGTTCGAGCAGTTGCGTTCGCACGCTCAGCTCATCGTCATCACCCATCAGCAGCGCACGATGTCGATTGCCGACGCGCTGTACGGCGTCACGATGCGCGCCGACGGCGTGACCGCCGTGGTCAGCCAGAAGCTCAAGCGGAATTCCCACCCATCCACTCGTGACTCTGATCCATCGTGACTCTGACACAAGTCCACAAATCCTTGAAATTTCAACGTTTTGTAACTTGTGTCAGAGTGGCAAAAGTGTCAGAGTCCGGATGAGTGACGCAGGGCGAGTGCGCGGGCCGCGGTGTCCTGCACCAGGACGGCCTGGGCGTCGATGATGGGCAGCTGCGGCATTGGGAACGCCTCGTTGAGCACGCTGAGCTCGGTGCATCCGAGGATCAGCGCATCGCAGTGGCAGGGGCCCGACGGGTCGAGCATATCCCGCAGCACCGATTCGTACCGGGCGAGATTCAGGTTGCCCGAGCCTTTCACGTCATCGTAGATCAGCGAGGTGATGCGGTCCTGCAGCCTCTGGTCGGGCTCCACGAAGGTGTATCCCGCCTCCTCGACGGCCCTCCGGTACACGCCGGAAGCGCGCGACCCCTCGGTGCCGAGGAAACCGACGCGACGGCACCGCGCCCCCGGATAGGACGCGGCGAGCTTGGCGACGGCCCCGCGCGGCATGTGCAGAATCGGCACGTCGGTCAGCGCCTGCAGCCGTTCATGGAACACATGCGCGGTGTTGCAGGTCAGCACGATGAACGCGGCGCCCATCGCGGTGGCCTTGGCCACGTCGTCCGCCAGCACGGGGAACGGGTCGTCGTCGCTCCTGCCGAGGATGAACGCCGTCCGGTCGGGCACCGAGGCGTCGTTGAACACCACATAATCCAGGAAATCCTGATCCGTGTGGGTCGGCACGGCACGGTTGACCAGCCGGATGAAGCTCTCGGTAGCCAACGTCCCCATGCCGCCCAGCACCGCGAAGAACGGACGCCTCATTTCAGGTCGGCCTTCTTGCGGAACCACGTGGCATAGCTCTTCTTGTAGAGGGCGAACATGTGGCGCACCATCAGCCAGCGCAGCGGGTTCATGTCCTTCTTGTACTCCAGCGTGGTGCCCCAGTCGCCGTCGCGCAGCATGCGCATGCCGCGGTCCTTGTCCTCGCCGGGCTCGGTGTACTCCTCGAAGATCGAGCGAGGGATCTCCAGCCACAGCTTCGAGCCGCGGCCGAACAGCGTCTCGCCGTCGAACGGGGTGTCCTCCACCAGGTCCTCGACGAAGTAGCGGGCCAGGTTGAAGCCGTTGAGCGTCACGAAATAGCTGGAACGGCCCTGACGTAGGTTGATTTCGAACAGCTTGTACTCGCCGTCGCGCTCGTCGTACTTCATGTCGAAGTTGGCCACGCCCTCGTATTCGATGGCCTCCAGGAACGCCTTGATCCGGCGGAACACGTCCTCGTTGTAGTCGGGGATGATCGCCGCGTAGTTGCCCACGGCCACAGGGGAGGGGTCTTCGAGCAGCGGATGGCCGAGGAACATCATGCGCACGCGGTGGTGCTTGTCCACGTAGGCGTTGAGCACGCGCATACGCGAGTCGTCACCGGGGATGAAGTCCTGAATCACCATCTCGGAGGTGTATCCGGCGTCGTAGGCACGGCGGATGATCGTCTCCAGCTGCTCCGGCGTGTCGAGGATGTAGGCCTTCTTGCGGCCCTCGAAGTCGATGTTCAGCCATTCCACGCTGTTGGCGGGCTTCATGGCCACCGGGTAGTCGAACGGCAGGTTCCGGTATTCACCGGCCTTCACCTGTTCGGTGGTCACGGTCTTGGTCTTCGGATGCGGCAGCCCGTACTGCTCGCACATCCGGTAGAACGTGGACTTGTACGCCAGCTTGCGCGACAGCTGGATATCGAGCGTGTTGTACACGTAGTACCGCTTCAAGTCGTCGCCGCACTGGCTGAGCAGGTTCGCGTACACGTCGCCGCAGGGGATCAGCAGCAGGGTCCGATCGGGGTCCTCCTGCTTGAGGCGCTTGCCTTCGGCCAGCATCGTGTCGCGGAAGGTCACGAAGTTGTTGAAATCGGGCACGATGTGCACGTCGACGATCCTGCTGAACTTGGTCGGGCTCAGCTGGAAGTAGGCGTATGCCCTGGAAACGATGCCGTATGCCTCATGGAAGGCGCGGGCCATGCCATAGACGTTGATGTCGCTGCCCAGCAGAATCGGAAGAAAACGAGTCATGGTGTCCACCTTAGCGTGTGGGGTGTGCTTGTCGGATGGATGGATGCCGCCGGATCACAGTCCGAGGACGCGCCTTGCGATCGGCCCGTCGCCATCGTAGGGCACGGGTTTGCCGTTGATGATGTTGCGCCGCTCGTGTCCCTTGCCCGCCAGCAGCACCACGTTGAACCGGTCGGCGTGGCGCCGCGCGTCCTCAAGGGCCGCGGCGATCGCGTCCTCGCGGGGCACGATCACATGCGTCTCGGCGTGCGGGTCGGTCACGTACGAACGCATCTGTTCGGCGATGGTCGCGGGGTCCTCGAAATTGGGGTCGTCGAGCGTGAAGTAGAAGGCCTCGGCGCGGCCGTCGGCCCCCTTGACGATGCCTTCGCGCCGGTCGATCGCCTTGCCGCCGGTGGAACCGGCCACCAGCGTGATGCGCGGATCGCGGTCGCCGTACGCGCGCAACGCCTCGTCGACCAGCGCCTTGCAGCTCAGATAATTGTGGGCGAAGTCCACATACACCACCAGGTTGTCGCCTGCGGTGATCCGTTCCATGCGCCCGGGCACGCTCACGCGTTCGATCGCATGGATCGCGGGGTCGGAGGCGGGCACGCCGGCCTTGACGGCCATCGCCACGGCGGCGGCCGCATTGGCGATGTTGAAGGTGCCGGGCATCGACAGCTCGAACGGGCCGAGGTCGGCGCCGTCCACGGTGAGCAGGAATCCCATGCGGTTGTGCGGGTCGGGGCATGCCGCCACGAACAGGTCGGAGGACGGGCTGCCCTCATCCCCGCTCTCCCGGAAGGCGAACTGCGCCACCGGCACGTCATGGGCGGCGGCGGTCTGCATCAGCAGCCGGTGGTGGTCGCAGTCGGCGTCGAGCACGAGAGTGCGGCTGTTGGCGATGAGTTGGCGTTTGCAGTGGAAGTAGTCTTCGAAGGTGGGGTGTTCGATGTCGCTGATGTGGTCGGGGGAGATGTTGAGGAAGGCGCCGATGTCGAAGGTCAGGCCGTGGACGCGGTGGACCTTGTAGGCCTGGGAGGAGACCTCCATGACCAGGTAGCGCATGCCGTTGTCGGCGGCCTGGCGCATCATCCGGAACGCGTCCAGCGACTCCGGCGTCGTCAGCTTGGAATCGGTGCGGGTGCGTCCGTCCAGACAGGTCTGCTCGGAGGAGAACAGGGCGGCGTGGTGGTCGCTGTAGGCATCCAGGATCGCGTGGGTCAGGTAGGCGGTGGTGGTCTTGCCCTTGGTGCCGGTGATGCCGATGACGGTCAGCTCGTCCTGCGGGCGGCCGTAGAACTCCGCCGACAGCAGGCTCATCGCCTTGTGCACGTCGTCCACGATCAGACCGGGTGCGGCGGTGCGGTCGGAGTGATCGGTTTCGGCCACGTAGACGGCAAGACCCCGCTCGTCGATGCCGTCCAGGAACTCGGGGCGGAACCGTCCCTTGATGAACAGCATCGTCCCCGGCGCCACGGTGCGCGTGTCGTACGTGACCGCGGTGATCGGGTCGTCCGCGCCGGGAACGTCGGATGCGTCCAGCGTCCAACCTCCGGTGTGGACGATCTCGCGCAGCAGATGATGCCGTTCCAGCAGTTGCACAGCCGTGGCGATGGTGAATGCCGACATGAGTCGTCAAGCCTCCTGGGTCCGTATGTCGGCACGGTCCCGTTGACCGTGCCGACATACGATGCTACTCCAAGGGCTCACTGAGCAGACGCGACACCACCGCGTCGTCGCCCTCATAGGGCACATGCCGGTTCCGGTCCTTGATCCAGCGTTCGTGCCCCTTGCCGATCACCAGCACGATGTCGTGCCGTTCGGGGTGTCGTCGGGCGTCGCCGATGGCCGCGGTGGACCTTGTAGGCCTGGGAGGAGACCTCCATGACCAGGTAGCGCATGCCGTTGTCGGCGGCCTGGCGCATCATCCGGAACGCGTCCAGCGACTCCGGCGTCGTCAGGTCGGATTCCTCGTAGGTGCGTCCGTCCAGGCAGTTGTCGACCGAGGAGAACAATGCGCAGCGTCCGTCGGAGTGGGCGTTGAGGATGGCGTGGGTCAGGTAGGCGGTGGTGGTCTTGCCCTTGGTGCCGGTGATGCCGATGACGGTCAGCTCGTCCTGCGGGCGGCCGTAGAACTCCGAGGCCAGCAGACTCAACGCCTTGCGGGCGTCATGCACGATCAGTCCCGGGGCGTCGGTGTGGTCGGCGTACCCGGTTTCGGCCACGTAGGCGGCCAATCCCCGTTCGTCCATGCCGTCGAGGTATGCCGGGCGGAACCGTCCCTTGCAGACGAGCAGCGAGCCGTCGCCCACCGTGCGCGTGTCGTAGGTGATGGAGGAGAACCGCACGTCGGCGGATGGGTCTTCGGGTGCGCCTGACATCCGCGTATCCCCCCGAACGACTTCGCGGAGCAGGTCGTGGTCGGAGAGGAGACGGATGGCTGCATGCAGTGTGAGAGACATGAACGGGGTCTTTCCATGTAGTCGGCGTTACAACGTTATAGTCAACCCCCGTCGGCTGAATATTTCCTGTGTGCGGGGAGCGGTCGACCTCTGGTATCCAGACGATGCGCGAGACGGAATGTTTCCTGTGTGCGAGGTGAGTGGTTACAGCCAGTTGTCGCGCACCGGCGCCTTGCCACGTCCGGCGAGCCAGCGGTTGTACGAGTCGCGCCAGGTGGCGTAGGCGTTGCGCTGCCAGTCCATCAGCCCCTCGAGCGTGATGTGGCCGACCTGCGGGTACAGGGTCGTCATCGGCTGGATGAGGTCCACGGCCGCGATGGTGTCGGCGGTGGCGTCATGGAAATCCCCGGACGGTTCCACGCCGTAGTATTCGGCGGTGTACTCCAGCGTGCGCCGGCCGGAGCGGCGGGAAATGGAACGGTCGATGAGCAGCGGGTCGACCACCAGCATCGTGCGGCCGTCCAGACGTTCGTCCATCGGACGCAACCGCCAGCGGTCCAGATCCCCGGCCAGCATCCGGACATCGAATGGGGCGTTGTAGGCGAGCAGCGGGATGCGTTTGCGCTGTGCGAGCGCGATGAGCGCGGCGATGCGTTCGATGGCGTCGACCGGCTCCTCGCCGTGCTGTGCCAGGAACGCGTCGGTGAAGCCGTTGACCTTGCTGGCACCGGGGCTCATGCGGCGGTGTGGGTTGATGATCCAGGTGCCTACGGCGTCGCCGTCATGGGCGGACTGCGGGTCGCGCAGCACCAGCGTGGCGGAGACGATGGCATCCCTGCCTGCGGCCACGCCCGTCGTCTCCGTGTCGAATCCCAGTAGCCAGGAGTGCGACAGGGGGGTGTCGGCATCCTGCACGGGGGCTGCGTCAAGGGCTTCCTTCAGGTTCGTCATACCGCATATTGTGGTGGCCGAATCAGACAACGCCGTGTGCGTGGCGGCCCGTCGCGCCACCGCCGTGCAAGCCGGACGGTACAATGGCAGTCGTGAGCAGCGAGCATACCGAGACGGTGGCGGAGCGCCGGGAGCGCTTCGAGAAGCTCGCCATGCCCGCCGTCGACGCGCTGTACCGCCAGGCGATGAGGCTCACCAACAACCCCGAGGATGCGCAGGACCTGGTGCAGGACACCTTCGAACGCGGGTTCAAGGCCTTCGACTCGTTCCAGCCCGGCTCCAACTTCGAGGCGTGGATGACCACCATCGAGCGCAACGCCTACTTCAACCAGTACGCCAAGGCCAAGCGCCGCCCCCAGCGGGCCAACGATTCGACCGGAGAATACGACGATTGGGATATCTACTCCGCGTCCGAGCACACCTCCGAGGGGCTCAAGTCGGCCGAACAGGAGTATTTGGACACCTTCGCGCCCGAGGAGATCATGGCGGCGCTCGCCAAACTGAGCCCCGAACGCCGGCAGGTGTTCATCGACGCGGCCATCGACGGCAAGTCCTACCAGCAGGTGGCCGACGAGCAGGGCGTCAAGATCGGTACCGTGATGAGCCGCCTGAACCGCGCCCGCACGCAGTTGAAGCGCGAGCTGGCGGCATACGCGCGGGAGCGCGGGTACGGCATCGCGTCTTCACCATCCGCGAACCACGGTCCCGGCGAACACGGCGATAATGGAAGTGAATCGACAACCGATGGAAAGGGGTTGGCATGAGCCGGAACACCGTGAAACGCCAAAGCCACATCTCCATCACCAGGCAGACCCATGACGGCGTGGTGCACACCGACGTGCACATCACCGAGGTCGGCGACCCGATGGCGGGGGACTGTTTCGATCCCGAGACCTGTTGCGACGAACGCGAGCGCGCGTTGATCGCGGCCCTGCGCGCCTATCTGCGCCCCGAACAGGCCCCCGAGTGCCTGCTCAACCGGCTGCGGGCCACGCTGGACCATTGCTGCTGCGAGCAGGAGCCATCCGCCATGGACCGCCGGTGACGGGGCCGGATATGAAAAATCCGCGGACCGTAACGGTTCCGCGGATGTCCTGCTCATATCTCAGAGCTCACAGCTCAGGCATTCGGCCTTTTGCCGTGATTCGCTGCCTTTTTGCGACGCGCCTTGCGCTTGCGGCCACGCATGCCCATGATGGACTCCTTTACTGACGATTAATAAGCCTACGGGATTATCGCACATCCGCGCGACGTTCACAACTTCGGTGCCGTCGCGCGGATATGGATTCGTGCCGGATCAGGCCTTGCGCATACGGATGAACAGCGTGGTGGAGCTGGTCTCGCCCGGCTTGATCACGATCAGGTCCTTGCCGGAACGGAAGGCGTTCGCGTAGGCGGTCTGCGGCTCCACCGCCACGCCGGCGGGATGGTTGTCCGGCGCGAAACCGGTGCCGGTGCACACCTGGAAGGAGGTGATGGTCTCGTCGCCGCCGACCTCCACGACCATGCCGTCCGGTCGGTACAGCGCGGCCGTCACGGTGCCGTCCTCGGCGTGCTTGACGTCGGTCCACGCGTCGTCATACGGCTGCTGGTCGAGCTTCATCGGTTCGCGGAAGTCGTACTTGGTGCCGTCCACCGGCTCGGTGCCGGTCGGCAGGAGACGGTCGTCGACGGTCACGTGCGTGTCGGCGGGCACCATCAGCGAACACTGCGCGTTCTGTCCGTCGATCTCGTCGCCGTAGCCGTCGAAGCCGTTGGACAGCCACGGGTGGATCGCCAGCGCCCACGGGGCGTTCGTGTCGCCGTTGTTGCGGGCGGCGATGGTCAGGCTCAGGCCGTCGTCGGTCAGTGTGTAGGTGACGGCGACGATCACGTCGAACGGATAGCCCGCCATGTTCGGCACGCGCCAGGAGAGCGTGATGGTGGATTCGTCGAGGTTCTCCAGCGTCCAGTAGGCGCGGTAGCCGTAGCCGTGGATGGCGTTGCGGCGCTCATGCTCGTCGATCGGCAGCTCGTAGGTGTTGCCCTCGAACGTGTAGACGCCGTCCTCGATGCGGTTCGGATAGGGGATGAGCAGCTGGCCGCTCGAGGCGGGGGCCACGTCGTTGGCGCCGAACGTGGCGATGACGTTCCTGCCCTGATAGGTGAGCTTGCGCAACGCGGCGCCCAGCTCGGTGATGACGGCGACGTAATCGCCGTGCGTGATGGTGTACTGATGGCCGGTGCGCGGCGTGGCGGCAATGGTCATGGTTATCACTCCCGTAGTGAAACGATGCGATTGTTATCGCTCACTATCGTACTGCCGATTCCCGGTTCCCGCATCGGTGCATCCCGGTGTGTTCCCGGGAAGGCGTCGGCGTCAGGGGGGGCACGTCACATCGCGTACGCACATCCCGCGTGTCCCGCGCGGCCGCACGCCTGCCCGTCCTCCCACTGGCCCGACTGGTGCACATCCCGTGCGGCCGCGGGTTCGTGCGGGCGCGCGGGGCATCCGTTCCCATCAATCAGGGAAACCTGGAAACACCGGGCTCGCACGGGCGGCGCGGAACATCCCGTAACGGGTAAGATGGCGTCAGAATGGAGGAACCATGACGAACGAACAGCCCGGCCGCATTGTGCTGGCCGATCCCAGAGGCTTCTGCGCCGGAGTGGACCGTGCGATCCTGACCGTGCAGACGATCCTCAGGTCCGGCGCCGATACGGATCGCGCCCGTGCGGCGGGACTGCCGCCGGTGTATGTGCGCCGGCAGATCGTGCACAACAAGCATGTGGTGGAGGATCTGTCCGCGCAGGGGGCTGTGTTCGTGCAGGAGCTCGACGAGATCCCCGATGAGGCGGTGGCCGCCGGCATCCCGGTGGTGTTCTCCGCGCATGGCGTCTCTCCGGAGATCAAGGCCGAGGCGGCGCGCCGCGGCATGCACGTGGTGGACGCCACCTGCCCGCTGGTCAGCAAGGTGCATCGTGAGGTGCTGCGGTTCGTGCGCGAAGGATACGAGATCATCTACATCGGGCATCGCGGGCACGACGAGGCCGTCGGCGTGGTGGGGGAATCGCCGGAGCACGTGCATCTGATCGAGCACGAGTCGGATGTGGACACGCTGGAATTCGGCGAGTCGACCAAGCTGGTGCTGCTCACCCAGACCACGCTGAGCGTGGACGAGACGGCCGGCACCATCGAGGCGCTCAAACGCCGGTTCCCGTGGATCGAGATGCCGCCGAACTCCGATATCTGCTATGCCACGTCCAACCGCCAGTCCGCGGTCAAACTCGTCGCCGAGCAATCCGATTGCGTGGTGATCGTCGGTTCGGCGAACTCGTCGAATTCGGTGAGGCTGATGGAGGTCGCGCAGGAGGGGTTGGGCGAGCGCGGTCGGGCCTATCGTGTCGATGACGCCTCCGAGCTGGATTCCGCGTGGTTCGATGGCGTGGCGGCGGTGGGCGTCTCCTCGGGCGCGTCGGTGCCGGACGAGCTGGTCGGCGGCGTGGTCGAGGCATTGCAGGGCTTCGGCTTCACCGAGGTCTCCACCATCGAGACGATCAAGGAGACCATGCACTTCGTCCTGCCCGCCGAACTGCGTCGCTGACCCAGTCCCGCAGCCACTCCCGCGCCCAACACTTCCGTGACTCTGACACTTTCGTGACTGTGACACATTGGTAAAACGTTGAAATCCCAACGTTTTGGGACTTATATCACGGTCACGATAGATCAGAGTCCGGACTGTTGTGACTCTGACACTTTCGTGACTGTAACACTTTGTTAAAACCCTGGAATTTCAACGTTTGAGGACTTAGATCACGGTCACGATGGATCAGGGTCACAGGTTACCAGGTGGCGATGGGGGCGGTGACGGCGTCCAGAACCTTCACCATATCCTGCGGCGCGATGCCGACGCTGAACCCACGCTTGCCCCCGGACACCAGGATACGGTCATAGGCCAATGCGCTTTCATCGAGCACTGTCGCATGACGCGTCCTCTGCCCGAACGGTGAGATGCCTCCGACCACATAGCCGCTTTCGCGCATCGCCACCTTCGGTTCGGCCATGGAAGCTTTCTTGGCACCCACGGCGGCGGCCAGGGCCTTCAGATCCATGTGCCCGCTGACCGGCACTACGCCGACCACGCGTGCCGCACCGGTGTCGGCCATCAGCGTCTTGAACACCTGATGCTCGTCGAACCCCAGCTTGCGGGCCGCCTCGATGCCGTATCCGTCATCCATATGGTCGTTCGAATGCTCGTACTCGTAGATGTCGAACGCCACCCCCGCACGCTCCAACTCCACAATTGCCGGCGTGGACCCTTTGCTCGTTGTTTTTCTTCCCATGCCCTCCATCCTAGGCCGTAGGGGTGGCCGGCATACGAAAGGGCCGCCCCGGAGAACCGGAGCGGCCCGAATGGGGTTCGTCAGGAACCTAGCAGCCTAAGCCGCGTCGGCTCACTGGGCGAGCTCGGCGAAGTACAGCAGGGTGCGAACCATGTTCGAGGTGAAGCCGTACTCGTTGTCGTAGAAGGCCACGGTGCGCACGAGCTGGACGCCGTCCACCTCGTTGACATCGGTCTGGGTCGGGTCGAACACGCCACCGTGGGTGTCGCCGACGATGTCGCCGGAGACGATGCCGTCAGCGTTGTAGCCGTAGTACTCGCAGCCCTCGAAGGCCTCCTTGAACGCGGCGTTGATCTCGTCGACGTTGGTTTCCTTCTCGAGCACGGTGAACAGCTCGGTGACGGAGCCGTCCGGAACCTGGACGCGCTGGGCGTGGCCCTGCAGCTTGCCGTCGACCTCCGGCACGACCTTGCCGATGGCCTTGGCGGCACCGGTGGAGTGCGCGATGGTGTTGACGGCGGCGGCGCGCAGGTCGCGGCCGTTCTTCTTGCCGCGCGGGCCGTCGAGGATCATCTGGGTGCCGGTGTAGGCGTGGATGGTGGTCATGAAGCCGACCTTGATGCCCCACTTGTCGTTGAGCAGCTTGACCATAGCGGCCATCGAGTTGGTGGTGCAGGAGCCGGCGGACACGATGTTGTCCTCGGCCTTCAGGATCTCGTGGTTCACGCCGTAGACGACCGTCGGGGTGGTGGCGTCCTTGGCCGGAGCGGAGATCAGGACCTTCTTGGCGCCGGCGTTCAGGTGGGCCTGCGACTTCTCGGCGGAGGTGTAGAAGCCGGTGCACTCGAGCACGAACTCGACACCGTCGTTCTTGACCCACGGGATGTTGTTCGCATCCGGCTCGGCGTACACCGGGTACTCCTTGCCATCGACGACGATGGCGGAGTCGGTGGCGGAGACCTCGACCGGGGTGCCGTCCACGTGCTTGAAGGTGCCGTGCGTGCTGTCGTACTTCAGCAGGTACGCCAGAGCGGACGGGGAGGTCAGATCGTTGATCGCGGCGACCTCGATATCACCGGCCTCGCCGCCCTTCTGCTGCAGCTCGAAGATGCGACGGAACGCGAGACGACCAATACGACCGAAGCCGTTGATACCAATCTTGACTGTCATGTAGTTCTCCCTTGGGGATAGGCCGTGGCACGCTGCGGAACCCCGCACGACGCACGCGCGGCCGTTGAATACCAACACCTTGTACTTTAGTGCCTTGTCTGTACTTGGGCAACGGGGACAAGCGGGCCGTGAGATGAATTTTCAGGAATTCTTGTGAGCGTTCACACCCGCGGCGAGCACCGAGGAGACGGCCGTGTCCAGCGCCCCGAGGTCACCCTCGAAGGCGTGGAAGCGCACGACTTCGGGCATCGGGGCCTCGGCAGGGAAGGTGACGACCAGCGTGCCGTGATGGACGTTGACCGCGGAGGGAACGCCTTCAAGGAACTCGTTGCTGACGCCGTTGACGCGGATGTTGGTCATCGTGGCGTGGCTGAGCTGGTATTTGAGACCGGGCTCGTTGACATCCCGCGATTCGTCGGTCAGGGAGAACACGGAGACCATGCGGCCCGGCGCCACGTCGTTGGCCGGGAACCGCAGTTCGCCGTCGGTGATCGCCGTGACGACCGTGCCGTCGCCATGCAGGAACCCGATGCCGCCGTGCCGGGAGAGCAGCGCCATCAGCTGGATGTTGGCGATGGTGTGGTCGATGCGCCCGCCGAGCCCGCCGTGGATGTGGAAGGTGCGGCAGCCGTGCGACCAGCCGATCTTGAGCGCCGAGAGCATGTCCGGGTCGTCCTTCTCCGCGGGCAACGCGATGGTGCGCTCCCCGTCCGTCGGACGGCGGCCCGTCAGCGAGTCGAAATCCCCGATGACGACGTCGGCGGCGACGCCGAGCTCGCGCACATGGTCGAGACCGCCGTCCGCGGCCACAACGAATGCCCCGTCGGGGACAACGGGGATGCCGTAGTATTCCCCCGCCCCGAAAATCACACAAGTATCGCTACGCATGAGGCCCACTGTATCGCGGCGCGCGGCCAACGAACCGGGCCGGGGGCGCGCGCACAGGAACAGCACAACCGTTTGCTATGCTGACTCCCAGCGTACGTTCGGAATCAATCGGAAGAAGGAGCATCGTATTCCATGTGCGGTATCGCTGGTTTTGTCAATGACATGCCCATTGATGTCAAGTGCCCGGTTCTTAAGCGGATGACGGACATCATCGCACATCGCGGTCCGGACAGCGAGGGCAGTTATGTCGACGAGCACGTGGCCCTGGGCCATCGCCGTCTGAGCATCATCGACCTGGGCGGCAGCTCGCAGCCGATCTACAACGAGGACCGTACCCTCGTCATCACGTATAACGGCGAGATCTACAACTACCAGCCGCTGCGCGACGAACTGCTGTCGCTGGGCCACACCTTCGCCACCGAGGGCGACACCGAGGTGATCCTGCACGGCTATGAGCAGTGGGGCGCGGATGTGCTCAAGCGTCTGCGCGGCATGTTCGCCTTCGTGATCTGGGATACGAAGACTCGCACCCTGTTCGGCGCGCGCGACCACTTCGGCATCAAGCCGTTCTACTACGCGCAGATGAACGGCACGTTCATGTACGCCTCGGAGATCAAGGCGCTGCTGCAGCACCCCGACTTCGTCAAGGAGCTCAACGAGGACGCGCTCAAGCCGTATATGACCTTCCAGTACCCGGCCATCCCCGAGACGTTCTTCAAGGGCGTGTTCAAGCTGCCCGAGGGTCACTGCTTCACGTACCGCGACGGCGAGATGGACATCCGCCGGTACTACGACGAGACCTACACCGAGGGCGACATGGGCTTGAAGGAGCTCGTCGACACGATCGACCGCACCGTCTGCGACTCCGTCAAGGCCCACCAGATCGCCGACGTGGAGGTCGGCTCGTTCCTGTCCAGCGGCGTCGATTCGAGCTACGTGGCGGCCGTGGCGCGCCCCGAGCACACGTATTCGATCGGCTTCGGCAAGGGCACCTACAACGAGTCCCAGCAGGCGCAGGAGCTCGCGCAGATCATCAAGCTGAACAACACCTCCGAGGCGCTGGGCGGCGACGAGGCCTTCGAGAACTTCCCGCTCATCCAGTGGCATCTGGATGAACCGGACTCCAACCCGTCGTGCGTGCCGCTGTTCTTCCTGTCCGAACTGGCCAGCCGCGATCTGCGCGTCGTGCTGAGCGGCGAGGGCGCCGACGAACTGTTCGCCGGGTACATCGATTACGGCGTGCACACCCATTCCAAGGCCATCAAGGTGGTCACCCGGATGCTGACCCACCTGCCCCAAGGTATGCGCCACGCCATCGCACGGTTCTGCAAGGGCAAGAACTTCCACGGCGCATGGCACCTGTACGCCAACCTCGCGCCGGCCGAGGAGAGCTTCATCGGCCAGGCCAAGGTGTTCGACGAGGCCGAGGCCGTCAAGCTGCTGCAGCCGGAATTCCGCCAGGGACCGTCCGTCGCCGGCATCGTCGGACGCATCTACCAGCGCGTTCGCGGCAAGGGCATGTCGGAGCTGAAGAAGAAGCAGTATCTGGACATGCACCAGTGGATGCCCGGCGACATCCTGCTCAAGGCCGACAAGCTGACGATGGCCCACTCGCTGGAGCTGCGCGTGCCGCTGCTGGACAAGGAACTGATGGCCGTGGCCGAGCAGGTGCCGACCAAATACCTGATCACCGACGAGAACACCAAGTTCGCGTTCCGCCAGGCCGCCGCCCGCCACCTGCCCAAGGAGTGGTACGACCGCGAGAAGCTGGGATTCCCCGTGCCGATCAAGGTCTGGCTGCGTCAGGAGAAGTACTACCGCCACGTCCGCTCGCTGTTCGAGCAGGAATGGGTGTCCCGCTTCTTCGACCAGGACGCGCTGCTCAAGATGCTCGACGACAACTACGCCGGTGCGACCGACGACCGTCGCAAGATCTGGACCGTGTTCACGTTCCTGACCTGGTACGACGTGTACTTCAACCACGACGGCTCGAAGCCGGAGCTGGTCGACCTGACCGCCTGACACCGCATGCCCGCTGGGCCGCGATCGTAGGGATCGCGGCCTGCGACACGCCCCGTCCGGGCATGTGGTACACTAACCAAGGCTTGAGAAATCAAGAAAGCGGGGAGACCCCACCTGGAAGCCTGCCGTGGTTTCGGGTTCAAGGCATCAGCCTGGCGGCGGGACGCCGTCCGCATGCGATGGCATCCATACGCCGTCCAAACCTTGCGCATCGCCGAGCGCGATGGCACCATGCCCTGATCCGATTCCGCGCGCGAGCCGAACGATGGGCCCCGTGAGGAATACCGAGGATTGGAGTCATCATCAGCGACGAACCACGCATTAACGACGAGATTCGCGTCTCCCAGGTGCGCCTGATCGGCCCGAACGGCGAGCAGGTGGGGGTCATCGCGACCTCCGTCGCACTCAACCTGGCCAAGGAAGCGAACCTCGATCTCGTCGAGGTGGCGCCCAACGCGAAGCCTCCGGTCGCCAAGCTCATCGATTACGGCAAGTTCAAGTACAACGAGAAGATCAAGGCCCGCGAGGCCCGCCGTAACCAGAACACGGCGGAGATCAAGGAGATCCGTTTCCGCCTGAAGATCGACGACCATGACTTTGAGGTCAAGAAGGGCCACGTCGTCCGCTTCCTGAACGGCGGCGACAAGGTCAAGGTCACCATCATGCTGCGCGGCCGCGAGCAGTCCCGCCCGATCGGCGGCGTCGAGATGCTGCAGCGTCTGGCCGCCGATGTGGAGGAGTACGGCAGCATCGAGTCCGCTCCGAAGCAGGAGGGGCGCAACATCATCATGACGTTGGCCCCGAAGGGCAAGAAGGTGCACACGCAGTCCGAGCAGCGTCGTCGCGGTGCGGAATCCCGCGCCGAACGTCAGGCCCGTCAGGCCGCCCGCCTGGCCGCCAAGCAGGAGGCCCAGGCCCAGGCCGCGGCGGAAGCCAAGGCCGCGGTGAACGGGCACGACGCGCAACCGAAGACTTCCGCGAAGAACAACACAACCAAGGAGGGCAGCAATGCCGAAGATGAAAACTAATTCCGCCGCGTCCAAGCGCGTCCGCGTCACCGGCAAGGGCAAGCTGATGCATGTTGGCAGCGGCATGCGCCACAACCTGGAGCACAAGTCGGCCCGCAAGCGTCGTGCGCTGTCCGCCGACGAGGTCATGGCTCCGAACCAGGTCAAGAAGATGAAGAACCTGCTCGGTATGTGAGCCGCTTCGAGATCGAACAAGACGTCAACAGAAAGCTGAGGAATAGAATATGGCACGTGTCAAGCGCGCAGTGAACGCCCACAAGAAGCGTCGCGTCGTTCTCGAGAGGGCCTCGGGCTACCGCGGCCAGCGCTCCCGTCTGTACCGCAAGGCCAAGGAGCAGCTGCTGCACTCCTTTACCTACAACTACCGCGACCGCAAGGCTCGCAAGGGCGACTTCCGCAAGCTGTGGATCCAGCGCATCAACGCCGCGGTCCGCGCCGAAGGCATCACCTACAACCGCTTCATCCAGGGTCTGCGTCTGGCCGGCATCGAGCTTGACCGTCGCGCGCTCGCCGAGCTGGCCGTCTCCGATCCGGAGACCTTCAAGGCCATCGTCGCCGAGGCCAAGAACGCCCTGCCGGCGGATGTCAACGCCCCGGTCGAGGCCTGATTCCCGCACGGTTCATTCGTGAATTGAGAACCCCGCCCTGCGCGGGGTTCTCGCGTATCGGAAGGAGCGCCGTGGAGCCGCGATTCGCCTTGGTGTTCGACCAGTTCCTGGCCCATATCGGCATCGAACGGGGATTGGCGTCCGCGACGGTGGACGCCTACGCCTCCGACCTCAGACGGTATGTCGACTGGCTGGAGAACCGCGGGGTGCGAACCCCGGAGGATATCGCGCGGCGCGATGTGGAGGAGTACGTCGCGGCCCTCGATGCCGCGGGGGAGAGCGCGCGCAGCAAGGCGCGCCGCCTGGCGAGCATCCACGCCTTCCATCGGTTCGCCCTGGCGCAGCACGTCGTGTCCGACGATGTCTCCGCCGCGGTCAAGGCCCCCAAGGGGGCGTCGGTGCTGCCGGACGTGCTGACCGTGGACGAGGTGGCCCGCCTGCTTGACGCGGTGCCGCAGCCGGATCCGCATGCCCCGGATGGATACGGCCTCGAGAACGCCGTGCTGCTGCGCGACAAGGCGCTGCTGGAGCTCATGTACGCCACCGGCGCGCGCGTCTCGGAGGCTGTGGGCGCCGACCTGGACGACGTGGACTTCGATGAACGGGTGATCCGGCTGACCGGCAAGGGGGGCAAGCAACGGCTGGTACCGGTGGGCCGCTACGCCTGCGAGGCGCTGCGCCGGTATCTGGACGCGGCCCGTCCGGTGCTTGAGCGGCGCCGGACCTCCGGGCAGCCGGAGCTGCGGGCCCTGTTCCTGAACAAACGCGGACGCCGCCTGTCCCGCCAGTCGGTCTGGGAGGTGGTGCGGACCGCAGGGGGGCGGGCGCATATCGCCAAGCCGCTGCATCCGCATACGTTGCGGCACTCCTTCGCCACGCATCTGATCCAGGGCGGCGCCGATGTACGCACGGTGCAGGAGCTGCTGGGGCATGCGTCGGTCACCACCACGCAGATCTACACCCATGTCAGCCCGGAGGCGCTGATCGAGACGTATCTGACCGCTCATCCGCGCGCGCGATAGCCGTTGTCCTGCCTGGGGTACCCGGATGCGGGCGGCGCGCGGCCGCGCCTGCACCCGTCGGCGAGTCGTTTCGCGATACGATAGCTATCGGGACGACTTCAGCCAGTGCCGCGCCGTCCGGCCGCGGCGGTAGGGAATGGAGACGGTATGGACGCGGCACGGTCACGTGGCGGCGGCGCGGGCCCGTGGCATGACGGGGATCCGGAGCGTCGGTTCCGTCAGGGGCTGCTGCCGATCGGTGGCACCTATGCCGCGCCTGTGGTGGACGACGCGCCGACGTCCACCGGAACCGGTTCCGAAGGGCGCGTGAATGTTGATAAGGTGAGGGATATGCCTACGGATCTGCTTGGACGTGAATATGAGACGTTCCCCGCGCCCGAACCGCTGCACCAGCACGGGCCGGCGCGGGTCATCGCGATGTGCAACCAGAAGGGCGGCGTCGGCAAGACCACCAGCTCGATCAACATCGCGGGCGCATTGAGTCAGTACGGCCGTCGCGTGCTCATCGTGGACTTCGATCCGCAGGGTGCGGCCACGGTGGGTCTGGGCATCAACGCGAACGCCGTGGAGAACACGGTGTACACGGCGTTGTTCGATATGTCCGTGGACCCGCATGAGGTCATCCATCCCACCGATTTCGAGAACATCGACATCATGCCGGCCAACATCGACCTGTCCGCCGCCGAGGTGCAGCTGGTCACCGAGGTGGGGCGTGAGCAGGTGCTGGCCAGCGTGCTGCGCAAGGTGCGTGACGAGTACGATCTGATCATCATCGATTGCCAGCCGTCGCTGGGCCTGCTGACCGTGAACGCCCTGACCGCCGCCGACGGCGTGATCATCCCCGTGGCCGCCGAGTTCTTCGCGCTGCGTGGCGTGGCGTTGCTGATGCAGTCGATCGAGAAGGTGCAGTCGCGCATCAACCCGCGCCTGGAGGTGTACGGCGTGCTGGTCACCATGTTCACGCGCACGCTGCACTGCGAGGAGGTGCTGCAGCGCATCTACGAGGCGTTCCAGGGCAAGGTGTTCCATTCGGTCATCTCCCGGTCCATCAAGTTGCCGGATGCCACGGTGGCGGCCGCGCCGATCACCATCTACGCCCCCGGGCACAAGACGGCCAAGGAATACCGCGAGGTGGCCCGCGAACTGATCGCCAAGGGCATCGTGCCCTGACCGGCGGCATGGACATGGTGGAGTGGTCCGGGCTCCGATCGCGGCAGGAGGATGATCCTCCCGTCGATTCCGGATTCGCCGTCAGCCTGGACGTGTATTCCGGTCCGTTCGACGTGCTGTTGGGCATGATCGCCAATAATCGTCTGGAACTGACCGAGGTTTCCCTGTCCGCGATCACCGAGGAGTTCCTGGAGTATGTGCGGGGCATGGACGTGTCCCGCAACATGGAGGCGGCAAGTTCGTTCATCGACGTGGCCTCGGTGCTGGTGGAGGCCAAAAGCGCCGCGCTGCTGCCCGGCGACGAGGACGGCGGGCGCGACGAGCGCAGCATGGAGGCGCTGCGCGAGCGTGATCTGCTGTTCGCTAGGCTGCTGCAGTACCGCGCGTTCAAGCAGGCCGCCGACGACTTCCGTGCGCGTCTGGCGGCGAATTCGGGCCGGTTCCCGCATCCGGCGGTGATGGACGCGGGCATGTCGGCCCTGCTGCCTGAGCTGGTCTGGACGCTGACCCCCGAGGACCTGGCCCGGCTGGCCGCGCAGGCGTTCGCCAACGCGCCGGCCAGCGAGGTGTCGGTGCATCAGCTGCATATGCCGATGGTGGACCTGCGCGCCCAATCCATGCTGGTGCGGGACCGGCTGCGCGCCCTGCCGGGCGGAGGGTCGATGACCTTCGCCGAGCTGACGGCGGATGCGTCCGCCACCATTGAGGTGGTGGCCAGGTTCCTGGCGGTGCTGGCGTTCTTCAAGCAGGGCGTGCTGCAGTTCAAACAGGCCGGTCCCTATGAGACCCTGCACCTGCGGTGGGTGGCCGGCGCGGAGGAGACGGACACCGCGATCGACGAACGGGATTTCGCATGACAATCGGATACAGCGGGAGGCGGCTGTGATGGATCAGAACGAGCGGACGGTCGGGGCGGCTCGCCCCGAATACGTGGACTTCGACGTCGACGGATTCCCCGGTGGCCTGCCGGCATGTCTGGAGGCGGTGCTGATGGTCTGCGACCAGCCCCAGCAGGCCGCCGATCTGGCGCGGGTGCTGGCGGTGGACGAGGAGCGGGTGACCGCGGCGCTGGAGGCGTTGCGGCGCGACTATGACGGATCGGACGCCTCCGGGCGCGCCCCCAGGGGGTTCGAGCTGCGCCGTACCGCCCGGGGATGGCAGTTCTCCAGTCGCGCGGTGTTCGAACCGGTGGCGTCGGCGTTCGTGACCGACGGGCAGACCGCGCGCCTGTCGCAGGCGGCGTTGGAGGCGCTGGCGATCATCGCGTACCGTCAGCCGGTCACGCGTGCGCAGGTCGCGGCGATCCGCGGCGTCAACTCGGACGGCGTGGTCCGGGCGCTGATCGTCCGCGGCCTGGTGCGCGAGGAGGGGGTGGAGCCGGAGTCCCGCGCCGCGCTGCTGGTGACCTCCGCGCTGTTCCTGGAGAAGATGGGGTTGGCGTCCTTGGAGCAGTTACCGGAGCTGGCGCCGTTCCTTCCGGATTCGGTGGGGGAGGTTCTGGAGGGGTAGCGTCTCGTCTGCCGACACCCAGTTATAGTCATCGTGACTAAAAGTAGTATGCTCGTGCCTGTGGGCAATGGATCGCAGACGCGGGAGGTGCGGGCATGGGCATCGGCAACGTGACGGAACGGCGGTTGCAGCCGCCGCAGGTCGGCGTCACCGTCGTCATCCTGGCGTTGGCGCCCAGCCCGTCCGGAAGCCGGCTCTGGCTGCCGCTGGTCCGGCGCGTCCGCCAGCCGTTCCTGGGCCGATGGGCGCTGCCCGGCGGCGGCCTGCGCGCCGACCAATCCCTGGAACAGTCGGCGTACCGCGCGCTGGCCGACACCACCGATCTGCATCCTCGGTATCTCGAACAGCTGTATACCTTCGGGGATCCGGCGCGCTCGCAGGGCGGGCTGCCGATGGTGTCCATCGCGTACTGGGCGCTGGTGGGGCGGGAGGAGACGGCCGACTTCGCCGTTGAGCGGAACGTGCGGTGGTTCCCTGCGGACGCCCTGCCCGAACTCGCCTTCGACCACCGGAACATCATCGCCTACGCCCTGCGCCGGCTGCGCACCCGCATCGACGAGCCGGCCGTCGTCACCAGGTTGGTGGGGGAGACCTTCACCCTCAACCAGTTGCATGACGTATACGAGGCGGTGGCCGGCGAGCATATCGATCTGGCGAACTTCCGCCGCCGCATGCTCGCCACCGGACGTCTGGAGGAGACCGGCGAGCAGCGGCGGGAAGGCCGGCATCGTCCGGCCGCCGTCTACCGGTACGCCCCCGGCGAGCCGGATGGCGCATCGCCCTACGGCGTGGTGCAGCGGCGGTTGGCGTCGCTCAACCGGTCGCGGGAACGGCAGGGGGAGCAGCCGCCGGCCGACCGCGATGTGCTGATGCGGGAGGCCATGTCGCCACTGGAACGTCCCGCGGCGTGACCGCGGCGGAATCACGGGCCGCCGGAGGCCGAACCGTCGGCGGCCCGATTCATGGATTCAAGGAGAGGAATATGACTGATACGACGGCGCAGGGTACGGCGCAGGCCGGCCGCGCGTTGAGCAGGAACGAGCGGCTGGACCGCCTGCCGTTCAACAAGGCGCACCGCAAGCTGCTGGTGGCCTCGGGCATCGGCTGGGCGTTCGACGCGATGGATGTGGGGCTGGTCTCGTTCGTCGTGGCGGCCATCGCCGCCGACCCGCATTTCAATCTGAACGCCACCGAGAAATCCTGGGTGCTGTCGATCGGATTCGTCGGCATGGCCATCGGCGCGGCTTTGGGCGGCTACATCGCCGACCATGTCGGGCGCAAGACCGTGTTCACCGCCACACTGGTGATCTTCGGCCTGGCGAACGCCGGTATGGCCTTCTCCTGGACGCTGATGGCTCTGCTGGTCGCGCGGTTCGTCATCGGCCTGGGGTTGGGTGCCGAACTGCCGGTGGCCTCCACGCTGGTGTCGGAATTCTCGCCCACGCAGCATCGCGGGCGGATGACGGTGCTGCTGGAATCGTTCTGGGCCGTCGGCTGGATCATCGCGGCGGCCATCGGCGCGTTCGTCATCCCGAACACCGGCGACTGGGGATGGCGCTGGGCGCTGCTCATCGGCGCGCTGCCGCTGCTGTACGCCATCGTGACCCGCGCCCACATCCCCGAATCGGTGCGTTTCCTGGAGTCCAAGGGTCGTGAGGACGAGGCCGAGCAGGCGGTGCGCTACTTCGAGCAGGCCTCCGGAGTGGCCCCCGTCGCCAGCCCGAAGGCCGAGCCGCTGCCGGCCATCCGGACGCGCGAACTGTTCGGCCGCAGGTATATCGCCCGCACCGCAGCGATCTGGCTGACCTGGTTCTTCGTGAATTTCTCCTACTACGGCGCGTTCACCTGGATGCCGAGTCTGCTGGCCGAACAGTTCGGCTCACTGACCAGCTCGTTCGGCTATACGCTGATCATCTCGCTGGCGCAGCTGCCCGGCTACTTCCTCGCCGCCTGGCTGGTGGAGGTCTGGGGACGCCGCCGCACGCTGAGCGTGTTCCTGGCGGTGTCCGCCGTGGCCGCCTTTGCGTTCTCGCAGGCCGGCTCGGTGGCCGCGGTGATCGGCTTCGGCATGCTGCTGTCGGCCTCGAACCTGGGGGCGTGGGGCGTGCTGTATGCGGTGACGCCGGAGATCTATCCGACGCGTCTGCGCGGCGCGGCATCGGGCGCCGCGGCGGCGGTGGGCCGTGTGGCCGCGATCGTGGCGCCGCTGCTTGTGCCGTGGTTCCTGACGCTGTCCGGGGGCAACAAGACGGCGGCCTTCGTGATCTTCGCGATCGCGTTCGTGCTGGGCTGCGTGTCGGCGTTGTGCCTGCCCGAACGCAAGGGTCTCGAACTGGAGGACTGACGCCGCCGGAAAAATAGTTTACGGTGTTCAGTATTCTGGGTGTAGTGTAGGCTGCGAACCTACCTGAGATTGGATACCGAAACGGAGGAGTCAACCGTGGTGCTGCAGATCAAGGACATCCACAAGCAGTACAAAACCGGCGATTTCGTACAGAAGGCGCTGGACGGCGTCACGCTGAACCTGCGCGACAACGAGTTCGTGGCCATCCTCGGTCCCTCGGGATCGGGCAAGACCACGCTGCTCAACATCATCGGCGGCCTGGACCGGTATGATTCCGGCGACCTGGTCATCAACGGCACCTCGACCAGGCAGTACCGCGACCGCGATTGGGACTCCTACCGCAACCACACCATCGGCTTCGTGTTCCAAAGCTACAACCTCATCCCGCACCAGAGCATCCTGGCCAACGTGGAGCTGGCGCTGACCATCTCGGGCGTCCCCAAGGCGCAGCGCCGGCAACGTGCCCGCCGTGCCCTGGCGCAGGTGGGGCTGGGCGCCCATGTGCACAAGAAGCCGAACCAGTTGTCGGGCGGCCAGATGCAGCGCGTGGCCATCGCCCGCGCGCTGGTTAACGATCCGGACATCGTGCTGGCCGACGAACCGACCGGTGCGTTGGACTCCGACACCTCCGTGCAGATCATGGAACTGCTCAAGGAGGTGGCCCGGGACCGTCTGGTCGTCATGGTCACGCACAATCCGGAACTCGCCGACCAGTACGCCACGCGCATCGTCAACCTGCGCGACGGCCGCATCCTCGACGATTCAGACCCGTACGTCATCGACGAGACCGAATCGGCCCCGGCCGTGCACCGCACGATGGGCCGATCCTCGATGTCGTTCGGCACCGCGGTGGCCCTGAGCTTCAACAACCTCAAGACCAAGATGGCGCGCACCGTGCTCACCTCCTTCGCCGGCTCAATCGGCATCATCGGCATCGCGCTGATCCTGTCGGTGTCCACGGGCGTGAACAACTACATCACGGCCATCCAGCGGGACACGATGACCGCCTACCCGATCTCCATCGACGCCAAGAGCTGGGATCTGCAGTCCCTGTTGGAGCAGAGCGCGGCCAATGCGGACGGCGAGCGTACCGACGAGCACGACCGCGACGCCGTGTACGCCGACGATTCCAGCTTCACGCAGGCCTCCACGCTGACCAGCAGCATCGCCGAGAACAACCTGACCGCGTTCAAGCGGTACCTGGACGATCCGGACAGCGAGATCCAGCAGTACGTGGGCTCCAACGGCATCCGCTACTCCTATGACGTCAAGTTCTCGGTGGTCAGCCGCGATCCGGACGGCACCTTGGTCGACGCCGACGGCGTGACGTTCGGCGGCGATTCCGGCTCCATGTCCTCGATGATGGCCACGAAGAGCGGGTCGATGACCAGCATGTCGGACGTGACGGCCATGCAGATGTCGATGGTCACCGGCGACACCGATGAGAACGCCGCGCCCTCGGCCTTCGGAGAGATCATGCCCGGCGAAGGCGACGGCGAACTGATCAGCCCGGTGGTGACCGACAACTACAAGGTCGTCCGCGGCGCCTGGCCCGAGGCCCGGGACGAGGTGGTGCTGGTCGCCGACCAGAACAACGAGATCCCGCTGAGCACGCTGTACGAGCTGGGCCTGCTGCCGGCGTCCGACTACGACGACCTGATGAAGCGGCTGGACGACGGCGAGAAGATCGACGAGCAGACGATCAGGATCGACTACGACCAGGTGCTGAACCAGCAGCTGTACCTGATCCCCGCGTGCGACCAGTATGTGCGCGGCGACGACGGACTGTACTCGTATGTCGGCGACGACGCCGAACGGATGGCGGAGCTGGTCGACAACGGCACGGCGATGCCGTTGAGGATCGTCGGCGTCGTCCGTCCCGTTCAGGATGCCGACGCGGCGAACATCGACGGCTCGGTCGGCTACACGCACGCCCTGACCGACTATCTGATCGACCACACGGCCTCCAGCCCGGTGGTCACCGACCAGCAGGCGAACCAGGGCGTGAACGTGCTCAACGGCATGACGTTCTCTCCCTCCGATGACGCGACCAAGGTCGCCGACGCCCGCCTCTACGTCGCCGGCCTCGGCGTGACACAGAAGGCGCAGCTGGCGGCCGGTCTGATGACCGAGGCGGCGCAGGCCGGCATGGACATGGGCGCCGCGGGGGCGACGGACGGCGCGGCGGCCAGCGAGGAGATGCTGGCCCAGCAGCTCGACGCCTATCTGGCCACGGCCGATGACGCGACCTTCATCCACATCTACGACGAGTACGTCTCCACCGGCGATTACGACGACAACCTCTCCGCCTTCGGCGTGATCAGCCGGGACGCCCCGAGCTCGATCCGGATCTACTGCGACAGCTTCGAGGACAAGGACGGGGTCTCGGACGCCATCGACCAGTACAACGCCGACGCCTCCGAACAGGACCAGATCACCTACGTGGACTACGTGGGCGCGCTGATGAGCTCGGTGACCACCATCGTCAACGTCATCACCTACGTGCTGATCGCGTTCGTGGCGGTCTCCCTGGTCGTCTCCTCGATCATGATCGGCATCATCACCTACATCTCGGTGCTGGAACGCACCAAGGAGATCGGCATCCTGCGCGCCATGGGCGCCTCGAAGCACAACGTCTCCTCGGTGTTCAACGCCGAAACCGGCATGATCGGCCTGTGCTCCGGCCTGATCGGCGTGGGCGTGACGCTGCTGCTGCTCATTCCGGGCAACGCCATCCTGCATCACTTCATGGGCACGAACGAGGTCAGCGGCGTGCTGCCGGTGCCCGGAGCCGTGGCGCTGGTCGTCCTGAGCGTGGTGCTCACGCTGATCGGCGGCATCATCCCCTCGAAGAAGGCCGCCAGGCAGGATCCGGCCACCGCGTTGCGCACCGAGTGAGCCTCGGGGGCGGAGCTGTCAAGCAATCCCGCTACACTTGGCTCGGTTTGTGTGGACGTACTGGGGTTTGCCGAACGGTCCGGTACCGAAGGAACGCAACTGAAATCAGGTAAGAGAGGTTTTGATGGCAGTTCGTGGCGATATTCGAAATGTGGCGATCGTGGCGCACGTCGATCACGGCAAGACCACGCTGGTGAACGCGATGCTCCAGCAGTCGCACGTGTTCTCCGAGCGCGAGGAGGTCCCCGACCGCGTGATGGATTCCAACGATCTGGAGCGCGAGAAGGGCATCACCATCCTGGCGAAGAACACGGCGGTGCAGTACACCGGCCCGCTCGCCGAGAAGTACGGCCATCCCGAAGGCATCACGATCAACGTCATCGACACCCCCGGCCACGCCGACTTCGGCGGCGAGGTCGAGCGCGGCATCTCGATGGTCGACGGCGTGGTGCTGCTCGTCGACGCCTCGGAGGGCCCGCTGCCGCAGACCCGCTTCGTGCTGCGCAAGGCCCTGGAGGCCAAGCTGCCGGTGATCCTGTGCGTGAACAAGGTGGACCGTCCGGACGCCCGCATCGAGGAGGTCGTGGGCGAGGCCACCGACCTGCTGCTCGGCCTGGCCCAGGACGTGATCGAGGAGGGCGTGGACCTGGACCTCGACTCGCTGCTGGACCTGCCGGTGATCTACTGCGCCGCCAAGGCGGGCTACGCCTCCACGAACCAGCCGGAGAACGGCGGGCTGCCGGACAACGACAACCTGGAGCCGCTGTTCGATTCGATCATCTCGAACATCCCCGCACCCGAATACGAGGAGGGCGCCCCGCTGCAGGCCCATGTGACCAACATCGATGCCTCGGACTACCTGGGCCGACTGGGTCTGGTCCGCATCTACAACGGCACGCTCGTCAAGGGCAAGCAGTACGGCCTGAGCCGCGTCGACGGCTCGATCGAGAACTTCAAGCTCACCGAGATCCTGCGCACCAAGGGTCTGGACCGCTTCCCGGTGGAACAGGCCGGCCCCGGCGACATCGTGGCCATCGCCGGCGTCAACGACATCATGATCGGCGAGACCATCGTCGATCCGTCCGACCCGAAGCCGCTGCCGCTCATCCATGTGGACGAGCCGGCCATCTCGATGACCTTCGGCATCAACGATTCGCCGCTCGCCGGCACCGAGGGCAAGGACCACAAGCTCACCGCCCGCATGATCAAGGACCGTCTGGACCGCGAGCTCATCGGCAACGTGTCGATCCGCGTGCTGCCCACCGAGCGTCCGGACGCTTGGGAGGTGCAGGGCCGCGGCGAACTCGCTCTGGCCGTGCTCGCCGAGCAGATGCGTCGTGAGGGCTACGAGCTGACCGTCGGCCGTCCGCAGGTGGTCACCAAGACCATCGACGGCCAGATCTGCGAACCGATGGAGAACACGACCATCGACGTGCCCGAGGAGTACATGGGCACCGTCACCCAGCTGATGGCCGAGCGCAAGGGCCGTATGGAGTCGATGTCCAACCACGGTTCCGGCTGGGTGCGTCTGCAGTTCACCGTGCCGAGCCGTGGCCTGATCGGCTTCCGGACCACGCTGCTGTCCTCCACGCGCGGCACCGGCATCGCCTCGTCGATCTCCGCCGGCTACGCGCCGTGGGCGGGCCAGATCGTGACCCGTCAGAACGGCTCGATGGTCTGCGACCGCAAGGGCGTGGCCACCCCGTATGCGATGCAGCGTCTGCAGGCCCGCGGCAACTTCTTCGTGGACCCGCAGTCCCCGGTGTACGAGGGTCAGGTCGTCGGCGTGAACAACAAGCCGGACGAGCTGGACGTGAACATCACGCTCGCCAAGCATATGACCAACATGCGTTCCTCCACCGCCGACGTGCTGGAGACGCTCACCCCGCCGATCAAGATGAGCCTTGAGGAGGCGCTGGACTTCGCGAACGAGGACGAGTGCGTGGAGGTGACCCCGGAGTCCATCCGCGTGCGCAAGATCATCCTCGGGCGCGAGGACTGGTACAAGTGGCGCGCCAAGCAGCGCCGCCAGAACAACCAGGCCAACGCCAAGTAGTGACCGTGCCGCCGGATTCAACCGGCGGCACACCTATACTGGAACGCATGACCTCCATCTCCACTCCATCCCGGCGGCGGTCGGATCCGGCCCTGCAGCCGTGGAGTCACCGCCAGCCGTACGCATTACGCATCCTGATCACCATCGCCTCGGGTGTTGCCGTCGGCGTCATCGGTACGCTGGCCCATCGCATGGGCGCGGCACAGAACATCCCCTACGGCCTGCTGCTGGCGTTCCTGCTTCTGGGCATCTCCACCTGGTGCGCCCGTGCGCGCAGCAATGCGGTGGGCCTGGGATTCCACCTGATCGCCTCCTCGGCGGCCGTATGGATGCTGACCGGCTATGGTCCGGGCGGCGATGCGCTGGTTCCGATCGGATTCAGCGGCGAGGTGCCATTCTTCTGCCAGCGCGCCGGCGTGATTTGGATCTACGGCGTGATCGTCCTGCAGGTGGTCATGCTGTTCCTGCCGGCACGGTGGTTCATGGTGCCGGATCGTCTGGCTCCGGGGCCGGAGACCGTGGACGTCGCCGAGACGTTCGCCGCCGATGGCAGCGACGACGGCGAGGGGGAGCGGCCGTGAAACCGTTGTACTATCTGGGACCGCAGGGATCATTCACCCATCAGGCCGCGGCGGGTGCGGCGCAGCTGCTGTCCGGCGGTCCCCTCGGTGCCGGTCAGGCCCCGCAGCTGATCGCGGTGTCCGACGTGCCGACGATCATGGCCGCCGTCGAACGCGGCGAGGCGTGGGGCGTGGTGGCCTGGGAGAACAATGTCGAAGGGTACGTGGTCCCGAATCTCGACCTGCTCATCGATTCGCACGACGCCGTCGGTTTCGCGCGCATCGTGGTCGACATCGCCTTCGACGCGTTCACCCGCGGCCCGCAGATCGAGCCCGACGGGGCGCAGGTCAGTGCGCACCCCCACGGTTTGGCCCAGTGCAAGGGGTTCATCGCCGAGCACCATCTGACCGCCGTGCCCGCATCCTCGAATGCCGCCGCCTGCCGTGACCTTGAGACCGGACAGGTGGCCCTCGGCCCGTCGATCTGCGGCTCGCTGTACGGGCTGACCACGGTGGCGAGCTCGGTGCAGGACTATTCCGGCGCGCACACCGAATTCCTGGTGCTGGCGCCGCGCGACGAGGCCCGCGCGCTGCTGGAACGGGCCCGGACGGACGGCGTGGATGAATTCGAGACGATCGTCACGTTCATCCCGCTGAGCACCGGCCCCGGCGTGCTGGCCAACCTGCTGGACGTGGTGCGCGACGCCGGGTTGAATATGACGAGCTTCATCTCCCGTCCGATCAAGGGGCATGACGGCACGTACAGCTTCATTGTCACGCTGGACGCCGCCCCGTGGCAGCCGCGGTTCCGCGCGGTGCTCGAACAGATCGTCGACCATGGCGACTGGGTCAAGACGCTGGCCGTCTACCCGCGCCGCGAACGGCCGAACCCGCCGGTCGACGCCTGGATGCTGCCGCAGGGCGGGGTGCATGTCGGGGAGGGGACGCTGCACGCCGCCGACACGGACCGGATGGATGCGATGAGAAGGGAACTGCTGTGGTAGGGGAGCACACGGAAACGCTCAATGTCGCGCCGCGGCGCATCGGCATCGTCGGTTTGGGGCTGATCGGAGGGTCGCTGGCCTGCCGCCTCCACGACGCCGGATGCGACGTGCTGGCCTGGAACCATACGACGCGTCCGTATGCGGATGCCGAAGCCCGGGGCATACGCTGCCTGCCGTCCATCGAAGCGCTCGCCGCCGAACGGCCGGATGTGCTGGTGCTGTGCAACCCGCTCAGGGCGATGCCGGAGACGCTTGCCGCGCTGGCCGATGCGCTGGATGAACGGACCACCCTCACCGATGTGGGCAGCGTGAAGGGCATGGTGCGCGAACAGGTGGAGGCCGCCGGGCTGGGGGACCGTTATATCGGGGCGCATCCGATGGCGGGCAACGAACGTTCCGGTTGGTCGGCCGCTGATCCGGCGCTGTACGACGACGCCCTGTGGGCGGTCACCGTGCGGCCGGACTCGTCGTACCGGCGGTTCCTGGCCGTGGCGGGGATGATCACCGCGGCGTGCGGCAACCGCATGATCGTGGTGGACGAGCTGACGCATGACCGTGCCGCGGCGTTGATCTCCCATATGCCGCATGTGGTGGCGACCGCGCTGATCAACGAGATGGCCGCCAATCCCGAGCGTGACATCGCCGCCGCCCTGGCCGCCGGCTCCTGGCGGGATATGACACGGGTGGCGTTGACCGATCCTGACCGGACCCGCGCCATGGTGGAGGAGGACGGCGCCAACGTGGCCGCGCTGCTGCGTTCGGTGGCCCTACGGCTGCTTGCGGTGTCGGAGGCCTTGGACGGGTCGGTGGACGGGGACGCGTTGGCGCGGTTCTTCGCCGAAGGCCAGCCGTTCCGGAATTTCAAGGCGGAGCAGGGCCACGGTGGAATCCATGCGCCGGAACGGGTCCTGGAACTGCCCGAACAGGGCTGGCAGACGGTATTGATGGAATCGGCGCGCCGCGGGGAACACGTCATCCGCCTGCGATCGCCGCACACCGCCGTCGTGCGCGAGCTGTCGCATATCCGCTGACGGTCGCGGGCCTCAGGGGCGGGCTGACGGCCGCTCCGGCACCGGCTTGATGGTGACGATCGAGTCGACGTCGATGGTCACCCGTTGTTCGGGGCGCGACCCGTTGGCGGTCGCGTCGCGGGTCATCTCCAGCGTGTGCCCGTCCCATGAGCGCACGTGGCCGACGTAGTCGCGGAACTTCATGCGGTGGTCGGACGGGTCGACGCCTTCGCACACGCGCGCCACGATGCGTGCGCCGGTCGGAATCTCACGTGGTATAGGCATATCCCTATGCTACGCCGTGCGTGGGCCCTGCGGCGTGCGGTGTCCGGACAGCGGTCCGTGGCCTGCGCGGCGCTGCGGCATCCGCATGCGAGAATGGATGGCGAAACGGCGGAAACGGAAAGGGGCCGTCATGCGGTTCGAACGCGAACTGGATGGGTATCTGACCTATCTGAAGGCCAACCGGGGGCTGAGCGAGAACACGCGATCGGCGTACGCGCGTGACGTGAGGTCGTGCCTGGAGGCCATGCAACGGCGCGGCGTGGCCGAGCTGGGGGAGATCACGCTGGATGACCTGCGGATGTGGATGGCGGGGGAGTCCCGCACCCACGCGCGTTCGAGCATGGCCCGCCGGGTGGTGGCGGTGCGGGGGTTCTTCTTCTGGGCCCATGAGCATGGGATGATTCCGTCCGACCCGGCGGCCGCGCTGATGACGCCGAAGATCCCGGAGCACCTGCCGGAGATTCTGAACGAGGCCCAGACCGAACGCTTGCTGGATAAGACGGCGGATCGTCTGGTCTCCGACGGCGACGACCCGCGGCGCGACGCCATCGGACTGCGGGACGACGCGATGCTGGAACTGCTGTATGCCACGGGGATTCGCGTGGCCGAACTGGTGGCGTTGGACCGCGGCGACATCACCTTCGCCAACCGCACGCTGAAGGTGACCGGAAAGGGAAACAAGCAGCGGGTGGTGCCGTTCGGGGCACCCGCCGGACGGGCGCTGGAACGCTGGCTGGAACGGGGGCGGCCGGTGCTGGAGAACGAGGCATCGGGGGCGGCCGTGTTCCTGGGCGCGCGGGGCGGGCGGGTGAACCAGCGCGTGGTGCGCCAGGTGGTCCACGCATCCGCGCGCGCGGCCGGCGTGCCCGACATCGGTCCGCATGCGCTGCGTCACAGCGCCGCAACCCATCTGCTCGACGGCGGGGCCGACCTGCGCGAGGTCCAGGAGCTGCTGGGGCATGCGTCGCTGAAGACCACCCAGCGGTACACCCACGTCTCGATCGAACAGCTCAAGCAGCGCTATGGCCAGGCCTTCCCCCGCGCGTAGAGAGGACATTACGTCGCATGCGTGTCGGAATGTGGACGCTTAAACGTTGCAGCAACCCGTTCCGTCTCATCATATGGGAAGTTCCGCATCGGTGATTCCGTGTTTGCTATGATGGCGCGTTTCGTCGGTGTCGCCGGCGCAAACCCCTGAACTTCTGCGGCATAGGCTTGTCCATCGTTGTCTTCGGAACATGAACGGCGTCTGAACTTCCGGCGCTTTTGATATAACAGCATCTAATGAAAATGGCTCGGCTCACCGGTTCGACGACTAGAATGTTGAAGAGTTTGCATGGCCGAACATCCTGATAAGGGAGTAGCAAGTGATTAAATACATCATCAGACGCTTGGTGAATTACGTGATCATGCTATTCGTCGCCATTTCGATGACGTACTTCCTGGCAAGTGCGTTCATGGATCCGCGTTCGAACTACATGTCGCGTAACCCCCGTCCGCCGGAGGCGTCCATCGATCGTTCGCTCGATCTGGCGAACATCAACGACAAGACCCCGGTGCTCGTCCGTTATTTCAACTGGCTCAAGGGCATCGTCACCGAGTGGAACTGGGGTCTTTCCCCCGATCAGGAACCGGTCGCTCCGGCTGTGGCCTCCCGCATCTCCTCGTCGGTGCAGCTGGTGGCCATCTCCACGGTGCTGTCCATCATCATCGGCGTGAGCCTGGGCGTGTACACCGCCATCCGCCAGTACAAGTGGCAGGACCGCGCGCTGAACGCCGTCTCCACGCTCTTCCTGGTGACCCCGGCCGCAGTCCTCGGCCTGCTCATCGTGCTCGGCGCCATCGCGATCAACAACGCCACCGGCACCCGCATCTTCTACGTCACGGGTCTGCACTCATATGAGGGCGGGAACATAGGGTTGGCCATATTGGACTTCCTGCAGCACATCATCCTGCCGACGATCGTGTTGGTATGCATCGGCTACGTCAACTACCACCTGACGCAGCGCACCTACCTGCTGGACACGATGAACGCCGACTATGTGCGCACCGCCCGCGCCAAGGGCCTGACGCTCAATCAGGCGATCCGCAAGCACGCGTTGCGCACCTCGCTGATCCCGACCACCACCAACATCGCGTTCTCGATCGCCAGCATCTTCACCGGCGCGGTCATCACCGAAACGGTGTTCGCCATCAACGGTCTGGGCCGCTACTTCGTCACCACGATCCAGGACAACGACATCAATGGTGCCGTCTGCATCGCGGCGTTCAGCGGCGTGTGCACGCTGGCCGGCGCCCTGCTGGCCGACATCCTCGCCGCGTGGCTCGATCCGCGCATCCGACTGAACTGATGAAGGTGCGTGATATCCAGTGAACCAAGCAATGCTGCCAGTGAATACATGGTCCGTCAACGGACCTCTCGCGGAAGGAGACCGGTCGTGAGCGACATGGCCACCGAAGAAAAGGACCTCGGTCTGAATCAGGACGTCGCCACCGAAGGCACGCCCGCCGCAGTCGTCGTCAACCCCGTCTCCCAGGGCGGGGACGCCCAGGACCTCAAGCGCACCGGACGCATGACGCTGTACGTCCGCCGCTTCATGCGCCGTCCTTCGGCCGTGTTCGGCCTGGTGGTGCTGTGCATCCTGATCCTGTTCGCGCTGTTCGGCGCCATGGTCTGCCCCTGGAAGTACGACGAACCGGACTTCACCGCCCTCGCCGCGGCGCCGAGCGCCGACCATTGGCTGGGCACCACCATCGGCGGTTCGGATATGTACGCCATGATCGTGCGCGGCCTGGGCCGCTCGCTGCTCGTCGGCATCATCTCCTCCACGCTGATCATGATCATCTCCGCCGTGCTCGGCACGGCCATCGCCTTCTTCGAGGGCGTGGTGGAGAAGGTCGGCATGTGGATCCTCGACATGCTGCTGACCATCCCGTCCTTCCTGCTCGTGGCCATGATCGTGCGTTCCTCGTCCGGCACGTCCGGATGGCTGTGGCTGACCATCGGCATCACCGCATTCGGCTGGATCGGCTACGCTCGTGTCATCCGCACGCTGACCATGAGCCTGCGCGAGCTGGACTACATCCGTGCGGCCAAGTTCATGGGCGTCGGTTCCTTCCGCATCATCCTGCGCCACCTGGTGCCGAACCTCGGTTCGGTGCTCATCATCAACACCGTGCTGGGCGTGGTCAGCGCCGTCAATCAGGAAACCGCACTGAGCTTCCTGGGCCTGGGCATCAAAGCCCCCGACACCTCGCTGGGTACGCTGCTGATGAACGGCCAGTCCTCGGTGCTCACCGCCCCGTGGATCCTGCTGTTCCCCTCGGCCGTGCTGATCCTGCTGACCTTCTCGGTGCAGCTGATCGGCGATGGTCTGCGTGACGCGATCGATCCCTATTCCCGTTCGGCCGGAAAGGCGGAGTGATGACTGAACCGATGAATACTGTGGCGGCCGCGCCCGCCAATGGCGAGCAGCCTGTGCTGGAAGTGCGCGACCTGCGCGTCAACTTCGCCTCCGAGGCCGGCACCGTGCGTGCCGTGCGTGGTGTGAACTTCGACCTGTACCGCGGCAAGACCCTGGGCATCGTGGGCGAGTCCGGTTCCGGCAAGTCCGTGACGTCGATGGCCATCATGGGTCTGCTCGACAAGAACGCCCATGTGGAAGGCTCGATCAAGTTCCGCGGCGACGAACTGCTGACCAAGAACGACAAGGAGATGAGCGTCCTGCGCGGCGACCGCATCGCGATGGTCTTCCAGGACCCGCTCTCCGCGCTGACCCCGGTGTTCTCCATCGGCGAGCAGCTCAAGGAGGCCCTGGTCATCCACAACCCGAAGATGACCGAGGAGCAGATCGTCTCCCGTTCGATCGAGCTGCTCAAGCTGGTCGGCATCCCGAACGCCGAGGAACGGCTCAAGTCGTATCCGCATCAGTTCTCCGGCGGCATGCGTCAGCGCGTGGTCATCGCCATGGCCATCGCCAACAACCCGGATATCATCATCTGCGACGAACCGACCACCGCACTGGACGTGACGATCCAGGCCCAGGTGCTGGAGGTGCTGCAGCGTGCGCAGCAGGAGACCGGCGCCGCCGTGATCTTCATCACCCACGATCTGGGCGTGATCGCCGGCATCGCCGATGACATCATCGTGATGTACGCGGGCCGTCCGGTCGAGAAGGCCGATGTGGACACCGTGTTCCACAATCCCGTCATGCCGTACACGATGGGTCTGCTGGGCGCCGTGCCGCGCCCCGACCGTGAGAAGTCCAGCCGTCTGGTGCCGATCCCCGGCGCGCCGATGAACCTGGTGAACATGCCGAAGGGCTGCCCGTTCGCGCCGCGCTGCCCCCTGGCCACCGACATCTGCCGTCAGGGCGAGCCGGACCTGCTGCCGGTCGAGGGGCGTGAGGGCCAACTGGCCGCCTGCCACCGCGTCAAGGAGATCGTCGATCAGAACCTGACGTTCAGCGACATCTACACCGTCGGCGAGTCGGTGAAGTCGAAGTTCGACGGCATCCCGCGCGAGCGGCGCCGGACCGTGCTCGACGTCAAGCATCTGAAGAAGACGTTCCCGCTGACCGCCGGCGGATTCCTGCGCCGCAAGGTCGGCGAGGTGCACGCCGTCGACGATGTGACGCTCGACGTGCGCGAGGGCGAGACCGTGGCCCTGGTGGGCGAGTCCGGCTCCGGAAAGTCCACCACGCTGCTGGAGATCATGGAGTTCCGTCAGCCCGAATCGGGCGAGATCTCCGTGCTCGGCAAGCCGATCGCCAAGCGCATGAGCCGCGAGGACAAGCGTGAGCTGCACAGCAACGTGCAGTACATCTTCCAGGACCCGATGAGCTCGCTCGACCCGCGTCTGCCGATCTACGACATCCTGGCCGAGCCGCTGAAGGTGCAGGGCCTGTCCAAGCAGGAGATCAACGACCGCATCCGCGATCTGATGGCCCTGGTGGAGCTCAACCCAGATCAGGTCGACCGCTTCCCGACGCAGTTCTCCGGTGGCCAGCGTCAGCGCATCGCCATCGCGCGCGCCCTGGCCGTCAACCCCAAGCTGGTGCTGCTCGACGAACCGGTCTCCGCGCTGGACGTCTCGATCCAGGCGGGTGTGATCAACCTGCTGGAGGACCTGCAGAACAAGCTGGGCGTGGCCTACCTGTTCGTGGCTCACAACCTGTCGGTGATCAGGCACATCTCCAACCGCATCGCCGTCATGTACCTGGGCCGCATCGTGGAGCTCGGCAGCAACCACGACGTGTTCGAGGAGCCGCTGCACCCGTACACCAAGGCGCTGCTGTCCGCGGTGCCGGTGCCCGATCCGCAGATCGAGCGCACCCGTCAGCGCATCGTGCTGGAAGGCGAACTGCCGAGCCCGTCCGAGAGCTTCTCGGGATGTCCGTTCGCCGGCCGTTGCCCGATGTTCTCCACGCTGACCAAGGAACAGCAGGCCCGTTGCCTTGGCGAGTCGCCGGAACTGGTGGCCAAGGGCGGCGCCGCCGACCACATGGCGGCCTGCCACTTCGCGTGACCTATGGGCACGGCGGGTGAGTGAACGCCGACCCGCGCCGTCTCCGTGATCGCCGGATGGATCCTCAGGACCCATCCGGTGTTTTTTGTTGCCGAAAACGGGCGTGGAGCACCGGCTTCCGGCCCGTGATGTTGCGTCGGTGTTACGAACATGTGTCCAATAGGTGAATCATCGCCGCGGTTTGGTCAGCGGTCCTACTACCATCGGAACTGTTTCAGTGCCGCGAGGCACATTCGAGACGAGAGGAAACAATAAGTGAAAACTCGCAAGACAATGATTGCGGTGACTGCTGCTTTCGCTGCCTGCATCCTGGCTCTGTCCGGCTGCGGCGGCAATAACGCGAACACCGACGACAACGGCAATGGCGAAGCCTACGTGCAGCCGGATGACGGTGTCCCCTCGAGCTATCAGGGCACGCTGCCGACCCCGGTCGCGGGCGAGCGCAACGACAACCCGACCGATCGTGACGACATCCAGGACGGCGGCGAGCTGATCCAGGACATCTCCGAGATCGGCCCGAACTGGAACGCCAACAGCACCGACGGCAACACCGCTTACATGGCTGAGCTGTGGGCTTGGTACCAGCCGCACCTGTGGGATTACAGCGTTGGTGGCGAGGCCACCCCGAACCCGGATTACCTGACCAACGTTGAGGTCACCAGCGAGGATCCGCTGGTCATCACCTACGACATCAACGAAGAGGCCACCTGGAACGACGGCACCCCGATTGACTACACCGCCTTCCAGTCCACCTGGACCTGCCTGAACGGCAAGGACGACCGCTACAACCCGCCGCAGACCATGGGCTATGAGAACATCGCCTCGGTCGAGAAGGGCGAGTCCGACAAGCAGGTCGTGGTGACCTTCGAGACCCCGTTCTACCCGTACCAGTATCTGTTCCAGCAGCTTGTGAACCCGAACTCGGTCGATCCGGACGTGTTCACCCAGGGCTGGGTCAATGATCCGCACACCGAATGGGCCGCTGGCCCGTACACCATCGAGTCCTTCGACGACACGCAGGTCACCTTCGTGCCGAACGAGAACTGGTGGGGCAACCCGGCCAAGCTGGATCGCGTGGTCTTCCGTCAGATGGCCGACTCCGCTGCCATCAACGCGTTCCAGAACGGTGAGATCGACGCCATCGGTGGCCGTGCCTCCGGCGGCGGTGCGGCTTCGGCCGATCGTCTGAAGATCGTCCGTGGCATGGAGGGCGTGCAGCTGCGTATCGGTTACTCGATGCAGACCAACGTCTTCACCTACAACGGCACCGCTGGTGCTCTGAAGGACATCGCTGTGCGCAAGGCCATCTCCCAGGGCTTCGACTATGAGACCTGGATCAAGATTGCCTATCAGGGCGTGGATTGGGATCCGGAGCGTCCGGGTTCCGAGATCCTGCAGCCGTTCCAGGAAGGCTATGAGAACAACCTTCCGGAGGACGTGCAGGAGCTCGACGTCGAGGGTGCCAAGAAGACCCTCGAAGACGCCGGCTACACCATGGGCGAGGAGTACTACGAGAAGGATGGCGAGACGCTGCACATCACCTACACCTACTTCGGTGACAGCGCCACCCAGACCGCTATGGCGAACGCCTACCAGCAGATGATGAAGAACATCGGCGTCGAGTGCGAGATCATCAACCTCGACAACTCCGAGTTCTCCGACACCGTGGTCAGCGGTTCCTACGAGGTGCTGCCGATGGGCTGGTCCGCCTCTGATCCGTTCGGCTACAGCTCCTCTGGTTTCCAGCTGTACGGCTCCGATTCCTCTTCGAACTTCACCTATGTGGGTTCGGACGAGGTCGATGAGCTGTGGGCTGTTCCGGGCACGCTTGAGGACGCGACCGAGGCCACCGCCGCTGCCAATGAGGCCGAGAAGGCTTCGCTGGCGCTGTACGGCACCGTCCCGGTTTCGACCCCGCCGATCTACATGGCCGTCAAGGAAGGCCTGGCCAACTACGGTCCGTCCGGCTTCATGCAGATCACGTTGCACCGTGAGGACATCGGCTGGGAGAAGGAGGCCTGATTCCGATAGGGATTACGCCCCCGTGACCATTCCGGTCTGATTTCGGGGCCTGCGCAACCATGGGCTGCGCAGGCCCCTTTTCGTTGCCCGAAGGCGCGTATGCGGCGAAACCGTCCACATTGCGACCGCGGTGTTCGGATTGACGAAAACCCAGTCGTTTCAAGGAAAACGACGCCATGGCGTAACGTGTTCGTAACAAGCAGGACCACGACATCGTTCCCATCTCGGTACGTAAGACCTATAGTGGACCGCGAGATTGGGATTTCGACTTGTTCCTTGTGAACAGTGTGGGGTACATCTGGGGATTCACAATCGCCCCCGGCATCGTGCGGCGCCACAAGCGCGACCGATGCCGGGGAGGACATGATGGTCTGCGAACCATGAGGGGAGCGAAATATGAATATGCGCAAGACGATGACGTGGACGATCGCCATGGTCGCCGCGGCCTCGATGGCCTTGGCCGGCTGCGGCGGCAACGGCGCGGGCGACGCCTCCGCGTCCAAGAGCGGCTACGTCCAGCCGGCGGACGGCGTTCCGTCGGATTATACGGGAACATTGCCCGCTCCGGACGCGTCGAAGGCATATAACAACCCGCAGGAGCGTGACAACATCCAGGACGGCGGCACGCTGACCCTGGCCACGACCGAGATTGGCCCGAACTGGAACGCCAACAGCACCGACGGCAACACGTTGTACATGAGTGAGTTCTGGTCGTTCTACCAGCCGCATCTGTGGGACTACTCGTTCGACGGCAAGGCCACCCCGAACCCGGACTTCCTGTCGAAGGTCACGCTCACCAGCGAGGACCCGATGGTGGTGACCTACGACATCAACCCGGATGCCAAGTGGAACGACGGTAGCGAGATCGACTACACCGCCTTCCAGTCCACCTGGAACGCGCTGAACGGCAAGGATTCGGCCTACAACCCGCCGATGACCACCGGTTACGACCAGATCGCCTCGGTGGAGAAGGGCGAGTCCGACAAGCAGGTCGTGGTGACCTTCGAAACCCCGTTCTACCCGTACACCGGTCTGTTCAACCTACTGGTCAACCCGAAGGCCGCCGACGCGGACACCTTCACCCAGGGCTGGGTCAACGATCCGCACACCGAGTGGGCCGCCGGCCCATTCGTCGTGGACTCCTTCGACGACTCGCAGGTCACCTTCACCCCGAACCCGAACTGGTGGGGCGACAAGCCGAAGCTCGACAAGGTGGTGTTCAAGCAGATGGAATCCAGCGCAGCCATCAACGCGTTCCATAACGGCGAGATTGACGCGGTGGGCGCCAGCACCGCCGACAACCTGAAGATCGTGCGCTCGATGGATGATGTGCAGATCCGCATCGGCTACAGCAAGTCCACCGATGTGCTGACGTACAACGGCACGGCCGATTCACTCAAGGATATCGCGGTGCGCAAGGCCATCACCCAGGGCTTCGACCAGAAGACGTGGTCCAAGATCCGTTACCAAGGCACGGATTACGATTCGCCGCAGCCCGGTTCCGAATGCATGCTAGTCTTCCAGGACGGCTATGAGAACAACCTGCCGAAGGATTCCGGATACGACGTGGACGCCGCCAAGAAGACGCTGGAGGACGCCGGCTACACGATGGGCGATGACGGCTACTACCAGAAGGACGGCAAGCCGGTCAAGATCTCCTACACGTACTTCGGAGATGATGCCACCCAGAGCGCCATGGCGAACGCCTACCAGAAGATGATGAAGGACATCGGCGTGGACTGCGAGATCGTGAACCTCGACAGCTCGGAGTTCTCCAAGACCCTGATCAGCAAGAGCTTCGAGGTGCTGGGGATGGGCTGGTCCGCCTCCGACCCGTACGGTTACTCCACCTCCGGCTACCAGCTCTATGGCTCCGATTCCGATTCGAACTACAGCTTCATCGGCACGCCGGAGATCGACGCGATGCTCAAGAAGCCGTCGACGATGTCGGACTCCGCCGAGGCCATCGCCGCGTTCAACGAGGCCGAGAAGGCCGCCTTCGAACAGTATGGCACCATTCCGACCGATGTGCCGCCATCGTACACAGCAGTCAAGAAAGGCCTGGCCAATTTCGGCCCCTCCGGCTTCAACAACTGCAACGGCGGCATCTGGCACACCGAGAACATCGGCTGGCAGAAGGAAGCCTGAGCGGCAGACACCGAGCGGAGCGCATGATCCCATAGGATGATGCGGCTCCTATAAGACGGTCGCCGCGTTTCTGCGGCGCCTCCACGGAGCGAATCCGGATCATCTTTCCTCTCATCTCTGATCCGGATTCGCTTGTTCCATTCTGAACAAGGTACGGACAGGCCGTCGCGGCTCCAGGAACCGCGACGGCCTGATCGCAATGGTCGCGCCGGCACACGCATATGACGCGGGGCGTGTCGGCTCAACGGCACGGCCGCGTCAGCGGCGCCCACGGGTCCAGCGTCACCGGTTCGGTTTCGAGCAGCGCGCGCGTCTCGTCGTCGAGGCAGTCCTTGCGGACGACGATCTCCGTCACGAAGCGGTCGAACCAGGCGCCCGAGGCCACGTAATAGCCGTCGTCGCCGTTGTCCTTGCCCCAGCTGTTCTCGATCTTCCAGCGGTCAGGCGCGCCATCGGGAGCGATGTTCACGCCGGTGAACGTCATCGCATGGTTGCTCGGGCAGTCGGCGTATTCGAGGCCCTGACCCTTGTCGAACGTGAACTCGGTGCCGAACAGCTGGTCCACACGCACGGTGTCGCAGTCGAAATACCCCTCGTCGCGCAGCGAGAACTGCATGCAGTCGCAGGCGAACCAGATCGGGTGGCCGGCGGCGAGCTGGTCCGCGGCGGCCTTCCTGAACGTGTCCAACGGCACGTTCACGAATTCCATCGGACCGGCTTCCTTGACGTTCTCGGTGTAGGCGATCCGGTATCGTTTGCCGAACGGGGTGCGCGCCATCGGAGCGTTGACCAGCGTCACGAACTCATCGACGTCCACGGGCACGTACTTCCTGTAGAACTCGAGCGGGGTGATGCCGTACTCGCGGATCTGCGGGCGGTCGTCGATGCCGGACTTCGGCGCGTCGGCGGCGTCCGTATCCTTGCCGGTGTTCTTGCCGTCCTTGGTGCGGGCGATGAAGTCGAATGTCGCGGGCGGCTCGCCCAACGCGATCGCACAGATGCGGTACACGGTCTCCATGTCCCTGACCTTGAGGTCGCGCAGCTCGTCAATCGTGGCGCCCGCGGCGTGGCGGTCGCGCAACTCGGCGGCGAACTCGCGCAGCTTGGTGTTGAGGTACTGCTCGAAGGCCGTCGAATTGCGGGAGTTCGCCGACTCCGGGAACGCGCTTTTGGGCATCAGGCCGTATTTGTCGACCAAGGCGGCGAACATCTGCCACCAGCCGCCGTCGCCGGCCGGATTGCCGTTGATGTTCTGGAACAGGCGGCTGTCGGTGGGCTCGTCAAGCGTTTCCAGCACGTTCTCCAGATAGGCGTTCGATTTCTCGAACTTGTCCCAAAAGAACAGGTAGGTCTCCGAGAACTCGAAGTCCTCCAGGTTCCAGCGGTGCATGAGCTCATAGCGCAGCGTGTTCAGGCCTGCGAACATCCAGCAGCGGCCGGACTGGCGCTGGTTGGTGATCGACCCCTGCTTGAGCTCGATCGAGAAGTCGCGTGGCAGGGCGCGCATGCCCTTGTAATCGGTCGCGGCCTTCAGGATCCCTTCGGACACCGAGGCGTTGGCGGCCACCAGATTCGCGCGATCCGCGTTGAATGACTCGGCGTAACCGCGCGTCATCTCGGCGGTCATCGCCACGGATGCGGTCGGATTCGTCATATTCCCTCCCGTCATTGGTGCATGGATGTCGGAACCGTGCGGGCGCATACCGATATGCCCCGCGCCAACTCGGTATGATACACCGCCATCGGGGCGGATCCGGTTGCGGAAGGCGCAATCCGTCGGCGCGGTCACGAACGGTGGGCGGCCATCCGGCCGGGGCAGTGCGGACGTGCCCGGGTGCGGTGCGGGGCGGCTGGTATGGTTCGGGGTATGACGATCACTATCACGACTTCGAATGTCAACGGCATCCGTGCGGCGCGGCGCAAGGGCATCGCCGCCTGGGCGGGCGCGAACACGCCGGATGTGTGGTGCATGCAGGAGGTGCGTGCCCCGCAGGAGGAGGTCGATCCGATCTTCGCGGAATTCGGGTTTGAATACGCCACGGCGGGCAAGATCGGCGATCAGGGGGAATTGTCGGCGATGAACGAGGTCTGCCGGGTCAAGGGGCGTGCCGGGGTCGGGCTGTTGAGCGATCTGCCGGTGGTCGAACGCCGCTACGGCTTGCCGGGATTGGATGAGGACGTGGATTCGGGCCGGTGGATCGAGGCCGATGTGCGCACGCCGCAGGGGTATGTGATCACGGTGGCCTGCGTGTACGTGCACGCCGGCAACAGCGATGACGAGGTCAAGATGACCCAGAAGTACCGGTTCCTGGACACGATGCTGGTCCGTTTGGGGCAGTTGCGCGACGAGGCGGCCTCCGGCGGACGGCAGGCCGTGCTGTGCGGCGATTTCAACATCGCGCATACGCCGCTGGACATCAAGAACGCCAAGGCCAACGAGACGCATGCGGGCTTCCTGCCCGAGGAGCGCGCCTATGTGGACCGCTGGCTGGACGAATACGAATTCGTGGACGTGGTGCGCGACCTGGCCGGCGACATCCAGGGGCCGTACACCTGGTGGAGCCAGCGCGGCAGGGCGTTCGACAACAACGTCGGCTGGCGGCTCGACTACCAGTTCGCCACGCCTGAACTGGCCCAGACCGCGCGGGGGTTCGTCATCGACAAGGCCCCCACCTACGACGCCCGGTGGTCCGACCATGCGCCGCTGACCATCACCTATGACGTGTGACGGTCCAGCTGGCATTCAGGTTCGGATGTCATCCGGGTGCTAGGCTATAGGACGGTTGCACACGAGCACGAAACCATTATCAAAGGAGCATTATGGGACTGTTCGGATTCGGCAGGAAGAAGCGCGAAGCCAAGGAGGCCGAGGAGATCAAGGAGGCCGAGGATCTCGGGGCCGTCCGGACCGAGGCCGAAGAGGGCGAGTCCGCCGCCGAAACTCAGCCGGAGCAGACGCCGGCGTTCCCGCCCGCCCCGTCGGCGGCGTATGAGGGGCGCGGCGAGGTCTACGGCCCGTGGGATGTGAACGACGAGGACGTGCCCGACTACGACGAATACCTGGATCTGGGATCGTACTACCTGCCGTTCCTGCTGGGCATCCAGCTGCGCATCAAGGCGAACCGCAAGACGGGCCAGGTGCTGGGCGCCACGGTGACCTTCGGTGCCTCCAGCCTGGAGATCGAGGCATTCGCCGCCCCGAAGACGATGGGGCTGTGGGACGACATGCGCGCCGACCTGCTGGCCGCCAACGAGAAGGCGACCGAGAAGGAGGGCGTGTTCGGCACCGAGATCATGCTGCCGGTCACGCTCAAGGGCGGCCGCAGCGTGATGACCCGCGTGGTCGGCATCGACGGTCCCCGGTGGATGCTGCGCGGCGTGTTCTCCGGTCGCGCCGCCGTGGCCGAGGGGCCCGAAACCGATGCGCTGAACAAGTTCTTCGCCGATATCGTGGTGGAGCGCGGCGACGAACCGCTGGCGCCCCGCGATCTGATCCCGATGCACCCGCCGGTCACCCCGAAGCAGCGTCGTGCCGCCGAACAGGCCGCCGAAGCCGCCGAACAGGGCGATGACAAGCGTGACGTCCCCGGCAAGCCGAAGGGGCCGTTCGATTCCGACCAGCAGGTGCAGGTGGAGACCACGCTGTCGCGCGGGCCGATGTTCTCCGAGGTCCGCTGAGCCTATCGCTCGGCAGCCGGCCGGTCGCCATGGACGACCGGCCGGAGGAACGCTACTGATCGGGATACCCGTATGGCAGAACCAGGGAAACGTACCGGGCTGGCCTCGCTGGCCAGCGCCGGCGAGGATGAGGATTTCTCCGTCATCGACGCGATCGGCGGACCGCGCGGCGTCATCGAATCGATGTTGCCCGGAGTGGTGTTCGTGGTGCTGTTCGTCATCACCAGCAATCTGGAACTGACGGTTGGCGTGTCGGCCGTGCTGGCGGTGCTGCAGGTCGTCGTCCGCCTGATCCAGCGTCAATCGGCCGTGGGCGCCGCCAGCGGTCTGCTGGCGGTCGGCATCTGCCTGATCTGGGCGTGGCAGAGCCACGAGGCCCGCAACTACTACATGTTCGGATTCCTGACGAACGCGTTCTATATCGTCGTGCTGTCGCTCTCGCTGATCGTCCGTGTCCCCGCGCTCGGTCTGGCGGTCGAGTTCATCCGCACGCTGCCCACCGAACACCTCAAGGCCTGGCTGGACGATTGGATGCGGGACAAGCCGCTCAGGCGCGCGTACACGATCATCACCGCGCTGTGGATCGGCGTGTTCGCACTGCGGCTGCTGGTGCAGGTGCCGTTGTATCTGACCGACCAGGTCGGTTGGCTGGGAACGGCCCGCCTGCTGATGGGCATCCCGTTCTGGGCGCTGATGATCTGGATCTCCTACCTGATCATCGCCACGCCGATGCACCACCACAAGGCGATGCAATCCGCGGCGGAGGAACGGCACGCCGAACCGGAGCCGCCACGGCGGGACGCGTAGACGCGGCGTCGGGGCGGATGCCGTCCGGCCATGAACCAGTCGTACAGGCCGCAAGGCCGCAAGGCCCGTATCGGGCGTCAGGAGCAGGATGCATGGAATCGACGATCCGCATCGAACGATATGCCGATCAGGGCCGGTGCGTCGGCCATCTTGACGGACGCGTGGTGTTCGTCCGTTTCGCGCTGCCCGGCGAACTCGTGCGCATCGTGCTCGACGAGCCGCACGACCGTGACGATCGCTATTGGACCGGCGAGGTGGTCGAGGTCCTCGAGGCGAGCGAAGACCGTGTGACCCCGCCCTGGCCGCTGGCCGGCCCGCTGGCGATGGGCGGCGGCGTGGGCGGCGCCGACCTGGTCCATGTGAGCCTTGAGGGCCAGCTGCGCTGGAAGGCCATCACCATCGGCGAACAGATGAGCCGGCTGGGGCATATCGAGCTCGAGGACGTGCCCATCGAACGCATGGAGTGCGACCTCGCCACCGGAGGCCTCAACTGGCGTACCCGCATCGAGATGATCGTCGACGATCAGGGACGACCGTCGATGCGCCGCCGCGGCACCCACGTCCGTGTGCCGATCGACACGATGCCTCTGGCCAGCGAGACCCTGCTGCAGGTCGCCGCCGACCATCACGTCTGGGATGGCGGTTTCGAACCCGGCTCGCAGATCCGCATCGCCGCCCCCGAGCCCCGTGGCGCGCAGATGGCGGACGATTACGCCATCCTCGTCGACGGCGCGCTGCGCGATGGATCCCGGGAACTCGAGGAGACCGTAACCGTCGATGGGCATGATTTCCGGTACATGGTGGATGCCGCGGGCTTCTGGCAGATGCATCGTCAGGCGCCGGTCGCCCTGGCGAACCACGTGCTGGGGCTGGTCCGAGGCGTGCTCGACGGCGCGGCCGCCGCCACGGTGTGGGACCTGTACTCCGGATCCGGTCTGTTCACGTTGCCGTTGGCCACGCTCGCCGCCGATCGCATGCGCATGCTCAGCGTCGAAGGCGGCAAAACCCCCGTGCGCAACGCGCAGCGCAACCTGCGTCGCATCGGCATCAATGCCGTCGACGCGCGCTGCGGCGACGTCTCCGCCACGTTGCACCACGTGCCGCACGACCTGTCCCGTCCCGATGTCGTGGTGCTCGATCCGCCCCGCGCCGGCGCGCGCGCGAAGGTCTGCCGTCAGATCGCCGTCGCCGAGCCGCAGGGCATCGTCTACATCGCCTGCGATCCGACCAGCCTGGCGCGCGACACCGGCACGTTGCTCGGCCTTGGCTACGAGTTGGCCGATATCCGCGCCTTCGACATCTACCCGATGACCCATCACGTCGAGACCGTCGCCCTGTTCCGGCGGCGGGGCTGACGTAACGGCGGAAGGATGAACGCCATGACAATCCCGTTGCGGCGTATTGGCGGACTGGCCGCGGCATCGGTCGCGGCCCTGAGCTTGCTGGGCGCGTGCACGCCGCCGGACAAGGCCGTGGGCGATACGCAGGAGAAGGAACCCGACGTGGCGTTCGACGGACTCGACCGCGGCGACGTGGTCATCGGCTTCATCGGCTCCGACCGGCCAGATTTCGATCGCGTGGCGTTGCAGGCGTTCGAGGACTCCGGTCTGGCGGCCTCCTATCTGTCGGTCGCCGAGGTGGAGGACCCGGCACGTGCGGCGCAGCAAGGCGTGAAGGATATGGCGGAGCGGCAGGTGGCGATCATCGTCGTCAGTCGTCTCGACATCGCCGACGACACGGCGGACGGCTGGGACGACGCGCTCGGCGACGCCCGTGGGGCCGGGATTCCGGTGGCGTTGCTGAATCCGCTGTCGGATCTCCCGGACGATACGCTGTACGCGGCGGCGCTGACCATCAACGACCGTGCGGCCGATGCCACACCGATCGACGACGCCGTGATGACCATCATCGACGATCTGCCGCACGACAAGGACATGATGGTCGGCACACTGGTGGACGAGTAGGGGCGGAACCATATCACTCCCTCGGATGATGGCATGAGCGACGGGCTCAGGGAAGAATCAGGGGGTAGATATGTACCATCGGCGGGGACCATGCCCAATAATGGAAGAGAACCGATCGCCGCACGACAGTAAAGGACATCATGAGCACCGTCAATGACGCACCCGCTATGCCCGCGACCGCCGAGCCCGGATTGAGCCGGGCCGAGGTCGAAGCCCGTATGGAATCCGGGCAGAGCAACAGGGTCCAGGACTCGACCTCGCGCTCGCTGCTGGAGATCATCCGGGCCAATGTGTTCACGCTGTTCAACGGCATCATCCTGGCGGCCATGGTGCTGGTGCTCATCACCGGTTCCTGGCGTGACGCGGTGTTCGGGTTCGTCATCATCATCAACACGGGCATCGGCATCGTCACCGAGCTACGCGCCAAGCGTACGCTGGACAGGCTGTCGATCCTGGTGGCGTCCGACTTCCTCGTGCGGCGTGACGGGCGGGACGTCGAGGTGCCGCACAACCAGATCGTGCTCGACGACGTCATGTGGATCCGCTCCGGCGAACAGGTGCCGGCCGACGCCCAGGTGCTTGAAAGCTGGGGTCTGGAGCTTGACGAGTCGATGCTGACCGGCGAATCGCGCACGGTCCGTAAGGACGAGGGCGACCAGATCTATTCGGGGTCCACCGCGGTGTCCGGCATGGCGCTCGTCCGCGTCAACGCCGTGGGCGAACACAGCTACGCCGCCACGTTGACCGCCCAGGCCAAGGTCTACAAGAAAACCGTGTCCGACCTGAACAAGGGCATCAACACCATCCTCAAGTTCATGACCTTCCTGGTCGTGCCGCTGTGCGCGCTGCTCATCTGGTCGCAGATCAACACCGTCGGCGGCTGGGGCGTGGCCATCGCCACCGGGCAATGGCGTCAGGCCGTAGTCTCGGCCGTGGCGGGTGTCGTGGGCATGATCCCCGAAGGATTGGTGCTGCTCACTTCGCTGAACTTCGCGCTCGCCGCCATTCGGCTGGCCCGCAGGAACACCCTGGTGCAGGAGCTCGAATCGGTGGAGACGCTCGCCCGCGTCGACAGCCTGAACCTGGACAAGACCGGCACCATCACCGATGGCGGCATCGCCTTCAACCGTCTGGTCATGCTGGACGGCGCCGGCAGCGCATCCGGGCAGGCGTCCGCGGAACGTCAGCCGGCAGGGGGTGCCGCCGACGAACACACCGTGCTGCAGGCGCTGTACGACCTGTCGTATGAGGAACAGCCGAACGGCACGGGACGGGCGATTCTCGAGGCGTTGGGGGAGCGTGGGTTCGCCCCGGCCGGCATCGACATGCGCGTGCCCTTCTCCTCGGCGCGCAAATGGAGCGCCGTGTCCTATCCGCGGTTGGACGAGGTCGGGAACGCAGGTGCCGCTACCGGTGCCGATGCGACCGCCGATGGAACGGGACTCGTCGAGACTGGAGCACAGGCGCAGCCCGAAGGACTGTGGTACATGGGTGCGCCGGAGGTCATCCTGGCGGCGTTGGATGGTGAGTATACCGACGTCTTGAGCCAGGTCAACGCCATCGCGGCCGATGGCGACCGTGTGCTCTTGGTTGCTCATGTGTCCGGAATGGGCGCGGGGGAGTCGTCGGGGAATCCTGCTGAGGTTTCCGGCGGTTCCGTAGACGAGTCGGCATGGTCCGCACTGGCCGATGATCCACGTCTGGTTACTTCGGCGCGGCCGGTGGCATTGGTGGTCTGCTCGGAGCGCATACGCGCCGACGCCGAGGAGACGCTAGCCTGGTTCCGCGAACAGGGTGTGCGCTGTCGTGTCATCTCCGGCGATAATCCGGCCACGGTCGGGGCGATCGCCGCCAAGGTGCATCTGGCGGGGAACCGTAGCCCTGTGGCGATGGACGCCCGGGAGTTGCCCGAGGATATCGCCGAGATGGCCCGCGTGCTGGAGAACGTCGATGTGCTCGGCCGCGTGCTGCCCGACCAGAAGAAGGCGATCGTGCAGGCGTTGCATGCCGGCAATCACGTGGTGGCGATGACTGGCGACGGCGTCAACGACGCATTGGCCATCAAGGAGGCCGATCTGGGCATCGCGATGGGCAACGCCGCACCGGCCACCAAGGCCGTGGCCCAGGTGGTGCTGGTCGATTCGAAGTTCTCCCATCTGCCCGACGTGGTGGCGCGCGGGCGGCAGGTCATGGCCAACATGGAGCGCGTGGCCAGCCTGTTCCTCGTCAAGACCGTCTACTCGGCGCTGATCTCGCTCGGCGTGGTCCTCACGCAGATCCCGTACCCGTACCTGCCGCGGCACATCACCTACATCGGCGCGCTGACCATTGGCGCCCCGGCGTTCATCCTGGCGTTGGCGCCGAATACCAGGCGCTACATCCCCGGCTTCCTCAAGCGCGTGGTGCGCTTCGCGCTCCCCGGCGGCATGGCCACGGCGCTGTCCGTGCTACTGACAGCTTGGCTGCTGCCGGGCATCATGGGCTGGGATCCGGCTGAGTCGAGTGCGGATCTGGGGGCGCTGCGCGCCACCAGCGCGATCATCCTGTTCGTCATGGGCGTGTTCGTCCTGGCCCGCGTGGCCAAGCCGCTGAACTCGTGGCGGGGCATCCTGGTCGCCTGTTTCGCGGCGGCCGGCGTGATTGGCGCGTGCATCCCGTTCGTGGCCTCGTTCTTCGCGCTGCAATTGCCGACCGGCAGAACGTTGGTCGCCACGCTCGTCGCGTTGGCCATATCCGCGGTCATCTTCGCGATCTGCCTGTTCGCGGTGCCCAAGGTGTGGCATGTCGTCGAACATCACCGCCACGCCGAACGTTGAAGCGGCGACGGCGAATTGTCTCACATGACAAGCTGACACGCCAGAGAGCGATCGAAACCGCGTTACCGTGGAGGGCGGTATACCGACGGCGGGCGCACGCATGCATGTGCGGCGCCTGCCCCGACTGGCGGAGGGATCCATGGCATTGCGTGACAGCCAATTGTCCACGTTGAACGCGGCGGGCAAGGAATACGACTACTACCGGATCGACAATCTCGACGGCATCGACCATCTGCCGTACTCGCTGAAGGTACTGGTCGAGAACCTCATTCGCAACATCGACGGCGCGAACATCACCGACGGGCACGTCAAGGCGCTGCTCGACTGGGATCCGGACGCCGAACCCAGCCATGAGATCCAGTTCACCCCCAGCCGCGTGGTTATGCAGGACTTCACCGGCGTGCCCTGCGTGGTCGATCTGGCGACCATGCGTGACGCGGTCGAGGCGCTGGGCGGCGATCCTCAGGTCATCAACCCGCAGGTGCAGTCCGACATGGTCATCGACCATTCGGTGCAGATCGACAGCTACGGGGTGTCCGACGCGATCGAACGCAACATGGACATCGAATACCGGCGCAACCGTGAACGCTACCAGTTCCTGCGCTGGGGGCAGCAGGCCTTCGAGAACTTCCGCGTGGTGCCGCCGGGCACCGGCATCATCCACCAGGTCAACATCGAATACCTGGCCCAGGTGGTCATGCGTAAGGCCGCGCAGACCCCGACCGGGCGCGAGCTCGCCTACCTCGACTCCTGCGTCGGCACCGATTCGCACACCACCACCGTCAACGGCCTGGGCGTGCTCGGATGGGGCGTCGGCGGCATCGAGGCGGAGGCGGCCATGCTCGGTCAGCCGATCTCGATGCTGGTGCCGCGCGTCGTGGGCTTCAAGCTCACCGGCTCCATCCCGGAGGGCGTCACGGCCACGGACGTGGTCCTGACCATCACCGACATGCTGCGCAGGCATGGCGTCGTCGGCAAATTCGTGGAATTCTACGGCGAAGGCATCGCCTCCGTGCCGCTCGCCAACCGCGCCACCATCGGCAACATGGGACCGGAATTCGGTTCGACCTGCGGCATCTTCCCGATCGACGACGTCACGCTCGACTATCTGCGCCTGACCGGCCGTTCCGAGGAGCAGGTCGCGCTGGTCGAAGCGTATGCGAAGGCGAACAAGCTGTGGGGCGACGCCAGCGCCCCCGGGTATGTGGAACCGACCTATTCGGAGTATCTCGAACTCGACCTCGGTTCGGTCGTGCCCTCCATCGCAGGTCCGAAGCGCCCCCAGGACCGCATCGAGCTGTCCTCGGCCAAGCAGGCGTTCGAGGCGGCGCTGCCGATCTACGAAACGGCGGACACCGTCACCGACCCCGTGCCGGTCCACACCGACTTCCGAGGCGATTTTGCATTGACGAACGGTGCCGTGGCCATCGCCTCGATCACCAGCTGCACGAACACCTCCAATCCTTCGGTGATGATCGCCGCCGGACTCATCGCCCGCAATGCGGTCGCCAAGGGACTCAAGCCCAAGCCATGGGTCAAGACCTCGCTCGCCCCCGGCTCGCAGGTCGTCACCGACTATCTCAAGGCCGCCGGTCTGCAGGATGATCTCGACGCGCTCGGATACCAGCTCGTCGGCTACGGCTGCGCCACCTGCATCGGCAACTCCGGGCCGCTGCTGCCCGAGATCTCGGAGGCCATCAACGCCAACGACCTGACCGTCACGGCCGTGCTCTCCGGCAACCGCAACTTCGAGGGGCGCATCTCGCCGGACGTCAAGATGAACTACCTGGCTTCGCCGCCGCTGGTCATCGCCTACGCGCTCGCCGGCACGATGGACTTCGATTTCGCCACGCAGCCGCTGGGCGAGGATACGGACGGAGAACCCGTGTACCTGAAGGACATCTGGCCCACCAACGCGGAGGTCGAGGCCGTGGTCAACGGCACGGTCAGCCGTGAGATGTTCCTCAAGGACTACGCCTCCGTGTTCGACGGCGACGAGCGCTGGCGCGGCCTCGACGTGCCCGAAGGCGATCTGTTCGCCTGGGACGAGGCCTCGACATACGTGCGTCGGCAGACCTTCTTCGACGGCATGGGCGCCGAGCCCGAGCCGGTGGCCGACATCCACGGCGCCCGCGTGCTCGCGTTGCTCGGCGATTCGGTGACCACCGACCACATCTCGCCGGCCGGCGCGTTCAGGGCCGACAGCCCCGCCGGCCGCTACCTGACCGAACGCGGCGTCGAACCGAAGGATTTCAACTCGTACGGGTCTCGCCGCGGCAACCATGAGGTCATGGTGCGCGGCACCTTCGGCAACATCCGTCTGCGCAACCAGCTGCTCGCCTCGGTGGGGCACGAGGTCACGCCGGGCGGATACACCTACGATTTCCTGGCCGGCCGTCCGACGACCATCTACGAGGCCTCGCGCGACTACCAGGTGCACGGCGTGCCACTGGTCGTGCTGGCGGGCAAGGAGTACGGCACCGGCTCGTCCCGCGACTGGGCCGCCAAGGGCACGATGATGCTCGGTGTCAAGGCCGTGATCACGGAAAGCTTCGAGCGCATCCATCGGTCGAACCTGATCGGCATGGGCGTGCTGCCGTTGCAGTTCCCCGAGGGCGAATCGTATGCCTCGCTGGGATTGGACGGCACGGAGACCTATGACATCGCCGGCGTCGAGGCCCTGAACTCGGGGGAGACCCCGAAGACCGTGCGCGTCACCGCCACCAAGGCCGACGGCACGGTGGTGGAGTTCGACGCGGTCGTGCGCATCGACACCCCCGGCGAGGCCGACTACTACCGCAACGGCGGCATCCTGCAGTACGTGCTGCGCAACCTGATGAAGCGCTGACGCGGAAGCCACCGTACACCGAAACGCCTGCCCCCATGCCTGCGGGGTGGGCGTTTCTCGTTATGAGCCGGAAGCCGGTGCTTTCCCCGACCATATCTCGGACCTTTCGGCTCAAATTATGCAAACGTTGTCATTGTGTCGGCGTGTTGCATCGCGCGATGGTGTTGCATGGTGTGCATGACACAGTACAACAGCGAAAAGGAACGCATGCTCGCCGGCGAACTGTATGTGGCGGCCGATCCGGAACTCGGCGAGGCCAACATGCGCAAGCGCCGGCTCGTGCACGAGATCAACACCATGCCCTATGACCAGCTCGACGAGCGCATGAAGCTCTTCCACGAGCTGTTCGCCGAACTGGGGGAGGGGTCCTTCGTCGAGGCGCCGTTCAACTGCGACTACGGTTCAAACACGCGCATCGGCAGGAACTTCTACGCCAACATGGACTGCATCTTCCTGGACGTGGCGCCGATCACCATCGGCGACAACGTGTTCTTCGGCCCCCGAATCGGACTGTACACCCCGTATCATCCGATTGACGCCGAGGTGCGCAATGCCCAGATGGAGGGCGGTCTGCCCATCACCATCGGCAGCGACGTCTGGTTCGGCGGCAACGTCGTCGTATGTCCGGGCGTGACGATCGGCGACGACGTGGTCATCGGCGCCGGGTCGGTGGTGACCAAGGACATCCCGTCCCATTCGGTCGCCGTCGGCAACCCCTGTCGCGTCATCCGCGAGATCGGCGAGAAGGACCGCGAATACTGGCAGGCCAAGGCCGCCGAGTACCGCGCCTGGAAGGATTCCCGGATCTGAAGGCCCCCATCTTCCAAGGCGCAGCTAGATGCTGGTGCCTTTTCGGGCGCAGTCAGATCCGGTGTTTCCGGACGCAGCTTGGCTTGGTGCTTTCCGGGAGCAGCGGGATCCGGTGTTTCTGGCACGGTTTGATTTGACGTGTTTCCGGGGGGCTTGGTCTGGCGTCTTCCGGTCACAGATTGGTTTGATGTTTCCGGTCGCGGCTAGATGCGGTGATGCGGTCCGGTGAGTGGTACGACACGCCGTTATGGTGGCAAAGCTACCCCAAAAGTTTGCCGGGATTGGCGGAAAATAGCCAAAGCCGGCAAACTTTTGGGGTAGCTTTGCCACACCCCTCGGCGTGTCGGGTGGGGTTGGCCCATGTACGGCGAGGCGTGGTCTGCTGGAGCGCGCGGACGACCGGTCAGCCCACATACAGCGAGGCGGGGTAGGTCAGATAGCTGATCTCATCCAGCTGGTCGGCGGTCACGTAGCCCGCCGGGGCGTTCAGCACATCGGGGATGCGGTTGACGATGGTGGCGCAGGTATGCTCGACCGTGGCCGGCTTGACCACATGGAACTCCACATCCGGCTCGCCGGCGATCGTCCAGTCGCACATGTCGCCATCGTCCGGTCCGTACACCTTGCCGATGCAGGAGGTCTCCAACGTGATGCCCTGATTGGTCTCCGTCGTCACCACAGCCGACATGCCGATGCACTTGCCCGCCGGAATCGTCTCGCCGAGCGTCTCGGAATACACATCCACGTCGCTGAAATAGGGCACGGCCTTCTGCGTGGTCGAGCGGATCGTCAGACCCATCTTCTGGGCCAACGACTCGTTGGAATTCCATACATAGGACGGCACAATCGTCTCGGGGTGCGCCAATTCGGCCTCGAACTGTTCGGCGGTCAGGCCGCAGCCATGCGCCTTGGCCAGCGCCAGGCCGTAATCCTCCACGTTGTAGCTCACCGCGCCGGTGATCTTCTCGATGCGGTGGCAGCCGGCCGCCACCTGCGCGACCATGTTGATCCAGAAGATGTCCTGCATGCCCGAGCCGACCATGGTGGCACCGTGGTCCTTGGCGATGCGGTCGAGCCGGTTGGTCACCGCGGGGGCGGTGGTCCACGGGTAGATGGCCTCCTCGCAGGTGGTGACCACGCTGATGCCGCGGCTGAGGCACTGCTCGCACATGGCCTCGATCTCCTCGGTGAAGCTGAACAGCGTCACGACGGCGATGTCCGCGTCGCACTCGTCCAGCACGGCTTCGGCATCCGAACGGATCGGCACGTTGATCGGCCCGATGCCCGCGTAGACGCCGGCGTCCATGCCGACGACCTCCGGATTCACGTCGATCGCGCCGACGATCTGGATGCCTTTCTCATGCATGTAGCGCATGGTGTACTTGGCCATTTTGCCGCAACCGTACTGAATCGCCTTGATTGCCTCCATACTTGACTCCTTTGTTCGATGGTGGTTGTCCGTCGGCGTTTGCCGCGGCATCGGCGCCGCGAGTCGACACGACCCAGTCTATCGTTTTGTCTTAATTCGGACAATGCGACATGCATCGTGTTGCCGCCAAGGGGGCTGTGGTAATGCTGTGGTAGCGCTGTGATAATGCCGTGAACCGGTATGACGGAAAGGGCAGTCGGTGCAGATGCCGTGCGGCGACATGCGATATGGGTCGGTATGGCGTGAGGCGGGCGACCGCTCACCGATGCTCCGGCAGATCCGCCCGCTCCACGAGCCGGGCCATCTGCACCCGTCCCATGCACAGCTTGTCCGCGGCGGACGACAGATGCGCCTTGGCCGTGCGTTCGGAGATGAACATACGCTGGGCGATCTCGGCGTTCGTGTAGCCCTCGGCTGCCAGGATGACGGCTTCGCGCTCGCGTGCGGGCAACGTGTCCAGCAGTGCGCGCGCCTCGTCCCGCCGGGATTGCGGACGCTGCCTGTTGAGTCCGCCGATCAGCTGCCGCTGGCTCGCCGAATTGAATTGGGGTGTGCCTTCGCAGACGCCGATCACGCGTCGGATGATCTCGTCGGGTGCGTCCGTTTTGGATACGAATCCTTCGGCGCCGGCCTCGACCGCGCGCTCGACCGTATCTGCGGGACTCAGCGAGGTGAGGATGAGCACATGCGGGGCCGGGGACAGGGCGCGGAGTCCCCGTGTCGCCTCGATGCCGTCGATCCCGGGCATGGCGATGTCCATGAGCACGACGTCGGGGCGTTCATCCGCCGCGCGGCGCACCGCGTCCTTCCCGTCGGTGGATGTCGAGACCACGGTGATGCGGCCCTCGGAATAATCATTGAGGATAAGTCCCATCGCCTGACAGATCATCGGGTCGTCGTCCACCACGCTTACGTGGATCGGACGGTCGTCTTCCATCTTGCTCACGGTTGTATCCTAGGCCAGACCTGCAACGTCCGTCTGCTCCCCGGCGATGGTCCTGGTCCATGGCAGTCGTGCGTCGATGTGGAACACGCCGCGTTCGTCCGCCCCGTACGCGCATGAACCGCCCGCATTGTGGATTCGCGCGGCGATGCCCTGTAATCCCGCGCCGGCCCGATCCGACGAGGAGGAGGCGTGCTGTGCCATCGGATTGCTGATGTGGATGTGCACACCGGTCTGGGGACGGGCGTCCACCTGCAACGCGACCGGCGCGTCGGGCGCATGCCTGCGGGCGTTGGTCAGCCCTTCCTGAATGGTGCGGTAGGCGATTTTTCCGAGATTCTCATCCATTTCGCTGAGCTGTTGGATGTCGATCCACGTGTCGATACGCATCCCCGCCTGCCGTGCATCGGTGATGAGCGCGTCGAGCGATTCCCGGGTGAGGGCCGTGTCGTCGGATGGGGCCAACTGGACGTACGCCTGTTCGGGATGTCGGAGCATATCGATGATGGTGTGGGCCTCATCCAACGCGCCGGCCGCCTGCCGGCGGATCTGCTGCGCCTGTTGCGCGATGGAATCGGCGTGGATGCGGATGGAATCCTCGCCTGGTTGCGTCATCGTGCGCAGCTTGTCTGATTCGGCCTGCAGCGCGCTGGCGTTCAACGCCAGCAGGGACAGCGAGTGGGCCAGGGTGTCGTGCGCCTCCGCGGCGATGGCGTCGGCGAGCTGTTGGTTGTTCAGATCGGCCTGCAGTGTGTGGGCCTGGCTGGCGGCGGCGTTGGCCTTGGCTTCGGCCGAGGCCGCGATGGCTTTGGAACGCAGATGCAGTCCGACGAGCGCCGCGATGGCGGTGGAGATGAGTGCGGAAACCGCGGCCGTGATGATGATGGGCGTCTCTCCGACCAACATCACGATGGGTGTGCCGGAATTACCCCCGGTGTTGGGCTTGGCGAAGAACATGTGCCACAACGATGCGTCGGGCGGATTGAGTGCATCGCGCAGGTGTGAGATCAGCGCGGTCATGCCGCCGGCCACGATGGCGCCGATGGTGATTCCGCGTGAGGATCGTCTGGCCAGCAGTGAGGACATGGCCATCAGCGTGAGCGTCGGATCGAAGGGGAATATGATGACGATCGCGCATGATCCCCAGAACACTGCTTCCGGGTGTCGGTCCCTGACCAGCAGCAGGAATCCCGATGGAATGGCGGCGAGCGCGGAGAACATGAACCACAGATACTGAGGATCCGAGCTGCCGTAGCGTGCCGCGGCGAATGAGGTCTGCGTCAGGCACATGAAGATGGCTATGGGCACCATCGCAAGGGTGCTTTTCTTCGTGCTGTGCACCGGCACCTCGATGTTCTGTATGGTGCCGGATGGCTGCTCCTCGGTGGAACGTGCACGGTCACGGGCGTCGGAATTGCTCATACCCACCATTATCGGCATCCGGCCCCGATCCGCCATGGTGCGGTGGGGCATATCCGACTGCCCGAAGGGGAAATCGGAAATGGCCGTTCGTCCAGTATCGAACGCGACTGGCGGCTCATAGGCTGAGTATCGATACAGATACGTCGAATGAAATGAGGAATACCATGAACGAACCGCAGTCTTCGCCTGTTGCTGGCATGCCCCCGCAGACGAATACAAAGAAGCCGGTCTGGAAGCGTTGGTGGTTTTGGGTCATCATCGTGGTTGTGCTTCTGGCCATCGCAGGCATCGGATCCGGCGCCACCAATGGGACTGCGGGACAACCGCAGTCCCAGCAACAGGCGAGTGCATCCTCCGAACCCTCTGACAGCGCGGAATCGTCATCGCCCGAACCCGATCCGGATGTTCCCGTTGAATACACAAATGCGTTGAAGAGCGCGGAGAATTATTCCGATCTTATGCATATGAGCCAGCAAGGCATCTACAATCAGTTGACCAGTGAATTCGATCAGTTCAGCGCCGAGGCGGCGCAGTATGCGATCGATAATCTTCAGGCTGATTACAAGGCGAATGCGTTGGCCAAGGCCGGTGAGTATTCCGATACCATGCATTTGAGCCGGCAGGGCATCTATGATCAGTTGATCAGTGAATTCGACCAGTTTACGGATGAAGAGGCGCAGTATGCGATTGACAATCTTCAGGCTGATTACAAGGCGAATGCGTTGGCCGCTGCCAAAAATTATCAGGACACGATGGCCATGTCTCCCGAGGCTATTCGTGACCAGTTGGTGAGCGAATACGGCAACAAGTTCACGCAGGAGGAAGCGGACTACGCTATCGCTCATCTCAACGACTGACGACGGTTATGATATGCCGACGCCCCGATGTATGGTGTCGGCATATCGAATATATCCGGGTGTTAAGAGCGACGCCGCATGTTGCGGTCGATAAGCAGAGTCAGCAGCACGAACGCGGCGGCGACCAAGGAGAAGAAGGCACCGACGAGCCCGACGGCGCGGAGCCCGGGCCCGGAAACGACCACGCCGCCGATGGCCGTGCCGAAGGCAATGCCGATGTTGAACGCCATCGGTTCCAGCGAACTGGCCAGCACCATCGCCTTCGGATGGCGCTCGCGCGCCACGCGCATGAACAGCGAGATGCAGGAGACCGAGACCACATACATGGACAGGCCCACCAGCATGACCGGCAGCAGTGACCACGGCATCGCGGGGCTGACCAGATACAGCGCTACCAGGAACAGTGCCTGGACCGGAAACACGATTAACAGCGCCTTCATGCCGTACTTGAGGTCCACCCAACCTGAAATCAGGTTGGAGATGAAGCACATGACGCCGTAGACCATCAGGGTGGCGCTCGCGCCGACCGCATCCATGCCCAGCACATCCTCCAGATACGGCGTGATGTACCCATAGAACACGTAGACCGAGCCCACGCCGAACAGGAAGATCGCGATGCCGACGAGAATCTGCGGTTCGGCCAGCAGCCCGGCCTGTTCGCGCATCGTGGACGGCTCATCGGTGGAACCGTGGCGGGGGAGCACCGCCAGCATGGCCGCGCTGACCACCAACGCCAGCACCAGCGCGATGACCATAACCGCATGCCAGTCCAAGACCTCGGCCACGATCTTGCCGACCGACGTGGCCACAACCATCGCCACCGAGAACGCGGCGTAGACCACCGAGATCATCATCGACATGCGGTGCACGCCCACCAGCTCCGGAATGAACGTGACCCCGACGGCCAACAGCGCGCCGGAGACCGCACCGAGCAGGACGCGGGCGGCCAGCAACACCTCGAACGTCGGTGCGAAGGTCATCATGATGTTGGAGACGCAGAACAGCGCCACGTAGACCGTCAGCAGCGTGAACCGACGGAACCGGCCGGTCGATACGGCCAGCAGCGGCGTCAGCACCGCGTAGGCCACCGAGAAGAAACTGATGAGTTCACCGACGCGCGCCAACGGCACGTCGAAGGCCTCGGCGAGTTCGGGCTCCACGCCGATGACGGTGAATTCGGAGAATCCCAGCGAAAACCCCATCAGTACAAGCAGGGCGATGCAGGCAATGGCGCGTGGTCGGCGGATGGGGGTCATGGCGGTCCTTTGAACGAATACGGGGGTGGCAACGCCGCGGCGAAGCCATGGGTTATCGTATCGGACACGACGATCATCGTCATCCGGACAGGTCGTCGGCGTTTCGCCATGTGCTCATGGCCCCTTCCGGTTCCGCCCCAGCCCGCCCCAGTCCGCCCCAGTCCACTCAACACACCCGGCTTCTGCGGACTCTGATGCTTCGTGACCGTGACACAAGTTCGGAATCGTTGTGATTTCAACGATTTCAGGGATGCATCAGAGTCACGATATGTCAGAGTCCGCAGAAGCCGGGCGTGTTGAGGGAAGGAATGGGAAAGGGCCGCCTCCAGAAGGAAGCGGCCCCGCGATGCTATGGTACCGGCGGATCAATCCCTGTTGCCCAGCAGCTGCAGGATGTACAGGAAGATGTTCACGAAGTCCAGATACAGGTTCAGCGCGCAGATGATCGAGACCTTCTTGATCATCTCCGGGCCATAACCGGCGTACTGGTTGAAGATGGCACGGGTCTGCTGGGCGTCGTGCACGGTCATGGCGGCGAACAGCACCAGGCCGATGGCCGAGACGATCATCAGCATCGTGTCTCCCGGGAACAGGAACGCGAGCAGCAGCTCGGCCACGATGAGCACGATCAGGCCCACAAGCAGGATCGGACCCGCCTTGAGCATGTTGATCTTGGTGGTCATGCCGAACATCGTGAGCACGAAGAAGAACACCGCGCACAGGCCCAGCGCCACGCCGATGGAGCCCAGATCGTAGATCATGAAGATGGAGCTCAGCGTGAAGCCCATCAATGCCGAATACACGTAGAACATCAGGCGAGCGGTACCCGACTTGATCTTCATGATGCGGGCGCCGAGGAACATCGCCAGGCCCACCTGCACCACCGCGAACAGGATGAAGCCGATCAGGCCGGTGGCCTGCAGGAATGCCACGTAGGCGCCGCTCATCTGCGCGAGCACGGCCACCACGGCCGTGATGATCAAGCCGATCGTCATCTCGCCATACGCCTTGGTGACCGAGACGCGCTGCGCCTGCTCGAAGGCATAGGCCGCCTCGGTGTTGATGGCGGCGGTGCCGTTGGGCGCGTAGGCGTACGGCTGCTGCGCATACTGCGCGTTGTACTGATACTGCTGGTACTGGTTCTGCGGCTGCTGGTTGAAGCCGGTGCCGCCCTGCGGCTGCTGGCCGAAAGTCATCGTCACTCCTTGGAATCGCCCGGCCGGATGGCCGGAGTGACTTCCATCATACGGGCGAATGCTGAACGAATGGTGAAGGATTCAGCCGCGGGCACAGAATCTTGGCACTACCTTGACGAATCGGCGGTGCCTCGGGCCGGATGACGCTCAGGAATGCGGCGCCTCGTCGACCTGGGGCGCGCCGTTGATGTCGCGGTGGATGTTCTGCATCTGCACCTCGATGTTCTGCAGGCTGCGCGCGCAATCCAGCAGCGTCTGCGAGTGCTCGCTCAGCTTGACGTCCGGCAGATCGGTCTTGTACCGCAGCGCATGCTCCAGGCTCGCCCAGTAGTCCATCGCGATGGTACGGAACTGCACCTCGACCGGCGTGTAGTGCGCGCCCGACGACAGGAACACCGGCACCGCGTAGATCACGTGCAGGCTGCGGTAGCCGTTCTGCTTGGGGTTCTTGATGTAATCCTTGACCCGCAGCACCTGGATGTCCGACTGCGCGGACAGATAGTTCGACACCGAGTACACGTCGTCCCGGTAGTTGCAGATCACGCGCACGCCGGCCACATCGAACAGGTTGTCCTTGATGGACGCCACCGTCTTGGGCAGTCCGCGCCGGTCGAGCTTGCCCAGAATCGAGGAGATCGATTTGAGGCGGCGTTCGATATGATGCACGGGATTGTGCGAGAAGCGCACCTGGAATTCCTCGTCAAGCACCTCCAGCTTGGTGCTGATCTCATACATCGCCCCCTCGTAGACCTGCATGAGATTGACGAATTCGGTGATCTCCTCCATCGGGAATTGGCCGTTGTCGAAGTTCGTGGCCTTCAGGCGCGCCTCGAGTTCGGCGGAGTTCAATCGGCTGTGTCGGTCAAGTATCACGGTTCCCATCATACAATCCGAGCTGTCGGTTAGCATGGGGTTTCATGGACGAAGCGATGATGACCGAGGCGGAGCGCGCCTCGAAGCAGGCCGACGTCGCCGACCCGCGGGTGTCGGCCGGTGAGCGCGGCAAGGGCGTGTACACGATCCACACGCTCGGCTGCCAGATGAACGTGCACGATTCCGAGCGGATCGCCGGCGTGCTGGAGCGGGACGGCTACGTGCCCGCCACCGAGCAGCAGGTGGCGGACAAGGATGTGGACCTGATCGTGCTCAACACCTGCGCGGTGCGCGAGAACGCCACCGAACGCATGTACGGCACGGTGGGCCTGTGGGCGGAGCTGACCCGCCGCAACCCGAACCTGCAGATCGCCGTGGGCGGTTGCATGGCCCAGTTGGATCGCGAGAAGATCGCCAAAAGAGCCCCCTGGGTCGCGGCCGTGTTCGGCACCAAGAACATCGGTTCGCTGCCGCGTCTGCTCGACCAGCATCGCGCCACCGGCTCCCCGCAGGTGGAGGTCGTCGACAAGCTCGACTATTTCCCGAGCCAGCTGCCCGCCGTGCGTGCCTCGAAGGTGTCGAGCTGGGTGTCGATCTCGGTGGGTTGCAACAACACCTGCACGTTCTGCATCGTGCCGACCACGCGCGGCAAGGAGCATGACCGCCGCCCCGGCGACATCCTCGACGAGGTGCGCCGCTGCGTGGACAACGGCGCCAAGGAGGTCACGCTGCTGGGACAGAACGTGAACTCCTTCGGATACGGCATCGGCGACCGGTACGCGTTCTCCAAGCTGCTGCGCGCCTGCGGCACGATCGAAGGCCTGGAACGGGTGAGGTTCACCTCGCCGCATCCGGCCGCGTTCACCGACGACGTGATCGCCGCGATGGCCGAGACCCCGAACGTCATGCACCAGCTGCACATGCCGTTGCAGTCCGGCTCCGACCGCATCCTGCGCGCGATGCGCCGTTCGTACCGCACGGCCAAGTTCATGGATATCCTGCGCAAGGTGCGCGAGGCGATGCCCGACGCGCAGATCTCCACCGACATCATCGTCGGCTTCCCGGGGGAGAGCGACGAGGACTTCGAGGAGACGATGCGGATCGTGGAGCAGGCGCGGTTCTCGTCGGCGTTCACGTTCGAGTACTCGCCGCGCCCCGGCACCCCCGCCGCCGTGATGGAGCAGGTGCCCAAGGACGTCGTGCAGGAGCGGTTCGAACGCCTGGTCGCCCTGCAGGAGCGCATCACCGAGGAGGAGATGGCCAAGTTCGAAGGCCGTGACGTGGAGGTCATGATCACCGGCACCCAAGGCAAGAAGGATGCCGCCACGCACCGCGTGACCGGTCGCGAACGCACCGGCGTGCTTGTGCATGTGGGCGTGCCCGAAGGCGAACCGATGCCGCAGGTCGGCGATTTCGTGACCGCCACGGTCACGCATGCCGCCCGGCACAACCTGATCGCCGATCCCGATCCGAAAGCCGGCCAGACCTACCATGTCCGCCACTGATTCCGCCGTCGCCGCCCCTCTCGTCGAAGCGGCCGCAGACACGGACGGCCGGGGGAGCGCCCTGCCCCGCGTCGTCTCGATCGTCGGACCCACCGCCTCCGGCAAGACGGGGCTGGGCATCGCCGTCGCCCGTGCGCTCGCCGAACGGGGGGAGCGCGCCGAAATCGTGAACGCCGACGCCTACCAGATGTACCGGGGCATGGATATCGGCACGGCCAAGCCCACCGCCGAGGAGCGGGCCGCCGTGCTGCATCATCTCATCGACATCATCGACCCGGATGACGCGATGAGCGTGGCCCGCTTCCAGACGTTGGCGCGCGAATGCATCGCCGATCTGCAATCCCGCGGCGTCCGGCCGATCCTGGTCGGCGGTTCCGGGCTGTATGCGAGGGCCGCCATCGACGACATCTCATTCCCCGGCACCGATCCCGAGGTGCGGGCCCGGTTGGAGCGTCGCGCCGAAACCGAGGGGCCGGGCATCCTGTTCGAGGAGCTCAAGGCCAAGGATCCCGAGGCCGCCGCGCGTATGGATCCGCGCAACCCGCGCCGTACCATCCGTGCGCTGGAGGTCATCGAACTGACCGGTCGCCCGTATTCGGCGAGCCTGCCGCGCTACCGGTATGTGATTCCGAGCGTGCAGATCGGTCTGGATCTGCCGCGTGAGGAGTTGGACCGCCGTATCGGGCTGCGTACCGAACAGATGCGTGAGGAGGGGTTCGTCGACGAGGTGCGTCGCCTGCGCCCGCATCTGGGTGCGACCGCCTCCCGTGCGCTCGGCTACCAGCAGGTGATCGACGCGTTGGACGGACTGTGGAGCGAGGACGAGGCCTTCGCCGACATCGCGCAGAAGACCCGTCGGCTCGCCCGCAAGCAGATGGGGTGGTTCGGGCGCGACCCGCGCATCCACTGGCTGCGTGCGCAGAACCCGGATCTGGTGGCCAACGCGATGGCCGTTATCGACCATGCCGACGCCGGTGACTACGACGCCATCGATGCGCGGGCCGATGCCTACACGCAGCACCATCTGGGCGACATCGCCGCCTGAGCTCGGACGTTCGGGACGGACGGATCCGCTTTCTGCCGGTCGGGCCGACGGAAGACGGTCGGGCCGACAGAAGATAGTTGGGCCGGAGGAAGACCCTGCCGTGCGGAGACGTCGGTGACGGATCAGTGGGCGGGGCCCTGATCCCATCCGGCGATGAGGAACACGCGGGTGGGATTCGCCGGACGGACCATCATGTCGAACATGCGCTCGAAGCCGGTCGTGTCCCCACGGTAGGCGTCCCGCTTGGCCTCGCGGTAGGTGTCGCGATCCACCGGCCCCCAGTCCAGATCCCAGCCGGCATCGTGGGCGAGGCGCGAGGCGAAGATGCGCAGCGTCATCGCGTTGCCGCCCTTGAACGGATGCAGATAGCCCAGCTCATCATAGATGTGGGCGAGCTGACGGATGAAGTCGCCGCGGTCCAGGTTGTTCAGGTTCCGACGGTCCGCCAGTTCGGTGGCGATGTTCAGCGCCCCGGTCTCGATGAGATTGGCGGGGAAGAACGCCTCCGGGTTTCTGGCGCGCGTCCGGTCGTCGGTGCTCTCCCGCACGGTGTCGCGGGTGCGCAGACGGCCTGCGTCGTTGAACACGCCCTCGAACAGCCCGCGGTGGATGGCCCGGAGCTCATCGAGATCGGTGGTGGCCGGCCAGCGGCGTTCGATCAGCACGATCGTACGCACGAACACGGCGCTGTCTCGGTCGTCGTCCGCATCGTCGAACAGGCGGGTGACGTCGATGTCCCCATGCTCATAGCGCACGGCGGCCCGCATCGTCGCGTCGCTCGGCGTCATCGATTCCAACGCGCAGTTCTTCAGTGCAAATGCGACTGCGCTCGCACGTTCCGCTGGAGTCATACTCCGATGATAGCGGTCGGCGGGTCGCAATCGCGGCGATGTCGTGTGTGTCGCGTCCACGCCGGCGGCGCGACCGTGCCGGGTTGTACAATTTGTTGCGTTATGGCACGAACCACTTCTTCCCCCGATACCTCCAAACGCGGCAAGGCGACGAACGGTCGCGCCGCGCAATCGCAGACCACGACGCCGGTTGAGCCGGCATGGAAACGCGCGCTGCTGGCGATCCCGCGCGGCATGGGTTCCGCGGTCCGTTCCGTGACGGGCGTGGGCGAGTACGACCCGGCGTATCGCCGCGACGGCCTGTGCTTCCTCATGCTGGTGCTCGCCGTGTTCTTCTGCGCCTCCGAATGGTTCCGCGTCAAAGGGCCGTTGGGCGTGTTCCTTCATGCCGTGGCTTCGGGCCTGTTCGGTGTGATGAGCGTCGTGGTGCCGGTGGTGCTGGCCATCGTGGCGGTGCGGCTGATGCGCAACTCCGGTAAGGATTCCGGCAATCCGCGGGTGGTCGCGGGGTGGACGCTGCTCATGTGGTCGATCTGTTCGATCATCGACGTGGTGCTGGTCGCCGACGTGCCCGGCTTCCATATGGGTGCGCTGCAGGAGGCCGGCGGCCTGTTGGGGTTCGTCGTGGGCTCCCCGCTGGCGTGGGGGCTGTCCCGTGCGTTCGCAATCGTCGTGTTCGTGATCGTGGGGGTGTTCTCCCTGTTGCTGCTCACCCGGACGCATGTCACCGAAGTGCCCGAGAAGATGGGACTGGTGATGGATAAGGCCCGCGGCAGGCAGCGGGATGCGGGCGAGGGCGCGCAGTTCCCGAACGAGGTGCGTGTGGGGGACGGCACGTTGTCCTTCGCCGAAGGGGTGCCCGCGCATGACGGCACCGACGCCGCGCCGCGCAGGCAGGGTCTGTTGGGTCGTCTGTTCGCCAAGGCCAGAGGGGCCAGGACGGATCGGACGCTGGAACGCTATGAGGGCGACGATCCGTTCGAGAACGCCGCGAGCCGTCACGGCGATGCCGCGGAGACCCTCGTCATCGATCCCGACGCGCCGCCGCGCCTGATGTCGTCGGGCACGCCGTCGTCCGATGCCGTGCCGACGGTCGTCGATCCCGCGCAGGCCGGATCGACACGGGTGATGCATGCCGGGCAGACGCACGAGCATGACGCCTCCGCCGAACGCGCCGCCGTGAACGACCCGTGGGCGTCCATCGGCGAGGACGGCGAGATCGCGGTCGACGCCGAAACGGGGGAGCTCGTCGACGGGGCGGATGCCGATGCCGGCCGCGATGGTCATGATGCGGCCGCACCGTACCGTCTGCCCGACCTCGTGCTGCTGTCCAAGGGACAGCCGCATGCCGCGCGCACGCCCGCCAACGACCGCGTGATCCAGGCACTGACCTCCACCTTCCAACAGTTCAACGTGGACGCCAAGGTCGTCGGGTTCCTCCGCGGCCCGTCGGTCACCCAGTACGAGGTTGAACTGGGGCCTGGCGTGAAGGTCGAGAAGGTCACGAACCTGCAGAAGAACATCGCCTACGCGGTGGCGAGCTCCGATGTGCGCATCCTCTCGCCGATCCCGGGCAAGTCGGCCATCGGCATCGAGATCCCGAACGCCGACCGCGAGATCGTGCATCTGGGCGATGTCCTGCGCTCCGACACGGCACTGAACGACCCGAACCCGATGCTGGCGGGCATCGGCAAGGACGTCGAGGGCCATTTCGTGACCGCCGACCTGACCAAGATGCCGCATCTGCTGGTGGCCGGCGCCACCGGTTCCGGCAAGTCAAGCTTCGTCAACTCGATGCTCACTTCGATCATCATGCGTGCCACGCCGGAGCAGGTGCGCATGATCCTGGTCGATCCCAAGCGCGTGGAGCTGTCCGCCTACTCGGGCATCCCGCACCTGCTCACCCCGATCATCACCGATCCGAAGAAGGCCGCTCAGGCGCTCGAATGGGTGGTCAAGGAGATGGACGCGCGCTATTCCGACCTGGAGTTCTTCGGTTTCCGCCATGTCAAGGATTTCAACGAGGCGGTGCGCGCGGGCAAGGTGCACGCCCCCGCCGGATCGAACCGCAAGGTCGCCCCGTACCCGTACCTGCTGGTCGTGGTCGACGAGATGGCCGATCTGATGATGGTGGCCAAGAACGACGTGGAGAGTTCGATCCAGCGCATCACCCAGCTGGCGCGTGCCGCCGGCGTGCATCTGGTGCTGGCCACGCAACGTCCGTCGGTCGATGTGGTCACCGGCCTGATCAAGGCGAACATCCCCTCGCGTCTGGCCTTCGCCACGTCCTCGGCCACCGATTCGCGCGTCATCCTGGACACCGTGGGTGCCGAGACGCTGATCGGCCAAGGTGACGCGCTGTTCCTGCCGATGGGCTCGGCCAAGCCGATCCGCGTGCAGGGTTCGTGGGTTTCCGAATCGGAGATCCGCAAGGCCGTGGAATACGTGCGCACGCAGCGCAAGCCGCACTACCGCGAGGACATCGAGCAGATGGCCAAGGAGGCCGAGCAGCGCGCCGTGGAACCGGATGAGGAGATCGGCGACGACATGGATGTGCTGCTGCAGGCCGCCGAGCTGGTGGTCACCACGCAGTTCGGTTCCACCTCGATGCTGCAGCGCAAGCTGCGTGTCGGGTTCGCCAAGGCCGGCCGACTGATGGACCTGCTGGAATCGCGTGGCGTCGTCGGCCCCTCGGAGGGGTCGAAGGCCCGCCAGGTGCTGGTCCAGCCGCAGGATCTGCCCGCGGTGCTGGCGTTCATCCGCGGCGAGAGCGATACCTTGACCTCCAGCGCGCCGGAGCAGGACACCCTGGCCATGTGATCGGCGGCGCGCGGATTCCTCGAATCGCAAACGCCGCTATCACCGTGCGCCTGAAATCAAGGTACAGTGATGAGTATGCAGAATTCCGATGAGCAGCGCACGGGCTCCTTGCTCGATGGCTGGAACGCGCCTCCCAATCTGGTCACCTATGCGCGCATCGCGCTGGTGGTGGTGTTTCTGGTGCTGGACATCATGGCGGGGCCGTTCGGCGTCGACAATCCCGCGATGCGGTGGGTTGCCGCCATCATCTTCATCGTCGCCGCGTCCACCGATAAGATCGACGGCTGGATGGCCCGCAAATACAACCAGGTCACGGAGATGGGCAAGCTCATGGACCCCATCGCGGACAAGCTGCTCACCTGCGGCGCGCTCGTTGTGGCGGCGGCGTTCGGCGAATTCGGCAACGTCGTCTGGGGTTGGATCCTGGTGGCGCTGTTCCTGATCCGCGAGCTCGGCATCACGGTGATGCGGTTCTTCGTCATGGAACGGCCCGGAGGCAAGGTGATCGCCGCCGCATGGCCGGGCAAGCTCAAGACCGTGTTCCAGTGCGTAGGCCTATCCATGCTGCTGGTGCCGCTGTGGACGTTCGCTCCCGGAACGGGGGCGAACCCGTGGTGGCTGACCGCCTATACCTGGCTGACCCAGATCGTGATCTACGTGGCGTTGGCGCTGTGCCTGTATTCCGGCGCCGTCTACCTGATCAACACGTTCCGTCCGGCCGAACGGTGATCGGGTCGGCCGATACCGGGGAAGGGGAGATGATGACGTGCGACAGTGGGGGCGGTGGCGCGTCCGATGCGCCGGATGCGGCGCAACTGGCGGAGCGCTGCGATGATTTGGCACGTCGGGTTCTGGCGTGGTGCGACCGACGGGGGATGAAGATCGCCGCCGCGGAATCGTTGACCGGAGGGCTGCTGGCCGACGCGTTCGTGCGCATTCCGGGGGCCTCCCGCGTGTTCCTGGGGTCGGCGGTGACCTATGACATCGCCGCCAAGGCCGCGGTGCTGGGGGTGGATGCGGAGCTGCTGGAGCATGAGGGTGCCGTGCATCCGTCGGTGGCCGAGCAGATGGCCGTCGGCACGTCGCGGCTGTATGGCGTGGGGGAGTATGCCGGTCGCGTCATCGGATTGTCGACCACCGGTGTGGCGGGGCCCGGTCCCGACGGGGACAAGCCCGCCGGCCTGGTGTATGTGGGGGTGTCGGCGCCCCGGCCCGATGGGGGGTCGGCGGTGCGGTCGGTCCGGCTGCGACTGTCCGGCGACCGTGAGCGCATCAGGCGTCTGACCGTGCTGCGCGTTCTGGAAAATGTGAGCGGATTCACAGTGGATTCACAGGAATAATCCGTCGGTTCCGGTGTTGTTCGTAGTGGTGGAACGAACGACGCCAAGTCGGAAGGAAGACGTGATGGAACCGATGACCGTGACCCGTGAACGTATCGAACATGCAGGTGTGAACGCCGCCTCGGTGAAGGGCACCGGCGCGCGTATGCGCGACCTGACCCCGGCGCAGCGCCGGGCCGTGCTGTTCGCCCAGCAGCAGGTCATCAAGGCCCGTGCCGCCAAGAAGGCCAAGGAGGAGCGTCAGGCGGCGCTGGAGCGGATGTGGCAGCAGGAGGATTACGCCGAGCGGACGCGTTCCCGTGCGGGCCGCTCCATGCAGGATACGGACGAGGTCCGTGAGGTGTCGCTGCGCGAGGCGATCGGCCATGTGCTGCGTGAACTGCGCACGCGTGACCGCAAGACGCTGCGTGAGGTCAGCGAGAAGGCCGGCGTGTCGCTGGGGTATCTGTCGGAGGTGGAGCGCGGGCAGAAGGAGGCCAGCTCGGAGCTGCTGGGCTCCATCGCGCAATCGTTGGGTGTCAAGCCCTCGCAGATGCTGCGGTTGGTGGCCGACTATCTGGATTCTCTGGAATCGTAACCGTTGCTCGGGCGGCGTGCCGGGTACACTGGGCCCCTATGCGAGAACGCGAATTCTGGGAGTTGCTGGAAGAGGTGTTCGGGCGTAGCTATGGACGCAGTCTTTCCAGGGATCAGCAGCTGACCTCGTTGGACGGGCTGACCGTCGTCGAGGCGTTGGCCGCCGGCATCGAACCCCGCGTGGTGTGGAACGCGCTGTGCGATCAGATGGATGTGCCGGACGCGCGACGCTGGGGCACCGACCACAACGCGCCGCCTCTGCCGGCCGCGTGACATGCCGGCCGTGTCATTCGAACATTTGTTCGTGTTTGGGGTTATAGTTATCCACATGAACCGACCACGCCGCAAAGGCATGGGTGCCGGAAACGGCGGAATCGCGCGGATGCACCGGTAGTGCGCGGCATCCGCGCGAGCCGGACGCGAATCGTTCGACCACATTGGTCGCCTGCGGTTGCGCGGTGCGTCGCGGCCCCATACGGTGGGTGGAGACGGACGGTCACGACACGCTTGTTAAGGAGAAGACATGGCACAGCAGACGACAGCCGCCAAGGACGCCGACGCCTCCAAGGGTGCGCATGGCATCGACCCGCGCCGGCAGGCCGCGCTGGACACGGCGCTGGCGCAGGTGGAGAAGAGCTTCGGCAAGGGGTCGGCCATGAGGCTGGGGGATAAGCCCCCGCAGGATGTGGAGGTCATTCCCACCGGTTCGTTGGCGCTGGACATGGCGCTGGGCATCGGTGGTCTGCCCAAGGGGCGCATCGTGGAGATCTACGGCCCGGAATCGTCCGGTAAGACCACCCTGGCGCTGCACGTGGTGGCCAATGCGCAGCGTGAGGGCGGTGTGGCCGCGTTCATCGACGCCGAGCACGCCCTGGACCCCGTGTATGCCAAGAAGCTTGGCGTGGATACCGATTCCCTGATCGTCTCCCAGCCGGATAACGGCGAGCAGGCGTTGGAGATCGCCGATATGCTGATTCGCTCCGGCGCCCTGGACGTCATCGTCATCGATTCGGTGGCCGCCCTGGTGCCCAAGGCGGAGATCGAGGGCGAGATGGGGGACAGCCATGTGGGCCTGCAGGCCAGGCTGATGAGCCAGGCGCTGCGCAAGATGACGGGCGCCCTGGCGCAGGCCGGCACCACGGCCATCTTCATCAATCAGCTGCGCGAGAAGATCGGCGTGTTCTTCGGCAACCCCGAGACCACGACCGGAGGCAAGGCGCTGAAGTTCTATGCGTCGGTCCGTCTGGACATCCGCCGCGTGCAGACGATCAAGACCGGCGACGAGGCCGTCGGCAACCGCACCCGCGTCAAGGTGGTCAAGAACAAGATGGCGCCGCCGTTCAAATCGGCGGAATTCGACGTGCTGTACGGCGAAGGCATCTCCAAGGAAGGCTCGGTGCTGGACATGGCGTTGCAGGCCAACGTCGTCAAGAAATCCGGTTCCTGGTTCACCTATGATGGCGACCAGCTCGGTCAGGGCCGTGAGAATGTCCGCCAGTTCCTGAAGGACAACCCTGAGGTGACCGCTCAGATCGAGAACAAGGTCAAGGCCGCGTTCGGACTGGTCTCGCTGCCTGAAGATGCGTCGCAGCCCGATGCCGAGGCGGCCGGCGGCACCGACGCGGGCAAGCCGGCGAAGAGCGCCCCGGCGAAGTCCTGACGCGGAATCATCGATCGGAGACGCGTGGCATGATCGACGCCGAACGATTCCTGTCCGTGGTGGGGCGCGGCGATACGCCCCACCACGGTGACGGAGGTCCATCCCCGGACCGTTCCGATGCGGAAGAGACGCTGGATATGTGCCGCGAGGCGGCGCTGCGGCTGTTGGACGCCGCCGCGCGGCCGTCGGGGGCATTGCGCGGGCGATTGCTGGACAAAGGATACGATGCGGACACCGTGGATGAGGTGATCGCCCGACTGACCCGTGTGGGATTGCTGGATGACCGCGCCTATGCCGAATCCGCGGTGCGGTACTGCGTGGGCAGATGCATGGGGCGTCGCGGCACGGTGACGGAGCTGGTTCGCAAGGGGGTCGACCGCGGTCTGGCCGAAACGGTCGCCGCACAGGCCGAGCAGTGCGGGATGTTCGAGGAATCCGCGTGGGAACTGGGGCGGCGGTATGCACGAAAGACCGTTGGACTTGAAACCGCCGTGCGTCGGCGCAGGTTCTGGTCCGCCGGAGGGCGGAAGGGCCATGATCCCGGCGTGTTGCGGCGTGTGGCCGAGGAGCTGCTGCCGTAGTGCGGCGCGTTTCGGCGGTTGGTGTGCGAGATTCCCGGTACCCCGGGTTCTGTCATGCCGCCGAAGCGGCACGGATGGCCATCCATCTCGACCTGACGTCGCCGCCAGGCTCTAGCAGCCTACCCGGAGACTCGGGCGAGCAGCCCTCATGCGTCTCCTGCTTGGCCTTGCTCCCGATGAGGCTTGCCATGCGGCCGGCTGTTACCAGCGGCCCGGTGGTCTCTTACACCGCCGTTTCACCCTTACCCGGACGAGTCCGGGCGGTCTATTCTCTGTTGCGCTAGCTCTCAGGTCACCCTGGGCGGACGTTATCCGCCATCGTGCTCTATGGAGCCCGGAAGTTCCTCAGCCGTACCGGCGAGCCGGTATGACCGCGGCCATCTGGGAATCTCGCACCCACACAACAATAGCGCATACGCGTGTCGTTCATCGTTGGCGAGTTGTTCGCCATGTCGCCGCCGAACTCGGCTACAATGAGACATACCCGGATGGCGATGATGCCATTCGGGCACATACAGCGGGCACAACCCGCTTGAGCTCAAGGAGGTCCACATGGAAATCGTCGTTACCGGACGTCATACGCAGATCAAGCAAAGGTTCCGTGATGTCGTCGAAAACAAGATGAATCGTGTGACCGCTATCGCCCCGGACGCGGAGCGCGTGCAGATCGTCGTCACGCATGAGGGCAACCCGCGTCAGGCCGATACCGCCAAGCGCGTGGAGATCACCGTCATCGCCGGCCGCACCGTGGTGCGTGCCGAGGCGTCGAGCACCGACGAATACAGCGCGCTCGACATGGCTCTGGACAAGCTGACGCTGCGTCTGCGCCGTACGCGTGACCGCCGCAAGGATCATCGTCGTGGATACACGAATCCGGTGCCCGTCGATATGGGCGTCGTCACCCCCGAGCCGGCCGAGGAGGAGGCGCCGGCCGAGGAACCGAACAACAGCCCGCAGGCGGCCGTCGCCTCCGATCTGGGCCCCGGCGAATCGGTGGAGGTCCAGGTCGGGGATACGCCGATCGTCATCCGCCGCAAGCTGCACATCGCCGAACCGATGACCATCGATGAGGCGCTGTATGAGATGGAGCTGATCGGACACGATTTCTTCCTGTTCGTCAACAAGGAGACGAACCGCCCGTCCGTCGTCTACCATCGCCATGGCTGGAGCTACGGCGTGTTCGAGATCGACACCCCGGAGAACGTGAAGAAAGCCGAGTGAGGCCCTGACTGAACGTTGACGATGATGCCCCGCGACACACAGTGCGCGGGGCATCATTCGTGTGGAAGACGCCAAAAATCGTAACGTTCGCGTACACTGGGACGAAGTTTGTGCCCGATTCCCACGAATTGGGCTATGCTCGTTTACGGTAACCGACAAGGGAGCGAACGTGGTAGACATTATCGACAAGGCCCTCCGCATGGGCGAGGGACACCAGCTCAAGAAGCTCGAGAACGTGGCGAAAGCCGTGAACGCGCTGGAGGATGAGATTTCCGCCCTGAGCGATGAGGAGCTCAAGGCGCAGACCGGCAAGTTCAAGCAGCGCCTCGATAACGGCGAGAAGCTGGACAGCCTGATGCCTGAGGCCTTCGCGACGGTGCGAGAGGTCTCCAAGCGCACGCTGGGCCAGCGCCACTTCGATGTCCAGCTGATGGGCGGCGCCGCGCTGCATTGGGGCAACATCGCCGAGATGAAGACCGGTGAAGGCAAGACCCTGGTCGCCACGCTGCCGAGCTACCTGAATGCGCTCGAAGGCAAGGGCGTGCACGTCGTCACCGTCAACGACTACCTGGCCAGCTACCAGAGCGAGCTGATGGGCCGCATCTACCGCTTCCTCGGCCTGTCCGTCGGATGCATCCTGACCGAGCAGAAGCCGCCGGAGCGCCGCAAGCAGTACAACGCGGACATCACCTACGGCACCAACAACGAGTTCGGCTTCGACTACCTGCGTGACAACATGGCGTGGGAGAAGTCGGATCTGGTGCAGCGCGGCCATCACTACGCCATCGTTGACGAGGTCGACTCCATCCTGATCGACGAGGCCCGTACCCCGCTGATCATCTCCGGTCCGGCCGAGGGCGACGTGACCCGCTGGTACCGCCAGTTCGCGCGCCTGGTGCCGAAGATGACCCGCGACGAGGACTATGAGGTCGACGAGAAGAAGAAGACCGTCGGCATCCTGGACCCGGGCATCACCAAGGTCGAGGACTTCCTGGGCATCGACAACCTGTACGAGCCGAACAACACCGCGCTGATTGGCTACCTGAACAACGCCATCAAGGCCAAGGAGCTGTTCCTGCGCGACCGCGACTACGTGGTCACCGGAGGCGAGGTGCTCATCGTCGACGAGCACACCGGCCGTATCCTGCCGGGCCGCCGCTACAACGAGGGCCTGCACCAGGCCATTGAGGCCAAGGAGAACGTGGAGGTCAAGGCCGAGAACCAGACCTTCGCCACCATCACGCTGCAGAACTACTTCCGCATGTACGACAAGCTCGCCGGCATGACCGGTACCGCCGAGACCGAGGCCGCCGAGTTCATGGGCACCTATAAGCTCGGCGTGCTGCCGATCCCGACGAACAAGCCGATGATCCGCGTCGATCAGGACGATCTGATCTTCCGCACCAAGCGCGAGAAGCTCGCCGCCATCGTCAAGGACGTGGCCAAGCGCCACGCCAAGGGCCAGCCGGTGCTGCTGGGCACCGCCAGCGTGGAGAGCTCCGAGGTCGTCTCCTCGCTGCTCGACGTGGCGGGCATCCCGCATCAGGTGCTCAACGCCAAGCAGCACGCCAAGGAAGCGGCCGTCGTGGCCGTGGCCGGCCGCAAGGGCGCCGTGACCGTGGCCACCAACATGGCAGGCCGTGGTACCGACATCATGCTGGGCGGCAACGTGGAGTTCCTGGCCGATGCCAAGCTCAAGGCCGAGGGCTACTCCCCGGATGACACCCCGGAGGAGTACGAGAAGCGTTGGCCGGGCACCCTGGCCGAGGTCAAGGAGCAGGTCAAGGACGAGCACGAGGAGGTCGTCGGGCTCGGCGGCCTGTATGTGCTCGGCACCGAGCGCCATGAGTCCCGCCGCATCGATAACCAGCTGCGCGGCCGTTCCGGCCGTCAGGGCGATCCGGGCGAGTCCCGCTTCTACTTGAGCCTCGAGGACGACCTCATGCGTCTGTTCAACACGCAGCTCGTGGCGCGTGTGATGGCCAAGGGCCTGCCCGAGGGCGAGCCGATCGAGTCCAAGAGCGTGTCCAAGGGCGTGCGCACCGCGCAGAAGTCCGTCGAGTCGCGCAACTTCGAGATCCGTAAGAACGTGCTCAAGTACGACGACGTGATGAACAAGCAACGCAGCGTCATCTACGCGGAGCGTCAGGCCGTGCTTAAGGGCGAGGACATCCACGAGGACATCGAGCGGTTCATCACCGACACCATCACCAGCTATGTGCGTGGCGCGAACAAGGGTTCCGACAAGCCCGCCGACTGGGATTGGGAGGGCCTGTTCAAGGCGCTGAAGAGCGTCTTCCCGGTACAGGTGACCGAGGAGGAGGCCCGTGAGGCCGCCGGCAAGCTCAAGGGTGAAAAGGCCGTCGACGCCGTGCGCGACGTGCTGGTGGCCGACGCCGAGGAGCAGTACGCCGCCATCGAGACCAAGCTCGGCGAGGAGGGCCTGCGCCAGCTGGAGCGTCGCGTGGTGCTCGCCGTGCTCGACCGCAAGTGGCGCGAGCACCTGTATGAGATGGACTACCTCAAGGACGGCATCGGCCTGCGTGGCATGGGCCAGCGCGATCCGCTGGTCGAATACCAGCGCGAGGGCTACCAGATGTACAACTCGATGATCGAGGCCATCAAGGAGGAGAGCATCCAGCTGCTCTTCCACGTGGACATCGACCGTGTGGCCATGACCCAGGACCTGGAATCCGAGCAGGATGAGGATGCCGCCGTCGACGCCGCCGAGGCGCAGATGGGCATCGAGGACGCCGCCCCCGCGGATCAGACCGTGGCCAGCGGCCCGTCCGAGCCCGAGACCGACGACGAGGCGGAGGCCGAAGCCATCGACGAACTGGCCGCGCAGTCCGAATCCGGGTCCGAGAGCGCGGATGAGGACGACGTGACCCGTGACGAGAACGGCAATCCGATCATCGTCGGCCCCGCTCCGATCAGCCACGCCGAAGGCAAGGTCCCGACCTCCAAGCGTCCCAAGAGCGAGGAGCTGCACACGCCGTGGGCGGACGGTCGCACTTTCCCGGACACGCCGAAGAACGCCCAGTGCCCGTGCGGTTCTGGCCGCAAGTACAAGATGTGCCACGGCCAGAACGAGTAGTGGCTCATTTACGGACCATCCAGCGCCCGCCGGAACCCATCCGGCGGGCGCTGCCGTATTCCGCCCCGATATCCGTGATGTGGACAGCGTCGCGGCGGCGCAACATGCCATCGATACAATGAGCCGCGTCAACATCCATCACGAACGTGCTTCAAGGAGGGCATGATGGCCGAGATCACATGGAAGTCGATCCTCACCACATTGGTTGCCGGAAATCACCTGAGCGCGGGGGAGTCGTGGTGGTTCGTGGATGACCTGATGCGGGGCAACGCCAATCCCGCGGCCGTGGGTGCCGTGCTCGCCTCCCAGCAGCTGCTGGGATTGACCGCCGAGGAGGTGCGTGGCGCCGCCGATGCGATGGTCGCCCACGCCGTGCCGTTGAACGTCTCCGGCGAGACGACCGACATGGTCGGCACCGGCGGTGACGGCGCCGCGACCGTGAACCTGTCCACGATGGGATCGGTGGTGGCCGCGGCCGCCGGCGTGAAGATCGTCAAGCATGGCAATCGCGCCGCATCGTCCAAATGCGGCGCCGCCGACTGCCTGGAGGCGTTGGGCCTGCCGATGGAGCTCGACCCGCAGGCCGTGGCCGAAGTGGGCGATGAGGTGGGGATCACCTTCGCGTTCGCCAAGGTGTTCCATCCGGCCATGCGGTTCGTCGGTCCGGTGCGCTCCGCCATCGGCGTGCCCTGCGTGTTCAATGTGCTGGGGCCCCTGACCAACCCCGCCAATCCACGGCATGTGGCTATCGGATGCGCCAATCGCGCGGTCAGCCCGATCATGGCCGAAGTGTATGCCTCCCGCGGCCAGAGCGGCATGGTGTACACCTCGCATGAGGGATTGGACGAGCTGGCGCCGACAGGGCCGGTGAGCGTCTGGGAGATCCGCGACGGCAAGGTGCGTGAAACCGAATTCGATCCGACGGCGGAGCTGGGGCTCACCCCGGTGACGTTGGATGACCTGCGCGGCGGCGAGCCCGCCGTCAACGCGCAGGCGATGCTGGACTTCCTGGCCGGAAAGCCGGTGCCGTTCCGCTCGACCGCATTGCTCAACGCGGCATCCGCCATCGTGGCCGACGCCCGCCGGCTGCCCGATCCGGACGCCACGCTGGCGCAGCGCTTCCGTGACGCCTATGCGATGGCCGAGGCCGCCGTCGACTCCGGTGCCGCGAACGACCTGCTGCACCGTTGGATCGAGGTCGCCAAGTCGAAGGCCTGAGCGTCGAGTGACGTGACGGCGACTACGATGGGTTCCGGAACATCGAAAGGGGGCCCATGCCGTACCGTATCGCAATCTGCGACGACGAGCCAGCCGATGCCGCCTATCTGAAATCCGTCGTGACCGGGTGGGCGGCCCGTCGCGGCCACATCGCCGAGGTGACGACGTTCTCATCCGCCGAACGGTTCCTGTTCCGCTGGGAGGACGATCCCGCGTGGGACATCCTCCTGTTGGACGTCGAGATGGGCTCGATGGACGGTGTGACGCTGGCCCGCACGATACGCCGTGCCGACCATGCCGTGCAGATCGTCTTCGTGACCGGATACACCGATTACATCGCTGAAGGCTATGACGTCGAGGCGTTGCACTATCTGGTCAAGCCGATCGACGAAGCCAAGCTGGACGCCGTGCTCGACCGGGCCGCCCATCGGCTGCATACCGGCGAGCGACGTCTCGAACTGCATACGGGCGGTGGCCTCGAACTCGTGCCGATCAGTGCGATTCGCTGGCTCGATGTGCACGGCAACTACGTGACCGTGCACACACGCGATGGTGACCATACCATCAAACGGTCGCTGAGCGACCTGGAACGCGAACTCGGCGACGGATTCGTGCGCGTCGGCCGCGGTCTGATCGTCAATCTCGATGCGGTGCGGCGCATCACCCGCACGACGGTGCGACTTGACGGTGGCGCCGAGCTCAAGCTGCCCCGCGGCGGCTGCGAACTACTGAACCGCGCGGTCATCGCACGGACATAGCCGCGCTGACGGAACGAGAGGGAAGACGGGAGATGAGATGGGAGTGCTGAAGCGGCTGCGTGAACGTCGCCTCAACCGTGAGCTGGCCGCATACCGCGTCGAACTACTCGACACCCATTACCACGAGGTCGAGCACATGTACCGGCGGATGCGCGTATGGCGGCACGACTGGCGCAACCATATCCAGACGATGAAGGTTCTCGCGGCCGACGGCGACCTCGCCAAGCTCCGCGACTATCTGGATACGCTCGACGACGAACTGACGCGGCTCGACACTCCCGTCAAAACCGGCAACACGATGGCCGACGCCATCCTCAACAGCAAGATGTCGCTCGCTGCCGAGCGAGGCATCGACGTGCGGGTCGATGCGCACATCCCCGTCAAGCTCGACATCCCCGACCTCGACCTGTGCTCGATCATCGGCAACCTGTTCGACAACGCCATCGAGGCCAGTGCCGGACTGCCGGAGGGGCGGCGGATGATTCGCGTCTACATGGCCATGAAGGGGGCGATGCTGTACCTCTCGTTCACCAACACGGCCTCGGAGGGCAAGCAGCCCAAGGTCGCCGGCCGTTTCCGCACCACTAAGCGCACGGCCGGGCACGGGCTCGGCCTCGCCCACGTCGACGAGATCGTCCACCGGCTCGACGGCTGGGTGGACCGCAACTCCGAAGATAGTGCCTTCACCACCGAGATCCTCCTGCCGCAGGGGTAGCCGCGCGTCGTCACCAAGGACCCTGCGTTTCGTCACCCGCAGCCATGTGTGCCGCCGTCGTCCACGGTACAACGGAATACGACGAGAAAGGAGCGGAGCATGACGGATGATCGGAACGCCGAAGCCGCGCATGAGGGCGACGACCGCGGAACACGCGGGACGGCGGCCACGAAGCCGAGATACGGCATGGCGGCCATCGTCGCGTTCATGACGCGCACCGCATGGCATGTGCGCAAAAGCGTGCTGATACTGTGCCTGTTGGAGGGCGTGGCCGCGGCGGGCACCGGCATACTGGACCTGTTCGTGGCCCCGACGATACTGGGCACGATCGAACGGCACGACCCGCTGAGCACGACCGTCACGGCCGTCGTGGCGTTCACTGCCGGGCTGATGCTATGCGGCGCCCTGACCGGATGGGTCGAGATGAACACGCTGTTCGGGCGCATCGAGGTGCGGATGAGTCTGCTGCGTCGCATCTCCGGGAAACAGGCATCCACCTCGTACCCCAACACGCTGGACACGTGGTTCAACGAGGCCGGGGCGAAAGCCAAGGACTGCTGCGCCAGCAACCAGTCCGCAGGCGAGGGGATATGGCATACCCTGGCCACTCTGCTGACCAATGTGCTCGGATTCGCCGCCTATCTGACGGTCCTGTCGGGGCTGGACCTGTGGATGGTCGTGCTGGTGCTGGCCACCACCGTGGCCAGCTACGCGCTCTCCCACCGGCTCAACGCCTGGGGATACCGTCATCGCGACGAGGAGCGGCGCAGCAAGAAACGGCTCAGGTACCTGTTCGATACCGGTACCGGCCGCGATTACGCCAAGGACATCCGCCTGTTCGGCCTGGGCCGGTGGATCGACGAGCTGTGGGATGGCGCGATGCGCGTGTACCGCGGCTTCCTGACCAGACGCGAGGGCATATATATGTGGGCCAACATCGCCGACGTGGCGTTGACCGTGGCGCGCAACGGCATCGCCTACGCCTATCTGATCGCCATGGCGCTGGACCACGGGTTGACGGCTGCGCGGTTCCTGCTGTACTTCACCGCCGTCACCGGGTTCGCCACCTGGATGGAGGGCATCCTCGACCAGTGCTCGCAACTGCACCGGCAGAGCATCGACCTGTCGATGCTGCGCGAGTTCCTCGAATGGCCCGAACCGTTCCGTTTCGACGACGGCGAGCCGCTGGCCAAGGCGTCGGACGACCGTTACGAGATCCGGCTGGACGGCGTCAGCTTCCGCTACCAAGGTGCCGATAGGGATGTGCTGCACGATATCAATCTGACCATCCGGCCGGGCGAGAAGATCGCGATCGTCGGACTCAATGGCGCCGGCAAGACCACGCTGGTCAAACTCGCCGCCGGGTTCCTCGATCCCACCGAGGGAGGCGTGCTGCTCAACGGCGTTGATATACGCCGCTACAATCGCCGCGACTATTACGAGCTGTTCGAGGCCGTGTTCCAGGACTTCTCGGTACTCGACGCCACCGTGGCGCAGAACGTGGCCCAGCGTGTGGACGGCATCGACCCGGTGCGCGTGCGCCGTTGCCTGAACCAGGCGGGACTGTCCGATGACGTGGCCGCTTTGCCGCACGGCATCGACACGCAGATCGGACGTCAGATATACGAGGACGGCGTCGAACTCTCCGGCGGACAGACCCAACGGCTCATGCTGGCCCGTGCGCTGTACAAGGATGCGCCGATCCTCCTGCTCGACGAACCGACCGCCGCGCTTGACCCGATCGCCGAGGACGCGATCTACCGGCGGTACCGCGATATGGCCGCCGGACGCACCTCGCTGTTCATCTCGCATCGCCTGGCCTCCACCCGCTTCTGCGACCGGATCCTGTACATGGAGCACGGGCGCATCGTCGAGGAGGGCACGCACGAATCGCTGCTTGCGCAGGGCGGCCGGTACGCGCGGCTGTTCGAGGTGCAACGCCACTACTATGAGACCGACGCCGACGTCGCCGGCCGGAAGGGAGACGACGATGACGCGCGATGAACGGAACGGGGCAGGGCTCGGAACCGTCAAGGAGGATTGGCGGCGCACCACCCGCGCCCTCGGCATCTGGTGGCGCATCGCACCGCAATGGCTGGTTGCGATCACGGTCAATGCGGCGCTCACCGCCTGCGGACCATACGCCACGATCTGGCTGTCCGCGCGGCTGATCGACGAGTTGGCCGGGGCGCGCGACCCGTCGCGTCTGGTGTTCTGGGCCGTGCTGACGCTGGGTGTGACCGCCGTCGTGTCACTGGCGACCGCCGCATCGTTGCATTGGAAGAACAGGGAGGACGGCGCGAATATATGGTGGGCTTCCTCACGCCTGTACATGGACACGATGATGGGGACGGATTACCCCGACGTGGATGACCAGCGCACCTACGACCTGTTCTCGACGATCCTGCAGAACCGCAACTTCAACGGATGGGGGCTGGACCGCATCCCGGAGCTGCTGACTGACGCGATGACTGCGGTGTTCCGCATCATCGGCGGCATCGGACTGACCGTCGGGCTGTTCCTGACCCCGATGCCGGAGGGCTCGCCGCTGCGGTTCCTGGGCACGCCGTGGTGCGGTGCGCTGTTCTGCGTGCTGCTGCTTACCATTGTCGCGGCATCGGCGGCATGCGCCTCGGGTGCGGAGCGGGTCTGGCTCCGCCACGCCGACGACGGCAAGCTCGGCAACCGCATATTCAACACCTACGCCCCCATGCCGAACGAGGCCGGGCGTGCGATGGACATGCGCATGTACGCTCAGCAGGAGCGTGCGGTCGCGCCGCTGCTGCTGAGCGTCGACGACACCTACGGTGTGCGCAGTTCGATGGCCCGCGACGCCCGCGGCCCGATGGGGCTGTTCGGCGCCGGGTCCCGCGCGCTGACGATGACGCTCGAAGGTGCCGCCTATCTGTTCGTGTGTGCCAAGGCGTGGGCCGGGGCGTTCGGCGTCGGCGCGGTCACCCAGTACGTGGGCGCGATCACCAACTGTTTCGCCGGCGTGGCCAGTCTGTTGACCGTGGCCGCCGAGGCACGCGCGAACGCCGCGTTCCTCGTCCCCACATTCCAGTTCCTCGATACTCCCCACCGCATGTATCAGGGGAGTCTGACCACCGAGAAACGCACGGACCGCGAATACGACGTGGAGTTCCGTGACGTCTCGTTCCGCTATCCCGGCTCGCAGGCCTGGGCGTTGCGTCACGTGAACCTGCGGTTCAGGATCGGCCGGCGTCTGGCGGTGGTCGGCGAGAACGGCAGCGGCAAGACCACATTCATCAAACTGTTGTGTCGGCTGTACGACCCAACCGAGGGCGAGATCCTGCTCAACGGCATCGACATCCGCAAATACCGCTACGACCAGTATCTCGACCTGTTCTCGGTGGTGTTCCAGGACTTCCATCTGTTGGCACAGCCGCTGGGGCGGAACGTGGCGGCGGGGGAGCGGGGCGACGCCGACCGAGCCCGCGACTGCCTGAAGAAGGCCGGCTTTGGCGACAGACTCGCCACGCTGCCCAAGGGACTCGACACGCCGCTGTACCGCGACCTCGACCCTGAGGGCGTGGAGGTTTCCGGCGGCGAGGCGCAGAAGATCGCGCTGGCCCGCGCCATCTACAAGGATGCGCCGTTTGTGGTGCTTGACGAGCCGACAGCCGCGCTCGACCCGGTCGCCGAGGCCGAGGTCTACGAGGGGTTCGATCGGATCGTGGAGGATCGCACCGCCGTCTACATCAGCCACCGGCTCTCCTCCTGCCGGTTCTGCGACGAGATCGCCGTGTTCGACCACGGTTCGATCGTCCAGTTCGGCACCCACGACGAGCTTGTGGCCGACGAGTCCGGCACTTATCACCGGCTGTGGCAGGCACAGGCCCAGTACTACGTGGAGCGGCATGTGGACAACCGGCGCGACGGCGGTCGGCCGGCGTCGTGATTCGGTTCCGGGCGTGACGTTTGAGGAGGTGGCCTTATGCGCGTGTTGTCGCGTCTTGGTGACGACACGGACGTTTGATAGTGGCCTTATGCGCGTGTTGTCGCGGTGGGACTCGGTCAGACGCGGGCGCCGTCGTCGAACGGGTTCTCGCGGGTTTCGGCGTGGCCCTTGTGCTGCACGATCAGACCGGCCGCGCCGATGAGTACGCACGCGCCGAAGATTGTGCCGAGCATGGCGGCCAATCCAGGCAGGAACACCGAGCCGATCACGCCGGCGACGCCTACGATCAGCAGAATCCAGAACACGAGCTTGGACTTGTTCACCGGACCCAGATCGGGGTTCGGCGGCGTGAACGGCTCGCCATAGCGGTCCATCACATCGTCGGTGTCCAGCCAGCTGGAACCGGTGAAATCGCGGGGGCCCCGCCTCGCGCCGCCGGCGAAGGCGCTCGGGTCCAGATCGTCGACTGAGAGCAGCGCCTCCTTCTCCTTGCGCTGCGCATGCTTTTCGAACCGTTTGGCGTTGCGTGAGCGTTCCACGTCGTTGAGGTCATCGGCGTGGTCGGCGGCGAACTCGGCCCAGGCGGCGTCGAAATCGGTTCCATCACCCGGCGTGGGGTTTGGACGCTCGCCATCGGCATTGCTATTGTTGTTCTCAGTCATAGACACCACTGTAACCAAGCGTGACGCCATACCGCGCCCACAAGGTATACGAGGAGGAAACCCACGATGCTGTACTGGTTCTTCGTCAAGGGGTTCGGTTGGATCGCCCACCGGCGGCTTGGTCCCACGGTCAAGGGGTTGCAGAACATCCCCAAGCATGGCGGCGCCATCATCGCCGCGAACCATCTGGCCGTGATTGATGACGCGCTGCTGCCGATCACCTGCCCGCGCATGATCCATTTCATGGGCAAGGCCGAGTATTTCGAAGGCAAGGGCATCAAGGGCCGGTTCAAGAAGTGGTGGTTCACGTCCGTCGGCGTGTTCCCAGTCGACCGTTCCGGTGGCTCCAAGTCGCTCGGCGCGCTGAACCATGCGCGTGAGATTCTGGAGGACGGCCACCTGTTCGGTATCCACATCGAGGGCACGCGCAGCCCCGACGGCCGTCTGTACAAGGGACATACCGGCGTGGCCAAGCTGGCGCTGGAAACCGGATGCCCGATTGTGCCGGTGGCCATCATCGGCTCGGACACGTTGCAGCCGGTCGGCACCGTGGTGCCGAAGAAGGGCAAGACGCAGGTGATCTACGGCAAGCCGATCCCCGTGGAGCGTAAGGATGCCGAGACCGTCACCCATGATGACCTGCGCTCGCTGACCGATCAGGTCACGCACGCCATCCAGGCCATGAGCGGGCAGGAATACGTGGACGAGTACGCGCAGACGGTCAAGAAGCGCCTCAAGGAGCAGGCCGCCGCGGATTCGACCGTGACAAAGTAAGTCGACGCAACACCCCTTATCGTGCGCGTATAGCCGTTGTATACGTGCGCAACATCCGCAGGTGATTTCACACCACGGTCAGCGTGATGACGGTCGCGTTGCCATCCTTGTCGCGCAGCCGCACATCGGCCCCGTTGCTGATGGACTCCCCGTCGTACTGCACGTCACGCACGGTGCCGAACAGGCCGCCGAGGATGCGGTTGGTCTCCACCTTGAAGCCGAGATCCTCCAGCGTCTTGGTCACGTCGCTCTCCTGCTTGCCCACCAGCCCGGAGGGCACGGCCGCGGTCTGCGGACCCTTGGAGACCACCACGTCCACCGTGTCGCCCCAATGCAGCTGGGCGCCGGAATCCGCGGAGGCGGAAATCACCTGTCCGGAGGGCACGGAGTCGCTGAACTCCTCGGTCACGTTGGCGATGAGCCTGAGTTCGGCGAGCGCCGCCTCCGCCTCGTCTCGTGTGGAACCGATGATGTTCGGCATGTCGACCGGCGCCGGGCCCTTCGACAGGGTCACGGTCACCTCCGCGTTGTGGTCCAGTGTGGTGCCGGGGTCGGGGCTGATGGTCAGCGCCACGCCCGCCGGCAGCGTGTCCGAATACTGGTCGTTGTCCTCGTCGTGGGTCACGTTGTCGAAGCCCGCGTCCTTCAGCGCCTTCAGCGGATCGGCCGCGTTCGCCGAGTTCGGGTCGAGGATGTCGTCGGGGATCGTGGCCTGCCGTACGCCCTTCGATACGGTGACGGTGATCTGGCTGCCGTCCCGCCGGTTGATGCGGTCGCCCACATCCAGCGGATCGGCGGAACCGTCGGCGGTCAGATGAGCCGAGATGATGTCTCCCTCGGCCACGGTGTCGCTGTAATCCTCATCCGTGGTGTAGGGGATGCCGGCCACCTTGAGCGTGCTCTCATAGTCGGCCCAGTCGGCATCGGTGATGGGGCAGTCCCGGCCTTCGGTGCAGGAGATGTCGTTCGGCTGGGGCATCGTCCAGTAGCTGCCGGGGCCCAGATAGTACCACCATGCGAACACGCCACCGCCGATGGCGGCCAATGCGAACAGGATGATGGCGACGACGGCGACCGTGCGCTTCGTGTGACGGGTGCCGGTGTCGGCATCGGTGTCGGCGACCGCATCCGCGGTTTGGGCGTCGTCGAACTGCCCGTCGGGCAGGACTCCCGTTTGGGGGATGGCCTGTGTCGGCGTGGAAGGCACCGCGGGAATCGTCTGTGTAGCGGCGTCTCCGGCGGCGTCGGCCTTGGCGATGGGCTGCGTGGCGTCGGGACGGAACTCGGCCGTGGCGGCCAGCTCGGCATCCGGGGAAGGTTTGGCGATGGTGTCGGTGGCGGCGTCGGCCGAAGGTCTTGCGCTCGCCGTCGCAATCGGTTCGGTGGCGGGGGCGGGCGGATCGAGCGGCGGCAGCGGCGGCTGTGTGGTTTCGTTGGCCGTGGCTTGGTCGCCGTCCGTGGACTTGCGGTATTGCCATGCGGAAATCGGCAGGGATGCGGTCAACGCGCGCAGCTCCTGCAGCGCCGCGGTGGCATCGGCCGGCCGGGCGTCCACGGCGCGTGCGGTCAGGTGGGCGATGAACGCCGCCACATCCGGATGCAGGCCGGGGCAGGAATCCGATAGGGAGGGCACATCTTCGTGGACGTGCTTGAACACCAAGGTGACCGGGTTGTCGGATTGGAACGGCACGAAGCCGGCCAGCATCTCCCAGGCGGTGATGCCGATCGAATATAGGTCGCCCTGCGGGGTGGCCTGGTTGTCCTGGATCATCTCCGGGGCCAGATAGGCCGCGGTGCCCAGCAGCATGCCGGTGGCGGAGAGCGTGGCCTGCGAGGCCGCCTTGGCCAGGCCGAAGTCGGTGATCTGCACGCGACCGCGGTCGTTGAGCAGGATGTTCTCCGGCTTGATGTCCCGGTGCACGACGCCGACGCGATGCGCGGCGGACAGGCCATCCAGCGTCTCGGAAAGGATGCGCAACGTCTCCCGGACGGTGAACGTGCGTTGCGTGTTCATCTCATGCCGCAGGTTCACACCATGGACGTACTCCATGACCAGGTAGTCCAGACCGTTGAACTCGCCGGTGTCGTACACCTGCACGATATGAGGGTTGGCGATGGCCGCCGCGGATTTGGCCTCGCGGCGGAAACGCTCGACGAACTGGTCGCGAAGCGGCCCCTGGGCGAGCTGCGTGTGCATGATCTTGATGGCCACCGTGCGGTCGAGTCGTTCGTCGACGGCCTGGTACACCGTGGCCATGCCGCCTTCGGCGATGCGGTGGACAATACGGTATCGTCCTTCGATCACAAGCCCTTCGGGCACGTTCGCGGCTTCAGTCATGGTGATACAGGCATTCCTTGGTGGGATAACGGTCTCTTAAAAGTCTACATGCTGTCCTGCTCGCGGGGCGTGTAATGAACGGAAGGCACGAAACGAGCACAGGCCTGTTCCAGGATCGTCCGTGATTCGGTGGGGCACCCCATCATCTCGATGGCGTGCAGGCTGCGCGTCCACAGCGTTTCGATGCGATCGCGTGAGCGGTCTATCGCACCGGTTGTGTGGAACAGCGCGATGGCGCGGGCGGTCTGCGTCTCGTCGCGCATGGGGGCCTCGAACATGGCGGTCAGTTCACGGCGCTCGTCCGGCGTCGCGCCAGTCAGCGCGTCCGCCAGCAGCACCGTGCGTTTGCCTTCGCGGATATCACCGCCGATCGGTTTGCCGGTGGCGGAGCTGGAACCGACGACGTCGAGCAGATCGTCGGTCAACTGGAACGCCAGTCCCAGGGGATCGCCGATGGCGAGCGCGTGGCGGCGCGCCTCGTCGGGGCTCATGCCGGCGGCGAGCATGCCGAGCTCCAGCGGTGCGATGGTGGTGTAGCTCGCGGTTTTCCAACGGAACACATCCAGCGAGGCTTGGGCGAGCCGTTCGGGATCGGACATGGGGCATTGGACCGCCGCCAAGTCGAGCACCTGCCCGATTTCCACCTCGCGGTGCATGGTCAGGAACGCTTGGATGATGGCATCGGCGTTCGGCAGCTGACGGGCGGCGCCGTTGGCGATGTCCACGCTGGCCGTGGCCAGCAGATCGCCGAGCATGATGCCCAGTCCCGTCCCCAGCGCCGCGTCGTGCGCCGGCCCGGCCAGGGCCTTGTGCGCGGCCGGCTTGCCGCGGCGCAGGTCGGCGTCGTCGATGATGTCGTCATGGACCAGCGCGGCCGTCTGGAAGACCTCGACCGCGCAGGCCAGGTCGATGAGCGCCCCGCGCCGGGAATCGTCGGATGCCAGTGCGCCGAACGTATCCACGGCCAGCAGCGCCCGCAGCCGCTTGCCCCCCTCGCTGGAAACGGTCGCCTGCCGGATCGTCGCATGCAGCACGGCGGCGCAGACGTCATCGAGCCGTTCATCGTCAGGCATCGCAAGGAACGAGGACACCAGCTCGGTGATGCGCCGTTCGATGACGCCCAGCATCGCAGTCGTAGTCATACCTACGAGGGTATCCGCAGCCGGGTGACAAGACAAGCGTTCGCGAAACGTTCGACCACATCCGGCAAGCCTTCGACCACATTGCCCGTTTCGGGTGGCGGTGGGCGGGCATCCGCGCCCATACTGGAATCCTCGCCTTCGGGCGGACCGGTGCAGGGGCGCCGGCGGATGGCAGCAACCAAAGGGGGAATGATGTCGGAACTTCGGGAAGGGCGGAAGGCGGAAACCCGTGCCGCGCGGATCATGGACGAGCTGAGCATGCGGCTGCGGGAGGATCGGCGCGAGCGCGGCCCGCGAACGGCCGACGCGGCATGGGTGGACCATCCGTTGGATGACTGGCTGGAGGTATTGCGGGATGGCAAACAGTTGCCCGAGGCGTCGATGATGGCGCTCGCGGTCGGTATGGACCAGACCCTGGCCATCCGGGACGCCCTGATCGTGTCGATCGTGACCGGTGCCGCGGGCTTGGACAAGGAGGTGTTGATGGGATTCGCCTCACGGCCGCACGCGCCGGAGGTCTGCGATCGGATGGGGCGGATGCTGACCGAGGCGTTCACGGACGAGCACGGCGGGGTGGACGGCGCCCGATGCCGGGCGGCCGTGGCGGCCCTGGAGCGGATGGTGGCCGCGGTTCCCGAACGCTACCGGGTGCAGCCGTTGACGATCATCGCGTACGTCCTATGGTGGCTGGGCGACCGGCGGGCGCCGTCCTACGCGCTGCAGGCGCTCGCCATTGATGCCGGTTGTTCGCTGGCGGCGATCGTGCTCGGCGCATTGCGTCGCGGGGCCTATCCGGTATGGCTGCGGTGAACACGCCGGATCCGGGTGTCCGCGGTGTCGGACGGGAATAATCGTCCTTGGAAGATGGTTAACTCCAAATAGTTGACGATTTGCCCTTGCTAGAAGTGCGCCCATATGCTACCGCGCTTCCGGCGGGAACCTGCAGGAGGATGAGTTTGGCCACGAAAACAGTGACGACCGAATCGGAACAGGACGAACAGACCGCTAAGGCCTCGTCGACGGCCAAGACCGCCACCACGCGCAAAGGCGCTTCGAAGAAGAAGGCCGCGTCTACGGGCAAGGCGGCCTCCGCATCGAAGCCCCAGCGCCGGAGCACGTCTCAGCCCAAGCAGACCGAAGCCGTCGAGGAGCCGTTGAAGGAGGACGCGCTGCTGGACGACGAGGACGGCGAGGTGGTCGATGACGATTTGGACGACATCGACGAGGGCATCGACAACCCCGGTGCGGGGGATGAGGATGACGATCTGGCCGATGAGTCCGAGCCCGAGCCCGAGGAGGATGAGGACGAACATCAGGACAAGCCGGAAGAGCCGAAGGAGAAGGGTGCATTCGTCGTTCGTGACGATGATGACGACGACAACCTGACCCCGTCCGGCAATCCGAAGCGTCGTGTGGTCGCCACGGGCGCCACCGCCGATCCGGTCAAGGATTACCTCAAGCAGATCGGCCGTGTCAGCCTGCTGAACGCTGAGCAGGAGGTGGACCTGTCCGAGCGCATCGAGGCGGGCCTGTACGCCCAGCATCTGCTGGACACCGAGGGTGATCAGCTGGACTTCAAGCGCCGCCGCGAGCTCAAATGGGCGGCCAACGACGGCAAGAAGGCCAAGGACCACCTGCTGGAAGCCAACCTGCGACTCGTCGTCTCGCTGGCCAAGCGCTACACCGGCCGCGGCATGCTGTTCCTGGACCTGATCCAGGAGGGCAATCTGGGCCTGATCCGCGCGGTCGAGAAGTTCGACTGGAAGAAGGGCTTCAAGTTCTCCACCTACGCCACCTGGTGGATCCGCCAGGCCATCACCCGCGCCATGGCCGACCAGGCGCGCACCATCCGCGTGCCGGTGCACATGGTGGAGGTCATCAACAAGCTTTCGCGCGTGCAGCGCCAGATGCTGCAGGATCTGGGACGCGAGCCCACGCCTGACGAGCTGGCCCGTGAGCTGGACATGCCGGTCGAGAAGGTCCAGGAGGTGCAGAAGTACGGCCGCGAGCCGATCTCGCTACACACCCCGCTGGGTGAGGACGGCGATTCCGAGTTCGGCGATCTGATCGAGGACACCGACGCCATCGCCCCGTCCGAGGCGGTCGCGTTCTCGCTGTTGCAGGAGCAGTTCAAGCAGGTGCTGGAGACCCTGAGCCCGCGTGAGGCCGGCGTCATCAAGATGCGCTACGGCTTGGAGGATGGTCAGCCGAAGACGCTCGACGACATCGGCCGCGTGTATGGCGTGACCCGCGAACGCATCCGCCAGATCGAGTCGAAGACCATGTCGAAGCTGCGTCACCCGTCCCGTTCCCAAACACTGCGCGACTTCCTTGACCAGTGACGGCCCGCTGGGCAGGCCGTCGCGCGAGGAGCGAGGAAGCCCGGTGGGCTTCCGAACGACGGAGCCATCCTTGGACGGCCCGCTGGGCAGGCCGTCACGCGAGGAGCGAGGGAGTCCAGTGGACTCCCGAACGACGGAGCCATCCTCAGCTGGCTCGCAAGAGGCACCGATTACCTTGGCGTCCTCCCCGCTCAAGGGGAGACGTCGCATCATGCCGGAAGCGTGTTGCTCCGGCGTACATCGACGATTGAATGGGGACCATGGCAAAGGAAAACTACGGCGCGGACAGTTTGACCGTTCTCGAAGGCCTTGACGCGGTGCGCAAGCGCCCGGGCATGTACATCGGCACCACCGACAGCCAGGGCCTGATGCACTGCCTGTGGGAGATCATCGACAACGCCGTGGACGAGGCGTTGGCCGGTGCCTGCGACCATATCACCGTCACCCTGCACGATGACGGTTCGGTCGAGGTGGCCGACAACGGCCGCGGCATCCCTGTGGACACCGAGCCGAAAACAGGCCTGAGCGGCGTGGAGGTCGTACTGACCAAACTGCACGCCGGCGCCAAGTTCGGCAATGCCTCCTACAACGCGGCCGGCGGTCTGCACGGCGTCGGCTCGTCCGTGGTCAACGCGCTGTCGGCGCGTCTGGACGTCGAGGTCGACCGCGACGGCAAAACCCATCACATGTCGTTCCATCAGGGGCATCCGGGCGTCTACACGGACGCCGACCCGGCCCACCCCTCGCCGGATGCGCCGTTCAAGCGTACGCGCAAGAACAAGGCGACCGAATTGGAGATCATCGGCAAGGTCAGTCCCAAGACCACAGGCACGCGCATCCGCTACTGGGCGGATCCGGAGATCTTCAACGCCACCGCCGAATTCAGCTATGAACAACTCATCGACCGCGTCCGGCAGACCAGTTTCCTGGTGCCGGGACTGAGGATCACCGTCATCGACGAGAACATTCCGGAAACCGGCGACGAATCGGTGGACGCGGTGCGTGAGATCGACGAAACGGAACCGATGTCGGGTGCCGACATGGTTGGCGACGTTGACGTTGCCGATACGACGGATGCCGCCGGTGCCGCGACCGTCGGTGTTGCCGACTCCGCCGACTCCGCCGGTGCGGCGGAGCAGGCGTCGGGGTTGGACGGATTCGTCACGGTGGGGGCGGAACCGGCGCAGCCTGCCGTGACCCAGCGGAACGTGGCGGCGGCCGCGCATGGTCACGCCCGCGTCGAGGAGTTCCTCCATACCGGCGGCGTCAAGGATTTCGTCGACTTCCTGTCCAAGGGGGAGCCCGTTTCGGACATCTGGCGCATCACCGGCGAGGACACCTATGAGGAGGAAACCCAGGCCGTCGACGACAACGGCGACCTGCATGCGCAGACGATCACCCGCACCTGCGGCGTGGACATCGCCCTGCGTTGGGTCAACGGCTACGACACCACGATGCGCAGCTTCGTCAACGTGGTCGAGACCCCCGGCGGCGGCACGCACGTCGACGGGTTCCTGGGCGGCATCACCAAGCAGATCCGCAAGGCCGTGGAGGATAACGCGCGCAAGCTCAAGGTGAACCTCAAGGACGGCGCCATGCGCGTCGAACGCGACGACATCTTGGCCGGACTGGTCGCCGTGGTCACCGTGCGCATCGCCGAACCCCAGTTCCAGGGACAGACCAAGGACGTGCTGGGCACCGCGCAGGTCAAGCCGATCGTCACCCGCATGACCGACAGACAGTTCGGCGAGATGATCACCGGCTCCAAGCGCGGCTATAAGGAGCAGTCCGGGCGCGTGCTCGAGAAGATCGTCGGCGAGATGCACGCCCGCATCCAGGCGCGCAAGACCAAGGAGGTCACGCGCCGCAAGAACGCGCTCGAATCCGCCTCGATGCCGCCGAAACTGTCCGACTGCCAGCCGGGCAACGACGACGTGGCCGAACTGTTCATCGTCGAGGGTGATTCGGCGCTCGGCACCGCCAAGGCGGCCCGCAACTCCGGGTTCCAGGCCCTGCTGCCGATCCGAGGCAAGATCCTCAACGTGCAGAAGGCCTCACTGAGCCAGATGCTCTCGAACAAGGAATGCGCGGCGATCATCCAGGTGGTCGGCGCCGGCTCCGGGCCGAGCTTCGACATCGAGCAGGCCCGGTACAACAAGGTCATCATGATGACCGATGCCGACGTGGACGGCGCGCACATCCGCATCCTGCTGCTCACGCTGTTCTACCGGTACATGCGCCCGCTCATCGAGCATGGTCGCGTGTATGCCGCGGTGCCGCCGTTGCACCGCATTGCGCTCGCCGGCTCGCATAAGGGTGAATACATCTACACGTATTCGGACGACGAGCTGGCCGGCAAGCTGGCCGATCTGGACCGCAGGCACATCGCCTACAACGACGACATTCAGCGGTACAAGGGTTTGGGCGAGATGGACGCCGACCAGCTGGCCGACACCACGATGGACCCGCGCACGCGCATGCTGCGCCGCATCCGCATGGAGGACGCCGCGCAAGCCAGCGAGATCTTCAGCCTGCTCATGGGCGACGACGTGCCGCCGCGCAAGCAGTTCATCGTGGATAACGCCGACGATTTCGACCGGTCCAAGATCGACACCTGATTCTCCCGCATCCTTCTCCGTCGCGAACGGATTGCCGTGTTGCTCTCCTCGGCGTCGCGGACGGTGACGAGGAGGGGAGGCGGCGTGTACGCCGTTCACGTTGACAGCGTTTGCAAAACCATTGGTGAAAACCGGGTTGAACGGCATGTCGTATATGGGCAGATGACAGAATGGCAACGTTGTCTACTGACCGTTTGGTATACGTTGAGGAGATGCTGATGGTCAACCTGTTGCTCGCCGTCATCTATCTGGCGTTTATCAGTCTCGGTTTGCCCGACGCCATGCTCGGCGCGGCCTGGCCGACGATGTATCACGATTTCGGCGTGCCGGTTTCGTTCGCCGGTGGCATCTCGATGGTCATCTCGGCGGGCACGATCGTCTCCGCCCTGCTCAGTGACCGGCTGACGCTGCGATTCGGTGCGGGAAGGGTGACCGCGGTTTCAGTGGGGCTGACCGCGGCCGCGTTGTTGGGGTTCTCGTTCGCGCCGAACTACTGGACACTGATCGCGCTGGCCGTTCCGTACGGTCTGGGGGCCGGCGGCGTGGACGCCGCATTGAACAACTATGTGGCGGTCCATTACTCCAGCCGCCATATGAGCTGGCTGCACGCCATGTGGGGCGTCGGCGCCTCGATCGGCCCGTACGTCATGGGATTCGCCTTGGGGCAGGGACAGGGGTGGTCCTGGGGATACCGGTATGTGGCCATCGTGCAGATCGTGCTGACCGCACTGCTGCTGTTCAGCCTGCCGCTGTGGCGGAACCGCTCCGATGAACGGCGATCGGCCGCGGAGGCTGGCGGGCAAAAGGATCCCGCCCGCAAACCGATGGGGTTGCGTGACGTGCTGTCCATCCCCGGTGCCAAGGAGATCCTGGTCATGTTCTTCTGCTATTGCGCGGTGGAGCAGACCGCCATGCTGTGGTCCAGCAGCTACATGGTGTTGGGCTGCGGCATCGACAAGCTGACCGCGGCCAGCTGGGCCAGCCTGTTCCTCATCGGCGTGACCGCCGGACGTTTCCTGAGCGGGTTCATGACCATGAAGTTCGACGATCCCGCGATGATCCGCATCGGCCAGGCGCTGGTGTTCGCCGGCGTCGTGGCCATGCTGCTGCCGTTGCCCGCCCATATGAACGTCATCGGCGGTCTGATGCTGATCGGTCTGGGGTGCGCGCCCATCTACCCCTGCGTGATTCATTCCACGCCGATGTATTTCGGTGAGGACAAGTCCCAGGCGATCGTCGGCGTGCAGATGGCCTGCGCCTATATCGGCACACTGCTGATGCCTCCGCTGTTCGGTCTGATCGCCAACCATATCGATGTGCGGCTGTTTCCGTGGTACCTGCTGGTATTCCTGCTGCTGATGATGGCCATGCATGAGCGGCTGCGCAGGCTGCGCGGCTGAACGGGCGCCGAAGGACCGGGCGCTCCGGTTGGGCGGGACCTGATGGCATGGCGTGCCGGGGTGGTTGCATCCGTCCCGGCACGCTGCCATAATCGAACATATGTACGAATGTCTGAACCTGTTCTCCGAGCCCACCGGGGCATGGTTCAGACATGCCTTCCCGCAGGGTGAGACGGAGGCTCAGCGCAAGGCGTGGCCGGTCATCGCGCAGGGTTCCGATACGCTGGTCGTTGCGCCGACCGGTTCCGGCAAGACGCTGTCCGCATTCCTGTACGCCATCGACCGGCTGATGAACCGTGCATCGGAGGCGGGGGAGACGGGGCGCTCACGCAAACCCACCAAAGGCGTCAAGGTGCTGTATGTCTCGCCGTTGAAGGCGTTGGGCGTGGATGTGGCGCGCAATTTGGAAACGCCGTTGGCTGGCATCGCCGCCCAGTGCAAGGCCATGGGGCTCGATCCGCCGTCGATTCGCGTGGCCACGCGCAGCGGCGACACCACGGCGCAGGAGCGGCGGGCCATCGCCTCGCATCCGCCGGACATCCTGGTCACCACGCCCGAATCGCTGTATCTGATCCTCACTTCCAAGGCGCGGCGCATCCTGTCCACGGTGAATACCGTCATCGTGGACGAGATCCACGCCATCGCCGGCACCAAACGCGGGGCGCATCTATCGTTGAGTTTGGAACGGCTTGATTCCCTGACGGGCGGACCTGCACAGCGCATCGGGTTGTCCGCCACGGTTCGCCCGCCCGAAACGGCGGCCCGGTTCCTCGGGGGCGCACGCACCGTCACCGTCGTCGGCGCGCAGTCGCGTCCGGCGATGGATCTGAGGATTGTCGAACCGGTCGAGCATATGCCCGAATCCGTCGGATCCTCGAATCAGGCCCAGTCCGCGGTCGGAGGCGGGAAATCGTCCGAACTCCCATCCATCAGCGGGGTCACGCCGGCCATGATGAGGCTCGCCAAGCGGCAGGGCACCGTCACGGTTCCGTCGATCCCATCCCGCGGCCCGCGCACCCATGGCGGCGCCGGGGCGGAGGAAACGACACCGGGGAACCCCTCATCGGCGGACGAACGTGCGGGGTCGGTGTGGCCCGCCGTGGAACGCAGCATCCTCAACGAGATTCTCAACCACCACACCACGCTCGTGTTCGTCAACTCACGTGGTTTGGCGGAACGGCTCACCGCACGGCTCAACGACCTGTACGCCGCCATGCCCGGTCACGGCGGCGCGGGGGAACCTCGGTCGGATGAACCGTACGCCGGCCAGCGGCATTTCGATCCCATGACGGGGCCGTCCACGAACCTCATCCATCCGCACGCGCCGGAGGACACGATCGCCATGGCCCACCACGGTTCGGTGTCCAAGGACCGCCGCAAACGCATCGAGGAGGATCTCAAGCAGGGCAGATTGCGTTGCGTGGTGGCCACCAGCAGCCTGGAGCTCGGCATCGATATGGGCAGCGTGGATCTGGTCATCCAGGTGTCCCCGCCGTTGTCGGTATCCTCCGGATTGCAGCGCGTGGGCCGCGCCGACCACCAGGTGGGCGGCGTCTCGCATGCGTTGTTCTATCCGCTGACGCGCGAGCAGATCATCGGCGCGGCGGCCACTGTGGAATGCATGGAAAGCGGTGCCATCGAGCCGCTCAACATACCGCGCTGCCCGCTGGACGTACTCGCCCAGCAGACGGTGGCCGCCGCGGCCATGGAGGACCTGAACCCCGACGACTGGTATCAGGTGGTGCGCCGAGCCGCCCCGTTCGCCGACCTGGACCGTTCCGTGTTCGACTCGGTGCTCGGCATGCTGACCGGCGCCTATGATTCGGAGGCATTCACGGCCTTCAGGCCCAGCCTGATGTGGAATCATGAGGAGCATCTGATCTCCGCACGGCCGGGGGCGCAGCGGCTAGCCGTCACCTCCGGCGGCACGATACCGGACCGCGGACTGTACACGGTGGTCCTGCCGGAGCAGGAGGCGGGCAAGGGGCCCCGCCGCGTCGGTGAGCTCGACGAGGAGATGGTCTACGAATCCCGCATCGGCGACGTCATCACGTTGGGCACCTCCACCTGGCAGATTCAGGACATCACCCATGACCGTGTGGTGGTGGTGCCGGCGCCCGGCCGCACGGCCCGGCTGCCGTTCTGGCATGGTGAGGGCTTCGGGCGCGACGCCGGATTCGGAGAGATGCAGGGGCGGTTCGTGCGGGATATGGTCAACGGCCTGCACGACGACGATCGTACGGTGTCGTCCGATCGCACAGTGTCGTCCGACCATACGGTGTCGTCCGACCATACGGTGTCGAGCAATCGCACGGCGTCACCCGAACAAGCGGCGTCATTCGCTCGTCCGGCGTCATCCGAGTGCGCGTCATCATCCGACGGCATGGCATCGTCGTCGGGTGCGGCCCCGTTCGATGACGACACGACGAATCGATTGCGGGCGGACGGACTCGACGGCAACGCCATCTCCAATCTGGCCCAACTGCTGCATGAGCAGCGTATCGCCACCGGCGCGGTGCCGACCGACCGCACGCTGGTGGTGGAACGATGCCCGGATGAGGAGGGCGACTGGCGGATCGTGCTGCACTCGCCGTACGGCAAGCGCGTGCACGAACCATGGGCGATGATCGTCGGCAACAGAATCAAGCAGCGCTACGGGTACGACGGTCAGGTCTACGCCTGCGACGACGGCATCATCCTGCTGCTGCCGCAGTCCGACGGGCATATCCCGGCCGCCGAGCTGTTCATGGTCGATCCCGATGACATCCAACGGCTGGTGGCCGAACAGGTGGGGGAGTCGGTGCTGTTCACCGCACGGTTCCGCGAATGCGCGGCGCGTTCGCTGTACCTGCCGCGCACCGACCCGGGCAGGCGCGTGCCGTTGTGGCAGCAGCGCCTACGTGGCATCCAACTGCTCAACGCCGCGCGGACGCAACGCAACTTCCCGCTGCTGCTGGAAACCACACGCGAATGCCTGCAGGACGTCTACGACCTGCCCGCGCTCCGGCGGCTGATGACACGGCTTGGCGCCGGCGAGATCGACCTGGTCGATGTTGAGACGCAGACGCCGTCGCCGTTCGCCGAAACCATCATGTTCGGCTATGTGGGGCAGGTGATGTACCAGTATGACCAGCCGCACGCCGAGCGCAGCGCGGCTCTGCTCTCGCTGGACTTCGACGCGTTGGAACGCCTGCTCGGCACCTCCGACATGACCGCCGTGCTCGACCCGGACGTCATCCGCGACGTGGAGCGGGAACTGGCCGGACGGACGTTCTGGAACGAGTTGGACGAACGGGATGTCGCGGGCCGTGTGGCCCGATACGCCAAGACGCATGGCCCGTTCACCGTCGACATGATGATGGCCGAGCTGCATCTGGACGCCGAACGTGCGGTGCGCGAGCTTGACGGGCTCAAAGCGCGCGGCGAGGTGCTGACCGGCTTGTTCATGGCGGATCCGGAACGGGGCACCGGTTCTCGCTCAACCGCCGATGATGCAGAACCTGGTGGAGGCGTGGAATCGTATGGTGGCATGGGCGGGTCTGCCGGCGGCATGGAGCAGGATGTTGCGATGGTGGATGACCATAGTCCCGTCCAATATCTGCACCGCGACGTGTTCCGTCGGATTCGCGCTCGCTCGCTGGGCAAGGCGCGTGAGGCCGTCAAACCGGTAGTGCCGGCGGTCTACCAGTCGTTGCTGCTGGACCGCCAGGGCGTCGGCCCGGTCGGCGGAGAACGGTACGACGGTGCGGACGGGCTGATGCGCGTCATCGAACAGCTGGAGGGCGTCTCCCTGCCGTTGCCGGTGTGGGAAGACGCGGTGTTTCCGGCGCGGGTGCGCGGCTACCAGCCCGCGATGCTGGACGAACTGCTCGCCTCCGGCGACGTGGTGTGGACCGGATCGAAAATCGCCGGCACCAACGCCAAAGACCCTGGACGCCTCACATTCCATCCCGCCGATTCGGAGCTGCTGTGCAATACGGCCATGGCCGGCGAGACCGGACATCTATCCGACGACGCGCATGACGCCACCGCCGACGACGATGCGGGGCGGGCGTCGCGGCCTGTGCGGACGCTGCCCGACGCCATCCTGCACGTCCTGGCGGCCGGCGGCGCGTTCCGGGCGGAACGATTGGCGGAACTGGTTCGTGCGGCATGGAGACCGGACATGGAATCGGTCGACCCCGAAACCGGGGAGATCCGTCCCCCGGGCTGGTCGAACAGCCAATTCGAGGACGCCCTGTGGTCGCTGGTCTGGCAGGGCGCGGTGACCAACAGTTCACTGACGCCGATTCGCGCCATGGCATCGGCTTCGAACTCTCGTGCCACTCGCAGCGTATCGGTGGGGCGCACGCGCCGCCGCGCCCGTGTGGCCGTGCAGGTGCCGGCGTTGATGCAGGGGCTGTGGGCGGCCGTGCCGGCCGCCGCCGTCACCGCCGAGCAGCGTTTGCTGGCGCAAGTCGAGATCCTTCTGGACAGATACGGCATCATCGCCCCTCCGTTGATCGACGTCGAGGATGTGCCGGGCGGCTTTTCCGCACTGTATCCGGTGCTGCGGCGCATGGAGGAACACGGCACGCTGGTGCGCGGCATGTTCGTGCAGGGGTTCGGCGCCGCGCAGTTCGCCCGCCGCGACACCGTGGATCAGCTGCGTCATGCCGGGGAGGGACACAGCCGGTCCTGCGTGGCCATCGAGGTCATGGATCCCGCCAACCTGACCGGTGCGGCCGTGGCCTGGCCGCACTATGACGGCAAGGCCACCAAACCGTTGCGGCGTGCGGGAGGCATGGTGGTGCTGGACCACGGCAGTCCGGTGGTCTATGCCGCGGTCAAGGGCCACCACCTGACCACGTTCACCGACGACGGGGACACATTACGCCGGGCCTTCACCGAACTCGCCTATACCTTGCAGCGCCGCCCCTCCGGCAGCGTCACCTTCGCCGACCTCAACGGCGAGCCGTTAACCGCCCGCACCGAAGCCGCCCGCATCCTGCACGCCGCCGGCTTCACCCCCTGCCCCCAGGGCATGAAGCTGTACCGGTGATGGGGCGTCCACGTTGTGGATGATGCCTGCTTCGGTCGGAAACCCGAGGGGTAGTCTGTCGAAGGTTTGATCGGTACCGTTGGGCGGGTTCCGGTGGATATTGAAGGGAAAGAGAGAGGGGGAGGCATGTTCAAGGTGCATAAGTCCCGTTGGGCGCGTCAGATTGTGCTGTGCATGGTTCTTGCCGTGGTGACGGTGGGTGACTCATTCATCATCCAGATGCTGATGGACGCCGTGCAGCAATCCCAGTGGAATCGTTTCGGGTGGCTGTGCGCGTTGAGCGTCGTGTGGATCGCCTTGCACGTGTTCATGTTTTTCTACCGCATGACGGATGCCGACAAGCTGGCGAATACGATGATCGCCGACCTGCGTGACGACCTCATCGATCGGCTCGACGGCTCCGTGCTGGTGAAGGCGTCGGACAACGCCGACCTGCTCTACTCCCAGTTCGCCTCGCAGCTGGAGGTGGTGAAGCGGGATTATCTGGATACGCTGCTGTGGGCGTTGTATCTGTTGTGCCAGCTGGCGCTTTCCGCGGTCGCGGTCGTCTGCCTGAACCCGGTGCTCGCCGCGGTGGCGCTGGTATTGTGCATCCCCATGGCGTTCGTGCCGGTATTGGCCAAACGCGTGGTGGAACGGGCGCGGCGGCGTCTGTCCTCCAGCGTGGACGAGCTCAACGACGCGACCGGCGACGTGCTGCACGGCCTGGTTGACTGGAGGCTGGCCGATGCCGGCCGATGGTTCCTGTGTTCCGTGCACGGGAAGGTGAAGGGGTGGCTGTTTGCTGCGAACCACGAGGCGACGGTCCGTCAGGGCGTGGATACCATCAGCCACACGCTGACGATCGTGGTGGTGTTCGGGGTCTGGATCGGCGGCGGCCTGCTGATCATGCAGGGCACGATGTCCGTTCCGCAGATTGTGGCGTTCTACAGCCTCATCGGCAACATCTCCGTGCCGCTGTTCCAGATGTCGGGACTGGTGGCGCAGTACCATGCCGGTGCCGCGGTGCTGGAACGGGTCAGGCGGACCTTCGACGAGTGCGTGTCTTCCGCCGGGCTCCCGGCTGCGTCGCATCAGGAGCCGGATGCCGGACGGCAGACAACCGCGGACACCGGCGTGCACATCATCACCTATGAGAGCGTCCGCTTCCACACGCGGCAGTCGGAGTCCGACCAGACCCAAAGCCCGGCGATCTCGGTGACCCTGTGTACGGATCGGCGGTATCTGGTGGTCGGCCCGAGCGGCGCCGGGAAATCCTCGCTGATCCGTCCGCTGTTCAGGCTGGATGATGACTACCAGGGGACGATCAGCGTGGATGGTGCCGATCTGCGGACGATGGGCGACGTCGGCATCGGCACGATGGCGGGGCTGCTTTCTCAATCGAGCCACATCTTCAACGCCGCGGTGCGGGAGAACATCCGCATGATGGACGAGCGTATCGGTGACCGATCCATCCTGGACGCCTGCGACCAGGCGATGATAGGCGACTGGGTCAGGCGGCGTGGTCTGGATACCGTCATCGACAACACGTTGACCTCGGTCTCGGGCGGCGAACGCCAGCGATTGCTGCTGGCCCGTCTGCTGGTCCGCAAACCGGCGTTCTGCGTGTTCGACGAGCTGGTCACCGGTCTGGACAACCGGACCGCGGCGATGGTCGAGGAGACGATGTTCCGCGCGGTTCAGGGGTTCGTGTACATCACCCATCACATCAATGACACCGTGCTGGAGCATGTGGATGAGGTGCTGGTCATCACCAAGCAGGGATTGACCGAGTTCGCCGATCCCGATGAGGCACGCCCCATGTTGGAGCAGCTAGGCCTTTTGGCGTAGCTGCTCCAACATCGTTCAGCCCGCGAATGCGATCGGCGCGGCCAGCTCGGTGCCCGATCCATCGCGGCGCATATCCGGCTTCGGCAGCTCCACCGGGTTGCCGCCCTCGGTCGAGGCGTGCAGCGGGTACAGGCCCACCCACGCGAAGATCAACGTGTTCTGGCCCTTGAGGAAGCGCTGCGACCGTACGCCGCCGGTGGCCCGGCCCTTGGTCGGGTACATCTCCAACGGGGTGACCTTGGCCGACCCGTTCTCGGTGCCGGGCAGCGCGTCCGCGTCACCGGCCACGGTGAGCACCACCGCGCCGGAGGCGGAGAACAAACCGTTCTCGCCCTCCTCATAGGTCCATGCCACCTTGCCGGCCGGAATCACGTTGAACGCCATCACCTGGCAGCCGTCGGCCAGTTTGATGCCGGCCATGCCGCCGGCCGTACGACCCTGCGGGCGCACATTGCCGGCCTCATAGGTCAGCAGCGAGGAGTCCGAGGAGACGAACACCAGTCGGTCCTCGTCGGCGGCGGGGGCGGCGAATACCACCGTGTCGCCGTCCTTCAGATCGATCACGCCCCACGAATCCATCGTGGTCGGCGACTCACGGTTCCACCGCTTGACCACGCCGTGGCGCGTGCCGATTGCCAACGGCGGCAACGGTTCGGCATCCGAGCCGGCAGAGGCCATCGGAACTGCCGTCACCACGCGCTCACCAATCACCGGGTCGGTATGCTCGGTGGTGGCCAGCAGCTCCTCGGCCTTGACGCCACCGGTCACGCTCAGCGTGGTGGAGGCGGGCAGCGCCGGCAGATCGGCCACATGGGCGAGCACCAGACGTCCCGCCGACGTGATCAGACCATACGAGGCCAGCGTGGTGGTCGGGAACAGGGCCACGATCTGGTCGCCATCCACGCGCGCGTCACCCGACGAACGCGACTCCCATACGTCCAAGGCACTGGGGGAGGTGCGGGCGATCAGTCCGGAGGCGCCCATCATCACCACGCACGGTTCGTCGTCCAACTGCAGCGCGGATACGGCGCCCGCATCCTCGCCGGCCTTCCTGGCGGCGGCAGCGGCGGCGGCCACGTCGGCCTCGGCGGAGGACACGGTGTGCGCGGTGCGCACGGCCTCCATCGCCCCCGCGGGCACGCCTTCGGCGCCGGCCGCGGTCACCGGACGCATCGAGCCATCCGCATCCACATCCAGCAGCACGGTGCGGCGCGGCGAGCCGTACTTGGCGGCCACGTCGTCCATTTCGGAGACCACCACGCGGTCCAGTTCGGCGGCGGACGCCAGAATGCGTTCCAGCTCCTCGATCCTGCGGCGCAGATCGTCGCGCTCGGCCTCCAGCTCGATCCGGCTCATCCGGGTCAGGCGGCGCAGCCGCAGATCCAGGATGTACTGGGCCTGCACCTCGTCCAGGTCGAACACGGCCATCAGGCGGCTCTTGGCCACGTCCGCGTCATCGGAGGAGCGGATCACCTGGATCACCTCGTCGATGTCCGCCATCGCCAGCAGCAGGCCCTCGACCAGATGCAGCCGCTCCTGCGCCTTCGTGCGGCGGAATTCGCTGCGGCGGCGCACCACCACGCGGCGGTGGTCGATCCACACCTGCAGCATCTCCTTCAGTCCCATCGTGTGCGGGCGGCCGTCCACCAGCGCCACGTTGTTCATCGTGAAGTTGTCCTGCAACGGGGTGTGCTTGAACAGCTGCACCAGTACCGCGTTCGGGTCGAACCCGGTTTTGATCTCGATGACGATGCGCGTGCCGTTATGCCGGTCGGTCAGGTCGATCGCGCCCGAGATGCCTTCGAGCTTGCGGTTCTTGACGCCCTCGGAGATGCGTTCCAGCACGCGCTCGGGGCCCACCATGAACGGCAGTTCGGTCACCACGATCGCCTTCTTGCGGGCCGTGACGTTCTCGATATGCGTGGCCGAACGGGTGGTCAGCGTGCCGCGGCCGGTCTCGTAGGCCTCACGAATGCCGTCGCGTCCGATGATGATGCCGCCGCCCGGCCAGTCCGGACCCGGCACGTAGCGCATGAGCTCCTCCAGCGTGGCGTCTGGATGCGCCATCAGGTGCTTGGCCGCGTTGATGACCTCGCCCAGGTTGTGCGTGGCCATATTCGTGGCCATGCCCACGGCGATGCCTGAGCCGCCGTTGACCAGCAGGTTCGGGATGGCGGCCGGCAGCACGGTCGGCTCCTTGAGCTTGTTGTCGTAATTCGGCGCGAAATCGACCGTGTCCTCGTCGATGTCGGCGTTCATGCCCAGCGCCGCGGGCGCGAGCCGTGCCTCGGTGTAGCGCGAGGCGGCCGGGCCGTCGTCGAGCGAACCGAAGTTGCCGTGGCCGTCCACCAGCGGCAGACGCATGGCGAACGGCTGCGCCAGACGCACCATGGCCTCGTAGATCGCCGAATCGCCGTGCGGGTGGAGCTTGCCCATCACCTCACCGACCACGCGCGCCGACTTCATGTACGGGCGGTCCGGGTTCAGGTTCATCTGGCCCATCTGGTAGACGATGCGGCGCTGCACCGGCTTCATGCCGTCGCGGGCGTCGGGCAGGGCGCGCGCATAGATCACCGAATACGCGTATTCGAGGAACGACTTGCTCATCTCCTCGTTCAACGGCGTCTCGACGATATGCTCCTTGACCGTGCGCGGGTCGAAGGCCGGCTGCGCCGTCTTGCGATGTGATGCCATGCGACAAGCTCCCAACACTGAAACCTACAAACCGAACCATGATACCGCATCGGCGGAACCAGCGGCTGGTGCGGCCATCATCCCGGACCCTGACACATCAGTCCGCAGCCGACCGCTCATCCGGACTCTGATCCATCGGGACCGTGACTCTGACACATCGTTCCGCAACCGAGCGTTATCCGGGACCTGACACATCGTGCACCCACACATGTTTTCGCCCGACGGTGGTTGAATGAACGGTATGAGTGTGGAAGTGCCCGAGATGGAGGAGCTGCTGCGGCCCATGCCGGTCGCCCGGTATGGGGATGATGCCGATGGGACGGTGCGAGGGGGAGCGTTGCACCTGTCAGCCCTGCTGCCGGCTCTGTCCTCGGCGATCGGCTGTCCGACACCGACGGCGGTGCATCGCGATCTGACCGCCCTGCAGCGGGCTTTGGGCCTGCCTGACGTGTCGTCGGCGGTTGTGGTGCTGGTGGACGGCCTGGGGTACTGGAATCTGGCGATGCGTCTGGGGCACGCCCCCTATCTGCGTTCCCTGATGAACGATGCCGCCAACCAGCGGCCGATCTGTACCTGCGCCCCCAGCACCACGGTGGCCGCGATGGGCGTCTTCGGCACCGGCACCTGCCCCGGCCTGACCGGTATGGCGGGCTACACGCAGCGCAACCCGGTGACGGGGCAGCTGGCGCAGCTGATCCAATTCCGGGATTCGATCGCGCCCCATGACCTGCAGCGGCAGCCGACGGTATTCGAGCTGCTGACGGAACGGGGCGTGCGCGTCACCAGCTCCGGGCTTCCGAAGTTCGCCGCGTCGCCGCTGACGGAGGCGGCGTTGCGCGGCACGCAATACATCTCGAACGTGATGCCCCGTGATAGGGTGCTCGCCGCCGCGCAGGCCGCGCGCGAACCGGGATTGACCTACCTGTATATCCGCGACGCCGACAAGGTAGGCCACGCCTACGGCTGGAACAGCGACAAGTGGATCGGGACCTTCGAACGCATCGACGCCCAGCTGTCGTTGTTGCGGCGCAGCGTGCCGCGGGGGACGCTGGTGGTCGTCACGGCCGATCACGGCATGGTCTCATCCGACCCCGGGCTGTGCGTCGACATCGCCGCGCAACCGGAATTGGACGAGGGCGTGGCGCTGGTCGGCGGCGAACCGCGCTCGCTGATGCTGTACGCGAAGGATGATGCCGATCCGCGGGATATCGCCGAGCGTTGGCGGAACCGGTTGGGGGAGCACGCCGTGGTCCGCACGCGACGTCAGGCGATCGACGAGGGGATGTTCGGACCGGTGGATCCCCGTGTCGAGCCGATGATCGGCGACGTGCTGGTCTCGGCCGCGGGACGGCTGACGGTCGTCGATTCACGCATCCAGACGGCGCAGGCGATGCAGCTGCCGAGCGTGCACGGCTCGCAGACGGCGTTGGAGTCGGATATCCCCTGCCTGGTGGATCTGGCCTGAGACGGTCTTCGGTTCAGTCGCCGAAGAGGATCTCGTCCCAGCTGGGGACCGCGGAACGGCCGGAGCGGCGCTTGGGCTTGGCCGTGGGTGACTGGTCCGCCGCAGCCGGAACGGGCTGGGCCGGCTCCGCCGCGGGGGCGTCTTGGGACTGGGCCGAATTGGGGGATTCGGGGGCGTCGGCCGCGCCCGAATCCTGTACCGCCGGTGCCGGGGCGTTCTCGGCGGTGTTCCATGACGACATGGTCTGCTCGATGAGCGCCGAACGCGTGGAATCGCCGGGCAGGTTCAGCGGTGCGGCGAACCCGTCGTCGGCCTCGGGATCGTCCGGCGGGGGAACGTCGGCCGGACGACCGCCGATGAGCTTGCCCGCGGTGCGGTTCAGACAGACCACCGCGTTGTCATGCATGTTCCACGACCATTCCGCCCGCACGGCGCGGCCTGCCGACATGAACTGCGCCGTGATCTTCCACGGTTCCAGGCCTCGTCGTGTGGCGCGCCACACGACTTCGTCGGGCCTGATCCGGGCGGCGGCCAGCGTGCGGTCGATCAGATCGGACAGCGTGTGGGCACGGCTCTCCTTCGGCGCCGGCACGGAGAGGAACTGTTCGATGGCGTACTGCTTCTCGGTCTCCACTGCGGACGAGAACCTGCGGACCAGGGCCTCGCTCAGCCCGTAGCGTTCGGCCACGCGCGCGGGGTCGGCGCCTGCCCGGATCAGGGATTGGATCTGCGAGATCGGCAGGGTCTGCGGCTGCGGCTGCCGCGGCGTCATCTCCGAGGTGATCTGCTTGGCCTCAAGCATGGCCCGTTCCAGCGTGTCGTCCACTGGCACGGCGAAGCGCTGCTCCCCGGCGGCGAACACCAGGCGACCCTCCCCGTCGACATGGTCGAAATGGGCTTGAACAAGCGGCTGGTCGGTCATCGGCGCATCACTTTCCTCATACGAAACGAACCTTCTACCATTGTGCCCCACGTGTCGGATTTTACGAGTATTTCACATCGTGTATCCTAAGCGGAGAAAATGTCATGTATTCTATGGCGCATACTCGCCATCGGGAAGAAAGGATCATCATGGCACAGGATTACGATTCGCCTCGCAACAAGGACGAGGACGAGGAGTCGCTGCAGGCGTTGGGCAAGGGGGCTCAGAACTCGTCGAGCGACATCGACGACGATGAGAACTCCATCGCCGAGGATTACGAGCTGCCCGGCGCCGATTTGAGCAACGAGGACGCTTCGGTGACGGTGATCCCGATGCAGGGCGACGAGTTCATCTGCTCGGAGTGCTTCCTGGTCAAGCACCGCAGCCAGCTCGCCGGCACGTCGGCGGACGGCCAGCCGGTGTGCAAGGAGTGCGCCGCCTGATGGCCTTCGACGAATCCTACAACGAGCCCGAACACGTGGAGGTGCTGATTCGTTCGGTCGACCCCTCCCATCCGGTCCAGCTGCGGTACGCGCATGCCGGTGACGCCGGCGCGGATCTGATGACCACGCAGGAGGTCACGCTCAAACCGTTCGAGCGCGCGTTGGTGCCGACCGGTGTGGCCATCGCGCTGCCCGCCGGATACGTGGCGCTGGTCCATCCGCGTTCCGGGCTGGCCGTCAAGCAGGGGGTGACGGTGCTCAACGCTCCCGGCACCGTGGATGCCGGGTACCGTGGCGAGATCAAGGTGCCGCTGATCAATCTTGATCCGGAGCATACCGTCGTGTTCCATCCCGGCGACCGGATCGCCCAGCTGATCATCCAACGGTATGTGGAGGCCAGGTTCATGCCCGCCGAGGTGTTGCCCGGTTCCGATCGCGCCGAACGCGGATTCGGCTCGACGGGGGTGTCCGCGGCCTGAACGCGACATTCCGCGCGTCCACCGATGCCCGCAAGGGTAGGATGGTGAGCATACGAGAGGAGGTACAACGATGATGTCCGATGTCGACGAGGAATATTTCTCCGCTCGTATGCTCGGCTGCGAGATCAGCGGCAACCCGCTCGATCCGTTGGAGCCGATTATGAACGCCTGTCTGGCGCACCACCCCGATGAGGATATGGACATCCTCAAACGCGCCTACCGCCGTGCGGTGCGCCAACATTCCGCGCAGCGCCGCAAATCCGGCGAACCGTACATCATCCATCCCCTGGCCGTTTCCCAGATCCTCGCCGATCTGGGCATGGGGCCGCTGGTGGTGGCCGCCGGCCTGCTGCATGACACGGTGGAGGACACCGACTACACGCTGGACGAGTGCCGCGCCGAATTCGGCGACACCGTCACCGGTCTGGTGGACGGCGTGACCAAGCTCTCGAAGATGGAATACGGCGACTCGGCGCAGGCCGAGACGATCCGCAAGATGGTGGTGGCGATGAGCCGCGACGTGCGCGTGCTGGTCGTCAAGCTCGCCGACCGCGTGCACAACGCCCGCACCTGGCGGTACGTCAAGACCTCAAGCGCGCAGAAGAAGGCGCGCGAGACGCTGGACGTCTACGCGCCGCTGGCCAACCGCCTGGGCATGAACGCCATCAAGACCGAGCTGGAGGAGCTGAGCTTCAAGGTCCTGTACCCGAAGATCTACAACGAGATCGTGGTGCTGGTGGCCCGCCGTGCCGGCCAGCGCGACGTGTACCTCAAGCAGATTCTGGCCGAGATCAACGAGGATCTGGACGCGCAGCACATCGACGCGTACGTGACCGGCCGTCCGAAGGACTATTTCTCGATCTACCAGAAGATGATCGTGCGCGGGCATGATTTCGAGAACATCTACGATCTGGTGGGCGTGCGCATCATCGTCGACTCGATCCGCGACTGCTATGCGGCGTTGGGTGCCGTGCACGCGCGGTGGAGCCCCGTGCCCGGGCGGTTCAAGGACTACATCGCGATGCCTAAGCTCAACATGTACCAGAGCCTGCACACCACGGTGGTCGGTCCCGGCGGCAAGCCGGTGGAGATTCAGATCCGCACGTGGGACATGCACCGGCGCGCGGAGTTCGGCATCGCCGCGCACTGGAAGTACAAGGCCAACGGCCAGGCCGGCCGCGCGCTGAGCTCGCCGGACACGGCCGACCGCAGGCGCGAGAACGCCGAGAACCAGGAGCTGAGCGAGGCCGACAACCTCAAGTGGATCCAGCAGCTGGCCGACTGGACTAGCGAAACCCCCGATTCGAACGAGTTCCTGGGTTCGCTCAAGGAGGATCTCGGCTCGGCCGAGGTGTATGTGTTCACCCCGAAGGGCAAGATCGTCTCGCTGCCGGCGCAGGCCACGCCCGTGGACTTCGCCTACGCCGTGCACACCGAGGTCGGCCACCGCACGATGGGCGCCCGCGTCAACGGCCGTCTGGTGCCGCTCGACACCAAGCTGGAGAACGGCGACACGGTGGAGGTGCTCACCTCCAAGTCGGATACGGCCGGTCCCTCACGCGACTGGTTGAGCTTCGTCAAGAGTCCGAAGGCCCGCAACAAGATTCGTCAGTGGTTCAGCAAGGAACGCCGCAGCGAGGCCATCGAGGAGGGGCGCGACGACCTGACCCGCGCCATGCGCAAGCGCAACCTGCCGATCGCCACGCTCATGTCGACCGAGGCGCTGATCGGTGTGGCCGACGAACTGAACTATCCGAACCCCGACAGCCTGTTCGCCGCCATCGGCGATGGGCAGGTCTCCACGCAGAACGTCATCGCCCATCTGATCAAGGACGCCGGCTCCGACGAGGTCGATGAGGAGGCCGAGCAGGAGCTGCTGCCGCTGCGCCGCACCCCGGAACGTTCCAAGCCCACGAACGCGTTGGGCATCTCCGTCAAGGGCGTCGGCGACGTGTGGGTCAAGCTGGCCCGCTGCTGCACGCCGGTGCCGGGCGACGACATCGTCGGCTTCATCACCCGCAACCAGGGCGTGTCGGTGCATCGCACCGACTGCCAGAACATGATCGACCTGCAGCACCGCCAGCCCGAACGCGTGATCCCCGTGCAATGGACCAGTACCAAGGGCCTGTTCATGGTCAAGATCCAGGTGGAGGCGCTGGACCGCCCGCACCTGCTGAGCGACGTGACCCGCGTGCTCTCGGACCACGGCGTGAACATTATGTCCGGTAACATCGCCACCGGTGCCGATCGCGTGGCCATCAGCCAGTTCTCGTTCGAGATGGCCGACCCGCAGCATCTGAACACGCTGTTGTCCGCGGTGCGCAAGATCGACGGCGTCTTCGACGTCTACCGCATCACCGGCGCTAAGGATTCCGCCGAACCGCGCCTGCGCCGCATGCAGTAGTCCAGCTGTTGTGACGCTGACGCATCGTGACCGTGATCCATACCCTCACGGACTCTGATCTATCGGTGACGTATCGGCAGGGTCCCGTACATCGCGTTTCCTGGACTCTGATCTATTGTGACTGTGATCTATTGGGTGGAATCCCAGTAAAGCCGCGGTTTTTCGTGACCGTGATCCTTCGTGTCACGGTCACGATAGATCAGAGTCACAAAAAACGGTGGTGGCGGCCCGCTGGGGAGTCGCCACCACCGATATCGATGAGTCGAACGATGGAACCGTTGCTTACTTGACCACTTCCACCGAGATGATGCCGGCGGGCTCCATCGGGCGGTCGGAACGGTCGGTCGGCAGCGCCTCGAGCTTGTCGACCACGGCCTTGGACTCGTCGTCGGCCACCTCGCCGAAGATCGTGTGATGGCCGTTGAGCCACGGGGTCGGCACGGTGGTGATGAAGAACTGCGAGCCGTTGGTGCCGTGGATCTTGCCGTCCATGCCACGGCGCAGACCGGCGTTCGCCATGGCCAGCAGGTACGGGTGGTCGAAGGTCAGCGTCGGCACGATCTCATCGTCGAAGTCGTAGCCGGGGCCGCCGGTGCCGGTGCCCAGCGGGCATCCGCCCTGGATCATGAAGTCCTTGATGATGCGGTGGAAGGTCAGTCCGTCGTAGAACGGCTCGTTGCTCTCCTCGCCGGTCATCGGGTCGCGCCAGGTCTTCTCACCGGTGGCGAGCCCCACGAAGTTGGCCACGGTCTCCGGGGCCAGGTCGTCGAACAGGTTGATGGTGATGTCACCCTCGGAGGTGTGCATGATAACTGTAGTCATGCTCCCCAGTGTCGCATGCCCGTCAGACCGGGACAACGTGGGCTGGCTCTGGCGGCTCTATCGGTTGTCACCGTAGATGGGAGGCGACGTCAAACGAGTTTGGCGAACATGCGGGTGGTGTCCTTGATATGCCTGAATCCGTAGCGCTCATAGAAGCCGATGGCGTCGTCGTCCAACGGGTCGACGATGAGGGCGCGGGCTCCGATTTGCGTGGATGCGGCAAGTGCGTGCTCTACCGCGTCCTTCAGGAGAAGAGTACCGAGTCCTTGGCCTTGGTGACGATCGTCGACGGCGAGCATACCCAGCAAGATGACGGGAATCTGTTCGGGGGTGTTGCGCGCCAGCCATCCACCGTGCACGTCACCGCGGCTTACGCTGTTTGCGGACAATGAGTAGAAGCCTGCCAGCAATCCGTTCTCGTCCATGGTCACGTAGGTGACGGCTGTTCCCCGATTCAATGCGTTGAGGGCGTGATTGAGCAGCCATGAATCCAGCAGCTCCTTGCCACAATGGAAACCTGACAGGTCATCACCCAGTTCGATCCTTCTTGGCTTGGTGAATCCTACAGCCATTGCGCGTCCCTCTTGAGCAGGTCCTGCAGCGCCTGAGGCATCGGCCCCTCCAAAGCTTCCTTGAACTCGTCGAACGCGCGAGCGGACAGGCGGATGGTGGTCTCCTCTTCGATGTCCTTCCGTGCGTCGGCCATGAGGTGATCCAGCGCCCATTGGGTGATGGTCGCACCTTTGAGAGTGGCGGCCTTGTCGATGGTGGAGCGTTGCTCGGGGGTCATCCTCACCGCCAATCGGGAGGAACGTATTGCGTCTACCGTTGTTGCAGTCATAGTTTTATTGTACGCCAAATTGGCATACAATAATAGTTGTGGTGGGTGTCCGTGACAAAATCTACTCCGAATGTTTCGGTCGTCAGCGGTCACCTTGCGGGGAATGCGTGTGATTGTCGGATTTCGCAGTGTGCGCAGTATGCAAAGCCTGGGTAACACGATGTAAATTGAACGCGCCAAACTTTATATGCATAAAAATATACGCAATCCCGAATGACTATGCATTGGGGTAATGTATCCAGCCGGTAATCATGTGGCGGGATTCGGAATCCGATTGTCCGGACCGCCCGCCCGAAGAACGAGGAAAGACTGAAGACATGGAATATCTGGTGCTGTTGGGCATCGCCGTCGTCATCGTCGGCTTCGCCCTGCGGCTGGACTCGATCCTCATCGTGTTCCTGGCCGCCATCGTCACCGCGCTGCTAGGCAATCTCGGCATCGACGGCTTCCTGACCACGCTGGGCGATTCGTTCGTCTCGAACCGCAGCGTGGCGCTGTTCATCATCATCCTGCTGGTCACCGGCACACTGGAGCGCAACGGCCTGAAACAGGCCGCCGCCGAGCTGATTGGCAAGGCCAAGGGCGCCACGCCCGGCATCATCATCGCGTTGTACGGCGTCATGCGTCTGGTGTTCGCCGCGTTCAACGTGAGCTTCGGCGGCGTGGCTGGTTTCGTGCGCCCGATCATCATGCCGATGGCTGTGGGCGCGATCGAGGCCTCCGGCCACGAGCCGGACGAGCGATACGTCGAACAGCTCAAGGGCATGGCCTCCGGCATGGAGAACGTGGCCTGGTTCTTCGGCCAGGTGCTGTTCGTCGGCACGTCGGGCGCGATCCTGGTCAAGACCACACTTGCGCCGCTCGGCTATGACGTGGACCTGCTGCGGCTGGCCATCATCGAGATCCCGGTCGCGCTGATCGCCGTGGGCGTCACCGCCTTCTACTACATCGTCAAGGACGCGCGGCTGCGCAGGAAATACTACGGCGGCGAATCCGGCGTCCGGATGCCGGCCGCGGTGAAGGAAGGGGAGTGACGTCATGGCGTTCTTCATGGATCCCGAGATTGCGTCCGCAGACAAGATCATGGAGGTGTTCTACATCGTCATGGGTCTGATGAGCATCTACGCGGGCGTGCGCAACCTGCGCGACAAGTCCAACCCGTCGCGCTACGGCACCTTCGTGTTCTGGACGCTGCTCGGCGTCGTCATCGCCTTCGGCCGGTGGATCCCGCCGATGGTCGACGGTCTGCTCATCGTCATCATGGTCGTCCCCGCCATCGCCCAGCGCGTCAAACCGGGCGTGGCCGCCAACCCGACGGATGCCGAAGTGGAGGCCAACTTCCGGCGCATCGGGCAGAAGGTGTTCATTCCCGCGCTCGCCATCGGTGTGTTCGCCATCGCCGGCGCGCTGATCCCCGCCATCGGCGCGCTCGCCGGCTGCTGCATCGGCGTGTTCGTCTCCGCGATTATCCTGTGGGCGCAGAACCGCGCCAACACGCCCGCCGTGTTCCTCGGCGACTCCGAACGACTGCTGTCCGCGATGGGCCCGCTGTGCATGCTGCCGATGCTGTTGGCCAGCCTGGGCGCGATCTTCGATGCGGCCGGCGTGGGCGACGTCATCGCGCGGATCGTCGGCGGGGTGATCCCCGAAGGCAACCGGACCGTCGGCATCATCGTGTTCGCGTTGGGCATGATGCTGTTCACGATGATCATGGGCAACGCCTTCGCCGCCATCACCGTGATGACCGTGGGCATCGGCGCGCCGTTCGTGCTGGAGCTGGGCGCCGATCCGGCCGTGGTCGGCATCCTGGCGCTGACCTGCGGCTACTGCGGCACGTTGCTGACGCCGATGGCCGCGAACTTCAACATCGTGCCCGTCGCGATGCTGGAGATGAAGGACCGCATGGGCGTGATCAAGAACCAGGTGCTGCCCGCGTTCGTGATGATTGTCGTGCAGATCGTCTATATGCTCATCGCCTGCTGAACGATTCGTGGAGTGGATGGCGGAACGCGTCCGAGTCCCTGGTTCGATGGGTAATCGGCTTGTGTTCGATAGTCAATCGCCTCGTGACTGATGGCTGATCGCTTCGTGACTGATGGCTGATCGCCTCGTGTTCGATGAAATTGCCTTGTGCTCAATGCCAATCACCTTTTGCTTGTCAACCGTCAAGTACTTGACATTTGACAAGCAAAAGGTGATTGGCATATACGTGACTATCATGGCGGACAGAGTCGTTCCGTATTGCGGAGTCGTTCCGTCTTTGAGGAAGATAAAGAAACGTGGTCGTGGAGGAGGCATGGTAATGCTGCATAAGGTTCTGGTCACCGGATTCGACCCGTTCGGCGGCGAGGCCGTCAACCCGGCGTACGAGGCGGTCAAACTGCTGCCGGACACCATTGCGGGGGCACACATCGTCAAACTGGAGGTGCCCACCGTGTTCACACGCAGCGCCCAGGCGTTGGAGCAGGCCATGGCCGCCGAACGTCCCGACGCCGTCATCTGCGTGGGGCAGGCGGGCGGCCGCAGCTGCGTGACCGTCGAGAAGGTGGCGGTTAACCTCGTCGAGGCCCGCATCCCGGATAACGACGGCGCCCAGCCGTTGGGCGAGCCGCTGCGCGCCGACGGTCCGGACGCCTATTTCGCGACCGTCCCCGTCAAGGCCATGGTCGCGAACATCCGGGCCAATCACCTGCCGGCGTTCATCTCCTACACCGCCGGCACCTACGTGTGCAACAGCATCATGTACCATGCGCTGTACCTGTGCGACAGGACGTTCCCCGGCACCATCGCCGGCTTTATGCATGTGCCGTACGAGCCCGGCCAGGTGGTCGACAAGCCCGAAGGCACCCCGTCCATGCCGCTGGACACCATCGCCAGGTCGCTGGAATACGCGATCGAGGCCGTGGTGCGCGGCGACGTGGCGGACGACATGGTGGCCGGCGCCACGCACTGACCTGACGCCGCGGCATCCGCATCCGCCGGATCCCAGTGATGGAGGGAACCACATGAGCCTGCCCGTTCGACGTGTCCTCGGTTTTCTGCGCCGCGAGACGGTGCTGTGCGTGGCCGTGGCGCTGGCCGTGATCTCGGCGTTCATCGTGCCGCCGTCCGCCGCGTACCTCGGTTACATCGACTGGGAGACGCTGGCGCTGCTGTTCTCGCTGATGGCGGTGATGAAGGGGTATCAGCAGATCGGCATCTTCGCGCGGCTGAGCGACGCGCTGCTGCAGCGGGTGGGCACCACGCGCGGCATGGTGATGACGCTGGTGTTCCTGCCGTTCTTCCTGAGCATGGTGGTCACCAACGACGTCTCCCTGATCACCTTCGTGCCGTTCGCGCTGGTGGTGCTGCGCATGGCCGGCAGGGAACGGCTGATCGTGCCGACGGTGATCCTGCAGACGATCGCCGCGAACCTGGGCAGCATGCTCACCCCGATGGGCAACCCGCAGAACCTGTACCTGTACGCGCAATCGGGGATGGACTTCGGTGAGCTGGTGGCGCTGACGCTGCCGTACGTGACGGTTTCGGGCGTGGTGCTGGCGGCGGTGATCGGTGTGGGATTGCGCCGGCCGAAACCGGTGCGGGGCGTGTCGGTTGACGTGCACATCTGCCGGCGGCGTTCGCTGGTGGGCTGCACCGGTGGTTTCATGCTCTGTCTGCTGGCCATCTTCGGTCTGGTGCCCCCGTGGACGACCGCCGCGCTGATCGCCGTCACGCTGCTTGTGGTGAACCGGCGGGTGCTGGCCAGCGTCGACTATGCGCTGCTGGCCACGTTCATCGCATTCTTCGTCTTCATCGGCAACGTGGGCAATATCGGCCCGTTCCGCGAGCTGCTGGCCACCATGCTGGAGGGGCGCGTGGAGATCGTGTCCGTGCTGGCCAGCCAGGTCGTCAGCAACGTGCCTGCGGCCCTGCTGCTGTCGGGGTTCACCGATGACTGGGCGGGGCTGATCGTCGGGTGCAATCTGGGCGGCCTGGGCACGCTGATTGCCTCGATGGCCAGCCTGATCTCCTACAAGATGGTGGTACGCGAATACCCGCAGCACCGCGGTCGGTATCTGCTGTGGTTCACCGTCGCCAACGTGGCGCTGCTGATGCTGCTCATGACGATATCCGCCGTGTGGTGAGGCGGATCGTGGGATTCGGCGGCCCCTACCGAATCACGCCGAAATGCCGCAACGCGTTCATGACGCCGTCATGGTCCACGTCGTCGGTCACGTAGTCGGCCGCCGCCCTGACCTCGTCGTTCGCGTTGCCCATCGCCACGCCGATGCCGGCGAATCGAAGCATCGCCATGTCGTTGCCGCCGTCGCCGAAGGCCATCGTCTGCTCCCGGGCGAACCCGTGATGCTCCATGAAGCAACGGATACCGCGCGGCTTGCCGCCGTCGGCCGGGATCATGTCGGTGAAATCCGGGTGCCAGCGCACGCCGGCCACGTTCCGGCACAGCCCGGTCAGCTCCGCCTCCTGCTCAGGGGTGATGAACGGGCTGATCTGGAACGTCTCGTGCGTCAGCGGCCGGGTGTGCGGGTCGTCGATGTACCGCGTGGGCGCCGTCTTGCCCAGCTGCCGCCATGTCTGCTCCATCGCGGCGGTGATCTGGTTGAAATAGACGTAATCGCGTTCGCTGAAGCTGGCGACGACATCGGGGTGACTGTCCAGCCAATCCACGATGACGGCGATGTCGTCGACGCCGATCGGCTGCGTGTCGAGGAATCCATGGTCGTCGAAGCAGTACTGCCCGTTGGCGGCCACGATGCCGTCGAAGGACACCGGCATCATGTCGGCCACGACGCCGAACTGGGAGGGGGCCCGGCCCGTGCAGATGAAGATGAGCACGCCGCGCTCCCGCAACATATGCAGCGCGTCGATGGTGGACTGCGGCACCGTGTGGGTGGTGAAACTGGTCAACGTGCCGTCCACGTCGAAGAACACGGCCTTGATGTCGGCGGTTGTCATCGGAACGCCTTTCCCGGGAAACGAATCATGCCGGTTCCAGTGTATCGGGACGATTACACTGGAACGCATGACACAGATTCGTTTCGCCCTAGCACAGATCGACACCTGCGTGGGGGACCTGGCCGGCAACGCGGCCAAGGTGCTCGACTACGCCCGCCGCGCCGCCGCCGAACACGCCCGCGTGGTGGTGTTCCCGGAGATGACGCTGACCGGATACCCGATCGAGGACCTTGCCCTGCGCGCCACCTTCCGGCAGGCCGCCTGGAACCAGGCGAACGATCTGGCCGCCGCACTCGCCGAGGAAGGACTGGGGGAGCTGTATGTGGCGGTCGGCACGGTCGGCACCGACCCGGAGAACGCAAAGCCCCGCAACCGGCTTGTGGTGCTGCACGAGGGCGTGGTCTGGGCGGGCTACGACAAGCACTTCCTGCCCAACTACGGCGTGTTCGACGAGTTCCGCATCTTCTCGGCCGGGGATCGGTCGGTGGTCTTCGACGTGGACGGCGCGCGCATCGGCGTGGCGATCTGCGAGGACATCTGGCAGGACGGCGGCCCCGTGGCCGATCTGGCCGGCCGTGGCATCAATCTGCTGCTGACGATGAACGGTTCGCCGTATGAGGAGGGCAAGACCCATACGCGTCTGGAACTGGCGGCCCGCCGCGCCCGCGAGGTCGGCGCGCCGCTGATCTACCTGAACCAGGTCGGAGGCCAGGACGACCTGATCTTTGACGGCGGCAGCTTCGTGGTCGACGCCGACGGCACGCTGCTGGAGCGCTCGCCGATGTTCGTGGAGGACCTGAGCTACTTCACGCTCGATACCGAAGCCGAGCATCAGACCCCGACCGGCATCGCCGCCGATCTGGACCCCGATGAGGAGGTCTATACGGCCTGCGTGCTGGGACTGAAGGACTACATGCGCAAGAACGGGTTCACCGGGGTGACTCTGGGCCTGTCCGGCGGCATCGATTCGGCGCTGGTGGCGGCCATGGCCGCGGACGCCTGCGGCGGTGGGAACGTCTGGGGCATCTCGATGCCCAGCATGTACTCGTCCGACGGTTCGAAGGACGACGCCGCCGATCTGGCCGCGAACCTCGGCGCGCACTACGACATCCAGCCGATCGAACCGCTGTTCGCCGCGTTCCAGAACCAGCTCGCCCTGGAGGGCGTGGCCGCCGAGAACCTGCAGGCGCGCATCCGCGGCGTCATCGTGATGGCGTACTCCAACTCCAAGGGGCTGCTGGCGCTGGCCACCGGCAACAAGTCCGAACTCGCCTGCGGGTACTCCACGATCTACGGCGATGCGGTCGGCGGCTACGCGCCGATCAAGGACCTGCTCAAAACCCGTGTGTGGGAGCTGGCCCGCTGGCGCAACAGGGCCGCCGCGGCCGGCGTCGGCATCGGCGGCATCGCGGTGGTCGGCAACGAATCGCATGATGCCGGCACGCCGCTGCCGGGCGGCGTGATGATTCCCGTCAACAGCATCACCAAGGCGCCGAGCGCCGAATTGCGCCCCGGACAGAAGGATTCCGACAGCCTGCCGGAATACGAGCTGCTGGACCGCGTGCTGGCCGCGTACATCGAACACGCCCACGGGCGCGCCGATCTGCTGGCGGACGGGTTCGACGAGGCGACCGTCGACACGGTGATGCGCCTGGTGGACCGCGCCGAATGGAAGCGTCGCCAGTATCCGCTGGGACCGAAGGTCACCGCGCTCGCCTTCGGCCGTGACCGCAGACTGCCGGTGACGACCGCGTTCCGCGAATAGTCCGCCCCGACGGGCACCAAGTATCGCGATGCGGCGCCGCACCCGACGGGTGCGGCGCCGTCGTGTTATCCGCCGGGCACGATGTGAGCGATAACGAAATGTGACGAAGCTCACGTTGCCCTCCAGCTTGTTTTCAGCTGCCTGCGGCTACAATAGGTAACCAACGACGGCGTAACGATGCGTCGCCGACGATCACCCAAAAGGAGTGGATATGACAGCAGTTGATGCAACCGCGGTCTCCCCGGAGGAGCTCAACGCCAAGGCGTGGGACGGCTTCGAAGGCGGTCATTGGCAGGAAGATATCGACGTGCGTGACTTCATTCAGAAGAACTACACGCCGTACGAGGGCGATGAGTCCTTCCTCGCCGATGCGACCGAAAAGACCAAGCATCTGTGGCAGTATCTCGATGACAACTACCTGTCCGTGGAGCGCAAGCAGCGCGTCTACGACGTGGATACCCACACCCCGGCCGATGTCGACGCCTTCCCGGCCGGCTACATCGACAGCCCGGAGGTCGACAACGTGATCGTCGGTCTGCAGACCGACGTCCCCTGCAAGCGCGCGATGATGCCGAACGGCGGCTGGCGCATGGTCGAGCAGGCCATCAAGGAGGCCGGCAAGGAGCCGGATCCGCAGATCAAGAAGATCTTCACCAAGTACCGCAAGACCCACAACGACGGCGTCTTCGGCGTGTACACCAAGCAGATCAAGGTCGCCCGCCACAACAAGATCCTCACCGGTCTGCCGGACGCCTACGGACGCGGCCGCATCATCGGCGACTACCGCCGTGTGGCCCTGTACGGCGTGAACGCCCTGATCAAGTTCAAGCAGCGCGACAAGGACTCGATCCCGTACCGCAACGACTTCACCGAGCCGGAGATCGAGCACTGGATCCGCTTCCGCGAGGAGCATGACGAGCAGATCAAGGCCCTGAAGAAGCTGATCAACCTCGGCAACGAGTACGGCCTGGACCTGTCCCGTCCGGCCCAGACCGCCCAGGAGGCCGTGCAGTGGACCTACATGGGCTACCTGGCCTCGGTCAAGAGCCAGGACGGCGCCGCCATGTCCTTCGGCCGCAACTCGACCTTCTTCGACATCTACATCGAGCGCGACCTGAAGAACGGCACGCTCGACGAGGCCGGCGCGCAGGAGCTCATCGACAACATCGTCATGAAGCTGCGCATCGTGCGCTTCCTGCGCACCAAGGACTACGACGCGATCTTCTCCGGCGACCCGTACTGGGCGACCTGGTCGGACGCCGGCTTCGGCGACGACGGCCGCACCATGGTCACCAAGACCTCGTTCCGTCTGCTCAACACCCTGACCCTTGAGCACCTGGGACCCGGCCCGGAGCCGAACATCACGATCTTCTGGGATCCGAAGCTGCCGGAGGGCTACAAGCGCTTCTGCGCCAAGATCTCCATCGACACCTCGGCCATCCAGTATGAGTCCGACAAGGAGATCCGCGGCCACTGGGGCGACGACGCGGCCATCGCCTGCTGCGTGTCCCCGATGCGCGTCGGCAAGCAGATGCAGTTCTTCGCCGCCCGCGTGAACTCCGCCAAGGCGCTGCTGTACGCGATCAACGGCGGCCGTGACGAGATGACCGGCATGCAGGTCATCGACAAGGGCGTGATCGATCCGATCCAGCCCGAGGCCGACGGTACCCTGGATTACGAGAAGGTCAAGAACAACTACGAGAAGGCCCTCGAGTGGCTGTCCGAGACCTACGTGATGGCGCTGAACATCATCCATTACATGCATGACAAGTACGCCTACGAGTCCATCGAGATGGCCCTGCACGATAAGGAGGTGTACCGCACCCTGGGTTGCGGCATGTCCGGTCTGTCCATCGCCGCCGACTCGCTGTCCGCCGTCAAGTACGCCAAGGTCTACCCGATCTACAACAAGGACGCCAAGGACATGCCGGGCCACGAGTACGAGTATGTCGAGGGCGCCGATGACGATCTGGTGGTCGGCTACCGCACCGAGGGCGAGTTCCCGGTCTACGGCAACGACGACGATCGCGCCGACGACATCGCCAAGTGGGTCGTCTCCACGGTCATGGGCCAGATCAAGCGCCTGCCGGTCTACCGCGGCGCCGTCCCGACCCAGTCCATCCTGACGATCACCTCGAACGTCGAGTACGGCAAGAACACCGGCTCCTTCCCGTCCGGCCACGAGAAGGGCACCCCGTACGCCCCGGGCGCGAACCCGGAGAACGGCATGGACTCCCACGGCATGCTGCCGTCGATGTTCTCGGTCGGCAAGATCGACTACAACGACGCGCTGGACGGCATCTCGCTGACCAACACGATCACCCCCGACGGCCTGGGCCGCGACGAGGATGAGCGCATCACCAACCTGGTCGGCATCCTGGATGCGGGCAACGGCCACGGCCTGTACCATGCCAACATCAACGTGCTGCGCAAGGAGCAGCTCGAGGATGCCGTCGAGCACCCGGAGAAGTACCCGCACCTGACCGTGCGCGTCTCCGGCTACGCGGTGAACTTCGTCAAGCTCACCAAGGAGCAGCAGCTCGACGTGATCTCCCGTACGTTCCACCAGGGCGCCGTCGTCGACTGAGTCGATGACGCGCACCGTGTGAACGGCTGAACGGTCCGGCGGGGTCTTCTTCGGAAGGCCCCGCCTTTCCTATTCCCTCCCTTTGACGGGAGAGGCTCCGCGCACGGCGCGGGTCGTAGTTTCCTCCCTTCGACAAGGAGGCAGCCGCAGCACGGTCGAAAGGCCCGCATGCGACGGTGGGGGAGAACCGCTCGGGACACGTGAGGCACCTCACAGCGGAAAGCCGCGTGTCCGGCGATGCAAGGCCTTACGATGGCAATCAGTATCATGTGTATGTGCGCGCGTTCGCGCGATAAGGAGGACGAGGATGTCTGAGACCACCGAATTCCGCACCACGACCCGCCATATGCTGAAGCGGTCGAAACAATACGCCAGCCAGACCCTGATGGGCGGCCTGTCCGGATTCGAATCCCCGATCGGCCTGGACCGGCGCGACCGCATCGAGGCCCTGCGCACAGGCGACATCGGCTTCGTGCACTCGTGGGACATCAACACCTCCGTGGACGGCCCCGGCACCCGCATGACCGTGTTCATGAGCGGCTGCCCGCTGCGCTGCCAGTACTGCCAGAACCCCGACACCTGGAAGATGCGCGACGGCCAGCCGGTGTACCTGGAGGCCATGATCAAGAAGGTCGAGCGATACGCCGACCTGTTCAAGGCCACCGGCGGCGGCATCACGTTCTCCGGCGGCGAGTCGATGATGCAGCCGGCGTTCGTCTCCCGTGTGTTCCGCGCGGCCAAGGAGATGGGCGTGCACACCTGCCTGGACACCTCCGGATTCCTCAACCGCAACTACACCGACGAGATGATCGAGGACATCGACCTGTGCCTGCTCGACGTCAAATCCGGTGACGAGGAGACTTACCACAAGGTCACCGGTGGCCTGCTCGCGCCGACCATCGAGTTCGGGCAGCGCCTGGCCAAGGCCGGCAAGAAGATCTGGGTGCGCTTCGTGCTGGTGCCCGGTCTGACCGATTCCGAGGAGAACGTGGAGAACGTGGCCAGGATCTGCGAGACCTTCGGCGAGGCCATCGAGCATATCGACGTGCTTGGTTTCCACCAGCTCGGCCGTCCCAAGTGGCATGAACTGCGCATCCCGTACCCGCTGGAGGACGCCAAGGGCCCCTCGGCCAAGCTCAAGGCGCGGGTCAAGGAGCAGTTCGAGGACCACGGTTTCGTCGTCTACTGACGTTTTGTGTGTGTGGGGGGTCCTCGAACTGCCGTTGTTTGTGCGCGGGCACCCCCGTGGTGGGGTGCCCGGCTACGTTCGGTCCACTGGACCGAACGTCACGGGTTTGTTGTCTACTGAGACGTCCCCGCGCGTGTGATACCACGAATCGGGGCCGAGACACGTAGCCTTGGAATATGGCGAGCATTTACTCGTTCCCGATGAACACGCCCGAGGAAGAGCGGACGGGAACCGCGCATACTGAGGACGACATCCGGCCGTCGCGTCCCGCCGGCGTGCCCGACGAGGTCTGGCATGCCGTCGAGTCGGTGCGTGTGATGCGCCGCCTCGACGGCGTGGACTATCGGGAGATCCCGGTGCCGTCCGCATCGGCCGACTACGGCATCGGCGTGGAATTGGAATGCGCGGAGCGCGACGGGACCGGTGTCCGTGTGGCTTCCGGGTGGATCATGATCCTGTATGCGGGCGTCGCGCGGTCGGGCTGGTGGTCGCGGTGGCGTTGCGTGGCGTTCGCCAGTCTGCCGTTGGAGGAGGGCGGCGACTGCCTGACGTCGTCGATGTACTGGGAGGATATGGCCGATGTGCTGAGCGGCGTCGATCCCAGCCATCTGAAGGGCACGGTGACGGTGACGCAGAACACGTCCTTCGGCGGTATGGAGGCCGAACCGCACACCGGGTGCGAGATGCGCGTATCATGGACGCCGGCGGAACCGCCGGAAGGCGTCGACGCCGGGGCACAGGTGATGGCGTGGGCTCGATTCCTGCGCGCATCGCTGCGGAATGGCGAAAGGGAGACGATTGAATAGGGAGCCGAGGCTGCAGACCGAGCCGCGGGATGGCGTCCCCGACGTCATCGACACACCTGAAGGGTATCGCCGGTACTGCGCCAGGTTGCGCGAGACCTCGGGGCCGTTGGCGGCCGATGCCGAACGCGCCTCCGGTTTCCGATACGGGCACGAGGATTGGCTGGTCCAGTTCAAACGTGACGGTGCGGGCATCGGTCTGCTGGACCCGGTGGCGTTGGACGCCGCGGGCGTGCGTTGGAACGAGTTCAACGACGCCGTGGGGGACGCGATGTGGATCATCCATGACGCCTCGCAGGATCTGCCGGGGTTCGCCCAGATCGGTCTTGAGCCTCGGGCCTTGTTCGACACGGAGATCGCCGCCCGGCTGTTGGGATTGCATCGGTTCGGTCTGGCGGCGGTGATGGAGCAGTATCTGGGCATCACCCTGGCCAAGGAGCATTCGGCGGCCGACTGGTCCTACCGTCCGCTGCCTCGGGACTGGCGCAACTACGCGGCGCTGGACGTGGAACTGCTCATCGAGCTTGAGCAGCGCCTGTCGCACGATCTCAAACGGCAGGGCAAGGACGAGTGGGCGCGCCAGGAGTTCGCACACACGCTGCATGAGGGCATGCTGCCCCGTCCGGGGCATCCGGTGCCTTGGATGCGGATCTCCCGGATCACCTCGTTGAGCCGTGACCGGCAGGGACTGGCCGTGGCCAAGGCGCTCTGGCAGGAGCGCGACCGGCTGGCGCAACACTACGATATAGCCCCGGGACTGCTGCTATCCGATGCGGCCATCATCGAGGCGGCGCAGAAGAAACCCCGCAACGCCAGGGAATTCAGGGCCATCCGTTCGTTGAACGAGCGGGTGCGGATCCATACCGGCGGCGAACAGGACAAGATGTTCGAGCGGTATGCGCCGATTCAACGCGCCGTCAAACCGAATGTCTGGAAGACCGTGATCCAGGAGGCGCTGGCGCTGCGGCCCGACCAGTGGCCCAGCGTGCCCGCGCAGCCCGCCGACGCCCCGAACAACGCGCCGCGTTCGATGCGGATATGGTCCACCCGGCATCCCGAACGGTATCGCCGGCTGCAGGCGGTCCGGCAGACGATCAATCAGATCGCCGAGGATACGCGGACCCCGGCGGAGATGATCATCAAGCCGCAGATCATTCGCAACCTGTGCTGGATGGACGATCCCGCCGGCGGGGATGTCGCGGAATTCCTCACCGAACAGGGTGCCCGGCCATGGCAGGTGTCGTTGGTCGCAGCGTCCGTGAGTCGCGTTATCATGTAACGGTTGCCTAACGGCAGGAATAACGAATACGAATATTTCACAGGAGCGCAAGCGTGAAAATCAGCGTCAGGAACCTCGAGCCCACCAAGGTGAAGCTCACCATCACCGTCGATCCCGAGGAGTTCAACCCGTATCTGGATGCCGCCCGCAAGGAGATCGCCAAGCAGGTCACCGTGCCCGGCTTCCGTAAGGGCCATGTCCCGGGCAAGATCATCGACCAGCGCATCGGTTTCGCCGCCGTTGCCGGCGAGGCCGTGAACAACGGTGTGCCGGAGCTGTATTCCAAGGCGCTCGAGGAGAAGAAGATCCGTCCGATGGCCCAGCCGGAGATCGACGTGCAGGAAGTGCCGTCCTCCGCCAAGGACGAGACCAAGCTCAAGTTCGTCGCCACCGTGGAGCGTCGTCCGGACATCGAGCTGCCGGAGCTCGAAGGCATGGAGATCGACGTGCCGAAGGCCGAGATCACCGATGAGGACGTGAACAACCGTCTGGAGAACCTGCGCCAGCGTTTCGGCACCCTGGTGGGCGTCGACCGTCCGGCCGCCAAGGGCGACTTCGCGAACATCGACCTGGTCGCGCAGATCGACGGCGAGACCGTCGACTCCCAGGAGGGCGTGAGCTACGAGCTCGGCTCCAACACCATGCTTGATGGTCTGGATGAGGCCCTGGACGGCCTGTCCGCCGGCGAGGAGACCACCTTCGAAGGCACGCTGGAAGCCGGCGAGCATGAGGGCGAGAAGGCCCAGATCAAGGTCAAGGTCAACTCGGTCAAGGCCGAGGAGCTGCCGGAGCTGGACGACGACTTCGCCCAGGAGGCCTCCGAGTTCGACACCCTCGACGAGCTGAAGGCCGATATCCGCAAGGCCTGCGAGCGTGACGCCGAAGGCCGCCAGGCCACCGAGGCCCGTGACGCGTTCATCGCCAAGCTCAAGGAAGGCCTGGAGATCCCGGTGCCGAAGGGCGTCAAGGCCGAGGCCGCCGAGCAGCACCTGAAGGGCATGACCCCGGATCCGGAGCAGGCCACCAAGGAGCAGAAGGCCGAGGCCGAGGAGGCCGCCGAGAACGAGCTGCGCGACCAGATGGTGCTCGATGCCCTGGCCGAGAAGATGGACGTCAAGGTCTCCCAGATGGATGTGACCAACTTCCTGGCCTCCATCGCCCAGCAGTACGGCATGGATCCGTCGGCGTTCATCAACGCGATCATCCGCAACGGCCAGCTGGGCTCCGCCGTGGAGGAGGTCGGCCGCTCGAAGGGCCTGCTGGCCGGTATGCGTGCCGTGACCTTCAAGTGCGAGGGCGAGGTGCTCGATCTGAGCTCCTTCCTCGGTGACGTGGCTGAGGATGAGGAGGCCGAGTCCGTTGAGGCCGCCTCTGCCGCTGCCGCCGTGGCCGACGAGCTCGCCCAGGCCGAGGACGCCGAGTGAGTTGTGACCTTGCCGTGGCAAGGGTCTGAATAACGATGATTGTGGGCTGGAACCGGTTGCGCCGGTTCCAGCCCACAATCGTTGATGCGGAGGGAGTGTGCGATGAGTGAACGTCGACGTGCGGTGGCGATGATCGCGGCGGTGCTGGGACTGGGCGTGGTCATCGGCATCGCCGCGGGTCTGCTGACGTTGATGCTGTACGGCATCGAACATGTGGCGCTGGGCTTCGTGGAGAGTCCCGAACAGCCCGGACCGTTCGGCACGCCGTCGTGGCGTCGCGCGCTGTCCGTGATCGTCGGGGCGACCCTCGCCGCGGTGATCTGGTGGCTGCTGCGCACCCGCAGCGCCAAGGTGCCCTCGGTGACCAAGGCGGTGGCGGGCGAGCGGATGCCGTGGTGGCAGACCATCGTGCATGTGCTGCTGCAGATCCTGATTGTCGGCTGCGGCATGTCGATCGGGCGCGAGGTGGCGCCGCGCGAGTTCGGCGCACTGGCCGGCCAACGCGCCTCGGGCTGGTTGAAGCTGGACGCCGCCGACACCCGCACGATTGTGGCGGTCGCAGCCGGCGCGGGCCTGGCCGGCGTGTACAACGCGCCGTTGGCCGGTGCGTTCTTCGCCGTGGAGATTCTGCTGGCCGACGTGACGCTGCGGACCGTGGCCTATGCGTTCGCCTGCTCCACCGTGGCGGCATGGGTGGGCACGTTGATCAAGGGCACGCACACGTTCTATGACATGGGCGAGCCCAGCGGGCTGTTCACGCCCGACCTGATGGGGTTCGCGCTGGTCGCGGGCCTGGTGTGCGGCGTTGCGGGCGCGGTGTTCCGATTCGGCTCGTCCTGGGCCGAGCGGCACCACGCCACGGGCAATGCGATACTCTGGCAGCTGCCGCTGGCGGGTGTGATAACCGGCGTGGTGGCCATCTGGGTGCCGCAGGTGATGGGCAACGGCCGCGCCACGGCGCAGATGGGATTCGGCGGCGACTGCGATTGGGCGCTGATCGGCGTGCTGCTGGTATCTTGCGCAGTCAAGGGCGTCATGACGCTGCTGACGATCCGCTCGGGCGCCTCCGGAGGCGTGCTGACCCCGGGCATCGCGTTGGGTGCCACGTTGGGCGCGGTGCTGGGAATCCTCTGGATGCAGGGCTTCGGCACCAATTCGATCGGCGTCTACGCGCTGATCGGCGCCTGCGCGCTGCTGTCCGCCTCGCAGCAGGCGCCGTTGATGGCCATGTGCCTGGTTATGGAGCTGACCGATGCGCCGTTGAACCTGTTCGTGCCGGTGTGCCTGGCGGTGGCGGCCAGCACGGTATGCGCCCAATGGCTCGGCGCGCGGCTCGATCGCGCCGGTGCCGCCGGTCCGAAGCCGGCCGTGCATGCCTGACATCGCGTGCCGGTTACCGGGCGCCGCGGCGGTGCGCTATGCGTTCCGCGCAAAAGCCGCGGGCCGTCGATTCGAGGCGGTAGGCTGAAGAACATCACGACTAATTGTGAAGGAGACATGGTGAGCAATCTGCTTGCAACATCGCCGGTCATGGCCGGCGAGGACGTGCCTGCCGGGCCCGTCGACCCGATCTTCAACCGTCTGCTCAAGGACCGCATCATCTGGATGGGTGAGGAGGTCAAGGACGACATGGCCAACCGCATCTGCGCCCAGATGCTGATGCTGGCCGCCGAGGATCCGAAGAAGGACATCTGGCTGTACATCAACTCGCCGGGCGGCTCGATCACCGCCGGCATGGCCATCTACGACACGATGCAGCTGATCGAACCCGATGTGGCCACCGTGGGTCTGGGCATGTGCGCCTCGATGGGCCAGTTCCTGTTGAGCTCCGGCGCCAAGGGCAAGCGGTATCTGACCTCGCACGCCCGTGTGCTCATGCACCAGCCGTCCGGCGGCATCGGCGGCACCACCACCGACGTGCGCATCAATGCCGAACTGATCATGGATATGAAGCGCACGCTCGCCGAGCTGACCGCGGAACAGACCGGTCACACGGTGGAGGAGATCTACCGCGACAACGAGTACGACCACTGGTTCACCGCGCAGCAGGCGTTGGAATACGGTTTCGTCGACAAGATCGTGACCACGCCGGACACCATCAACGCCGACTGAGGAAGGGAAAAGACGAGCAATGGCAAGTGAAGAAGCGAAGTTCGCGGCCCGCGCCGACCGTCTCGCCGGGGCGAGGGGCGTGGTCGGATTCGTGCCGTCCTCCGTCCGCGACGCGCGTTTCGCGCCGCAGGACCGGTACATCCTGCCGCAGTTCGAGGAGAAGACCCCGTACGGCTACAAGCGTCAGGACCCGTACACCCGCCTGTTCGAGGACCGCATCATCTTCATGGGCGTGCAGGTGGACGACGCCGCCGCCGACGACATCATGGCCCAGCTGCTGGTGCTGGAAAGCCAGGACCCGAACCGTGACGTGATGATGTACATCAACTCCCCGGGCGGTTCGATGACCGCGATGACCGCCATCTATGACACGATGCAGTACATCAAGCCGGACGTGCAGACCGTCTGCCTCGGCCAGGCCGCCTCGGCCGCCGCCATCCTGCTGGCCGCCGGCGCCAAGGGCAAGCGCCTGATCCTGCCGAACGCGCGCGTGCTCATCCACCAGCCGGCCATCGACCAGGGTTTCGGCAAGGCCACGGAGATCGAGATCCAGGCCCGCGAGATGCTGCGCATGCGCGAATGGCTGGAGAACACGCTGGCCAAACACACCGGCCAGGACGTCGAACGCATCCGCAAGGACATCGAGGTCGACACCTTCCTGACCGCCCCCGAGGCCAAGGAATACGGCATTGTGGACGAGGTGCTCGAACACCGTTCGTGAATGTCCTCATGACCTTTACACGGGTGCGCCCCTTATCGAGGAAACCGGCCGGTATCCTCGATAAGGGGCGCACCCGTATGGCGATGCGTCGGAACGGAGGAAACGTATGGGACGCGTGGTGAGCTACAACGAGGACGTGCCAAGGTGCACGTTCTGCGGCAAGACCGAGCATCAGGTGCGCAAGCTGGTCGCCGGTCCGAGCGCCTCGATCTGCGACGAATGCATCGCCCTGTGCGTCGACATCATCTCCGAGGAACGGCATCGCGACGCCGACGTCAACGCGCTGACGCTGCCCAAGCCGACCGAGATCAACGCGTATCTCGACCGGTACGTCATCGGGCAGGAGGCGGCCAAGCGCACGCTGTCGGTGGCCGTCTACAACCATTACAAGCGCGTCAACATGGAGCTGCGCGAGGCCGCCGACGATCTGGGCAAGGGGCGTGACGGCACGCCGGTGCGCGTCAGTGACGCCTCCGACCCGTTGGCCGGCGTGCAGGTGGCCAAGTCGAACATCCTGCTGATGGGCCCGACCGGCGTGGGCAAGACCTATCTGGCACAGACGCTGGCCCGCGTGATGAACGTGCCGTTCGTCATCACCGACGCGACCACATTGACCGAGGCCGGGTATGTGGGCGATGACGTGGAGACCGTGCTGCAGCGGCTGCTGCAGGCCGCGGACGGCGACGTGAACCTGGCCCAGCACGGCATCGTCTATATCGACGAAATCGACAAGATCGCCCGCAAATCGGGGGAGAACACCTCGATCACGCGCGATGTCTCCGGTGAGGGCGTGCAGCAGGCATTGCTCAAGATCCTGGAGGGCACCATCGCCTCCGTGCCGGTGGAGGGCACGCGCAAGCATCGCGACCAGGAGACCATCCAGCTGGACACGCGCGGCATCCTGTTCATCTGCGGCGGTGCGTTCGTGGGACTGTCCGACATCGTGGCCAAGCGGCTCGGCACACGGGAAAGCGGGTTCGGCGCCTCCTGGCACGAGCATGAGACCACGCCGGACGAGCTGCTGGAACAGGCCAATGCCGATGATCTGGCGGAATTCGGGCTGCTGCCGGAGTTCATCGGCCGTCTGCCGGTGGTGAGCGTGCTGGAGGACCTGACCGAGGCTGATTTGGCGGCCATCCTGACCCAACCCGCCAACGCGCTGACCAAGCAGTACCGCAAGCTGTTCGCCGTCGATGGCGTGGAACTGCGGTTCACGCGCGAGGCGGTCGAAGCCATAGCGGCGACCGCCATGCAGCGGGGGACCGGTGCCCGCGGCCTGCGGTCGATCATCGAGAGGACGTTGGAGAGCACGATGTTCCTGTTGCCGAGCATGGACGACGTGGCGCAGGTCATCGTCGACGCCGCCGCGGTGCGCGGCGAAAGCGAGCCGAAGCTGGTGCGTGCCGCCACGCAGGAGATCCCGAGGCGACGGTCGGCGTGACGACACGCCGATTTGCATATCGGAACACATCGGTGTAACTTATTTCGAGTTGCCGCAAAGACAACATGCGCGAGTAGCCCAGCGGATTAGAGCAGCTGACTACGGATCAGCAGGTCGCAGGTTCGAATCCTGTCTCGCGCACTCAGCCGTCATGCATGTGGCGGCATGCGCGAGTAGCCCAGCGGATTAGAGCAGCTGACTACGGATCAGCAGGTCGCAGGTTCGAATCCTGTCTCGCGCACCAGCGGCTGAACGCCTTGAGTCCCGTTCCGGTATGGAACGGGATTTTTCGTATCTGGCACGCAATGCGTGGATAGGGGTGAATCTCAGCGTAAAAGAACGATATCCGCGCGACGTGACGTGTGCGTCCATGGCGGCATTCGTGCGCGCGCTATCATGGTGTCGTTTGTGACTTCCGCTACGAGCGAACGACAAGGAGCAGTGACGCATGTACGATTTCGAGACGTTGGTGGACCGCAGGGGCACGACCTCGTCCAAGTGGCACATGATCGAAACCGATATGGGGCCAGGCAACGAGGACGTGATCGCCCTGTCCGTGGCGGACATGGAGTTCAAGCCCGCCCCCGAGATCGTGGACGCGCTGGTCCGGGCCGCCCAGCATGACATCTTCGGGTACGACTACGCCACCGACGGCTACTTCGAGGCTTTGACCGGCTGGATGCGCCGCCGCCATGCGCTGGAGGTCAAGCCCGAATGGGTGGCGCTCTCCGACGGCGTCATGCCCGCCGTCAACACCGCGCTGCGCGCCGTGACGCACCCCGGAGACAGCGTGATCGTGCAGAGCCCGTCCTATCCGCCGTTCGTGGCCGCCGCGCGCAACAACGGCCTGACCCTGCTCGACAACACGTTGAAGCTCGAGGACGGCCGCTACGTGATGGATTACGAGGATCTGGAGGCCAAGGCCGCCGACCCGCGCTGCACCGCCATCATGCTGTGCAACCCGCACAACCCGGTCGGCCGCGTCTGGAGCGCCGACGAACTGCGCCGTCTGGCGGATATCTGCATCGCGCACGGCGTGACGATCCTGTCCGATGAGATCCACGCCGACTTCGAGTATCCCGGGCACAAGGTCACGATGTTCTCGAATCTGGGGGAGCGTTACGCCATGCACTGCATGGAGTTCACCGCACCCACCAAGACCTTCAACCTGGCCGGACTGCTGTGCTCGAACGTCATCATCCCGAACCCGGAACTCAAGCGGGCCTTCGACGTGGCCGCCGAGAACATCGCAGGCCTGACCGTGAGCCATTTCGGCCTGGTCGCATGCCAGGCGGCATACAACCAGGCCGAGCCGTGGCTGGACGAGCTGATCGGCGTGCTGCAGGGCAATCTGGCGCTGCTGCGCGACTTCGCCCATGTCACCGGCACCACGCTGATCGAACCGGAAGGCACCTATCTGGGGTGGCTCGACTGCCGCAGCCTGGGCTTCGCCGATGCCGACGCGCTGTGCGCGTTCATGCGCGACAAGGGACGCGTCTATCTGGACGAGGGACGGATATTCGGCACCGCCGGAGCCGGATTCGAACGCGTGAACCTGGCCTGCCCGAAGCATCTGCTGGAACGGGCGCTCGACCGGATGAACGACGCGCTGGCCTCCCGCTGAGCGGTGGCGGCCATCTATGGCCGCCGCGGTCCGGCCGCGCACCCGGAGCACGTATGCGCGGGCCGTCTCCCGACGCCGAGGGGCGGTCTATCCGTTTTTCCCGGGCGAACACCGGCGACGTCGGTAGAATGATACCGGCATATGATTCGCACGGATGGAACGGAGCGTGGCATGGCGGCACGTCGGAAGGCATGGGCGGCGATTCGCAGAATCGCGGCGTCGGACCGTATCAGCGGACTGATCATGCTCGGGTGCGCCGTACTCGGCCTGGTCCTGGCGAATCTGCCGGCCACGGCGCATCTGTTCGAGACCGTGGCGGAAACCCATCTGGGCATCCCCGGCACCGATATCGACCTGCCGCTGGGCCATTGGGCCCAGGATGGCCTGCTGACCATCTTCTTCCTGACCGTGGGGCTGGACCTGAAGCAGGAGCTGACCACCGGCTCATTGGCCAATCCGAAGGCCGCCGCCGTGCCGATGCTGTGCGCCGTTGGCGGCATGGTGATGCCGCCCATCCTGTTTTTGACCGTGGTGGAGCTATACGCCCAATTCGGACCGCCCGCCGTGGGGCAGGCCACGGTGGCCTCCGGAACCGTGTTCGGATTCGACGAACTCGCCCAGGGCTGGGCGATTCCGACCGCCACCGACATCGCCTTCTCGCTGGCGGTGCTCGCCCTGTTCGCCAAGGCGTTGCCGGGCTCGATCCGCGCCTTCCTGATGACGCTGGCCACCGTGGACGATCTGCTGGCCATCATCCTGATCGCCGTGTTCTTCTCCTCGCTGGACGCCTGGTACTGGTTCGTCGGCATCGGCGTGTGCGCGCTGATCTGGTGGTATCTGGTGCGGCGCAGGCGCGTGCCGTGGCTGGTGGTGGCCATGGTCGGCATCCTGGTGTGGGTCATGATGTTCGAGGCGGGCATCCACCCCACGCTCGCCGGCGTGCTGGTCGGCCTGCTGACTCCGGCGCGTCCGATCCACGGCGAGGCCTCGCCCCGCGCCGAACGGTACTGCGCCAAACTCCAACCGTTCTCGTCGCTGCTGGCGCTGCCGATCTTCGCGCTGTTCGCCACCGGCGTGCACTTCGAGACGCTCAGCCCCACGCTGCTGACCTCTCCGGTGGTGATCGGCATCGTGGTGGCGCTGGTGGTGGGCAAGCCGATGGGCATCATGGCCACCGCATGGCTGTCCACCCATCCAGGCGGCCTGGACATGCCCAAGGGGCTGCGCGTGCGCGACATGTTCCCGGCGGCCTGCGCCTGCGGCATCGGATTCACCGTGTCGCTGCTCATCGCCTCGCTGGCCTATACGGATGCCGAACTGTCGGCGGAGAGCCGGTTCGGCGTCCTTGTGGCGTCGCTGGTGGCCGCGGCCGTCTCCGGCATTCTGCTCAGCCGGCAATCCAAGCGGTACGAGCGTGAACGGATCGCGCCGCCTGCCGGATCGGGCGTCGCCGCGGCGGGAATCGATGCCGAACCGGACGGATCCGAATTCGTCTGGCATGACCATATCGACGAGGAGATGGATGATGACTGATTGCACCGACCAACCCATGGGCCCCGAGGACCTGATCAGCCGCCGGCAGGTGGATCCCGCCGCCGGTGATATCGACACGCCGCCGTTCGCCGAAACCTACCACCGTGGCCCGGTCATCCTGCGCGGGCCGATGATCCCCCGGGACAGTACCACCGCCAACCTGCTGAAAGCCGAACAGTCGACCGACTGGCTGCACATGGACCCGTGGCGCGTGCTGCGCATCCAGGCCGAGTTCGTCGACGGGTTCGGCGCGCTCGCCGAACTGGGGGCCGCCGTCTCCGTGTTCGGCTCGGCACGGACCCAGCAGCACGATCCGGCCTACCGTGCGGCGCAGCGCATGGGCTCGCTGATCGCCGATCGGGGCATCGCCGTCATCACCGGCGGGGGACCGGGCATCATGGAGGCCGCCAACCGGGGCGCGGCCGCGGCCGGCGGCAAATCCGTGGGATTGGGCATCGAACTGCCTCACGAGCAGGGCATCAACGCCTGGGTGAACCTGGGCATGAGCTTTAGGTACTTCTTCGTCCGCAAGACCATGTTCGTCAAGTATTCGTCCGGCGTGATCATCTGTCCGGGGGGATTCGGCACGCTGGACGAGATGTTCGAACTGCTCACGCTCGTGCAGACGCACAAGGTGGAGCCCACGCCCATCGTGTTGTTCGACACGGCGTACTGGCAGGGCCTGTTCGATTGGATCACCGGCACGTTGGAGACGCGGGGCATGATCTCACCGTTGGACCCCGATCTGGTGACGCTGACCGACGATCCGGAACAGGCCGTCGCCGTGGCCACGAGCACGATCCGCTAACCTGCGGCCGCCCGGCGTCCGGGCGGAGTCGGCTCAACGCTTGACCGCGATGAGCAGGCCGGTGCCGGACGGGGTGAGCGTGGCGTCGAAGCGTTCGTCCGACTGCACGGTGTCCAACAGCCCACGCATGGCCACGGCCTTGTCGCCGCGGTCGGCGGGGTTGACCACGCCGCCGTTGGCATGGGGGTCCTCCAACGCCATGACGTCGGTGAACACGATGACGCCGTGCCCGCCGAGCACACGCGAGGCGTGCTCGAAGGCGGGCGCGTAGTTGGACGCATCGCCGGACACCACGATCAGGTCGTAGTCGCCGGCGTTGAGTCGGGGCAGATACGTGCCGACGGGGGCGTTGACCGCCCGCAGCGTGGTCTGGGTGCGGTCCGACAGCCCGGCGAACAGCTTCCGGATCAGGGCGATGCCCTGCGTGGAGGAATCCACGGCGGTCAGCTGGCCGCGTCCCTCCAGACCGGCGATCAGCTGGAGTGTTTCGACCACCGACGCGGTGCCGATGGCGATGATGGAGGAGGCGCCGGTCAGATGCACCAGCAGGGAGAGCAGTTCGGCCTGCGCCGCCGAGCCTTGCGGCATCCCCTCGCGTTCGACGGCCGAACGCACCTCGTTAAGGTCAGGGGATTGGCGGGAGAAGGCCCGGTCCTCGACGTACTCCCAGATCTTGGCCAGATTCGTGTATGACGTTTTGTTCATGGTTCCGCCTCTGAATGTCAACAGGGTGAATCAGCGTTCCTTGACCTGTGCGATCAGCTGCCAGATCTCCTCGCCGACGTCGATGCCGCGGGGACATTCGCGGGTGCAGGCGCGCACCGACTGGCAGGCCGCGATGCCGTCCGCCGTGTCGATGGCGTCCAGGCGTTCCGCGGCGGCGGTGTCACGCGAATCGTTGATGAACCGCGACGCCGCGATCAGGGCGGCCGGTCCGATGAACGCCTCGCCGCCGGCGAACACGGGGCAGCTGCCCTCGCACACGCCGCAGGCGATGCAGTTGCTGAGCAGCTCGTACCTGGCCAGCTGCTCGGGGCGCTGCAGGTATTCGAAGACGTCCACCTTGCCGTCGTCGGTGGTGGCCAGCACGCCGTCGGCCTGCAGATACGGCTTGAGCTTCTTGATCTGTTCGAGCATCGGATCGATGTCCGCGATCAGATCGCGCTGCACGGGGAACCCGGGCAACGCCGCCAGTTCGATGACACCGAGGCATCCGTCCGGTTGTCCTCCGGCGGGCGCGTCGGCGTCATCGGCTTCGCCGGTATGCCTGAACCCCTCCTCGTCGGTGGCCGGGGCATCCGGCTTCGCCCAATCGGCGACCGTGGCGGTACACAGCAGGGTGGGGGTGCCGTTGATCGCCACCGCGTCCGAGCCGCACAGGCCATGGCCGCAGGAATAGCGGAACGCCAGCGTCGGATCGACCGTACGTTTGATGGTCAGCAGGCAGTCCAGCACCGTATCCTCGGGACGCGCCGCGATCGTATAGTCCTGCACCCACTGCTTGCCGCGCGGACGGCGGCGGGCCGAATCACCGCCGAACGGCGAGGACTTCCTGGCGAACGGGCTGCTCGCGCGTGCGCGGTCACGCTCCCGTTCGGCACGGGGGGTGAACCGGTGCACACGTAACGTCACCGTGGTCGTCTCGTTGTTGGTTCCGCCGCTCATCGCTCCGCCTTTCCAGTCAAAACCGTCATATAGTCTGCCATATCCCGTACCCGCCGATTTAGTAGGAGCGGGCCTGCGGCGGCATGTCCTCGATGCGCACCGGCTGCCAGGAGATGCGCCCGGCCGCGTCGGTCATCGAATGGGCGAGGAAACGCTCGTCGTCGCGTTCCGGGAAGTCGGAGCGGCACAGCGATCCGCGCGACTCGTGCCGGGCCTCGCTCGTGCGCAGCATGGCCGAGGCCAACGCGATCAGATGACGGACCTCCCAGATGGCGGTCAGTTCCTGGTTGAAGGCCGCGGTCTCGTTGTGGGGGTGCAGCGCGGCGGCGCGCGGGGCGATGTCTGCCTCGATGGCCGCGACCGCGGCGGCGATGGAGTCGGCATCGCAATGGACTGCCAGAGCCGTCTCCATCAGCGAACCGAGGTCGGCCATCAGCAGGTAGGGGTTGTCGTCGGGCTGCGTGTCCGACTGCGGGTCGGCGTCCTTGGCCGCCGCGAGCAGATCGGCCACCTCCGTCCGGCGGCGTTCCGCAGCGGCGTCGACGCGATCGTCGCCGGTGGTGTCCGCCGGGGCGGCATCGGCCAGACGGGCGGCCAGCGCGTGTCCGGCGCGGGTGCCGAACAGGCAGGCGTCGAGCAGCGAGTTGCCGCCCAGACGGTTCGCGCCGTGCACGGAGACGCAGGAGCATTCGCCGGCGGCGAACAGGCCGTCGATCACCGCGCGCCGGTCATCGGCCCAACGATAGACCTCGCCATCCGTGGTCACGGGGATGCCGCCCATCGTGTAGTGCGCGGTCGGCTTGACGGGGACCAGGTCGGTGGTCGGATCCAGGTTCATGTACTTGTGGATTGTCTCGACGACCTGCGGCAGCACCTGGTGCATATGCCCGGCGTCGATGCCGCGCATATCCAGCCAGACGCAATCCTTGCGCCCGAGGGGATCCCTCGGGTCGGGCACGCCGCGTCCGGCGTCGGTTTCCGAACGGATCGCACGGCTGACCACGTCGCGGGCGGCCAGATCGGCATGTCCCGGGGCGTAGCGTTCCATGAACGCCTCGCCTTCGGCGTTGCGCAGCACGCCGCCCTCGGCTCGCGCCGCCTCGGACAGCAGGATGCCGGTGTGCGCCAGACCGGTCGGGTGGAACTGCACGAATTCGGTGTCCTCGAGCTGCAATCCGGCATCCAACGACAACGCCATGCCGTCGCCGGTCAGATCCCACGAGTTCGACGTGGTGTGGAACAGCCGGCCGGCACCGCCGGTGGCCAGCATGACATTGCGGGCGTGCACGGCGTGCACGGTGCCGGTGTGCGTGTCGAAGGCCACCACGCCCTCCACCTTGGCGCACGCCTCGTCCACCACCAGGTCGGTCACATACCATTCCTCGGCGAACTCGATGCCGGCGGCCACACACTGCTGCCAGAGCGAATGCAGGATCTGATGGCCGATGCGGTCGGCCGCATAGGCGGCGCGCTTGACCGGCTGCTGGCCGAAATCGGCGGTGTGCCCGCCGAAGCGCCGCTGGGCGATATGCCCGTCCTCGGTGCGGGAGAACGCCACACCCATACGTTCCAGGTTGATGACCGTGGCTGGGGCCTCCTGCGCGAGCAGCCTGGCCGCATCCTGATCGACCAGCCAATCGCCGCCCTTGACTGTGTCATAGTAGTGCCAATGCCAATCGTCGTGCTCCACATTGCCCAGGCTCGCGGCGATGCCGCCCTCCGCCGAACCGGTGTGCGAACGCAGCGGCTGGAGCTTGGAGATCACCAGCACGGCGGGATCCTCGCCCATGGCACGGCGTTCGGCGAATTCGGGGGAGTGCGCCAGGCCCAGCGCCGCCGACAGGCCAGCCGCGCCGGCGCCGACGATCACGACATCATACATTGCTTCGACATGCTTCGGACTCATAGTCTTGATTCTCGCACAACGGCGGTAATAATGGTGCCATGAGTGAGTCGTTGGTACCTGATGGCACCCAAGGCGGTGCATCGGCGTCCGAGGACGCGGGGCGGACACAATCGTTCAACGCCGGCGTCTACGAGGTCGTCAGGCGCATACCGCGTGGATGCGTGGCGACCTACGGGCAGGTGGCTGCGCTCGCCGGACGCCCCCGTGCCGCGCGGTTCGTGGGGTTCGCGCTGCACGCCAACCCCGAGCCCGGAGTGATCCCCTGCCACCGGGTGGTGTTCCGCGACGGTTCGCTGGCGCCCGGGTTCGCGTTCGGCGGCGAGGAGCGCCAGCGTGAGCTGCTTGAGGCCGAAGGCGTGGTGTTCGTGCCGCCTCCGGACGATGCCGCCAATGCCGGTGCGTCGGGCTGGCGCGTGGATCTGGGCCGTTGCCAGTGGCGTGCGTGAAACCGGTTATGACGCTGGAACGGCGTAGCCGTCGCGCGTGCGCACGATGACGCCCTCCAGCTCCAGTCGCGTCAGCTCGGCCAACAGCGCTTCGATGCTGAGGGTGACGCCGGAACGCTGCAAGACGGCGAGGATGGCGTCGGCGTTCGGTGGGGTTCGTGCGCGCCGGCAGGCGGCGATGGCGGCCGGAATCGAGCGGTACGGCGGCACTCCTGCGGACGTCCCCGTGCCGGTGTTCGTGCCGTTGTCTGTTCCTGTTCCTGTTCCTGTGCCCGTGTCAGGCCCTGCGCATGCGCCGACGTTCGTGCACGGGTCCGGGACCGCTGCGGGCTCGCCGATATCCGGTTTCGGATGGGCGGCGTGGCAGATCTCATCGATGCAGTGCAGCGAGGTGATGATGACCGCCTTGTTCTCGTGAATCAGCGTGTTGCAACCGGCGTTGTGCGGCGAGGTGACGGCGCCGGGGACCGCGTACAGCAATCGGTTCAGGTCGCAGGCCCATCCCGCCGTGTTCAGTGCGCCCGACCGTGGGCGGGCCTGCGCCACCACCACGGACGAGGCCAGCGCCGCGATGATGCGGTTGCGCAGCAGGAACCGGTGCCCCTCCGGTATGATGTCCGGCGGCAGCTCGCTGATCAACGCGCCGCCCTGCCGCAGCATCCGTTCGAACAGACGTTGGTTGCGTTGCGGGCCGATATGATGCAGCCCGCCGGCGAATACGGCCACGGTCCGCCCTCCGGACGGAGCCGCCGACAGCGCCCCCTGATGGGCGGCCGCGTCGATGCCCATCGCGCCGCCCGACACCACCAGATGCCCGGCGGAGGCGGCCTCGCTCGCGATGTCCCGCGCCACGGTGCACCCGTAGTCGTCGGCCGCCCTGGAACCCACGATCGCCAACGGTTGTTGGCAACAGGTCAGGGCGGCGGGGTCGCCCAATCCCCACAGGCATAGGGGCGGCGACCAATCCTTCTGGATCGACAGGTCGTCAACCTGATGCGGCCAATACGCGCTGTGCGGGGCGATGATCCACATACGTCCACCATCGGTCAGCGGCGCACGCAATGCATGCATCGAGCACGACGGCAGCCGCCGCAGGTGGTGAATCCACCGGTCCCATGAGGCGTGGAACGCCTTCATCCCTTCAGGGCGGACCTTTCTGCCCCACCGGGCGATGCCGGTGGCGAAGATCCGGTCCGATTCTCGGCGCAGCGCAGGGTCGCCGCCGTCGTGTCGAGCCGCGTCGAGCAGCATGTCGGCCACGGCCACGGCGCTGTCGGCCCCCTTGAGCATGGCGAACATCAAGGCGTCGGCGCTGTTGACGGCCACGGTGAGCACGGCGCGGGCCAGGGTCTCGTCGTCGGGTAGCGGCTGGGTATGCGGCGACGCCGACGGTATTGACGGTGATTGCGGTGACACCGGCGGCGGAACCGATGTCGGTGTCGGCGACGATATGGACGCCGCCTCCGACGGTGCCGGCGTTGGCACGGAAGATATCAACGATGACGCGGTGTTCATGGCTGCTCCTTGGTCCGCATGCCGATGGCCGTGAACATATGCTCCGGCGTGGGCGACACCGTCCCGGACAGGTCGGCCAGCGTCCATGCGAGCCTCATCGAACGGTCCACGCCGCGCAGGCTCAGCCGTTCATGGGCCAGCGCCCGGTCGGCGATCCGCAACGCGGCGCGGGAGGTGTGCTCCCGCAGCCACGACCCCGAGGCCTGCGCGTTGCAACTCCACCCGAAGGGGGCGAACCGCTCCTGCGCGGTCCGACGGGCTTGGATGACCCGTTGACGAATCCGCTCGCTGGGTTCCGATTCGGCGGTGTCGGCGTTGAGCAGCGTGGTGACGGGCGGCACCGTGATCTGGATGTCGATGCGGTCGAGAATCGGGCCGGACAGCCGGGCGAAATACCGCACTCGATCGCGCTCCCGGCAGGTGCAGCGCTCGCCGGTGCCGTAGTCGAAGCCGCAGGGGCAGGGGTTGGCCGCCATGACGAGTTGGAACTGGGCCGGATAGTAGGTGATGCCGCCGGAACGGGTGAGCGTCACATGACCGGATTCCAACGGTTCGCGCAGCGTCTGCAGGGCACGGGTGGAGAATTCGGGCGCCTCGTCCATGAACAGGATGCCGCAGTGGGCGCGGGAGATTGCCCCCGGCTGGGCCAGACCGCTGCCGCCGCCGACCAGCGAGGGGCAGGAGGCCGTATGGTGCGGCGCCTCGAACGGTGGGATGTCGGAGATGCCGTAATGCTGCAACGTGCCGCACAGGGAACGGATCGAGGCCACCTCCAGCTGCTCGTGTTCGTTCAGGGGACTCATGATGCCCGGCAGGCGCGAGGCCAGCATGGTCTTGCCGGAGCCGGGAGGACCCACCATCAGCAGATGGTGGCCTCCGGCTGCCGCCACTTCCAGCGCTTTCTTGGCCTCCTGCTGTCCGATGACCTCGGCCATGTCGCCGGGCGGTTCGGCATCGAACGCCGGCTGCCGGGGTTGCTCCCCGACAGGCAGATCGTGGGGCGGCTGGTATCGGGCGTCGCCTCCCAGCATCTCGATCAGCTCGCCCACATGCCTGACGCCGATCACGTGGGGACCTTCCACCAGACGTGCCTCGTCAAGGTTCGCATACGGCACCACGATGCGGTGCAATCCACGTTCCCTGGTGCGCAGCATGATCGGCAGCAGGCCGTTGACGGGCAGTACGGTGCCGTCCAGATTGACCTCTCCGATCACCACCGTCTCGTCCAACGAATCCGGGGGAATCGCGCCGGCGGCGCTCAGCACGCTGGCGGCGATCGCCAGATCGTGCGAGGAACCGCGTTTGGGCATCGAGGCGGGCGAGAGGTTCACGGTGACCCGTGTCTCCGGCCAGCGGAAGCCGCAGGCGTGACAGGCGGATTTGACGCGCTCGCGCGCCTCCGACAGTGAGGCGTCGGGTAGTCCGATGATGCTGAAATACGGCAGACCGGGGGAGATGAAGGCCTGCACCTGGATGATGAAGGCCCTGATGCCGATCAGTCCCACGGATAACGCTCCTCCGATGGCCATCAGAACGCTCCCGGGATATGGTCGAGCAACGGTTCGCCGCCCTGCAGCGTGATCGAGATGACGTCGAACCGGGTCCCATGGTGGGTGAGCCGGTGGTCGGGTTCCAACAGCCATTGCACGGCGGCGCGGCGCAGGCTCGTCTGCTTGCGGGGGTCCACGGCCTCCTGCGGTATGCCGCAACGCGTTGAACGCCGGGTCTTGACCTCCACGAAGACGACGATCCGCTCCGGGGTTACGGCCACGATGTCCAGCTCGCCGTATCGGGTGCGCCAGTTGCGCGATAGGATGCGCCAGCCATGGTGCGCCAGCCAGGCGGCGGCGTAGTCTTCGCCGGCGGCCCCCAACGCCTTGGCGTCAAGCGATCCGTCGCGCAATGTGCGGGCGAGCCGGTCCAGGTTCCGGCGGTCATCCGCCGCGGGTGCCGCCGCCTGTGCGGTGGCCGGAGCCATGGTCCGTGAGGTGTGCGGTGTGGTGGTCTGTTGCGTGGTCATACCACCAGTGCACCAGACTTCGCCTGCCGGGTACAGGGGCGGAGGGGGAAGTGGACGCAGACTCCGGTTTCGGGTGTGTTGTGGATAAGTCATATAAGAAATGCGACGTCACTGCCCGGAATGTCCAGTTCGCGATGTGCGTGGACGGAGGCAGTGACGCCGCATGACGTATCATCCGCCGTCGGTGGGCGGATTGCGCCACATTCAGTGCAGCAGGGCGGTCATTTCGCCGAGGTTGAGCTCGAAGCTGACGCCGCGCTCCTCGAAGTCGGGCTGGTTGCGGGTGCTGACCATCGCGTTGCGCACGAATTCGCCGGCGATGGCGGCGGCCTCGGACAGGCCCTTGCCCGCCATCACCGCGCCGCACAGCGCGGAGGCGAAGGCGTCTCCGGTGCCGTGGATCATGTACGGCAGCTTCTCATGGGCGTGCTCCTGCTTGGCTTCGGCGCCGGTTTCAGCGCTGGCCACGTAGTTGCGCAGCATGCCGTCGTTGCGGTCGATGCCCTTCAGGACCACGTTCTTGGCGCCGAGCTTGAGCAGCGCATCCAGCCAATCGGTCACCTCGGCGTCGCTGAGGTTCTGTCCCGGGTACTCGCGTCCGGTCAGGATGCTCGCCTCGGTCAGGTTCGGCATCAGCACGTCGGCGCCGTCGGCCAGCGCGCCCATCGCCTCGCACAGCTCGGCGGTGTAGGTCGGATACATCTGCCCGCCGTCGCCCATCACCGGGTCGACCAGGCGCAGCGCGTCCGGATATTCGTGGTACAGGCGCTGGATCACGGCCACCTGGCCGGCCGACCCGAGGAAGCCGCTGTACACGCCGTCAAGCCCCACGCCGATCTTGCCCCATGCGTCCAGGTATCCGTTGAGGATCTCCGTGGTGTCATGGAACGTGAACACCGGATACTTGGTGTGCGAGGAGAACAGACCGGTCGGCACCGGGCACACGTCGCAGCCCGCGGCGGACAGGATCGGGATCGCCGCGGTCAGCGAGCACTTGCCGTAGCCGCACATGTCATGCACGGCGGCCACGCGCGGGATATACGCCGGATTGCGGTTATACAGCTTCACATCACTCATAACCCCTCGATTCATTAGGGACTGTTGGTCTACGCTCCCGACATTACCCATTCGCGCGACATTCCGGGGCCCCGGGGACAGGGGGAGTCCCATACTGTCCGAAATGCGGACATAAATCCGAGAGAATTACGGCGTGTCGTCTCGAACCGCGACGGATCCGCCGAGGCGCTGCGCCGCGTAAGACCTCCAATGGCGGCGAATGATAAACGGCTATAACCAACGCCGATAGCCGTGAACCTTGCCGTACCGACGGCCCGCGGCCTACAGTCGCCACCAACGCCGATGCCCCGCATCGTCCGCAGCCAACCCAAGGAACCACCGAACACGGGAGCAACCATGACCACCGCACAACACCGCTTCGAAACCCTGCAGCTGCACGCCGGCCAGGAACAGCCCGACCCCGCCACCGGCGCCCGCGCCGTGCCGATCTACGCCACGACCAGCTACGTGTTCCGCGACTTCGACCAGGCCGCGGCCCGGTTCGCGCTCGCCGAAACGGGCAATATCTACGGGCGGCTGACCAACACGACGCAGGAGGTGCTCGAACAGCGCGTCGCCGCACTCGAAGGCGGCACCGCGGCACTCGCCGTCGCCTCCGGCGCGGCCGCCGTCGAATACGCGCTGCGCAACATCACCCAATCCGGCGACCACATCGTCGCCTCCCGCACCATCTACGGCGGCACCTACAATCTGCTGCGCCACACGCTGCCGCGCGACGGCATCACCACCTCGTTCGTCGACATCGCCGACCACGCCGCCCTGGAGGCGGCGATCGGCGAGCGCACCCGTCTCGTCTACCTGGAGACCTTCGGCAACCCCAACGCCGACCTGCCCGACTTCGAGGCGATTGCCGCGATCGCCCACCGCCACGGGCTGCCGGTGATCGTCGACAACACCTTCGCCACGCCGTACCTGTTCCGTCCGCTCGAACACGGCGCCGACATCGTCGTCGAATCGGCGACCAAGTTCCTCGGCGGACACGGCACCACGCTCGGCGGCGTGATCGTGGAGGGCGGACGGTTCGACTGGGCGGCCGGCGCCGGCGGATTCCCCACGCTGACCGAACCGGACCCCTCGTATCACGGGCTGCGGTTCTTCGAGGCGCTCGGACCGACCGCGTTCGTCACCCGCGTCCGCGCCGTGCTGCTGCGCGACACCGGCGCGACGATCTCGCCGTTCGCCGCGTTCCTGCTGCTGCAAGGCATCGAGACGCTGAGCCTGCGCGTGGAGCGGCACGTCGCCAACGCCCTGCGCGTCATCGAGTACCTGCGCGGTGTCCCCGAGGTCGTTTCGATCTCGCATCCCTCGATCGAGGGCCGCGAGGACCACGAACGCTACCTGCGCTATTTCCCGAACGGCGCCTGCCCGATCTTCACATTCGACATCCGAGGCGGAGTCGATGCGGCCCGCACGTTCATCGACGGGTTGAGCCTGTTCAGCCTGCTGGCCAACGTGGCCGACGCCAAGAGCCTGGTCATCCACCCCGCCTCGACGACCCATTCGCAGGAGAGCGAGGAGGAGCTGGCGGCGCAGGGCATCGGCCCCGGCACCATCCGTCTGTCGATCGGACTGGAGCATATCGACGACATCCTCGCCGACCTCGAACGCGGGTTCGCCGCCGTGCGGGACCTGCGCTGAGCGCCGGCCCATATCCGCACCGCCGGTCCGCACACGGGTCCGGAGCATCCTAGGCGTCGCCGTCATCCCCAGGGATGACGGCGACGCCGCGGTTCCGCCCGGCGCACGATGTGGGCCGACCCCGGACCGGGGATAGCTTGGGGGCAACAGCCGGGACGGACCCCGGCTCCGGATAACCAAGGGGTGCGACATGAACACTGCCATCGAGGCCATCGACCTGGTCAAGGATTACGGAAACGGCGAGAACGCCGTCCATGCGCTGCGCGGCGTGAACGTGGCGTTCGAACAGGGACGGTTCACCGCCATCATGGGCCCGTCGGGCTCCGGCAAATCGACGCTCATGCACACCCTGGCCGGGCTGGATTCGGCCACGCGCGGGCGCATCATGTTCGACGGCGACGACATCACCACGATGAACGACAACCAGTTGACGCTGCTGCGCCGCCACAAGATCGGCTTCATCTTCCAAAGCTTCAACCTGCTGCCGATGTTCACGGCCGAACAGAACATCATCATGCCGCTGACGCTGGCGGGGCAGAAACCGGACCGCGACTGGTTCGACCTGCTCGTCACCACGTTGGGGCTCGCCCAGCGGCTCGACCATCGTCCGAATGAGCTGTCCGGCGGCCAACAGCAGCGCGTCGCCATCGCGCGTGCGCTGATCGCCCGCCCGCAGCTGGTCTTCGCCGACGAGCCGACCGGCAACCTGGATTCCGTCTCCAGCGCGGAGGTGCTGAGCTTCCTGCGCAGGTCGGTCAACGAACTGAACCAGACCATCATCATGGTCACGCACGATGCGGTCGCCGCCTCCTACGCGGACAGGGCCATCGTCTTCGCGGACGGCCGCATCGTGGCCGACGAGGCGTCGCCGACCGCCGACCGCATGAACCAGCTGCTCATGGAGGAACGGGAGCGGGCCACCCGGCGGACGCTGACCCCCGACGGGGCCAAGCCGCCGTACACGCGCGGCGACGTGCCGCAGCCGCCGCGGGAGGAGCGCAGACCCCGCGCCGGCGCACACGCCGCAGCCAACGGCCGCCATCGGCGCTGAACATCGCATCGGATACGGAACGGATGTAAGGAGGAACCGCCATGTGGTCGGTAACGCTCAAACTCATGCGAAAGAACGCCAGGATGCTGATCCCGGCGGGCATCGCGATCCTGATCGGCACGATGTTCATCGCCAGCACGCTGCTGTTCGGCAACACGCTCGACCATTCGCTGCGCCGGCAGATCTCGGCGTCCTACGGGGAGGCGAACTATGCGATCGTGGCCAGCGACGACGACGCGCCGATGTACGGCATCACCGTCGGCGACCTGAACCTGGACCAGGTGCGCCGGGTCGAGGGCGTGGCCGGCGTGCGCGCCGACGTGACGCTGAACATCGACGTCACTGCCGGGGACCTCAACTCCAGCGGCATCGTGATCGCGAACGCCACACCGTCCACGCTGATGCCGGTCGAACTGGCGGAAGGCGACTGGCCCGCCGACGACGGGCAGATCGTGCTGCCGAGGGACATGGCGGTGCGGTTGAAGGTCGGCATCGGGGACACGGTCAGCGTATCCTACTCGGACGGCGCGCCGGTCGAACTGACCGTCAGCGGGTTGAGCCTGGACCCGGGCGGCGCCTACGCGTACTACGGCGGCACGGCCGTCGCCTCCGAGGCGACGCTCGGACGGCTGCTGGCAAGCGTGGCGGCGGAGGACGTCAGCTACGAGTCGTTCAACTGCTCGGTGCTGTATCTGGACATCGAGCCGCCGGCGGGCGTCGGCGCCGACCAGGTCATCGAGAAGGTCAACGCCCTGCTGCCCGCGCACTTCGCCGCGCTGGACCGTGCGGAGAGCGAGGACCAGGCGCTCGAACGGATGGGCGGCGGGCAGACCAGCATGATGACCACGTTCATGATGGTCTTCGGCGTGCTGGCCATGTTCGTGGCCGCGCTGGTGATCGCCAACACCTTCCAGGTGCTCGTGGCGCAGCGCCGCCGCACGCTGGCGCTGCTGCGCACCATCGGCGCGAAGAAGGGGCAGCTGTACCGGTCCGTGGTGGTCGAGGCGCTGCTGCTCGGGCTGATCTCCTCGCTGATCGCGGTCGGCCTGTCCATCGGGTTGATGCAGCTGCTGCATGTGAGCGGCGTGGAATTCTCCGGCATCAGCTTCGTGACCGTGCTGACCCCGCAGGTGTTCCTGGTGCCGATCGCCTTCGGCGTGGTGGTGACCATCCTGGCCTCGCTCGGCTCGGCCCGCACCGCCACCACCGTTACGCCGTTGGAGGCGCTGCAGCCGTTGGAGATCAGCGAGGCCCGCAAATCCGGCACCGCGCGATCGGTGGTCAGCGTGCTGCTGATGCTGTTCGGCGCCGCCGTCACCGCGTTCACCGTGGTGGACACCTGGCGGCAGGCGCACGGCGAATCCGCGTTGAGCAACGAGCAGTTCTCCCTGGTATTGCTCATGGCCATGGCCGGCGTCATGATCTTCTTCCTCGGCCTGCTGCTGTGCGCCAACCGGTGGGTGCCGCTGCTGCTCAAGGGCGTGGGAGCGCTGGTGGCGCATATCGGCCCGGCCTGCACCATCGCCACCGCGAACATCCAGAAGAACCCGCGGCGCGTGGCCGCCACCAGCACCGCCCTGCTCATCGGCGTGGCCCTGGTCGCCACCCTCGGCACCGGCGCGGCCAGCGCCCGGCAGACGCTCGCCAGTGAACTCGACGCCCGGTACAGTGTGGACATCCAGGTTTCCGGCGAAGGCGTGGACCAGTCCGTCCTCGACGACATCCGCAAGGTGGCCGGCATCCAGGATGCCGAACTGGTCGGCTCGTCGAACGCCGTCTGGCATACGGACGACTATGACAGCAACCTGCAGGTGTACACGCTCACCGAACGGCAGGGACGGGCCGTGATGAACGGCGACGCCATCGGCGACCTGCGCGACGGCGTGCTGCTCGTCCCCGACTCGATGGCTGGCGACACCGACGACTATTGGGTGCGCGACGGTGCCACGCTCGACCTGGAACTCAACGCCACGTATGACGACGAGGGCGAGATCACCGGCGGCATCGCCTTCAAGCCCACCGTCGAGGCCGCGCCGTTCCGCGGCGTCAACACCCCATACGGCATTTATGGCCTCGTCCCGCCCGAAACGCTCGACAAGCTGGGCGCCACGTCCGACGGCTACGAGGTGTGGGCGAAAACCGACGGCACCGTGACCCCGGCGGACGTGATCGACGACATCCAGACGGCGTTGAGCTCCATCCCCGGCATCAGCGTGGGCGGCTCGATCGCCGAACGCGTCAGCTGGGACGGCATGGTCAACATGCTGCTCATGGTGCTGGTCGCCCTGCTCGCCGTGGCCGTGATCATCGCGCTGATCGGCGTGGCCAACACGCTGTCGCTGTCGGTGATCGAACGGACCCGCGAATCGGCCACGCTGCGGGCCCTCGGCATGACCCGCGGGCAGCTGCGGCGCTCGCTGGCCGTCGAAGCGCTGCTGATCTCGCTGGTCAGCGGTGTGGTCGGCATCGTCGTCGGCACCGTATTCGGCTGGATCGGTTCGTACATCGTGTTCTCGATGAGCTTCGGATCGGTGGTGTTCCCGATCGACTGGGCCACCTCTGGGGCGATTCTGGCCATCGCCACGGTCGCCGCGCTGCTGGCCAGCGTGTTCCCGGCGCGCCGGGCCGTAAGGACCCCGCCGGTCGAGGCGCTCGCCGAAGCCTGAACCAGAACCAGAACGCCGACAGCCCCCGTTGAAGGGGACTGTCGGCGTTCTGTTGATTGGGGGAAATCGATAGGCGGGATCCCTTCGGGCGCTGCGGGCCACATGCCTTGCCGGAGACGGCGGAACGGGCGTGGCCACCTACCTCGTCAGAGGAAGGGTCACACCATGTGGTTGTCGTAGGCGAAGACCACGGCCTGCACGCGGTCCCGGGCGTTGATCTTGGCCAGGATGTGCGCCACATGCGTCTTGACGGTCGGCAGGCTGATGAACAGCTTGTCGGCGATCTCCTGGTTGCTCAGGCCATGCGCGATCTCGATGAGCACCTCGCGCTCGCGGTCGGTCAGCTCATCCAACTCCGGATCGGTGTACACGGGTTCGGCGGGGGAGGGAGCCGCGGGACGCGGCTTGGTGTAGCCGTCCTCCATCATCTTCTCGATCAGCCGCTTGGTGGCCGAGGGTGCGATGATCGCATTGCCCTGATGCACGGTGCGGATCGAACTCAGCAATGTCTCCGGCTCGGTGTCCTTGAGCAGGAATCCCGAAGCGCCCGCATTGATGGCAGCCATCACATACTCGTCCAGATCGAAGGTCGTCAGGATGATGACGCGCGTCGGCCGGACACCGTCGGAGGCCTCGGATTCCAACGCGGTGATGCGGCGGGTCGCCTCGATGCCGTCCATGCCGGGCATGCGCACATCCATCAGCACCACGTCCGGATGCAAGGATTCGGCCACGCGCACGGCGTCGGCACCGTCACGCGCCTGCCCGACCACCTGCATATCCTGCTGGGAGCCGATCACCATCGCGAAGCCGGCACGCACCAGCTCCTGATCGTCGGCGATAACCACGCGAATCCGTTGCATAGCATTCATGCTTTCCACTGTAGCGAACCGATGCCGTCACCATTCGTATTGCCCGAATCGTTGACGCGCCGCGGTGACGGACGGCGGGCGTCGCACAACGCATGCCGTTCACGGCGCCGATGCCGCGGCCGGCACCTCAGCCGATGCTGCAGCCCGCGTCGGCTCCGTGGCCTTGCCGCCCGCCGCCCTGAACTGGTCATCCAACGAGGCGGCCGGGGCCAGCGGCATCGTCTCCCGCTCCTGCGGTCGATGCTCGTCGCTGAATCCGGTCTCGCGCAGCACCCGCAGCAGCTGTCGCATATGCGCCAACGCGTCGCGGCCGCGCGACCCGATCGCTTCGAACGCGGAACCGATCGCCTCCGGGGCGGGCGTTTCGCCGCGTGCCGCACAGCCGTCCAGCATCGCCAGCCCGTCCACTGCCTGATCGATCACCGTGGTAAGCGTGGCCGTGACCTCGGCCTGGATATTGGCGCTGATCCGGTCACGCTCCATATTCGCCGCCAGCACGCGCTGCTTGGCCTCCTCGGCCTTGAGCGCCTCCTCGCGCGCCTGCAGGATCAGCACGTTCGCGCCGCGCGCACGGGTCCAGCGCCCATAGATGATCGCCGCGCAGCACAACAGGAACACCACGCCACCGGTCATCATCCCGGCGGCGATGTACAACGTCAGCCGAAGCGGCGGCGTGCCGAACATCAGCTCATAAATGGTGTTGAATCCCATGATATTGGCCGATACCTTGACGCCGAACAGGATGGAATCGATCAGCGAGGCCGCGGTCAGCCATATCCACGCGCGTGGCCGGCCATACGCCGATGCCGCATACAGCGCATACAGCACCAACATGTTGCACCAGGGCGCGCTGGGCAGGAACACCATCTCGAAGGCGCAGAACACCGCCAGAAAGGCCGCGGTGCCCTCCGGGAACCGCCGATGGAAGGCCAACGGGCCGATCACCATCACGCTGATGAACATATACAGTGCATGGTTGGACAGCGGGCTGCTGACGAAATCCGCGTGGACGAACAGATCGGAGGAGGCCATCAGAATCAGCAGCACTGTACCGATGACATCCATCATCAGATAATGGCGCTCGCTCCATTGCGAGAGTCGCTCGATCCAATTGAACCGTTCCCCGCCCGCCGACTTGGCCTGATCGATCGGCTTGGAACGCAGCTTGCCGGCGATCTCCTGCAGCGAAGGCGGCACGATGCGCTCCGGCAGCGGGAACGACGGCATGGTGAAGCGTGGCGGACGTGGTGTGTGGGAGGTCGGCGGCTGGCGGTCGATTGAGTCGGCGGTGCCGGATGCATCGACTGGGCCGGTTGCGTCGATTCCGGCGACGGCATTGGCTGCGCGCGCGGTCGCCGCGCCTGCCGGGGTCGGTGCGGCGGCATGAGCGCGCCCTTCGTCAGGCGTCATCGGGCCGATGCCGGGGGCAACGGCCGACGGCGGGACCGCGGTTTGCGTGGCAGCCGTGGCGACGTCGGCGGAGCGCGACGTTCCGACGGCGCTGTCGGCGGCATCCGGCGCGGCGGCGTACGGTATGGTGACGGACACCACGAACCCCCCGCCGATGCCGGGTCCCGCGTTGACCGTGCCCCCTACGGCCGCCACGCGTTCCCGCATGCCGATCAGGCCATAGCCAGGCGCATGCCCATCCAATCCGGAGGAGGCGCCACGGCCGTTGTCCGCGATTGTCAGGGACAGCCCGTCGTCGTCCCAATGCTCGTCGATGCGGACCGTGGGGCGCGGCCCCGCGTACTTGCGCACGTTGGTCAACGCCTCCTGCACCACGCGGTACACGGCCACACTCGCCTGTGCTCCCAAGCGTTGCGGCGCGGCCGTGCCTTCGATACGGCGGACGATCGCGGTGCCAGGGGAGGTCTCGCGCGCCTGGTCCACCAATGCGGTGATGTCGTCGTAATCGGCATGCGAGGAGCCGCCGAACACGCCGAGCAGACGTTTCATATCGTGCAACGCGCGCTCCGATTCACGACGAATCGTCTCCATCGTGCTGCGGGCCACCGCGGGGTTCCCGACACCGGCGTAGCGGCCGCCATCGGATTGGACGATGATGATCGAGAGCGTATGCGCCACCACGTCATGCATATCGCGGGCGATACGCGCGCGCTCGGCCAACGCGGCGATACGGCGCTCCTCATTCTGTCGCGCGGCAATCGCCTCGTTGCGTTCGCGCAGCATGCGGATCGTCGCCTGCCGGGCGCGCTGCCAGTAGGCGAGCACGATGGTGGCGACCAGGCACGCCGCCACCAGCAGCCCCATCTGGAAGCCTTCGGACAGCAGTATGGAGGAGCAGTCGCCGTTAAGACCTTCTTGATAGACGGTGTTGCACGCACCGTAATACATCTGGCGGTAGCCGACCCACACCTGGCCGAACGCCGGCCCCACATCCACCGACCAGGTGATCGCCATCGTGGCGAACAGGCCGAACGCGGCGGCCAACACGATGAACGCCTTGGTATTGCGCGGATCGCCATAGACGATCACCGAATACACCATGACCAGCGCAAGGAAATCGCTGTACAGCATGGCCGGGCCGAAGATCAGATGCAGCGCCACCAGACCCGCGTAGCACAACGCCGCCGCCTGCGGACGCCAACGGCGGAACATGACCGGAACCAGCGAAACCAGGGACCATATGATCTGAGACGTTGCATCATGCGCGAACAGGATGCCCGGCGTGTCCCCGGTGGAGGCGGCGACGCCGACCGCAAAGAACGCGATCGCCAGCGTGCCGATGATGTCAATCGGCAGCACGTTGCGCCCGCGCCACTGGGAGAACCGTTCCAACCTGTTCATGCCTTCAAGGCTACCGTGGGATGATGCCCGCCAGCCATCATGCTCGGGGATGAGGGACCGCGGGAATCGAGGGACGCCGGGATGAGGACGGACGGGCATGCCGCGACGTGTCCGCATACGCTCACGGCGACCGTGCGGCTCGCGCGTCTCGGATATCATGGAACCGCCCAAGGAACCGCCCGAACCGTGAAGAAAGGGAGAATCGGAACCGATGACGTTGCTGACGCAGTACTACGTGCCCGGACTGCATATCGAGGACCGGTCGATCCGCGTGCCGCTCGACTGGGCCGGCCACACGCCGGGCGAAGGATTCGACGGCGAATCAATCAGCCTGTTCTACCGCGTGGTCACCGCCCCCGAGCACGTGCATGACGATCTGCCGTTGCTGGTGTTCCTGCAAGGAGGGCCGGGAGGCGCGGGGCCGCGGCTGCTGAATCCGACCAGCGATGGGTGGATCGAGGAGGCGATCAAGCACTTCCGCGTCGTACTGCCCGACCAGCGCGGCACCGGACGGTCGAACCGCATCGACACGCATACGATGGCGCGGCTGGCCCCCGGCGGCGCCGAAGCGCAGGCCGCGTATCTCAAACGTTTCCTCGCCGACTCCATCATCCGTGACTTCGAACATTTGCGCCGCACCGAGTTCGGCGGCGCGCGCTGGGTCACGCTCGGGCAGAGCTACGGCGGGTTCCTGACCCTGACCTACCTGTCGCTGTTCCCGGAGGGGGTGGCCGCCAGCTTCACCACCGGCGGCATCCCGCACGTGCCGGCCGACGCCACCGAGGTCTACGAACACACGTTCCCGCGCATGGCGGTGAAGACCCGGCAGTATTACGAGCGTTACCCGCAGGATGTGGAGCGCGTGGCCGCCGTGGCCGACCGGCTGGCCGGCGAGGATGTGCGGCTGTCCAACGGCGACCGGCTCACCGTGGAACGCTTCCAGACGCTGGGCTCCGATTTCGGCATGAAGCCGAGCTTCGAACGGGTGCACTGGATCATGGACGACGCGTTCCTGGACGGTGACGGGTCCGTGTCCGCCGACTCGCCGTTGAGCGACGATTTCCTGGGCAAGGTGATGGCCGCCACCGGATCGAGGCCGCTGTACTGGCCGTTGCAGGAGTTCATCTACGCCAACGGCGAGCTGGACGAGCCGATCCGCTGGGCCGCGCAGCGCGTGCGCGACCGGCATCCCGAATTCGCGGGGGACCGGCGGCCGATGCTGTTCACCGGCGAGGCCATGTTCCCCTGGATGTACGAGCAGCAGGCCGCGCTCCGCCCGTTCAAGGCCGCGATGGACGTGCTGATGGAGGACACACGCTTCGGGCGCATCTACGACGCCGAACGGCTGGCCCGCAACGAGGTGCCGCTGCAGGCCGCGGTGTACTTCGACGACATGTACGTGGACTCGGGGATGCAGCTGGACACGCTGAGCCGGGTCGGGCGCTCGCACTACTGGGTCACCAACGAGTTCGAACACGACGGCCTGCACGGGTCCGCGGTGTTCCGCCACCTGTATCGGGAGGCGTTGAACCGGGGCGATCTGGAGGAGTTGTTCTGAGCCGGAGGGCCGGTAATCTCCGGCCGTCGTGCAGCCTCCCTCGTCGAAGGGAGGGGGATTCAAGGATTGACGAGAAAGGATGAAGGATATGCCTCTGCAGGATGTGACCATCGGATTCATCGGATTCGGCAATATGGGGCAGGGCGTGGCCCGCGGCCTGGTGAACGGCGGCGTGGTCGGCGCCGGCAACATCGTGGCCTTCGACATCGACCGTGACCGTCTCATGCGTGACGCCACGCAGCTCGGTGCACGGGCCGCCGCCAGCGCGCAGGAGGCCGTCGCCGAATCGGAGGTCGTCGTCATCGCGGTCAAACCGAACCTCGTCGCCGATGTCATGGCACCGTTGGCGGACGAGCTGGGCGGCAGAATCGTCCTGTCCATCGCCTGGGGCGTGTGGAACGAGCAGCTGGAGGCGATCCTGCCCGGAACCTGCCATCTGTCGGTCGTGCCGAACCTGCCGATCGGCGTGGGCAAGGGCGTGCTCGTCGTCGAGGACACGCATACGTTGGAATACGAGCAGATGGCGCTGATCCGTTCCCTGCTCGAACCGATCGCATTGCTGGAGACCGTCGACACCGCGCATATGTCGGCGGCGGGCATCGTCAGCAGCTGCGCGCCCGCGTTCACCGCCGTCTACATCGAGGCCCTGGCCGACGCCGGCGTCAAATACGGGCTCAGGCGCGACACCGCCTATCGTCTCGCCGCCAAAATGGTGGAAGGCACCGGCGCGCAGATCATCGAACAGGGCATGACGCCGGCGGCGCTGAAGGACGGCGTCTGCTCTCCGGGCGGGGCCACCATCAAGGGCGTGGTCGCACTCGAACACGAAGGATTCCGCGGGGCCGCCATCAGCGCCATCGAGGCCGTGCAGGGCTGAAGGTAGGCTGGAAGTCATGTCTCTTACCATTGGAATCGTCGGCTTGCCGAATGTGGGCAAGTCCACACTGTTCAACGCATTGACCCGCAACAACGTGCTGGCGGAGAACTACCCGTTCGCCACCATCGAGCCGAACACCGGTATCGTGCCGCTGCCGGACGACCGGCTGCCGGTGCTCGCCAAGCTCGTGCACACCGAGAAGATCGTGCCGGCCACCGTCACGTTCGTGGACATCGCCGGCATCGTCAAGGGCGCCTCCGAGGGCGAGGGCCTGGGCAACCAGTTCCTGGCCAACATCCGCGAGGCCGACGCGATCTGCGAGGTCGTGCGCGCGTTTGAGGACGACGACATCGTGCACGTCAACGGCCGCGTGGACCCGGCGGACGACATCGACACCATCAACACCGAGCTGATCCTGGCGGATATGCAGACCATCGAGAACGCACTGCCGAAGCTGGAGAAGGACCTGCGAGGCAAGAAGGTCAGCCCGGAATACATGGCCGCCGTCAAGCAGGCCAAGGAGATCCTGGAGGCCGGTGAGACCATCGACCATGCGGCCGCGGCCGGCAAAATCGACAAGGCCGACATCGCCGAGCTGCATCTGATGACCGCCAAGCCGTTCATCTACGTGTTCAACGTGGATGACAACGAGCTGGGCAACGAGGAGTTCAAGGCCAAGCTGGCGGCCTCCGTGGCCCCGGCCAAGTCGATCTTCCTCAACGCGCAGTTCGAGGCCGAACTGACCGAGCTGGACGAGGCCGACGCCCGAGAGATGCTCGAGGACGCGGGGCTCAAGGAATCCGGTCTGGACCAGCTGGCCCGTGTCGGCTTCGACATCCTGGGCCTGCAGACCTTCCTGACCGCCGGTGAGAAGGAGGTGCGCGCCTGGCAGATCCACAAGGGTTGGACCGCCCCGCAGGCCGCCGGCGTGATCCACACCGACTTCGAGAAGGGCTTCATCAAGGCCGAGGTCATCTCCTATGACGACTTCGTGGCCGCGGACGGTTCCTACGCCAAGGTCAAGGAGGAGGGCAAGATGCGCCTGGAGGGCAAGGATTACGTCATGCGCGACGGCGACATCGTGGAGTTCAAATTTAACGTCAGCAAGTGATTTGATCTGAGAACGGGGTTCGCACTACCTCGGGTTTGAAATTTCAAACCGCGGTTTTCCGCGGGTTTGATTCCCGAACCCTGAAGTAGTGCGAACCCCGTTTTTCGAACCTATTCTTCGGACGGCGTGGCACAGACGACGTTGTTGAGGTACTGGTCCGCCAAGCCGACGAACTGCCCGGTTTCGATATCCCGGATGGCGCCGGTTTCCGGGTCCACGATGCCTCCGGTCTCCGGGTCGATGAGATTGCCGTACTCGTCGGTGATCAGCCCGGAAACCGGATCCGGCTGAGGGGTGGCCGGTTCGGAGGATTCCACGGTGGATTCTCCCGTCTCACCGGTGGCTTCGCCCTGCTCGTCCGTCTCGCCGTTGGCGGAGGATGACTGGTTCCCGTCTTCGCCGGTGGCATTGTCCTCGGCATCCGTTTCGGAGCCGTCATCGGTCGTGGCGTCATCGGCATCATCCGTGTTTTCGGGCTCCGCCTGTTCCACCAGAGGCCGTCCCTGGCGGAGTTTGGCCCAGACCTCGTCCGCCTTGGGCGCCCACACCACACGGTTGGGGTCGTACGGTGCCTGGGTGATGGGCACGGTCTGCGAATACAGATGGTCGGTGTCCAGATTGACCAGACTGGTGGCCAGTCCGACGAGTGCCGTGAGGTCGGCGAGCCCCTCGCTGAGGTTCAGGGATTGCAACGCCGTTTTGCCTAACTGGTACAGCTGGCCTGATTGCGTGAACAGGTTCTTGGACGTCGCCTCGTGCAGCAACTGTTTGATGAGGTATTGCTGGCGGGTGGTACGCATGGTGTCGGAACCGTCTGTGCCGGTGCCGTGGCGCATGCGGGCGTACTGGGTGGCCTGCTTGCCGTTGAGGCGCTGCATGCCCTTCTTGAGGTCCAGCTTGGTCGTTTTATCGTACAGGTCCACGGGGATGCAGATGTCCACGCCGCCGAGCGCGTCGATCATGTTCTTCAAGCCTTGGAAGTCGACGACGGCGAAGTATTGGATGTCCAGCCCGGTCAACGCGTTCACGGCGGTGAGGGTGCAGCTGGCCGCCGAGGCCAGGTCCTCGCCGGTGTTGTATCCCATGGCGAAGATCGAGTTGAACAGCACGCCCTGCATGGCCGGCAATTCGCCTTTGGAGGTCATGCAGCTGGGCATGTCGACGATGGAATCGCGGGGGATGGAGACCAGGTTGATCCAGGAGCGGTCCGCGGCGATCTGCAGCACCATGGTGGTGTCGGCCTGATGGTTCTCCTTGAGATAGTCGGCTTTGCCGCCGATGTCCGAGTTGCCTTCGCCCTCGCGGGTGTCTTGCCCGAGAATCAGGATTTCGATGGTCTGCCCGCCGAAGGGGTCGAGGATCTCCTCGCGCTGCTGTCCGGTGCCGTCGGCGCGCAGCACCTTGACCTGCCCCTGTTCGATGGTGGTGTTGATGTCGGCCCACACGGCGGCGGCCATCGATCCCAGGAAGACCAGCACCGCGACGACCGCCATGGCGATGATGCGGACCACCGGATTGACCGCGCGCTGCTCGAGCAGGTGGTGGGGAGCTGTCTTCCGCAGTGACTCGGGAATCGTGAATCGCACTATGCCGCCTTCCTGAAGGATGTGGGTCTTATCAATTCATCCTAATACAGCGCCGAGGGTTTGAGCAGAAGCGAATGTTCCTCCTCGTCCGCGTCCGAATGCTATTTCGTCCTGCGGTTTCGGCGGATGAGATCGAAGATGTGGTCGACGACGCGGGCCGTGCAGGTTCCATGCTCCGGAAGCGTGATGTTGCGTGCGATGAAGGCCGCATATGCGTCGGCATCGAAATCGTCGTTTTCGATGGCGTGCATGATGGCTCGGGCGTCGTCGGTAAACAGTGTGGGGATGTCTCGTTCCAGATCGATGTATAGGCTGCGGCGTGACGAATATTCGGCCCAGTCGTATCCGTAGAGGAAAACGGGGGCACCGATGAGCCCCGCTTCATAGATGACGGTGGAATAATCGCTGATGACGTAGTCGGCCGCGAACAGCATGTTGTCTTTGTCGGAGTAGTTCTGGATGACCCGCGGATCATCGAACCGAGTGTCATCCAAAGGATGCGCCTTGAGGATGAGGTTGTACCGGCTGAAATCGACGGCGGACGCCAGATCCGACCAGGCCTTTTTCTGGTTGGACGGCGTACGTTTGCGGAACGTCGGGCAATACACGATGTTGCGTTTGCCTGCCAACATCGGATATTTGCGGAGCAGACGTTCGCGCTGCACGGAACGGTTCCGCGGGTCAACGAGGAGGTCGGTGCGCGGAAGCGGTGCCTCGTAGATGAGTGATTTGTCGATGCCGAAACCCGCCGCATAGTCGTCGATGAACGACATGGAGGAGATGAGCACGGAAGTGTAGCCCCGGTGCATGTTGAGCAGGGCGGCGGCGTTCGATCCGCGTCCTTCGGAATCCTGAAGCGCGGTGTACCCGAATCGTTTCATGTTGCCGAGGGCATGCCACATCTGGATGACGGGAACGCGGATGTGACCGGCGAGCAGACTGATGGTCGGCGCATAGGTATCCAGGACGACGGCGTCGCTGGTGGCGATGTAATACAGCTGCCGGAGCATATGGAACGCGTAGGTGATGGGCGAATCCAGCGTTTTGGACATGATGACCACATCGTATCCGGGGTGGGTTCGGGCTACATAGTCCCTTATGAGGATGAAGTCGGTGGACGGTGTGTCGCTTTCCCGGCTGCAGCAGACGATGCGGCGATGATGCGGCAGGTGGCGGAAAAGGGTATAGAGAAAGAGAAGCAACGCCTGTGCCAGTCTGATGACGCAACGCTTCATCGGTTCTCTTTCTCGCTACAGTCTCGAGCTTTGAGACATCTCTGGGGTTAGTATACTCTATGAGTTACGTAGTGGAAGAAAGGGAAGTCTGTGTCGGTCACCATTCATGACATCCGGTGGAAGGCCAGTTATCTGCAGGTGGAATACAGCAGTGATACTGATGACCGTCTTTATCTGTACCGTGTGAAGTCAAAGCGGTTCGTTCCTTTCCAAACCATTCCCATGGCCGAGGGCCGTTATCTGGCTCAGGTGAATCTGGTGCTGGGCGGAGGCCGCGAGGTTCTGCCCAAGGGCGAGTGGATTCTCTGCACGAAGATCGACGACGATCTGTTGGTGGATTTGGATACGTTGCTGGCGGCCAAGCCTCACCTGATTACGCGTATCGAGCATGATGCGCGGCGAAAGCTTCCGGCGGCCCTGAGGGATGACGAGACTGCGGTCTCGGAAAACATCAGGGAGTTCGGTCTGAGTCGTATCGCGGCGCACCCGTACGACACGCATGACATCGTCTATGATTCGTCGGTGCTGGAACGTCTCGATAATCTGGACCGTGTGTTCCGGTACGGCAAGAACCATTACGCGTATGCGGGCGTGTTCGTGCCGAAGACGAACGTCGAAGGCCGGATCTATCTGGTTCTGGACATGTTGTTCTATATGAGGAACAAGACCCCCCGTCGCCGTGTTGGCAGCAAGCGGCAGCGCGAGAAGGACATCTTCGCCGCGGTGTACTCGATGATGACTCGGGTCGTGCCTCGCAAACAGGACCGCATCCTGTTCTTCAAGGAAAACGGCGACGAGCCGACCGAGAACATGGCGGCTTTGCGTCAGCGCATGTATGAGCGCGGCATGCAGCATGAATTCGACATCCAGTGCCGTTTCCGCAACGTTTTTTCCGGAAAGCAGCGGGTTCTGCCATGGTTGCGCGATCTGTTCGCCATCGCGCGGAGCAAGTACATCTTCATTGATGACTACACGCCGGTGTTCAACTTCATCGATCCCGGCGATGATGTGGTGCTCACCCAGATCTGGCATGCGGGAGTCGGTTTCAAATCGGTCGGCTATGCCCGCTTCGGCCTGAAGGGTTCGCCCGATCCGTATAATTCCGCGCATCGTCGATACACGTATGCGCTGATCGGAAACCGGTATCTGCGCACGATCTATTCCGAGGTGTTCGGCATCGAGGAGGAGGCGCTGTTGGCCACCGGTATGCCCAGGCTGGACCATTTCCTCGATGAGGAGACCGGCAAGGCCTCGCGGTTGGAGATGGTGGAACGGTATCCGTGGGCGGAGCAGGGGCGCGTGATTGTGTTCGCCCCGACGTTCCGCGGCACGGGTCAGCGTACCGCCCACTATCCGTACGATGTGATCGATATGGATCGGCTGTATGAGATGTGTGTGAAGACGAATTCGTATTTCGTCTTCGAAATGCATCATTTCATCAAGCGGCGCCCGAATATCCCCGAGGAGTACGGTGATCGCATCTTTGATCTGTCGGACGAAAGCCTCAACAAGCTGTTCTTCATTGCGGATGTGTTGGTCACGGATTACTCGTCGTGCTTCTACGATTACCTGCTGCTGAAGAAGCCGGTGGTGTTCTTCGTGCCGGACAAGACCGCGTATTCGTTGATTCGTGGAGTGCAGCGTTCGGTCGACGAGCTTGCCCCCGGTGCGATATGCAACGATTTCGACGAATTCGTGGACGTGCTGGAACACAGCCGATATGAGGCCGTCACCCCGCATCCCTCGTCGATTGACCGTGCCATCGAGCGCAGCGGTTTGGCGAGCGATCGAGCCATCGACACCATCATCTACGGCAAGGATGTTCCCGGTGTGCGTATGGGCCCCAATCTGCGCGAAGAGTAGTGGCTGATTGTCCTCAATATCGTATAGAAGGCGGTCGTTTGTTGGTGGGGAATAGGCGGATTGAATGGATTGATGTCCTTAAGGCAATTGGTATGTTCACCGTTGTCTTGGGGCACTGCGTTCAAGGTGTAGTAAGCTCGCAGGATCCCAATCCTGTGTTCGCGTCGATTGTGTTGAAGACGATTTATTCCTTTCACATGCCGTTGTTTTTCATCATTTCCGGGTTGACATTCAATCCCCACACGGAACAGAGCTTTTCACATTTCGCAAAGCATAAGGCGCAAGGTTTGATATATCCGTATCTGACCCTGTCCGCTTGCGTGTTCCCGATATGGCTACTCGAACGCCATGTTGGCGCTGTACAGCCGGATAGCGTACTCAGCATACTTGTCGGTACCGTTTACTCCAATGCCTCAGTGATTCGCGGAATAGCCAACGCGGGTTGGTTCATGCTGTCACTGTTCGTTGCTGATTGTCTGGTAGCCGTGATTTGCCGGATGACGGATGATTGGCTGCGTCGGGGGGAACTAAGCATAGCAGTTCTTGTGCTTGGCATGCTGGCCACTGTCGACAGCGGTAGCGCACTTGGAACTCCGTGGCATTTTGAGGCTGCCTGTGTGTGCCAGTTCTACGTGTTTATAGGATTTGTTCTGCGTCAGCAGATGACTATGCTCGATGATTGGGAGAAAAGGTGGGGCAGATTGCCGTTGGCTGCGGCATGTGCTGTAGCCGCATTCCTCTGCGCCTACATCAATGGAACTTGCGATTATTCCAATTACAAGTATGGAAACATCCTGCTCGCAATTGGATCCGCGTTAGGCTTCAGCCTTGCGCTCATCATAGTCCTGCGTCACATCTCTCACGGTGGAATCCTGACGTATATCGGAAGGAACACCGTTGTGTTTCTGATGTTCCACGTTAACATTCTTCGCTTGGTGCAGCACTACTTCCCGGTTGTCGAACATCGTACGTTGTTCGCTGCGCTTGCTGCCGTATTACTTTATTGGTTCTTGCTTTTGCCCACTGTGTTTTTTACGAAACTGTTCCCGTTTGTCATTCGTTGGCCGAAAAACATCGGACGTAACGTTCGGTAGCGGGAGTCTTGACGACTCCTGATGTGTGTGTTCAGCGTGCAAGTTGAACGTTGTGCGAATTCAAGTTGAACGTTGTGTGAATTGTGCGTAAACTACTGTTGGTTATTTGCGATTACGTAAGGTGTACGACGGCGCGAACGGAGGAGCATGAACATCGCGGTGGTTTTCGCTGGCGGAACTGGCCAACGGATGAATTCCAAATCCAAGCCCAAGCAGTTCCTGATGCTCCACGGTCGTCCCATCATCATCTATACCCTCGAGCGCTTCGAGCAGCATCCCGATGTGGATGCCATCGTCGTCGTGTGCCTGAGCGATTGGATCGATGAGTTGAAACGGTACATCAACAAGTACGGACTGACCAAGATCGCATCCATCGTCCCCGGAGGGGATTCGGGGCAGGCATCCATCCGCAATGGTGTATACGAGGCGGCTCGGCTGTTCCCCTCCGATTCTGTCGTATTGGTCCATGACGGCGTCCGCCCGCTGGTTGATAGCCGAACCATCTCGGATTGCATTGACTGCGTGGAGGAACGTGGCAGTGCCGTCACCGTCGTTCCCGCAATCGAAACCATCGTGCAGAGCACTGGCGGGGTCATCGACAACATCATCGACCGCAAGCGCTGTCAGCTGGCCCGAGCGCCGCAATGCTTCCGGTTGGGGGAGCTTCGCGAGGCTCATGAGCGCGCCTTGGACGAGGGCCTGACCGAGTTCATCGACTCCGCTTCGCTGATGGCGCACTACGGCCATACGCTGTATGAGGTCGAAGGCTCGTCGGCGAACATCAAGATCACCACGCCTTCCGACTACTACATCATGCGTGCCATCATGGATGAGCAGGAAGACTCCCAGTTCTTCGGATTCTGACGAATCGGAAAGTCACAAGAGAGGATTCGCAATGTTTGACCTTGCTTCGGAGTACGCGTCGCTCGCCCGTGACCTCGACCTCGATTGGGAGGCCCTGAATGGCTCCCATGTGGTGGTCACCGGTGCCACGGGACTCATCGGCTCGCTGTGTGTCCGCACCCTGTTGGAACGCAACCGCGCGGAACAAGCCGATATCACCGTGCACGCCCTTGTCCGCGATGCCGACAAGGCGAAGGCCATGCTCGGCTCGTATTCGCACGAGGACGGATTGCAGGTGCACGCCGTGCAGTTGCACGATATGCCTGATTCGGACATCCCCGCCGACTATGTCATTCATACCGCGTGCCCGACCGCTTCGAAATTCTTCATGGAACATCCCGTCGAGACCTTTGACGCAATCGTGTATGGAACCCGTTCCATGCTTGAGTACGCCCGCGCCCGCCGTGTGCGTTCGTTCGTCTACGTGTCCAGCATGGAGGTGTACGGCATGGGCAATGCCGAGTGCGGGCTGGACCATAGGCTGACCGAGGCGAACGTCGGATACGTGGACCCCTGCTCCGTCCGCAGCTGCTATTCGGAAGGCAAGCGCGCCGCCGAGAACCTGTGCGTCGGCTACCAGTCGGAATACGGCGTGCCGGTGAAGACCGTCCGTCTGGCGCAGACCTTCGGCCCCGGCATCCCCATGACCGATACCAGGCTATTCGCGCAGTTGGCCCGCAGCGCCATGGATGGCACCGATTTCGTGATGAAGACGACGGGCGAAAGCACTCGCATGTACGTATACACGTCCGACGCCGTCTCCGCCATCCTGACGGTGCTGCTTAACGGACAGGACGGCCTTTCGTATAACGTGGCGAATCCCGAAACCTATTCCTCCATCAGGCAGATGGCCGACATGGTGCTCTCGCGTTTCTCGGATGGACGGGCCCACCTCGTCATCGACGTGGACCCGAACGCCCCCTACCCGCCTGAGCATCATCTGCCGCTGGACACCTCCCGGCTGGAGGGATTGGGCTGGACCCCGCAGGTTGGTCTGGAGGAGATGTACCGCCGTCTGATCGCGTATTTGGGATAGGATGCTGGATTGCATCGTGGTGGCGTGGATGACGCGCCGGGAGGATTAAGACGTGTTCGAGACTCTGAAACATATCGTCAGCGAGAACTGGCGGTGGCGCAGACAGGTGTGGGGGCTGGCGAAGATCGACCTGGTCCGTACCTATCGCGGTGCCGCGCTCGGCAAGGTGTGGCTGTTCGCCAAGCCTGCCGTATACATTCTGGTGTACTGGTTCACGCTGTCGTTCGGGTTGCGCAGCGCGTCGGATATCAACGGCAAGCCTTTCATCCTGTGGCTCGCCACGGGCGTGTTCCCCTGGTTCTTCATGTCGGATATGATCACTACCGGCAGCGATATCTACCATAAGTACCCGTATCTGGTGAACCGGCTAAAATTCCCGCTGTCGCTGATTTCGACGTTCTACACGTTGTCGTTGCTGATGGTGTTCGGCGGCATGATGGTGTTCACCATCCTCGCGTGTCTGTTGACGGGTGTACCGTTGAGCGTCTATCTGATTCAGCTGCCGTTGGTGATGGCGCTGATGTTCGTGTTCTGGCTGGCATGGTCGGTCATGCTGTCGCCGTTGAGCGCGATCTCCAAGGATTTCGGCAACCTGCTGAAAACACTGAGTACCCCGTTCTTCTGGATTTCGGGCATTCTGTTCCCTCTGGACGCGTTGCCGCGCATCGGCCGGATCATCATGGCGTTCAACCCGGTGTCGTGGTGCGTGGAATCGGTGCGCGACTGCTTCGTCAACGACCAATGGTTCTGGATGCAGCCCAAGCGGTTCCTGCCGTTCCTGGCCGTCCTGCTTGTGGTGATCATCCTGGCCCTGCACAATTACCGTCGTCTGTACACGGAGGTTCCGGATGTCATCTAAGGCTGTTTCCACGGTCACCAGACTGGGCGAAGCCACGGTGATCCGTGACGAGGATGTCTCGAACCCCATCGCCATCAGATTCGACCATGTGCGCAAGACGTACAAGCTGTTCAAGAACGATCGGCAGCGGCTGCTCGCCACGTTCTCGAGGCGCGTGAAATACGACACCATCAACGCCAACGATGATCTGAGCTTCATCTGCCGGCGTGGTGAATCGTTGGCATTGCTGGGAGACAACGGTGCGGGCAAGTCCACGGCGTTGAAGATGATCACCGGTGTGTGCTTTCCGACGTCCGGATCCGTGGAGGTGCATGGTCGTGTCTCGGCGCTGCTGGAACTGTCCGCCGGATTCGATGCCAAACTTTCCGGCATGGAGAACATCCAGATGCGCTGCCAACTCTGGGGGTTGTCCAAGGAGGAATCGGAGGAACTGATTCCCGAGATTGTGGAGTTCTCCGAGCTTGGCCGATACATCGACCAGCCGCTACGCACTTACTCCAGCGGTATGAAGGCCCGTTTGGGCTTCGCATTCGCCTCGTCGATCCGTCCCGACATTCTGGTGGTGGACGAGGCCCTGTCGGTGGGCGACCGCAAGTTCTCGAAGAAATGCCGGAATAAGGTGCGCGACATCATGGCCAAGGAGGATGTGACTGTATTGTTCGTCACACATTCCACGAACATGGCGAAGGAATTCTGTCAGAACGGCATCGTCATCCAGCGCGGACATGCCGTGTTCTCCGGCACGATCGGCGACGCCATCGATTTCTACACCAAGCAATAATGAGAGCTGTGGTTTTTGCTGGAAACTAATAACTTTTGACGATTCCGGGTATTGCGTGTGTTCTATACGTGAAATTATGGTCATAGAGGGAGCAGAGTCCGGACGAAATTAAGGAGGTCTGAATGGAGCAGCGTCAATATGTCTGCCAGAAATGTGGTTGCCGCGAGTACGTCAGTGATCAGTTCCAGGCTACCGGCGGCAACTTTGCGAAGATCTTCGATATCCAGAACAAGCGGTTCATCACCATCAGTTGTCGGCAGTGCGGGTTCACGGAGCTGTACAACTCGCAGACCGATGGTGGAATGAATGTGCTGGACTTCCTGCTCGGCTGACCTGCGACTGCCTATAGCAGAGCCGAGGAATCATTCTCAAACTTTCTTATACGACACCACTGCGTGCCCCGTCTGTGTCCCGAAACCTACAGAATATGCAACGGCGTCTGGCGCTGCCGGAGTCGAGCGGTTACAGTGGAACCATGAGGAGCAACGGCGCATGCCGCATATCGGGTGAGGTTGTGGAGAGACGATGAGGGTCTTCGACTTCGATGGGACGATCTACAAGGGCGAGAGCCTGTTCGATCTGTACCTGTTCAGCGTCCGCTACGAGCCGCGTGTGCTGAAGTACGTGGCGCCGGTGGCCCAATGCGGCATCCGGTACAAGACCGGCCACGCCGAACTCGCTCCGATGGAACGCAAGCTGGGGCGCATCATCCGCCGGTATTTGCAGGACATCGACTCGTCGAAGCGTGTGGCCAGGCTGTGTGGTTCGGGCTCGGCGCCAACGGTTCCGGGGAAGCGGGAAGGCGTCCCCGATGCGGCCGCGCACGCCGGGCTGAACGCGTTGTCGGAGGCCTTCTGGAACCGTAAGTTCCGCAAGATCAAGTCATGGTATACGCCCCAGCCGGACGACGTCATCGTCACCGCGTCGTTCGACCTGACGGTGGGGGAGGCCTGCCGTCGTCTGGGCATCACCAATCTCATCGCCTCCACCATCGACCCGGAGACGCTGGAGATCTCCCACCTGAACTTCCGCACGAACAAGGCCAAACGGTTCCGCGAGGTCTACGGTCCCGACGCCGTGATCGACGAGTTCTACACCGACAGCTACCATGACCAGTCCATGATCGACATGGCCCGCACCGCCTACCTGGTCAAAGGCAACAAACTCATCCGCATCAAGTGACCGAACAAGGAGGGGCATTGGAACCGCAGGCGTATCTGGTCACGCAGGGAGAGGGTTTCCCGATCGTCTTCGCGCACGGCATGGGCGTCGACCACCGGTCGCTGATGATGCTCGACGGCTACTTCCCGGATCACACGCAGCGCATCTACCTCGACCTGCCCGGATACGGCCGTACTCCGGCGTTGGACGGTCCCGGCGGATTGCCCGAGTACGTGGAGTGGTTCTGCGAAGCGATCGACGATGTCGTCGGTCCGCGCGCGCCGTTCGCGTTGGTGGGCAATTCGATGGGCGGGGCGTTGGCCCGCGCCGTGATCGCCCGCAAGCCGCGACGGGTGGCCGGCATCGCGCTGATTGCGCCGGTGATCGACCCGGTGATCGCGCACCGTCGCGTCGCCGAACATGTGGTCAGCGAACCGAATCCCGATCTGATGCACAAGCTGCCGCTCGACCAGGTGCTCGATTTCATCCGCATGGGGGTCAACCAGTCGTTCGAGGCGTGGCGGCGGTATCAGATGTACGTGCTGCCGGGCATTCGCGCGTTCGACCGTGACGCCTACGCCAGGCTCGAGGCCCGGTACTGGCTGGCGGAGGAACCGGAGCGCGTCTTCGGGCGTTTCGACGGACCGGCGTTGATGGTGTGCGGCCGGCAGGACCAGATCGTCGGGTACGAGGATCAGGAGGAACTCCTGCCTCACTATGCGAACGCGCGATATGCGGTGATCGAGAACGCGGGGCACAATGTCTACGTGGACCGGCCCGAGCAGGTCGGCGCGTTGCTGCGTGATTGGGCCGAGCAGCTGCCGATTCGATAGCCCCGGTGGGAGACCGGTAAGACGCCGGCGGATATTCGGCCGTCATTCGGCGGGCAGCTCGATGGCGGCCTCGACAGGAACCCAAGAGGAGAGGGATGCAACAGTTCGCGGTGGTGCTGGACCAGCTGATCGGCTTCGCGATCATGCTGGTCATCGGCTATATCTGCATTCGGTGCAAGGTGTATGGGCAAAAGGCGCTTGATGGCATCTGCCAGCTGATTCTCAAGGTCGGTATCCCGCTGATGGTGTTCTCCAACGCCACGGCCGGCGCCACCCGCGCCGACCTGTTCGACTCCGGCATCATCCTGGTGTTCCAGACGGTCATGTACGTGCTGCTGGTCTCATCCACCTGGCTGATAGCCAAGGTCATGCGGCTGCAGGTCGACCGCGGGCACATGTTCCAGGCCGCGTTCATCTTCGGCAATGTCGGCTTCATCGGTCTGCCGCTGCTCATCGCCCTGTTCCCGGAGCGTGGCGCGTTGTTCTACTCGCTGATGGCGTTGCTCGACCAGTTGCTGATGTGGACGTACGGCGTCTGGCTCACCCGCTCCGAGCGGACCCGCCGCGAGCGGCCCGCCGCGTCGTTGGTCCAGCAGCTGCGGGGATTGCTGAGCCCCGGGCTGGTGTCGGTGGTCGTGTCGCTGCTGGTCATCCTGATCGGCATCCCGATCCCCGAGGATATCAACACGCCGCTGCACACGGTCGGCTCGATCTCCACGCCGTTGTCGCTGATGTACATCGGCGGCCTGTTCGCGTTGCGTGATTGGAAGACCACGCTCAGGCAGCCCGAGGTGTATGTGGGCATCGTGGTCAAGATGCTGATCATCCCGATCGCCCTGTTCGCGCTGCTCACCTTCGTGCCGCCGATGTTGGGGCTGGGCGTGGCGAACGCGGATATGGTGCACGCCGTCACGGTGGTGTGCGCGATGCCGACGATGGCGGCGTTGGTCATGTTCGCCGAGCGGGAGCGCAACATGCCCGAATACGCGGTCGGTCTGGTGCTGGTGACCACCGCGGCCAGCCTGCTGACGCTGACCGGTGTGTCGTACGTGGTGTTCTGATGCGGGATACTGGTGGTATGTTCGCGCTGTTGGAGACGCTGATCGCCGTCTACGAAACCGGGCAGTTCACCATTGCCGCCGACGAGCTCAAGGTCTCGCAATCCACGGTGTCCTCGCGTATCGCCTCCCTGGAGACGATGGTGGGTGCTCCCTTGTTCGTGAGGCATGCCAAAAGCGACGTGACGCCCACCGAGGCGGGTACGCTGCTGTACCGCGCGGCCACGCAGATCGGCGGCGTATGGCGTGACGCCCGTGAGGAGATCGCCCGTTCCCGCGCGAATCGCGAACCGTTCTCGATGCTGGTCTCCCATACCGCCGCCGCGGTGCTGATTCCCTCGGCGTTGCGTGCAACGCTCGGCGAGTTGGACCGATTCGAGATCGCCGTGGCGGCCTCGAACTCGGATGGCATCCTGGAACGGGTGGGGCTGAAGGAGGCTCATCTGGGCGTGGTCGAAAAACCGATCATCAGCGAATCGGTCGAGCGTGTCACCTTATGCGAGGACGAGCTGGTGTTGGCCGGAGATCCCTCACACGTGTGGCTGGTGCGTGAGCGCGGATCCGGCGTACGCTACTACACCGAACTGTATTTCAAAACGGAGGGCATCGTGCCGGCGCACGCCATCGAGGTGGCGAGCAACGCCTCGATCGTCGCCGCGCTGGCGGCGGGGGTGGGCTGTTCGATCGTGTCGCGCGCCGCATGCCCCGACGGGGTGCCGATGCGCGATCTCGGTCCGGAATTCGTGCGGCGTTTCTATGCGCTGATTCCCCGGTCTGGCCTGACGCGCGATCAGCGTGCGTTGGCCGATGGCATCATCGCGGCGTTGCGGGATGTCAGGTTGCGCTGAGCGGTCCTGTGCCGTTCGGATAATTGTATTGAAAAAGGTGATGATATCCATCGATGTGTTCTATTTGACCGATGTATATGGGCGCGGTTCAATGGAGGCATGAAGGAATTCTGTGTGAAATGGTGGAATCGCATCGCGACCACCGATATGTTGTTCATCGCCGTGCTGACGCTGATCGCCTCGTTCGTCGGCACGTTCCTCAAGCAGTTCGACGGCTTCTCGCTGCTCGGCCCGCTGATCATCGCCCTGCTCATCGGCATGGTCATCCAGTTCCCGATCCGTTCCCTTTACGTCGGCACGAACGACTCCCGTCGTGCGGGCGTCAAGGATGCGGCGGGCCTGATCTCCAACAAGCTGCTGCGCCTGGGCATCATCCTGCTCGGCTTCAAGCTCAACCTGCAGGTGCTGTTCACCCAGGGCGTCAAATGCCTGCCGATCGCGGCGGTCATCGTCGCGCTGGTCATCGTCGTGACCTATCTGATCGCCCGTGCGCTCAAGGTCAGCCCGATGCTCGCCATCCTGACCGCGGGCGGTACCGGCATCTGCGGCGCGGCCGCCGTCATGGGTCTGTCCGGCTCCATCACCGTTCCGGAGGAGGACGAGGAGGAGAAAGCCGACAACGAGGTGATGGCCGTGGCCACCGTGGCCATCATGGGCACCATCTTCGCGCTGATCGAGATCGCGCTGTTCCCGGCGCTCGGCCTGACCCCCGCCCAGCAGGGCGTGGCCGCCGGCGCCAGCCTGCACGAGATCGCCCACGCGGTCGCCGTCGGCGGCGCGTTCGGCGAGGAGGCCCTGAACATGGCCACCATCATGAAGCTCAGCCGCGTGCTCATGCTCGTCTTCGCGGCCATCATCATCGCCATCTGGTGGGATCGCACGCACTCCACCGTCAAGCACGAAGGCAAGCGCAAGGTCGCCTTCCCGTGGTTCATGCTCGGCTTCATCGCCGCGTCGGTGCTGGGCACCTACGTGCCGTTCCTGACCGCCATCTCCGCCCAGCTGGTGGACGTGGCCTACATCGTGCTCGGCATGGCCATGGCCGCGCTCGGCATCAACGTGAACTTCAAGGCCATCGCCTCCAAGGGTGCCAAGGCCGTGCTCGCCAGCTTCATCGCCTCGGTGCTGCTGGTGGCGTTCGCGGTGCTGGTCGCCAAGCTGTTCTTCTAATTCCGGGTGCGCCCGGCTGAGGCGGGCGCACCACATGCCGCGGGGTTCTCCGAATCATATCGGAGGGCCCCGTTCGCATATGGCGGCGCGGCCGGCCGTCCGCGTCCGGTATTCGGGTTGCAGGGGGCTCACGCGCATATGGGCGGTCTCGTTCCGCATGTTCGCTCACGGTAAAACGGCGGAAGTATGAGGCCGGTATCCGGTTGGTGGAAGTGAACGTCAAGGATGCGAGCCCGGAAGGGTTCCGGGGCCGGCGGCAGCCACAACGGTTGCGGCCAAGGCCCTCTCCGAGTTAAGGAGTGTGTTCGACGATGGCTATGTTTCCTTCCCTGATGCATGATTCCCTGTTCGGCGATCTGTTCGACGACCCGTTCTTCACCGGGCTGCGTCGCGTCTCCGGCAATCCCGACACCGTGGTGGCGGGCAATATGATGAACACCGACGTGCGCGAGACCGACAAGGGCTACGCCGTCGATATCGATATGCCCGGTTTCAAGAAGGAGGATATCGCGGTGGAGCTGAAGAACGGCTACCTGACCGTCAGCGCCCATCGTGACACGCACCACGATGAGAAGAACGACAACGGTCGCTGGCTACGCCGCGAGCGTTACGTCGGCTCCTGCTCGCGCAGCTTCTACGTCGGTGATAACGTCAAGGACAGCGACATCCACGCCAGCTACAAGGATGGCACGCTGTGCATCGAGCTGCCGAAGCCGGAAGCCCAGCAGCAGGTCGAGCAGAAGCACACCATCGCCATTGAGGGCTGATTGGCTGTGTGATTGCAATCCGGCGCGTTCGCGACCGGTGGGGCCGGTGGTCGTCCGCATTCGCATGGACGGCCACCGGCCTCTTTCCGTTGCTGCGGACATGTGTCGTGTGCGGATGCGTTTGGAATGAGAGCGGGCCCTGTTCCGATGGTGTTTCGGAACAGGGCCCGCTGTGGTAGGTCTAACGAGGTTGGACTTACTTGTTGAGCAGGCGCTTGATGCCGCTCCACACGGTCTGGGAGAGCGCGTAGTGGCCGAACGAGGGGTCGGTGGCGGCGAGCGGGGAGCGCAGGGCCTGGTCCATCATCTTCTGGTTCATCATGGTTGGTTCCTTTCGTTGTGGCATCCGTCTTGGTCTGCGGGTGCCGTGTTGGTGATATTCGATCTTCTGTTGTGGCAAGCACAGCTTACGTCCTCCGAGCCGCCGGTTTCCTGCTGAGATTTCCAGAAAACTATCAAAAATATCGGGTATTCTTGAAATAAAGATAAAGAAATGGTGAAGAACGGAGGGGATGCGATGACGGAACCGGTGGTCAGCGAGGCCAGACTGCGTTATCTCGACTTCCTAAGCCGGGAGGACCGCGTACGGCACCATCGGTACGTGGAGGAGATGAAGCAGTACGAGCTGATGAAGAACGGCGACCTCTCCGCCATCGGCGAGAGCGCACGGTTGTGGACATCCGGTCTGTACGGCCATGTCTGCGACGATCCGCTGCGCAACGCGAAATACCTGTTCGTCACCTCGATCACCCTGGCCACGCGGTTCGCCATCGAAGGCGGCATGGACGAGGAGGACGCCTACAACGCCTCCGACCTGTACATCCAGGACGTCGACCGCTGCGCCACCACGGATGAGGTACGCCGGCTGCACGCCGATATGATGACCTTCTTCACCTGGGCCATGGCCGACATGCAGCGCGGCGAGGTGCATTCCACCGCGGTCGTCGAATGCATGGACTACATCCGCTACCACCTGCACGAGCGCATCACGGTGCCGATGCTCGCGAACCACGTCCACCTCAATCCCACATACCTGTCGGAACTGTTCGCGCGGGAGACCGGGGCCACGATTTCGCAGTACATCACCGATCAACGCATGGAGGCGGCGCGCAACATGCTCAGGTATTCGCAGTATTCGGTCGGGGAGATCGCGCAGATCCTGGCGTACCGCTCGCCCAGCCATTTCGGCAAGGTGTTCAAGGACCATATGGGCGTGACGCCGCGCGAATACCGCAACGCCAATGCCCAGGCCGGCATCTGGCCGGAATAGCCGGCTCCCGGGGTCCGGCGCCATGCAGGCATTCGGGCGTGCGGTCCGGCCATGGTCGTCGGCGCGGTCACGATGCCGAAGGTCCGGCGGACGCTGCCACATGCCCAACGGCTTCACATGGCCGTCGGTGCGTCTGAGGTGCCGAAGGTGAACGCGGCATGTGCCTCCGGTGAATTCTGTACGGGCCCATCGAAAAAACGTGCCCGGTCGCGCCGTTGTTCGACTACGGTGGAATCGGAACGGGTCCGCACGTCTGATGCGGACTCGATCGATATCGGTACGGCAATCGACGAGTTCAGGAGGAGCGACCATGGGGATGCCGTTGGACCTGTATGTCATCCGTCACGGCCAGTCCGAGGCGAACGTCATCGTGCAGGCGGGGGAGCAGGGTGATAACTCCCTGTACACGCAGGACAACGTCACGGTGCCGGACCGCTCCTGGCGTCTGACCGCGATCGGGCGCAAGCAGGCCGATTGCATCGGGCGATGGCTGGTGTCCCAACAGGAGCTGTTCGATCGGTACCTGGTGTCGCCGTACGTGCGCACGCGGGAGACGGCGGCCACGATGGCCCTGCCCAAGGCGCGTTGGGAGGAGAGCCGCGTGCTGCGTGAACGCTCATGGGGTGAGATCAACACCATCACCCGGGACGAGTTTCGCACCAACTATGCGCGCAACTGGATGTTCAAACGCACCGACCCGCTGTACTGGCGTCCGCCGGCGGGTGAATCGATCGCCGACGTGGCCGAGGACCGTGTCCATAACCTGCTGACCTCGTTGAACCGCAGGGCTGAGTCGGAATCGGTGGTGGCGGTGACCCATGGCGATTTCATGCTGGCGCTGATGCTCACGCTTGAGGACATCTCGGACGAGGAGTTCCTGCGCCGTGCGGACAGCCCCGAGTGGCAGATCACCAACTGCACCTGCCTGCACTACTCGCGCCGCGATCCGCATACCGGCCGCACCTCGCAACGCGTCCGGTGGGAGCAGACCGCGCGTCCGGTGCTGGATGAACGGACCGGGCGTTGGGAGGTCAAGGTCGAACCATGGCGCGAGTTCACCAAGCCGATGCTGTCCAATGGCGATTTGGTTGATGTCGTGCACTCCGTCGATCCCCACCTGTGAGCCGGATCTGATCCGATAGTCGCAGTTGCGCTGTGGCACTGCGACTTTTGGTCCAGTTCGCTAACGCCATCTGACCCTTCTGCGGCAGTGGTTTGGTGTTGCTGCGTCTTTGGTCCAGTTGGCCGGGTTGAACTGGCCCTTTTGCGGCAGTGGCTTGGTGGTACTGCATCTTTTGGTCCAGAAAGGCGATGCGATCTGGCCCTTTTGACGCAGCGCTGTGGTGTTGCTGCGGCAAAAGGGTTTGGGCGGCGATGGACTAGGCGTGTCGCTATACTATTCTGCGGCGCGCGGACGGAGTGTTCCGCGCTGAGAGAGTTCAAAGGAGATAAACAGATGACGAATCTGTTCAGCTGGGCCATCCATGGCGATGGCAAGACGCTGCATCCCGGCGAGGTCGTCGAACCCGATGAGCGTCTGACCTGGGGCCGTACCGCAGGTATCGGCGCCCAGCATGTGGTGGCCATGTTCGGCGCGACCTTCCTCGTGCCGATCCTCACCGGCTTCGATCCGTCGACCACGCTGTTCTTCACGGCCATGTCGACCGCCCTGTTCCTGCTCATCAACAAGAACGTCCTGCCGAGCTACCTGGGTTCGTCCTTCGGCTTCATCGCCCCGATCACCGCCGTCACCACGGCGAACAAGGGCCTGGCCGTCGCCAGCTTCGGCATCATGGTCACCGGTCTGCTGCTGGCCCTGATCGGCCTGCTCGTGCACTTCGCCGGCTCCAAGTGGATCGATGTGGTCATGCCGCCGGTCGTCAACGGCGCCATCGTGGCCATCATCGGCTTCAACCTGGCCCCGAGCGTGTGGAACAACTTCCAGCTCGCCCCCGACACCGCGCTGGTCACCCTGGTGGCCGTGCTGGTCATCTCCGTGCTGTTCAAGGGCCTGCTCGGCCGTCTGAACATCCTGCTCGGCGTCATCGTCGGCTACATCTACGCCTGCTTCCGCGGCCAGGTCGACTTCTCCGCCGTGAACGAGGCCGCGTGGATCGGTCTGCCGAAGTTCCACCTGCCGCAGGTCGACTTCTCCATCCTGCCGATGTTCATCCCGGTGGTACTCGTGCTCATCGCCGAGAACGTCGGCCACGTCAAGTCCGTGGCGCAGATGACCGGCCGCGACTATGACGACAAGATGGGCACCGCCCTGTTCGCCGACGGTCTGGGCACCGCCATTGCCGGTTTCGGCGGCGGCTCCGGCACCACCACCTACGGCGAGAACATCGGCGTGATGGCCTCCACCAAGGTCTACTCCACCGCCGCCTATTGGTTCGCCTCCGGCTTCGCGCTGCTGCTGAGCCTGTGCCCGAAGTTCGGCGCGATCATCAACACGATCCCCGCCGGCGTGCTCGGCGGCGTGACCACGCTGCTGTACGGCATGATCGGCATGATGGGCGTGCGCATCTGGGTGGACAACCATGTCAACTTCGACAAGTCGCTCAACGTCATGACCGCCGCCATCGTCATGATTATCGGCATCGCCGACTTCACGTTCGCCATCCAGGGCGTGCAGTTCAACGGCATCGCCATCGGCACCATCGCCGTGCTCGTCGCCTACCACGGCCTCAAGGCCATCGGCAAGGCCACCGGCACCATCGAGAAGGACGATCCGGACATCAAGTGATGACGGTCCATCCGAACACGGATGACCGACTCCCGTGGGGCGGCCTGAACAAGCCGCCCCACATTCATATCCGCCATGTCCGCCTTCTCCCTGCGATGGGGAGAAGATGCATGGCCCGTGATCGACTTCGCCGACACCTCTCGCGCCGACCGAGGCGCACGCCGTCAGGCATCGGCTACCATGCCATGAGGTATTGGTCCTTGTCGGTGAAGCAACGCCGGTACACCAGCAGCATGATGATCGTGTCCGCCAGCAGGGTCAGCGCCGAGATCGCGGCCAGAATCACGAACTGGTATTTCGCCGCATCGAACGGATCCCCGCCGGCGATGACCTGTCCCGCCATCATGCCGGGGATCGTCACGATGCCGCTCGATGCCAGGGAGGCCGTTGTGGGCAACAGACCGAGTCTCAACGAGGAGACGATCGACGGCCGGGCCGCCTCCCACGTCGTGGCGCCCAACGCCAGCATCATCTGGATTTCATCGCGCCGCTCCCGCATGCTTTCGAAGAACCGCGTCAACCCCACCGCCAGCGCGGACACCGAGTTCCCCAACAGCATGCCGGTCAGCGGCACCACCAGCTGCGGCGAATACCACGGCGTCGGACGCACGATCAGCTCGGCCACCAACGTCAGCATCAGCAGCATCGTGATGACCAACGCCAACAGCACCGGTCCGGCCATGCCCCGCGGCACGCCCTTGGCCCGGGACAGTGTGATCTGCACGCCGGCCCCCAGCATGACCACGATCAGCAGGGCCACCAGCCAGGGATTGTCAGCGCGGATCACGAACCCGATGATCAGTCCCATCGCGCACAGCTGCAGCAACGCGCGGCAGGCCGACCACAGCAGCGTCCGGCCGATGCCCAGCCGCATCCGCCAGGACACCGCGGCGGCGGCCGCCACCATCAGCATGGCCGCCATCAGTCCCCAGACGTCGATGGGGTAGTAGGTTCCTCCGTTCATGTCACGCCTCCTCTTCCGGCCGCGCAGTACCGGACCGTGAACCATCGGCATGTGCGGCGGCCAGTATATCGGTGCTGCCTGAATCATGGGCTGCGTCGTTGCCATGCAGCCGACCGTCGCTCAATACCAGCGTGCGTGAGGACGCTCCGTCCGGTGGCCGGTGCCGTATGCGGATGATCGCCATACCCTCGTGCGCCGCCCGCGTCATGATCGCGGCGACCTTGGCCGCGTTGTCGTCATCCAATCCGGCGTCGACCTCGTCGGCCAGCAGCAGCTTCGGCCGGGTCAGCAGCGTACGCGCCAGCGCGACGCGCGCCGACTGACCGCCCGACAGGTCGTGCGGCGGCCGATCCAGCTCGATGTCGCCGCAGCCCAGCGCATCCAGCATCCGGCGGATCGCTGCGTCGTCCAAACGATCGGTCGTGTGGTGGGCGGCACCTCGGAGCAATGACGGGAAACGTCTCCGGCCGCCGTTATATGCGTCCTCCGCGATCTCCGCACCGTTCGAGCCGCCGTCGCGAACGGCCAACGTGAACGGCAGACGGATCGCCTCGGCCACGGTCTGTCCGGTCAGGATGGCCTGTTGCGGCAGGTAGGTGACCTGCGTGCGCCACTGCTGCGGGGTGAAGGCGGATACGGGCCGCCCCTGCAGGGTCAGATCGCCGGACGCGTGCGGATTGAGCTGCGCCAGCGCGGTCAGCAGACTGGATTTGCCGGAGCCGGAAGGGCCGGTCAGATCGACGATCTCGCCGGATTCGACCTGCAGTGACAGGTCGCGGAACAACGCGCGCTCGCCGCCGTCCGACGGCAATGCGCAGGACAGGTGTTCGGCGCGTAGTAAGGCTGTCATGTTCTCAGTGTAGGCGGAGCCGATGCGGCTGTGGGATATGCGGGGTGTATGTTGCCGTTGCGGATGGGATGGTGGGGTATACGGATGCATGACTGCGATGCATGCCCGCAACAGGTGTGGTGTGTACGGCGTGCCGTTCGCCGGAGTCGCACCTGGTGGACGGCACGCCTCCGCCGTGATGGCGGGTGTGCAACATGCCGTTCGCTGGAGTCGTACCGGTTCGATACAGTGAAGGGCGATTGGTTCCGGCAAGACAGGGAGGTCGTGATGGACAAGCGGATCGCAATCGTGACGGGCAGCGCGTTGGGACTGGGGTATGAGCTCACGCGGCAACTGATCGAAAGGGGATGGTTCGTGTGCGGCGTGGATTTCAACGCCGCACGTCAGGAGGAGCTCGCCGTGGAGTTCGGAGCCGACCGCTACCGGGCGTTGACCGGCGACATCTCGGATGAGGCGTTCGCCAGGGCGGCGGTGGCCGAGGCCGCGTCGATCGGGCACATCGACCTGCTGATCAACAACGCCGGACAGCCCTCGTTCAAGGTGCCGACCGCATACGAAGCCGCCGACGTGGACAAGTGCCTCAAGGGTCTCAAGGGCATGATCCTGTTCAGCGTCGAAACGCTGAAGGCGGATGGCGAGCGCGACCTGAAGATCGCCAACGTCATGAGCACCGCCGCCACGCGCGGCAACGCCAACGAATCCGTGTACTGCGCCACCAAGTGGGGCGAGCGTGGCTATACCGAAAGCCTCAAAGCCGCCTACAAGGGCACCAGCGTCAAGATCGTGGGCGTGTGCCCGGGCGGCATCGACACCGAGTTCTACCGCGACAGCCACGACTACGTCTCCGAGGAGAAGCAGCACACGTTCATGAGCCCGGCCGACTGCGCCAACGTCATCCTGTTCAACCTGGTCAACGACGCGAACCTGACCGTCTCCGACATCCTGATCGAACGCAACTACGTGTGATCGTATGCGTAACAGGCATAACGACCATGTTGATGCGGCATTAGCAATCCGAAGGGCATGCGGGTAGGAATGGAACCGTGTGGCTCCGTCCCCGTGCCGACGGATTCGACGGGGCCGATCAGGAAGGACAACACCATGAACAATCCCAGCCTGTTCCCGATGGGCGAACCGAACGACGCCTACGCGCGGTATTTCATCGGCCAGAGCTATCTGGCGCCATTGTTGAACAAGGAGATCGCGCTGTCGAACGTCACGTTCGAACCGGGGTGCCGCAACAACTGGCATATCCATCACAACTCGCCGCAGATCCTGATCGCCGTGGGCGGCGTCGGCTACTACCAGGAGTGGGGCAAACCGGTGGTCACGATGCAGCCGGGCGACGTGGTCTACGTGCCCGCCGGGACCAAGCACTGGCACGGCGCCACGCCGCACGCCTCGTTCGCGCATCTGGCGATCATGATTCCGGGCGCCGACGTGAGCAACGAGTGGCTGGAACCGGTGGACGACGAGACGTATTACGCGCTCGATGCCGAGGCAGCCCAGTCCTCTAAGTGAACGGCTTGGGACAGCCGGACGCTGTAGCGATAACGGTCCGTGCCCCGCGGTGGCGCCGCGGGCACGGACCGTTGGTTTTCCGGGCGATTCACCGTCCGCATCCCCGGTGCAAACCAAAACCAAATCATCGTCCTGTACCATAGGCTGTTCGGCGGCGGATGTGGGGCCGCCGCGGGATGCAAGGACGGTGCCGATGGCAAGATTGCTGATCATCGAGGACGAGGCGGAGCTGCTGCACGCGTTGGAACAGCTGTTCGTGCATGACGGCCACGACGTGCTGACGGCCGCCGACGGGGAACAGGGGCTGTGCCGTTTCCGTGAGGGACGTGTGGACCTGGTGATCGTAGATATTCTGCTGCCGAAACTGGACGGGTTCGCCGTCTGCAAGGCGATCCGGCGCGGCAGCGACGTGCCGATTATCGTGACCACCGCGCTTGATGACGAGAGGCATCAGTTGCAGGGGTTCTCCCTGCTCGCCGACGATTACGTGACCAAACCGTATTCGTTGAGCGTGATGCGCGAACGCGTGCGTGCGGTGCTGCGCCGTTGCGCGGCGCGGTCGGATGCAGCCGCCTCACCCGCCATCGAGCCGACGACTGCGGGCGGACCGGCGGGCGGGGCTCCGATAGCCGCATCCGCAGCGGAGTGCGGCACCGGGACTGCCGCCAGGGGCCTGCTGGGATTCGGCGACATCATCGTGGACACGGAGTCGCATGAGGTGTTGCTCCGCGGCGATGTCGTGGCGCTGACGCGCACCGAATTCGACATCATACGGTTGCTCGCCGAGCATCCGCGTCGTGTCTTCACCCGCGATGCGCTGTCCCGGCAGGTGTGGGGGTACGCCGATGATTGCGGGAACAAGGCCATCAACATCCATGTGATGAACCTGCGCCGCAAACTTGGAGCGGATAGCGTGGAAACGGTGCGCGGCGTGGGATACCGGGCGGGGACGCGCCATGGCTGAGCGCGGGAAAGTCGAGCCGGGCGATCGGGATCGGTCTGCCGCGCATGCCCCGGCGCGGTTCGCCGGCTGGGTGCGACGTGCGGTCGGCCGCCTGTCGGTGAGGCTGTTCGTGGGGCTGCTGGCCGCGTTCAGCCTGTGCGGTGTGCTGGTCTACGGCATCGTGTCATGGGCGTTCCCGTACGGCTTCGACTCCGTGGTGGCCGCGCGCGAGGCGGGTGCGGCCGACGTCATGCAGGGGGATGGCGTCTCGACGTGGACGTTCGCCGAGGCGGGCGGCGACCCGCCCGGCACCGGGGCCGCGGTATCCATCACGGTCGATGCCCAGCGTGCCGCCATCGAGGATACGTTCGTCACGCTGCTTCTGCCGATGATCGGCGTCATCGTGGCGCTGTCCGCGGTGGTGGCGTGGCTGTGCAGCCGGCTGATCATCCGCCCGATGCAGCAGGCCAACCGTCGGCTGGCCGAACTCAACGGGCGGCTCGCGTCCGCCAATGACGAACTGGCCCGTGAGACGCGGGTGGTGCGTGCGATGGAACGCGAACGTCGCGATTTCTTCATGGCGGCCTCGCATGAGTTGAAAACCCCGGTCGCCGTGCTGCACGCGCAGGTCGAGGGCATGATGATGAACCTGGGCGACTATGCGGACCGGGACGCGGTGCTGCCGCGCGCCTTGCGCACCGTGGAGCGGATGCAGCGCATCGTCGGCCAGACGCTGACGGTGTCGCGCATGGATGCCGCCGAACTCGGGGAACGGCGTTGGCTGCGCCTGCGCGATCTGATCGAGGACGCAGTCGAGGGGCATGACGCGTTGGCACGCCGCAGGGGTGTGACGGTGGAGTGCAACGTGGACGGCGGGACGGCGCTGCATGCCGTGCTGGGCCTGCTGGACAAGGCCTTCGACGCGGTGATCGGCAACGCCGTGGCCTACGCGGCACCGGGGAGCGCCGTCCGCATCGAAACAGGGACGGTTCCGGCGCCGGACCGCTGCGAGACGGTGCCCGGCGCCCTGACGGTGACGGTCCGCAACCGGGCGGAGCAGCTGCCCGAAGCCGACCTGGCTCGTCTGGGCGAGCCGTTCTTCCGCCCGGACGGCTCGCGCAATTCGGCCACCGGGGGCACGGGACTCGGCATCCATATCGCGCACACGATATTCCGGTCCCAGGGCTGCACACCGTCGATCGATATGACGGATGGAATCTTCCGGTACAGGGTGGTCGTGCCGGCGGCGATCGTGCGGGAATGGGGCGACGGGCTGGGCGGGACCGCGCCCGACGCGGATGGGGACGCCGGCGAACCAAACCGACACCAAACCGGAACGATACCGAACCCACACCGTCATCCTGTTGAATCGTCGTTGGCGGGGAGCGCGGCTCCGGTCGGCGGCGGTGCCATCGCCGACTGAACGAATCGCCCGGAGCCGCGCTCACCGCCGCCATCAATCACGGAAGGAAAGGCGGAACACGGCATGCGGAGCATCACGTTGGCGGTGCGGTATATATGGCGCAAACGCGGCAGGACCATCAGCCTGCTGCTCATCCTGCTCGTCGTCGCCACGACGACGCTGACCGGATTGGCGGTGCGTGGCGCGGCGGCGGATGCGCAGCAGGCGATACGGCAGGCGCTCGGCGGGGTGTTCACCATCGAACAGGACGAATCGAACCCCGACAACTGGACCAACCGGCAGATCGAGGGCATGGGCTATCAGCAGGTGTTCGCGGGCAAGCCGATCACCGCCGAACTGTGCGGCAGGGTGATGACGCAGGTCCAGGGCATCCGCGGCTGTGACGCGACGACCGAGCAGGTGCTGGTGCCGGAGACCACGGACGGCCGGACACTGAAGCTCATCGACGACGGCTCGGGCACCGACCCGGCCAGCGAACAGGCGTTCTCGACCGACGACTTCGGCGACACGGTAACCGTCATCGGCGGCACCGACTCGCGGTTCGATGCGAATTTCGCCAAGGGGTATCTCGTGCTCGCCGACGGGGAGCCGGTGATCGACCCGGCCGCGCGTGCGGGGACTGAGCGGGACGGATCGGATGACGACGCGGACGCCGGGACGGGTGTCGGGACGGACGACGGCGTGGTCGGCGACGTGCTGATCGGCTCGCAGCTCGCCGAACGCAACGGTTTGCGGATCGGCGACACGATCGTGCTGCGGCGTGCCACCGTCCACGCGCAGATGAGCGGCACCACCGTCGAGCGGACGCGCACGCCCGTACGCATCGTCGGCCTGTTCGACCAGACCGCGAAATCCAGCGCGCTGACCAGCAACTGGTCGATGACCAACGCGATGTTCACCACCATGGACGTGGTCGACCACTCACGCGAAGGCACCGCCGAGGAAGGATTCGACAAGGTGAGCTTCTACGTGACCGATCCCGAGCGCACGGCCGACATCGCCGCCCGCGTGCGGGCGCTCGACGAACTGTCGGGCGGCCAGTATGTGGTCAGCCAGGACACGGCGGACGCCGATGCCGTATCCGAACCGCTGCGCAACCTCGATGCTCTGGTGCTCGCGCTCGTCGTGCTCGCATTGGTGGCCGGCATGGTGATCCTCTGTCTGGTGCTCGCCTCGCGCGTCAAGGAGCGCATGCACGAGAGCGGCGTGCTGCTCTCGCTCGGCTTCGGCCGCTGGGCGATCCTCTCGCAGTATCTGGTAGAGGCGGCGCTCGTGGCCGTCGTCGCGTTCGCGTTGAGCGTGCCGATCGGCGCGATGATCGGACAATTCGTCGGAGACGGGTTGCTCGGCATGTCACGCGCCGGCACGGGAGACGGCACGGGCGGCACGGGCGGCGGGCTCACCTCGAAGGACGGCATGACCGTGGCCAACAGCGACATGATGTCGCCCAGCTTCACGCCGAACGCCGACATGGGCAGCATCCACGTCGTCATCGATGGCTGGACCATCGCCGGCCTGTACGGGCTCGGCCTGGCGCTGGTCGCCGTGTCGGTCGGCCTGTCGAGCATGGTGCTGATGCGCCGCCGCCCCAAGGACATCCTCGCCGCCATGTCGTGACCCCGATCCGATCCCAGCCACAAGCAATTCGTATGCGAAAGGAGTTCACCGATGGCGATCATCGCACTCGACAACGTCACCTATGCCTATGAGGACGGTCATGGCCGCACGCGCACCGTGCTGCGCAACGTCAGCGCCGGATTCGAGCCCGGGGTCATGACCGCCGTGGTCGGCCCGTCCGGTGTCGGCAAAAGCACGCTGCTCGCGCTGCTCGGCGGCCTCGATCTGCCCGACGCGGGGCGCATCGTCTATGACGGCCGGCCGCTGACCGCGGGCGGGCTTGTCGCGCACCGCCGCCGCCACGTCTCGTTCGTCTTTCAGGAGTTCAACCTCATCGACTACCTGAACGCCATCGAGAACGTCGCGCTGGTCGCCGACCGCGCTCGCGCCCGTGAACTGCTCGACGCGGTGGGACTCGACGCCGAGGATATGCGGCGCGGCGTGACGCAGCTGTCGGGCGGGCAGCGGCAGCGCGTCGCCATCGCACGGGCGCTCGCGGCCGGCACCAAGGTGCTGCTGGCGGATGAGCCAACCGGTAGCCTCGACGCCGACAACGCCGAAGCCATCGCCGCGCTGCTGGCCGGCAACGCCCATGAGCACGGCATGTGCGTGATCGCCGTCACCCACTCCGAACGATTCGCCGCCCACGCGGATGCGGTGCTGCGGCTGAACCACGGGCATCTCAAGCGGATCCGCTGATTGCCTCATCCGTGGCCTTCGCGTCACGGGCGGCGGTCAGCCGTTGCGGCGCTTGGGCAGCAACGAACGCATTGCGTCCGGCACGCCGTCCTTGACGATGTCGATGAGGAACGACGAGACGAACACCGTGACCAGCGAGAAGGCGATGCGCTGCACCGGGATATAGGTCAGCGACAATCCCAGTACGGTCAGGTCGGTGAACAGGTAGGCGCGTGCCAGACGCCAATGTGTCAGATGCGAGATGACGAGCGCCAGCGCGTCATCGCCGCCGCTGGAGCCGCCCTGGCGCACCACCAGTCCGACGCCGATGCCGACGAACGCGCCGCCCAGCAGCGCCGCCAGCAGCGGCATGCCGGACAGGTCGGGCAGCATCGGCGGGAACAGGTCCCACAATCCGAAGAACAGGGACATCGACGTGGTCGAGACGATCGACAGCAGGATGAATCGGCTGCCGAGGAACCGCCACGCCAGCAGGTAGCAGGTGATGTCCAGCGCCGGGGTGGTGATGGATGGCGGGATGCCGAACCAATGGTCGAGCAGGAGCAGCATGCCGAGCACGCCGCCTTCGGTGATGTCGACGCGTTGGTGGATGTTGTGCAGGCCGAACGTGGCGATGGCGGTGCCCAGCATGATGAGCAGGATGCGCCTGAACGTCAGCGTTTCGGGGATCTTCCGCAACATGTCGTGGACCTTGGCCCATGGCATGGATATCACGTCCCTTGCAGATGCGAATCGAAGGTAATAATGCTTGTCGGCCGGATCGGTCATGCCGGCCGACATAGCAGTCTAGCATGTCCGCCTGCGAACGCCGAGGGCGGACGACGGGATTATGCTCGTTGCCGTTCTCGCAGCCGGCTGTCGACGATGCCGACGACCACGCCGATCAGCGCGGGGATCAGCCATCCGATCTGCAAGTCGTTGAACGGGATGGCGCCGACCAGCGCGTCCAGCCAGCCGAACGACACGCCGAGCAGCGTGATGAGCTCGGCGAGGCAGTTGATGATGCTGACGACGCCGGCCAGCAGCACCGCCCAGAAGTAGACGCGCGGGAAACGTTCCGAGAATACGCCGTGGACGAGCGAGAGCACCACCAGCACGATGGCGATCGGGTACAGCGCCGACAGCACCGGCACTGACACCTTGATGATGGTGTTGAGGCCGGCGTTGGAGACCAGGAAGCTGAACGCGGCGAAGACGGCGCTCCAGACGCGGTAGGAGACCGGATGCCCCATTACGGTGGGGAAATGGTTGTGGAAGAACGTGCCGCAGGTGGAGATCAGTCCCGTGCAGACGTTGAAACAGGCGATGACGAAGATGACGCCGATGAACGCGGTGCCCACCGGTCCGAACGCGGCGTGCGAAAGGTTCGTCAGCACGGTGGCGCCGGTGTCGGTGGCGGGGTCGACCGAGGCGATCGAACCGGAAACCATGCCGATGAAGGCAAGCGCGCCGTAGATGATGATGAGCAGCATGCCGGTGCCCAGCCCCGCATACCCGGTTTCGCGCCGGTTCTGGGAGACGCTCGTGATGCCCATCTGCCTGACGTTGGCGGAGATGACGATGCCGAAATACAGCGCGGCCAGCAGATCCATGGTCTGATATCCGTCTAGGAATCCGCGGGACAGCTGCAGCTGCGCGTAGTCGCCGCTGGGTGAGGGGAAGCCGTCATGCGGCATGATCAGGCAGGCGACGAACAGCACGGCGATCATGGCGAGCAGCAGCGGGCCCATGAACCGGCCAAGGGTTTTCGAAAGGATCTCCGGACGCTGCGCGAGGAAGAACGACAGGATGAAGAACACCGCCGAATAGACCAGCTGCGTGATCCAGGTGGGGACGCCGGGGGTGAACGGGACCACCATCATCTCGAAGGACGTGGTGGCGGTGCGCGGAATGGCGAAGCAGGGGCCGATGGTCAGGATGATGGCCAGCGCCAGCACGATGGCGAACTTCGGGGAGACACGGTCGGCCAGATATTCGAACCCGCCGGCGGAGGAGACCGCCAGCACGCCGAGCACCGGCAGGCCGACGGCGGAGATGATGAACCCGATGGCGCCCAGCGGTGTGGCCGAGCCGGCCTGCGCGCCGAGGAACGGCGGGAAGATCAGGTTCGCCGCGCCGAAGAACATGGAAAAGAAGGTGAACGTGATCAGGATGCGGCTGCGGGAATCCAGGCGTTCCCGCGTGGCGTTGGCCGCCAATGGCTCCTCGGTGTCTTCTCTCATGAGCACTACCGTAGTACGCCCCCGTCCGAATGGTGGAATCGGCCGGCGCGCCCCGCATCGGAGTGCGCCGGCCGCGATCGCATCGGTAAGACCCGGTGTGTCGTCAGCGGAACGAACGCAGGCCGGCCACCAGCCGTCGCATGCCCTCGTCCACACGCGCGCGCTGCGTCGCCGCGTTGATGCGGACGAAATACCGTCCGTTGCCGCCGAACTGGGCGCCGGGGGAGAGCATGAGCCCCTGATCGGCGAGCAGATGGTCGCACAGCCGTTCCGTATCGTCGGTCAACGCCGAGCAGTCGAGCCACAGCAGGTACGTGGCGTCGCCCTCGACCAGCGAAACCCGTCGCGCAGGGTCGGCCGATGCGTTGTACCCGTCGATGGCGGCGCGGACCGCGCGCTTGTTCTCCGCCAGATACGCGCGCAGTTCGTCGAGCCAGGGGGCGCCCCCGGTGAACGCGGCGACGGCCGCCGTGATCGCGAAGGCGTTCGGTTCGGCCACCTCATCGGTGTTCAGGCCGCGCCACACCTTGTGCCGTAATACGGGATCCGGCACCATGACGGCCGCGGTCTGCAAACCCGCAAGGTTGAACGTCTTGGTCGGTGCGATGCAGGTCACCGAGTTCATCCGGCAATGCTCGCTCACCGAGGAGAACGGCACGTAGTCGTACCCGGGGTCGGTCAGGTCGCAGTGGATTTCGTCGCTGACCACCGTCACATGGTGCGTCCAGCACAGTTCGCCGATGCGCGCCAGGGTGTCGCGGTCCCAGATCTGGCCGGAGGGGTTGTGCGGGTTGCACAGGATCATCAGCGTGGTCTGCGGGTCGGCGAGCTTGCGTTCCAGGTCCTCCCAGTCGATCGAGTAGCGGGAGGCCTCGGCGTCGTAGACGAGCGGCGCCTCAAGCGCATTACGGCCGTTGTTGAGGATCGAGTTGAAGAAGATGTTGTACACGGGCGTCTGGATGACCACGTTCTCGGCCGGTGTGGTCAGCTTGCGCACCATGCTGGAGAGGGCCGGGATCACGCCGGTGCAGAAGATCAGCGACTCACGCTCGAAGGTCACGCCGTGGCGGTCCCGCCACCAGCCGATGTAGGCGTCCGCCCACTCGTCGGGCACGATCGAATAGCCGAAGACGCCGTGCTCCAGCCTGCGGCGCATCGCCTCGCGGATCGGGGGCGCGGTCTCAAAATCCATGTCGGCCACCCACATCGGCAGCGCGTCGCCGGCTTCCTCCCACTTCAGCGAGTAGGTGCCGGAACGGTCGGTCAGGACGTCGAAATCGTAGGTCATCGGTTCTCCTGTCGGCTGGTACGGGCGCCCTGTCGTGATGCCGCATGCTGGTGCGCGACGGCAAGGCGGATACGTCGCGCATCGCGGGAATCGCTCAGCGGTCCGTGGTCTCGATGACGGTGGCCGCGGGGTCGATGCGCGCCGGATCCAGCGTGATCTCGCCGATCGATCCGGCCTTGATGCGGCCGCCCGCCGGGTTGAACACGCTGTCGATATGACCCTCGATCTCGGCGTCGACCGTCGAATACTCGAACGCCAGGTTCGTATGGTTGAGCCGGCAGCCGCGCATCACCAGATTGTCGATGTAGCACAGGCCCTGCAGGCTCTCGATCGTGCAGTTGATCAGCGTGAGGTTCCGGGCGTTCCACCCCAGGTACTCGCTGGTGATGAACGAGTCGCGCACGGTCACGTTCTCCGAGTTCCAGAACGCGTCCTTGGTGATGAGCCGCGAATTGGCGATCTCCACGTTCCTTGCGCCGTCGAACGAGTACCCGCCGACCAGGCGCAGGCCATCGACCTTCATGTCCTCGCAGTTCATCGCGAAGTAGTCGCCGTGCACGGTCACGTCGTCCAACGTCACGTCGCGGCAGGACCACAGGGTCTCCTCGGCGTTCGGGAACTCCACATGCCGCAGCGTCACGCCGTTGCAGCGGCGGAAGTTCTTCGGGGCGACCACGGTGGAGTCCTCCACGGTGATGTCGTCCGTGTACCACACGCCGGCGCGGCCCATCTCGAACCAGGTGCAGCCGCGCACGGTCACGTCCTTGCAGTACCACAGCGGATACTTCCACTGGAAGGAACTGTCGATCAGCGCGATGTTCCGGGCATGCTTGAGCGGGGATTCGCCTTCGGCGAAAATCGTGTCGACGTAGGTCACGCCGTCGGCGGCGAACGCCGCGCGTTCGCCGGTCAGATACCCCTGCTCGACGCGATCGGCGGTGCCGGCGGCCTTGCCGTTGTTGGGGTTGGTGGGTTCGGTCATCATACGTCCATTCGTGATGGGGAGTCGGGATTGTAGTCAGTAACGCTGCTCGGGATGATAACCCCGGCGAGGATGATGCGCAAATGCTTGGGTTGAGTGGCATTCATGCCAAATGGGCATGGGATGGGTCGTGTCCGGTCCGCGTCGTCATATGGCGCGGCGGTATGGTGCTGAACGTCTTATGCCGCCTGTTCCGGCGAGAAGGTCACCGACGCAGTGCCGGCGCCGAGCGCGTTGGACAGTCGCCCGGGGTCGGCGATCGAGCCGATGCGCGTATAGGAATACGGGGTGCGGAAGGTCTGGTAGAACAGCACGATGCAGTCGCTGCCGTAGAGCATGATGTCGCCCGCGTGGATCGTGCCGACGCGTTGCGGTTCCGAGGGCAGGGGACTGTCCAGGTAGTGGTACTTCTCGTTACCGTTGAGCTCGTCCATGGTCAGGGTCGTCGGCAGCAGGTCGAGGAAGGCCCGTGCGGTGGCGTTGTCCTCCAAGTGCGCCGTGAACGTGGTGCCGTCGATGTCAATGTCGATGATGGTCATGTCGGTGTCCTGTTCGATGGTGTGTGCGCCGCCGGTTGTGGAGTCGGCTGACGGGGTTGATGAGCACGAGGCCGCAAGGGCGAATGCGACGGCGGCCGTCATCGCGGCGATGGCGCGTGCCGTTGCTGTGAGTCTGGTCATTGGCGCTCCTTTCCGTGAAGCGATGTTCTGCAGGATACGGAATGACGGAATCCATATCAAATGTCTATGTGCAATGGAAATATATACTTGTTTGGTATGGGAGCGACGTGGGGCCGACACCCGACAGTGGGGTCCGGCGCATTGGATTCGATCTGATGCACTCGGCCCGTGCAAGCGCCGTTCCCGGGAAATCATTCAGGAGGCCGTGATGGCGCATAACCGCAATGGCGGCATGGAGCTGCGGATTTTGCGGTATTTCCTGGCGGTGGTGGAGGAGCAGAGCATCACCGGTGCCGCCGAATACCTCGGCATGTCGCAGCCGTCGCTGTCCCGTCAGTTGCGCGAGTTCGAATCCAGGCTCGGCTGCACGCTGTTCGAACGCGGCAGTCGGACGATCACGCTCACCCCGGAGGGGGAGCTGTTGCGCGAACGCGCTGAGGAGATCGTGACGTTGGCGGACCGTGCGGAGGCGGAGATCACCTCGATGGAGGAGCCGGTCGGCGGTCCGGTGTACATCGGCGCGGGGGAGACCGATGCGATGCGTCTGCTGGCGCGCGCCGCGCGGGCGATGACCTCCTGCTACCCGCAGACCCGGTTCCATATCTATTCAGGCAACACCGAGGATGTCACCTCGCGTCTGGATTCGGGATTGCTTGACTTCGCGCTGCTGTTTGAACCGTATGACACGACCAAGTACGCGTATATCACCCTGCCCGTCCGCGATGTCTGGGGCGTGATGATGCGACGCGACGACCCCCTGGCCGCACGGGAGTCGATCACCGTCGACGACCTCAAGGGGTTGCCGCTCATCGTATCCCAGGAGACCCGCTTCGACCGTGAATTCGGCGCCTGGAGCGGGATGGGGCAGAGCGACCTGCGGGTCGTCGGCACCTACAATCTGCTGAACAACGGTGCGCTGATGGTTTCGGAAGGGCTGGGCTATGCGCTGTGCCTTGACCGCATCGTCAACGTGACGGGGGACACCAACCTCACGTTCCGTCCGCTCAGCCCGCGCCTGGAGGCCCGGCTCAATGTGGTGTGGAAATCCGACCGCCGGTTCACCCGTGTGGCGGCCTGCTTCCTGCAGGCGTTGCGCGAGGAGCTCGCCGATTGGGCGCGCTGACGCCAATCCCCATCGACGCGCATTTCGGCGACGGGTTCATGCGGCTGCATTTCCCGAATATGCGGGTGTGAGCGGTTACTGCGCCAGACCCATCTCGTATTTGAGCGTCATCACGCGGATGGCGGAACGGGTCACCTTCTCGGCGAACGCCTGGTCGGAGGCCGCGCGCTCGTTGAGTCCATCCAGGATTGGCTGCACGTACTCGCTGGCGCCGATGCAGGCCAGATCGGCCCCGGCTTCCACGAAGCGCACGCCGATCTCCCGGGGCTCAAACGCGCCCAACGCCGCGGCGGAGAGCGAATCGGACGTGATCACGCCGTCATAGCCGATCGTGTCGCGCAGATACCCGTCGATCAGCGTCGACGAGAACGCGGCGGGATTGTCCGGGTCGATCTGCTGGTACGTCGCGAGCGACATCATCACCATCGCGGGGTCGGCCTCCAATGCCGTGATGAAGGCTTCGACCTCCGGACCGTCGAGCGTGGTCGTGGTGTCCAGGATGCCGCTGGCGGTGAAGTCGGTGTTGCCGGTCACGCCGCCCAATCCGGGGAAGTGCTTGATGACCGACTGCACGCCGGAATCCCGCATGCCGTCGATGAAGGCGATGGCATGTTCGGCGTTGCCCTGCGCGTCCAGGCCGAAATCGCGGTACAGCGCGCCGATCGGGGCGTTCGCGTTCCTGTCCACGGTCACCGTGCCCACCACGGGGGCCAGGTCCACGTTGATGCCGGCCTGGTTGAGCTGCGACCCCCATACGGAGGCCGACTGGCGCAGCACCTCGGTGCTCATCATGCCCTGGTCGAGCGCCGTCGGCATCGAGTCGAAACCGGGGCCCTGCAGATGTTGCACCAATCCGCCCTCCTGGTCGGTGGTCATCAGCAGCCGGTTGTTCTCGGGCGCATAGGACTGCAGCGCATCGGTGGCCTGCCGCACGCCGTCGGTGCCGGACCACCAGTTGCCGATGATCAGCACCGATCCGACATGCTGGTTGGCGATCAGATCGTACAGGGCCGAGGGGTCCGTGCCCGCATACAGCGGAGCCATGACCAGCTGGCCGACGCGCTCCTCGATGCTCATCGCCTCGACTGCGCGCTGCGCCTTGGCCTGCGGGGAATTATCGTCGGGCTCGGGGATCGGCTCCTTGTCGGCGTCCTCGTCGACGGGTGCCGTGTCGTCGTCGGTTCCGGCCGGATCCTCGCCGTTCTGCGTCTCATCGTCCCCGCCGGCGGGGGCCGACGCCGACGGCGGAACGGACGGCTCCTGCGAGGGGCGTGCCACGGCCCACCAATATACGGCGGCCGCCAGTACGGCCAATACGCAGACCACCGCCACGACGACGGGCCAACGCCGGGCCTTGCCGGGCGCTCCTGTACGACTATGATGCATTGCGGGTTCCTCCATACCCCCGATTATTCCATCGAGGACGTAAAACCACTGTGTTGCCGCGGGTTCCGCCAGGGGCGGCGCGGCCGGTCGTATGGCATGAAAGGGGAACATTCCGCTGGCCGAGTACTTCCGAACCACCCGGTAGGCTGGACGCATGTCTTTTTTCGATGCGTTTGGCATGATGTTCGATCCTGACGATGATCCGCGTCGCCGTGGCGATACCGGCGCCGACGACGATCCGGTAATCATCAACGTGGAGGCGGATGGAGACGACGCCTCGCGTCGCACCCCGCCTCCGAGCAGGCCTTCCGGGCCGCGGATCACGCGGCGGCCGGAACGTCCGCGCCGGTCCGGCGCCGGCAACCGCATCCTCATCGGCATCGTGCTGGCACTGGCCGTCATCGTCGGCCTGTTCTTCGGCCTGTCGCGGTTCATCACCGACCTGATGTGGTATGGGCAGCTCGGTTTCCAGAGCGTGATCTGGACCCAGCTGGGCGTGCGCGTCGGCGTATGGGTGGCCTATGCTCTGCTGGTGGCGGCGGTCGGATTCCTGTCGGCCACGTTGGCCATCCATGCGCGTCCGGCCGACGCCGACGGCTCGACGGTGCGCATCCACGGTGACGTGGTGGAGATCGCCAACGGCATCAGCTCCAAGCACGCCCGCATGGTGGCGGTTATCGTGGCGCTGGTGGTGGGCGCGGTGTTCGGCTCGCAGTTCAACGCCAACTGGTCCGACATCCTGCTCATGTTCAACGCCCAGAGCTTCGGCACCACCGACCCGCAGTTCGGGCTCGACAACGGGTTCTACGTCTTCATCCTTCCCGGCCTCAAACTGATCATGGGCGCCGTGTCCACGCTGCTGCTCGTCGGCATCGTGTTCTCGGTGATCACCCACGTGCTGATGGGCGGCATCCGCATCACGATGCCGGTCGACGGACGCGGGCTGTTCGCCATCACCAAGCGCGCCCGCCGCCAGCTGGGCGTCTGGCTCATGCTCAACATGTTCGCGTTCGCCGTGCAACTGGCCATGGGCGTGTTCGGCCATCTGACCACGCAGGGCGACCGGTTCACCGGCGCCGCCTACACCTCGGTGCATGCCACAATCCCCGTCACCTTCGTCATGGCGGCGCTGGTCGCCATCCTCGGCGTGGTGCTGGGCGTGTGGCTGATGACCTCGCATGCGCTGGAGGGCAGCGCCCCGCTCGGCGTCCGCGCGATCACGGCGCTCAAGGCCTGGCGTGTGCCGGTGGTTTCCGTCGCCGTCGTCGTGGTCGCCGCCGTGCTGCTCACCGGCGTCTGGCCGGTCGTGCTGCAGCGCTTCCGCGTCGATCCGAACGCGCAGGAGATGGAGTCGACCTACATCGAACGCAACATCGCGGCCACCAAGCAGGCGTACGGACTCGACGACATCGCCGTCGAACAGTACGACGCTACCACCGAGGGCGAGGCGGGCGCACTGTCCGCGTCGGCCGAATCGACCGCGCAGATCCGACTGCTCGACCCGCAGATCGTCTCGCCGACCTTCAAGCAGCTGCAGCAGTCGCGCCAGTACTATACGTTCGCCGACACGCTCGCCGTCGACAAGTACGACGTGGATGGCGTCAGCCAGGACACGGTCATCGCCGCGCGCGAACTCGACCTGAGCGGCCTCGACAACCGCAACTGGGTCAACGACCACACCGTGTACACGCACGGCTACGGCATCGTGGCCGCCTACGGCAACAAGGTCACGGCCGACGGCCAGCCCGAGTTCTTCGAATACGGCATCCCCACGCAGGGCGCGCTGACCGAATCCGAACAGTACGAGCCGCGCATCTACTTCTCGCCGAACGCCACCGAGTATTCGATCGTCGGCGCGCCGGAGGGCACCGAATCCTGGGAGTTCGACTACCCGACCGGTTCGGACGAGGGCGCCACGAACACCTTCGACGGCGACGGCGGCCCGTCGGTCGGCAACATCTTCTCCCGACTGCTGTACGCGGTGCGCTTCGGCTCCGAGCAGATCCTGTTCTCCGATCGTGTGACCTCCGAGTCGCAGATCCTGTACGACCGCAGCCCGCGCGAACGCGTCGCCAAGGTGGCCCCGTACCTGACGCTCGACGGCCGCGTCTACCCGGCCGTGGTCGACGGCCGCGTCAAGTGGATCATCGATGGCTACACGACCTCCGACGCCTACCCGTATTCGCAGATGACCGATCTGGGCGCCGCCACCGAGGATTCGACCACCGAAACCTCGCAGACCGTGCAAGGGCTCAACTCGCAGCAGGCCAACTACATCCGCAACTCGGTCAAGGCCACCGTCGACGCGTACGACGGATCGGTGGACCTGTACGTGTGGGACGAGGACGATCCGATCATCAAGGCCTGGCAGCAGATCTTCCCGGGGCAGTACCACCCGCTCTCCGAGATATCGGGCGACCTGATGAGCCATATGCGCTACCCGGAGAGTCTGTTCAAGGTGCAGCGCCAGCTGCTCGAGCGGTACCACGTCTCCAGCGCCAGCCAGTTCTTCTCCGGCGAGGACTTCTGGCAGACGCCGAAGGACCCGACCGTATCCCAGAGCGCGCAGGCGCAGGGCCAGTCCGTGCTGCAGCCGCCGTACTATCTGACGTTGCAGACCGGCGGCAGCAGCGAGCCCGTGTTCTCGCTGACCTCCACCTACATCCCGGCCGGTTCCTCCACCCGCGAGATCCTGACCGGATTCCTGTCCGTGGATTCGGATGCCGGCAACGAGGCGGGCGTGATCGGCGAGCACTACGGCACGATCCGCCTGCAGGAGCTGCCGCAATCCTCCAACGTGCCGGGTCCGGGCCAGGCGCAGAACAACTTCAACGCGAACGCGGACGTGTCCCGCGAGCTCAACCTGCTCGAATCCGGGTCCACCAGCGTGGAGCGCGGCAACCTGCTGACCCTGCCGCTCGGCGGCGGCCTGGTGTACGTGCAGCCGGTATATGTGCGCTCCAGCGGCGCGACCAGCTATCCGATGCTGCAGAAGGTGCTCGTGGCCTTCGGCGACCAGGTCGGCTTCGCCGATACGCTGGACGAGGCCCTCGACCAGGTGTTCGGCGGCGATTCGGGCGCCTCGGCCGGCGACGCCGAGAACGTCGGCGAAACCGAGGAATCATCGAGCGGCGATGATTCGTCCGCGTCGTCCGACGGCTCGTCCGGCACGACGGGTGACGGCATGTCTGACAAGGGCACGTCCGGTGCGACGGGTGGCGATCCGTCATCCGACAAGGGCACCTCCGGCGCGACATCCGCGGACCTGAAGGCAGCCCTGAACGACGCCGCCCAGGCCATGAAGGATTCGGACGCGGCCATGAAGGACGGCGACTGGACCGCCTACGGCGAGGCCCAGGACCGTCTGGAGGAGGCCATCAACAAGGCGCTGGAGCTGGGGAACTGACCGATTCCCGCTGACAGATCCTGTGGGGCGTGGTGCTTGCCGCGCCCCACAGTCGTATCCGGGGACCCGTCCATCGACACGCCGATGGTGGTGGCAAACCTCCCCGGGAGGTTTGCGCAGATTGGCGGAACACGCGACATGGTGGCAAACCTCCGGGGTAGGTTTGCCGCACCTCTCGGCGTGTCGTCTGTGGGACGACGCTTCGCAAAGCGCGACACGATAAGCTGGTACCCCATGGGCGAACTCATCATCCGTGGCGCGACCGACGCCGATTTGGCCGCCATCACCGACATCTACAACGAGGCGGTGCTCGAACGCATGTCGAGCGCCGACATCGAACCGCGTACGCTCGCACAGCGCAAGGCCTGGGTCGATGCGCACGAGCCGCGCTCCCTCTACCCGGTTGTGGTGGTCGAATCCGGGGACGGGCAGGTCATGGCCTTCGGATCGCTCTCGCGGTTCCACGAGCGCGCCGGCTATGACGGCGTGGTCGAGCTCAGCTATTACGTGGGTTCGGCATGGCGTCGTCAGGGCATCGGCCGCCAGCTGGTCGCCTGGCTGCTGGATGAAGCCCGGCGGGCGGGACATCGCATGGCCACCACGCTGATCTTCGCCGACAACGAGGGGTCGAGCGCGCTGATGCGCCGTTTCGGTTTTGAACGATTCGGACTGATGCCCGACGCCGTGCATCTGCCCGGCGGCATCAGGCACGACATCGCCTACTGGTATCTTCCGCTGTAAGGCGATTCACTGTTCCGGTCCTCGTCATTGTTGTGAATCAGCGAATCGTACAGAATCTACTATGCTTTCCTGTCATCATGCGGAAGTGCGGCAAGAGGCATGTTCGCTTATGCGCTATTCGAATTCACGATTTTCAAGGGGTGGGAACTGTGAATTGCTTCACGCTGTGAGGTAAACGGCCCAATGGTACAATCGTTCCGTTTGACAGGCATGATGACGAAGGATCGAACGACATGGCATCGGATTTCTGGTTGATTGTGGGGTTGGGCAACCCGGGTAAGAAATACGAGGACACCCGGCACAACATGGGCTTCATGACGGCCGACCTGCTGGCCGAACGCTGGTCGGTGGCGTTCTCCGACCACAAGGGGCTGGCCATGCTCGGCAAGGGCGCCATGAACCTGAACGGCCGCAACGTCAAATTCTTCCTGGCCAAGCCGCTGACCTACATGAACGACTCGGGCAACGCGGTCGCCTCGATCAGCGCCTACTACCAGATCGAACCCGACCACATCGTCGTCGTCCACGATGACATGGATCTGGACTTCGGCCGCATCAAGGTCAAGTCCGGCGGGTCCGCCGGCGGCCATAACGGCATCAAATCCATCGACAAATCCTTGGGAACCCCGAAGTACGCGCGCGTACGGATGGGCGTCGGCCATGCCCGCCGTGGCGGCAACGCGCACGACAACACCATCAACTGGGTGCTGGGCGGCTTCGGTCCCGAACAGCGCAAGCAGCTGCCCGAGTTCCTGGCCGACGGCGCCGACGCCGCCGAGTCGATCATCTTCAACGGACTGGCCAAGACCCAGGAGCAGTTCAATGGCCGCTGAACGCGCCGACGCGCTGATGAACCAGCTGGTGGGCGGATCGTTGTCCGGCCTGCTGGAGTCGCTGGACAAGGACCAGGGTTTCCGCAGGCTCGTCAACGACGAGGTCGAACCCCCGGAAGGCGATGTGGCCCCCGGCATCATCGTGGGCGCACCCGACGGCATCCGTCCCGCATTGGCGGCGGCCGTGGCCAAACGTCATCCGGTCGTCTACGTCGTCGCCTCCGGCCGTGAGGCCGAGGAGACGGTGGATGCGCTGCGTTCCTGGTACGACGGCGACCCGCGCGACATCGCCCAGCTGGAGGCTTGGGAGACGTTGCCGCACGAACGGCTGTCGCCCCGCGCCGACACGGTGGCCAGCCGTATGGCCGTGTTTCGCCGCCTGCGGCATCCCGAACCCGGCAGTGCGATGTTCGGACCGATCCGCATCCTGGTGATGCCGGTGCGTTCGCTGATCCAGCCGGTGGTCGCCGGATTGGGCGACGTGACACCGTTGGTTTTCACGGTGAACGAGGAGCTGCCGCTGGAGGAGGCCGCCGCCAGGCTGGTGGAGAACGCGTACACCCGTGTCGATCTGGTGATGGACCGCGGCGAGTTCGCCGTCCGTGGCGGCCTGCTCGACGTGTTCCCGCCGACGGCGCCGCATCCGGTGCGCATCGAGTTCTTCGGAGACGAGATCGACTCGATCCGCGAGTTCCATGCGTCCGACCAACGGACCTACGGCGACGGGTTGCGGACGATCTGGGCCACGCCCTGCCGCGAAATGCAATTGACCGACGCGATCCGCGACCGCGCCCGCAGCCTGGTCGGCCAGATCCCCAACGCCGAGGACATGCTGGAGTCGATCGCCGATGCGATTCCGGTGGAGGGCATGGAATCGCTGCTGCCCGCGCTGGTCGACGACATGGAACCGGTGGCCGGCATGCTGCCCAAGCGGTCGGTGGTCATGCTGTCCGACCCGCAGAAGCTGGAACGTGCGGCCGAGGACCTGATGAAGACGGCGAACGAGTTCCTCGCCGCCAGCTGGCATGTCGCCGCGTCCGGGCATGGCGCCGGCGCGCCGATTAGCTTCGACCAGGCCAGCTTCCTCGATTTCCATGAGACGGTCGCCTCGCTGACATTCTCCGAGCATGACGTCTGGCGTCTGACCAATTTCGGCGTGGACGACAGCCTGCCGGGGCGGGTGAGGCTCGCCGCGCACGCGCCCGCCGAATACCGTGGCGACGAGACCCGTGCCGCCGCGGGCATCGAGGGGCTGCTCGACGCGGGGCTGGATGTGACGATGACCGCCGCCGCGCACGGCACGCTCGCCCGTCTCAAGCGCGCGATCAACGAGACCGGCATCACCCGGTTCGATACGGTCCGTTCGCAGGCCCTTGACGGATTCGTCGACACGGCCGCCGGCATCGCGCTGCTGACCGAACGCGACCTGACGGGCCGCACCAGCGCCGCGGCCCAGGCCAAGACCCCGAAGCGCCGCCGCAAGGCCATCGACCTGATGGAGCTGAAAACCGGCGACTATGTGGTGCACGAGCAGCATGGCATCGGCCGGTTCGTCGAGATGCGCCAGCGTTCCGTCGGCACGGCGGACGCGAAGACCACGCGCGAATACCTGGTCATCGAATATGCGCCGAGCAAACGCGGCGCCCCGCCGGACAAGCTGTTCATTCCCACCGACCAGCTCGACCAGGTCAGCAAGTACATCGGCGCGGAGGCCCCGAAACTCAACAAACTGGGCGGCTCCGACTGGGCGGCCACCAAGGCCAAGGCCCGCAAGCACGTCCACGAGATCGCCGAGGACCTGGTCAAACTGTATTCGGCCCGCCAGCGCACGCCCGGCTTCGCGTTCAGCCCCGACACCCCGTGGCAGAAGGAGCTGGAGGACGCGTTCCCGTACCAGGAGACCGCCGACCAGCTGACCACCATTGACGAGGTCAAGGCCGACATGGAGAAGCCGATCCCGATGGATCGCCTCATCTGCGGCGACGTGGGCTTTGGCAAAACCGAGATCGCCGTGCGCGCCGCGTTCAAGGCCGTGCAGGACTCCAAGCAGGTGGCCGTGCTCGTGCCGACCACGCTGCTCGTCCAGCAGCATTACGAGACCTTCTCGGAGCGCTACGAGGGCTTCCCCGTCACCGTCCGGGCGATGAGCCGCTTCCAGACCGCCAAGGACATCAACGACACGATCAAGGGGCTTCAGGACGGCACCGTGGACGTGGTCATCGGCACGCATAAGCTGCTCAACCCCAAGATCCAGTTCAAGGACCTGGGCCTGGTCATCATCGACGAGGAGCAGCGCTTCGGCGTCGAACACAAGGAGACGCTCAAGGCGCTGCGTACCAACGTGGATGTGCTCTCCCTGTCCGCCACGCCGATTCCGCGCACGCTGGAGATGGCGGTGACCGGCATCCGTGAGATGTCCACGCTCGCCACCCCGCCGGAGGACCGTCTGCCCGTGCTCACCTATGTGGGCGCCTACGAGGACGCGCAGGTCACCGCGGCGATCCGACGCGAGCTGCTACGCGGCGGCCAGGTGTTCTATGTGCATAACCGCGTGGCCGACATCGCCCGCATGGCCGCCAGGATCCAGGAGCTCGTGCCCGAAGCGAAGGTCGGTACCGCCCACGGCAAGATGGGGGAGAAGCAGCTCGACCAGATCATCCGCGACTTCTGGCATCGCGACATCAACGTGCTCGTGTGCACCACGATCATCGAGACCGGATTGGATATCTCGAACGCGAACACGCTGATCGTCGACCATGCCGACCGGTTCGGCCTGAGCCAGCTGCACCAGCTGCGCGGCCGCGTCGGCCGTGGCCGCGAACGCGCCTACGCGTACTTCCTGTACGATCCGAGCAAGCCGATGACCCAGCAGTCGCACGACCGTCTGGCCACCATCGCCCAGAACACGGCGCTCGGCTCCGGCTTCGACGTGGCGATGAAGGATCTGGAGCTGCGCGGCACCGGCAACCTGCTGGGCGATGAACAGTCCGGCCACATCGAGGGCGTGGGCTTCGACCTGTACGTGCGCATGGTCTCCGAGGCCGTGGAGGCGTACAAGGAGCCGGAGCGCACCGAGCCGGTGGCCGTCAGCATCGATCTGCCGATCGAGGCGTCGATTCCGGTGGACTACATCGACTCCGACAAGCTGCGTCTGGAGGCCTACCGCAAGCTCGCCGCCGCCCGCAACGAGCAGGATCTGGAGGAGCTGCGCGAGGAGCTCACCGACCGCTACGGCAATCCGCCGATCGAGTTCGCCACGCTGTTCGCCGTCGCACGTCTGCGCAACAAGGCGCGTGCGCTGGGCCTGACCGAGATCATCGCCCAAGGCAACCGTGTGCGCGTGGCCAAGATCGAACCGCCCGAGTCGGTGCAGATGCGCATCGCCCGCATCTACAAGGGCGTGCAGTACCGGCCGGTCACCAAGACCTACCTGATCCCGACCCCGTTCGCCGGCTCCTTTGGCTCCGAACCGATGGGCTCGGACGAGGTGGTGGCCTGGACCGACCAGCTGCTCGACGACCTGGCCTGGAAGCCCCAGCCGCGTGGGTGAGTGTCACGGACAGCGGTTTGGCCCGGGTGGGCCGCGTTGCTACAATGTCCGACGGATATCAGTCCCCTGTCTGCAACGAAAGAGAACGATTCCGATGACGCAATCCGAGACCACGCCCGTCGCCGACCATGCGGCAACCATTCCGGCGGCGGTTCCCGCCGTACACGTCAACGCGCTGAACACGGCCGAAACCGAGGAGGCCGTCGAGAGCGCCGGCGTGAGCAAAACCAAGCAGAGCAAGTCCGTCACCTTCATCCTGGCGCTGTTCGCCGGCGCGTTCATCGGCTTCGGCGCCCTGTTCTTCCTCATCGTCACCTGCGATCCGGCGATGACCTGGGGCCCCAAGCGCTTCGTCGGCGGACTGGCGTTCTGCATGGGCCTGATCCTGGTGCTGTGTTGCGGCGCCGAACTGTTCACCGGCAACTCGCTGATGGCCTCCAACCTGGCCGCACGCCGTATCTCCTTGCCCGCTCTGGTCCGCAACTGGGTGATCGTCTGGTTCGGCAACCTGCTGGGCGCCCTGATCCTCGTCGCCTTGATCGCCATGGCCGGCACGATGGGCCTCAACGACGGCCTGGTGGGGGAGACGGCCGTATCCACCGCCATCTCGAAGGTCACGCTCGACCCGCTGACATTGTTCGCGCGTGGCGTGCTGTGCAACGTGCTCGTGTGCCTGGCCGTGCGCATCGGCTACTCGTCGCGCTCCACGGCAGACAAGGTGCTCGGCATCCTACTGCCGATCTCCGGATTCGTGGCGATGGGTTTCGAACACTGCGTGGCCAACATGTTCTTCCTGCCGACCGGACTGGTCGCCAAGGCCATGGGCTACGGCGCCGGACTGGACGGCATCGCCGACCTGACCGTACAGGCCTCGCTCTATAACATCGGTGTGGCCACGCTGGGCAACATCGTCGGCGGCGCGGTCGTGGTGGCGCTCGCGTACTGGTACGTGAACAACCACAAGCCATCGAAACGCAGGAAGAGCATCGAGGAGCGCTGAATGAACGAACAGGATCGGAACCGGAACGATACCGATGCGGGGCGCATGACCATCCGCCGCGCCGAGCCGCAAGACATCCCGCAGATCGATGTGCTGCTCCATCAGGTGCTGGACGTGCACCACGCGGAACGGCCCGACCTGTTCAAACCCCACGCCACCAAGTACACCGACGACCAGCTGGCCGGCATCATCGCCGACGACCGGACCCCGGTGTTCGTGGCGGTCGAGCCGGGCGCCGGTTCCATCGCCGACCCCGCGCGAGAGGACGCCGAGGGGGCGGACCGCCTGCTGGGCTACGCGTTCTGCCAGTTCCAGCGGCATGTCGATGACAACATCCTCACCGACATCCTGACGCTGTACATCGATGACCTGTGCGTGGACGAGGCGCAGCGCGGCCGGCATGTCGGCAACGCCCTGTACCGCCACGTCCTCGGTTTCGCCAGGAATTCCGGCTGCTACAATGTGACGCTCAACGTGTGGGCGTGCAACGAGGCCGCGAAGGGCTTCTACGAGCACTGTGGCCTGAAGCCCCAGAAGATCGGCATGGAGACGATTCTCTAGCCGCCTGCAACCGTCCCCACGCCGTCTGCCGCTATGTCCGCGACGTCAGCGCAACGCCGCGCGCAACCGCCGTTCGATCGCCTCATGGTCGCGGGGCAGACCCTCGTCGTCCATATCGGTTCGGTCGACATCGACGATTGTGCCGATTGTGCCGTCGGCAAGCACCAGGATGCGGTCGGACAACCGCGCCGCCTCCGGAATATCATGGGTGACCATCAATATGGTCCACTGCTGCTCGGCCTGCAAGTGCGCCAGCAGGTCCTGCATATCCAGACGGGTCAGCGCATCGAGCGCGCCGAACGGTTCATCCAACAGCAACAGTTTCGGCTGTCGTACGATCGCGCGTGCCAACGACGCCCGCTGCGCCTGCCCTCCGGACAGTTCGCCGGGCCATGCGTCGGCGTGGTCGGCTAGTCCCACCCGTGCCAAGGCATCCAGTGCCAGCTGGCGTCGTTCGGTGCGCCGCCCGGGCAATCCGAGCGTGACGTTGTCCCACAGGCGGATCCACGGCACCAGACGGGCGTCCTGAAATCCGAAGGCCATATCGGCATCGGCACGCACCGAGCCCGCCGTCGGTTCGATCAGGCCCGCCGCCACGCGCAGCAGCGTGGATTTGCCGCAGCCGGAGCGTCCGATCAGGCTGACGAACCGCCCGTCGTCGACGTGGACGGTCACGTCGCGCAGCACCTCGACGCCGTCGAACGCCATGCGGATGTGATCGAGCATCAGCGTCATCGGAGCCTCACTCCGTGCAATCCATGACGTGGCCCTTGACGTCGGGCATCGCGTCGATGAATCCGAAATCGACGTACTGCTGCGCCTGACGTTCCAGCATGTCCAGCCCGTCGGCGTCGATCGGCAGGATCTCGGGGACGTCGAACTTGGCCACCTGGTCGATGATCTCGTCCGAGGCGCCGAATTCGCGGTAGGCGTCGGTGATGATCTCGGGATGCTCCTGGGCCTTGTCCGATTCCTTGACCAGCGCGCGGTACATGGCCTTGACCAGATCCGGGTGCTGGTCGGCGAAGGACTGGGAGACGATGTGAATCGAGACGTTCAGGTTGCCGTAATCCTCGGCGTTGACCAGCAGCTTGGCGCCGGGCGTGACCATCGCCGAGGCCAGGTTCTGGTCGAAGGTGGCGATGGCGTCGACCTGTCCCGAGCTGAACGCCGCGCTGAAGTTGCTGGGGCTCATCTCCACCTCGGTGACCTGCGAAGCGTCCAGTCCGGCGTTGGCGAACGCCTGGTGCACGATGTAGTCGCCGGTCGCGCCCTTGGAGTCGATGGCGATGGTCTTGCCGTACAGATCCTTGAGGGAGTCGATACCGGTGTTCGGCGCGGCGACGATGCCCTGCGAATCGCCGTCATAGTATTCGATGGCGAACGCGACCCACGGCTGGTCCTGGGCGAGCAGGTTGATGAACGAGCCGGTGCCCGTCGACGTGGCGTCGGCATTGCCCGACTGGACGGCGGTGCGGGCGTCGGCTGGGTTGTAGGGGCCGGTGAACTCGACTGTGGCGGGGGCCAGCTCATTCTGGGCGAACTGCTCGTTCTTGAGCGTGGTGAGGTAGTTGGCGGTGGACAGATACGCCACGCGCATGGTGTCGGTGCCGGCATCGGCGGACGCCTGGCCGTGCGCCGAACAGGCGGTTGACGACAGCAGCAGGGCCGCCGCCCCCAGCGCGGCGAGCTTGCGGATGATGGTGTGGTTGGTTCGGATCATCATGGTTCCTTTCCTGATGGTGATGATGATGGTGGTGACGCGACGGCATGCGTCAAGGGACGCCGGGGCGCCACCGGGTATGGTGTTGCGGCGGATGTGCCGCTCAGTGGCGGGCGTGGCGCCAGGGGAGCGCCGCGCGTTCCAGCAGGGTGACGATCGTCTCCGACAGCAGGCCGAGGATGGCGTACAGCACGATGCACAGCACGGTCTGGTCGGTGCGGGAGAACTGCTGGGAGCGGGACAGCATATAGCCGATTCCCGTGGAGGAGTTGACGGTCTCGCAGGTCACCAGCGCGATCCACGCCACGGTGAGTGCGAAGCGCAGGCCGGTCATGAATCCCGGCAGCGCCCCGGGCAGCAGCACCCGCAGGAAGAGCGTGGCGCGGCTGAAGTGGTACACCTTGGCCAGTTCGAATAGCCGCGGGTCGAGATTGCGCACGCCATCGCGCAGGTTCACGTACACCAGACCGAACACGCCGACGGTGATCAGCCCGATCTTCATTGTCTCCCCAATGCCGAACACGACGATGAACAGCGGGGCGAGCGCCGGGAACGGCACGGCCCGCAGCATGTGGATCGGCTTGTCGATGACGGCCAGGCCGACACGTGAGGCCCCGGCGATCAGTCCCGCCGGCACGGCCAGGACGATGCCCAGCGCCAGACCGGAGGCGACCCGCAGCAGACTGATGCCAATCGAAGGCCACAGCAGGCCTTCCGCGTCCAGATCGTTCCAGGCGCCGACGACCTCGGCTGGGGATGGAAGGGGACGGGCGTCCGCGGGACAGCGTGTGGCGAGGTACCACCACACCAGCAGGAGCAGCGTCGAAGCCCATGCGGCCGCAACGGCCGCGATTCGATGGCGCAGGGCATGCTTGCGCATGATGACATTCCCTTCGATAGTACTGGCTATATCAGGTTCGACGAGTGTGATCTCAGCCCAGCCGCCGGCTTTCGGCGTGATCTGCGCCTCCAGCGTGTTTGAGGGAATCGGCCCGGGCACCCCGTGTCAGGCAACATTGTGGGGACGTGCCGTGGACAATGCGTGTCTCCGGGTGATGTGAGCGCTAACACGACATGCCGCGGAAATTCCCGCCCAACGTCCATCAACTCAACTATTCTTAACAGTGTCATCACAACCCAACGTCGTAAGGAGTAGTTGTGGCAGTAATTGAAAGCGTGTACGCGCGTCAGATTCTTGATTCCCGTGGCAACCCGACCGTCGAGGTCGTGCTGGACACCGAGGACGGCGCCCAGGGCCTGGGTCTGGTTCCCTCCGGTGCCTCCACCGGCGAGGCCGAGGCCTGGGAGCGCCGCGATGGCGACAAGGCCGTGTACCAGGGCAAGGGTGTCCTCAACGCCGTCAAGGCCGTGAACGAGGAGATCGCCCCGAAGGTCATCGGCATGGACGCCGCCGACCAGCGCGCCCTTGACGAGGTCATGATCGAGCTCGACGGCACCCCGAACAAGGGCCGCCTCGGCGCCAACGCCATCCTGGGCGTCTCGCTGGCCGCGATCTACGCCTCGGCCGAGTCCGCGGGCATGCCGCTGTACCGCTACCTCGGCGGCACCAACGGCCACATCCTGCCGGTGCCGAACATGAACATCATGAACGGTGGCGCCCACGCCGACTTCGCCACCGACATCCAGGAGTACATGATCTCCCCGTACGGCTTCGAGACCTATTCCGAGGCTCTGCGCGCCGGCGTCGAGGTCTACCACACCCTGAAGTCCGTCCTGAAGAAGCAGGGCCTGAACACCGGCCTCGGCGACGAGGGCGGCTTCGCCCCGAAGATGAAGTCCAACGAGGACTCCATCAAGTTCATCATGGACGCCATCTCCGCCGCCGGCTATGAGCCGGGCAAGCAGATCGGCATCTCGCTGGACGTGGCCTCCTCCGAGTTCTACAACAAGGAGACCGGCAAGTACCGCTTCGACGGCGAGGAGCGCGAGTCCGCCTACATGCTGGACTACTACGAGAAGCTCGTCAACGAGTACCCGATCGTCTCCATCGAGGATCCGTTCCAGGAGGAAGGCTGGGAGGACTGGGCGGCCATCACCGCTCGCCTGGGCGACCGCCTGCAGTTCGTCGGCGACGACCTGCTCGTGACCAACCCGGCCCGTCTGGCCAAGGGCATCGAGCTGGGCGCCGCGAACTCGCTGCTGGTCAAGCTCAACCAGATCGGCACCGTGACCGAGACCCTCGACGCCATCGAGCTGGCCACCAAGAACGGCTTCACCTCCATGGTGTCGCACCGTTCCGGCGAGACCCCGGACACCACCATCTCCGACCTGGCCGTCGCCAAGAACACCGGCCAGATCAAGACCGGTGCCCCGGCCCGTGGCGAGCGCATCGCCAAGTACAACCGCCTGCTCGAGATCGAGGAGGAGCTCGGCTCCACCGCTCAGTACGCCGGCTACAGCGCCTTCAAGGCCTGCAAGAAGTACATGTGATCGCTTGAGGCCCTAGGCCTGTAGCGAGCTCATAGCTTCCCGCCCGCCGCATCCGCTAAGTCGAATGCGGCGGGTATTTTCATGTCTATGACCAGAACGACCCGCACCCGCAAGCCTGTCAAGCCCAAGGCGAAAGCCGGGCATGGCAGCGCGGGGCCGATCTCGTTCTTCATCGCATTGTTCATCGTGGCGCTGGGCGCCATCCAGCTGGTCTCGACCTTCTACACCTACGCGCTGACGCTATCCGACCTCAACGGGCTGAAACGTCAGGAGGCGGCGCTCGAAACCCGCAAGCAGGATCTCGAGAACGAGATCAGGCGCTGGGACGACGAGGCCTATGTCACCGCGCAGGCCCGTGAGCGTCTGGGTTTCGTGTTCCCCGACGAACAGGCGGTGCGCGTGCTGCATCCCGAAGCCGTGACGGGGCAGACCGACACCGAACAGGGGCAGGACCGCGATGAACCGGACAACCAGTCGCTGCCATGGTATGAGGAGCTCGCCTACGCCTTCGAACAGGCGGATATGCGGGAAGGCGAATCCGTCGCGCCCGCCGCGGACTCCGGACAGGATGCCGGCGGCGCCGAAGGCGCCAACGACGCCACAGGGGAGGAATAACCAGTGAACCAGAGCGAGGAACTCGCCCGTATCGCCGTCACGCTCGTCGACCGATGCATGGAGCATCCCGCCACGCCCGAGGACATCGCCGTGGTGGAACAGCAGCTTGGCCGCTATCCGCGCGGTATGGTCGCCGTGGGCGCACGGTGCGTGTGCGGCCGTCCGTTGGCCGTCGTCACGCGGCCGCTGCTGCCCGGCGGCATCCCGTTCCCGACCACCTGTTATCTGACGGGTCCTTCGGCGGTGAAGGCGGTTTCGCATGCCGAGGCCGCGGGCGTCATGGCTGAATACAATGCGATGCTCGCCGAGGATGACGCGCTGAAGGCGGCATATGAGCGTGCCCATCGGCTGTATCTGGCGTTCCGCCATGAGCTGGCCGGTCGTCTGGGCGATAGCGAGGAGCATATCGAAGGCATCAGCGCCGGCGGCCTGCCGACCCGCGTCAAATGCCTGCACGCGCTGCTGGCGCAGACGCTGGTCATGGGGAAGGGGGCCAACCCGATCGGCGACCTGACCATGGCTCGCATCAGTGACGAGTTCAGTCCGGATGTGTGCCGGTGTACGGTGGAATGACGGATGGACGATGCGCCGTGCGGGCGCGGTGACGGAGAAGGAGGAGACCGACATGGCATCGGTGACGGTGGCCGGCATTGACTGCGGCACGAATTCGATTCGACTCAAGGTGGCGCGTGTCGACGAACACGGCATGCAGGATGTCGTGCCGCGCACGTTGCGCGTCATCCGTTTGGGGCAGGACGTGGACAAGACGCATCGTTTCGCCGACGATGCGCTGGAACGCGCCTACGCCGCCGCCGGCGAGTTCGCCGACATCCTGGCCGGGCATCCCGTGGACGGCATCCGGTTCGTGGCCACCTCGGCCACGCGCGATGCCGAGAACCGCGAACAGTTCGAAAGCGCGATGGAACGCACCCTTGGCGTACGCCCCGAGGTGATTTCGGGCACCGAGGAGGCGGACCTGAGCTTCCTGGGCGCCACCAGCGTGGTCGAACGCGATCTGGACGCGCCGTATCTGGTGGTCGATCTGGGAGGCGGATCCACGGAACTGGTCCTGGGCGGCGACGGCGTGTCGGCCCCGAAAACGCAGGTGCAGGCCGCGTTCTCGATGAACATCGGATCGGTGCGCATGACCGAACGCCACCTGCATACCGACCCGCCGACCGAAGACGAGATCGACGAGGCCATCGCCGACATCGACGAGCATATCGACGAGGCGTTCGGCATCGTGCCCGCCGGCAAGGCCCGGACCATCATCGGCGTGTCGGGTACGGTGACGACGATGACCGCATTGACGATGGGCCTGAAGGAATACGACCATCGCCTGGTGGACGGCGTGCGGGTCCCGTTCGCGGACGCGTTCGCGGTGAACGACCGGTTCCTGCGCATGACGCGCGCGGAACGCCGGGAATACAAGACCATCCATCCCGGCCGTATCGACGTGGTCGGCGGCGGCGCCCTGGTGTGGAGCCGTGTGCTGGCGCGTGTGGGCGAGGCGGCGCAAGCCGACCACGGCCGGGCGATCGATTCGTTCGTGGCCAGCGAACACGGTCTGCTGGACGGCATCGTGCTCGACTACGGCAGGCGACTTCTCGCCGCGCGCTAATCGTGGCATAATACAAGTTGGCCGGTCAACGGCCGTGCCCCCGTGGCGAAATGGTATACGCAGCCGACTTAAAATCGGCCGCTTCGGCTTGCGGGTTCGAGTCCCGCCGGGGGCACCAAGGCGGCTCCGCCCGATGCATCGGGCGGAGCCGTTGTCGTGACCGCCGGACCGTTCTGAAGGAGTGCCTGTGTTCAGCGTGCTTGACATGTTCTCGATCGGCGTGGGGCCGAGCTCATCGCATACGGTGGGGCCGATGCGCGCCGCGCATGCGTTCGTGGCCTCGTTGCGTGACTGCGGTCTGCTCGGGGGCGTGGCCCGCGTGCGTGTGACCCTGTACGGTTCGCTGTCGCTGACCGGTCTGGGGCATGGCACCGATCGCGCCGCGGTGGCCGGATTGGAGGGCAACCTCCCTGAGACCGTGGATACCGACCATCTGCTGCATATCCACGAGGAGTGCGATCGCCGGGGGATCCTGACGCTCGGCGGCACGCACGCCATCGAATTCGACTACGGGCGCGACGTGGTCTTCGACCAGTGGCGCAGGATGGCGGCTCACCCCAACGGCATGCGTTTCGAGGCCTTCGACGCCTCCGGCGACATCGTGGACGAACAGGTCTGGTATTCGATCGGCGGGGGATTCATCCAGCGCGGCAACGCGGACGACCGGTTGATCGGCAACCATGAGCATCCGTCCGCGCAAGACGGGGCGCAGTCGGACGCCGCGGACGCCGCGACCAAATCGGATGGCGCGGCCGCATCCCCCACGGATGGCGACGTGCCGTATCCGTTCGCCACATGCGACGAACTGATCGATATCTGCCGGCGCGAGGGAATGGCCATCGACCAGGTGGTGTGGGCGAACGAGACCGCCATGCGGCCCGCCGACGAGGTGCGCGGACGGCTGCTCGAGGTCTGGCGGGTCATGCGCGAGTGCGTATCCAACGGCTGTTCCAGCACCGAGGCGGTGTTGCCCGGCGGATTGGACGTGCCGCGTCGTGCGCCGAGGATGTACGCGCGGCTGGCGTCCAACGGCGACGTGCTCAAACGAGATGCGGGACGCATCGACGCCGTGCTCGAATCTTCGGACGCCGCGTGGGTGGACCTGTTCGCGCTCGCCGTCAGCGAGGAGAACGCGGGCGGGCGCCGCATCGTCACCGCGCCGACCAACGGCTCGGCCGGCATCATCCCCGCCGTGCTGCTGTACTATTGGCATTTCGTCGACGTGGCCGACGAGGACGGCGTCATCCGGTTCCTGCTGACGGCCGGTGCGGTCGGGTATCTGTTCAAGCGCAACGCCTCGATCTCCGGCGCCGAAGTCGGATGCCAGGGCGAGGTGGGCGTGGCCTGCTCGATGGCGGCGGCAGGGCTCGCGGCCGTGCTGGGCGGCACCCCGGAGCAGGTGGAGAACGCCGCCGAGATCGGCATCGAACACAATCTGGGTCTGACCTGCGATCCAGTGGGCGGATTGGTGCAGATCCCCTGCATCGAGCGCAACGCGATGGGGGCGAACACCGCCATCAATGCGGTGCGCATGGCCATGCTGGGCGACGGCTCGCATATCGTCAGCCTGGATCAGGCCATCCTGACGATGAAGCAGACAGGCGAGGACATGATGTCGAAATACAAGGAGACCTCGAAGGGAGGTCTGGCCGTGAACGTGGTGGAATGCTGAAGCCGCTGTGCTAGGCTATGAGACATTGTGTTTGCAAGGAGGTCATGATGGCAGATATGCCGCAGGTCAACGCCGAGTTCGGCGCGACGCCCGTTATCGAGTTTCCCGCCGATGAGGCGCCGAAGGGTCTGAAGGTTATGGAACTGGTCGAAGGCGACGGTCCGATGGTCCGCCGCGGAGACACCGTGACCGTGAACTATCACGGCGTGGTGTGGGGCAAGTCCGAGCCGTTCGACTCCAGCTTCGTGCGTCACCAGCCGGCCAGCTTCGGCATCGGCGTGGGGCAGGTCATCAAGGGTTGGGACCAGACCGTGCCGGGCCATAACGTCGGCTCCCGTCTGGTCGTCTCGATTCCGCCGGAGTACGGCTACGGCTCCCGTGGCGTGCCGCAGGCCGGCATCGGCGGCGGCGATACGTTGGTGTTCGTCATCGACATCATCTCAACCCGCTGACGGATAGTCGTATAAGGGCAGGCGTCGGCGTCGGCCGGCGCTTTTTCATTCGCGGGCATGCATGGCGGAACGCCATGTTCCGTACTAGACTGGGCTCCCAATGAGCCAGTGCAAGAAGGAGGCACTATGACTGAGGAAAAGACGATTCTGCTGACGCAGGAGGCGTATGACAAGCTCAAGGAGGAGCTCACCTGGCGCGAGGGGGAGTACCGCGATGAGATCACCGAGCGCATCGCGGCCGCACGCGCCGAAGGCGATCTGTCCGAGAACGGCGGCTATCAGGCCGCACGCGAGGAGCAGGGCAAGAACGAGGGTCGTATCAACGAGCTGACCGTCAAGCTGCGCAACGCCAAGATCCTGGAGGCGCCCGAGGCGGGGCTCGTGGGCAACGGCTCCATCGTCACCATCGACATGGCCGGCCGCGAGATGGTATACGTGCTGGGCTCCCGCGATATCGCCGTGGCCACCGACTATGACGTGATCAGCCCCGAATCCCCGATCGGCGCCGCCATCATGGGCGCGCACGCGGGCGACACCGTGAGCTACCAGGCGCCCAACGGCCGTGAGATCTCGGTGACGATCAAGGACGCGAAGCCGCTGAACTGACGTCCTCTCCCGGACTCTGACACATCGTGACCCTGACATATTCCTCAAAACCGCGAAATATCAACGTTTTGGGAATTGTGTCAGGGTTACTCTGCACCAGAGTCCGAAAATGGGGGAGGGGTTACTGCCAGAGGTTGACGATGACCATGTAGATCGCCACCATCTGGCACGCGTATCCGGCCACCGTGCCGCAATGGAAGATCTCATGGAACCCGAAGACGCGCGGCCAGGGGTCGGGTTTGCGCAGCGCGTACACGATTGCGCCGGCGATATAGCAGGCGCCGCCGGCCGCCAACAGGATCACCGCCGGCGGTCCGGCATAGGGGGAGATCCAGAACAGCCACATGAACGCCACGCCGGAGACGCCGAAGACGATGTAGGTGATGGTGTAGAGCCAGCGGGGCGCGCTGATCCAGACCACGTGCACGATCATCGCGATCGAGGTGCAGGCCCACATGCCGCCGATGATGGCGTTTCTCCAGAACGGTTCCAGGGCGAAGGAGACCGGGGTGTAGGTGCCGGCGATCAGCAGGAAGATGTTGAGATGGTCGATGCGGCGCAGCACGTCGGTGACGCGCGGCGACCAGTCGCCCAGATGATAGGCGGCGGAGTTGGCGAACAGCACCAGCGAGCAGACCATGAACACGGCGCACGCCCACTTGAGCTGTGCGCCCTGGGCCAGGCAGATCAACACGATGCCCGCCGCCAATGACAGGGGAGCGGCGACCAGATGAATCCAGCCGCGCATGGCGGGCTTCGGACGGCCGTGCACGTCCAGACGGATCTTGCGCGCCACTTCGGCCGGGGCGATGCCCTCGAGCTTGGCTGCATGCGCCTCGCCCTTGGCTATGGCGAGGCGGGCCTTCGTCTCGGCCTTGCGCCGGATGTTGTCCGCCTTGTTGCGCGCCTTGACGCGCACGGCTTCGGCCTTGGCCTGCAGTGCCTGCTCCCGCGCTTCCGTGATTGCCGCGCGTTTGCGCTCGATGTCCTCGTCGGTATGCCGGTTCATCTGTCCTCCCGGATTGTGGTTACGCAACCGTAACCTACGTTATCGTAGGTTATGGATATCGTCGTTTTCCGGCGCGTGCTGGGGTAATGTGGGCGTATGGCTGATTTTTCCGAGATACTCGCAAGTCGTCCCGATCTTGACGCGAACGACCGTGAATGGCTGCACCAGCTGGTGGCGGACTGGCAGGTCGTCGCCGATCTGAGCTTCGCGGACCTGCTGTTGATCGTGCAGGATGGCGAGGGCAAGTACATCATCGCCGAACAGTGCCGTCCCTCCACGGTCATGAGCCTGCGCGAGGAGGACGTGGTGGGCAAGAGCGTGGCCGAGGACCTGTACGGCGAACTCGACCTGGCGATGCGGTCGCGCTCCGTGTTCCGGTCCACGGTGCTGCGCACGGTGGGCAAATCCACGGTGTGCAACGTGTATGCGCCGGTCCATCACAACGGCAAGACGCTGGGGCTGGTGGTGCGCGAGACGAATATGGCCACTCGCGAGTCGAACGGCCGCTACGAATCCGAAAGCATCAACGCCGGCAAACAGCTGTATGAGATGATTCCCCGCGGGCAGTTCCCGTACCGTGATTCGGTGATGAACCAGCGCCACATCGCCCGCGTGTCGGACGGTTTCATCGTGCTGACCGTGGATGGGGTGGTGCGCTACGCCTCACCCAACGCGATCAGCTGCTTCCGTCGCCTGGGGTCCGTGCGGGCCATGACCGGCCAATATCTCAGCGAGATCGGCACCCAGCTGCTGCACAGGAACGATCCCGTGCCCGAGACGCTGCCCCTGGTGTTGAGTGGCAAGGCCGCCGTCGATTCCGAACTCGACGCGAACCGTTCCGCCGTGTCGATGCGTTCGCTGCCGTTGTACGACGAGAACGGGAGGACCGGCGGCATCGTGCTGTGCCGTGACGTCACCGAGCTGCGCCGCCGTGAGAAGGAGCTGCAGACCAAGGATGCGGCGATCTCCGAGATCCATCATCGCGTGAAGAACAACCTGCAGTCGGTGTCCGCGTTGCTCCGTCTTCAGGCGCGCAAGACCAAGTCGCAGGAGGTCAAGAAGGAGCTGGCGGAGGCGCAGCGCCGCGTGCAGACCATCGCGATGGTCCATGAGGGATTGAGCCAGACCGTCGACGAGATCGTCGACTTCGACAAGGTGATCTCCAACCTGCTCAAGATGAGCGTCGATCTGGCCACCATGCGCGACCAGCACATCTGCATCGATTTCATCGGCAAGTTCGGCATGATGCCGGCGCAGGACGCCACGCCGTTGTCCCTGGTGCTGACGGAGCTGATCACCAACGCCATCGAGCACGGTTTCGAAGGCCGTCGGGAGGGGCATATCACGGTGTCCGTGGGCCGCGGCGGCAACAACCTCAACGTCGTGGTCGAGGACGACGGCGTGGGGCTGGAGCACGAGGAGGACAACGGCATGGCGCGTTCCTCCGGTTCCGGATTGGGCACCCAGATCATCAACACCTTCGTCAAGAATGATTTCGGCGGCACCGTGCGTTGGGAACCGCGCCGCGAGGGTGGCACGCGCGTCATCCTGGACATGAAACTGCGCGCCGCGAAAGACGAGTCCTGACACCGCCCGCGCCCGCATTGCCGACGCGGGCGCGGGCATACGACGCAAAAAGGAGGGCCTTCCGCGGCGGCGGAAGGCCCTCCTCACGGTAAGGACCGGTCGATACGGCTCACACCTGCATCTGCATGGCCTGGGAGCGGCGCGCACGCATCGCCCGACGCTTGAGCGCCCGGCGCTCGTCCTCGCTCAGACCGCCCCACACGCCGTAATCCTGATTGGTGTCCAGCGCGCACTTGAGGCAGGCGTCGATGACCTTGCACGTACGGCACACGGCCTTGGCCTCCTCGATCTGCTGATAGGCCGCACCGGTGTTGCCGACGGGGAAGAACAGCTCGGGGTCCTTGTCTCGGCATGCGGCCTTGGCCCGCCAGTCAAAAGCACTGCTCATAATGTCCTCGCACTCCTCAATCGCATTGTCCGACGTTTCGTACCAAGCACTATTCAGATAACCACGAAATCACCGTTTTTTCAAGAGGTTTCACCATGGAAAAACGCAGGCTTGGTGAAGGTCGTCTCGGGTAGCACGCATTGCAGGATGGTGGCGCGCCCCGGCTCCAGCAACACGCCGCGTCCGGGTGTGGTCAGCTCCTCGTGCCCGAACCGGTTGAGCAGCTCCGAGGGGATCCCGCTCATCAGATCGGTGGCCCTGTCCCCGGTCGGGAAGATGAGTCTGGTGCGGAACCATTCGGGACGTCGAAGATGCTGCGCCTGTTCCAAGGCCACGACCACGGTGGTGTTGTTCCGGCGTGCCGTCAGATTCATCCGTTCCGCAAGCGGATCGCCGCAGAACGGGTCGAACAATGCATCCGCATCGTCGACCAGCCATGCCGTGTGCATGGCCGTGCGTCCGTGTGGCGAGTCCGCCGACGGTGGATGGGGGATGGGCGGCGCCAGGGACGCCGAGGCGTAGGTCTCGCCGTGGCGCAGCGACACCGTGACCAGTGTGCGCGGCCGGCGGCGCCAGAGCTCGGCCAGCATCCGCAGCGCGGTGCTTTTCCCTCGCCCCTTCCCGCCGATGATCGCGATACCGCCCGTCGCCGGCAGAGGCGTGACGTCATGGAACCGCACCCCGTCATCGGCTACGGCGAAGGGGATCTGCCGCCCGTCGCCGGCATAGTTCTCCGTGGTGATCCGCGTCGGTAACGGAGGCGTGAACAGCGGTTCCGCCGAAGCTCCCAGAAACCGTCCCGCCAAGGTGACGGCATCCACCAGCGCCGTCCCCTGCACGGGGGCGCAGCATCGGATGGGGGTGACGTCTTCGCCGTCATAGCAGTATAGGGCGCCCGGCAGGGCCGGACTGATCGAGGCCGCGGCGGGGTTCCCAATCAGCTCCGTGGATTGCAGACCGTCCCGTACGCGCAGGCAGAGGTTGAGCGCCATATTCGATTTCATGTCGGCGTGGACCTGCCCCATCGGGTGTTGCGTGCAGGCGATGACGTGCATGCCGAGCGAACGGCCGAGCGAGGCGATGTGCGTGAGCCGTTCGATGGCGTCCGGCAACTGTTGGCGGAGGGCGTGAAACTCGTCGATGACGATGACGAGGAGCGGCAGCGGCTCCTGCATCGTCGCAATCGATGCGGCGTTGGCCTGCGCCGCCAGACGCTCCCGTCGCTTCAGCTCACGTTCCAACGCGATGATCGCCCGCAGCGCGTGGGCGGTGTCCAGATCGTCGACGGCGCCGACGGTATGGGGCAGTCCCCGGAGCGGATTGAACGCGGAACCGCCTTTGAAATCGAGCAGCACGAAGTGCAACCGTTGCGGCGGATTGCGCGCCGCCAGCGCCAGACACCAGTTCTGCAGCAGCACCGATTTGCCGGAGCCGGTGGTGCCCGCCACCAGGGCGTGGGGGCCCTGCGCCACGATATCCAGTGTGGCGATGCCGCCCGGACAGGTGCCGACGGGGACACGCGTGCTCGGTTCGGAAAGCCAGCGGAACGCAATCGTTCTCCACATCAGCGGGTCCTCGTCGAGCCCCAGCACGGCTGTCATGGACAGTTCCGGCAGCGCCGCGAAATCATCCGCCGTGCGGTGGCCGGGGTCCGCGGCCTGCCGGTGTTCCGGGGGAGGTGCGGCTCGTCCCCGCGCGATCATCGCCAACAGGGAGGCCAGGCAGCCCGCCAATCCGGGAACGATCATCAGCACGAACATCCAGCGCCGTTCGGCGGCCATGGCGGCCAACAGCACCAGCTGCGCGACGGCGGGCGTCACGGCCGCGAGCAAGGTCAGGCCACGGGCCCAATCCCGTCCGGGTTGGCGACGTGCGCGTGCATGATGCGATATCCCCTTCATGGGTCCAGTGTGGGGACGCCAAGGCTCCGTGGTCAAGCGGGGAACGGGGATGTGGTCGAAGGGTTGGCGATGGCGTGTCGATGGCGTGTCGTGCGCGTCACTGGCTTTCGGCCAGCGTGCCGACGGTGCCCGGGGCATGCGATCCGTCAGCCAGCTGCGAGAACAGGTCCAGGTTGCGCTGGTCGTCGAGCAGCACGCTCGAGCCCACGCCGTCGACGTAATAGCCCGGGTCGATCCAGTACACCGATCCGGTGACGCCGTTCTCGCCGGTGGCGTCACGGAACGCCAGCGCCATCGTCAGCAGCGTGTAGGGATTCGTGCTCTCATCCACGGTGACGGCGTTCAGCGTCGTATCCGCCACGGACATGATGGTTCCGGGGTTGGAAAGCGTCTCGGACGACAATCCCTTCTTCATGATGGCGCCGATGACCTGCCGTTGGCGTTCGCCTCGCCCGAAGTCGCCGTTGACATCCGCGTAGCGCATGCGGGAGAACGCCAAGGCGGTGGTGCCGTCGGCCATATGGCAGCCGGCCTGCCATTCCAATCCGGAGTAGGGGTCGCTGACGTCGTTGTCATAGCACAGCTCGATGCCGCCCAAGGCGTCCACCACCGCCGTCAAGCCGTTGAACTTGATCTGGGCGACGTGGTCGATCTTCTGCCCGGTGATCTGCTCGACGGCGGACACCATGGTGCGGTTGTCGTACAGTTCGCCGACGGCGTTGATCTTCATGGAGTAGCCCTCCACGGACACCAGAGAATCGCGGGGGATCGAGATCAGCGAGCTGGCCCCCTGCTCGGGCTTGGTCAGCACCAGTATGGTGTCGGAACGGGAGCCGGTGATGTCGCTGTCGCCGCCCTCACGTTCGTCGGAACCCAGCACCAGCCAGGTGGAGGCGGGGGTGTCGGCGCGGTCGGTCAGCCACGGCGCCTTGACGAGTTTGCCGTCGATCCAGTTCCAGACGCCGAAGGTCCCCAATGCCGCAAGCAGTACGATCGACAGCAGCACGGCGATGATGATGCGCCCGATATGGCGACGTTTCGGCGTTCGGACGGCGGCGCCCGCAGCGGTGCCGTTGGCGAACGGGACGGTGCCGGCACGCGGCATGGCCGAGCGGGTGTCGTACGGCGCGACGGGAGTCGTTCCCGGGGTTACGGGACGCTGTGCCGGGGCGGTGCGCGACGAACCGGAGGTGCGTCGGATGGGGCGTTGCGCCGGCTGGAAACTCTGCGGGATGTCCTGCGCGGCCTGTCCGCTTTTGCGGGCGGGGGTCGCGACGGGGGATTCCGCGGCGTTGACCGCGGATGCGGATGACGCTGCGGACGGCGTCGTCGAACGACGTCGCGCCGCGGGGATGAAGCTGGGAGGGACCGTGGACTGTTGCGGTGCGGACTGCTGTGCCGCAGACTGCTGCTGTGCGGACTGCGGGGAGACGGCCTGCGCCGGGATGCCCGCAGGGTTGTCGGACGCCGCGTTCATCGGATTGTTCGCCGTGCGGGAGGTGCGGCGTTGCCGCTTGCCCGACGGGACGAAACTCGGCGGGACGCCCTGCGAGCCCATGTCTTCCGGTTCAGCGGCCATACTTCCTCCAATGCTCGGTCTCCAGTCGTTTTTACACGGTAGGGGGCCTTTCGCGTGAACCGGTGAGCAATCCTCTGCAGGAACGGCACATTATCGTGCCGTTCCTGCAGGGCGGCGTCATACGATCATGAGGTGACGCCGCATACGGTGAACATCAGGTAGCGGTCGGCCACGCCGATGTACTGTCCGGTGACCGGGTCGACGATGGAACCGTCCTGCGGGTCGACGGTGCCGCCGGTCACCGGATCGATGAGCGTCTCCTGCAAGGTGACGGGATCGGTCACGGTGATCAGCCCGGTGTTCGGATCGGGATCGGGCAGCGGTTCCGTGGCCGTCGTGCCGTCGGCGGATGCGGAACCGTCGGTGCCGTCAAGAGTGTCGCCGGATATGGTCTGGTCCGTCGTTCCGGTCGGATCCTGCGTCTCGGCGCCGTTCTCGGCGTTCTCGTCGGCATCCGCATCCGTGGCGTTCAGCGGCTGCCCGTTGCGCAGCTTCTGCCAGACCTCGTCGGCGTCGGACGCCCACACGACGCGTGCCGCCGGATTCTGGGGGTCGGTCGTCACCGGCACCGTCTGGGCGAACAGGTTGGAGGAATCCAGATCCTTCAGGCTCATGGCCAGGCCGGCGAGGGTCGCCGCGTCGGCAAGGCCGGCGCTCAGATTCAGCGAGTCGATGGCCGAGCGTGCGAGCTGGTACAGCTGTGCGGTGTCGGTGAACAGGTTCTTGCTGAGCGCCTCGTTGAGCAACGCCTTGATGAGGTATTGCTGCCGGGTGGTGCGCATCACGTCGGAGCCGTCGGTGTTGGTGCCGTGGCGCATGCGGGCGTACTGGGTGGCCTGAACGCCGTCGAGATGCTGCATGCCGCGCTGGAGATTGAGCCCGGTGTAGGTGTCCTGCACGTCGAGGGGGATGCAGATGTCCACGCCTCCCAACGCGTCGATCATGCTGCTGAGCCCTTGGAAGTCCACCACCACGGCTTCCTGGATGTCCAGTCCGGTGAGCGCGTTGACCGCGTTGATCGTGCAGCCGGCGGCCGATGCCAGATCGCCGCCGTAGGCGTAGGCGGTGGCGAAGATCGAATTGAACTGGACGTAGTATTGCGCGGGGATCGTGCCGCCCGTGGTCGTGCAGCTGGGGACGTCGACCATCGAGTCGCGCGGGATGGACACCAGATTGATGTACGAGCGGTCGGCGGCGATCTGCGCGACAATCGTGGTGTCCGCGTTATGGATGTTCGCGGTGGAGGCGTCGCTGGAGGCGAGCGACGCGTTGTCGCCCTCGCGCGTGTCCTGTCCCATGATGAGGATATTGACGGTCTGCCCGGCGTTGGGGTCGATCAGGCTCTCCTCCTGCCGGTCTCCGGAGGCCTGGGGCAGGAGCGAGAAGGAGCGTTGGTCGATCGCATGGTTGATGTCGATGAGGGTGGCTGCGGCCGCGGTCCCGATGAACACCAGCGCGGCCAGCACCATGCAGACCAGCGTCGTCCTGACGGCATGCGCGACGCGGTATGCTGTGCCGTGCCGAGGCCGGACGCGTGTGCCGGCGATGTTCGGTGTCCTGCGCTTGACTCTGCGGTGTGATGCCACGTTGTCGCCTTCCTGTCGGTCCGTGCGTCGAAGTCACACGGAGAACGAACGGGATAGATTGTAAGCCATCTTCTTGAGAAATACCCTGAAACGGTACCATACCGCGCAATATCCCCTCGGAATGCGGTCCGCCGCCGGCGTGCGGAAGGGCAATATAGCATATTGTCCCCGAAAGGTGCGGTATTGACACGGGGTTTGATTTGACAAACCGCAAGTGACATGTGTGTAATTTAAAAGGTTGAATTCTCTGACGGCCGAGGCAAGGAGGGCATCATGTGGGGTGTCATGGATGAATCCGCCGACGAGCCGCTATCCGAGTTGTGGGGGCTGTTCCATCCGACGGACGACGTGTCCTGGCAGCACAAGGCGTTGTGCTCGCAGACCGATCCGGAGGCGTTCTTCCCCGAAAAGGGCGGGTCCACGCGTGACGCCAAGCGCGTGTGCGCGCAGTGCGAGGTGCGTGCGCAATGTCTGGAATGGGCCATCGAGCATGATGAGCGGTTCGGCATCTGGGGCGGCATGAGCGAGCGCGAACGTCGCCGTTACAAGAAGGAACGTCGCGGATGGGCGTAACGCGCGGGTGGCCGTTGCGTACACTGGTGCTATGACTTCCACGGGCAATAGCGACATTCAGCACATCCTGGCCGAACAGGCGGCCGCCATGCCGTTGGGGGAGCGGGTCATCGACCATTCGGTGGCGGCCGTCATCACGGTGGAGGAGGACCTGCGGTTCTTCGGCGACACGGTGTCGGCCGTATTAGGGCAGAGCGTCCTTCCCGGCACGGTTGTGGTGGCCGACTGCACCGGTCGGACCGGGCAGCCCGTGCACTCCGAGATCACGGTGCCACAGGGGGATGCGCGGGGGACGGTGGGCATCCAGATCGTGCGCGCGGCCGGCGCCCGGTCGTTCTTCGACGCCGTCACCAAGGGGATGAAATACGCGCGGCTGGAACGTTCCGTCACCGCGCTGTGGACGTTGCATGACGATTCCCGGCCGGCTCCCACCTGCCTGGAGGCGTTGCTGGAGGCCCGGCGCAACACGCCCACCGCCTCGCTGCTGGGGTCCAAGCAGCTGGATTGGAGCGGCCGGAACCTGCACAACGTCGGCTCATACGCCGGCAAGCATCATCTTGAATCCCTGGTGGTGGACGGCGAGCCGGATCAGGAACAGTATGACGGGCGTCGGGACGTGTTCGCGGTGTCGCTGGCGGGCGCGCTGGTGCCGTTGCACACGATTCGCACGTTCGGCGGCACCGATCCGTGGTTCGGCAGCTTCGCCGAGGCGGACGACCTGTGCCGGCGCATCTGTTTGGGAGGCGGCCGCGTCGTCGTGGTGCCGACCGCGGAGGTGGCGCACCGTCGTGCACGGTTCGAAGGCATCCGCACCCATGACGGCGAGCCGTTGGAGGACGACGACGCCGCGAACACCGCATTGGGGGCGCTGGATGCGCAACAGCGGTTCTACTACACCGACGTGCGGATGCTGTGGTGGCCGCTCCTGTGGCTATGGAGACTGATACGCTCGGTGGTCATGGCCGTCGTCAGGCTGTCCCGGAAGCAGCCGTATGAGGCGTTATGTGAACTGGCGCTGCCGTGGCGAGCCCTCGCTTCGGTGTCGCCGGCGGTGAAGGCCCGTCGGCGCGTGGTGCGGCAGGGCAAGGTGCCGTTGAGCCGTCTGGGCGTATTGACCGCGAACAGGCAGCAGATCGCCCAATGGCACGACCGCAGCCAGGCGTTCCACGATCAGCGCGACACCGTGGTGCTCAATCCGTTGGCCAGGGCGCATCTGCTGCGTCGCACCATCTGCCGGTGGACGATTGTGCTGTGCGCGGCTCTGCTGGCGTTGGGCATGGTGGTGGGAATGCACTGGTCCGTGTTCCGCGCCGCATTCGGCGGCGCCTCGATGACCTCCCCGCTGTGGGCTTCGACCAGCGCCGGCTTCTCCGAACTGGTCGAATCGGCCACATCGTCCTGGGCGTTCGGCGCCGGCACGGGCACGCCGGCACCGGCCACCCCGTGGCTGCTGGTGCTGATGGCGGCGTCGGTGTGCACCGGCGGTCATGTCGCCGCGGCCACGGCGCTGATGCTGTTCGCTGCCGCTCCGCTGAGCGTGTTGTCGTTCTGGGCCCTGGCGGGCGTCTTCACCCGTTCCGATGCCGTGCGCATCACCTCGTCGCTGCTGTGGTTCGCCCTTTCGCTGGCCATGGGCCTGTATGCCTCATGCAATCTGTCCATGCTCACGGTGATGGTCTTCCTGCCCGCGGCGTTCGCATTCGCGTTCCGTGCCGTGGGCATGTACCGGACCGAGGACCCGGTGCGTCCCCATGCCTCGGTGCAATCCGCCGCCGCCTCGGCCCTGTGCTTCATTCCGGTGCTGGCCTCCGAACCGCAGCTCCTGCTGCCGTTGGTGGTCGCGTTCCTGACCTTCGTGATCTTCGTCCGCGGGCATCGGGCCACGCTGCTGCTCATCCCGCTGCCCGCCGCGATTGTGCTGGCGCCGACGCTGCTCAACGTCATCCGTCGTTTCCCCGATGGCGCGTGGCGTCAGCTGTTCGGTGACATCGCCACATCGAGCGGGTCGGCCGCCGGCGATCCCGGGTCGTTGTCGCTGCTCGGGGTGTTGGGCCGGGCGTTCGGCATGGGCGATGTCCTGCGTCTCGGTGCGCTCTCGCCGCTCGGTCTGGCGGCGCTCTGCGTCTGCGCGGTCCTGGCGGTGCTCGCCGTCGTCTCCTTGGCGCTGCCGTTCGCGCTGCGGGCCTCCCGGATGATGTGGGTGGTGATGGTGACGGGAACCGTCACGGCGCTGGTCTCTTCCCGCATCGCCGTGTCGCCGCGGACCGACGGCGCCGTCGCGGGCACGGTGCTGCCCGGCGTGGCCATGGGTGTGCTCGGCCTGCTGTCCTGCGCCTGCATTGTGGCCGGCATGGCCGTCAAGCGGTTCGCCCCGTTGCGCGAAGGCGATCCGATGGGTGCCCGGGCGAAGGCCGTCGTCGTCGGCCGGGCCGCACTGGCCGCGGTCCTGGCTCTGGGCGTGTGCGCATGGTCAGGTTATGGCATCACGCGGCATGATGATGAGCGGCTCGCCGCGTCGGGCGAAGGTCTGCCGATGGTGGCCGTGGACTATCTGGAACAGGACCCGGCCCACCGCATCCTCGCGCTCAGCGCCCGTTCCGACAGGCATGTCATGTACGCATCGATGCGTACCGGCAGCGGGGATCTCATCGACGTCTCCGTGCCATGGCAGGCGCAGCGGGTTTCCGGCATCCACAACGAGTCGGACGACCTGTTGGCCTCCGCCGCGGCGCGCCTGCTCGTCGGTGCCGACGCGCAGGCGATCTCCGACATCGCGTCGCTGGGCTTCGGCGGCATCTACGTATCCGCCGACACCGCCGGCAGCGAACGTGCAAGCGAACGCCTGACTGCCAATATCATGTCGTCCGGCGGCGTGCAGTCCGTGGCGGGCGACGATGCGGGCACCTACTTCCGCCTCACGCTGATCGACCCGCTGACGCAAGGCATCGATATGACGCACCAGCATGAGATCCAGTCGAGCGTGTGGCGGCGGATCTGGCTGTGGTGCATGGCCGTGGTCATCGTGCTGTATTGCGTGGTGGCCTGGCCCAGGGCACATCGTTACGATTGGGAGGAAGCATGAGCGACACGCGTCGTCCGAGCCGTACCGGAAAGGCCATGATTGCGGGGAAGGCGGCATTCGCCGCGGTGTCGGCCGCCGCGCTCATCGGCGTGATGGCCGTGGCGGGGGTGTGCCGGCCCTGGTCGTCGCTGGTGGATGATGCCGGGGCGGGGGCGTCCACCTCATCCTTCAGTGTGAGCACCGAGCAGATCGAACAGTATTGCGCCGGCCGCATGGCGCTTGCCGACATGAACACCTATGGCGACAGCGAATTCCAGACTTCGGCCGGCGACATCGCGTCCTCCGCGCGATATGCGGCGTTCGGCTCGGTGTATCTGGCGCAGGTGGAGCCGAACGTCCAGGATGCGGACGTCACGCCGGAACAGCTGGACGAGGCCCCCGGCGACGACGGCGTGATGACGTTGGACGGCGTCGTCGATGACGGGCCGCGTCTGTTCGACGCGGGGTTGACCGAGTCCGAGGATGGCACCGGGGCCTCCGGATCCACCGCATCCTGGGCCACGGAAGGCGACCTGCGCGGATTGTCGGCGGCAAGCTGCGTGGTGCCGTCCCTGAACCAATCGTTCCTGCTGCCCGCCACGCGCAGCGGCGTCACCCAGGAACTGATCGTGGCCAACTCATCCGATATCGCCACCGCGGTGACGCTGCAGGTCTGGGGCTCCTCCGACGGCGAACCGGTGTCGCTGACGACGGGCAACACCCTGACCGTGGAGGCGCATGGGGAGAATTCCGTGGATCTCGCCGCGGGCGCCTCGGGCCACGACGGTCTGTTCGTGACGTTGGACAGCGACGATACGCCGGTATCCGCCGTGGTGCGGATCGTGGCCATGGACGGTCTGGACCCCGCCGGTTCGGACTACGCCTTGCCGATAGGTGCGGCCGAGCGTCGGCTGACGCTCCCATCGGTGAATGCAGGGGACGAGGTACGCCTTCTGGTGCGTCCCGAGCGGGATTCGGACGTGACGGTCTCCTGGATCACGACGCGCGGCACCACGCAGGCCGTCGAGCAATCGGTCGAAGCCGGCAAGGTCACGTCGCTCGATCTGGGGGAGGCACCCGACCGCGTGGTGGGCGTCCGCGTCGATTCCGAGGCGCCGGCCCATGCCTCCGCCTATGTGCGGCGCACGGGGGACGGCGGCCAGTCCGACTTCATGATGGTCAACCCCGGTACGCCCGCCGCATCCGCGGCCGTGGTGCTGCCTTCCGGCATCGACGGCGAACTGACGCTGCACAACACCGGGGAACAGACGGCGGAGGCGACGATCCACGCCTATGCGGCGGATGGAGAGCATCTGGCGGATCGGGATATGACGTTGGACGCCGGAGCATCCGCCAGGGTGCCGATGGACGATCTGGACGGGGACGCCGCCATCGCGGTGCTCGACGATCCGCATCAGACCATCGTCTGGGGCGCACGCGTCACCAACGGGGATGTGGAGGATGCGGGGCTCGCCGGCGTGGCCAACCTGCCATCCACCGCGTTGACGCCGTTGCGGGCGACGGTGCTGTCGGAACCAAGCCGTGCGGTCGTGCGCTGACCGTGCGCTCGTCGGGCGGTCTACAGTCCCCAGTCCGGGTCGATCTCCTCGGGTCGCCGGCCGTACAATTCGCCGATGCGTCCCACCAGTTCGTCGCGGATGATCAGCTGCATATCCAGTTTGCTGCGCGAGCGTGACTGGATGGGCATGCGATAGAGCACCACACGGGCCGGCACGCCGTGGCCCGCGGCGAAGCACTGCGACGAACAGCTGCGGCGCGGCTCCCACGGGGCGGGTTCCGAGGGCGGCACATCCTCGACGGCGAACTGCAACGGGCCGATCAGCTCCGGCCAGGCACCGTTGAGCCGCCGGATTTGGGCGGCGACCATGTCGTCGAACATGCCGCTTCTGGTCCGGTAGCGGGGCATGCGCACCCCGAACATCGGCGTGCGAATGCCCCGGCCATGGCGGTTGCGGTATACGGGGGTCTCCCAAGGCGGTTGGAACATACCCTTCACCTTATGCCAAGACGCGGCCATTGCGCTACGATACTGAACTATACAGGTGAGGAAAGGAGGCGGCGTGGCCCCTGTTGCGGTTCCCTCATGGCGCGATGTGGATGTGGACGCCGTGTGCGCGTCGGTACGGGCGGTGGCGTTCGATCTGGACAACACGTTGGCGCGTTCCCGCAAACCGATGAAGCCCGCCATGGCGGAGCGGTTCTCCGCGTTGACGCGGCTGCTGCCGGTGGCGGTCATCACCGGCGGACGGTACGGGCTGGTGGTCAGCCAGGTGCTGGATATGTTGGGGGACGACGCCGACCGGACGAACCTGCATCTGATGCCCACCAGCGGCACCCGGTACTACCGTTGGGGCGGCGATCGCTGGGATCTCGCATACAGTCATGACATCGACGACCAATCCAAGCGGGCCATCGTCGCCTCATTGGAACGTCGTGCCCGGGAATTGGGGCTGTGGGAGGACCAGGCGTGGGGTCCGCGCATCGACGACCGGGGCAGCCAGATCACCTTCTCCGCGCTGGGGCAGCAGGCGCCCGTCGAGGTGCGCGAACGGTGGGATCCGGATAACGCCAAGAAGAACGTGCTGGCGGACGCCGTGGCGCGTGACCTGCCCGAGCTGCAGGTCCGGGCGGCGGGCACGACGAGCATCGACGTCTCCCTGCGCGGGTACGACAAGGCGTTCGCCGTGCGCGAACTGGCCGGGGCCTTGGGCATCGAGGTTGGTGCGATCCTGTTCGTGGGCGACCGCATGACCCCGGACGGCAACGACTATCCGGCGGCGGCGGCGGGGGCCCTGGCGGTGCGCGTCGAGGGGCCGGAGGATACGGTCAGGCTGTGCGACGCCCTGATCGGGGCGTTGTCCCGGTCCTGCTGACACGCCGGTTTGCCGTTTGCTCGGTGCCGTGATGATATGGGGCCATGGGGATGGCCGCATGGTTGGGAATGGTGCGTGACGTGTTGGTTCCACGCGGATGCGCGGGGTGCGACATGCCCGATGCCGTGCTGTGCCCGCGGTGCCGGACGCTGTTCGCGGGGACCCATCCGTTCCCGATGCCGGGCACGAGGCTGGGGGAGGGATACGCCTGCGCGTGGTATCGCGGCGAGGCGCGGCATGCGGTGCTGGCGTGGAAGGACCATCGTGACGAGGAATGCGACGGTCCGTTCTCGGAGGCGATGGCGGCCCTGACCGCCGACCTGGTCCCCTCGGTCGGGCATTGCCGTTGTCCTGTGGCGGTGGTGCCGGCCCCCTCGTCATCCGCATCATTGCGTCGGCGTGGACGTTGGCAGACGCTGACGTTGGCGCGGGCAGTGGCCGAGGGCCTGCGCCGGCATGGCATCGAGGCGGCGGTGGTGCCGATGCTGACGATGCGGCATGTGCGTGACCGGGCGGTGCAGCTGCACGGCGGCCGGCGTTCCGGTCGCGTCCGTGGACGGATCCTTGTCGAACACGCCGGGCGATGCCCCGGCACCGACGCCGTCGTCGTCGACGACATCGTCACGACGGGATCGACGATGCGGCAGTGCGTGGAGGTGCTGAACGAGTCGGGCCTGCGTGTGCTGACCTGTCTGGCATTGGCGTATACGCCGCAGTCGGATCAGGCTACGCCATGACGTCGTCCGCGATGTGGTATTTGGGCAGGCGGATCTCGAAGTCGGCGCCACGCGGATCGTCGACCACCGTCACGGTGCCGCCGTGCAGTTGGGCCGCCCAACGGGCGATCGACAAGCCGAGTCCGGTGCCGCCCGATTCGGTGCCCGGTCCCGTCTTGCCTTTGACGAAGCGGCGGAAGATCTCCGAACGGGCCTGCTCCGGGATCTGGGAACCGTAGTTGACCACATTGGTCACGATCATGCCGTGTTCCGTATCCTCGTGGGTCTCGATGAGGACCTCGGTGCCATCGGCCGAGTGCTTGAGCGCGTTGGCGATGACGTTGGTGAACAGCTGGCGCAGGCGGTCCTGGTCGCCCTCCACGCGGATGTCGTCGGGCACGCGCACGTCGATGATGTGCCCGTGTCCGCCGTCCGCGATCTCCAGCGGTTCCACGGTGTCGTCGATGAAGTCGTGGAAATCGAACCATTCGATCTGAAGGCTCGCGGCCCCGGCCTCCATGCGCGACAGGTCCAGCAGGAACGCGATGAGATCGGAGAGCCGGTGCGTCTGGTTCAGGATGCTTTCCAGATTCGCCGGTGTCGGCTCCACGATGCCGTCCGCCATGTTCTCCACCATGGCCTGCAGCGCGGAGACGGGGGTGCGCAGCTCATGGCTGACGTTGGCGACCATATCCCGCCGCATCTGGTCGGCATGCTGCAGCTCCTCGGCCATCTCGTTGAAGGAGCGCGCCAGCTGGCCCACCTCGTCGTTGCTGTCGGTCCCGGTTTCGACCCGGACCGTGTAGTCGCCGTCGGCCATGGCCTTGGCGGCGTTCGTCATCTGCCGTAACGGCGAGGTCAGGCCCCGGGAGAAGAAATAGGTGATGCCGAGCGCCACGATGAGCGTCAACGGCATCGCAATCCACCCACTCCAGCCGAATTTGAGCAGGAACCATGCCATGACGAATGCGATGGCGGTGGAGAAGGTGATGATGACGGCCAGCTCGGTTTTCAGGGAGTCCAGCAAACCAATGGGCCGTTCCGTGTGCAGAACGGCCCTGAATGGTTGCTTGGGGGTGTGCGCGGGGCTCACTCGTCCTGCTCCGGTGGCTCGAACGCATAGCCCACGCCGTGCACCGTGCGGATGGTCTGCGACCCCAGCTTGTGACGCAGCGCCTTGACATGGGAGTCGACGGTTCGCGTGCCGGAGGCGTCGACCCAGTCCCACACCTCTTCGAGCAGCTTCTCCCTGGTCAGCACGGACTTGGGCTTGCGTGCCAGCGTGGCGAGCAGATCGAATTCGGTGGGCGTCAGATGGACCGGCTCGCCGTCCAACGTGACGATGCGCTGCGCCGGATCGATGACCAACGAGCCGAAATCGAGGATCTTCTCGTTCTCCGAGTTCTTGGCGATGGCCTTGGCCCGCTCGACGCGGCGCAGCAGCGCCTTGCAGCGGGCGATGAGCTCGCGCATCGAGAACGGCTTGGTCATGTAGTCGTCGGCCCCGGCGCCCAGTCCGGTCACCTTGTCGGCTTCGTCATCCCTCGCGGTCAGGATCAGGATGGGGACGGGCCGTTCGGCGACGATGCGTTTGGTCGCCTCCAGCCCGTCCATGACGGGCAGCATGATGTCCATGATCACCAGATCCGGTTTCAGCTGGGACGCGGCCTGGACCGCGCTGGCCCCGTCCGAGGCCACGCGCACCGTCCAGCCTTCGGCCGTGATGCGCTGGGCGATGGCCGTGGCCAGCGTGGGCTCGTCCTCAACCACCAATACCGTGTGTGGTGCCGTCTGTCGTGCTGCCGTGGTGAGCATGTGATCCGCCTTTCAGTCCTCGGGTACCAAGAATACAGCGCCGAGGGCCGGAATGGTGAGTTTCGCGGACCAGTCGCGCGAATGGTATTCGCCGGCGACGGCCTCGAAGGTGCCGTTGTGGATGTCCGAACCGCCGTACTTGGCGTCATCGGTGGTCAGCGCCTCGCGCCAGCGGCCGCCCTTGGGCAGCGGGACCTGGTAGTCCTGCCAGGCGTTGCCGGAGAAGTTGACCACGACCACCATCTGCTCGCCGTCCCTGCCGATGCGCATGAAGCTCAGCGTGTTGTGGTCGGCGTCGTCGCTGGTGAGCCACTGGAAGCCGGCCGGGTCGAAGTCCTGGCTCCACAGGGCGGGGGAGTCCTTGTACAGCGCGTTGAGGTCGGCGACCAGACGCTGCACGCCGCGGTGCTCCTCCCAGTTCAGGCAGTCCCAGTCCACCGAGGCGTTGTGGTTCCACTCGCCGTACTGGGCCAGCTCGTTGCCCATGAACGTCAGGTTCTTGCCCGGATGCGCCCACTGGTAGGCGAACAGCGCGCGCACGCCCGCATAGCGCTGCCAGTCATCGCCCGGCATCTTGCCGAACAGCGAGCCCTTGCCGTACACGACCTCGTCGTGGCTGATCGGCAGCACGTAATGCTCCGAATAGGCATAGACCATCGAGAACGTGATCTCGCCATGGTGCCACTTGCGGTTGATCGGGGATTCATGCAGGTACTGGAGCGTGTCGTGCATCCAGCCCATGTTCCACTTCAGGCCGAATCCCAGGCCCCCGGCGTCGGTCGGCGCGGTGATGCCCGGATACGCGGTGGACTCCTCGGCGATCATCATGATGCCCGGGTTGTTCTTGTACGCGGTGGCGCAGGCCTCCTTGAGGAAGTCGATGGCCTCCAGGTTCTCGCGTCCGCCGTAGATGTTCGGACGCCACTGGCCGGGTTCGCGGCTGTAGTCGAGGTACAGCATCGAGGAGACGGCGTCCACGCGCAGGGCGTCGATATGGTATTCGTCCAGCCAGAAGCAGGCGTTGGCCACCAGGAAGTTGCGCACCTCGCGACGGCCGAAGTTGAACACGTAGGTGCCCCAGTCCGGGTGCTCGCCGCGCATCGGGTCGGGATCCTCGTACAGCGGGGTGCCGTCGAAGCGACCAAGGGCGAACCCGTCCTTCGGGAAGTGGGCGGGCACCCAGTCCATGATCACGCCGATGCCTGCCTGATGCAGCTTGTCGACGAGGTACTTGAAATCGTCCGGGCCGCCCTGGCGGGAATCGACCGCATAGTATCCGGTGACCTGATAGCCCCAGGATCCGGCGAACGGGTGCTCGGCCAGCGGCATGAACTCCACGTGGGTGAAGCCCTCCTGGCTGACGTAGTCGACCAGCTCGTCGGCCAGCCCGCGGTAGTCCAGGCCCTGACGCCAGCTGCCGGCATGGACCTCGTAGATGCTGACCGGACCGTCATGGGGGTTGGTGGTGCGGCGATGCTCCATCCACTCGTCGTCATCCCACGCATGCGTCGACTCGACGACGATGGAGCCGGTGCGCGGCGGCACCTCATGCGAACGCTCCATCGGGTCGGCCTTCATCACCCATTCGCCGCTGGCGTTGAGAATCTGGTACTTGTAGATCTCGCCGGCCTGCACGCCGGGGATGAACAGCTCCCACACACCGGAGGAGCCCAGTTCGCGCATCGCGTGACGCCGTCCGTCCCAGCTGTTGAAGTTGCCGACCACACGCACGGCGTGGGCGTTCGGCGCCCACACCGAGAACGCGGTGCCGACCATCTGCTCGCCGGCGGTGCCGTCGGCACCGCCCATCGGATCGTCGAAGCGCATGACGTGGGCGCCCAGGGTCTCCCAAAGACGCTCGTGACGCCCCTCGCCGAACAGGTAGGTATCCATCTCGCCGATCGTGGGCAGGTACCGGTACGGGTCGTCCTCGACGATCGTCGGGCCGTCCTCGTAGGAGGTGCGGATGCGGTAGTCGGGCACGGAATATCCCGTATCGGTCTTCGCGGCCGGAACGATGGCCATGAATACGCCGTTATATTCGTGGGTCGCCTCGTACTCGCCATCCTGGGTGATGACGGTGACGGTCTTGGCCAGCGGGCGCAGGACGCGCACGGTGACGCAATCCTCGTGCGCGCCGATGCCCAGATGGCCACCAAGCACTTCATGGGGGTTGTAGAACTCGGCGTTGCTCACCGAATCGAGCACTCCCTGGTTGACGGGTACAGCGACAATATCTTCGTTGATGTTATTGGTCATAGCAAAAGTGTACGCATGGAACGGCCCATAAGTGGGGCAATGTGTCGAAAATAATCGGAAAATGGACGAGTCCACGCCATACGGCATAATTATTCGAGTTTTTGCGTACGTATTCACGGAGGATTCATGGGTTACAAGGTCGGCGATATGGTCGTCTATCCGCGTCACGGGGCCGCGAAGGTGGAGGCCGTCACCGAACGGACGGTGCGGGGCGTCACCCGCGAATATCTGCAGCTGTCGGTGCTGTCGTCGGACGGTCTGGTCATCAACGTGCCGGTGGACAACGTCAAGAAGGTGGGTGTGCGTGACATCGTCGACGCGAACGAGGTCTCCAAGGTGTTCGAGATCCTGCGCACGCCGATCGTCGAGAAGGAGATGAACTGGTCGCGCCGGTACAAGCTGAACGTGGAGAAGATCGCCACCGGCGACGTCAACAAGATCGCCGAGGTGGTGCGCGATCTGGCTCAGCGCGATGTGGACGAGCACGGCCTGTCGGCGGGGGAGAAGCGCATGCTGACCCGTGCACGCAGCATCCTGACCTCCGAGATTGCGCTGTCCGAGAAGATCGAGGAGTCCGAGGCCCAGCGCCTGCTGGACGTCAACCTGGGCTACGAGCAGCCCCAGCCGGGCGACGAGCGGCATCACACCGAGGCCCCCGAGGAGGCGGCGCAGGATACGCTGGCCCGCCTGGAGGCCGAGGGCAAGAAGTCCAAGCGGAAGTGAGCGGCTCGGATATGCGCATCGGACAGGGGTTCGACGCCCACCGGTTCGCCGATCCGGAATCGGATCGCCCCCTGTGGCTGGCGTGCCTTCCCTGGGATGGCGCCGGCATCGAGGGCGATTCGGACGGCGATGTCGCCGTCCATGCATTGATCGATGCGCTGTTGTCCGCCGCGGGATTGGGGGATATCGGCTCCCTGTTCGGCGTGGGGGCCGATTCCGCGGGGGCGGGTTGCCATGGCGAGGCCATGCTGCGTCGTGTCGTCTCGGAATTGGACGCGCATGGGTTCGCGCCGGTGACGGCCAGCGTGGTGGTCATCGGCAATCGACCCAAGATCGGTCCCAGACGTGCCCAGGCCGAGGCCGCGTTGTCGGCCGCCGTGGGCTGCCGCGTGTCCCTGACGGCCACCACCACCGACGGCATGGGGTTCACGGGCACCGGCGAGGGGTTGGCGGCCATAGCCAACGCATTGGTGACCGAGAAGGCCTGAACGGTGCAGTGACGTATCGACGGAAGGCGGCCGGCACCGAAACGTGCCGGCCTCCTTCCGTTCGTGTGTGGCGTGCCGGATCCGACGTGGTGTGAGCCCAACGAGGTCGGGCCCGCGGCCGGGATCAGCGGCGTTTGCGCAGCGCCTCCACGCCTCGGGCGATGGCCCAGAACGCCGTGGACAGTGCCACGATGATGAAGCTGGGCGGGGCCGGGAACATGGCGGACAGCACCAGTCCTCCCCAGATGGCCACCAGGCACAGCAGCGTGGCCAGGACCATGGCCCTGAACGGTGAGGCCGCGAGGATGTTGGCCGTGGCCGCCGGGGTGATGACCAGCGCGAAGATGAGCAGGGTCCCGACCGCCGGCACCGCGATGGTGATGACGCCGGCCATGATGGCCATGAACACGATGTTCATGGCGCCGATGGGCACGCCCTTGGCCTGGGCCACCTGTTCGTCCAGGGAGCTGAACAGCAGCGGGCGGTAGATGACGGCCAGAACCGCCAGCAGGATGGCGTCGAACAGCAGGAAACCGATGATCTGGCCGGTTGAGATCGTCAGGATCGAGCCGAACAGAATGGACTGCATCTGTTGGGATGCCGAACTGGACAGTCTGGAGAAGAACAGACCCAGACCGGTGGCGAACGCCAGCACGGTGCCGGTGGCGATCTCCCGCTGCGAGGCGCGTTTGCCGAGCGCTCCGATCACCAGCGCGCCGCCCAGCGCGAAGATGCCGAGCCCCGCCGAGACCGGCAGGCCGAGCAGCGCCGCGCCGGTGGCGCCGGGCAAACCGATATGGGCCAGGGCGTGCGCCGCGAAGGTGGAGTGCCGGGCGATGGTGAAATAGCCCATCACGCCGGCGGCCAGGGATATGGCCAGGCCGGCCAGGAACGCGTTGGCCATGAACGGGGCGGACAGGGTGGTCAGCCAGTTCGGATCGAAGGCGAACGAAATGCCGTTCATCGGGAGCCTCCCTCATGGTGGTGCATCATCGCCAGCTCGGCTGCGTCGTGGGTGTGCTGCGGGACGGCTTCGCCGCTCCCGTTCCCGGGGGTGACGAACATATCGCCCTGGGGGGTGGTGACCACGCGCACGCTGGTGCCGTACAGATGGGTGAGCAGGTCGGAGTCGAGGACCTTGTCCAACGCCGCGTAATGGGGGTGGCCGTCCAGCAGGTACACGGCGCCGGTCAGGATCGGCAGCAGCATGTTGATGTCATGGGCCACCACCTGTATGGTCATGCCCATCTCGCGGTTGAGTTTGGCCAGCACGTCCACCACGGAACGCTGGCTGGCCATGTCGAGGTTGGCCAGAGGTTCGTCGAGCATGAGCAGCAGCGGGTCGCTGACCAGCGCCTGCGCGATGGCGACGCGCTGCCGCTGGCCTCCCGAAAGCTCGGAGAGCCGGTATGCCGCACGGTCGGCGATGCCGACGAATTCCAAGGCCTGCCTGGCTTTGGCGCGTTCGGCGCGCGAGACGATGTGGATGCCGAACATGGTGCCGGTCAGCCCGAGCAGCACCGATTGCTCGGCGGTCAGGTTGGAATCGATATCCGAGGTGTAGCTTTGCGGCACGTATCCGATGCGTTGGTTCGCCGCGCCGGCGGGTTGCCCCAGCACCTGGATGCTGCCGTGGTCCAGGGGCAGCAGGCCGAGTTCGGCCTTCATCATGCTGGTTTTGCCGGTGCCGTTGGTGCCTACGATGGCGGTGACCGAGCCCATCGGAATCTCGAAGTCGCCATCCCTCCAGATGATGCGGCCGCCCCGGCGTATCGCGGCTTCGCGGAAGATCACGCAGGGGGCATCCTGTTCGGGCTGCGCATTGCGCTGACGCATACTGATCGCTCCTGAATGGCAATGATGGTGAAGACTGATTCAGTATGCCAAATGAGATTGACAATAATTCTCAATAGTGACGGTCGTGAGCCGGCTCACTCATCGGAATCCTGTGGGTCCTTGTCCGATGCCTCATCCTCGGTCCCGGCATCGGAATCGTTCTGCGAATCGGATGGGGAGGAATCCTCGGAGGGCTCGTCCACGGGCAGCAGACCGTCGACCGTCTCCACCAATGCGGCGATCCAATCCGTCGGATTGGCGAATTCCTCGGGCATCTGCTCACTGACATCGAATACCGGCATGCCGGCGTTCGCGGCGGTCTCGGTGATCATATCGGAGGCGTCGCTGCCCTGCTGCGTGTTATCCACCAGCAGGTCGACGCCCTGCGAGGCGATCAGGTCCTGGAATTCCTGAAGGTCGGCGGGCGCCGGCTCCGCCTCGTTGGCGGCGGCCTGCGCATAGCCCTCCGGGGTCAGGTCCTCGAACCCCAGATCGCTCATCAGATAGTAGGCCACCGATTCCGTGGCCGCGTACGTGACGTTCGGATGGGATCGGGAGAACGTCTCCATCGAATCCTCCAGCTCCTGCTCGTGGTCCTGCCACTGCGCCAGCCTCTCCTGGAAATCGGCCTTCTTGTCGGGCAGAAGCTTGGAGAACGCCTCGGCCAGCTCGGTGGCCATGCCGTTGCGGGCGTCCTTGGAGAACCACAGATGCGGATTGTCGCCTTCGGAGGCGCCGACGGTCTCCGCGGCCGACACGCTCACCGTCCCCTGGCCCAGATTCTTCGTGGCCCAGGCGTCATATCCCGCACCGTTGCTGACCACTACCTGCGCCTGCTGCAGCGCGGCCATATCGGAGGACTGTGGCTCGAAATCGTGGGCGTCCACCGCCGTCGTGTTCACGATCGAGGTGACGGAGACGTCGTCCCCGCCGATCTGCGCCGCCAACGACCCCCACTGGTTGACCGAGGCGACCACGCTGATCGGGCCCTGGGGTTCGGCCGAAGGTTCCACGGGGTCCGCCTGCCGCCCGTCCTGCCCGCATCCGCCCATGGCCGCGACCATGCCGCATATGGCCGCGATCGCCGCGATTGTGCCCCAACGGTGTGTTGCGCCCTTCATATCCGTAGCTCCTTAGCATGCCGCGCCGCCCAGGTTGTGGGCTGTCGATTATGGCCTGACTCCACGATAGCCTACGATGCAGAGCATCGGTTCAACGAAGCAAGGAGCGTTCACATGCCCACCAAACTCGATGGCAAGGCGGTCGCCGCCGCGATCAAGGACGAACTGCGACAGCGCGTTCAGGCGCTGGCGGACCGCGGTCTGGAGCCCGGGCTGGGCACGCTGCTGGTGGGGGAGGATCCCGGCTCGATCAAATACGTGGCCGGCAAGCATTCGGATTGCGCCGATGTCGGCATCCGCTCGATTCGGCTCGATCTGCCTGCCGGTGCGGATCACGGGCGTATCGCGGCCGCCGTTCGCGAACTGAACGACGACCCGGCCTGCACCGGATTCATCGTCCAGCTGCCGCTGCCCGCGGGGGTGGACGCGAACGCGATCATCGGTCTGATCGATCCGGCCAAGGACGCCGACGGCATGCACCCGTACAATCTGGGCGAACTGGTGCTGCATGTCGACGGGGACATCGACACGCCGCTGCCGTGCACGCCGCGCGGCGTGCTGACGCTGCTCGACCATTACGGCATCGACCTGAACGGCAAGCATGTGTGCGTGCTGGGCCGTGGCATCACCATTGGACGGACGATTGGACTGATGCTGACGCGGCGTGACGTCAACGCCACCGTCACGTTGTGCCATACGGGGACGCCGGACGTCGCCGAGCAGATGCGCAGGGCCGACGTCATCGTGGCGGCGGTGGGATCGGCCGGATTCGTCCGCCCGGACTGCGTCAAGCCCGGCGCGGTGCTCGTTGACGTAGGCGTTTCGCGCGTCTGGGACGAGGAAGCCGGACGCTACCGCATCAAGGGGGACGTTGACCCGGCCTGCTACGAGCTGTGTTCGGCGTACACCCCGAATCCGGGGGGCGTGGGGCCGATGACGCGCGCCATGCTGCTCGCCAATGTCGTGGACATGGCGGAACGGGCGGCCCGCTGACCCGATGCCGCCGCTGGAATATTTCGGGCGTGTCGTTTTCGGGGGAGCCGTGGTTTTGGCCATGGTTGCCGGTATTCTGGGCACTTGTGTGTGCCGTGAGGCGCACGCGGATAACTGAAGAACGATTTTATCCACCCACTAGTTACAGAAACCACAATTAATGGCACAGAACAACACGGAAGTCACCAAGGTCGCGATCAACGATATCGGCACCGAAGAGGACTTCATCAAGGCAGTCGATTCCACCATCAAGAACTTCGATGATGGTGATCTGGTCGAGGGTACCGTCGTCAAGATCGATCATGACGAGGTCCTGCTCGATATCGGCTACAAGACCGAGGGCGTGATCCCCTCCCGTGAGCTTTCCATCAAGAAGGACGTCGATCCGGACGAGGTCGTCGAGGTCGGCGACACCGTCGAGGCCCTTGTCGTCACCAAGGAGGACAAGGAAGGCCGTCTGATCCTGTCCAAGAAGCGTGCCCAGTACGAGCGCGCCTGGGGCGATGTCGAGAAGATCAAGGAATCCGATGGTGTGGTCGAAGGCACCGTCATCGAGGCCGTCAAGGGCGGTCTCATCGTCGACATCGGCCTGCGCGGCTTCCTGCCGGCCTCCCTGGTCGAGATGCGTCGCGTGCGCGATCTCAGCCCGTACATCGGCCAGACCATCAAGGCCAAGATCCTCGAGCTGGACAAGAACCGCAACAACGTGGTCCTGTCCCGTCGCCAGTACCTCGAGGAGACCCAGTCCGAGGTCCGCGAGACCTTCCTCTCGCAGCTCAAGAAGGGCCAGATCCGCGAGGGCGTGGTGTCCTCCATCGTCAACTTCGGCGCGTTCGTCGATCTGGGCGGTGTGGACGGCCTGATCCACGTCTCCGAGCTGTCCTGGAAGCACATCGACCATCCGTCCGAGGTCGTCAAGGTCGGCGACAAGGTCACCGTCGAGGTGCTCGACGTCGATCTGGACCGCGAGCGCATCTCCCTGTCGCTCAAGGCCACCCAGGAGGATCCGTGGCAGCGCTTCGCCCGCACCCACGTCCCCGGCCAGATCGTCAAGGGCAAGGTCACCAAGATCGTCCAGTTCGGCGTGTTCATCTCCGTCGAGGACGGCATCGAGGGCCTGGTGCACATCTCCGAGCTGGCCAACCGCCACGTCGAGAACCCGGAGACCGTGGTCAAGCCGGGCGAGACCGTGTTCGTCAAGGTCATCGACGTCGACCTGGATCGTCGCCGCATCTCGCTGTCCCTCAAGCAGGCCAACGACTCCGTCGACCCGGCCTCCGAGGACTTCGATCCGGCGCTGTACGGCATGCCGGCCGAGTACGACGAGCAGGGCAACTACAAGTACCCCGAAGGCTTCGACCCGGAGACCAACGAGTGGATCGCCGGCTTCGAGAAGCAGCGCGAGGAGTGGGAGGCCCAGTACGCGGCCGCTCACGACCTGTGGGAGCAGCACAAGGAGTTCGTGGCCAAGGAGATCGAGAACGCGGCCGAGTCCGCCGCGGCCGACGGCCAGGCTCCGCGCCAGGAGCGTGTCGAGGAGACCTCGAACTACTCGTCCGAGTCCACCTCCACCGGCACCCTCGCCGATTCCGACCAGCTCGCCGCCCTGCGCGACCAGCTGCTCGGCAAGAACTGAGCCGACTCTCGTTCCCCAGGGAACCGATAGTCCGATGGACGGCCTCCGCTGCGGCGGGGGCCGTCCCGTTTTTCCGCGCGGATGCACTGCCGTTCGGCTTCGTCGCGGGCGCAGACGTTGCACGTCGTGGCACAATGTCATACATGACGAACGGTGATGGGCATATGATTCGCGTCGGGCTGACGGGCGGCATCGCGGCGGGCAAGAGCACGGTGGCCGCGCGTTTTCGGGAGTTGGGCGCATCCGTTGTCGACTACGACGACCTGGCTCGCGCGGTCGTGGCGCCCGGTGGCGAGGGGCTGCGTCGCATCGTCGAGGAATTCGGAGAGCGCGCCGTGGGGGCGGACGGCACCCTCGACAGGGCGTGGATGGCGGATCACGTGTTCGGCGCGGATGCGGCGCCGGGTGCCCGTGAACGGCTCGACGCCATCGAACATCCCCTGATCTATCGGGAGGCCGAACGCATCGAACAACGGTTGTCGGGGACGGGGGATGGCCCGGGCCGGGGGAGGGACGAAGGGCGCCGGACGGATCCGCCGATCGTCGTGCATGACGTGCCGCTGCTGGCGGAGGTCATCGACGCCATGCCGTTCCGGTTCGACCATATCGTGACCGTGGAGGCGTCCGTCGAGACGCGCGTCGCCCGGATGATCGCGACGCGCGGCATGACCCGCGATCAGGCCTTGGCCCGCATCGGCAGCCAATCCACGCGCGCCGAGCGTGAGGCGATCGCCGACGTGGTCATCGACTCCGAACAGCCGTTCGAACAGATGTTCGATGCTGTTGATACACTGGTGGCGCAGTGGCGGTCCGGGTGCGGGGAGCCGTCCCGCCGAGCGACGGAACAGGAGGTCTGAGATGGGGTTCAATATCGAGCGGATCGACAAACCGTTCGTCGTCAAGTCGCCGTATCAGCCGTCCGGCGACCAGCCGCAGGCCATCGAGGAGCTGGCCGCGCGCATCGAGAACGGCGAGAACGACGTCGTGCTCATGGGTGCCACCGGCACCGGCAAGACCGCCACCACGGCATGGCTCATCGAGCGGCTGCAGCGGCCCACGCTGATCATCGAGCCGAACAAGACGCTGGCCGCCCAGCTGTGCGCCGAATTCCGCGAGCTCATGCCCGACAACGCGGTCAGCTACTTCGTCTCCTACTACGACTATTACCAGCCGGAGGCCTACATCCCGCAGACCGACACCTACATCGAGAAGGACTCGAACATCAACGACGACGTCGAGCGTCTGCGCCATGCCGCCACCGCGAACCTGCTGACGCGGCGCGACTGCGTGGTGGTGGCCACCGTCTCGTGCATCTACGGCCTGGGCACGCCGGAGGAGTACGCCGGGCGCATGCTGCTGCTCAAGGAGGGCCAGCAGCTTGATCGGGACCAGCTGCTGCGCCGGTTCGTGGACATGCAGTACAAGCGCAACGACATCGCGTTCACCCGCGGCACGTTCCGCGTGCGCGGCGACACGGTGGAGATCATCCCGGTGTACGAGGAGCTGGCCGTGCGCATCGAGTTCTTCGGCGACGAGATCGACCGCATCTCCACGTTGCATCCGCTGACCGGCGACGTCATCGACCACGTCAGCGAGACGCACATCTTCCCCGCCTCGCACTACGTGGCCGGTCCCGAACGCATGGAACGGGCGTTGGGCACCATTCGCGAGGAGCTGGACGAGCGCGTGGCCGAGCTGCGCAAGCAGAACAAGGAGCTGGAGGCGCAGCGCCTGACGATGCGCACGAACTACGACCTGGAGATGCTCGCCCAGGTCGGTAGCTGTTCGGGCGTGGAGAACTATTCGAGGCATTTCGACGGGCGTGACCCGGGCACCCCGCCGCACACCCTGCTGGATTTCTTCCCGGACGATTTCCTGCTGGTCATCGACGAATCGCATGTCACGGTGCCGCAGATCGGCGCGATGTACGAGGGCGACGCCAGCCGCAAGCGCACGTTGGTCGAACACGGGTTCCGTCTGCCCAGCGCCATGGACAACCGGCCGCTCAAATGGCCGGAGTTCCTGGATCGCGTCGGCCAGACCGTCTACCTGTCCGCCACGCCGGGCGACTACGAGCTGGGGTTGTCCGACGGCGTGGTCGAACAGATCATCCGCCCGACCGGCCTGGTCGATCCCAAGATCGAGGTGCGACCGGTGGAAGGGCAGATCGACGACCTGCTGGCCGAGATCAAGGATCGCGTGGCGCGCGGCGAACGCACGCTGGTGACCACGCTGACCAAGAAGATGGCCGAGGACCTGACCGATTATCTGCTCGAGCGCGGCATCAAGGTGGAGTACCTGCACTCCGACGTCGACACGCTGCGGCGTGTCGAACTGCTGCGCGAACTGCGCGAAGGCAAGATCGACGTCATCGTCGGCATCAACCTGCTGCGGGAGGGCCTGGATCTGCCGGAGGTCTCGCTGGTGGCGATCCTCGACGCCGACAAGGAAGGGTTCCTGCGTTCGTACCGTTCGCTGATTCAGACGATCGGCCGCGCGGCGCGCAACGTGTCCGGCACGGTGATCATGTACGCCGACGAGATCACCGAGGCCATGCACAAGGCCATCGACGAGACCAACCGCCGCCGTGACCGGCAGATCGCCTATAACAAGGAGCACGGCATCGACCCCAAGCCGCTGATCAAGAAGATCAGCGACGTCAACGACATGCTGGCCAAGGAGGACGTCGACACGCAGACGCTGTTGGCCGGCGGGTACCGCAACGCCGGCAAGGCGGGGAACAGCCATCTGGGCGTGCCGCCCGCGGCCGACCGGCAGGAGGCGCAACGCCGCCATGAGGAGCTGCTCAAGGCGGGGCTGCCGGCCCAAGACCTGGCCGACCTGATCCGCCAGTTGAGCGAGCAGATGCATACGGCGGCCGAACAGCTCCAGTTCGAGCTGGCGGCCCGGCTTCGCGACGAAATCCGTGACCTGAAGAAGGAACTGAGGCAGATCACCGAGGCCAAGCGCTGACGTTCCGGCGGGGCCGACCCCCGGATGCCTTGCCCGCGGGCGGCGTATCCCTGCGGGCAAAGCGTGTCCGTGATTGTGTCCACCGGAATGTGAGCGCTAACAAACACACCGTGCGGAAAAGTGGCTCCGTTCAGGTTTTCCTAGTAAACTGTCATGTGGCAACTGGGTCGTCAGACCCCCACACGTCAAGAAGGATAGGCAGCCATATGCGTAAAGCCAAGATCGTAGATACCATCGGTCCCGCCACCGAATCGCTCGAGAACCTCACCAAGCTCGTTGAAGCGGGTATGGACGTCGCCCGTCTGAACCGCTCCCACGGCACCCCTGAGGATCACCTGCGCGTGTACAACAACGTGCGTGAGGCTTCCAAGACCGCGGGCCGCAACGTGGCGGTTCTGGTCGACCTGCAGGGCCCGAAGATCCGTTGCGGCTGGTTCAAGAAGAACGCCGAGGGCGAGGACAAGGTCCAGCTGACCGAGGGCCAGGAGTTCATCATCACCACCGACGACATCGAGGGTGACGAGCACATCACCTCCACCACGTTCAAGGGCCTGCCGGGCGATTGCCACGCCGGCGACCCGATCCTGATCGACGACGGCAAGGTCCGTCTGGAGGTCACCAAGGTCGAGGGCAACAACGTGCACACCAAGGTCATCGTGGCCGGCCCCGTCTCCTCGCACAAGGGCATCAACCTGCCGGGCGTGGCCGTGTCCCTGCCCGCGCTGACCGAGAAGGACGAGGAGGATCTGCGCTGGGCCATCCAGACCGGCGCCGACATCATCGCCATGTCCTTCGTGCGCTTCGCCTCCGACATCGATCGCGCCCATGAGATCATGGACGAGGAAGGCCGTCGCATCCCGGTCGTGGCCAAGATCGAGAAGCCGCAGGCCCTGGAGAACCTTGAGGATATCGTCAAGGCCTTCGACGGCATCATGGTCGCCCGTGGCGATATGGCCGTCGAGTGCCCGCTCGAGGAGGTCCCGCTGGCCACCAAGCGCTGCATCGAGCTGGCCCGCCAGTACGCCAAGCCGGTGATCGTTGCCACCGAGGTGCTGGGCTCCATGGTCAACTCCCCGGTCCCGACCCGCGCCGAGGCCTCCGACTGCGCCAACGCCATCCTGGATGGCGCCGACGCCACGATGACCTCCAACGAGACCGCCGTCGGCAAGTACCCGGCCGTCACCGTGGACACGATGAGCCGCATCTCCGGCTACGCCACCGAGCACGGCTACGACCGCATCCCGCAGCTGAAGAACCTCGACATGTCGTCGACCGGCGCCGTGTCGTCCGCCGCCGTGGACCTGGCCGACAAGCTCAACGCCAAGGCCATCGTGGCCTACACGCAGACCGGTTCCACCGTGCACCGCGTCTCCCGCGAGCGTCCGGCCACCCCGATCTACGGCCTGACCAACAACGAGCACACCTACCACTGGCTGGCTCTGAGCTGGGGCACCGAGGCGTTCCTGCTCGATGAGGACTACCATGACAAGTCCCGCAAGGAGCTCATGGTCTTCACCGATTCGGTGCTCAAGAGCGCCGGCAAGGTCGCCGACGGCGACAAGATCGTGGTCCTGAGCTCCGCCCAGGGCGAGCACAAGGCCGGCAGCACCGACACGATCTACGTGCACACGGTTGGCGCCAACGAGTGAGCATGACGCCGCATCGGCGGTGTTGACGCTACGTTGAACGCGAATCGGGGTCCCTTATCCGGGGACCCCGATTCTCATATCCGCCGCAGGACACGTCGGCGCGTCGGTTGGCAAGTTCTGGCTGATATGGTATATTTCCGTAGGTTGGTATATGCCCCTGTATCCCAATTGGTAGAGGAAGCAGCCTCAAAATCTGCGCAGTGTGGGTTCGAGTCCCACCGGGGGCACGGTATTGATTCGACTGTATGAAATACCCGAGGTCGGGTATCTTCGCGCGACCTCGACGATCAGGAATGGAAAGAGGTCGGCATGGCTGCAAGGAATAAGACCGCGGAACCCGGAGACGAGATGAACGAGGTCGTGCTCACCGACGAGGAGATCAAGGCCGCGGCCGAAGGGGACATCGAGGCCGTCGCCAAGTCGAAGGAGAATGAAACCCCGCGCAAGCGCACCGTCGTGGTCGCCGAGGATGAGTCCGTCAACCGTATGGATTTGGTGGCCATGCTCGAGGACAACGGATACGAGGTGGTCGGCGAGGCCGCCAATGGTGAGGAGGCCATCGAGCTCACCCGCAAGTATCGTCCCGATGTGGTGTGCATGGATGTCAAGATGCCCCGTATGGACGGCATCGCCGCCGCCGGCATCATCTGCGACGAGAACATCGCCCCCGTGGTGATGCTCACCGCGTTCTCCCAGTCGGACCTGGTCAAGAAGGCCACCGGTGCCGGCGCCATGGCGTATGTGACCAAGCCCTATGAGGAATCCAAGCTGCTGCCCGCCCTTGAGGTGGCCATGGGCCGTTTCGCCGAGATCAACGATCTGCTGGACAACGTGGAGCGCAGCGAGAACAAGCTGCGTGAGACCGAGGAACGGCTCAAGAAGATCGAGGAGAAGCTGAAGAAGACCGAGGAGACGCTCGAGGAGCGCAAGCTGGTCGACCGCGCCAAGGGTCTGCTGATGGACAAGGCCGACTTCTCCGAACAGGGCGCGTTCCGCTGGATCCAGAAGACCTCCATGGACCAGCGCATCCCGAAGAAGCGTCTCGCCCTCGCCATCATCGCCAAGTACGGCGATCCCAAGCCGGAATCCGGTGATGAGCGCTAATCCCGAATCGATGGATGAGAGCACCTACCGCGGAACGCTGCTGGTCGTAGACGGCCATTCCTTGGCGTTCCGCGCTTTTTTTGCACTGCCGGTCGAGAACTTCAGCACGTCCTCCGGACAGCCTACGAACGCGGTATGGGGGTTCGCCACCATGCTCTCGCAGGTCATCGAGTCGGAGCATCCCGACCGTCTCGCCGTGGCGTTCGACGTCAAGGGCGGCACGTTCCGCAACGACCTGCTGCCCCAGTACAAGGGAACGCGTGAGGCCGCGCCCGAGGAGCTGCTCAGCCAGTTGCCGCTGATCCAGCAGATGCTCAAGGCGTTGGGCGTCACGTATATCGAAAAACCGGGATTCGAGGGCGACGACGTCATCGGCACGCTGGCCACCATGGGGGAACGCGCCGGATACCGCACGCTGGTGCTGTCCGGCGACCGCGACGCCTTCCAGCTGGTCGACGAGCACATCACCGTGCTGTATCCGGGTCATCATTTCAAGGATCTCAAACGCATGACCCCACAGGCGGTCGAGGAGAAGTACCATGTGACGCCGGCACAGTACCCCGATCTGGCCGCGTTGCGCGGGGAGACCGCGGACAACATCCCCGGCGTGCCGGGCGTGGGCGACGGATTCGCCGCCAAATGGATCAACCTGTACGGCGGCCTGGACCAGATCATCGAACATGCCGACGAGATCGGCGGGAAGAAGGGCGAGGCGCTGCGGGAGAATCTCGAACAGGTCAAGCTCAACCGCAAGGTCAACGCTTTGGTCCGGGACGTCGACCTGGGCGTCGCCGTGGACGATCTGGCGTTCGGCGCGCTCGACGTCAATGAGGTCGACGCGCTGTTCAAGCGTCTGGAATTCGGGGCCCGAACGAAAAGCCGCGTACTCAAGACCTTCAACGGCGGCGAGCGTCCCGCGGCCTCCGGTGGGGCGGAACCGTCCGGCCAATCCGCATCCGATGGGCTGGACATGCCCGAGTCCGTTCGCATCGACGACGCGGAGACATTGCGTGCCTGGAGCGATCGGCATCTGGCCGAGGTGCTGGGCGACACGGCCGGGGTCGACGGTTCCCGGGCCGGCATCGACCACGAGCATGGCATCAGCGCCGACATCGGCCGCTCCTGGGTGCTGTATGCGCAGGGGCAGTCCAAACCGGGCGACGAGACGCTGACCACCCTGGTCATACTCTGTGGACGGCACGCCGCGCTGATCGAGGGGCCGATGGATCCGGCCCTTGCGAACGAGGTGCGCACGTTGGTCGGGCGATACCACTGCACGATGGTGGTGCACGGGTTCAAGGAACATCTGCACATGCTCTCGGCGGCCGGCATCGATCTGGATACCCCGTTGTTCGACACCAAGCTGGCCGGGTATCTGGTGCATCCGGATTTCCACGCCGAAACGGTGGAACAGGCCGCGGGCCACTTCCTGGACCTGCATTTCGAACAGGAGCAGGAGGCCACCCAGGGACAACTGGATTTCGGGGAATCCTCCGAACCGCGGGAACCAGGGCCGGACGACGGCACCATCAGACGCGCGGCCATCGTCCGTGCGTTGGCCGACGCGTTGGCGCCGCTCATCGACGAACGCCGGCAGTTCTCTCTGCTGCATACCATCGAACTGCCGACATCCCGTGTGCTGCACGGCATGGAGACGGCCGGCGCGCAGGTGGATCTGCAGCGGCTGACCGATATGCGGGACCAGTTCGCCTCCGATGCGCGCCAGGCGCAGGAGATCGCCTGGGAACACGCCGGCACACGGGTCAACCTGCAAAGCCCGAAGCAGCTTCAGGCCGTATTGTTCGAGGACATGGGGCTTAAGCCCACCAAGCGCACCAAGTCGGGGTCATACACCACCAGCGCGGCCGCGCTGCAGGACCTGTACGTCAAGTCGGTGAACAACGAGCGGGCCAACGGATTCCTGGGCGCGCTGCTGCGGCATCGGGAGACGAACAAGCTCAAGCAGATCGTGCAGACGCTGATCGACGCGGTCAATCAGGGCGACGGCCGCATCCACACGACGTATGAGCAGACGGTCGCCGCCACGGGCCGGTTGAGCTCCGTGGACCCGAATCTGCAGAACATTCCGAACCGGAACGCCGCCGGCCGTGAGATCCGTTCCGCATTCGTCCCGGGAGAAGGATACGAGGCGCTGCTCAGCGCCGACTATTCGCAGGTGGAATTGCGCATCATGGCGCACCTGTCCGGGGACGAGGCCCTGATCGAGGCGTTCCGCTCGGGCACCGACTTCCACAAGTACGTGGCCAGTCTGGTCTACGGGGTTCCGGTCGACCAGATCACCCCGGACCAACGCAGCCACGTGAAGGCGATGAGCTACGGCCTGGCCTATGGTCTGAGCACCTACGGTCTGGCGCAGCAGCTCAAGATCAGTCCGGCGGCCGCCGATGTGCTGAAGGACAAGTACTTCGCCACGTTCGGCAAGGTCCACGACTATCTGGAGTCCCTCGTGTCCGACGCCCGGGTCAACGGGTATACCGAGACGATGTTCGGCAGGCGCCGGTATTTCCCCGCGTTGAAGTCGCCGAACCGCGCGGCCCGGGACGCGGCGGAACGCGCCGCCCTGAACGCGCCGATCCAGGGCTCGGCGGCGGACATCATGAAGATCGCCATGATCCATGCGGACAAGGCGTTGAAGGACGCCGGCGTGAACAGCCGCATCATCATGCAGATCCATGACGAACTCGTGGTGGAGATCGCTCCCGGCGAAAGCGAGCGGGTCACCGCCCTGGTCAAGGATGCCATGGAACACGCCGTCAGCATCGCGGTGCCCCTCGACGTGTCGACGGGCATCGGTTCGGACTGGCAGCTGGCTGCACACTGACGGCGCACGGAACAGGAAGGAGATCGTATGCCGACGCTCAAACAGGTCGTGGACGTCCTGGAGACGCTGTACCCGCTGCGTTACGCCGAATCGTGGGACCATCCCGGGCTGATCGTGGGCGATCTGTCCGCACAGGTCCGGCGCATCGAATTCGCCGCCGACCCCACAATGGAGGTCGTGCGGCAGGCCGTCGAGCGGGGGACCGATCTGCTGATCTGCCATCACCCCCTGCTGTTCCGTTCGGTGCATGAGGTGTCGGGGCTGGGCGTGCACGGCGACATCGTCCGCAGGCTCAGCCAGGCGTGTTGCGCGCTGTGGGTGGGCCATACCAATGCGGACGCCTCATACCGGGGAACGGGTACGGCGGCCGCCGATCTGTTCGGATTGATCGACCAGCGGCCGCTGGTGCCCATCGACGATCCCTCCTGCGCACACCCGGTGGGATTGGGGCGCATCGGCGCGCTGCCGGAACCGATGACGTTGGAGGCGTTCGCCCGACGTGTGGCGGACGTGCTCCCGCATACCGAACTCGGCGTGCAGGTATGCGGTCCGTTGGAGGCGCCGGTCCGCAGCGTCGCGGTGCTGCCGGGATCGGGCGATTCGTTGTTCGACGAGGTGCGCGCCGCCGGCGTCGACGTGTACGTGACCAGCGACCTCAGACATCACCCGGCCACGGACGCCATCGAGCAGGCCCGCTACGAGGCGTCGATGCGCGGGCGCGGCATACGACTGGGCGCCGGGGACGCCGCAGTCCGCCCGATGCTGATCAATACGCCCCACAGCGCCATCGAATCGCTGTGGTTCCATTACGCGCTGGACGATGTGCCGCAAGCCGTGGAACAGGCCACGGGGGAGCGGCCGGAGGTGTACTGGAACCGTATGAACACCGATCCGTGGACGTTGTCGATCAGGTGAGGTGACGGGATGGCGGACATGGAACAGAGCGGTGACATCATCGATATGAACCGGCCGGTCAGCGTGCTGGAACGCCACACGGTATACCGGGGCGCGGTGTTCGACGTGGAGGACATGCGACTGGCCCTCCACGCCAAGGACGGTACGGACATCGAGGTTCGCCGGCAGGTGATGAGGCATGCACCGTGCGTGGTCATGCTGGTGCATGACACGGTTGCCGACCGCTACCTTATGGAACGCGAATACCGGGCCGGATCGGATCTGTTCGCGTATGGCCTGCCCGCGGGGCTGATGGACGCCGGTGAGGATGTGATGACCGCCGCGCTGCGTGAACTGCGCGAGGAGACCGGCGTGGCGCCCGACGATGACGAGGCCGTGCACGTGGACCATGCGGGGGCCTTCTATTCGTCCGAAGGCATGTCCGATGAGCTGGCCCATATCATGGTCATCCATCTGGACCGTTGGCACACCGTGCCGCGCCATCTGGACGCGGACGAGCATGTGTGGTCGGCGTGGGTGTCCTGGGAGGAACTGATCCGTGCCGGGGTCACGTCGTCCAATTCGATGATCGCCATCCAGCACGAGGCGATACGTCGCCTGTCTCGTTGAGCGCGGCCGGCCGGCGGCATCATGCCGACATTCGCGACGTGCCGCAATCGTGCCGATAGCGAACCGGTTGGAGACAATACCGTGTCGTGGCGGATACGACGTGCGATACTGGAACTATGCAGATCAGACCAGGTTCGATGTATCCGCTCGGCGCGCATTACGACGGTGCCGGCGTGAATTTCTCCATCTACTCCCAGGTCGCAGAGAAGGTCGAGTTGTGCCTGTTCGACGATCAGGACCGGGAGACCCGCATCGAGATGACCGAGCAGAACTCCTACGTGTGGCATAACTACCTGCCGGGCATCCAGCCCGGGCAGCGGTACGGATACCGCGTCTACGGGCCGTACGATCCGAACAGGGGCCTGCGCTGCAACCCGAACAAGCTCCTGCTCGACCCCTACGCCTACGCCATCGAGGGCAACATCGACAGCGACGAAAGCCTGTTCTCCTATTGGTTCAAGAGTCCCGAGGACAACTCGGCGATGAACGACCTCGACTCGGCCTCGCATACGATGAAATCGGTCGTGGTCAACCCCTACTTCGATTGGGGCGCGGACCGCCATCCGAACATCCCGTACCACGATTCGGTCATCTATGAGGCGCATGTGCGAGGCATGACCAACCTCAACATCGACGTGCCGCCGGACATCCGCGGCACCTACGCGGGACTGGCCTACCCGTCGGTGATCGAATACCTGAAGAACCTGGGCGTCACCACCATCGAGCTGATGCCGATCCACCAGTACGTCAACGACACGTTCCTGCAGGAGAAGGGGCTGAGCAACTACTGGGGGTACAACACCATCGGCTTCTTCGCCCCGCACAACGCCTATTCCAGCTCCGGGCAGCGCGGCGAACAGGTCAACGAATTCAAATCGATGGTCAAGGCCTACCACAACGCTGGCATGGAGGTCATCCTCGACGTGGTGTACAACCACACCGCCGAAGGCAACGACCGCGGGCCGACGCTGAGCTTCAAGGGCATCGACAACCAGGCCTACTACCGGCTCGTCGACGGCGACCCGCAGCACTACTTCGACACCACCGGCACCGGCAACTCGCTGCTCATGCGTTCGCCGCGCGCGCTGCAGGTCATCACCGACAGCCTGCGCTACTGGGTCACCGAGATGCATGTCGACGGCTTCCGCTTCGACCTGGCGGCCACCCTGGCCCGCCAGTTCCATGACGTGGACAAGCTCTCCGCCTTCTTCGACATCGTCGAACAGGATCCGGTCATCTCCCAGGTCAAGCTCATCGCCGAACCGTGGGATATCGGCTCCGGCGGCTACCAGGTCGGCGGCTTCCCCTCCAGCTGGTCGGAATGGAACGGCCGGTACCGCGACTGCGTGCGCGATTTCTGGCGCTCGCAGCCGTCCACGCTGCCGGAGTTCGCCAGCCGTCTGATGGGCAGCTCAGACCTGTACCAGATGAACGGGCGCCGACCGGTCGCCTCGGTGAACTTCATCACCGCGCACGACGGCTTCACGATGAACGATCTGGTCAGCTACAACAACAAGCACAACGAGGCGAACGGCGAAGGCAACCGCGACGGCGAAAGCAACAACCGTTCATGGAACTGCGGCGTGGAGGGCCCGACCAACATCCGCGACGTCAACGAACTGCGCCAGCGGCAGATGCGCAACATGTTCGCCACGCTGCTCGTCAGCCAAGGCATCCCGATGATCTGCGGCGGCGACGAGGTCATGCGCACGCAAGGCGGCAACAACAACGCGTACTGTCAGGACAACGAGATCTCGTGGACGAATTGGGAACTCGACGATTCGCAGCGGGAGATGCTGGCGTTCGTCTCCAAGATGATTCACCTGCGTCTGAGCCATCCGGTGCTGCACCGACGCCGCTTCTTCTCCGGCCGTATGCCGGGCGACCCGGTGGACAAGATCCCGCAGGCCGAATGGTTCGACCATACCGGTTCGATCATGGATATGGCCGACTGGCAGAACACGCACGCGTTCTCGGTGATGATCTACCTCAACGGTTCGGATATCCCGGAGGTGGATTGGTACGGCAACCAGATGGTGGACAACGACTTCATCCTGATCTTCAACGCCCACTACGAGCCGATCCAGTTCACGCTGCCGGACGAACGCTACGGCAAGAAGTGGAAGCTGGTGGTCGACACGCACAACCCCGACGGGCCGGAACTCAACTACGAGGCCGGATTCGCCATCACCGCGCAGTCGCGCAGCTTCCTGCTGCTGATGAGCGACCGGAAACCGGAAGCGGAACGCAAGTTCTAGGACTTATGCCGGTCCGGGCACAGACGGGTGGCAGTCCGCTTCGCGGAGCGGGCTGCCACCCGTGTTGTGTGTTGCGCGGTCGGCAAGGTCTGCGGGTGCGATATACTGATTCATTGTGTCGCGACTGGTGACGACCGGAACCGACGCAAAACGGGCTGTAGCGCAGTTTGGTAGCGCGCCTGCTTTGGGAGCAGGATGTCGCAGGTTCAAATCCTGTCAGCCCGACAAAAGCCTTGAAATACCAACGATTTCAGCCGCTCAATAATGAGCCTTCCCGAATTGTGCTAACACTCGGTAACACAGAAGGCTACCGGTCCTTCTCGCGAGGGGACGATGAGATCACAGGTAGGACGGAACATACCAGGGTACCGTTGCCATATGGCTGAAGGCAAGGGGGCAATGGAAGCGCGACGCCCTATGCGATAATGGGCTTTACGAAGCGCGAACATGAAGGGGGAGTGCTGAATCATGCGAGGCGGTGTCATGGGAGTCTTTCTGCTGGTGGTGGGCGTCATCTGCATCATCTACGGTGTCACCATCATGCTCACCTGGTCGGGAACGGCGTTCTTCCTGGTGTGGTACGTCCTCGGCGTCATCTGCGGCGGCACGGGCGCGCTCGCGCTTGCGTTGCCCGACTCCACCGTGGTGCGCGGCGTCCGCACCGCGGTGTGCTGTCTGACGGTCTGCGGCATCGCCGTCGTCTCCATAATGAGCATCGCCATCATGCATACCGCATACCGTACACCGCCGCGCGACCTTGATTATCTGATCGTGCTTGGCGCACAGGTGCGTCCCTCCGGCGAGCCGTCCGTGGTCCTGCGCTACAGGCTTGCCGCCGCCCGTGACTATCTGGACGAGAATCCGCGCACCCGTGTGGTGGTATCCGGCGGACAGGGGCCCAACGAACCGTGTTCCGAGGGCGAGGCGATGGCGCGCTGGCTCGAACGCGCCGGCATCGACGCCGATCGCATCGTCGTCGAATCCGAGTCGAAGACCACCGTCGAAAACCTGCAGAACTCGCGGGAACTCATCGGCGACGATGATGCGCGCGTAGGCATCGTGACCAACAACTTCCACATCTTCCGAGCCACACGCATGGCCGAACGCCTGGGCATGGGGGATGTCTGGGGAATCCCCGCGCATTCCACGCCGTGGTATCTGCCCAACAACCTCCTGCGCGAATGCCTCGCGCTCGTCAAGGCGGCGATCTGCGGCACCATCTAGAACCCGACGGACGGGGCGAGCCCCGGACCTCTTGAGGCTGATCCTGCGGCGTGCATGTCAGGGTCCTGTCGACAATGTCGGGCATGGACTATCATGGTGCACGTCGGCGGGTGCCCTGGCTTACCGGGCGCGCCCGTTCGGCATGGACTGCGAAGTACGGAAATCGGAGCACAAGGTATGGGACGACACCAGCGAGCCGAAACCGCGGGATTGGTGTCGTGCCTGTTCTGCGCCATCATGGGCGGTCTGGCCATGTCGCTCTATATGATGCTGGCGCCGGCCATCTGGCAGATCAGCCAGCGTTTGTTCACCGTCTGCTCCGGCATCGTCGCGGCCTGCGGCGTCATCTCGTTCTGCAGCGGATACATCAGGGGATCCAGTTCGTTCACGCTGCGTAACGGCTGGTTCGCTCCCATCCGCCGTGTCGCGGAAACGTTCGCGTTGTCGGTGGTGTACGCGGCCACCGCCTTCCTGACCTCCTTCCTGATTCTCAATATCGCCAACGGCATCATCGGCACACAGATGTTCGTGGGATATCTGGTCGGCGCGTGCGCGGGCCTGTCCGGTGTCGTCGGCTATCTGACCTTCGTGCAGGCCCAGGCCATGCGGGCCAAAACCCTCGCCGCACTGCTGCCGTTCTTCGTCATTGCGGGCGTCGGGGGAGCGGGCATGACCACCGATGACCCGTGGTGGTTCGTCAACAATTTCTCCCGGCTCGGCGACCGCACCACGTTCGCCGCGTCCATGTTCAACACCACGCTGATCCTGGCGGGGCTGTGCGTGATCGTCATCAGCTACTTCTCCGTGTCCGAGCTGGTTACCACGTACCGGCAGCGTGAACTGTGGCATCGTCGGCGGTTCGACCGGCCGGGCAGGGACCTGCCGTGGTTCCGTTGGCGCATGGCCATACTGTCGGTGCTGCTGGCGGCGTGCGGCTGCTGTTTCATCGGCATCGGCAGCTTCCGTCAGACGCCGCACCCGATTGCCCATAACGCGTTCGCCTTCAGCCTGCCGGGCATCGCCGCCGTGCTGCTGCTCGCGCTGCCGTGGTTGGCGCCTCTGTTCTCCAAAGCCATGTATGTGGTCTCCGATCTGATCGTGGTCGTCGGCACGGTGGCGGTGGTCGTCTGGCGGTATGACATCACCTCGATGACCAATCTGGAGCTGCTGTTGGGCATGCTGTTCTTCGGATGGTTCATCGTGTTCTGCCGGCAGATCGCCGCGTTGGAGGCCGACCGCATCCAGGAACAGGTCGTCCACCTGCAGTTGGCCGCGGAAGGCGCGGACGCCGTGGACGAACCGTTGGAATCCCGCGTGGCATCCGACCGTTGACGATCGGCCCGACGGTCGACCAGGCTTCGCTCCGCATGGTAAGCATTTTCCCGAAATCGCCGTCGTTTCCCGATACGATGGACACTATGAGTGAATTCCAGAACCCCTGGCCCGCACCGCTGGCCACCCGGCCGTTGTCCGCCACCGTTACGATTCCCGGCAGCAAGTCGTTGTCGAACCGGTATCTGATCTTGGCCGCGATGGGGCGGCGGCCGGTCACGCTGGTCGGCTTGCTGCGTTCGCGTGATACGGATCTGATGATGGGTGCGTTGCGGTCGTTGGGCGTGGATTTTGAGATCGATCCGGATGATGAGACGACGGTGCGTGTCGTACCGCCGGCGTCCGGGCGATTCACAGGAGACGTGGACGTGTACTGCGGTCTGGCCGGCACGGTGATGCGGTTCGTTCCCGGACTGGCGATGTTCGCCGACGGGCCGGTGCGGTTCGACGGCGACGCGCAGGCCTACGCTCGCCCGATGAAGCCGGTGTTGGACGGGTTGGAACAGCTGGGCGCACACATCGAATACCACGGGGAGCCGGGACATCTGCCGTTCACGCTGACCCCGCCCGTGGCATCCGACGGTACGGATGCGCCGGCGCATACGGTGGCCATCGACGCATCCGGATCCTCCCAGTTCATTTCCGGTCTGCTGCTGATCGGCGCACGGTTGCCTGACGGATTGGAACTGCGCCACACCGGCGATCATCTGCCGAGTCTGCCGCATATCCGTATGACGGTCGCCGATCTGCGGGCGGCCGGCGTCACCGTGGATGCTGATGAGGAGCATCATCGCTGGCGTGTGCATCAGGGGTTGGTCCAGTTGCCAGAACGGGTCGTGGTGGAACCGGATCTGTCGAATGCCGCGCCGTTCCTGGGGGCGGCGTTGATTGCGGGCGGAACGGTGTCGGTGCCGTACTGGCCGCGCGAGACCACGCAGCCCGGCGGCCTGCTGCCGGGGATCCTGCAGGCCATGGGCGCCGAGATTACATGGGATGGCGAACCGTGGGGCGAGGTCGCCCCCGGTGAGGGCGCGCCAGCGGCAGCGACGTTGACGGTGCGAGGCGATGGCGTGATCCAGGGTCTGGGACGTTTCGATATGTCGGCGGCGGGGGAGATTGCCCCGAGCATCGCCGCGCTGGCCGCTTTGGCCGATGCCCCGACCCAGCTGGTCGGTATCGCCCATCTGCGAGGGCATGAAACGAACCGTTTAGCCGCGTTGGTGAGCGAGATACGGAGAATCGGCGCCGAGGCCGAGGAACTGGAGGACGGCATCGAGATCCGTCCTGTGCCGCGCGAACGGCTGCATGGTGCGGTGATGGAGACCTATGCGGATCATCGTATGGCCACGTTCGCCGCGATGATCGGTCTGACCGTGCCGGATATCGCGGTGGTCGATGTGGCCACTACGCGCAAGACCATTCCCGATTTCGTGGGTCTGTGGTCCGCGATGCTGGGCTGAGCCTTCTCGGGACTGCTGTTGACTATGTTGCGTAACCGGGCCGGTTTGTGCAACATAGTCAACAGCGCCAACAAGCCAACAGTTGAGTACCCTGCGGGAATGGCCCGATGGGCGCCAAGTAATGCACAGTACCACGAGTCAACAGTTGAATGGTCTGCGGGAACCGGCCGATTAACGCAAAGTATGCAACAGCACCAACCAGTCAACAGTTGAATACCTTGCGGAACCGGGCCGGTTGTCGCAAAGTATTCAACAGTACCCAGACGGCGGCATGGAAGTGAACAGTTGAAAAGGTGTCGCTAGCCGGGTGGAACGGATATACGGGCGGACTGATTCGGATATAAAGAAGGGGCTTCACGGACGGATGCCGTGAAGCCCCTGTTGTCTGTCAGGCAGTCAGCCTTTTACTCACTTGGTGAAGACGTTGCCGTAGGAATCCTTGCCCTCCTCGGCGATCGCGGCGGACTTGCGGGCGATCGCAAGCTCCTCATTCGTCGGGATGACGGCGATGATGATGGAGGAATCCGGGGTGGAGATGACGCGCGGTTCCTTGGAACGGGTCGCGTTCTTCTCCTCGTCGAGCTTGACGCCGAACGGCGCGAGCTTGTCGCACACCATCTTGCGGACGATGTCGTCGTTCTCGCCGACACCGGCGGTGAAGGTGATGACATCCACGCCACCCATCTGGGCGGTGTAGTTGCCGATGTAGCCAACGATGCGGTGCACGTAGACGTCCAGAGCCAGCTTGGCGTTCTCGTCGCCGGCCTCGACCAGCTTGTGGACCTCACGCAGATCGCCGTGGCCGGTCATGCCCATCATGCCGGAGCGCTTGTTGAACAGGGCATCCAGCTCGTCCACGTTCATGTGGGCGTTGCGGATCAGGTGGAACACCACGGCCGGGTCGATGTCGCCGGTACGGCCGCCCATCATCAGGCCCTCGAGCGGGGTCAGACCCATCGAGGTCTCGACCGGCTTGCCGGAGATCTCGGCGGAGGCGGAGGCGCCGTTGCCGATGTGCAGCACGATCTGCTTGAGGCCTTCGGCCGGCTTGCCGATGACATCCGGGACCACGGAGGAGATGAACTCGTGGCTGGTGCCGTGGGCGCCGTAACGGCGGATGTGGTACTGGTCGGCGATCTCCTTGTTCAGCGCGTAGGTGCTGGAGGCCTTCGGCAGCTGGAAGAAGAAGGAGGAATCGAACACGAACACCTGCGGGACATCCGGCAGCAGGGCGCGCATGACCTCGGCGCCGACGGCCTCAGGGCCGTTGTGCAGCGGGGCGAGCACGGCCAGATCCTTGACCTGGTTGATGGTCTTGTCGGTGACGAGCGCCGGGTTCGGGAAGATCGAGCCGCCCTGGACCACACGGTGACCGACGGCGACGATGCCGGCATCGGCCAGCTTCGGGCCGTACTCGTCGAAGAAGCCGAGCACGCGCTTCAGGCCCTGCTCGTGGTCGTGGATGGGCTCCTCGAGCTCATGCTTCTCGCCGTTGTACTCATGCTTGTAATGGCCGTCGACCGGTTCGCCGATCTTCTCGACGAGACCGGAGGCAATGCCTTCGCCGGATTCGAGGTCGACCAGCTGGTACTTGATCGAGCTGGAGCCGGAGTTGATAACAAGGACGGTTTTCGCCATTGGGGCATCCTCCATGTGTGCTTCATTGATCCCGCGGATACGGGGTTTCCACCATCTAGAGTACTCGCCCGATACTACAAAACGGTGTAACCGCGTGCATGGGCCATGCAAAAAGCCTCCCCGAGAGGAGGCTTTTTGCTGTCAGCGGTCCGGGAAAGGCCTACGCGGGTTTCCCGGACGTTCCGGGGTCACTGCGCCTCGATGGCGGTCAGGGCCACGGTGTTGATGATGTCCTGCACCAGCGCGCCGCGGGACAGGTCGTTGACCGGGCGGTTCAGCCCCTGCAGCACCGGGCCGACGGCGATCGCGCCGGAGGAGCGCTGCACGGCCTTGTATCCGATGTTGCCGGCGCACAGGTTCGGGAACACGAACACGTTGACATGGCCGGCCACATCGTTGCCCTTGGCCTTGGCGGCTGCCACGGTGGGCGACCACGCCGCGTCGAACTGGATCGAGCCGACGACGGCCAGCTCCGGGGCCTTCTGCTTGACGATGGCGGTGGCCTCCTCGACCAGATCCACGTCCGGTCCCTTGCCCGAGCCCAGCGTGGAGTAGGAGAGCATGCCGACCTTCGGTTCGATGCCGAAGGCCTTGGCGGTTTCGGCGGACTGGATGGCGATGTCGGCCAACTGTTCGGCGTTCGGATTCAGGTTGATCGCGCAGTCGGCGAATACGGCCACATGGTCCTTGAAGCACATGAGGAACGCGCCGGAGACCAGCGACTGGCCGGGCTTGGTCTTGATGACCTGCAGCGCCGGGCGCACGGTGTTGGCGGTCGAGTTGATCGAACCGGAGACCAGACCATCGGCCTTGCCGAGCACCACCAGCATCGTGCCGAAATAGCTGGCATCGGTCAGCGTCTTGCGGGCCTGCTCCTCGGTCATGCCCTTCTTGGCACGCAGCTCGCACAGCTTGGCGACCATGGGGGAGAGCACCTCTTCATCGTCCATCGCCTGGAACGTGGCCTTGTCCAGCGAATTGAGCCCCAGCTCCCTTCCACGGGCCAGGATCGCGTCCTTGTCGCCGACGATGATCAGGTCCACGATGTCGCGTTCGAGCAGATAGTCGGCCGCCTTGATGATGCGGTCCTCCTCGCCCTCGGGCAGCACGATGGTCTTCCTGTCGGCCTTGGCCTTGCCCAGCAGGCTATACTGGAACGCGTACGGCGTGACCGGGGCGGCATACGGGGCGTCCAGCGCCGCGATCACTTCGGCGGCGGGCACGTGGGCGTCGAACGCGGCAGCGGCGGCGTCGGCGTGCCCGGCATCGGAGAAGTCCACCGCCGGAATCGTCCAGACCGGGACGTCACCGGCCAGCGCGGACTTGACCTCGTCGGCGTTCTCATCCGGGCAGCCGGTCACGAACACGCCGAGCACCTCGGTGCAGGCCTTGCGCACCACGGCGGTGCAGGCGGCCACGGTGTCCTTGACCTGCTCCGGGGTGCGGTCGATGGCGCATACGGCCAGGAACACGGGGGAGGCCAGATCCGCGGCGACATCGGTGTTGAACGCGAACAGATCGGGATCGTTGACCGCAGAGCGATCGGTGCCGACGACCACCATGGCCTCGGGGGCGGCCGCGGCCACGGTCTCCTGATAGGCGGCCACGATATCGGCGCGCGAGCCTTCCTTGTCCTCGCGGGCGCGCCGCGGGCACACGCCGACGGCCTGTTCGCGGGTGATGCCGGCATTGGCCGCGGAAAGCAGCACATCGGTGAAGGTGTCCTTCTTGCAGACCGCCGGACGGAACACGCCGGTCTTCTTCTCCGAAGCGAGCGCACGGATGACGCCGTAGGCGACGACGTTGCGTCCGTTGGCGGCCTCGGGGCTGAGAATGCTGATGGTGGTAAGACTCACGATGTCTCCTTGTTCGGTTTCTGTGTGACCACTACGTTCACACTACACAGTCATTCTAACCATGCCTGTTCTCTTATGCCGACATGTGCCGCATGTTTTCCGTGCGGAGGCCGACGTACGGGCATACGAAAGAAGGCCCGGGATTTCCCGGGCCCTCAGGGACTACATGACCGTGTCGGTCAGGCGGTCATCACTCGTTGTCGCCAGCGGTGGCGGCGGTGGCGGTGACGGCACCCTGCACGTCGGTCTTGACATCCGAGTACACCCAGTCGGTGTAGTCCGGATGATCGTAGCCGTTGTCGACCGCGAACTGGAAGGCTTCGGTGCGGAAGGCCTCGAGCTCGTCGATCTTGTCGGCGTACTTGTCGGCGTCGATCATGCGCAGAGCCTCGGCGACGAGCTCGTAGCGATCGATGTCGTTGACGCGGACCATATCGAACGGCGTGGTGGTCGAGCCCTGCTCCTTGTAGCCGTGAACGTTGAAGTTATCGTGGTTCGGACGGTCGAAGATCAGGCCACGCACGTCGTGCGCATAGGAGTGGTAGGCGAACAGGACCGGCTTGTCGGCGGTGAAGATCTCAGCGAACTCCTCGTCGGTCAGAGCCTCGTCGTTCTCCTTGGCGGACTGCAGCTTGATCAGATCCACCACGTTGACGACCTTGAACTTGATGCCCATCTCGTTCAGCTTGTCGGCGGCGGCCATGATCTCCTGGGTCGGGACATCGCCGGCGCAGGCCAGCACGATCTGAGCCTCGTCGTTCGAAGCGGCGGTGGAGGCCCACTTCCACTCGGCGGCACCCTTCTCGAGCTCGGCACGAGCCTCGTCCAGGGTCATCCAGGTGGCGGCCGGCTGCTTGCCGGCGATGATCGCGTTGATCTGGTTGGTGGACTTGTAGCACTTCTCGGCGACGGCCAGCAGCATGTTGGAGTCGCACGGGAAGTAGATGTTCACCACATGGTCGTTGTTGAACGTCTTGTTCAGCAGGACGGAGGTGACACCCGGATCCTGGTGCGAGAAGCCGTTGTGATCCTGACGCCAGACGTGCGAGGAGACCAGGAGGTTCATCGAGGAGATCGGCTTGCGCCACGGGATCTCACGGACGGTGGCCTCCAGCCACTTCGCGTGCTGGTTCAGCATGGAGTCGATCACGTGCACGAAGGACTCGTAGGAGCTCCAGATGCCGTGACGACCGGTGAGCAGGTAGCCCTCGATGAAGCCTTCCATCTGATGCTCGGAAAGCTGCTCGGTGACCTGGCCGGTGACGGCCATGTGCTCGTCGGTCAGCTCGGACAGGTAGCCGGCATCCCACTGCTTGTTGGTCACCTCGTAGGCGGCCTGCAGACGGTTGGACGCGGTCTCGTCCGGTCCGAAGATGCGGAACGAATCCGGGTTCAGCTTGATGATGTCGCGGGTGTAGACACCGAGGCGACGGGTGGCCTCGAGCTGGCCCCAGCCATGGCCGAACTTGGCGACTTCCTTGACCTCGTAGTTGTCCAGCGGCGGGAGGACCAGATCCTCACGGATGCGGCCGCCGTTGGCGTTCGGGTTCTCGCCGATGCGCAGTTCGCCGGTCGGCATGAACGCGGTGACCTCGGGCTTGACGGCGCCGTTCTCGTCGAACAGCTCCTCCGGCTTGTAGGACTCGAGCCAGTTCTTGAGCACCTGGAAGTGCTCCTCGGTATCGCGGGCGGAAGCCAGCGGCACCTGGTGGGAGCGCCACGAACCCTCGGTCTTCTTGCCGTCGATGTACTTCGGGCAGGTCCAGCCCTTCGGGGTGCGGAAGATGATCATCGGGTAGAACGGACGGGTCATGTCGTCGGTCTGGGCCGCGGCCTTGATGTCGCAGATCTCGTCGAAGACGGTCTCGAACAGGTCGGCGAAGCGGCGGTGGATCGACATGTGATCCTCATCGTCGAAGCCGGCGACGAACTCGTACGGCTGGTAGCCCATGCCGTGGAAGAACTCGTGCAGCTCTTCGTCGGAGATGCGGGCCAGGATCGTCGGGTTGGCGATCTTGTAGCCGTTGAGGTGCAGGATCGGCAGGACGATGCCGTCGGTGCGCGGGTTGATGAGCTTGTTGGACTGCCAACCGGTGGCCAACGGGCCGGTCTCGGCCTCGCCGTCGCCGACGATGGCCGGCACGAACAGGCTCGGGTTGTTCATCACGGCGCCGTAGGCGTGCGACAGGGCGTAGCCCAGCTCGCCACCCTCGTGGATCGAGCCCGGGGTCTCCGGCGCGTAGTGGGACGGAATGCCGCCCGGGTAGGAGAACTGACGGAAGAACTTCTGCAGGCCAGCCTCATCCTTGGTGATGTTCGGGAAGTACTCCGTGTAGGTGCCGTCCAGGTAGGACTGCGAGGTGCCGGCGGGGCCGCCGTGGCCCGGACCCATGATGATCACGGTGTTCTGCTGGTGATCGGCGATGAGTCGGTTGATGTGGCCGATGAGGAAGTTCAGGCCAGGGGTGGTGCCCCAGTGACCCACCAGACGGTGCTTCACATCATTGCGAGTGAACGGTTCCTTCATCAGCGGGTTGCTGCGCAGATAAATCTGGCCGATGGACAGATAGTTCGAAGCGCGCCAGTACTTGTCGACGCCTTCGAGAGCCTCCTCAGAAACCGGAGCGTCAAGCTTCTTCCAAGGGGTGCCAATAACAGGACTCGTCATATGTACTCCTGTACTCCTGCACGGTGTTGTGCGATTGATACTTATCGTCGGTCGCGGACCTCCGGAAACCTTGCGATTCCGCGGTTAGCCCACGTCCAATCGTTCTTAATCCTACGAGGAACGTGCGACTTTGTGGTGATTTTTTGCTCGAGCGTTCGAAATTGTTAGGAAAATTTACTGGATTGTTCATGTTTCGTGGCCGGATTGTGAACACCGAGACTCGCCGGAATATGCCGGAAAACGGCGGAAAGTCAAGCAAAAACGGATTTGCGATTCGCTCGGCGCGTTCGTTTCGCGGGCTCGGATGCGGCGTGTTGGAGGTTGCAATGGTGCGTGTTGTGACATTCTCGAACCGGTTTATCGCGCGTGCCGCGCCGCCGCGGATGTCCCCTTGAACCGCCACAATAGACCTATTCACTCCACCCCGATGAAAGAGGAGAGCTTCATGGCCACAGGTCCGGTTCTTGTTGTTGATTTCGGAGCCCAGTACGCCCAGCTGATCGCCCGCCGCGTGCGTGAAGCGAACGTGTATTCGGAACTGGTGCCCCATTCGATGCCTGTTGATGAGATGCTGGCCAAGGATCCCAAGGCCATCATCCTGTCCGGCGGTCCGGCTTCGGTGTTCGAACCGGGGGCGCCGAGCATCGACCGCAAGGTGTTCGAGGCGGGCGTGCCGGTGCTGGGTATCTGCTACGGCTTCCAGGTTATGGCCTATGAATTGGGCGGCAAGGTGGACAAGGCCGCGTTGGGCGAGTACGGCAAGACCGCCACGGTGATCGACAAGGCCGAGGGTCTGCTGGACGGCTCCCCGGCGGACCAGAGCGTGTGGATGAGCCATGGCGTGGCCGTGGAGGCCGCACCCGAGGGCTTCGAGGTGCTTGCGCACACCGAGGGCGCGCCGGTGGCCGCCATGCAGGATCCCGCGCGCAAGCTGTACGGTGTGCAGTGGCATCCGGAGGTCAAGCACACGCCGATGGGGCAGAAGCTCATCGAGACCTTCCTGCATGAGTGCGCCGGCCTTGGCTCGGATTGGGACGCCTCCAGCATCATCGAGGACCAGGTGGCCAAGATCCGCGCCCAGGTGGGCGACGCCCAGGTGATCTGCGGCTTGTCCGGCGGCGTGGACTCCGCCGTGGCCGCCGCCCTGGTGCACAAGGCCGTCGGCGACCAGCTTACCTGCGTGTTCGTGGATCACGGTCTGCTGCGCAAGGGCGAGGTCGAGCAGGTCAAGCACGACTTCGTGGCCGCCACCGGCATCAAGCTCATCGCCGTGGATGCCGCCGACGACTTCCTGGAGGCGTTGAAGGGCGTCTCCGAGCCGGAGCGCAAGCGCAAGATCATCGGCGAGAAGTTCATCCGCACCTTCGAGAAGGCGCAGCGCCAGGTCATCGAGGAAGCAGGCGCCGAAGGCAAGGAAGTCAAGTTCCTGGTGCAGGGCACGCTCTACCCGGATGTGGTGGAGTCCGGCGGCGGCGACGGTGCGGCCAACATCAAGAGCCACCACAACGTCGGCGGCCTGCCCGAGGATCTGAAGTTCGAACTGGTGGAACCGCTGCGCACCCTGTTCAAGGATGAGGTGCGCGCCATCGGCACCGAGCTGGGCCTGCCCGATGAGATCGTCTGGCGTCAGCCGTTCCCCGGCCCGGGCCTGGGCATCCGCATCATCGGCGAGATCACCAAGGAACGTCTGGACCTGCTGCGCGAGGCTGACGCGATCGCCCGCGAGGAGCTCACCAAGGCCGGACTGGACCGTGACATCTGGCAGTGCCCGGTAGTGCTGCTGGCCGACGTGCATTCCGTTGGCGTCCAGGGCGACGAGCGCACCTACGGTTCGCCGATCGTGCTGCGTCCGGTCAGCTCCGAGGACGCGATGACCGCCGACTGGTCCCGTGTGCCCTACGATGTGTTGGCTACGATTTCGACGCGTATTACTAATGAATGCCGCCAAATCAACCGTGTGGTGCTCGATGTCACATCGAAGCCGCCGGCAACGATTGAGTGGGAATGATTTCAGAGGCCCGAAAAAGCCCGTAGTTACTGGGTTTTTGAGGGGTTAAGGCCCTTTGTGGCAACGATTTGGCAACACTTTTTCATTATTCATAAAAAGAGAGCTAACTGATTTTGATTAGTCAGTTAGCTCTCTTTTTCTTCTTATAGTGCTTCCTCTGCAATGCACTTCACATCAAGTTTATTTAAGATCCTATTATCAAAGTGCTTCATATGTGTTTCAACTAGACCTTCCAAGCGAGGTAGTTGTTCTTTCGTGGTAACTATAACAACAAGAAGTGTAAAATTTCGATGAGCAATTGTTTCGTAGTTTACTCCGGCATCGAAAAGACGATAGAGCACTTCTTTGAGTCTACCCGAAATGCTCACTGGTGATTTCCAGTATTTAACTTCTACGAGTAAGTCGATATTATCCTTTTTGGATACGCCAATAAAATCGCAATGATATTTACCCATGCGTATATTTTGCTTGAAAGTGTAGTTTCTTGAATATTTAGCAGTGAAATAATTATAGCAAAGGTCTTCGATTTCCTTATACCTATTGATTTGACATAAGTGAGTATCCTCCGAAATCGGGGGTGGTTCGTCAACAGTCTCCGCAGACGTTTCTTCTGATACTTCTTCCTCAACTTTTGCTTCCACTTCTTTGGCGCTCATTTCCATCAAACTTAATGTTTGCATTGTGGCCTCAGCATCAAGTTTCTTATCAAGATTTTTTTGAACTGATGTCCATTTGTATATGCCATACCCAAGAAAAAGCACTCCAAGACAAATGAAAATGCCACCAAACCAAGGGAATATATCGATGAAATATGTTGTTATAGAATCTCTATGTCCAATCATTTGCTGTGAATACTCGGATAATGCGTCGAAATCACTTTGACTTATTAAGATAGGCTCACTATTAAGTAAATAGACAAGTGCGGCAATGGGAAGTGCAATAAGAATTATTCCAAGTGAAACAAGAAATTTATATAGGCTGTCATATTGTAGTTTGTCCATATCTGTAGTCCCTTATTTTTCATCTTTTAATGCATTGATCAGAATATCACTAAGCCCCTGCGAAGGGACCTCTTTCCATCGCTGGTCCTCATCAAACTCCGGGTAGCGGTAGCGCCACTTGTCGTAATCCTCTTTGGAGATCTCGCCAGCCTCCAACATGGCAGCGGCCTGCTGCCAGGAACAGAGCATCTCATGCAGCCGGGCGGCGTCCTTGCCCTTCCGCACATCGACCTTCAGGCAGACTTCTCCATCCACCTCGCTGATCTTGAGCCCGTAGTTGTCCTCCAAAGTAAACAAGGTGTGCATCAGCCCCACATAGGAGTCTATGTCCGGGACAGAGAGGGCATGGGGAGAGACATCCAGTACCTGGGCTAAGGCGGCAGTCAGGTCCGCCTTAGGAGTTCTTGATCCTGTTTCGTATTGAGCAAGGCGCACATCGGCGGACTTCTCCGGGAAACCCAGCGCCATACCAAGATATTTCTGTGTCATCCCCCGAAGGAGACGGAAAAAGTGAATCCGTTCGCCAATCGCCATATCACCCACTCCAATCGTTGGTTGGGGGGTGGTGACGTTTTGTTGGACTCCGGTGTCCTTGTTCTTTGATTATGCCATGAGTCCGAGCTCACGTCTTCGTTTGGCGATGCTGGTGCCGAAAGTGAGTTTGATCCTCTCGTCCCGGTACCAGGTCATGTATGCGTCCAGTCGTTCGATGAACCCCTTGATGGTGACGCCGGCGAAGTCGCGCCCGTGGAAGAACTCCTGCTTGAGACGCCCGAAGAACCCCTCCGCGGCCGCGTTGTCCGGGGAACAGCCCTTCGCGCCCGTCGACCGGGTCAGCTTGTGCTCTTTGCGGATGCGGATCCATCCGGGCCACCGGTAATGGCAGCCGCGGTCGGAGTGGATGATCGGATGCTCCCCGTCGCCGAGCGTGGAGCACGCGTCGCGGAGCATCCGGTTGGCCAGCTCGGCGTTCGGGCTCGTTCCGATCGTCCAGGAGACCGGCATCCCGTCACAGCAGTCGATCACAGGCGACAGGCAGACCTTGCCCGCGGGGATGCGGAACTCCGT